>NZ_CP141058.1:0-1467694 GCF_034661175.1 Nocardioides renjunii | reverse complement strand
AGCGCGTAGAAGGAGCGCTCCTCCTCGTGCTGGACGTGCACGACGATCTCGCCGTAGTCGAGCAGCACCCAGCGGCCCTCCTTGTGGCCCTCGCGGCGGATCGGCTTGGCGCCGTGCTCGCGGAGCTTGTCCTCGACCTCGTCGACGATGGCGCCGACCGCGCGCTCGTTGTTGGCGCTCGCCAGCACGAAGGCGTCGGTGATCGCGAGCTGGTCGCTCACGTCGAAGGCCAGCACCTGGTCGGCCTTCTTGTCGTAGGCGGCCTGGGCGGCGACGGCGACGAGCTCGAGGGCGTGGTCGGTGGCAGTCATGCGGTTTCCTTGCTGGTTGAGCGGGACGAGCCGGACGAGCCGGACGTGGAGGCGTAGAGGTCGTGCTTGGCGATGTACTGCACCACACCGTCGGGCACGAGGTACCACACGGGTTCGCCGCGACGCTTGCGCTCGCGGCAGTCGGTCGAGGAGATCGCGAGAGCCGGGATCTCCACCATGGTGACCCGGTCGGACGGGATCTTGGCCAGCGTCGCGGGGTCCATGGCGTAGCCGGGACGCGTGCAGCCCACGAAGTTGGCGAGGGCGAACAGCTCCTCGGCGTCGCGCCAGGTGAAGATGTCGGCCAGGGCGTCGGCACCGGTGATGAAGAACAGCTCCGCGTCGGGCATCTGGCCCTTGAGGTCGCGCAGGGTGTCGATCGTGTAGGTCGGTCCGTCGCGGTCGATGTCGACGCGGGAGACGGTGAAGCGCGGGTTGGCCGCGGTGGCGACCACCGTCATCAGGTAGCGGTGCTCGGCACCGGTGACCACGCGGTCGCTCTTCTGCCACGGGTCCCCGGTCGGCACGAACACGACGGCATCGAGGTCGAACCAGGCCTGCACCTCGGAGGCGGCGACGAGGTGGCCGTGGTGGATGGGGTCGAACGTGCCACCCATCACCCCGACCCGGCGGCCCGCGGAAGGCTCACTCACGCCGTCGACCCGGCTCAGCTGTGCTCGCGCCCGCCACCGAAGGAGACCACGGCCAGCAGGAGGACGAGGAGCAGGCCGAGCGCCACGGCGCCGATGACGTAGGGACTGACGGCAGGCGCGTCGTGCTCGGCGGTCTCGGCGGCCAGCGTGATGGCGGTGCTCAGCATGGGCGCCACCCTACCGGCATCAGCGGACGTGGCCGTCGCCGACCACGACGTACTTGCTCGACGTCATCTCCGGCAGCCCCATCGGGCCACGGGCGTGCAGCTTCTGCGTGGAGATGCCGATCTCGGCGCCGAAGCCGAGCTCCCCGCCGTCGGTGAACCGGGTGGACGCGTTGACCATGACCGCCGCCGAGTCCACGGCCGCGACGAAGCGCCGGATGGTGGCCTGGTCGCGCGCCACGATCGCCTCGGTGTGGCCCGAGGACCAGCGGCGGATGTGCTCGATCGCCCCCTCGACGTCCTTGACCACCGCGGCGGAGATCTCGAGCGCCAGGAACTCCGCGGCGTGGTCCTCGTCGGTCACCGGCACCACGTCGTCGTACTCCGCGAACGCCTCGTCGCCGTGGACCAGGACGCCGGCCGCCTGCAGGGCCTCGACGACGAGGGGCAGGAACTCGTCGGCGACGTCCTCGTGCACGAGCAGGGACTCGGCGGCGTTGCACACGCTGGTGCGCTGCGTCTTGGAGTTGAGCACGATCGCGAGCGCCTGCTCGAGGTCGGCGGTCGCGTCGACGTAGACGTGGCAGTTGCCCACCCCGGTCTCGATGACCGGCACCGTCGAGCCCTCGACGACGCTGCGGATCAGGCCCGCCCCGCCCCGCGGGATGAGGACGTCGACCAGCCCGCGGGCGCGCATCAGCGCCGTCACGGAGTCGCGGGTCTCCCCCGGCACGAGCTGTACGACGTCCTCCGGCAGGCCGCTGCCCGGCAACGCGCCGCGCAGGGCGGCGACGACGGCGGCGTTGCTCGAGCGGGCGCTCGACGAGCCGCGGAGCAGGACGGCGTTGCCCGCCTTCACGCAGATGCCGGCCGCGTCGGCCGTGACGTTGGGTCGCGCCTCGTAGATCACCCCGACGACGCCGAAGGGCACCCGCACCTGGCGCAGCTCCAAGCCGTTGGCGAGGGTGCTGCCGCGCAGCACCTCCCCCACCGGGTCGGGCAGCCCCGCGACGTCGCACAGCCCCTGGGCCATCGCCGCGAGCCGGCTGTCGTCGAGGCGCAGGCGGTCCACGATGTTGGCGGGCGTGCCCGCCTCCTCGGCCCGCCCCACGTCCTCCGCGTTGGCGGCGAGCACCTGGGGCGCCGCGGCGAGGAGCGCCTCGGCCATGGCGTGGAGGGCTGCGTCCTTGGTGGCGCGCGTGGCCGTGGCCAGCTCGCGGCTCGCGGCACGGGCGCGAGCGGCCACCTCGCGCACGGCGTCCTCGCTGCTCATGGCGCCGAGCCTAGGCCGCCAAGGCCTACCCTCGATCCATGTCTCGCATCACGGGGGCGGTCGTCGCGCTCGCGGTGGCAGCGGCTGTCCTGGGCCCCATGCGCACCGACTCGACCACGGCAGGGGCTCCGCAGGGGTCGACGGCTGCGGCGAGATCGACGCCGGACCTGCCGCGGAAGGTCCCCGGTGGCGTGGAGCTGTCCGTGGCCGACGGTGACCTGCTGCGGATCTGGGCTGCGGACGACCACCGTGCGGTCTGGGCGAAGCGACGCGACGCCACCACCGGCACGTGGGGTGAGCGGCGGGAGGTGCTGCGCACGAGGAACCTCTTCTGCGGCGACGTGGACGCCCGCACCGCCAACGGCGCCGTCGCCGCGATCGCCAGGTGCGACGACGGCGCCTACATCGAGGAGGACGTGCCGACCGCCTCCCGCGCGCTCTGGTCACCCGACGGTGCCACCTGGTCGTCGTACGCCCTCGAGGGCGAGGCCTACGACGAGCCTGGCATCTCCCCCGACGGACAGAACGCCGTGTGGCCGCAGCACGGCCGCTACGTCACCCGGTCGACCGCGGGGTTCGACGAGCACACCTTGGACAGCGAGGGCCAGGAGATGCCGGTCACGGCGACCATCACCGACGCCGCGCAGGTCTCGTTCCTCTACTCCGTCTCCCTCCCGCACGGTTGCCGTCTCGTGGTCCTGACCCGCACCGGCGATGCCGTGCCGGCGCGGCAGGACCTCGAGACCGCCAGCGGGTGCGGCTACACCCCCCTCGACAACCTCGACAGCGACACGGTCTGGTCCGACGGCCGGAGCTCGCTCGCCCGTCGCACCCTCATCTCCCGCGCCGACCCGGCCTCGCCGTGGACCATCGCGGCGATCGCGCCCGTCGACGCCCCGGGCCTCGAGCAGACCTGGAACATGCTCGACCAGCGGTACTTCACCGCCCCCGGACTGCCCCTGCTCGCCCTGGGCTCCCCCGACCGCCGCTTGCTGCTGGCGCAGACCTACGACCCGGTCGCGCAGTCCTGGAGCCCGCCCGTCACGGTGTACGACGCCGGCCGCTGGTGCCACTGGGGCGACACCTCGACCTCGGAGTCGATCGAGGTGCTGGTGGCCGAGCTGAGGTGCGGCCAGGGGCGCCGGGTCGCCCTCACCACCGGTGACGGCACCATCTGGCGGGCGGTGCAGGGCAGTCGGACCCCGCGCGGCATCTCCGCCGACGGGCGGTACGTCGTCGTCCCCGCGCGCTCCCGCACCCACGTCATCTCGCGAGAGCGAGGCGTCGTGTCGCTCCCGGGCGGGGTGACCGGCCGGTGCGACGTCGCGGTCCCCGACGGTCCGGACGGAGCGGTGCTCCTCACGTCGGCCGGGCGCAACCAGGGCTGGCCGACCGTCCTCCAGCACTCGACGCCGCAGGGATGGTCCCGCCTGTCGAGGACGACGCTGCCGACCCCGTCGCGCGTCTGTCGCTCGCTCCAGGCCTCGGGGCCGACACTCGACTCCTTCGACATCGGCTGGCGCGTCCGGGGTTACACCGTGCGGATCCGCGAACGCGACGGCCGCTGGTCGGCGCGCCGCGACCGCGGCTGACCCGGACGCACGAACGCCCCCGACCTGCTGGTCGGGGGCGTTCGCAGTGCGGTGCCGGGTCTCAGCCCTTGCGAGCGGTGATCTGCTCGGCGGCCGCGGGAAGCACCTGGTGGAGGTCGCCCACCACGCCGAAGTCCACGAGCTCGAAGATCGGCGCCTCGGGGTCCTTGTTGACCGCCACGATGGTCTTGGAGGTCTGCATGCCGGCCCGGTGCTGGATCGCACCGGAGATGCCGTTGGCGACGTAGAGCTGCGGCGAGACCGTCTTGCCGGTCTGGCCGACCTGGAACGCGTGCGGCATCCAGCCGGAGTCGACCGCGGCGCGCGAGGCGCCCACGGCCGCACCGAGGCTGTCCGCGAAGCCCTCGACCGGCTCGAAGTTGCCGCCGGTGCCGCGACCGCCCGAGACCACGATGGCGGCCTCGGTCAGCTCCGGGCGTCCGGTGGACTGGCGCGGCTGGGTGGCCACGACCTGGGCGCCCTTGGCGGCGTCGGACACGGTCGCGGTGAAGGCCTCGACCGCTCCGGCACCCTCGGCCTGCTCGGGCGCCGCGGAGTTGGGCTTGACGGTGATGATCGGCGTGCCCTGGGTGACCCGGGCCTGCACGGTCCAGCTGCCGGCGAACACGCTCTGCGTGGTGACGGCGCCGCCGTCGGAGCCGGCCTCGACGTCGACGGCGTCGGTGATGAGGCCCGAGCCGATCTTGATGGCGAGGCGCGCACCGACCTCCTTGTACTCGAAGGTCGAGGGCAGCAGGATCGCCGCCAGTCCCCCGGCTGCGCTGCTCTGCTCGGCCAGCTGCTGCAGCGCCTCGGCCTTGGGGGCCACGAGGAACCCCTTGATCGCGGCGTCGTCGACGACGTAGACCTTCGCCGCGCCGTACTGCTTGACCTTCTCGGCCACGGCGTCGCCCTTGTCGGGCGAGCCGAAGAACACGGCCGCCGGCTCGCCGAGGCGGCGCGCGATCGTGAGCAGCTCGTAGGTGGGCTTCTTGACCTCGCCGTCGGCGTGGTCGACCACCACCAGGACTTCAGACATGTTCGGCTCTCTCCAGTTCCTGTGTCGGCCGGCTCAGATGAACTTCTTGGACGCGAGGAAGTCGACCAGCGCGCCGGCGCCCGAGCCGTCCTCGTCGGTGACGATCTCGCCGGCGGTGCGCGGCGGGCGCTGCGTGGTGTCCTCGACGTGCGTCCAGGCGACCGAGAGGCCGACCTGGCCGGCGTCGACGCCGAGGTCGGCCAGCGACCACGTCTCGAGCGGCTTCTTCTTCGCGGCCATGATCCCCTTGAACGAGGGGTAGCGCGCCTCACCGGACTGGTCGGTCACGCTCAGCACGATGGGGAGCGTCGCGCCGATGACCTCGGTCGAGCCCTCGTTGTCGCGCTTGATGCGCACCTGGTCGCCCTGCGACTCCACCACGGAGGCCAGCGTGACCTGCGGGAGCCCGAGGCGCTCGGCGAGCATCGCCGGGACCACGGAGCCGGCGGCGTCGGTCGAGGCCATGCCGCACACGACGAGGTCGGCGCCGCCCTGCTCGGCCTTGATCTTCTCCACGGCCTTGGCCAGCACGAGCGAGGTCGCGACGTAGTCGGAGCCCGCGATCGCCTCGTCGGAGACGTGAACGGCGGAGTCGGCACCCATCTGCAGCGCCTTGCGGACCGCGTCGACGGCCTTCTCCGGGCCCACGGTGAGCGCGGTGACGGTGATGTCCTCGCCCTCTCGCTTCTCACGGAACTGCAGGGCCTGCTCCACGGCGTACTCGTCGAGCTCGGACAGCAGTCCGTCGACCCCGACGCGGTCGACCGTGAAGTCGTCCTCGAACTTGCGGTCGGCCGTCGCGTCCGGCACGTACTTCACACAGACAACAATGTTCATGGTGGTGTGGCCTCGCGGCCCCTCCTGTGCAATCGGGTGTGCTTGCGAGGTTACAAGTCGCTCACCCGGACCGGAATGGCAGACCGGGTGGGGTCGCTCACAGTGACACTGTCACTGTGAGCGTCCGGTAGCGGGGAGTCGTGCGTGCGCGACGCCCCCCCGCGTCTGGCTCAGGGCCTGATGATGCGGTCGAGCACGCGGCCCAGGACGAGCCAGGCCACGGCGCCGAGACCCCAGTTGAGGAGCGCGTTCTTCACCTCGGCGCCCTGCCCGCGGAACTCCTTGATGCCGTCGGAGCGCGAGAAGACCCCGACGTCCACGAACGCGGCGGCGTTCAGGACGAGGGCGACCAGCTCGTTGGAGGTGTTGGCGTCCAGGGCGATGAGCAGCGCGCCCAGGGCCAGCACCAGCGCCGCGAGCGCGCAGGCGAGCCACACGAGCTGGGCCACCGTCGCCCGGATCTTCGATGCCACTGGTCGGTCTCCTTCGGTGGGGTGTCGGGTCGTCGGCCCGTCGGGCCGTCGGTCGTGACGCCGCGGGTCAGCGACCCACGAACGTGGCCTTGCCCGGTCCGTTCTCGACGAACGAGGTGATGCCGCGGGTGCGGTCCTCGGTGGCGAACACCCCGGCGAACTGCTGGCGCTCGATCTCCAGGCCGGTGTCGAGGTCGACCTCGCTCCCCCGGTCGATGCACTCCTTCGCGGCCCGGAGGGCCAGCGCGGCGGCGCCGCTGAACTGCGAGACGTAGGCGACCGACTCCTCCAGCACGCGCTCGGGGGGCAGCACCCGGTCGACCAGGCCGATGCGGAGCGCCTCGTCGGCCTTGACGAAGCGGCCGGTGAACACGATGTCCTTCGCCCGCGACGCACCGACCAGGCGCGAGAGGCGCTGGGTGCCGCCGGCGCCGGGGATGATCCCGAGCAGCACCTCGGGCTGGCCGAGGACGGCGTCCTCCGCGGCGAAGCGCAGGTCCGCGGCGAGCGCGAGCTCGCAGCCCCCGCCGAGGGCGTACCCGTTGACCGCGGCGACCACCGGCTTGGGGATCCGGGCGATGGCGGTGGTGGCGGAGCTGACGGACGCGGAGACCTTGACCATGTCGGCGTAGGACAGGTCGGCCATCTCCTTGACGTCGTTTCCGGCCGCGAAGACGCGCTCGCCGCCCCAGATCACCACGGCTCGTACGTCGTCGCGCTCGCCGAGCTCGGCGGCGGCCTCGCGGAGGTCGGCCTGCACCTGCACGCTGATCGCGTTCATCTTGGGGCGGTCCAGGCGCAGGACGGCGACCCCGTCGGTCACGTCGATCGAGACGAACTCCATGGCTGCTCCTCATCGTGGGTGCGATGTGCGCGAGGCGGCACCTGTGCGAGCCGCATTGTGCCGTGCGGCACCGTCTCCACCACAATGACCCGCGTGACCCCGCCCGAGACGACCACTGTGTGGAAGCACGACGGCGAGACCATGTCGGTCTGGCCGGGGCGCCACTACCCCCTGGGGGCGACGTGGTCGCACGAGTCGACCAACTTCGCGGTCTACGCGCCCGAGGCGGAGAGCGTCTGGGTCTGCGTCTTCGACGACGACGGCGCCGAGCGGCGCCACCTGCTGACCGAGCACTCCCTCGGCGTCTGGCACGGCGCCCTGCCCGGGATCGCCCCCGGCACGCTCTACGGCTACCGGGCGCACGGTCCGTGGAAGCCCGACGCGGGCCTGCGGTTCAACGCCGCCAAGCTGTTGCTCGACCCCTACGCCAAGGCGGTCGCGGGCGACCTGGTCGCCGACGACGCGATCTTTGGCTACGTCGTGGGCGACCCGGAGAACCGCAGCGACCTGGACTCCGCGCCGTTCGTGCCGCGCAGCGTGGTGGTCCACGACGACTTCCAGTGGGGCACCGACACCTCGCCGCGGCGGCGCTGGCGCGACACGGTCATCTACGAGATGCACGTCAAGGGCATGACCCAGCTGCACGACCGGGTGCCCGAGAAGCTGCGCGGCACCTACGCCGGCCTGGCGACCCCCGCGGTCACCGACTACCTCCGCGACCTCGGCGTGACCGCGGTCGAGCTGCTCCCGGTGCACCAGTTCTTCTCGGAGCCGGCGCTCGCCCGGCGAGGGCTGGTCAACTACTGGGGCTACAACTCGCTCGGCTTCTTCGCCCCGCACAACGCGTACTCCCACGCCGGCGACCGCGGCCAGCAGGTCACCGAGTTCAAGCAGATGGTGAAGGCGTTCCACGAGGCGGGCCTCGAGGTGATCCTCGACGTGGTCTACAACCACACCGCCGAGGCCGGCCCGCTCGGGCCGACGCTGAGCTTCCGCGGCCTCGACGACCTCGGCTACTACCAGCGCGTCGTGCCGCCGGCCCCGCAGCCGGGACAGGCGCCCGCGCCCGTGACGTACTGGGACGTGACCGGCTGCGGCAACACCGTCGACAGCACACACACGCAGAGCCTGCGGATGATCCTCGACTCGCTGCGCTACTGGGTCAACGAGATGCACGTCGACGGCTTCCGGTTCGACCTGATGAGCGCGATCACCCGCACCAACCAGGTCGTCGACATGGGCAGCCACCTGCTGACCGCGATCGGCCAGGACCCGGTGCTGCGGCACGTGAAGCTGGTCGCCGAGCCCTGGGACGCGTCGATGGACGGCTACCGCGTCGGCGAGTTCCCCCCGCCGTGGATCGAGTGGAACGACCAGTTCCGCGACACCATGCGCGACTTCTGGCGCGGTCGCTCCGACGGCGTGCGCACCGTGGCCACCCGGCTGGCCGGGTCGAGCGACCTCTACGCCGACGACGGCCGCTCGCCCTACGCCTCGGTCAACTTCATCACCGCCCACGACGGCTTCACGCTGCGCGACCTCGTGTCCTACGACGACAAGCACAACGAGGCCAACGGCGAGGACAACCGCGACGGCACCGACAACAACCGGTCGTGGAACTGCGGCGTCGAGGGCGAGACCGACGACGAGTCGATCATCGCGGTGCGCCGCCGCCAGGCCGCCAACCTCATGGCCACGCTCTGCTTCTCCAGCGGCGTGCCGATGCTGACGGCCGGCGACGAGCGCGGCCGCACCCAGCGGGGCAACAACAACGCCTACGGCCAGGACAACGAGACCTCGTGGATCGACTGGCGCCCCGACGACGCCTGGCTCGACGTCTACGAGATCACCAAGACCGCCCTGCGGCTGCGCCGCGAGCACCCGGCCCTGCGCCAGCGGCACTGGTTCGAGGGCCGACCGACCATCCGGGGCGGCATCAAGGACCTGGTGTGGGTGCACCCCAGCGGCCGGGAGATGTCGACCGACGACTGGAACGACGACTCGTGCCGCACGGTCGGGATGTTCCTCAACGGCGCGCCGCTGCGCTCCCCCGGCCCGCGGGGCGAGCAGGTCCACGACAAGTCCTTCATGATCTGGCTCAACGCCGGCGGGTCGGACGTCGAGCTGGTCCTGCCCGACAACCAGTGGGTCCACCACGGCGAGGTGGTGCTGTCGACCAACGCCGAGGTGGCGCAGGGCACCCCCGTGGTCGCCGGGGGCACCCTGCTCCTGCAGGCCCACTCGGTGCTGGTGCTCCGGCAGACCTGAGCCTCCTCAGGCGGGCTGCGCCACCCACTGCGCCGGGTCGCCGGCGTCGAGGTCGGTGACGCCGAGGCTCTCCAGTGCTCCCAGTACGACCAGCCGGCGCACGGCGGCGAAGGTCAGCACGTGGGCGATCATCCCGCCGTAGGTGAAGACCCGCGGTGGCTCGCAGGTCGTGTCGACGAAGGTGTCGTCGAGCCGGCCCTCGGCGACCGTCGTGCGGACCTGCTCGAGGAACGCCGGCCCCTCCTCGGCGAGCCGGCGCTGCAGCGTCGTGACCGACACGCCGCGCTCCTGGCCCCAGTCGTACGAGCGCTGCGACACGGCGGCGTTCCACTGGGCGAGCTGGCCGACCAGCCGGCCCAGGACCGAGCGGATGGACATGTCGTCGTCGATGGTGCCGATGGGCACCTCGATCGGGGCGTCGAGCTGCTCGTCGTCCAGGCGCGCGGCCCGGTCGAGCATCTCACCGGTCAGCCACACGTGGTGCTCGATCATGCGCGTCATCAGGTCCATCGGTGTCACCTCTCGAGATGTCGGCAGCCGGAGGCCGCCGGGTGGGTGGAAGTGCACCCCGCTCGGACCCTCGATCCGGGTCCGGGTGGGGCGCCGACGCCAGTAGCTCGGAGAAGCGCCGTACTCCCGGACGAACGCCCGGGTGAACGCCTCGTGCGAGCCGTAACCCGCCTCGAACGCCACGTCGACCACCTGCTGGTCGCTGGTCACGAGGCGGTACGCCGCCCGCTCCAGCAGCAGGCGGCGCCGCATCCGCTCCGGCGGCTCGCCGCCCGTCGCCGACACCACCCGGTCGAGGTGGAAGCGCGAGAGGTGGAGCCGCCGCGCCCGCTCCTCGCTGCCGAGGTCGAGGGTCTCGGCCAGGGCGTCGAGGAACGCGGCGAAGGTGTCGGCCGCTGTCGTCATGCCCACCACCCTCGTGAACCGTGGTGCGTCGCGCTTGATCGCACTTGCGCAGTCTGCCCGAGGCGGGCTTCTCGCGGTCGACCTGAGACACTGGAGGCATGGCCAGCAGCGTCCCCGCACGACGGCGGGAGAAGGGTCGAGGACACCTCCTCGACCTCAACGCCCCCCGCCGGGTCGTCAAGGACCCAGAGCAGGACGCGCGCGACCTCGCGCGCGTGCAGCGGTGGGTGATGTCGACGCTCGCCGTGACCACGATCCTGCACCTCGTCGTCGGCCTCGTCGTCGCCGCCGTGATGCTGGACGAGTCCCCCGTGACCTCGCGGGCCGGGCTCAACGTCATCGCAGGCATCTTCGGCGCGTTCGCGGTCGCGGCCGGCCGGGCCATCCACGGCAAGTCGATCGTGTCGCCGTGGCTGCTGCTCGGGGTCGTCCCCACCGCGGTCGGCCTCTGGCTCACCTTCGGCTGACGGGCGCGACGCCCCCGCGCTCAGAGCTGCAGCACCGACAGCACGACGAGGTACGTCCCGCGCGCCCGCTCCGGGTCGTGGAGGGTCGGGTCGCCGCCGGCGAGCGCCGTCTCCCGTGCGCGCACCGCCGCCCCGGGGTCCTCCGAGGCGAGGTCCTCGGCCAGGGCCTGCACGACGACGTCGCGGTCGCGCGGGTCCAGGTCGTCGAGGGCCAGGCTGTCGTGCAGCATCGACGCCGCCTCGGCCATGACCTCGCGAGCCAGGTCGACCTCGACGTCCGGACGCGCCCGGGCCGCCGCTTCCGCGGCCGCGAGGAAGGGGTCGAGGACGTCGGCGGGGGCTGAGGGGGACGAGGCGGAGGACATGGCGTGATCGTCCTCGCCGCGACCCCCGACCGCAACGGGGTTCGGCCGGGGGCGGGTCAGGCCGGCTCGGCCGGTGCCGCCACCAGGCCGAGCTCCGCGACGGAGGCCAGGGCCTCGTTGCGGGGCACGACGCGCACCGTGTATCCGAAGGCTCCGGAGTGCGCGAGCGACACCGTGGCGTCGAAGCGGTGCCGGTTGCCGTCGTAGGACTCCTGCACCTCCATCGGGGCGACGAGGGTGGAGGTCAGCACGTCGTCGGAGCCGATCCGGCCGTGGACGACCTGCACCTCGACGTCGTCGGCCGTCAGGGAGCCGAGCGCGACCCAGGCGCGGACGGTGAGCGTGGCGCCCACCTCGGCCTGGTCCCCCACGCCCTCGGAGTCGACGTGCTCGACCCGGACGCCGGGCCACGCCGCGCGGACCGTCTGCTTCCAGCCGGACAGCGTGCGCGCACCGGCGTAGTCGGAGTTGAGCGAGCGCGCGGTGTGCGCCGCCGGGGCGTACAGCTCGCGGACGTAGTCGCGCACCTGGCGGGTGGCCAGCACCTTGGGCCCGAGCGACTTGAGAGTGTGGCGGACCATCTCGAGCCAGCGGGGCGGGACGCCCTCGTCGTTGGTCTCGTAGAAGCGCGGCACGACCTCGCTCTCGAGCAGGTCGTAGAGCGCGTTGGCCTCGAGGTCGTCACGGCGGTCGGGGTCGTCGATCCCGTCGGCCGACGGGATCGCCCAGCCGTTGTTGCCGTCGTACCACTCGTCCCACCAGCCGTCGAGGATGGAGAGGTTGAGGCCGCCGTTGAGCGCGGCCTTCATGCCCGACGTGCCGCACGCCTCGTAGGGCCGGAGCGGGTTGTTGAGCCAGACGTCGCAGCCGGGGTAGAGCGGCTGCGCCATCGCGATGTCGTAGTTGGGCAGGAACGCGATGCGGTGGCGGATCTCCGGGTCGTCGGCGAAGCGCACCATCTCCTGGATGAGCCGCTTGCCGGTCTCGTCGGCCGGGTGGGCCTTGCCGGCGATCACCAGCTGGATCGGCCGCTCGGGGTCGAGCAGCAGCTTCTTCAGGCGGGCCGGGTCGCGCAGCATGAGCGTGAGGCGCTTGTAGGTCGGCACCCGACGGGCGAAGCCGATGGTGAGCACGTCGGGGTCGAGCGCGGTGTCGACCCACGTCGTCTCGGCGGGCGCGAAGCCCCGCTTGGCCGCTGAGCGCCGCATCCGGTCGCGGGCGTCGTCGATGAAGTGGGTGCGCAGCGTGCGCTTGAGGTCCCAGATCTCGCGGTCGCCGATCTGGTCCACGAGCGGCCACAGGGCGTCGGTGTCGTCGCCGTCGACGTCGGCGCCGCGGTTGGCGGCCAGCTCGATGACCTCGCGGGCGATCCAGGTGGGGCCGTGCACGCCGTTGGTGATGGAGGTGATCGGCACCTCGGCCTCGTCGAAGGCGGGCCAGAGCCCGTTGAACATCCCGCGCGACACGTGGCCGTGGAGCTGCGAGACGCCGTTGGCGCGCTGCGCGAGGCGGAAGCCCATCACCGCCATGTTGAAGACGCCGGCGTCGCCGCCGTCGTAGTCCTCGGCACCCAGCGCGAGCACGCGCTCGACGGGTACGCCCGGGGTGGGCGAGTTGCCGCCGAAGTACTGCGAGACCAGCTCGCGCGGGAAGCGGTCGATGCCGGCCGGGACCGGCGTGTGGGTGGTGAAGACCGTGCCGGCGCGCGACACCTCGAGCGCCGTGTCGAAGTCGAGGTGCGGGCCCTGGTCGTCGACGGTGAGCTCGCGGATCCGCTCGATGCCGAGGAAGCCGGCGTGGCCCTCGTTGGTGTGGAAGACCTCCGGAGCGGGTGCCCCGGTGATGCGCGACCACACGCGGAGCGCGCGCACGCCGCCCACGCCGAGCAGGAGCTCCTGGCGCAGCCGGTGCTCGGAGTTGCCGCCGTAGAGCCGGTCGGTCACGTCGCGGTAGTGGGCGCTGTTGTCCTCGATGTCGGTGTCGAGCAGCAGCAGCGGGACGCGGCCGACCTGCGCGACGAGGATGCGGGCCACCAGGTCCGGGCCGTCGGGCAGCGCGATCGAGACGGTCGCCCGGGTCCCGTCGGCCTCGCGGAGCTGCGTCAGCGGCAGCTCGTCGGGGTCGAGGACGGGGTAGCTCTCCTGCTGCCAGCCGTCGCGGTCGAGGGCCTGCTTGAAGTAGCCGTGGCGGTAGAACAGCCCAACGCCGATCAGCGGGATGCCGAGGTCCGAGGACGCCTTGAGGTGGTCTCCGGCGAGGATGCCGAGGCCGCCGGAGTACTGGGGCAGCACGGACGTGATGCCGTACTCCGGGGAGAAGTACGCGATCGAGCGCGGCGCGCCCTCGCCGGCCTTGCGGGCGTACCAGCGGTCCTCGCTGAGGTAGCGCTGGAGGTCGGCGTGAGCCGCGTCGAGACGGGCGCGGAAGTCGCCGTCGTCGACCAGCTCGTCGAGCCGCTCACGGCCCACGGCCGCGAGGAACCGGACCGGGTCGCCGGCCATCTCGCGCCACAGGCGTGCGTCGATCGAGGCGAAGACGTCCTGCGTGGGTGGGTGCCACGACCAGCGCAGGTTGGCCGCCAGGACGGACAGCGCCCCCAGCGGCTCGGGGAGGACGGGACGGACCGTGAATCGTCTGAACGCTCGCACGATCCAGCACGCTAGGGCATTTCTTGGATCGATCCAACCCGTTGGGAGGTGGGTCGCCCCACAGGGTGAGACCGCACCCCCCTCGGCTTGCGTCGCCGACCCACCTTCGCAAGTGTGGGGGCATGGTTGGACGCATACCCGTGATGGATGTTTCCCCCGTCGTCGACCTCGGTCGGCTCTCGGCCAAAGCCACCGTGGGCGAACCGATGCCGGTGCGGGCGGCGGTGTTCCGCGAGGGCCACGACCAGCTCGGCGCGGAGGTCGTCGCCATCGACCCGGCAGGCCGGCGCCGGGCCCCCGTGCGGATGTGGCCCTACGGCGAGGAGCCCAACCAGTACGTCGCCCACGTCACCCCCGACGTCGAGGGCGAGTGGACCTTCGAGGTCCAGTCGTGGTCCGACCCGATCGCCACCTGGCAGCACGACGCCGGGATCAAGATCCCCGCGGGTGTCGACGTGGAGCTCATGTTCACCGAGGCGCGGGTGCTCCTCGAGCGGGTCGCGGCCGGCACCGGCCCCGACAAGCTCGACAAGGCCGACAAGGCGCTGGTGGCCAGCGGCATCGCTGCGGCCAGCGACCAGGAGCGCCCCGTCGCCGCCCGCCTCGCGGCGCTGCAGGACCCCGCGCTCGACGCCGTGCTGCTCGCGCACCCCCTTCGTGAGCTGTTGTCGGTGAGCGGTCCCTTCCGGTTTCGCGCCGACCGGGTGCGCGCCCTCTTCGGCAGCTGGTACGAGTTCTTCCCGCGCTCCGAGGGCGCCACCCGTGACGAGAAGACCGGCAAGGTCACCTCCGGCACGTTCCGCACCGCGACCGAGCGGCTGGACCGCGTCGCGGAGATGGGCTTCGACGTGCTCTACCTGCCGCCGATCCATCCGATCGGCGAGGTCAACCGCAAGGGCCCCAACAACACCCTCACCCCCGGTCCGGACGACCCCGGCTCACCGTGGGCCATCGGCAGCAAGGACGGCGGCCACGACGCCATCCACCCCGACCTCGGCACGTTCGAGGACTTCGACGCCTTCGTGGCCCGCGCGGGCGAGCTCGGCCTCGAGGTGGCCCTCGACCTGGCGCTGCAGGCGGCGCCGGACCACCCGTGGGTGACCACCCACCCACAGTTCTTCACCACGCGCGCCGACGGCACGATCGCCTTCGCCGAGAACCCGCCGAAGAAGTACCAGGACATCTACCCGATCAACTTTGACAACGACCCGGCCGGCATCTGCCGCGAGGTGCTGCGGATCGTCAAGCTGTGGATCTCCCACGGCGTGCGGATCTTCCGCGTCGACAACCCCCACACCAAGCCGCTCGCGTTCTGGGAGTGGCTGCTGGCCGAGGTGCGGCGCACGGACCCGGACGTCCTGTTCCTGTCGGAGGCGTTCACCAAGCCGGCGATGATGCACGGCCTCGGCGCCGTCGGCTACCACCAGAGCTACACCTACTTCACGTGGCGCACGGGCAAGCGGGAGATCGAGGACTACCTCGTCGAGGTCTCCCACGAGTCCGACCACCTGATGCGGCCCAACTTCTTCGTCAACACCCCCGACATCCTCCACGCCTACCTGCAGTACGGCGGTCCCGCCGCGTTCAAGGTCCGCGCGGCCCTGGCGGCCACCGGGTCGCCGAGCTGGGGCGTCTACGCCGGCTACGAGCTGTTCGAGCACGTGGCGGTGAAGCCCGGGTCGGAGGAGTACCTCGACTCCGAGAAGTACCAGGTCCGGATCCGCGACTGGGCCCGGCACGACGCCGAGGGCACGACGCTGGCGCCCTACCTCACCCGGCTCAACGAGATCCGCCGCCAGCACCCCGCGCTGCAGCTGCTGCGCAACGTCAGCATCCACTCCAGCGAGGACGAGCAGGTGCTCGTCTTCAGCAAGCGCCACACGCTGCCCGACGGCAGCGAGGACGTGGTCATCAGCGTCATCAACCTCGACCCCCACGGGACCCGCGAGACGATCATCCACCTCGACATGGGCGCGCTCGGCCTGGGCTGGCACGACTCGTTCGTCGCCCACGACGAGATCACCGGCGAGGACTGGAGCTGGAGCCAGCACAACTACGTCCGGCTCGACCCGGGCTACGAACCTGCCCACGTCATCACCGTCAGGAGGACCAGTTGACCGACCACCCCACCTCAGCCCAGATGCCGACGGACGCCGGAGCGGCGACCGCCGTGCTCAACGCGGAGCCGGAGTGGTTCAGGACGGCTGTCTTCTACGAGGTCCTGGTCCGGTCGTTCCGCGACTCCAACGCCGACGGCACTGGTGACTTCAAGGGCCTGATCGAGAAGCTCGACTACCTCGAGTGGCTCGGCGTCGACTGCCTGTGGGTGCCGCCGTTCTTCACCTCGCCCCTGCGCGACGGCGGCTACGACGTCGCCGACTACAACAACATCCTCCCCGAGTGCGGCACGGTCGAGGACTTCCACGAGTTCATCGACGCCTGCCACCAGCGCGGCATCCGGGTGATCATCGACTTCGTCATGAACCACACGAGTGACGCCCACCCGTGGTTCCAAGCCAGCCGCAGCGACCCCGAGGGCCCCTACGGCGACTTCTACGTCTGGTCCGACACCGACGAGCTCTACCAGGACGCCCGGGTGATCTTCGTCGACACCGAGCCGTCCAACTGGACGTGGGACCCGGTGCGCCAGCAGTACTTCTGGCACCGCTTCTTCCACCACCAGCCGGACCTCAACTTCGACAACCCCAAGGTCCACGACGCGATGCTGGACGCGATGGCGTTCTGGCTCGACATGGGCCTCGACGGCTTCCGCCTCGACGCCGTGCCCTACCTCTACGAGCGGCCCGGCACCAACGGCGAGAACCTGCCGGAGACCCACGAGTTCCTCAAGAAGTGCCGCCGCTTCGTCGACGAGCACTACCCCGGCCGCGTGCTGCTGTGCGAGGCCAACCAGTGGCCCGCCGACGTGGTGGAGTACTTCGGGCCCGAGGAGACCGAGGACGGCCGCTGGGTCGGCACCGAGTGCCACATGGCCTTCCACTTCCCGGTGATGCCGCGCATCTTCATGGCGGTGCGCCGCGAGTCGCGCTTCCCGATCTCGGAGATCCTCGAGCAGACGCCGGCCATCCCGGACGGCTGCCAGTGGGGCATCTTCCTGCGCAACCACGACGAGCTGACCCTGGAGATGGTCACCGACGAGGACCGCGACTACATGTGGTCGGAGTACGCCCACGACCCGCGGATGAAGGCCAACATCGGCATCCGCCGCCGCCTCGCGCCGCTGCTCGACAACGACGTCAACCGGATGGAGCTCTTCACCGCGCTCCTGCTGTCCCTGCCCGGCTCGCCGGTCCTCTACTACGGCGACGAGATCGGGATGGGCGACAACATCTGGCTCGGTGACCGCGACGGCGTGCGTACGCCGATGCAGTGGACGCCCGACCGCAACGCGGGCTTCTCCTCCGCCACGCCCGGCAAGCTCCACCTGCCGGCGATCCAGGACCCGGTCTACGGCTACCAGTCGGTCAACGTCGAGGCGCAGCTGGAGAACACGTCCTCGCTGCTGCACTGGACCCGCCGGCTCGTGCACGCGCGGCGCCGCCACCCGGCCTTCGGGCTCGGCGACTTCGTCGACCTCGGCGGCTCCAACCCGAGCGTGCTGTCCTACATCCGCGAGCACGACGGGCCCAACGGTCGCGACGTGATCCTCTGCGTCAACAACCTCTCCCGCTTCCCCCAGCCCGTCGAGCTCGACCTGCGCCACTGGGAGGGCATGGTCCCGATCGAGCTGCTCGGCGGGGTCCCGTTCCCCGCCATCGGCGAGCTGTCCTACCTGCTGACGCTGGGTGGCTACGGCTTCCTGTGGCTCAGGCTGACCGAGCCGACGACCTCGGGTGTGGAGGGATCATGAACGACGCACTGCAGGACTGGATCGCCGAGGCCCGCTGGTTCGGCGGCAAGGGACGCGACTGGTCGCTGACCGGCACGCGCCGCGTGGGTGAGCTGCCCGACGCCCCCGAGGGGCTGCGGGTCGCCATCGAGCTGGCCGAGGTGACGTACTCCTCGCCCCCGTCGGACGACGCGGCGGGCGACGACGCCGGGTCCGCCGGGGACACCGAGCTCTACCAGCTGCCGCTGGCCTACTACTCCGAGCCGCAGGAGCGGCTCGAGCACGCGCAGGTCGGCGAGTGGGACGACGCGGACTTCGGCCACGTCCACGTCTACGACGCGCTGCACGACAAGCAGGCCATGGCGCTGTGGCTGCGCGCCTTCGCCGCTCCCCCGACGAGCACGGCCCGCGGCGTGCTCGACTTCCACAGCCTGCCCGGGCACGACCTCGACCTCGAGGCCCACTCGACGCTCTTCTCCGGCGAGCAGTCCAACTCCTCGGTGGCGTTCGGCGAGGACGCGCTGATGAAGGTGTTCCGCAAGGTCACGCCCGGCGTCAACCCCGACATCGCGATCCACCAGGTCCTCACCGAGGCCGGCTCCACCCACGTCGCCTCCCTCTACGGCTGGTTGGACCTCGTCGACGAGGAGACCAACACCACCATCCAGCTCGCGATGCTGCAGCAGTTCCTGCGCACGGCGAGCGACGGCTGGGACCTCGCCCTCGCCAGCGTCCGCAACCTGTTCGCCGAGGCCGACCTGCACGCCGACGAGGTCGGCGGCGACTTCGCCGGTGAGGCGGCCCGCCTGGGCACGGCACTCGCGGAGGTGCACGCCGACCTCGCGCAGCACTTCCCGGTCGAGCACCGCGACGCCGCGGCGGTCAGTGACCTGGCCGCGGCGATGGAGGGTCGCCTCGACGCCGCGCTCGACGTCGTACCCGACCTCGCGCCCTTCGCGACCGGGCTGCGCGAGACCTTCGGCCGCCTCCGCGAGCTCGACGCCATCGAGGTCCAGCAGGTCCACGGCGACCTGCACCTCGGCCAGACGCTGCGCACCGCGCGCGGCTGGAAGATCGTCGACTTCGAGGGCGAGCCCGCCAAGCCGCTCGCCGAGCGGCTCAGGCCCGACTCGGTGTGGCGCGACGTCGCCGGGATGATCCGGTCCTTCGACTACGCCCCGCGCGTGGTGGCCCTCACCGGCGGCGGGCTCGAGCCCGGCGCCGAGGCCGACCAGCGCGACTACCGGGCAGCGGAGTGGTCGGCACGCAACCGTGCCGCCTTCCTCGACGCCTACACCGCGGAGCGCGGCGAGGAGCTGGGCGCTGCGGCGTCGACGCTCCTCGACGCCTACCTCGCCGACAAGGTCGTCTACGAGGCCGTCTACGAAGCACGCAACCGACCGGGATGGATCTCCATCCCGCTGGCAGCGCTGGGAGAAGCCAAGTGACCGAGACCCCGAAGAAGAGCCCGAAGACGAGCCCGACGACGACCGCCAGCAAGGACGTCGTCGCGCACGCCCCCGGCGAGCTCGACCTGCACCTCATCGGCGAGGGGCGGCACGAGGAGCTGTGGACCGTCCTCGGCGCCCAGGTCACCGACGTGGGCACGTCGTTCCGTGTCTGGGCCCCCAACGCGCTCGAGGTCCAGGTCGCCGGCGAGTGGGCCGGCTGGGACGGCTCGGCGCACCCCATGACGAAGCTCGACGGCTCGGGCGTGTGGCACGTCCACGTCGACGGCGTCGGGGTGGGCGCGCAGTACAAGTACCGCCTGCGCGGCGCCGACGGGCAGTGGGGCGACCGGGCCGACCCGCTCGCCCAGTTCGCCGAGAAGCCGCCGAGCTCGGCGTCGATCGTGTGGCGCTCCGAGCACGAGTGGGGCGACGACGCGTGGCTCGAGGCCCGGCGCGGCAAGAAGCCGGTCGAGGAGGCCATGTCGGTCTACGAGGTGCACCTCGCCTCGTGGCGCAAGCACTACTCCGGCGAGCTCTACTCGTGGGACGAGATCGCCGACGCGCTGGTGCCGTACGTCTCCGACCTCGGCTTCACGCACGTGGAGCTCATGCCGGTGATGCAGCACCCGTTCGGCGGCTCGTGGGGCTACCACGTCACCTCCTACTTCGCCGCGGACTCGCGCTTCGGCGACCCCGACGGGCTCAAGCGCCTCATCGACCGGCTCCACCAGGCCGGCGTCGGCGTCATCCTCGACTGGGTGCCCGGCCACTTCGCCACCGACGAGTGGGCGCTGGCCCGCTTCGACGGGACGCCGCTCTACGAGGACCCCAACCCCCAGCGTGGCTGGCACAAGGAGTGGGGCTCCCACATCTTCAACTTCGGGCGCAACGAGGTCCGCAACTTCCTCTACGCCAACGCGGTGTTCTGGCTCGAGGAGTACCACGCCGACGGCCTCCGCGTGGACGGCGTCGCCTCGATGCTCTACCTCGACTACGCCCGCGAGGACGGCGAGTGGTCGCCCAACAAGCACGGCGGGCGGGAGAACCTCGAGGCCGTGCAGTTCCTGCAGGAGATGAACGCCACGGTCTACAAGCGGGTGCCCGGCATCGTCACCATCGCCGAGGAGTCCACGGCGTGGCCGGGCGTCACCGGGCCGACCAGCCAGGGCGGCCTCGGGTTCGGCTTCAAGTGGAACATGGGCTGGATGCACGACTCGCTCGACTACGTCGCCAAGGACCCGCTCTACCGCAGCCACCACCACGGCGCGATGACGTTCTCCCTCGTCTACGCCTACGCGGAGAACTACGTCCTGCCCATCAGCCACGACGAGGTCGTGCACGGCAAGGGCTCGCTGCTGCGCAAGATGCCCGGGGACCGCTGGAAGCAGCTGGCCAACCTGCGGGCCTACCTCGCCTACATGTGGGCCCACCCCGGCAAGCAGCTGCTGTTCATGGGCTGCGAGTTCGGCCAGGAGTCCGAGTGGGCCGAGAGCCGCGAGCTGGACTGGTGGCTGCTCGAGCACCCCGAGCACGCCGGCGTCCACGCCATGGTGCGCGACATGAACGCCGCCTACGCCGCGTCCGGGGCCCTCTGGGGCCGCGACAGCGACCCCGCCGGCTTCGCGTGGATCGACGCCAACGACGCGGGCCGCAACGTCTTCTCGTTCGTGCGGAAGGCACCCGGCCACCCCGACCTGGTCTGCGTGGCCAACTTCGCCGGCACCCCGCACGAGGGCTACCGCCTCGGCCTCCCGTCGGAGGGCACGTGGTCGGAGGTCCTCAACACCGACGCGGAGGTCTACCACGGCTCCGGCGTGGGCAACCTCGGCTCGATCACCGCCACCGCGGGCGACCACCTCGGCCAGCCGGCGTACGCCGACATCGTGGTGCCGCCGCTCGCCACGGTGTGGTTCCGCCGGGACGCCTGATCGTCGGACGGACAGGCGGGGACACGGCCCCCGACCCACCTCTCGTTAGGGTGGCCGGGTGGGTGACCTGATCGACGTGACGACCGTGGCCGAGGGCGTGGCCCGGATCCAGTGGCAGGGCGAGCCGACGGTCGACGCGCTGCGTCGCGAGGTCGCGACGGCACTCGTCGAGCACAGCCGCGTCGAGGCGCTGGTGCCGCTCGACGACCGCGGCGCGCAGCGCGCGGCGACGTGGGCGGGCCTGCTCAAGGAAGGCGTGAGCCGCGGGCTCACCGTGGACGGCGAGGTCGCCGACCGCGTCGTGTACGCCCGGGTGCGCGACGACCAGCCGGTGGACCAGCCGGAGGGGTTCCGGTCGCTGCTCAACTCGTTCCTGCCCCGCAAGCGCGCCATCTCGCAGATGCTCGCGCGCGATCCCGAGGGCCGGGTCCTGCTGTGCCAGCTGACCTACAAGCGGGACTGGGACCTGCCCGGCGGGGTCGTGGAGGTCGGCGAGTCGCCCCGGCTGGCCGTGCAGCGCGAGGTCGAGGAGGAGCTCGGCCTCGTCATCGAGCCCGGCGACCTCGTGCTCACCGACTGGCTGCCCCCGTGGGGCGGCTGGGACGACGCGGTCTGCCTGGTCTTCGACGGGGGCACGCACGAGCCCACCGTCCTCGCGGACGTGGTGATGCAGGAGCGCGAGATCCGCGACGTGCGGTTCTGCACCCTCGACGAGGTCGACGAGCTCGCCGCCGACTTCACGGCCCGCCGCGTCCGCGCGGCCGTGTCCGGCGCTCAGCCGTATACGGAGTCCGGTCGCTGAGGCAGGATGCCTTGCATGACCTGGGTCTACGAGTTCGCAGAGGGAAGCAAGGACCAGAAGGACCTCCTGGGCGGCAAGGGAGCCAACCTCGCCGAGATGACGCGCCTCGGCCTCCCGGTGCCGCCGGGCTTCACGATCTCGACCGAGACCTGCCGGGCCTACCTCGCCCTGAAGGAGACGGGCGAGGGCGATGAGCCCGAGGGCCTCGCGGACGAGGTCAGCAAGCACCTGGCCGCGCTCGAGGAGGCGATGGGCAAGAAGCTCGGCGACGCGGAGGACCCGCTGCTGGTCTCGGTGCGCTCCGGCGCGAAGTTCTCGATGCCCGGGATGATGGAGACGGTGCTCAACGTCGGGCTCAACGACGTCTCCGTCGGCGGCCTGGCGGCCCGCAGCGAGTCCGAGCGGTTCGCGCTGGACTCCTACCGCCGACTGCTGCAGATGTTCGGCGGCACCGTCCTGCACGTGGACGGCGAGCGGTTCTCCGACGCGCTCGACGAGGTGAAGAAGGCCAAGGGCACCGAGTCCGACCTCGACCTCGACGCCGACGACCTGCGTGGCGTGGTCGAGGCCTTCAAGGCGATCATCGCCGAGGACACGGGCCGCGACTTCCCCCAGGACCCGCGCGAGCAGATGGACCTCGCCATCCGCGCCGTCTTCGACTCGTGGAACACCGACCGCGCCCGGCTCTACCGCCGCCAGGAGCGGATCCCGGAGGACCTCGGCACGGCGGTCAACGTGCAGGCGATGGTCTTCGGCAACTTCGGCATGGACTCCGGCTCCGGCGTCGCCTTCACCCGTGACCCGGCCAGCGGCGCGCAGGGCGAGTACGGCGACTACCTGCAGAACGCGCAGGGCGAGGACGTCGTGGCCGGGATCCGCAACACCGTCTCCCTGGCCGACATGGCTGAGATCGACCGGCAGTCGCACGACGACCTGCTGGAGATCATGACGCGGCTCGAGCGCCACTACCGCGACATGTGCGACATCGAGTTCACCGTCGAGCGCGGCAAGCTGTGGATGCTCCAGACCCGCGTCGGCAAGCGCACGCCCGAGGCCGCGTTCCGGATCGCGATCCACATGGTCGACGAGGGCCTGATCCAGATGGACGAGGCGGTGCTGCGGGTCACCGGCGACCAGCTCGCCCAGCTGATGTTCCCCCGCTTCGACGCCGAGGCCGAGCGCACGCTGCTCGCGAAGGGCATGAACGCCTCCCCCGGCGCCGCCGTCGGCAAGGCCGTCTTCGACTCCGACACCGCGGTCGCGTGGGCCGAGCGCGGCGAGGACGTCATCCTCGTCCGCAAGGAGACCAACCCCGACGACCTGCGCGGCATGGTCGCAGCGCAGGGCATCCTCACCAGCCGCGGCGGCAAGACCTCGCACGCGGCCGTCGTGGCGCGCGGCATGGGGCGTACGTGCGTGTGCGGCGCAGAGTCCCTCGACGTCGACACCAAGGCCAAGCAGTTCACCGTCCGCGACGGAGAGACCGTCAGCGAGGGTGACGTCATCTCGATCGACGGCACCACCGGCGAGGTGTTCGCCGGCGCCGTCCCCGTCGCCGACTCGGTCGTCGTGCGCCACTTCGAGGGCGAGAAGCTCGACGACGACCTCGCGCACGCCGTGGCGCGGATCATGGCCCACGCCGACGGCGCCCGCCGGCTGCGGATCCGCACCAACGCCGACACCCCCGACGACGCCGCCCGCGCCCGGCGCTTCGGAGCCCAGGGCATCGGGCTGTGCCGCACCGAGCACATGTTCCTCGGCGAGCGCCGCGAGCTGGTCGAGAAGCTCATCGTCGCCGAGGACGAGGCCGGCGTGGAGGCCGCGCTCACCGAGCTGCTCCCCCTGCAGCGCCAGGACTTCACCGAGATCCTCGAGGCCATGGACGGCCTGCCGGTCACCATCCGGCTGCTCGACCCGCCGCTGCACGAGTTCCTGCCCGACCTCACCGAGCTGAGCGTCGAGGTGGCGCTGGCCGAGGAGCGGGGCACGGTCGACGAGCACGACGCAGCGCTCCTCAAGCACGTCCGGCGCCTCCACGAGCAGAACCCGATGCTGGGCCTGCGCGGCGTGCGCCTCGGCATCCAGATCCCCGGCCTGTTCCGGATGCAGGCCCGCGCGATCGCCGAGGCGGCGGCGGACCGCATGGCCGCCCACGGCACGCCGCGCCCGGAGATCATGGTGCCGCTGGTGGCGAGCGTGCGAGAGCTGGAGATCGTCCGCCACGAGATCGAGGAGGTCATCGCCGAGGTCGAGGAGGCCAAGGGCGTCGCGCTCGACATCTCGATCGGCACGATGATCGAGCTTCCCCGGGCCGCGTTCCTCGCCGACCGGATCGCCAAGGCCGCCGACTTCTTCTCCTTCGGCACCAACGACCTCACCCAGATGGCGTGGGGCTTCTCCCGCGACGACGTCGAGTCGTCGTTCTTCTCGCGCTACTTCGAGCACGGGATCTTCGACGTCTCGCCGTTCGAGTCGCTGGACCAGCGCGGCGTCGGCGGCATGGTCGAGATGGGAACGGCGAAGGGCCGCGAGACCCGGCCCGACCTCAAGGTCGGCGTGTGCGGCGAGCACGGCGGTGACCCGCTGTCGGTGCACTTCTTCGACCGCATCGGGCTCAACTACGTCTCGTGCTCGCCGTTCCGGGTGCCGGTCGCCCGTCTCGAGGCCGGCCGCTCCATCCTCGAGAAGCGGCCCTCAGAAGAGCGCTGAGGCCAGGTTGCGTCGACCCGCGAGCACGCGCGGGTCGTCGTTGCCGACCGCGGCGAACAGGCCGAGCAGGTGGTCGCGCGCCTTCGACCGCTCGGGGTCCGCGGTGCGGGCGACGAGGTTGACCAGCCGGGTGAAGGCGTCCTCGACGTGCCCGCCGAGCATGTCGAGGTCGGCCACCAGCGTCTGCGCGTCGACGTCGTCGGGGTTGTCGGCCGCGGCCGAGCGCGCCTGGGCGAGGTCGACGCCCTGGGTGCGCTGCATGACCTTGGCGATCGCGAGGCCGCCGGCCGCCTCGACGTCGGCCGGGTTGGCGTCCACGAGCTTCTGGTACTCCGCGACCGCGCGGTCGATGTCGCCCTCGGCGAGCGCGTCCTGGGCGGGCGCGTAGCGCGGGTCCACCGCCTCCTCATCACCCTCGGCTGCGGGAGCCGCGACCGAGCGCGGCTGGTGCCGGCCGGTGACGCCCTGCGCGGTGAGCTGCTGGCCGACCTGGGTCAGGGCCGTGCGCAGCTCGGCGATCGGGAGCGCGTCCTGCAGCAGCGGCATGGGCCGGCCGTCCACGACGGCCACCACGAGCGGGATGGACGGGATCTGCATCGCCTGCGCGATCTGCGGCACCGCGTCGATGTCGACCAGCCCGAGCAGGTAGCGGCCCTCGTGCTCCTCGACGACCGTGGCGAGGTCGTCGGCGAGCTGCCCGCTCTCCGGCATCCGGGTGCGGGAGTAGAACGCCAGGAGGACCGGCGCCGTCATCGACTGCTCGAGCAGGCCCTGGAAGCTCTGCTCGTCGACGAGCACGGTGTACGACGACCCGCCACCGGTCGGCGTACCGGGCTGGGTCGGGGCGGCGCCTCGGGGCGCGGGCTGCGGGGCCTGCGGGGCGGGCTTGCCCAGCCCGGAGAGGTCGATGGCACCTGGGCGGCTGAACGGCTGCTGCGTCATGGGCCAAAGTCTAGGGAGAAGCGCCAGCCCGGCGGGCACGGGTCGGTAGCCTCGACGACATGGCCTCTCGGGGAGCAGCGCTGCTGACGCGCCATCGGCGCAACCTCACGCTGCTGGCCCGCTTCGGCGCGGTCGGAGCGACCGGCGTGGTCGTCAACATGCTCACGCTCATCGTGCTGCGCAAGCTCGGTCCCCACTTCGACGACGCGGTGGTCGCGATCGGCTCCTCGGACTACAACCTCCGCTGGTACCACGTGTACTCGACGCTCGCCTTCCTCGTCGCCAACCTCGCCAACTTCCAGCTCAACCGCACGTGGACCTTCCGGAGCACCCGGGCGGCGAGCTGGCGCTCGGAGTACTGGCCGTTCCTGGTCGTCGGCCTCGGCGGGCAGGTCGTCGGCCTGGCGCTGCTGACCTCGCTGATGCACCCCGGCTCGCCCATGAGCCTGCCCAGCAGCGTCTTCGACGACTCCTCGGGGCTGCGCAGCCGGCTCTACTGGTCGCAGCTGATCGTCATCGCCCTGGTCACGCCGCTGTCCTTCGTGCTCAACAAGATGTGGACCTTCGCCGCGGTCCGCGGCGTCGGCGCGGTGGGCGTCGCCCCCGTCCCGGACGCTCCGGCGAAGCCCGCCGTGAGGGTGGAGTGACGGCTGGGGACGGTGTGGCCCGCCGCTGAGGCGGGGCCGACGGACTGTGGCCGAACTGGGCACCGGCTCGCCTATCTCGGCACGCCTACTGCGTGGTAGAACTTGCGCCGGGAGCTCGACGGAGGGGACGCCACGGCATGACGACATCGGGGTCGTACGACTTCACGGGCTATCAGGTCCTCGTGGTCGGCGGCACGCGCGGCGAGGGCCACACCATCGCGTCGTCGTTCGCCGCCTCAGGTGCGTCCGTGACGGTCACCGGCACGATGATGCTGCGCTCCCTCTACGACAGCGACCTGTCGGCCTTCGACTACGAGTCGGTCAACCTCGCCCGGCAGGACTCGATCGACAACCTCGTCGGGCTCGTCGACCACATCGACGTGCTCGTGCTCGCCGCGTCGTGCCACCTGCCGTTCGGCCTCCCCGCTGGTGAGCAGGCCTTCATCGCCGAGGCGGTCCGCTCGGGCCTGCTCGGGCCGACCTTCCTCACCACCCGGTTGCGGCTCAAGCTCAGCAAGAGCCCGGCGCTCGGCGGCGGGTGCGTCGTCAACACCGGCGCCGTACGCGCCTGGCTGGAGCTGTCCTCGACCCCCGAGGCCGCGCACGCCCAGCTCGTCGACACGACCGCCCGCGCGGGCGAGCAGTGGGCCGGGCTCGGCGTCCGGGTCAACTCCGTCACGCAGGCGCCCCGCACCGTCCTGCCCCGCCAGTACGCCCCGTCGGCCCCCGTCGGCGGCAGCCGGGTCGCCGGGGGCACGCTCGTCCGCACCCAGCAGCAGCGGGTCGGCGACGCGGTCGCCGACGCCGCGCTCTTCCTCGCCAGCAGTGCCGCCTCCCGGATCACCGGGCACACGCTGCGCATCGGCTGACCGATCGGTCGAGCCCGTCCGGCACGGGTCTCCGGTCAATCCGGATGGTTTATGCCGAAATCACCCGCGCGCCGAGAGGGCCGCGGTTACGGTTCGTGCACAAACATCCACAAGACATCCACAAGCGCTGATCGGCCGACTCGGGCTCCGTCGCTCCTCGTCACTCGGAAGGGACGTGCTCACCATGACCGCCGAACTCATCTCCTCTCCCTCCCGCCGGCTCGGCGCCGGATGGGCGGGGCGTGCCTCGCACCTGCGCCGCCAGCAGGTCCGCTCCCGCGAGTCCGAGCAGGCCGCCCGGGTCCAGAAGCTGTGGGACCAGCTCGTCGAGGTGCTGCGTGACATCGACACCCCGACGTCGGCCGTGCTGTGCACCGCCGGCGGCGCCCCGGTGGCGATCCACGGGCTGGGCCGGGCCGACCTCGTCCGGGCCGCCCAGGTGACCGGCAGCCTCTTCGCCGAGCACGCCTCCCCGGCCGCATCCGCACCCGGTGCCGTGCCCGACGCCGTCGAGCTCAGCGCGGACGGGCGCACCACGGTGATCGCCTGCGTGTCCGGCGACGCGGCGGGCGACCACCTGCTCTCGGTGACCGCGGAGGGCGTCAGCGCGCCCCTGCTCCACGCGTGGACGCGCCGCGCCGCGGCGGACCTCGGCGAGGTGCTGTCGGCTCAGTCCTGAGCCAGGAGCTCGTCGGCCGCCGCGTAGGGGTCGACGTCGCCGGCGGCCACCCTGCCGGCCAGGCCGTCGAGGTCCCCCCGACCACCCGCCCCGCCCCAGCGCTCGCGGAGCGCGGCGAGCGCGATGGCCTCGACCTCGCGGCGGGCCCGGGCCGTACGCCGACGGGCGAGCCCGCCCGACTCCGCGAGCCAGGCGGCGTGCCGGTCGACCTCGGCCAGCACCTCGTCGATGCCCGTGCCGGTGCTGGCGACGGTCCGGAGCACGGGCGGTCGCCACGCGCCCTCGGGCCGGTCGGCCATCGAGAGCATCGTCCGCAGCTCGCGGCGGGTCCGGTCGGCGCCGTCGCGGTCGGCCTTGTTGACGACGTACAGGTCACCGATCTCCAGGATGCCGGCCTTGGCCGCCTGGATCCCATCGCCCATCCCGGGCGCCACCAGCACGAGGGTGGTGTCGGCCAGGCCGGCGACCTCGACCTCGCTCTGCCCGACGCCGACCGTCTCCACGACGACCACGTCACAGCCCGCGGCGTCGAGCACCCGCACCGCCTGCGGCGTCGACCAGGCCAGCCCGCCCAGGTGCCCGCGAGCACCCATGGAGCGGATGAAGACGTCGCGGTCGAGGGCGTGGTCGCCCATCCGCACGCGGTCACCGAGCAGCGCTCCCCCGGAGAACGGCGACGACGGGTCGATGGCGAGCACCCCCACCCGCCGGCCGGCACGGCGCATCCCGGCCACGAGGGCGTTGGTCGAGGTGGACTTGCCGACGCCGGGAGGCCCGGTGATGCCCAGCACGTGCGCGCGGCCGACGTGCTCGCGCAGCGCCGACATCACCTCCCGCAGCAGCGGGGAGGCGTCCTCGACCAGCGTGATCAGTCGCGCGACCGCGGCGGGGTCGCCCTGACGGGCACGCGCGACGAGGTCGGGGACCGCCGGGGCACCCCGTCCGCCCACGCGTGCCCCGCCCACGCGATCAGGAGGGGACGCGGACGATCAGGGCGTCGCCCTGGCCGCCACCGCCGCACAGCGCGGCGGCACCGACGCCGCCTCCGCGGCGCTTGAGCTCGAGCGCGAGGGTCAGCACGACACGGGTGCCGGACATGCCGACCGGGTGGCCCAGCGCGATCGCACCGCCGTTGACGTTGACCTTGGCGTCCTCGATGCCCAGCTCGCGGGCCGAGGAGATGCCCACGGCGGCGAAGGCCTCGTTGAACTCGACGAGGTCGAGATCGGCCGGCGAGATGCCCTCCTTCTCGCACGCCCTGGCCGTCGCGGCCGCAGGCTGGAGCTGGAGGGTCGAGTCGGGACCGGCGACCTGGCCGTGCGCGCCGATCTCGGCGAGCCAGGTCAGGCCGAGCTCCTCGGCCCTGGCCTTGCTCATCACGACGACGGCGGCGGCGCCGTCGGAGATCTGCGACGCGGAGCCCGCGGTCACGGTGCCGTCCTTGCTGAAGGCCGGGCGCAGCTTGGCGAGCGACTCCACGGTGGTGTCGCCGCGCACACCCTCGTCCTCGCTGACCACGACCGGCTCGCCCCGGCGCTGAGGCACCTCGACGGGGACCACCTCGTCGGCGAAGACGCCGTTCTTCCAGGCGACGGCGGCCTTCTGGTGGGAGTAGGCGGCGAAGGTGTCCTGCTCCTCGCGGGTGAGGTTGGCGCCGGCCGCGTTGCACTCCTCGGTGAGCAGGCCCATGGCCTGGGAGGTGAACTGGTCGAAGAGCGCGTCGTAGGCCATCGAGTCGACGAGCTGGACGTCGCCGAACTTCACGCCCTCGCGCGACTTGGGCAGGAAGTGGGGCGCGTTGGTCATCGACTCCATGCCGCCCGCGACGACGATGTCGCACTCGCCCGCGCGCACGAGCTGGTCGGCCAGCGCAATGGCGTTGAGACCGGACAGGCACACCTTGTTGATGGTGATCGACGGCACCGTCATCGGGATGCCGCCCTTGACCGCGGCCGTGCGGGCCGGGTTCTGCCCGGCGCCGGCCTGGATGACCTGGCCCATGATCACGTAGTCGACCTGGTCACCGGTGACGCCCGCCTTCTCGAGGGCGCCCTTGATCGCGACACCACCGAGGTCGGCGGCCGTCTGGTCCTTGAGGCCGCCGAGCAGGCGGCCGATCGGCGTACGTGCCCCCGCGACGAGGACGGAGACGTCGGATCCGGTCATGGGCTTCCTCCAGGGTGCGGTCGAGCAGTGGGGTCGAGCGTGGGGTCGAGCGTGGGGTCGAGCGAGCGGGCGGGGCGTGCTTGCCCCGGGGCCTCCTCGGACGATACCCATGCCACCGGCCCCTCCGGCAGGGTGCGCCGGGCGGCCGCCGTGAGGCACACGTCACACCCCCTCGCGCGCCACCGCCCCGGAGTGCACGATGTGCTGCCATGAGCACCCCCGCGCTGCCCGACGACGTCCAGCACCTCTTCACGGCGATCGACCACGTCGGCATCGCGGTGCCCGACCTCGACGTCGCCCTGGCGTTCTACCGCGACACCTACGGCATGCAGGTCCTGCACGAGGAGGTCAACGAGGAGCAGGGCGTGCGCGAGGCGATGGTGGGCGTCGGCGGCACCGACTCCAACCCCAGCGGCTCCTGCCTGCAGCTCCTCGCGCCGCTGACCCCGGAGTCGACCATCGCCAAGTTCCTGGACCGCAGCGGCCCGGGCCTGCAGCAGCTCGCCTTCCGGGTCGACGACGTGGAGCACGCGGCCGCCGTGCTGCGCGAGCGCGGGCTGCGCCTGCTCTACGACGCGCCGCGGCGTGGCACGGCGGGCAGCCGGGTCAACTTCGTCCACCCCAAGGACGCCGGCGGGGTGCTCGTCGAGCTGGTCGAGCCGGCCGCCTCACCTCACTGACCGGCGACCGACGCGACGTATCTCACACCCCGGACCGCGCAAGGTTACTCGCCGGTACGCTGCCCCGATCGTGCCACCGATGCCTCACCAGGAGACAGCCGTGCAGAACATCCTCGACGCCATCCAGTCCGGCAGTGCCACCACGGAGGACTTCGCCTCCCTGGAGCTCCCCGAGTCCTACCGCGCCGCCTTCGTGAAGAAGGACGAGGTCGACATGTTCGAGGGCCTGACGGCGAAGGAGAAGGACCCGCGCAGGTCGCTCCACGTCGACGAGGTCCCGCTCCCCGAGCTCGGCCCGGGTGAGGCCTTCGTCGCCGTGATGGCCTCCGCCATCAACTACAACACGGTGTGGACCTCGATCTTCGAGCCCGTCTCCACGTTCGGCTTCCTCGAGCGCTACGGCCGCAGCTCGGAGCTCACCAAGCGCCACGACCTGCCCTACCACGTCGTCGGCTCCGACCTGTCCGGCGTCGTGCTCAAGACCGGCCCCGGCGTCACCCGCTGGAAGCCCGGCGACCGGGTCGTCGCGCACTGCCTCTCGGTCGAGCTCGAGGGTCCCGACGGTCACAACGACACGATGCTCGACACCGAGCAGCGGATCTGGGGCTTCGAGACCAACTTCGGCGGCCTCGCCGACGTGGCGATGGTCAAGGCCAACCAGCTGATGCCCAAGCCCGAGCACCTCACGTGGGAGGAGGCCGCCTCCCCCGGCCTCGTCAACTGCACGGCGTACCGCCAGCTGGTGAGCAAGAACGGCGGCGACATGAAGCAGGGCGACAACGTCCTCATCTGGGGCGCCTCCGGCGGGCTCGGCGGCTTCGCGACCCAGTACGCCCTCAACGGCGGCGCGACGCCGGTGTGCGTGGTCTCCAACGAGGAGAAGGCCGCCATCGCCCGCAGCATGGGCGCGGAGCTCATCATCAACCGCTCCGAGGAGGACTACCGGTTCTGGAACGACGAGGGCACCCAGCAGGACCCGAAGGAGTGGAAGCGGTTCGGCGCACGCATCCGTGAGCTGACCGGCGGCGAGGACATCGACATCGTCTTCGAGCACCCGGGCCGCGAGACGTTCGGTGCGTCGGTCTTCGTCACCCGCAAGGGCGGCACCATCACCACCTGCGCCTCGACGTCGGGCTACATGCACGAGTACGACAACCGCTACCTGTGGATGAACCTCAAGCGCATCATCTCCAGCCACTTCGCCAACTACCGCGAGTCGTGGGAGGCCAACCGCCTCATCGCCAAGGGCAGGATCCACCCGACCCTCTCGCGCACCTACCCGCTCGCCGCGGTCGGCCAGGCCTCCCTCGACGTCCACCAGAACGCCCACCAGGGCAAGGTCGGCGTCCTCTGCCTGGCACCCGAGGAGGGCCTCGGCGTGCTCGACCACGAGATGCGCGCCCGGCACGAGACGGCGATCAACCGCTTCCGCGGGGTCTGAGCACCGCCCGCGTACCCCCCGCACGCACGTCTCGGCACACCCCCGCACACCCCGGCCCGCCCTCGCCACGTCACGATCGCACCCCGATCGGCGAGGGCCCGCGAGCCGGGGTGTGTTTGTGTCCGGGCATCAGGGACACTGGCACCGACGCAGTCCGCACGACCTGAGAGAGGTGCCCCGCATGAGCTCCGACAAGGGCCTGTCCATCTTCGACGAGCCGGAGTCCGCCGACGGCGCAGCCGAAGAGACCCAGGTGCTGCCCGTCGCGCCCCAGGACGGACCGGACGCTCCCGCGGCCGCGGCGCCGGAGCCGCCGGCCGCCCCCGAGCAGGCCCCGTCGCCGGAGCCCGAGGCCACCCGCAAGGCGCCGATCATCCCGCCGCCGCTCCCCCAGTCCGCCCCGAGGTCTGCCCCCCGGTCCGCCCCCCGGTCCGCCCCCCGGTCCGCCCCGCCCGCGGCCCGCCCGGCCCCGGTCGACGCCCCCGCATCGGCCCCGGTCCCGCCGCCCGCCGCGGCCCCGCTGCCGGTCGTCCGGCGCGGCGGCTACGACAAGGCTGCCGTCGACCAGCGCGTCGGCCAGCTGCAGACCGAGAAGTCCGGCCTGGCCGCCAGCCTGGCCAGCAGCGAGCAGCGCGTCATCGACCTCGAGTCGGAGATGCAGCAGCTGCGCAGCGAGCTCGAGGAGCACCTCAACCCGACCTACGCCGGCCTCGGCGGACGGGCCACCTCGATGCTCAAGATGGCCGAGGACGAGGCCGCCGACGTGCGCTCGGCCGCCCAGCGCGACGCCGACGAGATCCGCACGCGGGCCGAGCGCGACGCCCACAGCATCCGCGCCGACGCGTCCCGCGAGGCCGACGACATGCGCATGGTGCAGCTCAAGGAGCTCGACGAGATGCGCTCGCGCCTCGTCACCGACGCCGAGACCGAGCGCAACCTCGCCAAGGCCGAGGCCGAGGACCTGCTGGCCGCGGCCCAGCGCGAGGCCGACCAGCTGCGCCTCGCCGCCCGGCAGGAGACCAACGAGATGCGGGTCACCGCGACCCGCGAGGCCGAGCAGGCCCGCGCCGCCGCGGACCGCGAGGTGCAGGAGGCCCGCCGCACCCTGGCGGTGGAGAAGGAGCGGCTGGCCCGCGAGGCCGCCGAGCACCACAGCAATGCCACCGCCGAGACCCAGCGGCTCGTCGCCGAGGCGGAGAACCGCGCCAACGCGGCCGAGCAGCGTGCCCGCGAGGCGACGGCCCAGGCCAACGCCCACCGCCAGCAGGCGCAGTCCGAGGCGGAGGGCCTGCTGAGCCGGGCGCGCCGCGAGGCCGAGCAGGTGGTCGCGTCCGCGCGGTCGCAGGCCGACTCCATCGGTGCCACCCGGGTCGCCGAGGCCGAGCGCGAGCTCGCCAACATCCGGGCGGAGGTCGACCGGGTCAGCAAGCGCCGCGACGCCATCACCGCACAGCTCGGAGCCCTGCACGACGTCGTCGCGGGATTCAGCGAGGACGAGTCCTGACCTGGCGCGACCGGCTCCGGGAAGCCGTGGCCCCCCGGGACGCCGGGGCCGCGGCGCCGGAGGCGGACGGGGTGCCCCACCACGTCAGCGAGCAGGCCCCGGTGCAGGTCACCGAGCAGGTCACGGAACAGGTCACCGAGCAGGTCACCGAGCAGGTCACGGAGGCGGTCGAGCAGGTCAGCGACCACGCCGACCGCGCCGAGGCGGCGGCCGACGCTGCGGAGGACGCCGCCGACGAGTCGGTCCGGTCGGCCGCGGTCATCGCCGAGCGCATCGACGACGCCACGGACCTCGTGGTCGACGAGGCGACGCCCGCGCCGTACGCCCCGGCGGAGCCGACGACGCCGCCCCTCCTGCTGCGGCACTCGCCGTTCAAGATCGGCTTCTTCGGCGCGCTCGGTGCCCTCGTCGCCGTCTTCCTCAGCCAGCAGCTGCTGAGCATCTCCTCGGTGCTGGTGCTGCTCGTCATGTCGATGTTCCTCGCGATCGGGCTCAACCCGGTCGTGGAGTTCTTCATGCGCCGGGGGATCCGCCGCGGGCTCTCGGTGCTGCTCGTGCTCGTCGTGGTGATCTCCGTCCTGACGCTGTTCGTCTTCGCGATCGCGCCGGTGATCAGCGAGCAGATCGCGGCGATCACGCGCAGCGCGCCCGGCTGGCTCGACCAGCTCCAGGACAACCGCCAGGTGCAGCGCCTCGACGACCGGTACGACGTCATCGCCCGCGCCCGCGAGTACATCGAGGAGGGCGGGTTCGGCGAGCGCGTCTTCGGCGGCGCGCTCGGCTTCGGCCTGCGGGTGCTGTCCGCGCTCACCAACAGCCTCATCGTGATCGTGCTGATGATCTACTTCCTCGCCTCGCTGCCGAGCATCAAGCACGCCGGCTACTCCCTGGCGCCGGCCTCGAAGCGGCCCCGCGTCAGCGAGCTGGGCGACCGCATCATCCGCTCGACCGGCGCCTACGTCGCCGGCGCGTTCATCGTCGCGCTGTGCGCGGGGCTCAGCACGCTCGTGTTCTCGTTCCTCATCGGGCTGAGCGACTACGCCTTCGCGCTGGCCTTCGTCGTGGGGCTGTTCTCGCTCATCCCGGTCGTCGGGGCATTCGTCTCCGGCGCGATCATGACGCTGCTCGCGCTCACCGTCTCACCGACGGTCGCGCTGGTGGCGCTCATCTACTACCTCGCCTACCAGCAGCTCGAGTCCTACTTCATCTACCCGCGCATCATGAAGAAGTCGGTCGACATCCCGGGGTCGGTGACCGTGGTCGCCGCGCTGGTGGGCGGCTCGCTGATGGGCATCATCGGCGCGCTGCTGGCCGTGCCCGTCGCGGCCGCCCTGCTGCTGCTGCACCGCGAGGTGTTCCTCAAGCGGCAGGACGCCCACTGACCTCGCGCTCGGGCACCGGCTCCACCACGAGCGGCGAGCGCCCCTCCCCCAGCTTGACGACCACGACGCCGGCCAGCACCAGGAGGCCTCCGGCCATCTGGATCGCCCGGGGCAGCTCCCCCAGGACCAGCCAGGCGAAGACGACCGCTGCGAGGACCTCGCCGAGCGCGACGAACGACGCGAGCCGGCTGCCCAGGCGGCGCCCGGCCGCGATGCCGGTGACGTAGGCGAGCGCAGCCGTCACGAGTCCGAGCGCGACGACGGGCAGCCACCACACCACCTCGCGTCCGTCGTAGACGGCGTCGGCGGTCGAGGCGTCGAAGGGCAGCACGCCCACCAGCCCGGCGACGACCAGGACCGTCGCACCGACGAGCAGCCCGCCGGCGGCCAGGGTGATGCCCGGCAGGCCGTTGTCCTCGTCGGCCGAGATCACGAAGTAGGTCGCCGCACCCACCATGGCGCCGAGGGCCCACAGCACCCCGGCCGTGCTGAGCTCGGCGCCCGAGACGACGTCGAGCACGAGCACCAGGCCCGTCGCGGCGATCGCGGCCCCGAGCAGCGTCAGTCCCGAGGGACGGTGGCCGTGGCGCAGCCACAGCCAGACCACGACGGCCACTGGCGCGGTGTACTCGAGGAGCAGCGCGACGCTGACCTGCATGTAGGTGACGGCGTAGAAGTAGCACAGCTGGGCCCCGGCGACGGCCGCGACGCCGTAGACCACGATGAGGCCGGCGTTGTCGCGCACCAGGTGCCAGCGACCGCGCAGCGCCAGGGCGCCCGGCACGACGAGCACCGCGGCGGCGATGGCGACCCGCAGGGCGACGGTGGCGCCCGCGCTCCAGCCGGTGTCGAGCAGGCCCCGGGCCAGGACTCCGGACATGCCGAACGACGTCGCCGACACCACGGCGAAGAGCAGGCCGGCGGCGGTCCGGGAGGATCGGGTGTCATGTGTCAAAGCCGTCACGGTCATGACCGTAGGCGGGTCGGTGTAATGTGTCAACATGCTTTTCACGGATGACACGGACGCGGCCCTCCAGGCGGCCGTCGCCCTCGTCAACTCGACCGACGAGCCCGGCGACCCGCTCGGGTCGGTCGAGGACCTCTCGGCGTTCCTCGCCTCGTGGTCCTACACCGGGCGGCACGACGCGACGCCCGCCGAGCTGGCGGCCGTGCGCCGGCTGCGCCCCGCGCTCAAGGAGCTGCTGCTGGCCGAGCGGGACGAGGCCGCGGGCATCGTCAACGGCATGCTCGCGAAGGCCCGGGCACTCCCCCAGCTCCAGCGCCACGACAGCTGGGACTGGCACCTGCACGCCGTGGGCCCCGACCGACCGCTCGACGAGCGTGTCGTCGTCGAGACGGCGATGGCCATGGTCGACGTGATCCGTGCCGACGAGATGTCGCGCCTCGACCGCTGCGCCGCGGACGACTGCGACGACGTCGTGCTCGACCTCTCGCGCAACCGCTCCCGGCGCTACTGCTCGACCACGTGCGGCAACCGCGAGGCCGTCGCGGCCTACCGGGCCCGGCAGAAGGCCTGAGGTCCGGGCGGCCGGGCCGGTCTTCAGTCCGACCTCGGTCCGATCTCAGGCCAGGAACCGGCGCAGCACCTCGAGGAAGACCTCCGGCTGCTCGGAGTGCACCCAGTGCCCGGCGCCCTTCACCAGGACGCGGCGGTTGCGCGGGAACCGTCGGTCCATCTCGCCGGCGTGCTCGTCGGAGATGTAGTCCGAGCCCGCCCCACCGACCCACAGCACCGGTCCGTCGTACGTCGCCGGGCCGAGCGCCTCGCCCGGCCAGCCGGTCAGCGACGCCATGTGCTCGCCGAGGAGGTCGAGGTTGACCTGCCAGCGCCAGCCGTCCTCGGTGCGCCTGAGGTTCTGCAGCAGGAAGCTGCGCACCACCGGGTTGGGCACCGCCTCGCGCAGCGCCTCCTCGGCCTGCTCGCGCCGCTCGATCGAGGCGACGTCCATCCCCCGCATGGTCTCGATGTAGCCGACGAACTCCCGCCCACTGGCGTACGCCACCGGCGCGACGTCGACGACCACCAGCCGCTCGACCAGCTCCGGGTGGCGCAGCGCGAGGCACATCGCGATCTTCCCGCCCATCGAGTGGCCGACGAGCGTGACCGGCTCGTCGCCGATCGCGTCGGCGACGATGTCGGCGAGGTCGAGGTAGTCGAACGTCTCCGTCCACGGCGAGCGCCCGTGGTTGGGCATGTCGAGGAGCAGGACGCGGTGGTCGGCGCTGAGCGCCTTGGCGATCTGCGTCCAGTTGCGCCCCTGTCCGAAGAGGCCGTGGCAGAAGACGACGCGCGACCCCGTCTGGCCGAGCTCGGTGCGGTGCAGGCTCACCGGCCCATCCTCCCGCACGGTCCGCCCGGTCACGGCGGCGGGAGCCGCCGCGCCGGTCCGAGCGTGCCCCGGGCGGGGGTCGGACTAGAAGTCGAACCCGTCGAACAGGTCGCCGATGCCGTCGCCGATGCCGCCGAACATGTCGCCGATGCCCTCGCCGATGGCTCCGATGCCCTCACCGAGGCCGTCGAAGCCGCCGCCGAAGAGCATGCCCATGAACATCCAGTCCATCGGGCCGAACCCGCCGAAGTAGCCCTGGGCGTAGGGCTGGTAGGCCCGGCCGCCCTGCCAGTAGGGCACGCGCCGCGAGCCGACCATGACCTTGCGGATGTCGGGCTCGGCGCCGGCGCGGACCCGCTCCACGTCGAGCGCGCACGCCGGGACGTCGCGCGACGCGCCGCCCGGCGGCGTCCACGGGACGTCGGCGACGGACAGCCCGTGGCGCGGGTCGAAGAAGCACGGCGGGCGGCGCGTCGGGAGCGGCTGTCCGGCCACCCGCGCGCGGACGCACGCCATCGCGTAGCGGCCGTCCTCGAGGATCTCGGTGACGTGCCTGACGTCCTCGGGCCTCGTCAGCCCGGCGGCGGCGACCTTGGCGGACTCGTAGGAGTCGAGGGCGCGCTGGTAGTCGGCGTTGGCGCCCGGGTCCAGCGGCTCGCCGGCCAGGTCGATGTCGAGGTCCTGGAGCTCGACGCCGAGGGCGGTGACGTCCTCCTCGGCGAGCCTCTTCACGGGCGCCACCTCGGCCTCGACGCGCGCCAGCTCGCGCTTCTTGCCCGTCTTCCCCGCCGTGACGGCGACCGCCGTCAACCCGCCGAGGACGACCAGCACGAGGACGAGTTCCATGCATCCAGCGTACGCAGCCGCGGCAACCGCTCAGCGGCGCCGGACCTGGAGGAGCAGGCCGCCCGTCGACCCCCGACGACGTACGGCCTGCTCCGACAGGCGGCCGGTGGGCTGCGGGGCCATCCCCTCGTGCGGTCCCGACGCCCTCGGCGTACGAGAAGACTCCCGCGATCGCGTGCGCGGCGGCATCCGTAGTCCTACGTAACTGTCCTGCGGGAGCGATACATTCAGCGCGTGCTGTCCCCCTGTCTCGGTCGTGACGACGTCCGTCGAGCGCTGGGCGAGGCGCTGCTCGAGTCGCGGTGGGTGACCGTGGTGGGCCCGCCGGGCAGCGGCAAGACCCTTGTGGTGCGCCACGTGGCCGCCGACTCGACCACGTCCTGGGTCGACGCCCGCGCCCTGCGCAGCATCGACGAGGTGCTCGTCGCCGCGCTCGCGAGCCTCGACGCCGAGACGGCGCCGGGCGACTCCCTCGCCGGTGCGCTCGGGCGGGCCGTGGACGGCCGCGAGTGCCTGCTCGTCCTCGACGGCCTCGACCTCGACGCGACGGGCGCCGGGCCGGTGCTGCAGTCGGTGCTGGAGAGCACCAGCGACGCCCGCGTGGTGATCACCGCCCGCACCACGGCCGACGAGCCCTACGAGTCCGTCATCCGCGTCGGCCCGCTGCCGGTGCCCCACCAGCGCGGTCCGCTCGAGGGACCGGCCGTCGAGCTCTTCCTGCGCCGCATCCGCTCGGCCGGCGGGCAGCAGGTCGACCTCGCGGCACAGGCGCACGAGGTACGCCGCCTCCTGACCGCCACCGGCGGGCTGCCCCTCCTCATCGAGCAGGTGGCCGTGCAGTCGGCCCTGGTCGGGTTGAGCAACGCCATGTCGACCGTCAGCCTCGACCAGGCCGTCGACTCCGCGCACGCCCTGCTCGACGACGCGAGCGCCACGGCGCTGCGGCGCGTCGGGGTGCTCGACTTCCCCGTCGGCCTCGAGGTGCTCGCCCGCGTGCTCGACCTCCCGGTCCCCGAGGCGGCCGAGCTGGCCGGCGGCCTGGTCCGGCGCAGCCTCCTCGAGGTCGACCAGGGCGGTCGCTTCGACATGCTCTCCCCCATCCGCGGGCGGGCCCGCGCGCTGGCCGGCACCGACGACGTGGCGGCCGTCGAGGCCGGGCTCCTGGCGTGGGCGCAGGACCACGCCCCCGAGCACGACAACTACGGCGCGGCCGACGCCGCGTGGCTGGGCGACCTCCCCGCGATGCGGCACGCGGTGCTCACCGCGTGCGCCCGGCCCGAGACGCGCGCCGACGGCTACTCGGTGGCCAACCGGATCTTCTCCTCCCTCTACACCTCCATGCGCACCCGCGAGGCGCTCGAGATCCTCGAGGGCGCACTGGCCAGCGGCGACGGACCCTCGGCGATCGGCGCGCAGGTCGCCCGTAGGGCCGGCATCGCCGCGTCCGAGGTGCGCGGCACCTACGAGGGGCTGTGGCTCCTGGACCGGGCGGACCAGCACTCCTCCGCGGCCCCGCGGCCGGAGGAGCAGCTCGCCAAGACCGCGTCGATCCGCGCCGAGATGCACCTCGACGCCGGCGAGATGGTCAGCGCCGAGGCCGAGGCCCGGCGTGCGATCAGCCTCGACCCCGAGGGATCCATCAGCCGGCAGGCCACCCGCACCCTGGCCGACGTCTACGCCTCGCAGGGTCGCTTCGCCGAGGCGACCCAGGCCGCGAGCGACGCCATGCCGGCGCGCACCAGCCGCGACGAGCGCTGGATCGACCTGTCCGCACGCACCATCCTGGCCCGCATCGCGCTCGAGCAGGGGCGCATCGCGGAGGCGGTCGCCGGCGCGCGCGCCGTCGTGCTGGAGTCCCGCGAGCTCGCGGAGGACCGGGTCGGGCTGCTGGCCGAGACGCTCCTGCGCGGCATCGACCCCTCGTGGCAGCCCTCCGAGGTGGTCCGCGAGACCCTCCCGTGGGCGGTCCGGCTCCCGGTGCTCGCCCAGGACGGCCGCGACCTCCTCGTCCGCGGTGACGCGCGGCAGGCCGCCGGGCTGGCCGCCGACGTGGTCGCGCTCGCCGACTCCGCGCGCCTGGGCCGCGACGGCGTCGACGCCCGGCTGCTGCTGGGGCGCGCGCTGGTCGCGCTGGGCGACCTCGACCAGGCGACCACGACCTACCTCACCGCCCTCGAGAGCTGCCGCTCCATGGGGCTGCCGCTGCGGGCCGCCGACGTGCTCGACGGGCTGGCCGGCGTGGCCCGCGCCCGCGACCTGCCCGAGGCCCGCGCCCTCGCGGCCGCCGCCTTCGCGCTCCGGACCCCGCGGATGGCGGTGCGCTGGGGCTACTCCGCCGACTACGACGTGGTGCCCGCGAGCCGAGCGCCCTCGGAGTGGCTCGCCGGCGACGACCTCGCCGCCGACGTCACGCCGCTGGTCACCGCGGTGTTCAACCGCCCGACCTCGGCTCCCCCGTCGGCGCTCGACGCGCTGACCCCCGCCGAGCGGCAGGTGGCCGACCGCGTCGCTCACGGGCTGACCAGCCGCCAGATCGCCGAGGAGCTCTTCGTCTCGCCGCGCACCGTCGACGCCCACCTCACCCACATCTACCGCAAGCTCGACATCAACACCCGCGCCCGGCTGGCCGCGCTGGTGGTGCACGGCGGCTGAGGCCCGTCGCTGACGGCTGACAGTGTCGGTGGGGAGGAGCAGGATGCCTCCCATGAGCCGAACCATCCAGGTGACCTTCGACGCCCACGACCCCGAGGCGCTGTCCCGCTTCTGGGCCGACGCGATGGGCTACTCCATCCCGCCGCCGCCCGGGCGCGAGCTCGAGGAGGGGCAGGACCCCTTCGAGGCGTGGCACGACTTCCTCCGTGGCAACGGAGTGCCGGAGTCGGAGTGGAACGCCGCCTCCGCCGCCGAGGACCCCGAGGGCGACGGCCCGCGGCTGTTCTTCCAGCGCGTGCCCGAGGGCAAGACGGCCAAGAACCGGGTCCACCTCGACGTCCGCGCCGCCCCCGGCCTGCAGGGCGAGGAGCGGATGGCGGCCCTCGAGGGCGAGTGCGAGCGGCTCGTGGCGCTCGGCGCCGCCCGGGTCGAGCGGCACGAGCCGGCCCCACCCATGTCGGCCGGCCACATCGTCATGACCGATCCCGAGGGCAATGAGTTCTGCCTCGACTGACGCGGCCCGCTCCGTACGGCACCCGGCCGCGCCGGTCGGCCCGCTCCGGTCGGGTCAGCGGGCGCCGCTGTAGTCGCGGAAGCCCCGCCCGGTCTTGCGCCCGAGGTAGCCGGCGGTCACCAGGTGCTCCAGCAGCGGGGCCGGCGAGAAGCCGGGCTCGCGGAACTCGAGGTAGAGCTCGCGCTGGATCGCCAGCGACACGTCGTTGCCGACGACGTCGAGCAGCTCGAACGGGCCCATCGGGAGGGCGCATCCCTGCTTCATCGCGGTGTCGATGTCGTCGGCGGTGGCGTAGTGCGCCTCGAGCATCTTGACCGCGTCGTTGAGGTAGGGGAACAGCAGCGCGTTGACGATGAACCCGGCCCGGTCGCCGCACCGCACCGCCACCTTGCCGACCTTCTCGCACAGCGCGAGCACCGTCTCGGTGACGGCCTCGTCGGTCGCGACGGTCGAGACGACCTCGACCAGCTTCATGATCGTTGCGGGATTGAAGAAGTGCATGCCGATGACCTGCTGGGGACGCTTGGTCACCCGGGCCATCGAGATGATCGGCAGCGACGAGGTGGTGGTCGCCAGGATGGCGCCGGGCTTGCAGATCTCGTCGAGGTTCTCGAACAGGGTCGTCTTCACGGCGAGGTCCTCGGCGATCGCCTCGACGACCAGGTCGACGTCGCGCAGGTCGTCGAGCGACGTCGTGCCGCGGACCCGGCCGAGCACCTCCGCCTTCTCCTCCTCGGTGGCGCGCCCGCGCTGGATCTGCTTGTCGAAGCTCCTGGTGATCGCGGCGACGACGCCGTCCACCTTGTCCTGACCGCGGCCGGTGAACACGACGTCGTGGCCGGCCTTCGCGAAGACCTCCACGATGCCCGAGGCCATGGTGCCGGTGCCGACGACACCGACGAGCCGGATGTCGTGGTGCAGCCGCGGCTTGTCGTCCTCGCTCGGGGTGTGCGCGTCCGCCACCACGACGGGGCTGTCGGGAGCCTCGTAGGTGTAGAACCCACGGCCCGACTTGCGGCCCAGCAGGCCGGCGGTGACGTACTGCTTGAGGAGCGGAGCCGGCGCGTGCAGCCGGTCGCGTCCCTGCTTGTACATCGTGTCGAGGATCTCGTAGGCGGTGTCGAGGCCGATGAGGTCCAGCAGCGCCAGCGGGCCCATGGGGTAGCCGCAGCCGAAGCGCATGGCGGCGTCGATGTCCTCGCGCGAGGCGTACTTGCCCTCGTACATCGCGACGGCGTGGTTGAGGTAGCCGAAGAGCAGGGTGTTGGCGATGAACCCCGCCTTGTCGCCGCAGACCACCGGGTTCTTCCCGAGGTCGCGCAGCAGGTCCACCACGTCGGCGAGGACCTGCGGCTCGGTGACGACCGTCCGGATGACCTCGACGAGGTTCTGCACGGGCGCGGGGTTGAAGAAGTGCACGCCGACGACCCGACCGGGCCGGGAGTTGGCCGTCGAGATCTCGGTGACGCTGAGCGAGGAGGTGTTGGTGGCGAGCACGGCCTCCGGGTCGACGATCGAGTCCAGCGTCCGGAAGATCGCCTTCTTGACCTCGAGCGACTCCACGACCGCCTCGACGACCAGGTCGGCGACGGCCAGGTCCTTCATCTCGGTGGTGAGCGTGATGCGCCCGAGGATCTCGTCCTGCTGCTCCTCGGTCATCTTGCCGCGCTTCACCGCGCGCCCGGTGGAGTGCTCGAGGTGCTGCCGGCCGCGCTCGACGGCCGCGTCGGTGACCTCGACGCCGATGACGCGGTGGCCGTTGCGGGCGAACACCTCGGCGATGCCCGCACCCATGGTGCCCAGGCCGATCACTCCGACGGTGGTGAACTCGCGAGCAGGCACGTCAGTCATGGCACGCATGCTCCCACGCGCTTGCCGGCTGGCGGGTGTGGGAACCGTCACGCCGCGGGCGCCGGGTGCCGGACGGGAGCGCTGCGTGGCGCGACGCGCGATCCCTGTAGATTCGCCCGTCGTGAGGATCGTCGTCGCGCGCTGCCAGGTGGACTACGCAGGTCGGCTGACCGCCCACCTCCCGCTCGCCACCCGGGTGCTGATGCTGAAGTCGGACGGCTCGGTGCTCATCCACTCCGACGGCGGGTCCTACAAGCCGCTCAACTGGATGTCGCCGCCCTGCACGGTCCGCGAGGGCGTCGCCGAGGACGGCCGCGCCGAGTGGCTGGTCTCGGCGACGAAGTCCGACGACACCTTGCGCATCCTCATCGACGAGGTGCTGCACGACACCTCGCACGACCTCGGCGTCGACCCCGGCCTGCAGAAGGACGGCGTGGAGAAGCACCTCCAGGAGCTGCTCGCCGAGCACCCCGCGACGCTGGCCGACGGCCTCACGCTCGTCCGCCGCGAGTACATGACCGCGATCGGTCCGGTCGACCTCATGTGCCGTGACGCCGAGGGCCTCTCGGTCGCGGTGGAGATCAAGAGGCGCGGGGAGATCGACGGCGTGGAGCAGCTCACCCGCTACCTCGACCTGCTCAACCGCGACCCGGCGCTGACTCGCAAGGGCTCGGTCCGCGGCATCTTCGCCGCCCAGGAGATCAAGCCCCAGGCGCGCGTGCTGGCCACCGACCGCGGCATCGCGTGCGCCCTGGTGGACTACGACGCGCTGCGCGGCATGGACGACGCGGAGCACCGGCTCTTCTGACGCGAGGCATCAGCGCGGAACATTCGGGTCACTCGGTGACGCGGATCTTCCGCGCTCCTCGCTACCCTCCCACGGTGACCGCGTCCGTGCCCGAGCGCATCTTCCACATCGCGACCGAGGCCGACTGGCGGCGGACGCTGGCGACCGGGACCTACACCACCTCGACGGTCGGGCGGAGCCTCGAGGAGGAGGGGTTCATCCACGCCAGCCGGCGCGACCAGGTGCAGGGCGTCTTCGACCGCTACTACCGCGGCCTCGGCGAGCGACTCGTCCTGCTGACCATCGACCCCGCACGGCTCACCGACGCCGACGTGCTGGTGGAGGCGGTCGGGGACGACACGTACCCGCACGTCCACGGGCCGATCAACCGCTCCGCCGTGGTCGAGGTCGTGCCGCTCGACCGCAGGGGCGGCACGGAGACGCTGATGTCGCTGTGGATCAAGGGCATGGCCGTACGGATGGGGATCGCGCTGGCCGTGATGCTCGCGGTCCTCGTCGTCGCGCTCGCGCTGACGTGACGGGGGCTCAGGCGGCCTTGTCGCCCTTTCCGGACTTCTTCACGTCGACCTTGACCAGCCGGCGCTTCTTGACCGTGTAGCCGGGGGGCAGGGTGCCCTCCTTGAGCATCCGGAGCGGACACCGGTTGCACTTCTTGGAGGACACGCAGCACTTCTTCTTGGGCAGCTTGGCGACCTTGGCCTTGCCGGCCTTCTTCGCGCTCTTGGACCCCACGCCGGAGACCCTACCCGAGACTTAGGGAAGGCTTACCTCGCGGTGCTCAGGCGAGCGGCCGGTCGGCCCATGACCGCACGAGCCAGCCGTCGGCATCGGCGTCCAGCGCCACCACGTCGCAGCTGTCGAGCGGGAGGCCGCGCGCATGCCCAGGCGTCAGGTTGCGCGCCAGCGCGGGCAGCGCGAGGCGCATGACCCCACCGTGGCTGACCACCAGCACCGCCTCGCCGCGGTGCTCGTCCGCGATCTCCAGGAGCACGGCCTCGTAGCGAGCGACCACCTCGTGGCCGCTCTCCGCGCCCGGGATCCGCGCGGTGAGGTCGCCGTCCAGCCACGCCGCGAACGTGTCCGCGAACGGGTCCGGGTCGCCGGTCGTGCCGGCGGCATGGCCCACGCCCAGCTCGCGGAGCCCCTCGCGCACGACGACGTCGACGCCCAGGACGGCAGCGGCGATCTCGGCGGTCTGGACGGCGCGCGACATCGGGCTGCTCCACACGCGGGCGATGCGCTCGGCGACCAGCCGCTCGCCGAGGGCCCGGGACTGGTCCCGCCCGGCCGGGCTGAGCCAGCCGCCGGAGTCGCTGACCAGCTCGCTCTCGCCGGTCGTGCCGGCGCCGTGCCGGGCGACGTGCACACGAGCGGCGCACTGCAGGTCAGCCACCGGCGAGCTCCACGACGTCCCCGGCGCAGCCCCACGACAGCGTCACGCCGGCTCCGCCGTGCCCGTAGCAGTGGATCACGTCGCCCACCCGCTCGAGCCTGACCTCGGGGCGCGACGGTCGCAGGCCGACCTTGTGCCGACGCACCCGAGCCCCTTCGAGGACGGGCACCAGGGCCGTCGCGCGGTGCAGCACCGCCTCCGCGACGGCGGGGTCGGGCGTACGGCTCCACTCGCCCTCCACGTCGGTGCCGCCGACCACGATCTCGTCGGTGCGCGGGACGACGTAGGTCAGGCCGCCGCTGTCGAGCGTCCAGCGGTCGAGGCCGACCTGCTCGAGCACGACCACCTGGCCGCGCACCGGAGTCACGGTCGGGTCGGCACCGAAGTGGCGGGCGCCCAGCCCGGTCGCGTTGACGACGAGGCTGCCGTCGTCGGGGAGCGCGGACAGGTTCATCCGGGTCAGCGTGCCGCCGAGCTCCTCCACCCGCGCGACCAGCCAGCGCAGGTAGCGCGGCATGTCGACGACGGGGCTCACGAACGTCCAGCCGTCGGCGTACCCCGGCGGCAGCGACGTCTCGCGGTCCAGCGACGGCACCGCCGCGCGCCACCACGGGTCGGGCTGCGGCGTCTTCAGCACCTCGGTGCCCGTCAGCATCCGGACGCCCGTGGCCTCGTCGGCCGCGAGCGTCGCGAAGACGTCGTACGTCGTCGCGGACCAGGCCGTCACGCGGTCCTGGGGCAGCGCGCGGTAGGGGTACCAGAGGGCGGCCGCCACCGCCGACGTCGTCTCGAGCGGCAGGTCGCGGGCGACCACGTCCACGCGGTGTCCCGCCTCCAGCAGTCGGACCGCGCACGACAGGCCGACCACACCGGCCCCGACCACGATCACGCGCCGCGCAGAGGGAGCCGGAGGGGTAGCCATGCCGGTGAGTCTGCCAGCCGTCGGGGGCCGGGAAGGGTCAGTCCAGCCCGTTGGCCCGGCGGATCACGTCGACGAAGCCGCCCATGATCTCGGTGAGCCCGAAGTCCTTGGGCGTGTAGACCGCGGCGACCCCGCACTCCACCAGTGCCGTGGCGTCCGAGGCCGGGATGATGCCGCCCACGACCACCGGGAGGTCGCCGAGGCCCGCGGCGGCGAGGCCGTCGAGCACGTCGGGCACCAGCTCCATGTGCGACCCCGACAGGATCGAGAGGCCGACCACGTGCACGTCCTCGGCCACGGCGGCGGCCACGATCTGCTCCGGCGTGAGGCGGATGCCCTGGTAGATCACCTCGAAGCCGGCGTCCCGGGCGCGTACGGCGACCTGCTCGGCGCCGTTGGAGTGCCCGTCGAGGCCCGGCTTGCCGACGAGCACGCGCAGCCGGCCGCCCAGCTCCTCGCCGGTGGCCCGGACCCGCTCCCGGACGGCGGCGAGCTCCGTCCCGGCCGCGCCCGAGCCACCGCCCATGCCGACGGCGCCGGAGACGCCGGTCGGGGCGCGGAACTCGCCGAACACCTCGCGCAGGGCGCCGGCCCACTCCCCCGTGGTCGCTCCGGCGCGGGCGGCGACCAGCGTCGGCCCCATGAGGTTGGCGTCGGTCCTCGCGGCCTCGGCGAGGGCGGTGAGCGCGGCGGCGACCTCGGCGTCGTCGCGCTGCGCCCGCCACGCCTCGAGGCTCGCGAGCGCGGCGCGCTCGGCCTCGGGGTCGGCGGCCTGGATCGCGGCGTCGAGGTCCGCGGTCAGGGGCGAGGGCTCGGTCGTCTGGAACCGGTTGACGCCCACGACGACCTCCTCGCCCGACTCGATGCGCGCCCGGCGGGCGGCGTGCGCGGAGACGAGGTTCTGCTTCATGTAGCCGGACTCCACCGCGGCGATCGCGCCGCCCATCTCCTGCACCCGCTCGATCTCGGCCCGTGCACCCTCGACGAGCTCGGCGACCTTGGCCTCGATGACGTGGCTGCCGGCGAAGATGTCGTCGTGCTCGAGCAGGTCGGACTCGAACGCCAGCACCTGCTGGAAGCGCAGCGACCACTGCTGGTCCCACGGCCGCGGCAGGCCCAGCGCCTCGTTCCAGGCGGGCAGCTGGACCGCACGGGCACGCGCGTCCTTGGACAGCGTGACGCCGAGCATCTCCAGCACGATGCGCTGCACGTTGTTCTCCGGCTGGGCCTCGGTCAGGCCGAGCGAGTTCACCTGCACGCCGTAGCGGAAGCGACGCATCTTGGGGTCGGTGACGCCGTAGCGCTCGCGGGTGACCTCGTCCCACAGCTGGACGAAGGCCCGCATCTTGCAGGTCTCCTCGACGAAGCGCACGCCGGCGTTGACGAAGAACGAGATGCGTCCGACGACCTTCTCGAAGTCGTCGGGAGAGACCTGTCCCGAGCCCCGCACCTGGTCGAGCACCGCGATCGCCGTGCACATGGCGTAGGCCAGCTCCTGCACGGGCGTCGCGCCGGCCTCCTGCAGGTGGTAGCTGCAGATGTTGATCGGGTTCCACTTCGGGATCTCGTGCACCGTGTAGGCGATCAGGTCGCCGATCAGGCGCAGCGACTGCTCCGGGCCGAAGACGTACGTGCCGCGGGAGAGGTACTCCTTGATGATGTCGTTCTGCGTGGTGCCGGCCAGCAGGTGGGCGACCTCGTCGGGCGAGAGGTCGGGGTTCTGCTCCTCGGCCACGACCTGGTACATCGCCAGCAACCACATGGCCGTGGCGTTGATCGTCATCGAGGTGTTCATCTCGGTGAGCGGGATGTCGGCGAAGAGCTTGCGCATCTCGCCGAGGTGGGGCACCGGTACGCCGACCTTGCCGACCTCGCCGCGGCTGAGCGGGCTGTCGGGGTCGTAGCCGGTCTGCGTCGGCAGGTCGAACGCCACGCTGAGGCCGGTCTGGCCCTTGGCCAGGTTGGTGCGGTAGAGCGCGTTGGACGCCTCGGCCGTCGAGTGGCCCGCATAGGTGCGCATCACCCAGGGCCGGTCCTTGACCCGCCGCTGCGTCTGGTCCTCGGGCCGGTCCTCGGTCTCGGTCATGGCGACACAGTAGGACCGTTGTTACCGCCCAGTCACCGGTCGCGGGTGTGAGACGGGCCTCACGTCCGGACGCTCCAACATCGCCCCCGTGGCGTCGGCGGACACCACCGCCCCCGCCACGGCGCCCACGGGCGTCTCGGCGTCGGTCTCGGGCAACGACGTTCAGGTCTCCTGGAACGCCGTCGCGGCCGCCGACCTCGGGGGCTACGTGGTCGAGCGGCAGGCCGCCGGGGCGACCACCTGGACCAGGGTCAACCAGACCCCCGTCGCCGGGCTGTCGCTGGTCGACACGACCGCACCGGGTGGCACCCAGGTGACCTACCGGGTGCTCGCGGTGGACACGTCGCAGAACGCGTCGGCTCCCTCGGCCACGGCGAGCGTCACCACGCCGCCGCGGCCGCAGGCGGCGATCCGGATCAACGCCGGCGGACCGGCGGTCACCACCGGTGGCGTCGCGTGGGGCGCCCAGCAGTACGGCACCGGCGGCAAGACGTTCACCAACGCCGTGGCGATCGCCGGGACCACCGACGACGTGCTCTACCAGTCGGAGTACTCCACCGAGACCGGGTCGATCGACTACGACATCCCGGTGCAGAACGGCTCCTACACGGTCCGCCTGCACTTCGCCGAGGTCTACTTCGGCGCCCCGGGCGGCGGCCCGGGCGGGACCGGCCGGCGTACGTTCGACGTCGCGGTGGAGGGACAGCTGCGGCTGGACAACTACGACATCGCCGCCGACGTCGGGTCCGCGACCGCGGCGGTGAAGACCTACACGGTCCAGGTCACCGACGGCAAGGTCGACGTCGACCTCGACTCCGTGGTCAACCAGGCCAAGATCTCCGCGATCGAGGTGGTGCCGGCCGGCTGAGCGGGACGGCCGGGAGGGCGGAGCCGCGATCGCCGATCAGGCGGTCGCGGCGACGCGCTCCACCTCGATGGCGTGCGCCAGCCGGGTCAGGTGCGCCATCCGGCGCACCGCCGGCCCGGGGTTGCGGACGGTGAGGTGGTGGCCGGAGAGCCAGGCGTGCCGGGTGGCGACGGCCAGCAGGCGGAGGGCGGTGGCGTCGATGGCGGACACCGCCGTCATGTCGATCACCACGTCGTCGTCGAGCACGTCGATGCGCTCGTAGATCGCGTTGCGGACCTCCCACGTGCTCCGCACGTCGAAGTCGCCCTGCAGCACGAGCGTGTGGCCATCCGAGATGATGTCCATCGGGCGCCCCTCCCCGACGTCCCCCGACGCCGCTCACGTGACTGCTGTCACTCCTAGGACGCTGTTGTACCCCGTTCGGCTGCCCGCACGCACCACCTTTGCGGCGAGTCCCGGCCAGTAGGGTCGGCACATGGTCAACCTGACGCGCATCTACACCCGTACCGGTGATGCCGGACGCACCCGGCTCGGCGACATGAGCGAGACCTCGAAGACCGACCCACGGCTCGAGGTGTACGCCTGCGTCGACGAGGGCAACGCCCACATCGGGGTCGCCCTGGCGCACGGCGGGCTCGAGGACGACGTGGTCACGGTGCTCACCCGCGTGCAGAACGACCTCTTCGACGTGGGTGCCGACTTCTGCACCCCGGTGGTCCCGAACCCCGAGCACCCGCCGTTGCGCATCGAGCAGGACTACGTCGACCGGCTCGAGGGGTGGTGCGACCACTACAACGAGGAGCTGCCGGCGCTGCGCTCGTTCATCCTCAACGGCGGCAGTGTCGCCGCGGCCCACCTGCACGTCGCGCGCACCGTCGTACGCCGTGCGGAGCGGGCCGGCTGGGCGGCCTGGGCCGAGCACGAGGACACGATGAACGTCCTCGCGATCACCTACCTCAACCGGCTCTCGGACCTGCTCTTCATCCTGGCCCGCCACGCCAACCGCGACACCGGCGACGTGCTGTGGGTGCCGGGCGGGGAGCGCTGAGCGGTCCCCCGACCCGGCTCAGACGCGCTCGGACCGCTCGGGGCGCCGCTCGCGCGCCGAGGGCACGACCAGGGCCGCCGGCATGAGCAGGACGGCGACCACGAGCAGCGCCTTGAGGGTGCCGACCTCGTCCCCGACGAACCCGAGGAACGGCGGGCCGGCGAGGAAGGCGGCGTAGCCGATGGTGGAGACGACGCTGACCCGCGCGGCGGCGCGGACCGGGTCGTCGGCGGCGGCGCTCATGCCGACCGGGAAGCCGAGCGAGGCACCGACGCCCCACAGGACGATGCCGGTCACGACGAGGACGGGCTGGTCGGCAAAGACGATGAGCAGCACTCCCCCGCCGGCGAGCGCCATGGTGCCCCACAGCACCGCGACCCGCCCGAAGCGGTCGATCAGGCCGGTGCCCGCGAACCGACCAGCGGTCATGGCGAGGACGAAGACGGCGAACCCGGCCACGCCCACGGCGTGCGAGACGTCGTGGCCGTCCACGAGCGCGACGGCGAGCCAGTCGTTGGCGGTCCCCTCGGTCATCGCCAGGGCCAGCACCATCACGCCGATCAGCAGCGTGCGCGGCTCCAGCCAGGCGCGGGCCGCCGACGTCCGCTCCTCCTCGTGCGCGGTTTCCACCGGCAGGAACGCCGGCGACGAGCGCCACACGAGCGCGATGGCGACGAGCACCACGCCGAGCAGGTGCACCACCGCCGGGACGTCCAGCTCGATGAGCAGCGCACCGAGGAGCGCGCCGACCACGGTGCCCCCGCTGAAGCCGGCGTGGAAGCGCGGCATGATCGTGCGGCCCAGCCCGCGCTCCACCTCGGCGCCCTCGACGTTCATCGCGACGTCCCACACGCCGATGCCGAGGCCGTAGACGAACAGCCCGACCACCGTCACCAGGAGCACGTGCCCCAGGCCGAGGGCCGCCATGGCCATGCCGAGCGTGGCGGCGACCGCCCCGACCCGGACGATCCGCTCCGTGCCCCACGCGTTGATGGCCGCGCCGGTGGTCGGCAGGGCCAGGACCGACCCGACCGCGATCGCGAGGAGCAGGAGGCCGAGCTGGCCGTTGGTGAGGTCGAAGCTCGACCGCACCTCGGGGATCCGCGAGACCCAGCTGGAGAAGACCAGGCCGTTGAGGAAGAACGTCATCCCCACGGCGTTGCGGGCGGCGGTCAGGGTGGGCACGGCACTCCTCGAGCGGGTGGGTCAGGGTCTGGACGAGCGTGATCCGAGACGACGGCGAATCGTTTCGATCGAATCGTTTCGATGCTATCCTGCCGAGCGTGTCCGGTCCACTTCGCCCCCCGACCCTGGCCGACGTCGCCGCGGTGGCGGGCGTCTCGCTGTCGACGGCGTCCCTGGCGTTCTCGGGCAACAAGCCGGTCTCCGAGGCGACCCGCCAGCGGGTCCTGGCCGCCGCGTCGTCGCTCGGCTACGCCGGCCCCAATCCCTTGGCCAGCAACCTGCGCCGAGGCCGCAGCGGCGTGGTCGGCATCGCCGTCGGCCAGCTCAGCTCGGCGTTCCGCGACCCCGCGGCGCTGCCCATGCTCGACGCCGTGTCGGAGGTGCTCGGGGCGGCCGGCATGGGGCTGCTGCTGATGGCCGACGACGACGCGCACCCCCGCCTCCCCCTCGACGCCGTCATCTACGACAACTGCGGGCGCGAGACCTGGCACGCCTACGACGACCTGGTGGCCCGCGACGTGCCGCTGATCGTCGTCGAGGGCCCGTGCTGGCCCGGGACGACCTTCGTCGACATCGACCACCGGCGCGGGTCGGCCGCCCTCGCCGCCCACCTCCACGACCACGGCCACCGGCGGGTCGCCACGATGACGCTGGAGGCGTCCCGACCGCAGCGGGAGCGGGAGGCGGGACTGCGGCAGGTCTTCCCCGACGCCCACGTCGTCGGCGCCTGCGCGAGCGACCTCGCGGAGGCCCAGTCGCTCGCGTCGGACTACCTCGCCACCGGTCCCGACGTGACCGCGATCGTCTGCCAGAGCGACGTCCAGGCCGCCGGTGTGGTCCTCGAGGCGCGGCGCCGCGGGCTGTCCGTGCCGGGCGACCTCAGTGTCGCGGGCTTCGACGGCGTCGACACCCCGTGGCTCGACCTCAGCCTCACCACCGTGGTGCAGCCGCTCGCCGACAAGGGTCGCGCCACGGCGCACGCCGCCCTGGCCCGGATCGCCGGTGAGCCCGTGGCCGACGTCGTGCTTGCCGTAGAGCTGCGCGTCGGCGGGTCGACCGGTCCGGCCTAGCGCCGGTTCCAGTCCGTCCCGGGCGGCCCTGACTCGAGCCAGGACTGGAAGCCGGTGAGCGACGCCTCGCTCATCGCGATCTCCAGCGGGTCACCGCCGTAGTGGCACGAGGCGACGACGTGCCCGTCGTAGAGCGACATCTCCTCCGCGCCCTCGGGAGCCCGTCGGCCGGAGTACTCCAGCAGGTCGCGGGCCCACACCCGCTTGGGGCGCGGGGACAGCGAGAAGATGCGGAACCACTCCAGCGACTGCCCGGAGTAGCGCCCGATGCCGAGCAGCCACCCGCGACCAGGGTGCTCCGGTCGCATCCGGTAGCTGAGCTCGAAGGTGCCGCCGTGACGGGCCAGCAGGCGGCGCCGGACGATCAGCGAGATGCCGTAGAGCAGGGCGAGGAACAAGAAGAGCCCGACGATGTCGAGCACCCATTCCCAGACCGGCATCCACCCTCCCAACGACCGCCGACGGGCGGTCCGACCAGCGACCGAGAAACAGACGAGCGCACGGACCCGGAGGTCCGTGCGCTCACCCTAGCGGTCGTGCGGGAGGACCCGTCAGGAGGCCCGTTCGACGGCGCGGATGCGCGCCTCGGCACGACGGACGGCCTCGTCGGCCGCGTCGTCGTTGCCCCCGGCGGACTGGGCCCGCTCGAGGTCCTGGCGCGCCTTCTCGAGGTCGATCTCGTGCGACATCTCGGCCCGCTCGGACAGGATGGACACGCGGTTGTCGGCCACCGACAAGAAGCCGGCGTCGACCGCCGCGACCCAGGTCTCGCCCTCCACGGTCTGCACGTCGACGACGCCCTCGATGATCGAGGACAGCAGCGGCGCGTGGTTGGGCAGGATCCCGACGTCGCCCTCGGTGGTGCGGGCGATGACCATGGTCGCCTGGCCCGACCAGACGAGCCGGTCGGCAGCGACCAGCTCGACCTGCAGCACCTTGTCGGTGGACGGGCCCGCCATCAGAGGCTCTTCTGGATCTCGGCCCACTTCTGCTCGACGTCTTCGAGACCGCCGCACATGAAGAAGGCCTGCTCGGCCACGTGGTCGTACTCACCGTCGGCGATCTTGTTGAACGCCTCGATGGTGTCGGCCACCGGGACGGTCGAGCCCTCGATGCCGGTGAACTGCTTGGCGACGTAGGTGTTCTGCGACAGGAACCGCTGGATGCGACGAGCGCGGGAGACGATGATCTTGTCCTCCTCGCTGAGCTCGTCGACACCGAGGATGGCGATGATGTCCTGGAGCTCCTTGTTGCGCTGCAGGATCTGCTTGATCCGCACGGCGCAGCGGTAGTGCTCCTCGCCGATGTACTGCGGGTCGAGGATGCGCGACGTCGAGGTCAGCGGGTCCACGGCCGGGTAGATGCCGAGCGAGGCGATCTCGCGCGACAGCTCGGTCGTCGCGTCGAGGTGCGCGAACGTCGTGGCCGGGGCCGGGTCGGTGTAGTCGTCGGCGGGCACGTAGATCGCCTGCATCGAGGTGATCGAGTGACCACGCGTCGAGGTGATGCGCTCCTGGAGCTGGCCCATCTCGTCGGCGAGGTTGGGCTGGTAGCCCACCGCGGACGGCATGCGGCCCAGCAGCGTGGACACCTCGGACCCGGCCTGGGTGAAGCGGAAGATGTTGTCGATGAAGAGCAGCACGTCCTGCTGCTGCACGTCGCGGAAGTACTCCGCCATCGTCAGCGCCGACAGCGCGACCCGCAGGCGCGTGCCCGGCGGCTCGTCCATCTGGCCGAACACGAGGGCGGTCTGGCCGATGACGCCGGCCTCCTCCATCTCGACGATGAGGTCGTTGCCCTCGCGGGTGCGCTCGCCGACACCGGCGAACACCGACACACCACCGTGGTCCTTGGCGACGCGGGCGATCATCTCCTGGATGAGCACGGTCTTGCCGACGCCGGCGCCACCGAACAGGCCGATCTTGCCGCCTTGGACGTAGGGGGTCAGCAGGTCGATGACCTTGATGCCGGTCTCGAACATCTGCGTCTTGGCCTCGAGCTGGTCGAACGCCGGTGCCTTGCGGTGGATGCCCCACCGCTCCTTGACGTCGAGCGTCTCGCCCTCGGCGAGGTTGAGGCAGTCGCCGGTGGTGTTGAACACCTTGCCGAGCGTGGCGTCACCGACCGGCACGGTGATGGACTCACCGGTGTCGGTCACCTGGGCGCCGCGGACCAGGCCGTCGGTCGGCTTCATGGAGATGGCGCGGACCATGCCGTCACCGATGTGCTGGGCGACCTCGAGGGTGATGGTCGTCGTCTCGCCGCTGAGGGTCAGGTCGACCTTGAGGGCGTTGTAGATGGCCGGCATGGCGTCGGTCGGGAACTCGATGTCCACGACGGGGCCGATGACGCGCGTGATGCGACCGACCGAGCCGGCAGTGCCGGAGGTCCGGGTCTCTTCGACGGTTGCAGTCATTTCTCTCTTCTCCGCTTCAGTCTTGACCGGCGTTGGCGTCGGCGAGGGCGTTGACGCCACCGACGATCTCGCTGATTTCCTGGGTGATGCCGGCCTGGCGGGCCTGGTTGGCGATTCGGGTGTACTTCTTGATGAGCTCGTCGGCGTTGTCCGTCGCGGACTTCATCGCCTTCTGCCGGGCGGCCAGCTCGGAGGCGGCCGCCTGCAGGAGAGCGAAGAAGATGCGGCTCTGGACGTAGCGCGGCAGCAGGGAGTCCAGGACGTCGGACGGCGACGGCTCGAACTCGTAGAGCGGCAGCAGGTCACCCTTCTCGGGCGGCTCGGTGCCCTCGACGACCTCCAGCGGCAGCAGGCGTACGGCGGTCGGCTCCTGGCTGAGCATCGAGCGGAACCGCGTGAAGACCACGTGGACCTCGTCGACCGGGTTGGCCTCGGCGTCGCCCTCGTCCTCGTCGGCGAGGAAGGCGGCGATCAGCGTGGCGCCGATCTCCGCGGCGACGTCGTAGGTCGGCTGGTCGGAGAAGCCCGTCCATGCCTGCGCCACGGGACGCTGGCGGAACTTGAAGTAGGCCTCGCCCTTGCGACCGCTGGTGTAGAGGTCGACGTCCTTGCCCTCGCCCTTGAGCTTCTCGACGAGGCGCTCGGCCTCCTTGATGACGCTCGAGGAGTAGGCACCGGCGAGGCCGCGGTCGGAGGTGACCACGAGGACGGCGGCCCGCTTGGGGTCCTCCGGCTCGGTGGTCAGCGCGTGGTCGACGTTGGAGAACGTCGCCACGGCCGACACCGCACGCGTCAGCTCGCGGGCGTACGGCGCGGCCGCCTGGGCCCGCTGCTGTGCCTTGATGATCCGCGACGCAGCAATGAGCTCCATGGCACGCGTGATCTTCTTCATCGACTCCGTCGACTTGATCCGCGCGCGGTACTCGCGTACCGAGAGAGCCATTGCGTCAGCTCCGCTTCTGCTTGACGATCTGCTCCTGCTCGACGTCCTCGTCCTCGAGGGCGACGTGCTCTTCCTTGCCGGCCTTGATGCTCTGGCCGTCGGAAGTCTCGAACTGGTCGAGGAAGGAGTCGTAGGCCCGCACGAGCTCGGCGTCGGCGTCGTCGTCGAACTTATGCGTCTCCCGGATGCCGGCGAGGATGCCCTCGTGCGAGCGCCGCAGGTAGTCGAGGAACTCGGCCTCGAAGCGGAGCACGTCGTCGGTGGGGACCTTGTCGAGGCGGCCGGTGGTGCCGAGCCACAGCGAGGCGGTCATCTCCTCGACCGGGTACGGCGAGTACTGCGGCTGCTTGAGCAGCGCCATCAGGCGCTGGCCGCGGTCGAGCTGCTGGCGCGAGGCCGCGTCGAGGTCGGAGGCGAACATGGCGAACGCCTCCATCGCGCGGAACTGCGCCAGGTCGACCTTGAGCGAGCCGGTGACGGCCTTCATCGCCTTGGTCATCGCCGAGCCACCCACGCGCGAGACCGAGACACCCACGTCGATGGCGGGGCGCTGGTTGGCGGCGAACAGGTCGGACTGCAGGAAGATCTGGCCGTCGGTGATCGAGATGACGTTGGTCGGGATGAACGCCGAGACGTCGTTGGCCTTGGTCTCGATGATGGGCAGACCCGTCATCGAGCCCTTGCCGAGCTCGTCGGACAGCTTCGCGCAGCGCTCGAGCAGCCGGCTGTGCAGGTAGAACACGTCACCGGGGTAGGCCTCGCGGCCCGGCGGGCGACGCAGCAGCAGCGACACGGCGCGGTAGGCCTCGGCCTGCTTGGTGAGGTCGTCGAAGACGATGAGGACGTGCTTGCCCTCGTACATCCAGTGCTGGCCGATGGCCGAGCCGGTGTAGGGGGCGAGGTACTTGAAGCCGGCGGAGTCGGACGCCGGGGAGGCCACGATGGTGGTGTACTCCAGGGCGCCGGCCTTCTCGAGGGCGCCACGCACGGAGGCGATGGTCGAGCCCTTCTGGCCGATGGCGACGTAGATGCAGCGGACCTGCTTGTCCGGGTCGCCGGTCTCCCAGTTCTGCTTCTGGTTGATGATCGTGTCGATGGCGATCGTCGTCTTGCCGGTCGCGCGGTCGCCGATGATGAGCTGGCGCTGGCCGCGGCCGATCGGGGTCATCGCGTCGATGGCCTTGATGCCGGTCGCGAGCGGCTCGTGGACCGACTTGCGCTCCATGACGGTCGCGGCCTGCAGCTCGAGCGGACGACGACCGGAGGTCTCGACCTCGCCGAGCCCGTCGATCGGGGTGCCGAGCGGGTCGACGACGCGACCGAGGTAGCCGTCGCCGACGGGCACCGAGAGGATCTCGCCGGTGCGGCGGACCGGCTGGCCCTCCTCGATCTTGTCGAAGTCGCCGAGCACGACGACACCGATCTCGCGGGTGTCGAGGTTGAGCGCGATGCCCAGCGTGCCGTCCTCGAACTCGAGCAGCTCGTTGGCCATGACCGAGGGCAGGCCGCTCACGCGGGCGATGCCGTCGCCGGCCTCCGCGACGGTGCCGACCTCTTCCGTGGTCGCCGCGTCGGGCTTGTAGTCGGACACGAAGCGCTGGAGCGCGTCCCGGATCTCGTCCGGACGGATGGAAAGCTCCGTCATCTCATCTCACCTGTTCCTGGGTCTGCTGGAGTTCGCTGGAGTTGCTCGAAAGTGTGGTGCTGGATGGTGCGCGTGGCTCAGCCGGCGAGCCGGCGTCGGGCGTCGTCGAGGCGGCTGGACACCGTCCCGTCGATGACGTCGTCCCCGATCTCGACGCGCATGCCGCCGATGACGTCGGGGTCCACGACGACGTTGAGGTGGATCTGGCGGCCGTAGGCGCGCGTGAGCGCGTCGGTGAGCCGCGTGCGGTCGTTGTCGGCGAGCGGCCGGGCGACCCGGACGGTCGCCACGGACTCGCCGCGCACGTCCGCCGCCACCTTCTGGTAGTCGGCCAGGGCGACCGAGACCGTGCGGTAGCTGCCGGACAGCGACTGCTGCACGAGCGCGATCGTCGCCGGGAGCACCTTGTCGTCGAGCAGGGTGTCCAGCAGGCGCGCCTTGTCGTCGCGGCTGCGGGCCGGGTCGGAGATCGCGTCGCGCAGCGGCGGGTTGTCCTGCAGGACCTGCCCGAAGGCGAACAGCTCGTCCTCGAGGCGACCGGCGTCGCCTCCCGCGGACCGCGCGACCGAGACCACGCCGAGACGCTCGAGGGCGTCGGCGAGGTCACGGCCGGAGGTCCACCGCTGGCCGACCGCGGTGGTGACCACGATCAGCGCCGCCTCGGAGACCTTGCCGGCCAGCACCTCGCGGAGCAGCCCCGCCTTGGCCTCGGCCGGGATCGACGCGTCGGTGGCGACGCGCCGCAGGGACGGCTCGCTGCGGAGGAGGTCCGCCGCGCCGAACAGGTCCCGACCGACGGCACCGGCGTCGCCGGAGCCCGTCAGGGACCCGGCCGTGGCGGCGTAGGCGTCGGCAGACGCTCCTCGCATCATCAGTTGACGCTCCCCGTCGTGGTGCTGCCCTGCGCCTCGATCTCGGACAGGAAGCGGTCGACCACGCGGCTCTGACGAGCCTCGTCGTCGAGGCTCTCGCCCACGATCCGACCGGCGAGGCCGGTCGCGAGGGTGCCGACCTCGGCCCGCAGGGAGGTGACCGCCTGCTGGCGCTCGGCCTCGATCTGCGTCTTGCCATGCTCGACGATGCGGGTGGACTCGGCCTGGGCCTGCTCCCGCATCTCCGCGATGATCTGTGCCCCCTGCTCGCGCGCCTCCTCGCGGATGCGCGCGGCCTCGTGCCGGGCGTCGGCGAGCTGCTTCTCGAGCTCGGCGAGCTTGGCGTCGGCCTCGGCCTGCTTGGACTCCGCTGCGTGGAGCCCGCCCTCGATCGCCTGAGTGCGCTCCGCGAAGGTCCTCTCGAAGCTGGGCACGACGAACTTGCGCAACAGCACGAAGAGGATCGCGAAGACGATCAGGGCGAGGATGACCTCCGACCAGACCGGCAGCACCGGGCTGTGGGTCTCACCCTCCGTCGCCGCCAGGACGATGTGGTCCATGAGTCGAACTCCTACGGTCTAGAGCTGGGGTGCAGCGGTCGTCAGAGAGGCAGGACGAACGCGAGCGCGACAGTGATGATGAAGAGCGCCTCGGCAAGGACGAAGCCAAGGATGGCGATCGACTGCAGACGGCTCTGGGCCTCGGGCTGGCGGGCGACACCGGAGATGAAGGCGGCGAAGATCAGGCCGATGCCTACGCCGGGTCCGATGGCGGACAGGCCGAGACCGACCAGGTTGATGGAGCCTTCCACGGCTTTTTCCTTTCGTCGTTCGGCACCGGTGGTGGTGCCGACTTTTCTGGCGAAACTTGTGGGTTGGGGAGCCTCAGTGCTCGTCGGCGAGGGCCTCGCCGATGTACATCGAGGAGAGCAGGGTGAAGACGTAGGCCTGCAGGAACATGACCAGCATCTCCAGGAAGCTGACGCCGATGCCGAGTCCGAAGGACAGCAGGCCGACCGCGCCGTAGAGGATGTTGCCGCTCGCGAGCAGCGCCGCGCCGCCCGTGGCGAACAGGATGAGCAGCAGGTGACCGGCGAACATGTTGCCGAAGAGTCGCAGCGTGAGCGTGACCGGACGGATGATGATGTTGGAGAAGAACTCCAGCGGCACCAGCAGCAGCAGGATCGGGCCCTTCACGCCGCCGGGCATCGTGGCGTGCTTGAGGTAGCCGAGCGGGCCGTGCTTCCAGACGCCGGCACCGACGTAGATGACCCAGCTGAGCAGGGCCAGCGGCACGATGAAGCCGATGCGCGAGAAGCTCGGGAACTGCAGGAACGGGAACACGCCGTAGTAGTTGTTCACCAGGATGAAGGTGAACAGCGTGAAGAGGTAGGGCACGAACTTCATGTAGTGCTCGCTGCCGATGTTGTCGCGAGCCATGTTGTTGCGCACGAAGCCGTAGACCATCTCGCCCGCGAACTGCAGCCGGCCCGGCACGAGGGAGGCGTTGCGCGTGGCGAGGTAGAAGAAGCCGAAGACCAGGAGCGCCGACAGCGCCAGCAGCAGCATCGGCTTGGTGACGTCGCCGAAGATGGGCGGCAGCTCGAAGCTCCCCGGGCCGGGGGCGTGGAAGCCCGAACCGCCCTCTGCTGCTACGGGCTGGGCCGCGACAGGCTGGGTGATGCTCACTCCGACTCCTCGTTGCTCGTCTTGCTCGTCGTGTTGCTCGTGCGGTCCTGGTGCGCCATCTCCGCGGCTGTCTGCCGGCGGAGCTGCACGACCATCATGTACGTGCCAAGGACGCCGCCGAGCAGGACCCCCGCCGCCACCAGGAAGCGGGTGCCCAGCCACTGGTCCAGGAGCCAACCGACCAAGCCGTAGAACAGCACCCCGGCCACGAGGTAGCTGGGAGCACTGCTGCGCGGAGGTTGGGAGGAAGTGGCACCGGACTCGGCCATGGCGCTGCGGACTTTAGCAGTCGTCGTGGTCATGACTCACCCCCGGTCGGGAGGTCGAAGTAGGGCACCCGCTCGCGGGCGGTCAGCACGAGGTGGGCGGCCGTCCAGACGAGCGTGGCGACGACCATGGACGCCGCCAGCCAGCCCCGGGCCTCGGTGGTGCCGAAGAGGTCCCCGCGCGTGATGGCGAGGAACACCAGCATGACGATCGCGAGCTGGGTGAGGTAGGTGACGAGGGCGACCAGCAGGGACGCGGTCGGCATCGCGCTCGCCACGACGTGCAGCGAGAGGGTCCCGAAGGACACCACGAGCGCCACGAGGGCGGCACCGAGGGCCGCGGCGGCAGCCGGCTCCGCGCCGTGGACGACAGCGGCCGCGCACGTCATGACGACGCCCGCCAGGACCGTCAGCCCGGCCGCCCGGACGACGACCCGTACGCCCGGCACGAGGCTGCTGCGGCGGTATGTCGCGCTGCTCTCGGTCGTCATGGCGGCGGCCTGTCTGTGCTCGGCGGTCGGTGCGTGATCGCTCGTGAAAACTATCACAAAGTCCTCCCCGGCTCGAAACCGAGGCCCGGCCGAGAGGTCATGACGAGGTCATGGACAGCCCGGCCGGAGGGTCGGCAGACGCTCAGCGCAGGGTGTCCCCCGGGCCGCCGGCGGGCGCGGTGGCCGCTCGGTCGGGGCCGTCCGGTCCCTCGGCGGGCCCCTCGGTCGACCCGTCGGGCTCACCGTCGGCGCGGCCCTCGACCAAGGCGTTCTCGGGCAGGCCGGTGTCGCCCAGGCCGGTCTTGGGCGGTCGGTGCAGCTTGGGGAGCACGAACGTCATGGTGATCGTGAGCGCCAGCATCGAGCCGAGGCTCCACCAGACCCACGGGCTGGTGGACAGGCTCACGATCACCGCACCCGCGGCGAGGGTGAAGGCCCACAGCCACATGATGAGCACCGCGCGCCGCTGGGAGTGGCCGATCTCGAGCAGGCGGTGGTGGAGGTGCTGCTTGTCCGCGCTCATCGGCGAGCGGCCGGCGCGCGTGCGGCGTACGACGGCCAGCACGAGGTCGACGATCGGGACCATGAGCAGCGAGATGGGGAGCAGCACCGGCAGGACGGTGACGAAGAGGCTGTTGCCCTCGGTGGTCGGCATGCCGAAGAACTGCCCGGTCAGCGTCAGGGCGCTCGCGGACAGGACCAGGCCGATGAGCATCGACCCGGAGTCGCCCATGAAGAGGCGTGCCGGGTGGAAGTTGTGCGGCAGGAAGCCCGCGCACGCCCCGGCCAGCGCCGCGCTCAGCAGGGCGCCGGTGGTCGCGAGCGTGAGGTTGTTCTGGTCCGCGAGTGTGTAGCAGTAGACGAAGAACGCCGCGGCGCCGATCCCGACGACGCCGGCGGCCAGCCCGTCGAGGCCGTCGACGAAGTTCACGGCGTTCATCGTGCCGATCACCACGACGAGGGTCAGCACGGCGCCCTGGGCGTCGTCGAGCGCGAACTGGGTGCCGTCGGGCCCGGGGAAGTAGTAGAACCGCACCCCGAGCGCGACCAGGAGACCCGCGGCGAGGACCTGCCCGCCCAGCTTGGTCAGGGCGTCGAGGTCGAAGATGTCGTCGATGACCCCGACCGCGCACACCAGCGCCCCGGCCAGCAGCACGGCGCCGGCGTCCTTAAACACGAAGCCCTCGCTGCGCAGGCCGAGGAAGGGCAGCTCGTGGGCGACGACATAGGCAGCGCACAGCCCGCCGAGCATCGCCAGCCCGCCGAGGTAGGGGATCGGCTCCGCGTGCACGTCGCGGTCGCGGACCTGCGCCACCGCACCGGTGCGCAGGGCGAACTCGCGGGCCAGGACGGTGAGCAGGTAGGTCACCGACAGGGCGACCAGGAAGACGAGGAGGTACTCCCGCACCGTCAGCCCTCGTCCGCGAGCACCACGCCGTGCTCGGCGATCGCGGCGTTGAGCACGTCGAGCGACAGGGCGCCCAGGCGCAGGACCCGGCCCTCGGGCACGGTGACGTCGATGATCGTGGAGGCCTCGCTGCCCGGCGAGGCGCCCCCGTCGACGATGACCGAGACGGCGTCGCCGAGCATCTCCTCCGCGGCGTCGGCGTCGGTCGCGGCCGGTCGGCCGGTCAGGTTGGCCGAGCTCACCGCGAGCGGTCCGGTGCGCTCGAGCACGGCGAGGGCGATCTCGTCGTCGGGCATGCGGACCGCGACGGTGCCGCGGGCCTCCCCCAGGTCCCACATGAGGGACGACTGCTGGCGGCACACGAGCGTGAGCGGGCCGGGCCAGAACTCCTCGACGAGGGTCCGCGCCCACGGCGGCACGCCCTCGGCGAGCGCGTCGAGGGTGGTGGCGGCCGAGACGAGCACCGGCGGCGGCATCTCCCGGCCGCGTCCCTTGGCGGCCAGCAGGCTCTTCACGGCGTCGTGGGCGAACGCGTCGGCGGCGATGCCGTAGACGGTGTCGGTGGGGATGACCACCAGCTCGCCACGGCGCACGGCGCCGGCGGCAGCGGTGACCGCCGCCTCCCGCTCCTCCTCGGTCGAGGTCTCGAACCTGTCCACGTCGCTCATCGTGCCAGTCGCGCGGTCACGTAGCGCGGTCGACCCGCGAGGTCGCGGTGGTCGGCCACGTCGAGCCAGCGGCCGGTCGCGGCGAAGACGCCGGGGGCCGACTCCCCCTGGACGTCGGCGTGCTCGGCGCCGACCACTCCCCCGGGCCGCAGCAGCAGGGCGGCTCGCTGCTCGAGCACGCGCATCGCGTCGAGGCCGTCCTGGCCGGAGAACAGCGCCAGGTGCGGGTCGTGGTCGCGGGCCTCCGCGGCCACCGACTCCCAGGCCTCGAGCGGGATGTAGGGCGGGTTGCACACGACGACGTCGACCGTGCCGGCCAGGTCGTCGAAGGCGGTCGCCAGGTCGCCGTGGCGGAGGTCCACCCCGGTCCCGGCGAGGTTGCGCTCGGCCCAGGCCAGGGCGCCCTCGTCGAGCTCGACGGCGTGCACGTCGGCGTCCGGGACTTCGTCGACGACCGCGCGGGCGATGGCGCCCGAGCCCGTGCAGAGGTCGACCACCACGGCCGGCCGGTCGAGGGCCAGGGCGGCGTCGACCGCCCACCCGGCCAGCAGCTCGGTCTCGGGACGGGGCACGAACACGCCGGGCCCCACGGCCAGCTCCACGTGGCGGAACGCCGCGGTGCCGGTCAGGTGCTGCAGCGGCTCGCGGGCCGCCCGTCGCGCCACCAGGGCGTCGTAGCGCTCCTGCGCCTCCCCGGACAGGTCGTCGAGCAAGGGCAGGCGTCCCAGCGGCACGTCGAGGACGTGGGCGAGCAGGAGGTCGGCGTCACGCTCGGGCGAGGCCACGCCGGCCTCGACGAGCAGCTCCGCGGCGTGCCGCCGGGCGTCGCGGGGCCGCACTCAGGACTCCAGTGCCGCGAGCCGGGCGGCCATGTCGGCCTCGACGCAGGAGTCGAGCACCGGCTGGAGGTCGCCGTCCAGCACCTGGTCGAGGTTGTAGGACTTGTAGCCGGTGCGGTGGTCGGAGATGCGGTTCTCCGGGTAGTTGTAGGTGCGGATCCGCTCCGAGCGGTCCACGGTGCGCACCTGCGACCTGCGGGCCTCGCTGGCCTCGGCGTCGGCGGCGTCCTGGGCCGCCTGCAGCAGGCGCGCGCGCAGGATGCGCATGGCCTGCTCCTTGTTCTGCAGCTGGCTCTTCTCGTTCTGGCAGCTCACCACGATGCCTGTGGGCAGGTGGGTGATGCGGACGGCCGAGTCGGTGGTGTTGACGCTCTGCCCGCCGGGGCCGCTGGAGCGGAAGACGTCGATGCGCAGGTCGTTGTCGTCGACCGTCACGTCGACCTGCTCGGCCTCCGGCATGACGAGCACGCCGGCGGCGGAGGTGTGCACGCGACCCTGCGACTCGGTCACCGGCACCCGCTGCACGCGGTGCACGCCGCCCTCGAACTTCAACAGGGCGTACGGCGTCTGGCCGGGCTCGACGGCGCCGCGGGCCTTCACGGCCGCGGTGACCGACTTGTAGCCACCGAGGTCGGACTCGTTGGCGTCGAGCAGCTCCACGCTCCAGCCGCGCGCCTCGGCGTAGCGGGAGTACATCCGGAGCAGGTCGCCGGCGAACAGCGCCGACTCTTCGCCGCCCTCCCCCGACTTGATCTCGAGCAGGGCGTCCTTGGCGTCGGCGGGGTCGCGCGGCACCAGGAGTCGGCGCAGCCGCTCCTCGGCGGTCGCGCGGCGCGCGGCCAGCTCGTCGGCCTCCTGGGCGAAGGCCGGGTCGTCGGCGGAGAGCTCGCGGGCCGCCTCGACGTCGTCGCCGAGCCCGAGCCACTCCTGCCAGGTGGTGACGACGGCGGTCAGCTCGGCGTACCTCTGGTTGAGCCGCCGGGCCAGGCGCTGGTCGGCGTGGGTCTCGGGCAGCGACAGGCGTCGCTCGAGGTCGGCGTGCTCCTCGCGCATGCCCTCGACGGCCTCGAACATGGTGCTCCTGCTCCTCGTGCGGACTCCCGGACAGACGACAAGGCGCCGGCCACCCGCGCGATGCGGGCGACCGGCGCCTGGACGTGGCTACTTGCTGTCGGAGGTCTCGGCAGGTGCGGCCGGGGCCTTCTTGGCGTAGCGGGCCTCGAACCGGGCGACGCGGCCGCCGGTGTCGAGGATCTTCTGCTTGCCGGTGTAGAAGGGGTGGCACTGCGAGCAGACGTCGGCGTGGATGCTGCCGGAGGTCGCGGTGCTGCGGGTGGTGAACGACGCGCCGCACGTGCAGGTGACGGCGGTCTCGACGTAGTCGGGGTGGGTGTCCTTCTTCATGGTGTCCTCTCGATTGCTCCGGGTCGCCTGCGTGGATCGCGTGACGTGAACCGGAACCGGCGCACAAGTGTGCCACCGGTCTGAACAACGGCGCCAATCCGGGGATTCCCGCCGGGCCGGCGAGGTCGGCGGCGGGCCCGGCGGGCGCCTGGGCGGAGGCCTCAGCGGGAGCCGAAGACCTTCGCGACGGCGGGAGCCGAGTCGGCGGCGGCCAGCTGCTTGCGCAGGTCACCGACGACCGCGCCCTCCGCGGGGGCGAGCAGCTTCTCCTCGTGCCGGGTGCCCGAGGCCGTGACGTCCACGGCCGGCAGGATCCCCCGCGCCGCCCGCTCGGCGCTGAGCACCAGCTCGAGGTTGGCGGTGCCGGTGAGCTCCTCGAGGAAGAACTCGTCGATGGCCGACCCGGTGCCCACGGAGACCGCGGCAAGGATGGTCAGCGAGCCGCCGTCCTCGATCTTGCGGGCGGCGCCGAAGAACTCCTTGGTCGGGTGCACCGCCGAGGCGTCCACGACGCCACCGAGGATGCGGCCGTTGGCTGGCGCGGCGAGGTTGTAGGCCCGGCCCAGCCGGGTGAGCGAGTCGAGCAGCACGACGACGTCGTGGCCCAGCTCGACGAGGCGCTTGGCGCGCTCGATGGCGAGCTCGGCGACCAGGGTGTGGTCGGCCGGCTGGCGGTCGAACGTCGAGGCGATGACCTCGCCCTTCACGGCGCGCTGGAAGTCGGTGACCTCCTCGGGGCGCGTGTCGACCAGCACCACCATCACGTGGCACTCGGGGTTGTTCGTCGTCACCGACTGGGCGATCGACTGCAGCAGCGAGGTGGCACCCGTGCGCGGCGGGGCGAGGATCAGCCCGCGCTGGCCCTTGCCCACGGGAGCGGCGATGTCGATGACCCGCCCGGTGGGGTTGGCGTCGTCGGTCGCGAGTCGCAGGCGCTGGTGCGGGTGGACCGGGACCGCGTCGGAGAACTCGGCGCGCTCCTTGGCCCCGTCGGCCTCGGTGCCGTTGACGCTGTCGATGCGCACCATCGGGTTGAACTTCTCGCGGCGCTCGCCCTCGCGGGGCTGGCGCACCTGGCCGACGACGGCGTCGCCGCGGCGCAGGTGGTACTTCCGCACCATCGACAGCGACAGGTAGACGTCCTCCGGGCCGGGCAGGTAGCCCGAGGTGCGCACGAAGGCGCAGTTGTCGAGCACGTCGAGGATGCCGGCCGCCGGCACCAGCACGTCGTCCTCGAGGATCGTGGTGTCCGGCTCGTTGCGCCCACCCGCGCGGGCGGGCGTACGGTCGCGACCGCGGCGGCGGCGGTTGCGGCGGCTGCCGCCCTCGCCGTCGTCGTCGTCGTCGAGCTGCTGGCTCTGCTGCTGCTGGGCCTGCTGGGCCTGCTGCTGCTGGGCGTGCTGCTGCTGGGCCTGCTGCTGGCTCTGCTTGCCCTGTCGCTGGCCCTGCTGCTGGACCTGCTGCTCGTTGCCGCCCTGCTCCTGGCGGTCCTGGCGGTCCTGGCGGTCCTGGCGCGACTGGCGGTCCTGACGGTCCTGGCGGTCCGTCTTGTCCTGCCGGGCCTTCTCCTGCTGCCGGTCCGGCTGCTTGTCCTGCTGCTTGTCCTGCTGCTTGTCCTGCTGCCGGTCCCGCTGGCGGGGAGCGGACTGGTCGGACTGCTCGGCGTCCTGGTCTGTGGGCTGGTCGGTCGGCTGGTCGGCGGGCCGGTCGGCACGCTGCTCGGCCTGCTCGGCCTGGCGCTGCTTGCGGGTCCGGGTGCGGACCGTCGTCTGGGGAGCGGGGTCCTCCGCGGCGGGCGCCGACGCGCTGCTCGGCTGCTCGGCAGTGGCCTGCTCACCTCGCGGCTGCCCGGCGGGGGCCTGCTCGGCCTTCGGCTGGGTGCCGCCGCCCTGGGCTGACCTGATCGCGTCGACGAGCTGCGCCTTCTTCATCGAGCCGGCACCGGGGATGCCGAGGCCGGCGGCCATCGACTTCAGGTCGGCGAGCAGCATCGAGCCGAGGCCGGCCGACCTCGAGCCCGACCGGGGGGCCGACTTCGAGGCCGCCTTCTTGGCGGGCTTGCCCGCCTCAGCGGTCTCGGGGGCGGCAGAGGCAGTCTCGGTCACGTGGATCCTTCGCACGTTGCGTCGCCTGCGTGACCGGACGAGCGGCCCGCGAGGCGGATGGTGGTCGCCCGTGCACGCAGTCAGAGACCGGGACGGGCAGGTGCGCCGAACGGCGCGCGGTCAGGTTAGCAGGACGGCGCCGCTGGGCTCGATCGCCAGGTCGTGGCACGCCCAGCCGTCCGGGCACCGCTGGGTCAGGGGGGCCGTGTCGGTGGTCCCGAACGCCAGGACGGTGGGCCCGGCGCCGGAGACGACGGCGGGTACGCCGTGGCTGCGCAGGCGGCGTACGAGGGCGAGCGTCTCGGGCATCGCGGGCTCGCGCTGGTCCTGGTGCAGCCAGTCGCGGGTGGCCGCGAGCAGGTGCTCGGGCTGCCCGGTGAGGGCCGCGACCAGGAGGGCGGCGCGACCGGAGTTGGCCGCAGCGTCGGCGTGGGGCACAGAGCCGGGCAGCAGCCCGCGCGCGACCACGGTCTCGACACCGGTGGGTGGGACGTAGACGACGGCCGTGACGCGCGGGTCGACGCCGGCGCGCACGGCGTACCAGCGACCGTCCTCGCGACCGGAGATGACGAAGCCGCCGTAGAAGGCCGGCGCGACGTTGTCGGGGTGGCCCTCGAGGTCGGCGGCGAGCTCGAACAGCGCGTCGTCGGAGGCGAGCAGCTGGCCACCGGCCACGAGCGCGCGGGCGAGCACGACCCCCGCGACGATCGCCGCCGACGAGGAGCCGAGCCCCCGCGCGTGCGGGATCACGTTGCGGCAGGACAGGCGCAGACCGGGCGGCTGCTCCCCCATCAGCGCGAAGGCCGCACGCATCGACCGCACCACGAGGTGCGACTCGTCGCGCGGCACGGCGTCGGCACCCGCGCCCGCCACGTCGACGACGAGGCCGTCCGGCAGCACCTCCGCCTCGAGCTCGTCGCGCAGGGAGAGGGCGAGGCCGAGCGTGTCGTAGCCGGGGCCGAGGTTCGCCGAGGTGGCCGGGACGCTCACCCGCACCGGGCCGTCGACGAAGGTCGGCACCTCAGGCCAGTCCCGCCGCGGCAGCAGCGGTGGCCACGTCCGCGTCGACGACCGTGTCGACGATCTCGCCGCACGACTCCAGCGCCGTGGCGGTGTCCTTGAGCCCGTGGCCGGTGACGGTGATGACGGTGGTCGTCCCGGCGAGGCTCCGGCCGGAGTCGAGCACGGCCAGCAGCCCCGCGACGCCGGCCGCCGAGGCCGGCTCGACGAAGACGCCGTCATGACGGGCCAGCTCGAGCTGCGCGGCGAGGATCTGCGCGTCGGAGAGCGCGGCGAAGCCACCGTCGGACTCCTTGGCCGCCTGCTCGGCGAGGTGCCACGACGCCGGGTTGCCCACGCGGATCGCGGTCGCCTTGGTCTCGGGGTCGGGGAACGGCTCGCCGGTCACCAGCGGCGCGGCGCCCTCGGCCTGGAACCCCAGCATCCGCGGGCGCTTCGTGGTGCGGCCGAGCTCGGCGTACTGCTGGTAGCCGAGCCAGTAGGCCGAGATGTTGCCGGCGTTGCCGACGGGGAGCAGGTGGTGGTCGGGGGCGTCGCCGAGGAAGTCGACGACCTCGAACGACGCGGTCTTCTGGCCCTGGAGCCGGACCGGGTTGACCGAGTTGACCAGCTCGACGGGATAGCCCTTCGAGAGACCGATCGCCATCGACAGGCAGTCGTCGAAGTTGCCGCGCACCATGATCACCTGCGCGCCGTGCACGACGGCCTGGGCCAGCTTGCCCGCCGCGATCTTGCCCTCGGGGACGAGCACGAGCGGCTTGAGGCCGGCCTTCGCGGCGTACGCCGCCATGGACGCAGAGGTGTTGCCGGTCGAGGCGCAGACCACCGCCTCGGCACCCAGGTGCCGCGCGTGCGAGATCGCGGCCGTCATGCCGCGGTCCTTGAACGACCCGGTGGGGTTGTCGCCCTCGACCTTGAGCCACACCTCGCCGCGCGTCAGCCCGGAGAGCCACTCCGAGTGGACCAGCGGGGTGCCGCCCTCACGGAGCGTGACCGCGGGCATGTCCTGCGGCAGGTCGAGCAGCTCGCGGTACTCCTCGATGACGCCGCGCCACTGGTGGGTCCGCCGCCCGCTCACTCGCCGTCCCCTTCCACCCGCATCACCGAGGTGACCTCACGGACGATGTCCATGCTCCGCAGCTGCTCGACGGTGGCGCTGAGCGCCGCGTCCGGGGCGGCGTGGGAGACGACGACGAGCTGGGCGTCGGCGCCGCGACCCTCCTGGCGCACCGTCTGGATCGACACGTCGTGGTCGGCGAAGGCGTTGGCGACCGCCGCGAGCACGCCCGCGCGGTCGTCGACGTCGATGGCGACGTGGTAGCGGGTGCGGGTCTCCCCCATCGGCAGCACCGCGCGGTCGGCGTAGGCCGACTCGCCGGCGCCGCGGGTGTCCGCCAGCCGGTTGCGCGCGACGGTCACGAGGTCGCCGAGCACGGCGCTCGCCGTCGGTGCGCCGCCGGCGCCGGGGCCGTAGAACATCAGCTGCCCGGCCGCCTCGGACTCGACGAAGACGGCGTTGTAGGCCTCGCGCACGCTGGCGAGCGGGTGCGAGCGCGGGATCATCGCCGGGTGCACCCGGGCGGCGACCTGGTCCTGGCCGTCCGGGCCCGGACGGAGCTCGCAGATCGCCAGCAGCTTGACCACCGCACCCATGTCGCGGGCGCTGGCGACGTCGGCGGCGGTCACCTCCGCGATGCCCTCGCGGTAGACGTCGGCGGCGGTGACGCGGGAGTGGAAGGCGAGGCTGGCCAGGATCGCGGCCTTGGCGGCGGCGTCGAACCCCTCGACGTCGGCCGTCGGGTCGGCCTCGGCGTAGCCGAGCTCCTGGGCCTCCTCCAGCGCCTCGGAGAACCCGGCGCCCGAGGTGTCCATCTTGTCGAGGATGAAGTTGGTGGTGCCGTTGACGATGCCCAGCACCCGGGTGACCCGGTCGCCGGCCAGCGACTCGCGCAGCGGTCGCAGGATCGGGATCGCCCCGGCGACGGCGGCCTCGTAGTAGAGGTCGCGCTCCGCCTTGGCGGCCGCCTCGAAGAGCGTCGGGCCGTCCTCGGCCAGCAGCGCCTTGTTGGCCGTCACCACGCTCGCGCCGTTGTCGAGGGCGGAGAGGATGAGCGTGCGCGCCGGCTCGAGACCGCCGATGACCTCGACGACCAGGTCGACGTCGTCGCGGGCCACGAGGCCCTCCGCGTCGGTGGTCAGCAGGCCGTCGGGGACCTCGACGTCGCGCGGTGCGTCGAGTCGGCGTACGGCGACGCCCACGAGCTCGACCGGCACCCCGACCCGGGCGGCGAGGTCGTCGTGCTGCTCGGCCAGCAGCCGCACCACCTGGGAGCCGACCGCACCGCAGCCGAGCACGGCCACCTTCAGGGAGCGCTTGTCACCGTCACTCATGAGGAACACCCACATCGGTCGCCAACAGGTCGGCCTCAGTCTCTCGCCGCAGCACGGTGAACGTCCTCCCGTCCCGAACTCCGATCACCGGAGGGCGAAGCGCGTGGTTGTAGTTGGACGCCATGGACCGGCAGTAGGCGCCCGTGCCGGGCACGGCGACGAGGTCACCGGGCTGCACGTCCCCGGGAAGGAACTCGTCCTTGACGACGATGTCGCCGGCCTCGCAGTGCTTGCCGACGACGCGAGCCAGCTCCGGTCGCGCCGCGGAGTCGCGGGAGGCGATCGTCGCGGAGTAGTCGGCGTCGTAGAGGGCGGTGCGGATGTTGTCGCTCATCCCACCGTCGACCGAGACGTAGGTGCGCCGGACGCCGCCGTCGAGGGCCACCTCCTTGACGGTGCCCACCTCGTAGACCGTGCACATCGCCGGCCCGACGATCGCCCGTCCGGGCTCGATCGACAGCCGCGGCTGCGCCACCCCGAGCGCACGGCACTCGTGCTCGACGATCTTGGTCATCTCCGTCGCCAGCTGCGCGGGGTCGGAGGGGTCGTCCTGGGTGGTGTAGGCGATGCCGAAGCCACCGCCGAGGTCCATCTCGGGCATCTCGACCCCGACCTCGTCGGCCACCTGCGCGTGCAGCGCCAGCACGCGGCGGGCCGCCACCTCGAAGCCCGAGGTGTCGAAGATCTGGCTGCCGATGTGGCAGTGCAGCCCGAGCAGCCGCAGCCCCGGCGCGGCGTGCACGCGGCGCACCGCCTCGATCGCGTCGCCACTGGAGATCGAGAAGCCGAACTTCTGGTCCTCGTGCGCCGTGGCGATGTACTCGTGGGTGTGCGCCTCGACGCCGGGCGTGACCCGCACCATCACGCCGACGCTGCGGCCCAGCTCGGCGCTGACGTCGGCGAGCCGCTCGATCTCCACGAAGGAGTCGACGACGATCCGGCCCACCCCGAGCTCGACGGCCCGCTCCAGCTCGCGCAGCGTCTTGTTGTTGCCGTGGAAGCCGACGCGCTCCATGGGGAACCCGGCCCGCTCGGCGACCGCCAGCTCGCCGCCGGAGCAGACGTCGAGGGACAGGCCGTCCTCGGCGAGCCAGCGCGCGACCGTGGTGCAGAGGAAGGCCTTGCCGGCGTAGAAGACCTCGTAGCCGGCGAACGCGTCGCGGAAGGCGCGTGCCCGGCCGCGGAGGTCGACCTCGTCCAGGACGTACGCCGGCGAGCCGTGCTCGCGGACCAGGTCGGGCAGCGGCACGCCGCCGACGCTCAGGACGCCGTCGGTCTTGGTCGCGGTCCGCGACCACAGCAGCGCGACGAGCTCGTTGGGGTCGCCGGGCTCACGCAGCCAGTGCGGCCCGCGCAGGGCGCCGTCGGCGTGCGCCCAGCCGGAGGGATGGGCGGTCGGCACGCCCGATCACATCCTCTCGGGAGCGGAGACGCCCAGCAGGGCCAGGCCGCTGGCCAGGACCGTCCGCACGGCGTTCACCAGGACGAGGCGCGCCTCGTTGGTCGGGGTGACCGGCTCGTCGCCGATCGGCAGCATGCGGCACTCCTTGGTGTCGTACCACTTGTTGAAGACCGACGCGGTGTCCTCTAGGTAGCGCGCGACCCGGTGCGGGGCACGCAGCTCGGCGGCCGCCGTGACCACCCGGGGGAGCTCGGCCAGCGCCCGCAGCAGCCGTCCGTCCAGCTCGTGCGACAGCAGCGTCGGGTCGAACGCGTCGCCCGGCAGCGTCATGCCGAGGTCGGCAGCGTTCTCGATCATCCGGCAGGTGCGCGCGTGGGCATACTGCACGTAGTAGACCGGGTTGTCGTTGTGCGCCCGGGCCCACAGGTCGAGGTCGAGGTCGATGTTGGTGTCGTTGGTGTAGCGCGCCAGCGCGTAGCGCGACGCGTCCACACCGATGGCGTCCACCAGGTCGTTGATCGTGACGGTCGTGCCGGCGCGCTTGGACATCCGCATCGGCTGCCCGTCGCGCAGCAGGTTGACCATTTGGCCGATGAGGATCTCGAGGTCCTTGCCCGGCTCGTCGCCGAAGGCGGCGCACATGGCGTTCATCCGGCCGACGTAGCCGTGGTGGTCCGCGCCGAGCATGATGAAGCAGCGGTCGAAGCCGCGCTCCTTCTTGTCCAGGTAGTAGGCCAGGTCGCCCGAGATGTAGGCAGCCTGACCGTCGGACTTGATGATCACCCGGTCCTTGTCGTCGCCGTACTTCTCGGTGCGCAGCCAGAGCGCCCCGTCGGTCTCGTAGGTGTTGCCCATCTCGGTGAGCCGCTCGATCGCGCGCCCCACGGCGCCCGACTCGTGCAGGTTGTTCTCGTGGAAGTAGACGTCGAAGTCGACGCCGAAGTCGTGGAGCGACTGCTTGATCTCGGCGAACATCAGCTCGACGCCCTCGGCGCGGAAGACCTCCTGCGCCTCGTCCTCGGGCAGGTCGAGGACCTCGGGCCGCTTGGCGACGACGTCCTTGGCGATCTCCTCGATGTAGGCGCCGCCGTAGCCGTCCTCCGGGACGGGCCGTCCCTTGGCCCAGGCGAGCAGGGACGAGCTGAACCGGTCGAGCTGGGCGCCGTGGTCGTTGAAGTAGTACTCCCGCGTCACCTCTGCGCCGGAGAAGGTGAAGACCCGGCCCAGGGCGTCGCCGACGGCGGCCCACCGGACGGCGCCGATGTGCAGCGGCCCTGTGGGGTTGGCAGAGACGAACTCGAGGTTGATCTTCTCGCCCGCGAACGCGTCGGAGGAGCCGTACGCGTCCCCCGCCGCGACGATGTCGGCCGCGACCTGGCCCTGCGCGCCGGCCTCGACCGTGACGTTGAGGAACCCCGGACCCGCGACCTCGACGTCGCTGACGCCGGACGAGGAGCGCAGCCGCTCGGCGACGAGCTCGGCGAAGGCGCGCGGGTTGGTCGGCTCCCCGCCGACCTGCACCTTCTTGCCCAGCTGAAGAGCGACGTTGGTGGCGTAGTCGCCGTGGCCCTTCTGCCGGGGTCGCTCCACCGTGACCTGGGCCGGCACGCCGTCGGGCAGCGTGATCGCGCCGTCGGCCACGAGGGCCCCCAGCGCGTCGACGATGGTCTCGGAGAGCTGATCAGGATTCACCGGGCAAGCCTATCGGCGGCGCCTGCCACCGACCGAACCGGTTTCACGCCCTGGCACCCGGCTGCGCCGCGGGTCACACCGGGGGAACTGGCCTATGGTTCTCCGCTGTGACGACGCACCCCACCTACGACCAGCTGGTCGACCTCCCGGCCTATGTCGAGCAGCCCGTGCCGATGCCGTTCGAGGACATCAACGGGCACCTCAACGTCCGCCACTACATCGGCATCGCCAGCGAGGGCCTCGACGAGTCGCTGGTCGAGGTCGGCATCGGGCAGATGTGGCCGCTGACGCACGGTCAGGCCTGCTTCACCGCCGAGCACCACGTCACCTACCTGAGCGAGCTGCGCACCGGCGACACCATGTCCGCCCGGGTGCGCCTCCTCGGGAGGTCCGAGCGGGCTGCGCACGTGCTCGTCTACCTGCTCGACGAGACCCACCGGACGGTGGCCTGCGTGGTCGAGGAGATCTTCCTGCACATCGACCTCTCCACCCGTCGGACCGCGCCGTGGCCCGAGGAGGTGGCCGCCGCCCTCGACGCCCGGGTGGCCGAGCACCAGGCGCTGGACTTCCCGGCGACGACGTCCGGCTCGCTCGCGCTGCGCTGACGCGACGCGCGGCGCGAGGCGGTTTCACGACCCGGTCGGCGGACCGGTAGTCTTCACCGCGCACCGGCCCGGGACGCCCCGGGACCGCGCAGGCCTCCGTAGCTCAGGGGATAGAGCACTGGTTTCCGGTACCAGGTGCCGCAGGTTCGAATCCTGCCGGAGGCGCAGACAGCGGCAGCACCCCAGGGTGCTGCCGCTGGTGCTTTCTCGCGACGGGTCAGCAGCCCCGCAGGGCGGCGTCGGTCCGCGCCTCGCGACCCAGACGACGGGCCTGGGCGACGTCGGGGAAGACCACGCTGGCCGCGCCGACGAAGCCGATCCGGCCGCGGACGACGCAGGTGGTGATCCTGCGCGGGTCCACCTGCGCGACCGCCTGCGCGAGCTGGAACAGCTCGGCCGGCGAGGCGTTCGTGTCCATGTGCTCCATCACCGTCATCACGCCGCGCTCGATGAATCCCGGCCGGTCGGCCTGCGACCGGATGCGCGCGTGGATGCCGCGCAGGGTGCGCTGCTGGTTGGCGGAGCGGTCGAAGTCGCCGCCGGCCAGGCCCTTGCGGATGCGGGAGAACGCCATCGCGTTGTAGCCGTCGAGGTGGATCCGGCCCTGCCCGAAGCCCTCCTTCTTGAGGTAGGGGTCCTGGAACCGGCGCGGGTTGGACACGGTGATGCCACCGATGTCGTCGACCATGTCCTCGAAGAACGGGAACCGGCTCACCATCACGTAGTCGGCCTCGATGCCCACCAGGTTGTGCATGGCGCCGGCCATGCCGCGCGGGCCCGCGAAGTAGAGGGCGGAGTTGATCTTCTCCCGCCCGTGGCCGGGGATCTCGACCCACGAGTCGCGGGGCACGCCGATCGCCGTGGCCGAGCCGGTGCGGGTGTTGATGCCGACCAGCTGCAGCGCGTCGCCGCGAGCCCTCGTCATCGCCTCGCCGGGACGCGCGTCCGAGCCCACGGCGAGGATCCAGACCACGTCCTCGCCGCCCGTGGCGACCCCCTGCGCGTGCCGGATCTTCACCAGGCTGACGTCCGTGGGGTGCACGGCGGACTGCGGGACGACCAGCGCGGTGACGGCCAGGACGGCGGCCAGGGCGACCGCCCGGGCGACCCGGCGGGAGCGGCGCAGGAGGCGCAGGTGCTGCTGGGGCTCCATCACTTCGATCCCTTCGCGACGTCGTAGCCGAAGACGCGCCACCCGCGCGCGCCGTGGACGAGGAAGAGCCGGCCGCGGACGGTCGTCGTCGCGCTCTGCTGGCCCGTGGTGTCGAACCGGAGGACGAACTGTGCGGTGACCGACCGCGCCCGCCCGTCCGTGGCGAGGATGTCGAGCGCCACCGACCGGTGCCGGGGAGTCACCGAGTCGATGCGCCGGGCCTGCGTCTCGTTGGTGAGCAGCGCCTTGTCGGCGCGGGCCCGCTGCTCGGCCCCGGCGGTGAAGCCCGGGAACGCCGACGGGAAGCCGGTGCGGGGGTAGGACCCACCGAGGTAGGCGGCCTCCCACCAGCCGTCCACGACCTCGCCCACCTGCTCGCGCACCTGCTTGCGGCGCGCCTCGGACAGCCGGCCGTGGACGCGGTGGATCCGGGTCCTCGTCGGCGCCGGCTGGGAGGCCAGCGAGGCCTGCGCATCCCCTCGGCTGAGCCTCTGGGGGGAGGCGGACGGGTCCGTGCCGGACCGGCAGGCGGAGACGGTGACGAGCAGGGCGAGCCCGAGCGCCGCGCAGCGGCGGGCCCCCGGACGGCGGCCCGGTGTGGGGCTTGGCATGACGACTCCAGAGCAGGTGGTGCGGGTGTGCGCCACACCATGCCCCAAAGGACGAGCCCGCCCCTGCATTTGCGTGCGTGTGCGACTAGCCTTGTCTGCGACTTGGTCAAACCCTCGCGCGATGAGATCTGGAAGAGGCGAAACAAGCGTGGCGCAGTCCCCGAACGGGCAGTCCGGCAACCAGTCCTCGGTTGCACCGTCATCTGACCTGGGAGCCAACGAGTGGCTCGTGGAGGAGATGAAGGAGCAGTACGACAAGGACCCCGGGAGCGTGGGTCCCGAGTGGGCGGCCTACTTCGGCAACGGAGCCAGTGCCCCCGCCCGGTCCGAGACGGCAGCACCCGCCTCGGCGCCCGCCAAGGCCCGCGCCGCCGCTCCCGCCAAGGCCCCCGCCGCCGCTCCCGCCAAGGCACCCGCGGCCGCTCCCGCCAAGGCCCCCGCTGCCGCTCCCGCGAAGGCGCCGGAGCCCCTCCAGAAGGCCCCCGAGGCGAAGTCCGAGGCGAAGTCCGAGGCGAAGCCCGCCGCGAAGCCCGCCGCCGCGGCCCCGACGTCGACGCCGCGCCCGGCCGCCCAGGCCGACGAGCCGGCCAAGGGCACCAGCACCCCCGTGGCGAAGGACCCCACGCCGCCCGCGCCGTCGCAGAGCGGCGACGAGCCGACCTACACCGTCCTGCGCGGCGCTCCGGCCCGCACCGCGGCCAACATGGACGCCTCGCTGACCGTCCCGACCGCCACGTCCGTGCGCTCGGTGCCGGTGAAGCTGCTGTGGGACAACCGCACGGTCATCAACAACCACCTCGCCCGCGCCCGCGGCGGCAAGGTGTCGTTCACCCACATCATCGGCTACGCCCTGGTGAAGGCACTGCGCTCGATGCCCGAGATGAACGTGGGCTACACCGTCGTCGACGGCAAGCCCAACCTCATCACGCCCGCGCACATCAACCTCGGCCTCGCCATCGACATGCAGAAGCCCGACGGCACCCGCCAGCTGCTGGTGCCGAGCATCAAGGGTGCCGAGGCGATGGACTTCGCCGCCTTCTGGACCGCCTACGAGGAGATGGTCCGCAAGGCGCGCGACGGCAAGCTCACCGTCGCCGACTTCCAGGGCACCACGATCTCGCTGACCAACCCCGGCGGCATCGGCACCGTGCACTCGGTGCCCCGCCTCATGGCCGGCCAGGGCGCGATCATCGGCGTCGGCGCGATGGAGTACTCCCCGGAGTGGCAGGGCGCCTCCGAGGAGGCGATCAACCGCAACGCCATCAGCAAGGCCATGACGCTGACCTCGACCTACGACCACCGCGTCATCCAGGGTGCGCAGTCGGGTGAGTTCCTCAAGCGCGTGCACGCCCTGCTCATCGGCGAGAACGGCTTCTACGACGAGATCTTCCGCTCGCTGCGGATCCCCTACGAGCCCATCCGCTGGGCCCGCGACGTCGTGGCGAGCCACGACGACGACATCGTCAAGCAGGCCCGCATCCTCGAGCTCATCCACGCCTACCGGGTCCGCGGCCACCTCATGGCCGACACCGACCCGCTGGAGTACCGCCAGCGCAGCCACCCCGACCTCGAGATCGAGTCGCACGGGCTCACGCTGTGGGACCTCGACCGCGAGTTCGCCACCGGGTCCTTCGGTGGCGAGGGCCGCCGCTTCATGAAGCTGCGCAACATCCTCGGCATCCTGCGCGACTCCTACTGCCGCACGACCGGCATCGAGTACATGCACATCATGGACCCCGAGCAGCGCCAGTGGATCCAGGAGCGCGTGGAGCAGCCGCACGTGAAGCCGCCCCGCGAGGAGCAGCTCCGCATCCTGCTCAAGCTCAACCAGGCCGAGGCGTTCGAGACCTTCCTGCAGACGAAGTTCGTCGGGCAGAAGCGGTTCAGCCTCGAGGGCGGCGAGACGACCATCCCGCTGGTCGACGAGATCTGCGAGGCGGCCGCCGAGGCCGGCCTCGACGAGGTCACCATCGGCATGGCCCACCGCGGGCGGCTCAACATGCTGGCCAACATCGTCGGCAAGAAGTACAGCCAGATCTTCCGCGAGTTCGAGGGCAACATCGACCCGCGCACCGTGCAGGGCTCGGGCGACGTGAAGTACCACCTCGGTGCCGAGGGCGAGTTCGTCGCCGGCTCGGGCGACAAGATCAAGGTGTCGGTCGCCGCGAACCCCTCGCACCTCGAGGCGGTCAACCCGGTGCTCGAGGGCATCGCCCGCGCCAAGCAGGACATCCTCGACCAGGGCGAGAAGTTTCCGGTCCTTCCGCTCCTGGTGCACGGTGACGCCGCCTTCGCCGGCCAAGGCGTCGTCGCGGAGACGCTCAACCTCTCCCAGCTGCGCGGCTACCGCACCGGCGGCACCGTGCACGTGGTGATCAACAACCAGGTCGGCTTCACCACCGCGCCCGGGTCCTCGCGCTCCTCCCTCTACGCCACCGACGTGGCGCGGATGGTGCAGGCGCCAATCTTCCACGTCAACGGCGACGACCCGGAGGCGTGCATCCGCGTCGCGCGGCTCGCCTTCGACTACCGCCAGGCGTTCAAGAAGGACGTCGTCATCGACCTCGTCTGCTACCGCCGCCGCGGCCACAACGAGGGCGACGACCCGTCCTACACGCAGCCGCTGATGTACGACCTCATCGAGCAGAAGCGCTCGGTGCGCAAGCTCTACACGGAGTCCCTCATCGGTCGTGGCGACATCACGATCGAGGAGGCCGAGCAGGTCCTCAAGGACTACCAGCAGCAGCTCGAGCGGGTCTTCACCGAGGTGCGCGAGGCCAGCTCCGAGGCGCCGACGGAGTGGACGACCGTCCCGGACTACCCCGACAAGCCCGCCGGCGACTTCTCGACCGCGGTCACGCCGGAGGTCCTCAAGCGGATCGCCGACAGCTACGTCACCCCACCCGAGGGCTTCACCGTGCACCCCAAGGTGATGCCGCAGCTGCAGCGCCGCTCCGCAGCGATCACCGACGGTCCCATCGACTGGGGCACCGGCGAGATCCTCGCGTTCGGCTCGCTGCTGATGGACGGCCGCCCGGTCCGCCTGGCGGGCCAGGACTCGCGTCGCGGCACCTTCGTGCAGCGGTTCGCCACGATCATCGACCGCACCAACGCCGACGAGTGGACCCCGCTGACCAACCTCACCGAGGACCAGTCGAAGTTCCACATCTACGACTCGCTGCTCTCCGAGTACGCCGCCCTCGGCTTCGAGTACGGCTACTCCGTGGCGCGGCCCGAGGCGCTCGTGCTGTGGGAGGCGCAGTTCGGCGACTTCGTCAACGGCGCGCAGATCGTCATCGACGAGTTCATCTCCGCGGGCGAGACCAAGTGGCGCCAGCAGTCCGGCGTCGTGCTGCTCCTCCCCCACGGCTACGAGGGCCAGGGACCCGACCACTCGTCGGCGCGCATCGAGCGATTCCTCGCCATGTCGGCCGAGAACGCCATGGTCGTCGCGCAGCCCTCCAGCCCGGCCTCCTACTTCCACCTGCTGCGCCGGCACTCCCTGGGTGAGGAGCACCGTCCCCTCATCGTGTTCACGCCCAAGTCGATGCTCAAGCGCAAGGAGGCGGCCTCCCAGCCGGCCGACTTCGTCGGGGACACCACGTTCCGCCCGTTCATCGGCGACGACCGGGCCGACGCCTCGCAGGTCGAGACGCTGCTGATGTGCTCGGGCCGGGTGACGTGGGACCTGATGGTCGAGCGCACCAAGCGCGAGGACGGGGCGAAGTTCGCGATCGGTCGCATCGAGCGGCTCTACCCCAACCCGCTCGACGAGATCCGCGCGGAGGTGGCGAAGTACCCCAACCTCAAGGCGATCCGCTGGGTGCAGGACGAGCCGCGCAACATGGGCCCGTGGCCGCACTACCAGCTCGGCGTCTGGCCCGAGCTCGGCCTCACGGTCGAGCCGGTCACGCGGCCGTCGTCGGCGTCGCCGTCGGTGGGCACCGTGAAGCGCCACGTCGAGGAGCAGAAGACGCTGCTCGACGCCGCGTTCGCCTCGCCCGACGCTCGCGGCACCGACTACTGAGCCGGTCCGCACGCCGATGTACTTCACCGACCGCGGCATCGAGGAGCTCGAGCGGCGCCGGGGTGACGAGGAGGTCACCCTGGCGTGGCTCGCCGAGCAGCTGCAGGCCTTCGTCGACGCCCATCCCGAGTTCGAGACGCCGGTCGAGCGGCTCGCGACCTGGCTGGCCAGGCTGGACGACCCGGAGGACTAGTCGGGTCCGGGCCCTCGCCCTCGAGCCCTGATCAGGTGCCGGGCCGCGGCACGACCGGGCGCACGGTCACGTCCGGGATGGTCGCGTCGGCCGGCAGGTCGACCACGTGCAGGATCGTGTCGACGACCGTCTCCGGGCTGATCCAGCGCGAGGAGTCGTACGTCCGGCCCTCCTGCTCGTGCACCCTCTCCTGCATCGGGGTGGCGGTGCGGCTGGGGTAGACCGTGCTCACGCGCACCCCGTGCTCGACCTCCTCGGCCCGGAGGGCGTCGGCGAAGGCACGCAGGCCGAACTTCGAGGCGGCGTACGCCGACCACCCGGCGCTGGCGGTCAGGCCGGCCGAGGAGTTGACGAAGACCACGGTGCCGCGGCCGGCCCGCAGGTGAGGGAGCAGCTCGCGGGTCAGCACCGCGGGGGCGGTGAGGTTGACGGTGACCTGTTCCTCCCAGCTCGCCAGGCGCAGCCGCTCGACCGGGGCGAGGTCGACGACGCCGGCGACGTGCAGCACGCTGTCCACGGGTCCGTCGACCTGCCGGCCGAGGCCGTTGAGGGTGCCGGGGTCAGCCAGGTCGGCCACGAGGAGCTGCGCCTGCGGGAAGGTGCGGGACAGCTCGTCGGCGCGCACCTGCGTGCGCGCCAGCAGGACCAGTGCGTCGCCGCGCCCGGCCAGGCGGTGGGCGAGCACCAGGCCGATCCCCGACCCGGCACCGGTGACGACGTGCGTGCGCCTCCGGGTCATCGGGTGAACACGATCTTGCCGAAGACGTCACCCTCCGCCATCGCCGCGAAGCCGTCGCGCGCCTGCTCCATCGGCAGCGTGCGGTCGATGAGCGGGCGGGCGCCGGTGGCGTCGAGGAGCTGCACGAGCCGGTCGAGCTCCCCCCGGGTGCCCATCGTGGAGCCGATCACGGAGAGCTGGAGGAAGAACACCCGGGTGAGCCCCGCGTCGTCGACGTCGGGCCCGGACGTCGTCCCGCTGATGACGATGCGGCCCCCGGGACGCAGCGAGCGGACCGAGTGGTTCCAGGTCGCCTTGCCGACGGTCTCCATGACGGCGTCGACCTTGACGGGCAGCCGCGCGCCGGACTCGAACACCTCGTGGGCGCCGATCTCGAGCGCGCGGGCGCGCTTGGCCTCGTCGCGGCTCGTGGCCAGCACCCGCAGGCCGGCCGCGCGGCCGAGCGTGATGAGGGCCGTGGCGACGCCGCCGCCGGCGCCCTGGACCAGCACCGTCTCGCCGGGCTTGAGGTCGCCCCGCACGAACAGCATGCGGTAGGCCGTCAGCCACGCGGTGGGCAGGCACGCCGCCTCCTCGAAGGAGAGCGAGGCCGGCTTGGGCACCAGGTTGCGGCGGGGTACGACGACCTGGTCGGCGAAGGCGCCCTGGTGGCGCTCCGAGAGCAGGGACCGACCGGGGTCGTCGGCCTCGTCGCCGGTCCACGCCGGGTCGCCGATGACGCCGTGGACGACGACCTCGTTGCCGTCATCGTCGACGCCCGCGGCGTCGCAGCCCAGGATCATCGGCAGCGCCTCCTGGCGCAGCCCGATGCCGCGCAGGGACCAGAGGTCGTGGTGGTTGAGGCTGGCCGCCCGCACCGTCACGGTGGCCCACCCGTCGGGCGCCTCGGGAGCGGGCCGCTCCCCCACCACCAGGCCGCTGAGCGGGTCGTCGAGGGAGAAGGACTCTGCGTAGACGGCGAACATGTGCCGACCCTAGCCGGGCACGAGGGACGAGCGCAGGGCGTGGCCCGGGCTAGCCGCGGGCACCCTTGCGCGCCCGCACGATCTCGTCGACCAGCTGCTCGGCCGGCACGTCGAACGCCGTGATCGGCACGACGGGGTCCGTGCCGCCACCCCTGAGGTCGATGCGGACGCCGGCGGGACCGCGCTCCTGCACGGCGGCACCCTTGACGTCCTTCCAGGGGACGGTCGCGTCGGTCCGGTAGCCGCGGTAGGTGACGGCCTCGGGCCCCAGCTCGAGGGTCCAGCGGTGCAGCCGGCCGGTGAGCAGGCGGACCAGGTCGGGCAGCGAGGCGAGCGCGCCGACGATCGCCACGATCGAGAAGCCCGGCGACTCCAGCGCGTCGAAGTCGGTGAGCGCGACCCAGCCCCAGACCGCGGCCGTCGCCAGGAGCGCGAACCAGCCGAGCACCAGCGGCCAGACCGTCAGCGCCGGCGCCCGGAAGACCCGGGTGCCGTCGGCGGTGACCTCGGGCTCGCGCCGGCGCCGCGGCCGCAGCAGCGACGACACGGCGGCGACGAGCACGAGGGCGGCACAGGCGACCAGTCCCCACATCGAGCGGCCCGCGAGGTCGTCGGCGAAGGCTGCCGTCGCAGCCGCCAGCCCCAGGGTGAAGAGCACCAGCACGGTGACGACCGTGACGGCGTACCACCGCGGGATCAGCCGCGCGGTGCCCGTCACCACGGGGTGACCGAGTCCCAGGCGTCGCCGATCGTGTCCGTGGCGCTGTCCCACGCGTCGCCGACGCTGTCGGTGATGTCGTCCCAGTTGTCGTAGACCTGGCCCACCGCCCACGAGGCACCGGCCGCGACCGCGCCGGCCGCGACCACCGTGACCCACGCCGGTGCGGTGACCACACCCGCGGCCACCAGCGCGGTCGCACCCAGGCCGACGGCGATGCTGGTGCCGGTGGTCAGCGCCACCCGCTCCCAGTTGCCGGTCTCCACGCCCTCCGCGACGCCGAACCCGACGTCGATGAGGATGCCGGCGGGTCCGCCGAGGAACCGGCCGCCCTTGCCGAGCCAGTCGGCCTTGCCGAGCAGGTCGTCGAGCTTGGCCTTGCCGGACGGGGTGTCGGCCGACCCCCTCACGGCGGGGTTGCCGGAGACCCTGCTCTTGCGCCGGAACTCGCGCGCCTCGGCCTTCAACCCGTCGGCGGTCCTGCCGAGGGCGAGGCCGGTGAGCCCGGCGCCACTGCCCCCCGCGAAGTTGGGGATCAGCCCCTCGAGGGTCTCGAAGACCGTGTCGGAGCCGTCCTTCTCCCGCGCCTTGGCCACGGCGCCGGGCATCGTGCTGTCGACCCAGTCGACGAACGTCTCGTAGTCCTGGGCGGCGTCCTCGACCAGCGTGTTCCACAGCTCGATCTTCGCCACGGCGGCCTTGTGGGCGCTCTCCTCGGGCGACCCGACCTCGAACTCGCCGCCCGGGGCCTCGGGCGGCGGGTGGATGACCGTGCCCGACACCGTCAGACCGCCGCCGGAGGCCCGGCTGCGGATCGAGCTCATGTCCTCCTCGAGGGCCTTGAGCTTGGCGGCGTAGTCGTCGAGCGCGCGCGCCGCCGCCTTGACGCGGTCCTCGTGCTTGTCGCTGGCCTTGAGCACGTCGCCGGTGAGGTTCTGGTAGGACGACGCCGTCTCGCCCTCCCAGCTGCCGCGCGCGTCGTTGCGGGCGTCCTGCTGCTTGTCGCCGGCGTTGGCCACCTTCTTCGCCAGCGTGTCGCGCAGCCAGGTGGCTGCCGTGGTCACGGCGGCGGGCGAGCCCTCCACCTTCGTGTCGAGCATCAGCCACCCACCCTCGCCATCGAGTCGAACTCGCGCCCGATGGCCTCCTCGGTGAGGCCCAGCGCGTCGGCGACGTCGCGCACGAGCGTGCCGACGCCGGCGTTGACCGCGGCGATCTCACCGGCGGTCTCGCTCACGCCGGCGAGGATGTCGAGGACGTGGCCGCTGCCGTAGCCGGCGTCCACCGACGTCGGCGCGGACGGAGCAGCACCGTCGATGGCGGTGGCCGCCTCCTCGTGCAGGCTCGCGATCCGGTCGGCGGCCCCGGGGTCCAGGCGCAGGGTCATGACGTCACCTCCTGCGGCGGGCCGGGACGGAAGTGCTCGGGCACGGCGACGTCGAGGAGCTTGAGGTCGAACGGCTTGGCCTGCTGGATCTCGTCGATCCTGCGGGTCTCGAAGAGCAACCAGGACTGGTGCTCGCCCCAGGCGTCGATGAACCGGTCGAGGGCGGTGTAGCCGAGCAGGGCCACCCGTCCGTCCCCCAGCTTGATCATCCGGAAGTCGGTGACCTGCCCGTTGGCGTCCATGTCGACGGGTAGGTAGACGACGGGAGGGGCGGTCACTCCCCCTGTGCCCGTGTGCTGTGCGTCTGTCACGCCCGGGAGGCTACCCACTGTCCCGGCGCTGAAACGCGGTTGCGGGTCCCGGCGCCGGACGATTGGCTGGCCGGGTGAGCATCGACGTACGCCCCTCCGCCGACGCCGCCGCCTACCTCGCCACCGACCAGCTGATCTGGTTCGGCGAGACCAGCGACGCCGACGCCGAGCACATGCGCCTCGGGCTGCCCGAGGACCAGCGCTTCGTGGCGGACGCCCCCGACGGGCCCGAGGACCTGCACAGCGGCATCTACGGCGTCCGGCCGATGGAGGTGGCGCTCCCCGGCGGGTCCGTCGTCCCGGTCGCGGGCCTCACGTGGGTCGGGGTGCACCCCGACGCCCGGCGCCGGGGCGTCCTCACCGCGATGATGACCGACCACCTCGCCCGCACCCGTGCGGCCGGGACCGCCCTGTCCGTGCTGCACGCCAGCGAGCCCGGCATCTACGGGCGCTTCGGCTACGGCACGGCCGTGCTCACCCACCAGGTCACGCTCGGCCGGGGCACCACGTTCACCGCGCCGGAGCTCGAGGGGGAGGTCGCGAGGATCTCCACCCACCTGGCCACGATGGCCGACCCGGGCGTCACCGAGCGGATGCGCGCCTGCCACCTCGCCCTCGCCGGCGACCTTCCCGGGACCATCGTCGGCTCCCCTGACTTCTACTCGCTGCTGGCCCTCGAGACGCCGGAGACGCTGCGCGGCAAGGAGCCCCGACGCATCCTCTTCGCGCGTCGCGAGGGCGAGGACGTCGGCTGGGTGGGACTGCGGCGCGAGCACAAGTGGAGCAACGCCCGGCCCTCGGGCAGCGTCACCGCAGGCCTGCTGTGCGCCGGACCCTCCGCTCGGCTGGCCCTCCTGCGACGGCTGGTGGACGTCGACCTGACCGGCTCGGTCAAGCTGGAGAACATTGGCGTCGACGACCCGGTGCACGCCTGGGTGGGCGGGCCACGGGGCACCGGCGACCTGCAGACCTGGGACAGCACCTGGGTGCGGCTCGTCGACGTCGGCGCGGCGTGGTCCCTGCGCCACTACGAGGACGACTGCGACGTGGTGGTCGAGGTCGCGGACCGCCACGCCCCGTGGAACGCCGGTCGCTGGCGGCTCTCCGCCTCGTCCGGGACGGGAACGGCGACGCGCACCGACGCCGAGGCCGACGTGGACCTCGACGTCGCCGTCCTCGGTGCCGGCTTCCTCGGGCACCCGGTCGGTGGCCGGCTGCGGGCCGGCCTGGTGCGCGAGCACCGGCCGGGCGCCTACGCCCGGCTGGCCCGCTCCATGCGTACGCTCGTCGCCCCGGAGCCGTCCATCGGGTTCTGAGCCGTCAGCCGCCGGTCTCCCACACCCGCACCCAGTCCACGTACATGTGCTGGGGCAGGCGCCGCCCCTGGATCTTGGGGATCTCGTAGTCGGCGGCGATGAGGCTCAGGATCGGGAACTGGCGGACGTCGGACACGCCGCGGCCCATCCGACCGGTCTCCTTGCCGTCGATCCGGAAGACCAGCGAGCGGGGCGTCCACTCCACCGAGAACACGTGGTAGCTCTTCGACCAGCCGTCGCGCCGGCTGGCGAGGAACGACTCCGAGCCGGGGATCCACCCGCCCGCCGACACCCGGCGCCGGCCGTCGTAGCGGTGCACGAAGCTGGCCAGGCCGCCTTGCGGGTGGCGGTCGCCGAAGTACTCCACGACGTCGATCTCGCTCCCGGTGGCGCCGGGGTACATGCCGGCGGCCGGCTGGAGCCAGAACGCGCCGTGCTGACCACGCAGGCGGTGGAACTTCACGCGGGCCGCCGCGACGCCGTAGCGGAAGGAGACGGCGCCCTGCGTGCCGACGTGGCCGTTGAGCCGGTAGGCGAACCTGCCGCCGACCGCGTCGCGACCGCGGATGCGGCACCTGCTCGTCGCCTCGGGGTCCTTGACGACGCTGAGCCGCAGGGCCCCTCCACCGACGCTCGCCGCGCTGGGGTCACCCTTGGAGCACGAGCGGCGGTTCGAGCCGACGTAGTCGCGGCCGCGGTGGCTCCACTCGGGGCCGAGGTGGGTCCCGGAGAACTCGTCGGTCCAGGTGGCGTCCAGCCAGCGCTCGGTGCTCACCACGCCGCTCGTGACGGCGCGGAGACCGCCCGCCGCGGCGGCCCTGACGCGGTAGGTCAGCGGGTCGCCGGCCTCGGAACCGGCGGCCGCGAACTGCGCCCGGCCCCGGGCGTCCTGCCGGGCCGTGGTCACCGTCTCCCAGGCCTCGCCGCGGCGGACGTGCAGGTGCACCCGGCGACCCGGACGGACCGGGCGGATGGTGGCGGTCACCCCTGCCCTGGCCCGGTCGGCGTCGGCGGGCCGCGCGCCGTGCTGCACGACCTGCGGCAGCGCCTCCAGTGTCACGCGCTGCCGGGACGTCGTGCGCACCGAGACGCTGGCCGCCGGGGGCTCGGCGGGGTCGGCCATCGACCCGACGTTCGAGCCGACGTTCGAGCCGGGGGCCGAACCGGTGGCCGAGCCGGGCTGTGCCGCGGCCAGGAGGGTTGCGGGCACGAGCAGGGCCAGGGCACTGCTCGCGAGGGTGCGTGGGACAGACATGAGGGACCTTCGTACGCGCGCGGTGCGATGGGCACTGCGACCATGTCGGCGGGTGTCGCCTGCGGTTGAGACGCCGCCGGTGGGCTCCCGGTTGTCCCGACGTCGCCTCGTCCGCGGGGGCCAGACGGCCGCGCCGTCGGGTGGCGTGGTTGGAACGACGGGACGTGGGTACGGTCGTGGCATGACCAGTGACCTGGACACCACGACGGACGACCTCTACGAGACCATCCGCGGCCTGTGGCGCGAGGCGCAGCAGGGAGACGCGGCCGCCTCGGACGACACCGACGCGACGGCGGTCGGCGTGCTCGACACCGCGGTGGCGGAGCGGACGGGCCTCGAGCTCGGTGCCGTCCGGGAGTTCCTCGACAACGCCGACGGCGTGAAGTTCGCGGTGGCCCGCGACGGCGAGACCCGCACCGTCACGGCGCTGCTCGACTGACCGTCGCCCGGTTCAGCGGCGGGCGACCCCGTCGCGCCGGGCGGCCTCGGCGACCGCAGAGCGCACCGCCCCCGGCACCCGCGGGTCGAACGGCGAGGGGATCACCAGGTCCTCGCGCAGGTCGTGGCCGACGAGCTCGGCCAGGGCCGTGGCGGCGGCGACCTTCATGCCCTCGGTGATCGCCGTGGCGTGCACGTCGAAGGCGCCGCGGAAGATGCCCGGGAAGGCCAGCACGTTGTTGATCTGGTTGGGGAAGTCCGACCGGCCCGTCGCCACGACCCGGGCGTACGTGTGCGCCAGGTCGGGGTGGACCTCCGGGGTCGGGTTCGCCAGTCCGAAGATGATCGCGTCGGCGGCCATCGAGGCGACGACCTCCTCGGGCACCTGGCCGCCGGAGACGCCGATGTAGACGTCCGCGCCCACCATCACCTCCGCGAGGTCGCCACGGCGGCCGAACGTGTCGGCGGTGTCGCGGGCGAGCGCGGCCTTGACCTCGGTGAGGTCGGAGCGCTCCGACGTGAGCACGCCCCGGCGGTCGAGGACGACGATGTCGCGCACCCCGGCCTCGAGCAGGATGCGGGCCACCGCCACGCCGGCGGCGCCGGCGCCCTGCACCACGACGCGCACGGTGGCGGCGTCGCGGCCGGTCAGCCGGAGGGCGTTGGTGAGCGCGGCAAGCGCGACCACGGCGGTGCCGTGCTGGTCGTCGTGGAAGACCGGGATGTCGAGGCGCTCCTTGAGGCGCGCCTCGATCTCGAAGCAGCGCGGGGCGGAGATGTCCTCGAGGTTGACGCCCCCGAAGCTGGGCGCCAGCCGGACGACCGTCTCGATGATCTCCTCGACGTCGGTCGTGTCCAGGCAGATGGGCACGGCGTCGACGCCGCCGAACTGCTTGAACAGCACCGCCTTGCCCTCCATCACCGGCATCGCGGCGGCCGGGCCGATGTTGCCGAGGCCGAGGACCGCGGTGCCGTCGGTGACGATCGCGACCGTGTTGGGCACCCAGGTGTAGTGCTGGGTCATCGAGGGGTCGGCGGCGATGGCCTCGCACACGCGCGCCACGCCCGGCGTGTAGGCGAGGGACAGCTCGTCGGGGCCGTGCAGGGCCACCGTCGACACGGTCTCCATCTTGCCGCCGAGGTGCAGGTCGAACACTGGATCGCCCGCGTGCGGGTGAAGCGAGGCCATGCCGGGGATCCTCGCACAGCTCAGGGGCCCCGACGGGGGCGTCCCAGACGTGGCAAGGGCCACACCCGCAGGCGTACGACGGCCAGCACCTGGTCGTCCGCGACGGGCCCGCGGTGGCGCGAGTCGACCCCCTCGTCGGGGTTGTCGCTGACCAGCCACCAGGCGTCCGCACCTGCCCTCGTACGCCGCCGCTCCAGCGCCCGCTTGACGGTCAGCGTGCCGTCCGGGAAGCGGGCCACGACCAGGTCCCCCGGGCGCACCCGGACGCCGTGGCGCACGAGCAGGAGGTCGCCCTCGCGCAGGGTCGGGAGCATCGACCGGCCGCGGACCACCGCGGTCCCGAACGGCGGTCGGGGGGCACCCCCCGCCGGGGCGAGACCCCGCTGTCGACGCCGTTGCACGCGGAGTAGTGTCGCAGCCAGATGCCCTCTGCCGGACGGCACACCGTCCGGACAGACACCTTTCCCGATCGAGAGGAACCCGATGCTTCGCCACCTGCTTGCCCCGACTGTCGAGGTCTCCGCCCACTGCGACCTGCCCTGCGGTGTCTACGACCCCGCCCAGGCGCGCATCGAGGCGGAGTCGATCAAGGCGATCATCGCCAAGGTCGCCGACAACGACGACCCCGACTTCCGCACGCGCGCGATCCTCATCAAGGAGCAGCGCTCCGAGCTGGTCAAGCACCACCTGTGGGTGCTGTGGACCGACTACTTCAAGCCGCCGCACTTCGAGAAGTACCCGCAGCTGCACACCCTCGTCAACGAGGCGACCAAGCTCGCCGGCGGAGGTGGCGGCACCAAGGCCGTCCTCGACGCCGAGGTGGCCGACCAGCTGCTCGCCAAGATCGACGAGATCGCGGAGATCTTCTGGGAGACGAAGAAGGCCTGAGCGGACACCGCGGAGCGGGGGCCGCTGAGACCTTCTTCCCAGCAGCTTGCTGCTCCGCTTCTCGACACCGCGGAGCGGGGGCAGCTGAGGCCTTCTTCCCAGCAGCTTGCTGCTCCGCTTCTCGACACCGCGGAGCGGGGGCCGCTGAGGCCTTCCTCCCAGCAGCTCGCTGCTCCGCCTTCTCCGTCTCGCACGGACCCCACCGGGCCCGGTCGCCACGCATCGTGGAGGCCGGGCCCGGTTACTGTGTGGGCCAGCAGATCCGCTCGACGACGGGACATGGACGCAGATGGCAGATCACACGGGGGGCTCTCGCGCCGACGTCGAGCTCCGACTTCCGGCCGAGGGTGCCTACGCGACGATCGTCCGCACGACGGCAGCCGGGCTCGCGGCGCGGCTGGACTTCACCATCGACGACATCGAGGACCTGCGCATCGCGATCGGAGAGGCGACGGCCCTGGCGATCCCGGCCGCCGACCCGGGGACCGATCTCGTGGCGCAGTTCGTCTTCGGGCGTGGGTCGATGACCGTCGTGCTCGAGACGGAGGCGCGCGACGACCCTCCGCTCGACACCGAGAGCTTCGCCTGGCAGGTGCTCGACACGATGGCGCAGGACGCGTCGGCGGGATCGGAGGGCGGACGCTTCAGGGTCCGCTTCACGGTCGCCTCGACGATCACTGCGGGAATGACGGGTGCCGAGCTCTGACATGAGCACAGACACGGGGGACGAGGCAGTCGAGGCTGCCGTCGACCGCGAGATCGACGAGGACGTCGTGCTCAGCGGTCTGGATCACGTACGCACGCGCAGCGCCGAGCTGTTCGCGGTGCTGCGCGACGCCGACGCCGGCGACGCCGAGCGCTCGGTCGCGCGCGACGACCTGGTGCACCTGCACCTCTCGCTGGTCGAGCACTGCGCGCGCCGCTTCCGCAACCGCGGGGAGCCGTTCGAGGACCTGGTGCAGGTCGGCACCATCGGCCTGATCAAGGCCGTCGACCGCTTCGAGACCGACCGGGGGGTCGAGTTCTCGACCTACGCGACGCCGACGGTCATCGGCGAGATCAAGCGCCACTTCCGCGACAAGGGGTGGGCGATCCGGGTGCCGCGCCGGCTCCAGGAGCTGCGCATGCAGATCGGGGGCGCGACCGGGGAGCTGACGCAGAAGCTCGGCCGCTCCCCCACCCCCCGCGAGCTCGCCGAGGTCATCGGCTGCACGGTGGAGGAGATCATGGAGGGCATCGAGTCCTCGCACGCCTACGCGACGCTCTCCCTCGACGCCTCCGACGACAGCGACGACGGTCCTCCGGCGATGCTCGCGAGCCTCGGCGTGGAGGACGCCAACATCGAGCACGTCGAGATCCGCGAGTCCATCAAGCCGCTGCTCGAGGGGCTCGGGGAGCGCGAGAAGCGGATCCTGCTGCTGCGCTTCTTCAAGAACATGACGCAGTCGCAGATCGCCGAGGAGATCGGCGTCTCCCAGATGCACGTGTCGCGCCTGCTGACCCGCACGCTGGCCCAGCTGCGCACCTCGCTCGAGGCCGACTGAGCCGAGCGGGCCCATCGGGCCGGCCGGTCAGTCCGGCATCCGCGCGTCCTCCTCGAGGACCGCGGTCGTGGCCGGGTGCAGGAGACCGGCGATGACCACCACCGCCGCGATCGCCAGCCCGACGGCCAGCGCCCGGGTCGAGCCGTCGCGCAGGTTCCACGCGATCCCGAGCTGGATGAGCTGGGCCATCACCACGGGGCCGCGCGCCCAGCGGCGTACGCGTCGCAGCGACCAGGCGCAGAACGCCAGTCCGGCCGCCGCGGCGAGGAAGAAGATCGCCGTGGTGACGCCCATGGTGAGCCGGATCGCGCGGAGGTTGGCCAGCTCGAGGACGCCCAGCCCGGCCAGGAGGAGGGACTCCACCGCGACGAGGGACGCGGCCACCACGAGCGGCGGCGGTGGGACGGGCTCCGCACCATCGGGTCGGCCATCGGGTATACCGGACGAGGTAACGGGCACTGCGCAACTGTAGTTGTGACGGACACGACCACCTGATGGGGTTGTGTGAACGTTCAAAGGTTGCGAGTCTTGTCGCTGCGCTTCTCGCGCCCGGGCTCAGCTGAATGTCCGACAACAGCAACTGCCTGTGACTTGGAAAGAGGGAATTCCCCACTCATGGATTGGCGCAGTCGCTCTGCATGCCTCGACGAGGACCCTGAGCTGTTCTTCCCGATCGGCAACACCGGACCGGCCATCCTCCAGATCGAGGAGGCCAAGCAGGTGTGCCGTCGCTGCGAGGTGCGCGAGCAGTGCCTCGCGTGGGCCCTCGAGGCCGGGCAGGACCACGGGGTCTGGGGAGGCCTGAGCGAGGACGAGAGGCGCGCACTCAAGCGCCGCAACGCCCGCGCCCGCATCCGCACCGCCTGACCCCGGGCGGGTCGGGTCTGTACCGGCCCGCTCCCGCTCGCCCCTCCGGCTCACTCGACGGGCAGGTCCGCCTGCACCCGCGTGCCGCGGCTCCCCGGGCCGATCTCCAGCACGCCGCCCAGCTCCGACTCGACGAGCGTGCGCACGATCGACAGCCCCAGCTGCGTCGAGGTGTCGAGGTCGAACCCGCCGGGCAGGCCCCGGCCGTCGTCCTCGACGACCATGTGCAGCCGCCCCACGATGCGGCGCGCGGTGACCACGACGCGGCCGGCGGCCGGCCCGGACCCGTCAGCGTGCGAGCCGCCGGTGTAGCCGTGCTCGACCGCGTTCTGCAGGACCTCGGTGAGGACCATGGCGAGCGGGGTCGCGGCCTCGGAGGGCAGCTTGCCGAACGACCCCTCGCGCACCACCCGCACCGGGACCTCCACCCCGCTCACGTCGACCACCATCGCGCCGAGTCGGTCGGCGATCTCGTCGAAGTCGACGGTCTCCTCGACCGCCTGGCTGAGCGTCTCGTGGACGATCGCGATGGACCCCACCCGGCGTACGGCCTCCTCGAGGGCCGCCTTCGCGTCCTCGGCCTGCGTGCGCCGCGCCTGCAGGCGCAGCAGCGCGGCCACGGTTTGCAGGTTGTTCTTCACCCGGTGGTGGATCTCGCGGATGGTGACGTCCTTGGTGACGAGCTCACGGTCGCGGCTGCGCAGCTCGGTCACGTCGCGCACCAGCAGCAGGGCTCCGCTGCGGTCCCCCTGGGGACGCAGCGGGATGCTGCGCACGATGAGGGTGACCTCGTCGGTGCCGACCTCGGTCGCCCGGCCGTCGCGTCCCCCGAGGACGGCGCTCAGCGTCTCCTCGTCGAGCCGCTTGCGGGCCGGGACGAGGTCGCGGGTGAGGTCGGTCAGCACCAGGCCGGTCAGGTCGCCGTGGAGCCCGAGGCGGCGGTAGGCCGAGAGCCCGTTGGGGCTGGCGTAGACGACCCTGCCCGCGGGGTCGAGCCGCACGAACCCGTCGCCCACCCGCGGCGAGTCGGCGTGGTCGCTGCGCTGGCCCGGCAGCGGGAAGTGGCCCGCGGCGATCATCTGGGTCAGGTCGGCCGCCGTCTGGAGGTAGCTGAGCTCGAGGCGGCTGGGCGTGCGTACGCCGAGCAGGTTGGTGTTGCGGGCGATGGTGGCGATCACCCGGCCGGCGCGGCGCACCGGGATGACCTCCACCCGCACCGGCACGTCGTCGCGCCACTCGGGGTCGCCCTCGCGCACGAGCCGCCCGGTGGCGAAGGCCTCGTCGAGCATCCGGCGGCGCCCGGTGGGGATGAAGGTCCCCAGCACGTCGTCGACGAGGGCCGTCGGCCCGGTGGTGGGCCGCATCTGCCCGCCGGCCCAGTAGCCCTTGTCCTCGCGGTCCGGCAGCCACAGCACGAGGTCGGCGAAGGAGAGGTCGGCGAGGATCTGCCAGTCCGCCATGAGCCGCTGCAGCCACGTGACGTCGTCCTCGACGAGGTCGGTGTGGGCTCGCACGAGCTCGTGGAGGGAGGGCACCGGACCAGCCTATGGCGGGGTCGGGGGCGACTGGCAGGATGGAGCCATGTCGATCGGCTACTGGGACCAGGTGCAGGCCACCGGGTTCGAGGTCCCCGGCGACCGCCCCCTCGACGACCTCACCGCCGAGCTCACCACGATGCTCGGCTCGACCAGCCCCGAGGTCCGAGACGGCACCGCCTACCCCGCGCTGGCGACGTGGATCGACCGCGGCGTCTACGACGACCTGCTCACCGGCCTCGGTGACGGCATGGTCGCCGGGCTCGCCGTGGGGCAGGGCGAGTCGGGCACCGACACGGTGTTCCGCCGCAGCTTCAGCGCGCTGGTCCTGGCCGAGTGCCTCGAGCGCGACAACGAGCAGCACCTGCTGCCCGCCGCCAAGGTGATGGAGTGGGGCGACCGCATCGCCACCTGGTTCCTCACCGAGCAGGACACCCGCGGCTTCGTGCTGGGCAAGGGCTGGGCGCACGCGATCGCCCACGGCGCCGACACGATCGGCGCGCTCGGCGAGTCGCCGCACCTGGCCGGTCCCGAGCACGCGCTCCTGCTCGACATCCTCGCCGAGCGGCTCCTCCAGCAGCCGGCCGAGGCCCCGCTCGCCGCCGGCGAGCCCGACCGGATCGCCCACGCAGCGCTGCGCATCCTCCGTCGCAACACCCTCGCCACCGACGTCCTCGAGCCGTGGGTGCACCGCATCGGCGCGGCGGCCAACCCGTTCGGCGGCCCGGTCGACCACGACCCGTTCGCCCCGACCGCCGGTCCGCAGGGGCTCCTCCGGGCGCTGTTCGTGCAGCTGTCGCTGGCCCCGGACCCGCCCACCGTGCGCCCCGACCTGCTGCTGGTCGTGATCGAGGCGCTCCGGATGACCAACGCCCCCTACCTGCGAGTAGACAACGGCTAACCTGCGGGCATGAGCGAGACCAACGAGATCTCCGGCCACAGCGGCGAGCTGGCCGTCCACGTCGCGCGGGCCCACGGCGTCGAGACGATGTTCACCCTCTCCGGCGCCCACGTGTTCCCCATGTACGACGGCGCCGTGAAGACGCAGCAGGAGGGGCAGGGCCCGCCGATGCGCCTGCTCGACGTGCGCCACGAGCAGACCGCTGCGTTCGCCGCCGAGGCCACCGGCAAGCTCACCCGCGTCCCCGGCCTCGCCGTGCTCACCGCCGGGCCGGGCGTCACCAACGGCATCAGCGCGATCGCCCAGGCGCAGTTCGCCGGGTCCCCGATGGTCGTCGTCGGCGGCCGCGCGCCGCAGAACCGCTGGGGCACCGGCTCGCTGCAGGAGCTCGACCAGCCGCCGATCATCGCGCCCGTCGCCAAGGCGGCGAGGACGCTCATGACGGCCGGCGAGGTCGCCGCCGGCATGGACGACGCGTTCACGCTCGCCCGCTCCAGCCACCGCGGGCCGGTCTTCGTCGACGTACCGATGGACGAGTTCTTCAACTCGGCCTCCGGCTCGGCCGCGACGGGCGAGGGCACCCGCGTCGAGCCCGACGCCGACGCGATCAACGCCGTCGCCCGGCTGCTCGCGCAGGCGCAGCGGCCGGTGCTGATCCTGGGCACAGACGTGTGGGCCGACCACGCCGAGAGCGCGGCGCTGCGCTTCGTGGAGGACCTCGGCATCCCGACGCTCACCAACGGCATGGGTCGCGGCGTCATCCCCGGCGGCCACCGCAGCCTGGTCACCAAGGCGCGCGGTGCCGCGCTGTCCGGCGCCGACCTGGTGGTCGTGGTCGGGACGCCGCTCGACTTCCGGCTCGGCTACGGCCTCTTCGGCGGCCCCGACAAGAACCCGCAGGGCGAGTTCGCCCGCGTCGTGCACGTCGCCGACTCCCCCGGCCAGGTCTCCGGCCACGCCGAGCTCGCCGCGTCCGTCTCCGGCGACCTCACCACGGTCCTCGACGGCCTCCAGGCCGCCATCGAGCGCGGCGACAAGCCCGACTGGTCGGCGTGGTCCGACCAGCTCGCCGACCAGGTCCGCGCCGCCGCCGAGCGCGACGCGCAGCTGCTCACCGCCGAGGCCGACCCGATCCACCCCGCCCGCATCTACGGCGAGCTGGTGCCCCGCCTCGAGGACGACTCGGTCGTCATCGGCGACGGCGGCGACTTCGTGTCGTTCGCCGGCAAGTACGTCGAGCCCAAGCGGCCCGGCGGCTGGCTCGACCCCGGTCCCTACGGGTGCCTCGGCGCGGGACTCGGTGCCGCGATCGCCGCTCGCATCGCCCGGCCGAGCGCGCAGGTCACCCTCCTGCTGGGCGACGGTGCCGCCGGCTTCTCGCTGATGGACGTCGACACGCTGGTCCGCCACGACCTGCCGGTCGTCATGGTCATGGGCAACAACTCCGCCTGGGGCCTGGAGAAGGGCCCGATGCAGATGCTCTACGGCTACGACGTCGCGGCCGACCTCGGGCAGCGCACGCCGTACGACGACGTGGTGAAGGCGCTGGGGGGTGCCGGCGAGACGGTCTCGGACCCGAAGGAGATCGGGCCGGCCCTCGACCGCGCCTATGCCGCCGGCGTCCCCTACCTGGTCAACGTGATCACCGACGTCGAGGCGGCCTATCCCCGCTCCACCTTCGGCATCTGAGGTGGAGCTGCGTCGCATCCGGCCCGGCGAGCACGCCGCGGCCGGGGACGTGTGCGTGGCCGCCTACGAGCCGTTCCTCACCGGCGCCGAGGACGACTACCGCGCGCGGCTGCACGACGTCGCCCGGCGCGACGCCGAGGCCGAGGTCTGGGTGGCGGTCGACGGCGACCGGCTCCTCGGCAACGTCACCTTCTGCCCACCGGGGTCGCCGTGGCGCGAGATCGGTCGCAGCGACGAGGGCGAGTTCCGGATGCTGGCGGTCGACCCGGCAGCCCAGGGTGCGGGCGCCGGCACGGCCCTCGCCACCCTCTGCGAGGAGCGGGCCAGGCTCCACGGCGCGACGGGCATGGCGCTGTCCTCCCTCGCCACCATGGTCGCCGCCCACCGCGTCTACGCCCGGCTCGGCTACGTCCGCGACCCGCAGCGTGACTGGTCCCCGATGCCGGGCGTCGACCTGATCGCGTTCGCCAAGCCCTTCTGAGCGCCTGGAGCCTGAGCAGGCCCTCAGCAGGCGCGCGCGGTCGCCGGGTCCTCGACGTCGTCGAAGCAGACGGTGCCGGTGGGCAGTGCGGCGATCTCGGTGCCGGACACCATCTCCCACTGCCACGTCCGCCACGCGTCGCCGTCCGCCACCGCGGTGACGAGCGCACCGTCGCGCGTCAGCCACGTCCGGACGTCGCCGTCGTCGCGCAGCGGGACCTCGCCGACCGGCTCCACCACCCTCAGGACGTCGCCGCGCTGGACCACGACCTGGACCAGCGCGGGGTCGGAGGCGGAGGTGACCACGAAGGAGGCGCCGTCGTAGAAGACCCCGGTGGGCTGCCGGGTGTTGAGCAGCGGGTCGTCCACGGCCAGGTCGAGCCGCATCTCGCCCGCGTCGCCCACCCGGGCGACGAGCGCGCCGTCGGCGACAGCGCCGGTGAAGAAGAAGCCCTCGCCGTAGTCGGCCTGCTCCCCCTCGCCGATCGTGCCCGTCGCGGCGGGTCCGAGCCGCGGCAGCGAGTCGGCCTCGCCGGGCTCGCAGGTCCCGCGCTCGCCGAGGACGTCCGTGCGGCACGTGGGGTCCGACGCGCGCAGGACGCCCGCGTCGTCGAGGGCCCACGTCCAGGCCTCGAGCACGACGCGCTCGGGTCGGTGGAGCGTCATGTTTCCGGCGGCGTACGCGTTGCGCGAGCGGCCCGACCACAGCCGGCCGTCCTCGACCCAGTAGTCGTGGAGGCGCACGACATCGTAGTGCTCGGTCCCCTCCCCCGGCACCGGCACGCTGCCGCGGACCAGCAGGTCGGGATCCTCGACCGCCGCCTGCACCAGGAGGCCGTCGCGCAGGTCAAGGACGAGGGGATACCCGCCGCCGCCGACGGCGCTCGGGTCGTCGTCGTAGAGGACGAGCTCCTGGTCGCCGTCCCCGTCGGCGTCGATCGGGTCGAGGGCGTCGGTGCCGATGGTGGTGGAGAGCTGCACGATGCCGTACGCCTCCTCCCCCGTCGAGCTGAGCGTCGTCTCGATCCGGGTGCGGCCGTCGAAGTCCTTGCTCGGCTCCGCCAGGAACTCGACCTCCTCGTCCGTGCCGTCACCGTCGAGGTCGAGGCGCTCGACCGACGACAGGTCGTCGGCCTGCCACTCGCGTCCCACGTCGGCGGGCAGCTCGATGCGCGGCTCCTCGGGGCTCGGCGCGACGTCGTCGGACCGCTGGCGGGACGGCAGTCCGGCGAGGACCACGCCGAGCACCAGCAGGACGGCAGCCGCCGCGGCGACGAGGACCCACGGCGACGCCCAGCGGGAGCGCAGCGGCACGACCGGCGCCGGGGCCGTCGCGGTCAGGTCGTCGGGCCCGACGAGGTCGGCGCGCGCCGCCAGCGCGGCCCGCAGCCGCTCCTCGACGTCAGTGGTCGTGCGTGGCGTGGTGCTCATGACCCCTCCCCTCCCGCTCGCTGTCCGACGTGGGCGTGCATGGCCTTCTCCAGGGCGACCAGCGCACGGCTGGCGGTCGACTTGACGGTGCCCTGGCTGATGTCGAGCGTCCGGGCGATCTCCGCCTCGGAGAGGTTCGACCAGTAGCGCAGGACGAGCACCTCCCGCTGCCGGGGCGCGAGCTGCTGCAGCGCGGCGATGACCTCACGGTGCTCCTCCGCCAGCACCGCGCTGTCCTCGGGCGTGGGCGGCGACAGGTCGTGCGGCGGCGCGTACGCCCGCGCCGTACGCCGTCGTCGCAGCGACGAGCGCGCGGTGTTGACGACCGAGACGCGCAGGTAGGCGAGCGCCTTCGACGGGTCCCGGACCGCGTCCGGGCGGCGGGCGAGCGCGGCGAAGGCGTCCTGGACGACGTCCTCGGCGGAGGCGACGTCGTCGACCAGCAGCACCGCGAGCCGGACCAGGGACAGCCGGTGGGCGGCGTAGAGCTCAGTGATGTCCACTGATGGCTCCATGCCCAGGGTCCTCGCGCTCATGTCTGGTAGACGTGTGGGTGCTCCTCAGGTTGCCTCACCGTCCGACGAAGTTCCGAAAGGCCCGCCATGTCGCACCCCGAGCCCGCCACGCTGACCTTCACGGTCTCCGACGAGGACACCGCCGAGGCGGTGGGCAGCGGCTCCCTCCCCGTGCTCGGCACGCCGCGGCTGCTCGCCTGGCTGGAGGCAGCCACCTGCGCCTGCCTCGACCCGGTCCTGCCCGAGGGAGCCACGAGCGTGGGCACCCGCGTGCAGGTCGAGCACCTCGCGGCCAGCCCGGTCGGGGCGACCGTCGAGGTGAGCGCGTCGAGCGCCTACGAGGACGGGCGCCTGCACCGCTTCACGGTCAGCGCCCGGGACACCGCAGGCGGGAAGGTGCTCGCGGCCGGGGAGATCACGCGGGTCGTGGTGGACGCGGAGCGGTTCATGAGCCGGCTGTGACGTTCGAGCACGGCCCGGGCCCCGGACGTACGACGAGTGGCGCCGCAGTGGCCCACCACACCGGACACCCCCCGACCGCCTCTCCAACGGCGACCCCGCTTCCACCGACGCAGACAGGCGCGGGCGCTGCAGGAACGTGGCTACTGGGCTCGTGTCTCGAGGACGGCGAGGTCACGCTCGGCGTACGTCCGGTGCCACCACTCCTCGTTGAGCACGATCGACAGGCACTCCTTCACCGTGAAGGGACGCGGCGGCGGCCAGCCGCCGTCGTCAGGCGGGGTCGTCTCGGCCGCGAGCGACTCCTCGGTGAGCCCCTCGATGACGCGGCGTACGTCGGCCTGCCGGGCGCGGCGGACCTCCAGGACCTCGTCCAGCGAGGGTCGGGCGGCGCGGTCGCGCGGGAAGCTGCCCTCGGGCGCCTCGTCCCACGGCAGGTCGAGCGGGTGCCACGGGGCCGACTCGCCGTTGATCGCACGGTGGACCCATGAGGCGGTCGCGAAGGAGAGGTGCCGCAGCGTCTCGATGAAGGACCACTCGCCGTCGACCTGCTCGTGGAGCTGCTGCGGGTCCAGGCGCCGGGCCCGCCCGACGGTGCTGTCCCATCGCTGCTCGAGCAGGGCCCAGGCCTCCTGGAAGCCGGCGGGGTCCTCCGGACGCATCTTCGCCAGGTCCGGCTCGCGGCGGGCCACCTCGGCCTCGACGTAGGCCGTCACGTCGACCCCGTTGATCCGCAGGTCCTTGATCTCGCCGCTGATGTCGACGTCCCAGAGCTCGACGCCGGTCATCCTCACGTGGTGCAGGTCGGTGCCCCGGATGGTGACGTTGCTCAGCGAGGCCGCCCGGAACGTGGATCCACTGAGGTCGGTCCGGTCGAACGTCGACCCGCTGAGGTCCTCCTCGCCGAACTCAGCCATGGCGCACCGCACCACCGGACGAGGTGGCGCACCGGCGGGCGACAGGCTCGCGGCCGGCGTCGACCTGGGCGACGGGGACAGCGTGATCGGGGTAGGAGGCGGTCATGGGTCGACCGTAGGGGCCGATCCGGACGAAGTGGCGTGGGAACCGTCACGCCGCTCGCCCGGCGACTGGGGCGGCTGCGACCGGCCGCATGTGGGTCCGGCTGGCGCGTACCCGGTCCGTGTGCGCGGTTCGGCCCCGGTCACGACACCGGGCGGCGTGGCCTGACGGTGCTGAGCGAGTAGATGATCGCGTCGCGGCGGGCCGCGCGGATCTCGTCGGCCTTGGCCTGGCAGCCGACGCACCGCCGGCGGGCGTCGCAGCAGCGGGCGTCGCGCAGCTCGGCCTCGAGCTGGTCGGCGTGCGCACTGCGGCGAAGGGTGGTGTACATGTCGGTCTCCTGGAGCGATGGCGTGCTCCGAGCCTGACGGCCGGGCCGGTCGCGCCGCATCCGTAGCCCTACCGATATCCGGCGCCGCACGCGCGAGCCGGTACGTCGGGAACCAGCGTCGGACATCAGCGTCGGGCACCAGCGTCGGACGGCAGGGGCACACTGGCCGCATGACGTCAGGACACGCGTTGGTCGTCGGGGCCACGAGCGACATCGGCGCCGCGATAGTGCGGCGGCTGGTGGCAGGCGGGCGGTCAGTGTCGGCCTGGGGCAGGTCGGAGCCGCGGTTGGCGGCGCTCGTGGCGGAGCACGGTCGCTCGGTGTCGACGCAGGAGGTCGACGTGACCGATGCCGAGGCGGTCCGCGCGGGGCTGACCCGGCTGGACGGCGAGGCCCCGTCCCCGCTCGACGTGGTGGTCTGGGCCGTCGGCGTCTTCGACTGGGGACCGGCCCACGAGGCCGACCCGGACGCCTGGGCGCACCTGCTGGACGTGAACCTGGTGGCCGCTGCCCGCGCCACGCCGCAGCTGCTCACGCGGCTGGTGACGACGTCGCCCAGCACCCTCGTCCTCGTCGGGTCCGGCGCCGCCCACCGGGTGTTCCCCGACAACGCCGCCTACGTCGCGAGCAAGCACGGCCTGGCGGCGCTGGCCGCCGCGAGCTTCCTCGACGTCAAGCGCCACGGCGTCCGGGTCAGCGTCGTGTCCCCCGGCCTCGTCGCGGCGGGAGCCGGGCTCCTCTCGCCGCAGGGCGTGGAGGACCCGACGTCGCTGCTCCAGCCCGAGGACGTGGCGGCGGCGGTGGACTTCGTCGTGCGCTTCCCCGGACACGGGTGCCCGGTGCTCGTCGAGCTCCAGCCGCTCGTCTGAGCGCGACCGCCTCCTCCCGACATGCAAAAGTCCCCGCCTCGGCGGGGACTTCTACGTGGTGCGCGCGTCAGGCGTTGGGGCGCTTGCCGTGGTTCGCGCCCTTCTTCTTGCGAGCGCGGCGCTTGCGTCCGGTCTTGCCCATGGTCGTCCTCCTGGAATCGGTGCTCGGAGCAGTGTGTCAACAAAACCCCGTGAGCGGCGAATCGGGTCAGGCCTCGCCCTCGGTGATCTGAATCCTGACCTCGCGCAGCTGGAGGCGTACGCGGTCGCGCAACGACTCCGGCGCCGACTCCGTGCAGGAGCGGGCGACGAGCTGCTTGACGGCCCGCTGGAGGTCGTAGCGCTCGAGGCAGGGACCGCACTCGCGCAGGTGCATCTCGACGACGGCGCAGTCGGCCTGGTCGAGCTCGTTGTCGAGGAAGTAGACGATCCGCTCGATGTAGTCGACGCAGTCGTCGTTGCCGTGCTCGTGCGTGCTCACGACCCCTTCACCCCCTCCGTGGCCGAGGCCGGCAGCAGGTCGTTGGTGCGGACGTAGTCGGCGAGCATGTCGCGCAGCTGGCGACGACCGCGGTGCAGGCGCGACATCACGGTGCCGATCGGCGTGTCCATGATCTCGGCGATCTCCTTGTAGGGGAACCCCTCGACGTCGGCGAGGTAGACCGCGAGGCGGAACTCCTCGGGCAGTCGCTGCAGGGCGTCCTTGACCTCCGAGTCGGGGAGGTGCTCCAGCGCCTCCATCTCCGCCGAGCGCAGCCCGGTCGAGGAGTGCGACTCCGCGCGTGCGAGCTGCCAGTCCTCGACGTCCTCGGACATCGACTGCTGCGGCTGGCGCTGCTTCTTGCGGTAGGAGTTGATGTAGGTGTTGGTGAGGATCCGGTAGAGCCAGGCCTTGAGGTTCGTGCCGGGCTTGAACTGGTGGAAGGCGCTGTAGGCCTTCGCGAACGTCTCCTGGACGAGGTCCTCGGCGTCGGCGGGGTTGCGCGTCATCCGCATCGCCGCGCCGTAGAGCTGGTCGAGGAAGGGCAGCGCGTCGCGCTCGAAGCGCGCGGACCGGTCGTCGGAGGACTCGTCATCCACGACGATCTCGACGGCGTCGTCCGCCGGGGACATGTCGTCCTTGATTGATTCAGTCATCGCCTCCCACGATAGCGCTGTGGGTGCAGGCGAAGCACCGCGCTCGGTGGCGCGGGGGCGTTCGAGGATCAGTGACTGCACACAGGGCTCAACACGTCACCCCGTCCGAGGATTCCCGACCACCTCGCGCACCAGCCACTCCAGCGTCGACTCGACCACGATCCCCATGGCCTCCTCTTGGCTCACCTCGCCCCGGGCGGGCACCTTGAGGCCGTGGTCGGCGCCGGGCACGACCACCATGTCGACGGCCTCGAGGTCGCCGGGGAACTCGTCGGGGCGCCCCATCGGGTCACGCTCGCCCTGCACCAGCAGGGTGGGCAGGCCGGCCCCGCGCAGCTCGGGCAGCCGGGTCGGCTCGGTCCGCCCGGGCTGGTGGAGCGGGAAGGACAGGGCGAGGCAACCGGTCGCCCCCAGCGACCGGGCGGTCCGCGCCGCCGACCGGGCGCCCGCGGACCGACCGCCGACCACGAGGGGCGTCCGCACCCGCATCACGTCGGCGGCGCACCTCAGGGCCGCGTCGAGCGTGGGCGGCGCGGTCGCGACCTTGCGGCCGGCCACCCGCCACGGCTGCTCGAACAGGACCACCGACACGCCCTGCGCGGGCAGCGCGTCGGCCAGCGCCCAGAGGTCGCGCGACTCCACGCCGCCCCCCGCCCCGTGGCTGAGCAGCAGCGTCGCCATCGGGCTGGTGGCCCGCCGGGTGTGCAGCCGACCCTCGCCGTGCGGGGTGTCGACCGCGCGGATCGTCGCCTTCTTCACGACGTGGCCTCCAGCGGCTCGACGAGCTCGGGGCCGTTGTTGCGCACGTTGCTCACCAATGTCGGGACGGCGTACGCCTCGAGGCGGCCCGGGGCGGCAGGCACGAGCAGCGACGTGTCACCCGGGTGCGTGGGGTCGAGCCACTCGTGCCAGCGCTCCCGCTCCACCATGAGCGGCATCCGGTCGTGGATGTGGCCCAGGGAGTCCTCGGCCTGGGTGGTGAGCACCGTGCACGTCCACCGGAAGCGGTCGGGGTCGTCCTCCGCCTTGCCCGGGTCGCGCCAGATCTCGTAGAGGCCGGCCATGGCCAGGATCCCGCCGTCCTTGGGCCGGATGAAGAACGGCTGCTTGACCGGCTTGCCCTTGGCGTTGGTCTGCGAGGTGGGGTACCACTCGAAGTAGCCGTCGGCCGGCAGCAGGGCGCGGCGGGTGGCGAACGCCTTGCGGAAGGCGGGCTTGTCGGCCACGGTCTCCATCCGTGCGTTGATCATCCGGTTGCCGATGGAGGGGTCCTTGGCCCACGACGGCACGAGTCCCCAGGTGAGGACCCGCAGCTGTCGCTGCGGCGCCTCGGACCGGTCCCGCCCGGACTCGCGCGACGGCGGCCGCTCGACGACCGCGTAGACCTCCTTGGTCGGCGCGACGTTGTAGTCGGGCTGCAGCGCCGCCGCGATGCGGCTCTCGACGACCTCGAACTCCTCGACGAGGTCGTCGGGCTGTCGGGACGAGGCGTAGCGGCCGCACATGGGGCCACCTTAGGGGCTGTCTCGGACACGGGCGTGGCGTCGGCGGACCGTGGGGCGGACCGGTCCGCCCGGAGCCTCAGCCGCGCGCCAGCTCGTCGAGCAGCATGCCGGCGCCGGCGTCGGTGGGCGGCAGGCCCTCGATCCACACCCGCACCGCGGAGGTGCCCGCTCCCCCGGGCTGCGCGGTCTCGAGCATGGTCCGCAGCACGCGCACGCGGCGGCCCATGCGGTCGTCGCGACGGGTGAGGACGGCGACCCGGTGCATCCCGACGCGGGCGACCGTCTCGTCGCGCGCGAACGCCGTACGGGCCAGCTCGCCGGCCCGCGCCAGCCGCATGGCCCGGGTGAAGTGGTCACCCGGCTCCTCCGACGGGTCGTCCCCCAGGGGCAGGGCGCACACGACGAGCCCGTGCCCGGTGATCCCGCCGGGGTCGGCGTCGCCGAGCCGGTAGAGCTCGGAGAGCCGGCCGCGGAGGTGCGCCTGGCTGGAGAGCCCGGTGAGCGGGTCCTCGCAGGAGAGCTGGTGCAGGTAGCCGAGCGTGGTGTCGCTCCAGGCGGACAGTGTCGCGGCCACCACGTCGTACGTCGGGTCCTCGCCGGTGATGCTGCGGCACGTCTCGCGCAGCCCGGCCAGCGTCTCCTCGACCGAGGCCCCGTCGCGGGCCATGACCTGGCCCGCGACGGAGCACACCCCCAAGACGTCCGATCCTGAGATGAGCGCTTCCCCCACCGCCTCGAACCGGTGCGGCAACCCCGACCGCACGTCGGCAGACCGTGCATCGCCCATCTCAGGACCGGCGGCCGCAGGTCGTCGCCCGCGTACGGCGAAAATCCTCACGGCCACCCCCTCCTGTCCCGTCCTGCACCAGTGAGACGGGGCAGCCCACGGGGCATGACGCTGACCAGACCACTGAGTTTGGGTTTTTTCCGTCAACGCCCCGATCCGCCGCTCCGCGGTCTACAGTCGGAGTCGCCCGACACCACACAGGAGTGCTTCCGGGAAGCGTCGATCCACATGAGTCGATCCACATGAGCAGTGCCACCAGCGTCGAAGCACCGGGGGACGCCGAGCTGATCTCGGCGGTCCGCGGTGGGGACGTCGACGCCTACGGCACCCTGTTCGAGCGACACGTCGACGCCGCCCGGCGCCTGGCCCGGCAGCTCGTTCCGGCCGGTGACGCCGAGGACCTGGTGTCCGAGGCCTTCGTCAAGGTGCTCGGTGTCCTGCAGCGCGGCGGCGGCCCCGACGTGGCGTTCCGCGCCTACCTGCTGACCGCCGTCAGGCGACTGCAGGTCGACCGCTTCCGCGCCGGCTCCAAGCTCCACACCACCGACGACATGGAGGCCTTCGACCCGGGCGTCCCGTTCCGCGACACGGCCGTCGAGGGCTTCGAGAACGCCGCGGCGGCCAGGGCGTTCGCGTCGCTGCCCGAGCGCTGGCAGCTCGTGCTCTGGCACACCGAGGTCGAGGGCGACAAGCCGGCCGACATCGCCCCGCTGCTCGGCATGAGCGCCAACTCGGTGTCCGCCCTGGCCTACCGGGCCCGCGAGGGCCTCAAGCAGGCCTTCCTCACCCAGCACGTCGCCGAGCTGGAGGAGGACGCCTGCCGCTGGACGCACAGCCAGCTCGGTTCCTACGTCCGCAAGGCCGTCTCCAAGCGCGACGCCGCGAAGGTCGAGGCACACCTCGACGAGTGCCGTTCGTGCATGGCCATCTACCTCGAGCTCACCGAGGTGAACTCCAGCCTCGGCGCCCTGCTCGCACCCCTGCTCCTCGGCGGCGTGGCCACCGCCTACCTCGGTACGGCCGTGGCCGCCGGGTCGGTGCCCGTCGGGATCGGCGCCGTGGTGGGCCGGGTGCGCGACCTCGTCATGGCCAACGCCGGCACCGCTGCCGTGGCCGGCGTGGCCGCCAGCACCGTGATCGTCGCCGGTGGCATCGCGCTCGGCGTCGGCGGCCCGGGCGAGGTGCCCGGCGACCCCACCGCCCTCCGGCAGCCCGCGGTCGCGTCGAGCACGCCGTCCAGCGGGACGTCCCCCGCGGCCCCCGACGGCCTGCAGCAGCGCCGGGGCCGCTCCCCCGCCGCAGCGCTGCCCGGTGTGACCGACCCTGCGCTCAGCGACGACCCGTTCCCCGAGGTGCTGCCCACGACCGTGCCGACGGACCTGCCGACGGACGTGCCCACCGAGGCGCCGACGGACGGGCCCACCGACGACCCGACCGACGGGCCGACGGACGACCCCACCGACGACCCCACCGACGACCCGACGGACGACCCCACCGACGACCCGACCGAGGACCCGACCGAGGAACCGACGGACGACCCCACCGACGGTCCGACGGAGAACCCGACGCCGACGCAGCAGCCGGAGCCGACCGAGAACCCCGACCCGACCGGCAACCCCACGCCGACGGAGCAGCCGGACCCCACCGGTGACCCCGACCCCACCGGTGACCCCGACCCGACCGGCGACCCCGACCCGACCGGCGACCCCGACCCGACCGGCGACCCCGACCCCACCGGCGACCCCGACCCGACCGGCGACCCCGACCCCACCGGCGACCCCGACCCCACCGGCGACCCCGACCCGACAGAGGACCCCGACCCGACGGTCGATCCCGAGCCCGTGCCGGTCGACTCGTCGGTGACCGGCTCGGTGACCGGCACCAACCTGATCCACCGGGTCACGATGCGCGTCGCAGGGCTCCCGACGGGATCGAGCGCGCGACTGCAGGTCGAGCTCACCGGCGTCGAGTTCGCCTTCGCCATCGACGAGCGCTGCGTGGTGCGGCAAGGTGGCATCACCTGCCAGGTGGCCTCCGGCCAGTCCTCCCCGATCGGGATGACCCTGGTCTCGGTCGGCGACGGGAGCGTCGCCGCGACCCTCCAGGCGGCCCCTGGCGAGACCAACCTCGCCAACAACACGTGGCGCGCCCTGCTCGACTGAGCCGGCGCAGCCCCGACCAGCCCGTCGCGACAGCGCACCCCTGAGGGCGCGGTGCCGCCGGCGCGGATCGTGTAGACAGGGACTCATGACGATCACTCGGCTGCTCGCCCGCCCCCTGCTCGCCTCGATGTTCGTCGCGGGCGGCGTCAACGCCCTCCGTAACACCGAGGTCCACGCGGCCAAGGCCAAGAAGGTCGCCGACCGCGTCGTCCCGCTGGCCCAGCAGGCGGCCCCGGGTGTCTCGATCCCCACCGACCCCGTCACCCTGGTCCGGATCAACGCCGGCGCCCAGATCCTCGCCGCCGCGGCCCTCGCCACCGGCCGGGTCCCCCGGCTGAGCGCGACCGTGCTCGCCGCCTCCCTCGTGCCCACCACGCTCGCCGGGCACCCCTTCTGGGAGGAGACCGACCCGCAGGCCAAGTCCGCGCAGCGGCTCCAGTTCGTCAAGAACGCCTCGGTCCTCGGCGGGCTGCTGCTCGCCGGCGTCGACACCGAGGGCAAGCCGGGCCTGGCCTGGCGCGCCCGCCGCGCCGCGTCCGACGTGCGCCGTGAGGCCAAGCAGGTCGCCAAGGACGCCCGCCGCGAGGCGAAGTTGGCCAAGGCCCAGCTCACCTGACCTCGATAGGGTGCGCCGGTGAGTGAGCCTGCTGCCGACGCCGCGACGCCGACCGACCCCTGGCCGGCGCCGCGCCCGGACGGACCCGTCGACCGCGTCGTCTCGCTCCCGGGGAGCAAGTCGCTGACCAACCGGGCGCTGCTGCTCGCCGCGATCGCCGACGGGCCGAGCGTCGTACGACGTCCGCTGCGCTCGCGCGACACGCTGCTGATGGCGCGCGCCCTGGCCTCGCTCGGCACCGGGATCGAGGACAGGGACGGTGACTGGGCCGTCACCCCGGGCTCCTGGGACGCGGACGCCGACGTGGACTGCGGCCTGGCCGGCACGGTGATGCGGTTCGTCCCGCCCGTGGTCGGGCTGGCGCGCGGGACCGTGCGGTTCGACGGCGACCCCCACATGCGGCAGCGGCCCGTGGGCCAGATGCTCGCGGCCCTCGGTGCGCTCGGCGTCCGGGTCGACGACGACGGCCGGGGCGCGCTGCCCTTCGCGGTGCAGGGGACGGGCACGGTCGCGGGTGGCACCGTGACCATCGACGCGAGCGCCTCGTCGCAGTTCGTGTCGGCGCTGCTGCTGGCCGGAGCCCGCTACGAGCAGGGCGTCGACGTGCGCCACGTCGGCAAGCCCGTGCCCTCGCTCCCCCACATCGAGATGACCGTGCAGATGCTGCGCCGCCGCGGCGTCGAGGTGGACGACTCCGACGCGAACCGGTGGGCCGTCGCCCCGGGCCCCGTGCGGGCGGTCGACGACGAGATCGAGCCCGACCTCTCCAACGCCGCGCCGTTCCTCGCGCTCGGCGCCGCCACCGGGGGCCGGGTCACGGTCACGGGGTGGCCGTCGCGGACCACGCAGCCCGGTGACGAGCTGCGCGAGATCCTGGCGCTGATGGGGTGCGACGTGACGCTGTCCGGCGGTGACCTCACCGTCGTCGGGCCCGAGCGGCTCTCGGGCGTCGACCTCGACCTGCACGACGTCGGCGAGCTCACCCCGGCGGTCGCGGCGCTGTGCGCGCTCGCCGGCTCGCCCTCGCACCTGCGCGGCGTCGCCCACATCCGCGGCCACGAGACGGACCGGTTGGCCGCGCTCGCCACGGAGCTCGGCCGGCTCGGCGCGGACGTCGACGAGCGCGAGGACGGGCTGACGATCCGCCCCGCGGACCTGCACGGCGGGACGTTCCGGACCTACGCCGACCACCGCATGGCCCACGCCGGCGTCATCCTCGGGCTGGCGGTCGACGACGTCCTCGTCGAGGACGTCGCCACGACGGCCAAGACCTTCCCCGACTTCGCGACCGCCTGGAGCCGGGCCGTCCTCGGCACCTCCCCCGACCGGTCCGGGGCGCCGACGTGACCGGTCGCTACTCCGAGCACGACCAGGAGCACTACGAGCGCCCGAGGCGCCGCACCCGGCCACGCACCAAGGACCGGCCCACCTACGACGACGCCGTCGACGCCAGGGTCGTCACCGTCGACCGCGGCCGGTTCACCCTGCTCCTCGGCGGCCACCGGGTGATGGCGATGAAGTCGCGACCACTCGGGCGCAAGGGCGTCGTGGTCGGCGACCACGTGCGCGTCGTGGGCGACACCACCGGCGCCGACGGCTCGCTGGCACGCATCGTGGAGGTCGTCGAGCGCAGCACGACGCTGCGCCGTACCGCCGACGACGACGACCCCGTCGAGCGGGTGATCGTCTCCAACGCCGACCAGCTCGTCGTGGTGACGGCGCTCGCCGATCCCGAGCCACGCCCGCGGTTGATCGACCGCGCGCTCGTGGCGGCGTACGACGCCGGCATGACCCCCCTGCTCTGCCTCACCAAGGCCGACCTGGCCGACCCGGAGACGCTGCTGTCGACCTACCGCTCACTCGGCGTGCCGTGGGTGGTCACCCAGCTCAAGGGCGAGGGTGCCGGCGACCTGACCGAGCTGCGCGACCGGCTGCGCGGACGCACCAGCGTGCTCGTCGGCCACAGCGGGGTCGGCAAGTCGACGCTCGTCAACGCCCTCGTGCCCGACGCCCACCGCGAGGTCGGCATCGTCAACGCGGTGACGGGTCGCGGCCGGCACACCTCGACGAGCGCCTACCTCCTCGAGCTGCCCGGTCCCGACGGCCGGGGCGAGGGCTGGATCATCGACACCCCCGGCATCAGGTCGTTCGGCCTCGCGCACGTGCGACCGGAGAACCTCATCGAGGCGTTCCCGGACCTCGAGGAGATGACGGAGGACTGCCCCCGCGGGTGCTCACACGACGCGGACGAGCCCGAGTGCGGCCTCGACGAGGCGGTCGCGTCCGGCCAGACCGACCCCGACCGCGTCGAGTCCTTCCGACGGCTGCTCGCGGCGCGCAGCGCCACCGACTGGTGACGCCCGGCCTCAGCCCCAGACGGCCGTGGCGCCGGAGTCGCCGGCCAGGTAGACCGTGACCACGAGCCCGACCGCACCGACGGCGAGCAGGACCGCCACGGGGATGCCGAACCGCGTCGCGCGGGCACCGCGGCCCGACGCCAGCGCGGACGTGCCGCCGAGGGCCCACGCGCCCAGCAGCGAGACCAGCGCGTAGCCGATCGACCACAGGCGCAGCAGCTCGCCGTCCTCCTGGTGCTCGACCACGATCGGCGCGAGCTCGGGCCGCGACGACAGCAGGTCCTCGCCCGCCGCGACCGCCACGACCGACGCGACGGCGGTGACGACCGCCAGCACGACCAGGGGCCACCGCAGCAGCCACCGCCACCTGGGGACGGCCGCGTAGGCGAGTCCGGCGAGGGCCGACAGCGGACCGAGGACCACGACCGCGTGCACCACGAGCGGGTGCAGAGGCACACCGTTGAGTTCCATGGCGTGCACAGTAGGGCGCCTTGCTGGCAATAGCCTGTGAACATGCCCATCACCGGCTCGGCTCGCTCCCACGACCACACCGACGACCTGCGCCTGGCCCACGTCCTGGCCGACGACGCCGACTCGTTGACCCTGGCCCGCTTCAAGGCCCTCGACCTCCACGTGATGAGCAAGCCGGACCTCACGCCCGTGACCGACGCCGACAAGGCCGTCGAGGAGGGCATCCGCCGCACGCTCTCGCGGGTCCGCTCCCGCGACGCGGTCGTCGGCGAGGAGCAGGGCACCACCGGCCACAGCCAGCGGCGCTGGATCGTCGACCCGATCGACGGCACCAAGAACTACGTGCGCGGGGTCCCGGTCTGGGCGACGCTCATCGCGCTGGCCGTCGACGACGAGGTCGTGCTGGGCGTTGTGTCGGCGCCCCAGCTCCAGCGGCGGTGGTGGGCCTCGGCCGGCGGCGGCGCGTGGACCGGCCGCTCGCTGCTCAAGGCGACGCGGTGCGAGGTGTCGGACGTACGCCGCCTCGAGGACGCGTCGCTGAGCTACTCCTCCCTCTCCGGCTGGGACGAGCGCGGCCGGCTCGACGACTTCGTGTCGCTGTCGCGACGCTGCTGGCGCACCCGCGCCTACGGCGACTTCTGGTCCTACATGCTGCTCGCCGAGGGCGCCGTCGACATCGCGGCGGAGCCGGAGCTCGAGCTCTACGACATGGCGGCCCTCGACGTGATCGTGCGCGAGGCCGGTGGCCGGTTCACCTCCCTCGACGGCACCGACGGCCCCTGGGGCGGCAACGCGCTGGCCTCCAACGGCCACCTGCACGAGGCCGCGCTGTCGTTCCTCGGCGCGATGGACGACGACGAGGCCGACCCCGACGTGCCGCGGCGGGGCCCCGGCTCGGTGAGCAACCTGCGGGACCGGCAGGCACCTCCGGTGCTCGACTGACCAGGACCTCCGGCGCTCGACCAGCCCGACCAGCCAGCACCTGTCCCTCGGCGCCGGGCTTGGCTACGGTGGCTCATCGGCAGTCGGCCGGACGAGAGGTGGAGACGATGAGGATCCAGGACGTCATCCAGGGCAAGGGCAGCCAGGCCGTCGTGACCATCCGGCCGGACGCCACCGTCCGTGAGCTGGTGGCCCTGCTGGCCGAGCACAACGTCGGCGCGCTCGTGGTGAGCGAGGACGGCGAGCGGGTCGCGGGCATCGTCAGCGAGCGCGACGTCGTACGCCGCCTGCACGAGCAGGACGCCGTGCTCGACGCCACCGTCAGCACGATCATGACCGCCGACGTGCGCACCTGCGCCGCCCAGGACGGGCTGACCGACCTCATGCAGACGATGACCGAGCACCGCATCCGGCACGTCCCGGTGGTGGCCGACGGACGGCTGACCGGCATCATCAGCATCGGTGACGTGGTGAAGAACCGCATCGGCGAGCTCGAGTTCGAGCGCGACCAGCTCGACAGCTACGTCCACCAGACCTGACACCACAACGAAGAGGAGCAACCGTGAGCGAGAAGCCCGACGTCGACCCCCACATGGGCGAGGCGCCCACCGACCTCGAGGTCACCGACCTCGTCGAGGGCGACGGTGCCGAGGCCACGTCCGGCTCGACCGTCTCCGTCCACTACGTCGGCGTCGCCCACTCCACCGGCGAGGAGTTCGACGCGTCCTACAACCGCGGCACCCCGCTGCAGTTCCGCCTCGGCATCGGCCAGGTCATCTCCGGCTGGGACACCGGCGTGCAGGGCATGAAGGTCGGCGGCCGCCGCCGGCTGGTGATCCCGCCGCACCTCGGCTACGGCGACCGCGGGGCCGGCGGCGCCATCAAGCCGGGCGAGACCCTGATCTTCGTGGTCGACCTGCTCGAGGTCCGCTGACCTGGCACGACTGACGCCTCAGGCCTGGGCGTCGTGGACCAGGATCGCGACCTGCACCCGGTTCTCGACGCCCAGCTTGGCGAACAGGCGCCCCACGTGGGTCTTCACCGTGGGCACGCCCATGAAGAGCTCGGCCGCGATCTCGGCGTTGCTGAGGCCGCGCGCCACCCCGTCGGCGACGTCGCGCTCCCGCTCGGTGAGCGCGGCGAGCGCCGTACGGGCCGTCCGCCCGCGGTCCCGGCCCTCGGGGTCGGTCCCGTCGCGCGTCACGGCCGCGATCAGCTGGGCCGTCACGCTGGGCGAGAGCATCGGCTGGCCCGACGCCACCGTCCGGATCGCCTCCACCAGCCGGGCCGGCTTGGTGTCCTTGAGCAGGAAGCCGGCCGCGCCGGTCCGGAGCGCACGCAGCACCATGTCGTCGGTGTCGAAGGTCGTCAGCACGATGATGCGCAGGTCCGGGTGGGCGCGCAGCAGCTCCTCGGTGGCGCTGAGGCCGTCGCGCACGGGCATCCGGATGTCCATCAGCACCACGTCGGCGCCCGAGGACGGCACGACCCGGAGCGCCTCCTCGCCGTCGCCGGCCTCGGCGACGACGCGGATGCCCGAGCTGCCGCCGAGCATCATGCCGAGGGCGGCGCGCACCATCGGGTCGTCGTCGACGACGGCGAGCGAGATGGGAGCCTCGGTCCCCACTCCCTCGCTCACGACGCCCACGGTATCCATGCCCGGACCGCGTAGCCGCCGGTGGCGTCCACGCCGTGCGTGATCCGGCCGCCGGCGAGGGCCGCGCGCTCGGCGAGGCCGAGCAGGCCCAGGCCCGAGGCGGGCAGCCCCGGGCGGCGTACGGGTCCCACCGGCGCCGCGTTGCGCACCGCGATCACCAGGCCGTCGCCGGGCGTGCCGGCGAGGTCGACCGTGACGGCGGTCCCCGGCGCGTGCTTGCGCACGTTGGTTAGGGCCTCCTGCACGATGCGGTACGCCGTCCGCCCGGTGGCCGCGGGGAGCCCGTCCTCCACCTCGTTGGTCAGGAGCACCCGCATCCCGCCCGAGACCTCCTCCGCCACCAGGTCCGCGACGTCGTCGATGCCGGGCTGCGGCCGCTCGGGGGCGGCGTCCACGGGCTGGGCGGGATCGCGCAGCACGCCCAGCACGGCCCGCAGGTCCGACAGCGCCCGGTGCGCGTTGTCCTCGATCGACCGGGCCGCGGTGGCGCGGTCCTCCTCCGACAGGTCGGTGCGATAGCTGAGCGTCGAGGCGTTCATCGCGACGAGCGAGATGCGGTGGGCGAGCACGTCGTGCATCTCCCGCGCGATGCGGGTGCGCTCGGCGGCGCGCGCCTGGGCGACGCGGGCGATCTGCTCGCGCTCCGCGGTGACGGCCCGGGCACGGTAGGAGTCGACCAGCTGGCGCTGGGACCCCATGGCGTAGCCCGTGGCGACGATGATGCCGGTCACGAGCGCCCCGAACGCGACCGAGGCCCACAGCGGCAGGGACTCCTCGGAGATCCCGATGCGCTCCTGCACCAGCCCGGCGAGGAGGCTGAGCGGCACGATCAGCGCCAGCAGCCGCCAGCGGCGGTGCGAGGCGATCGAGCCGAGGATCCACGACGCGGGGCCGGCGCTGGACAGCGAGACGAACGAGAAGAGGGTGAGCACCACCCCCACGACCGCGGGGCGGCGGTGCCGCCACCGGATGACGACGAACGACGTCAGGCCGAGCAGCGGGTCGCCGACGAGGAACCACACCATCGCCGCGTCCCAGGGTCGCTCCGCGGCGCCGACGAGGATCAGGCTCCAGGCCAGCAGGCTGATCACCGCGGCCAGCGCGTAGCGCCAGAGCGACGCCAGGAGGCTGGTCCCGTCGGCGGGCGCGTCCGCCTGGCGCGACTCGACTGGCATGGACCGAGGCTAGAGGTACGCCGGGCGCTCCCGCGTCCGACCCAGGTGTCGACCGTGGGGCGGGGGGCGATACCGAGGTCGGACGTCGACGAGCCCTGTGCCCGATGTGCGGGGGGCGTCCCGACGGCGAGGCTGGAGCCATGATCACAGTCGAGAACCTCACGAAGCGCTACGGCGGGTTCACCGCCGTCGACGACATCTCGTTCCACGTGCGGCCCGGGAGCGTCGTCGGGTTCCTCGGGCCCAACGGCGCCGGGAAGTCCACCGCGATGCGGATGATGACCGGCCTCACCCCGGCCACGTCCGGGCGCGCCACCATCCTCGGCAAGCCCTACCGCGAGCTGCACAACCCCGGCCGCCAGGTCGGCGTGATGCTCGACGCCTCGGCGCAGCACCCGGGGCGCACGGGCCGCGAGGTGCTCCGCGTGGCCGCCATCTCGGTCGGCGTCTCGAAGGCGCGGGTCGAGGAGGTCCTCGCCCTCGTCGGCCTGACCGGGGAGGAGGCGGACCGCCGCGTGCGCAACTACTCCCTCGGCATGCGGCAGCGGCTCGGCATCGCCGCGGCGCTGCTCGGCGAGCCGCAGGTGCTGGTCCTCGACGAGCCGGCCAACGGGCTCGACCCGCAGGGCATCCACTGGATGCGCGGCCTGCTGCGGCGCTTCGCAGACGGCGGCGGCACGGTCCTGCTGTCCAGCCACCTGCTGCACGAGGTGCAGATCGTCGCCGACGACCTGGTGATGATCGGCCGCGGGCGGATCGTGGCGATGGGCTCCAAGGAGGAGCTGCTCAGCCGTGGCGGCACCACGGTGCACTCGACTGACGACGCCCAGCTCGCGTCGCTGCTCGAGGCCGCCGACGTGCCGTTCACCCGCGCCGGCTCGGGACTGGTGGTCGACGCCGACCCCGAGGTGGTCGGCCGGATCGCCGCGCAGGAGCGCGTCGTGCTGCTCGAGCTGCGGTCCGGGGGCTCCGAAGGCCTCGAAGAGATGTTCCTCGGCCTCACGGCCGCCACCTCGCGCGAAGGAGAAGCCGCATGAGCACCGACACCAGCACCACCACCACCCCCGCGATCGGCGGGGACCGCGCCGGCGGCGCCGCGGCGCCGACCGCCCTCCCCGGCCGGCCCGGGGTGCCCTTCGGCCGCACGCTCCACGCCGAGCTGCGCAAGATGGTCGACACCCGCGCCGGGCTCTGGATGGTCGTCGTGATGGCCGCCGTCGCAGCCATCGTGCTCGTCGCGTTCGTGATCTGGGGACCCGCCGAGGACGCCTCCTTCAACGGCCTGCTCGAGCTGGCCACGCTGCCCCTCGCCATGCTGCTGCCCGTGCTGGGCATCATGGCCGCCACCGCCGAGTGGACCCAGCGCACCGGGTTGGTGACCTTCACCCTCGAGCCGCACCGCGGACGTGTCGTGCTGGCCAAGGCGCTCGCCGCGCTGCTGCTCGCCGTCGTGGTCCTCGCCGTGGCGGTGGCCGCGTCGGCGCTCGCCAACGTCGTCGGTGGCAACGGCGAGTGGGACCTCACCGCCGCCGCCGGCGGCGGCCTCGTCCTGGCCCTCCTGCTCTACGTCGTGCAGGGCGTGGCGTTCGGGCTGCTCTTCCTCAACACGCCCGTCGCCATCGTGTCCGTGCTGGTCCTGCCGACCGTGTGGGCCATCGCCACGCAGGTCGTCAGCGCGCTGGAGGAGGTGGGCGCCTGGCTCGACATGGACCGGGTGACCCGTCCCCTCTTCGCCGGCGAGATGGGGTCGCAGGACTGGGCCCAGCTGTCGACGGCCACCGCCGTGTGGGTCCTCCTGCCGCTCGCGGTCGGCACCTACCGCGTGCTGCACCGCGAGGTGAAGTAGCCGGACATCACACGGTCACGGTCACCGCACGGTCACCACTCAGTCACCACGGGACGTCGATCTCGACGTCACCGGTGGCCACCCGGGCCGCCAGCCCTCCCAGCGTGACGACGTCACCAGGGACGAGCTGGCGGCCCCGCCGCGTCTCGACCTCCCCGTTGACGGTCACCGCGCCGTCGGCGAGCACCGGCTTGGCCTCGGCACCGGTCTCCACGAGGTTGGCGAGCTTGAGGAACTGGCCCAGCCGGATCGACTTGTCGCGGATCGGCACGTCGACGGGCTCGCTGGTCGGGGAGGACATGGGTCCAGTGAACCAGCCGCCTAGGGTGGTGCCCGTGCCCACCGCCTCTCCGACGGAGGACTCCTGACATGACGCGACGCCCTCGTCCAGTCGCCGCCGCCCTCGCCGCCGCCTCCGCGGTCCTGTGCCTGCTCGCCAACCTCCAGGCGCCTGCCCCGGCCGCCGCCGAACGGGCCGCCTCGGAGCGGGCCTCCTCCGCGGCAGCACCGGCTCCGGGCAGGAGCGGGTGCCGGTCGCGGTCCGGCACGGAGGTGTGCTTCACTTCGCCGCCGACGGTCCCGGACGACCCGACGGTGCTCGACCGCGCGAGCCGGCTCTTCGACGCGGCCGGTGCCGGTGACACCATCCGGGTCGCCATGTTCCGCTGGGACATCGAGCAGCCCACCGACGCGCTCCTGGCCGCGCAGCGCCGCGGGGCGGTCGTGCTCCTCGTCGGCGACGACGACCTGCGGCTCAACCGGTCGGGACGCCGCCTCATCGAGACGCTCGAGGCGCAGGACCCCGCCCGGACGAACGTGACGATCTGCCGCGGCGCCTGCCTGCCGTGGCGGGCGCCCGGACCGTTCCCCGACAGCCAGGACGTCCAGCACCTGAAGTTCTACCTGACCGAGATCGGCGGTGTGCAGTCGTTCATCACGTCCTCGGCCAACCTCGAGGACCGGCAGTACCGCCAGTACAACTCGTTCCTCAAGATCGACGACCCCGGGCTGTACGCCTTCGGCCTGGAGTACTTCGCCAGGCTGGAGGCGCAGAGCGTCCGGGTGGGCGGCACGACGTGGAACGACGGGCGCAAGACCTGGAGCAACGGCGCGATCACCGCGGCCGTCTACCCATCCCGCAAGGACCTGCTGCTGTCCACGCTGCGCGACGTCTCCTGCACCCGGGGCGCCCGGGACGTGTCGGCGATGTTCGCGGTGATCCAGCGCGCCGACGTGCGCGCCGAGCTCGCCCGGTTGTCGCGTGCCGGCTGCCGGGTCCGGATCGTGACTTCCCGCGACACGGTGGAGAACTGGCTCCAGACGCCGCTGCCCAGCGGTGACATCCCGGACGGGCAGGTGCGCACGGTGCTCACGCACGACAAGATGCTGGCGGTCGACGCGCGCTTCCGCGGCCGTCCGACGCGCCTGGTGGTCACCGGCACCTCCAACACCACGTGCGGTGGCCTGCTCTACAACGACGAGGTGATGGTGCGCGTCGTCGGCGACACGTGGCTGCACCGCCAGTACCTCGCGCACTTCGACGACGCGTACGCCCGCGCGCACCAGAGCCGGACGCGCATCATGCCCGTGATGAAGCCCTGCCGCGCCTGACGGCCGGCCTGCCGCGTCCGTGCACCGTCAGTGCACCGTCAGTGCACCGCCAGGCTGACGGCGTGGATCAGCACGCCCACCAGGCCGCCCACGATCGTGCCGTTGATCCGGATGAACTGGAGGTCGCGGCCCACGTGCAGCTCGATGCGGCGGGCGGCCTCCTTGCCGTCCCACCGCTCGATGGTGGACGTGATCACCGTGGTGACCTCCGCGCCGTAGCGCTCGACGGTGAACACCGCGAGGTCCGCGGCCGCCCGGTCGAGGCGCTCGCGCAGGACGGCGTCCTCGCGGAGCCGCTGGGAGAACAGGGTGAGCTCGGCCAGCAGGCGCTGTCGGACGGCACCCTCCTTGTCCCTCACCGAGGCGAGCAGCGCCGAGCGCATGGCCTTCCACAGCGAGATGGCGGTCGTGACGACCTGCGGGTGGTCCAGCAGCCGGTTCTTGAACGCCTCGGCGCGATCGCGGGTCTCCTGGTCGTTGAGGAGGTCATGGGCGAGCTGGCCGAGCATCGAGTCGAGCGCCTCGCGGGCGCGGTGGTGCGGGTCGTCGCGGATGTCCTCCAGCCACGCCACGGCCTGGACGTGCAGGCGGGAGGTCACGGCGTCGTTCAGCTTGGGCGGCGCCCACCACGGCGCGCGCTCCTCCAGCACCCGGGTGAAGGTCTCCGGGTTGTCGAGCAGCCACCGGTGCATCTCGTCGAGGGCCAGGTCGACGACCCCGTGGTGCAGGTCGTCGCGCAGCACCTCCATGAGCGCCGAGCCGAGCAGCGGTGAGATCGGCTCCTCGTGGAAGCGCGGCACCAGCGCCTGTGTGACGAGGTCGGCGACGTGGTCGTCGCGGACCTTGCCCAGCGCGATCGCCGCCACGTCGGAGGCCTCGTCGACCACCCGGCGGGCGTTGAGCGGGTCGGCCAGCCAGTCGGCGACACGGGCCGAGATGGTGGCGGCCAGGACCCGCTCGCGGATGATGTCCTCCTGGAGGAAGTTCTCCCCCACGAACTCCTCGAGCCCCTTGCCGAGCTCGTCCTTGCGCTTGGGGATCAGCGCGGTGTGCGGGATCGGCAGGCCGAGCGGGTGCTTGAAGAGCGCGGTCACGGCGAACCAGTCGGCGATGGCGCCGACCATCGACGCCTCGGCCCCGGCGTTGACGAACCCCCACGCGCCGTCGCGCCCGAGCGTGGCGACGTACACGCACGCGGCGAGCACCAGCAGGCCGACGGCGACCGTGCGCATCCGGCGCAGGCCGCGGCGGCGCGCCTCGTCGGCGCCCGGGTCGGGGGTGATCAGCGAGATGCGAGGAGGGTGGGCGGTGGCCTGGTCGGGCATGCTCGCCATCCTCCCTGACCGTGCCAGAATGCCGCGCATGCCTCGCACCGTCATCACCTTCGGCACGTTCGACGTGTTCCACGTCGGGCACCTGCGCGTGCTCGAGCGCGCGGCGGCGCTGGGCGACCGGCTCGTCGTCGGCGTCTCCGCCGACGCGCTCAACGAGCGCAAGAAGGGCCGCGCGCCGATCTTCAGCCAGCGCGAGCGACTGGCGATCGTCGGGGCGCTCAAGGTCGTCGACGGCGTCTTCGTCGAGCAGAGCCTGGAGCAGAAGCGCGACTACATCGTCGAGCACGGTGCGGACGTCCTCGTGATGGGCGACGACTGGGCCGGGAAGTTCGACGAGTACGCCGACGTGTGCGAGGTCGTCTACCTCGAGCGCACCCCTGCCATCTCCACCACCGCGATCATCGAGCACATCGCCGACCTCTGACTGCTGCGCGGACCCCCGCGACGTCGCACGGGGGCGTTATGGTCATGCCCGACATGACAACCACGAGGGGAAACATGCGCAGATTGCTCACCACGGCAGTGGCCATCGCACTGATGGGCGGCGCGGCACTCTCCGCCCCCGCCGTCGCCGCCGACAACGACACGCCCACCGGCCCCATCGGCTCGCTGGGCCGCCCGTCCGAGCGGCTCGCCGCTCCCCAGGTCGCGCTCCCCGACGCCTGGTCGCCGACCGCGACCGACGCGCTCGCCGCCGCCCGACGGGTGCTCGACGGCAAGGCCCGGCCGGCCGACCCGTCGGCGACCCTCGCCCTGCGCGACCTCTTCATGAAGAAGTCGCAGCTGCGCGGCGCCGACCTGCGCCGCGCGGAGGCGCTCCTGGCGCGTCCGACCGACGGCCCGGGCGACCCGCAGGGCTTCGGCTACACCGTTGCCGAGGCACCGCCGGTCTGCAACACGCGCCTGTGCCTCCACTACGTCCCCAGCGGCACCGACGCGCCGCCCACGCCCGAGTGGCCCGCGCAGAACCTCGCGGTGCTCGACTCGGTGTGGACCACGATCGTCGACCAGCTCGGCTACCGGGCCCCGCTGACCGACGGCGCCGCCGGCGGCAACCCGCTCTTCGACGTCTACCTCAAGGACCTCGGGACGGGGCTCTACGGCTTCTGTGCTCCCGAGCGCCAGGTGAAGAAGCGCACGGCCTCGGGCTACTGCGTCCTCGACAACGACTACGTCGCGGCGCAGTTCCCCACCGGCACTCCCACCGACAACCTGACGGTCACCGCCGGGCACGAGTTCTTCCACGCCGTCCAGTTCGCCTACGACTACGGCGAGGACCTCTGGATGATGGAGTCCACCGCCACGTGGATGGAGGAGCGCATCGCCACGCTGGTCAACGACAACCGCCAGTACCTCCCCTCCAGCCAGCTCTACGCGCCCTACGTGCCGCTCGACGTCTTCAGCCGCACCTCGACCTTCCAGTACGGCAACTGGATCTTCTGGGAGTACCTCAGCACCCGCTACGGGCTCGGCATCGTCAACAAGGCGTGGAAGCAGGCCGGCTCGCTCAAGGGCGACGGCGGCAAGAACAGCATCCCGGCGCTGGAGAAGGTGCTCAAGGGCAAGGGCGGGCTGACCAAGAACTACGCCACGTTCGCGGCCGGCAACCTCACGCCCGCGGCCAACTACCCCGAGGGCGCGGAGTACCCCTTCCCCGGCGTCAAGGCCGCCAAGGCGCTCAGCAAGAACAAGCGCACCAAGCGCTACGGCGCCAAGATCAACCACCTCGCCTCCATGTCGTACGCCTTCACGCCGGGCAAGGGCCTCGGCGCCAAGAAGTGGAAGCTCGCCGTGTCCGTCACCGGTCCCGACAAGCGCACCTCCCCCGCCGCGGTCGTCGTGGTCCACCTCGTCAACGGCAAGCGGCAGGTCAAGCTCGTCAAGCTCAACCGCGGCGGCGACGGCCGGAAGACGGTCGCGTTCAGCAGCAAGCGGGTCGGCGCGGTGACGGTCACGCTCGTCAACGCCTCGACGCGCTACCAGTGCAACCGCCGGACGGTGCTCGCCTGCGGCGGGCGTCCGCTCGACGACAGGTCCCGCTTCAGCGTGACGGGACGCGTCACCAAGTAGCACCCGAGCAGCACCCAGGACTCGTCAGGCCCTGATCGACAGCAGGGCGTGGAGGGCGGCGACGCACTCCTCGACCAGCTCCGACACCGAGACCGGGCGTTCGCCGGTCGGCACAGCCGACCAGGTGAGCGCCCGGTCCTCCGTGTAGGCCCACCACGCGCGGACGACGTCGCGCTGGCGCTCCGGGACCTCCAGCGCCGCCATGACCCGCGCGGTGCTGCCGTCGCGGACCGAGTCCATCACCTCGCTGACCCGCGGGTCCCCCACGCCGTGGCCGTGCACCAGCGCGAGGTAGAAGTCGCGGCGCCGCTCGATCTGCTCGACCATCAGCCGGGTCGTGGTCTCGACCTGCTCGGGGCCCGGGCGCGACTCGTCCGGCGCCGTGGTGCGCAGCATCCGCCGCCCCGCCGCCGCGATGCAGGCGAGGTAGTAGTCCGTCTTGGTCGGGAAGTAGTGGAAGAGCAGCCCGCGCGAGATGCCCGCCTCCACGGCGATGTCGTCCATCGAGAGGTCCTGGATCGGCGTCTCGACGATCTTGGCGAGGCCGATGGCCACCAGCTGGCGCCGGCGCTCGTCCGCGCTCAGTCGACGGCGCGCGGGAGCGGGCGCGGCAGGGTCGGACACACTGTTGAGCATTGCTCAACAGTGTGCCAAGGTCAACGCATGGACTTCTCCCTCTCCCCGCGCGCCGCCGACCTCCGCGAGCGGGTGCGCGCGTTCGTCACGGACGAGATCGAGCCGATCGAGTCCGAGGCGCACCGCCGGATCACCCGGCTGCGCGAGTCCGGCGGCGACCGGTGGACCCCCGACCCGCTCATCGCCGAGCTCCAGGCCAAGGCCCGCGCCCAGGGCCTGTGGAACCTGTTCCTGCCCGCCGCCCATGCGAGCCGCTACGCCGCCGACTTCGGCACGGACGGCGGCGAGGGCCTCTCCAACGTCGACTACGCGCCGGTCGCGGAGGAGATGGGCCGCTCCTTCCTCGCTCCCCTGGTCTTCAACTCCAACGCCCCGGACACCGGCAACATGGAGGTCCTGCTCAAGTACGGCACCGACGAGCAGCGCCGGCAGTGGCTCGAGCCGCTCCTGCGTGCGGAGATCCGCAGCGCCTTCTGCATGACCGAGCCCGCGGTCGCCTCCTCCGACGCGACCAACATGGCCGCCACGGCACAGGTCGAGGGCGACGAGGTCGTCATCAACGGGCGCAAGTGGTGGTCCACGGGCGTCGGCAACCCCGACTGCCGGGTCCTCGTCTTCATGGGCCTGTCGCACCCCGAGGCCGACCGGCACTCGCGGCACACGATGGTGCTGGTCCCCCGCGACGCCCCCGGCGTCACCGTCGAGCGGATGCTGACGACGATGGGCTACTACGACGAGCCGCTCGGCCACGGCGAGGTGACCTTCGACGACGTACGCGTGCCGCTGTCGAACGTGCTCCTCGGTCCGGGCCGCGCGTTCGAGATCGCGCAGGGGCGGCTCGGGCCGGGCCGGGTCCACCACTGCATGCGCGCGATCGGCCTCGCCGAGCGCGCCCTCGAGCTCGCGTGCGCCCGCGCCACCTCGCGCACCGCCTTCGGCAAGCCGATCGCCAACCTCGGCGGCAACCGCGAGCGCATCGCCGACGCCCGGATCGCCATCAACCGCTCGCGGCTGCTGGTCATGCACGCCGCCTGGCTCCTCGACCAGGGCATGAGCCGCGAGGCCTACTCGGCCGTCAGCGAGATCAAGGTCGAGGTGCCCAGCATGGCCCTCGACGTGATCGACATGGCCATCCAGCTGCACGGCGGTGGCGGCATGAGCGACGACTTCCCGCTCGCCTCGGCCTGGGTGGGGGCCCGCTCCCTGCGGCTGGCCGACGGCCCCGACGAGGTGCACCGCAACGTCATCGCCAAGATCGAGCTCGGGAAGCACACCTCGTGAGCACCGCGGACGCCAGGAGGGTCCTGGTCACGGGCGCCGCGTCGGGCCTCGGCGCTGCGCTGGTCGCGGCCCTCCGCGCCCGCGGCGACGAGGTGCTCGCCACCGACCGCGTCGAGGCCGACGGCATTGACCTCGTCCTCGACATCACCTCCGACGACGACTGGGCCGCAGCGGTCGACGTCGTGCGCGGGCGCTGGGGCGGCCTCGACGTCCTGGTCAACAACGCCGGGGTCGCGAGCGGCGGGCGGGTCGACCGCACCACGCTCGAGGAGTGGCAGTGGATCTTCGACATCAACCTCTTCGGGCTGGTGCGGGGCACGAAGGCGTTCGTGCCGATGCTGAAGGAGCAGGGCTCCGGGCACCTGGTCAACGTGGCCTCGCTGGCCGGGCTCGTCCACCCCGGGGGCATGGGCTCCTACAACTCGGTGAAGGCCGCCGTGGTGGCCTTCACCGAGACGTGCGGGCACGAGCTCGCGCCGTTCGGCATCCGCGCGAGCGCGGTGTGCCCGTCCTACTTCCGCACCAACCTCATGGACTCGATGCAGGGCAGCGACGAGGTCGTCGGGCAGGTCGTCGCCGGGCTCGTCGAGCGCTCCTCCATCACCGCCGAGGAGATCGCGGCCGCGGTGCTGGCGGGCATGGACGCCGGTGACGACGTCATCGTGCCGGACGAGCCGGCGCGCCAGGCCTACTTCCTCAAGTGGGCCGACCGACCGGCCTACGACGAGGTGATGCGGCGCCAGGCGGCCCGGCTGCAGGCGGGCGTCGAGGGGGCGTCGTGACCGCCGTGCCGGGCGCCCGCGACGTGCGCGAGGAGGACGCCTTCGACGTGGCACGGGTCGCCGACTGGCTCCGCGCCCACGCCGCCACCCCCGAGGGCCTGGACGGCCAACCGGAGGCGCGGCAGTTCACCGGCGGGGCGTCCAACCTCACCTACCTGCTGCGCTACCCGTCCGGGCGCGACCTCGTCGTGCGCCGCGCACCCCAGGGCACCAAGGCCAGGGGCGCGCACGACATGCGCCGCGAGTTCACGATCCAGTCCGCCCTCGCGCCGGTCTTCGGCTACGTCGCGCCCATGGTCGCCTTCTGCGACGACCCCGAGGTGGTCGGTGGGGACTTCTACGCCATGGACCGCATCCCCGGGGTCATCCCGCGCAGCGAGTGGCCCGCCGACGTCCCGCTGTCCCCCGAGCAGGCCCGCGCCCTGTGCCTCGACGCCGTCGACGTGCTGGCCGAGCTCCACGCCATCGACCCCGAGGCCGCCGGGCTCGCCGACCTCGGCAAGGGGCTCGGCTACGTCCGCCGCCAGGTCGAGGGCTGGTCGACGCGCTACCGCAACGCCCGCACCGACGACGTGCCCGACCTCGAGTCCGTGATGGCGTGGCTCGACGCGCACCAGCCCGACGACGTCGCGACCTGCGTCATCCACAACGACTTCAAGCTCGACAACCTCGTCCTCGACGCGGACGACGTCACCCGCGTCGTCGGCGTGCTCGACTGGGAGATGGCCACCCTGGGCGACCCCCTCATGGACCTCGCCGGCTCGATGGCCTATTGGGTGCAGGCGGACGACCCCGACGAGTTCCAGATGATGCGGCGCGTGCCGACCCACCTGCCGGGGATGCTGACCCGCGACGAGATCGTGACGGCGTACGCCGAGCGCACCGGTCGCGCCGTCACGCCCCGGCAGTGGCGCTTCTACGAGGTCTTCGGGCTGTTCCGGATGGCCGTGATCGCGCAGCAGATCTACTACCGCTGGTTCCACGGCCAGACCACGAACGAGATGTACGCGCTGTTCGGGTCCGCGGTGCAGATCATCGGCCGGCGGCTGGACGGCCTCGTCGAGGGGACGGCGTGAGCCGGATCCTGCTGGTGCGGCACGGGCAGGCGTCGTTCGGAGCGGCCGACTACGACAACCTCTCCGACACCGGGCACGAGCAGTCACGCGTGCTGGGCGCCGCCCTCGCGGCCCGCGGCATCGTGCCCGACGTGGTGGTCGCCGGCGAGATGAGGCGGCACCACCAGACCGCTGCCGGTGTCCTCGAGGGCGCCGGCCTGCCGGGGGCCGTCGAGGTCGACCCGGGGTGGAACGAGTTCGACCACCTGCAGGTGCTGGCCGTCCACGACCAGCCGAGCACCGCCGAGGGCGAGTCGGAGAAGGCGGCCTTCCAGCGCTGGTTCGAGGAGGCGACGCTGCGGTGGACCTCCGGCGAGCACGACGACGCCTACGACGAGTCGTTCACCGCGTTCGCCTCCCGCGTGCAGGCGGCGTTGGCCGACCTGGCGGCGTCCCTCCCCCGCGGCGGGACCGCGCTCGTGCTCACCAGCGGCGGACCCGTCGCCTGGGTCTGCGCGTCGCTGCTCGCCGACGACGCCCCGGCCCGGACGGGGCTGTGGATGCGGCTCAACCCCGTCTCGGTCAACACCGGCACCTCGACGGTCGTCCGCGGCTCGCGGGGCACGACGCTCGTCGCCTTCAACGCCCACGACCACCTCTCCCCCGACCTGCTCACCTACCGCTGACCCCTCGCCCCTCAGGAGACCTCCCGTGCCCTCGATCCTCATCACCGGTGCCAGCAGCGGCCTCGGCGCCGAGATGGCCCGCCAGTTCGCGGCCCTCGGCCACGACCTGGCGCTGTGCGCACGGCGCACCGACCGCCTCGAGGAGCTCCGCGACGAGATCACCGCCGCCCACCCCGGCGTGACCGTGTCGGTCAAGGCGCTCGACGTCAACGACCACGACGCGGTCTTCGAGGTCTTCGAGCAGTTCCGCGAGGAGCTCGGCGGCCTGGACAGGGTCGTCGTCAACGCGGGCCTCGGCAAGGGCCAGCCGCTCGGCACCGGCCGCTTCGACGCCAACCGCGAGACCGCCCAGACGAACTTCATCGGCGCGCTCGCCCAGACCGAGGCGGCGGCCGCGATCTTCCGCGCGCAGGGTGCGGGGCACCTCGTGATGGTGTCGAGCTTCTCCGCGCTGCGCGGGATGCCGAGGAACATCACGACGTACGCCGCCAGCAAGGCCGCGGTCGCCCATCTCGCCGAGGGCTTCCGCGCCGACGTGCACGGCACGCCGATCAAGGTCACCGTGCTCTACCCCGGCTACATCGTCTCGGAGATGTCCGGCATGTCGGCGCGGACGCCGCTGATGACCTCGACCGAGAAGGGCGTGCGCGCCATGGTCGAGGCCATCGAGAAGGAGAAGAGGACCGCGCGCGTCCCGGCCTGGCCCTGGGCCCCGCTGGGGTTCGTGGTCAAGCACGTCCCGGTGGGCGTGCTGCGCCGGATGGGCTGAGGGGCCCGTCGTCACCCCGGTGGCGTCCGTCGCTCACGCGAAGCGGGTCGCGATGCCCGGGTAGTCGGTGACCAACCCGGCCGGGTCGTAGGTCAGCAGGGCCGCGAACCCGCCCTCGGACGTGTAGTCGAACGAGCGCTCGTCGTGGCGGCAGTAGGTCTGGTCCAGCCGGCGGACCTCGAGGTCGAGGGCCTGGACGTAGACCGCTGACGCGGCGACCACCTCCCCCACCGGCATCTCCATGCGGTGGACGGGCAGCATGTTGGTGCACGCCGACGCCTCGAGGTCGACGTCGACGAGGCCGTCCAGGAGCGGCGCGGCCTCGCCGTCGACCGACCAGCGTCCGCGCCCGTCGGACACCAGGACCCGCGAGCGGGGGCCGCCGACGACGTCGGTGCTGACCCGCACCTCACGGGTGCGCCACTCGTCGTCCACGGTGATGTCGTAGTGGACGGCGTACGGTCGCCCGTCCTCGACGGCGGACGTGTGCCCGCGCAGGTGTCGACCGTCGGGATAGAGCACCTCGAACCCGTCGACCGCGCCGACGAACCTCCAGGCGGCGAACGGGGGGAGCTGCGTGTCGCGCATGGGCGTCTCCTTCGGGTCAGGTTTGCGTGCGTCACCAGCATGACGGCGACGCAGAGGTCGAGCACCGCGCACCACTGGCGCGTGGCACGCTCGTGCCATGCGCGGCTATGTGCTCGTCGGCGGATGGCCGGGCTCGGGCAAGACGACCCTGGCGGGCGCGCTCGCGTCCGAGCTGGACGTCCCGCACCTGTCTAAGGACGCGGTCAAGGAGGCGCTCATGGACGCCGTCGGGCCTCCCTCCGACGTCGAGGCGTCCCGACGGCTGGGGCGGATGGCGGTGTTCGCCCTGCTGGGCGCCGCGCGAGGCTGTCGTGCCGCCGTCATCGACAGCACCTGGTACCCGTACGCGGAGCCGCTGGCGCGGTCGTTGCCGGGTCCGATCGTCGAGGTGCGTTGCCGGGTGCCGCTGGAGGTCGCCCGTGAGCGCTACGGCCGCCGGGTCAGGGATTCGCGACACCTCGACGGCCTCCGGACCGAGGCGGAGCTGTGGCGCGAGGAGGTCGCGCCGCTGGGGCTGGGTCCCCTCCTCGAGGTGGACACGTCCCGCGCCGTCGATGTCGACCGGGTCGCTGCGTCGGTGCGGTCCCTGCTGGCGCCCTGACCGACGGGCTTGTCCTGACGCTGCGCGACGCGTGCACAGCGATTCTGGAGCGCAGTCGGCGAGCGCTGTGGCACGCTCGCCGCCATGGGTTACCTCGTGGACACGACGGGCCGGCTGCTGCTCCCCACCGCGGACGAGGGGGCCGCGTTCGAGGCGTTGACGGCGGCCATGGCGACCCGGCAGGGCTGCTTCGACCCGGAGGACGACCAGTGGCCGGTCTCGTCCCTCGCGGACCTGGCGACGTACGCCGCGACCTCCGTCGAGCGCGACGGTGAGTGGCTGGTCCTGGCCACCGACGACCAGGGCGACCCCAAGTGGTCAGAGCAGGCGACGGCGTTCTACGCCGAGCTGGCCAGGTGGGTCACCCAGGGCACCGTGCTCATCACCGGCGAGGACGGCTCGCAGTGGCGCTACACCTACGCCGACGGTGGTCTCACCCAGTCGGACGTCAACGGGTGGGACGGCTCGCTCGAGCCGTTCGGGAGTCCGGACGAGGAGGAGCTGCCGGTGGAGGAACCGCAGCGCCGAGGGTGGTTCCGCCGGCGCTGACGGATCGGTCGTGCGTCACCGCACGGGCCCGAGCGGTCAGCGGTGGGCCAGCGTGCACCGGATGTCGGTCCACCACGACAAGGTCCCTGCGATCGCTCGCCGCTCGAGCTCGGGGGCGGCCACGGCCCGCGCCCGGTCGAGGACGCCGTGGGCCTCGAGCCGCTCGACCATCACCCGCAGCCCGGCCGACCAGATCCACGCCCACCACTGGTCCGCATCCGAGAACTCGACCTGCACCCGGATGGTGCTGGTCGTGGGGTCCAGGAAGCCGTGGTCGGACAGGACGTCGTGCATCGTCGCCACCGAGGAGAACGGCCCGCGGTCCTCGTCAGCGGGGTCGGGGCCGGCCGGTTCGGGCGCCAGCTCCCGCAGCTGCCGGGTCAGCTCCTGCCAGGAGTCGTCGCTCTCGCCGAACCAGGTGAAGCCCAGGCGTCCCGCAGGCGCGAGCACGTCACGCACGCGGTCGAGCGTGCCGTGGAGGTCGGGCAGGAAGAAGAGCACGAGCCCTGCCTGCACGACGTCCCACGGTCCCTCGGGTGGGTGCTCGGCATCGCCCTCGGCCACCTGCACCCACGGCACGTCCGCGGTCAGCGCGCGCAGCCCCGCCAGCATCCCGGGAGCCAGGTCGGTCGCGACCACGCGACCGCGGGGCCCGACCGCCTCGGCGGCGGGCAGCACCGACGCTCCGCGACCGCTGCCGAGCTCGAGCACCGACTCACCCGGCCGCGGGTCAGTACGACGGACGAGCTCGGCGGCCGCCGTCCCGAAGAACTCGATGCCCAGCTGGTCGTAGGTCGCCGAGGCGCGGTCGAAGACCCCCGCGATCCGTGCCTTCTCGCGCTCGCCGTCGTCCATCCCACGAGCCTGACAGCACGGCGGCTCGCCGTCGAGCGCGCCTGCCGGGATGCCGGGTCCGCTACGGAGGCGGTGGCCGTCGGCCCGGGTCGTCGCGGCGCTCGGGGTCGTTGGGGTCGTGGGCGAACCAGCCGTTGGGCCGGGGGCAGCCGTGCTGTCCTCGGTGACCCATCCGTTCGCCGCGCCGGCCGCGAACCCACGGCATGAGCCAGCCCGACACGATGTTCGCCAGCCGGAGCGTTCCTCGGCATCTCGTCCGGGGCGCGTTGGGGCTCCCCATGATGGTGGCGGCCTTCGTGCTGATCCCGTGGCTCGGACCGCTCGCGCTGCTGCTCATCGTGCCGGCCGCGGTGCTGCTGCGCGGGTGTCCGACGTGCTGGGCGCTGGGCCTGGCCCAGACGTGTGCCATGACCGCGCGGTCCTCGGCTGATGGGTCGCGAGCTGGTCGCTGAGCGCACCGCGGCGGTCAACGGGACAGCAACGCCCTGTTCTCCTCGATCCAGGCGATCTCTGCCAACTCCTGCCTCTCGACGCTGCCCTCAGCGACCCACGTCCTCTGCGGTTCCTGCCCTTGTCCGGCGAGGAAACGGAGGTGGTTGAGGGTGGCGTGGATGCGTCGGACAACGGCGTCGGCGACGTCGAAGTCGGCCGGGATGCCGTACGCGTCCAGGAAGGCCTCGATGCGCGCGCGCCGGTCGGGGACATGTGGGAAGTGGTGCCACTCGAGCGTCGACTCGTCGTCTCGTGCCGGTGCGAACCACCGGAGGGCGTACGCCACGTCGTCGAGCCTGGGCGCTCGATGGAGGAAGTCCCAGTCGATCAGCGCGACAGCCTCCCGGTCGCGCCAGACGAAGTTCCAGGGTCCGGGATCGCCATGGACGAAGACGTCGCCGCCATCGGCCATCGGAGCAGCGAAGACGGCGTCAGGGGGTGGAGCCCAGTCAGCAGAGGCGTCGTGGATGCGCCGCAGCAAGCGCGCTGCCGAGCGCAGCCCATCCTCGTCGTGCTGGTTCCTCCATCCGTCACCACCGCTGTCGCCCTCGATGAGTCGAAGCGTCTCGGTCTCGTCGTCGAGCGACACGGGCTCGGGAACGCAGTCCAGACCGTTCTCCCGAAGGTGCCGCAGGAACGAGTGCACGGTCCGCGTGTGCGGACCGGCAGGTCGAGTGACCGTCTCAGCCGTCACCTCGACGGCGCGGAGCTGCTCGTTCACCTCCGCCGCTCTGCTCCGTACGTCGTCGTCGGCCATGACGGCACGTTCACACGATCCGCGGCGGGCCACCAGCGAGTTTCGCGGAGCCCCTCGCCTGCTCATCGGCGGATGCGCACGGTGCGGTGTCCACGGGGACACCGCTCGAGAGCACATTGTGGGTAGATCGATGCTCGCTACGGCTGAGGGGTGCAAGAGCGGCCCGGCTGCGGGGTACCGTCACGTGATCCCTCCGCCGTGAGGTGGGTCGGAGCCGGCTGAGCACCGACGTGGACCACACACCGCCATCCGCGGCACCGCCGCGACGACGGCGACGACCCCTGCCTCGATGAGTGCCGTGCGGCACTCGTCGAGACGTGCGCGACCCCACCCCCGCAAGGAGCTTCCCATGTCCCCACTCAGGCGCTTCGGCCCTGCCGGCCTCGCGCTGGGCACCATCGCCACCCTCTTCGCCGCGGTCGGGTACGCCGCAGCGCCCGATGCGGCGCCCGTCCCCACGTGCGCAGAACCAACGCCCCCGATCACCGTGGAAGCCCTGTACGCCTACGACAGCTGTCGCTTCGACCGGATCGAGGCACTCCTGGCGAACCATGACGCGTCCGAGGGCACTCCTGCGCCCACGCCGACCCCCACCCCGACTCCGGAACCCACCCCCACCCCAACGCCGACCCCGACCCCGACCCCGACCCCGACACCGGAACCCACTGCGACCCCGACTCCGACACCGGAACCCACCCCGACCCCGACACCCACCCCGGAACCGACACCCACCCCGGAACCGACCCCGACGCCCACGCCGACGCCGACGCCCACGCCCACGGGCTTCCCGGACGCCGCAAGCACGGGAGTCCCCGCTGGGGTCGCCCTCGAGCGGTACACCGGGCCGTGCATCTTCCGTGAGTCCCACGGCTCGTCCGCTGTCATCGACGGCAAGGACGTCCGCGCGACGTGCAACGAGCTGGTCGCCTACCACCCGTTCTCGCTCACCATCCGCAACAGCCGCGTGCCTCGTGTCGAGGTGACCGCGCGTGACCAGCGCCTCGACATCCGCGACAGCGACGTCGTCGCCGGAGGCTGGTCGGACGGTGCACTGTGGGGCTCCAACATCACCGCCACCCGGGTCGAGGTGACGGGCGGTCAGCACTCCGTGCACTGCATGGACAACTGCACCATCGTCGATTCGTGGCTCCACGCCCAGTACAACCCTGCCGGCGGCAGCGTCCACTCGAACGCCTTCCTCACCAATGGCGGTGACGGAATGGTGCTGCGGCACAACACCTTGCACTGCGACTCGATCCTCAACTCGACCGACGGTGGGTGCACGGCGAACGTCTCCCTCTTCGGCGACTTCGGGCCTGTGCGGGACGTGCTCGTCGAGAACAACCTGCTGAAGGCCAACAACTCGTCGATCTCCTACTGCGCGTACGGCGGCTACTCCCCGAGCAAGCCCTACCCGGTCGCAACGCAGATCCGCTTCATCGGCAACGTCTTCGAGCGCGGTCCCAACCGCCGGTGCGGCGTCTACGGACCGGCGACGGCCTTCCAGACGTCGGCCGCCGGGAACGAGTGGCGTGGCAACGTGTGGGACTCGGGAGAGCCCGTCACGGGCGGCTGATCACCCCGTCGACCACTGCCAGCGCGGCGCGAGAAACAGGGGGAGGACTCAACCGGAGTCGCGCAGCCCCTCGCGGTGCAGCCGCCATCGCGCAGGCCGAGGGCGATGCGCTGGGCCCTGGTGAACAACCGTGCCGTGCGCCCGAGGTCGAGCGGTCGGGACGCCGTGCCGAGCACCACCGGGATGATCCCGGCCTCGCACGCCAGCCGGCGTGCCTGCCCGGCCGACATCCGCGAGCCGTCGTCGAGCAGTGCCGTGGCCTGCTCCGCCATCAGCTGCTCCAGGGTCATGGTCACCACGACGGTGGCGTTGACTCCCGCCGTCTGTGGCGTGGCCTCGACGGGGAAGCGCTCGACGTACTCGACGAACGCCTCGCCCAGGCGTCGACGGAGCGGCGTGAAGCCTCCGGACTCGTCGCGCAGCTCGGACTCGAGGTGCCGGGCCGGGTTCGCGAGCGCCAGGAGGTGGCGCTCGAGGACGGCTCCCACGTGGGACGGCACGGTGAACCGGCCGTGGCAGCGGCCCTCTCCGTCGTCGCGCAGCGTGAGCTCGACCCCCGCAGCGGCTCGGGACTCCTCCGCCGCCAGCACGGCCTCCTCGTGGGACTCCCCCACCTCGGGCGCGACGACGTCCAGGATCCGCTTGCCGATCTGCCGCAGCTCACGGGCGTCGTGTCGGGCGGCGAGCCGCAGGAGCGTCTCCTCGGCGAGGCCGCGCACGTCGGCGTCGACCCGAGGCGGGAGGGCGTCGACCGCCTCAGCGATCACGCGCGCCTGCTCCGAGCGCAGCCCGCCGGAGGTCAGCCCGTCCGAGACGCACGGGTGCTGCTCGAGGGCCCGGCCCAGGGACAGGTCACGCTGGGCGTCTCGCCGGGTCGTGCGGGTCTGCACCGCCAACCAGGCGGCGGCGTCGCGCAGCCCGTGGGTCTCGCCCACGTCGTCGGAGGCCGCGAGGGCCCGAGCCGTCACCGCGTCGAGCTGTGACCGCACCTCCGTCAGCGCGAGGAGCGCGGACTGCTTGTCCGCCGTCACCATGAACGCCGGCTCGACCGACGCCACCGCCTTCAGAGCGGCCCCGAGGTCGGCGGCACACGCGATGATCGGATGCACTGGCCACCTCCTGGCACGCTCACGGGACACCGCCCTGGTCCGGGGCGGAGCGGTGAGGCATGACTGGCGGCGCCGTTGCCAGGTCGTCACCGGGTGAGCCAGAGGCGTCCCGTCAGCACCACGACGGGTTCTATGGGTGACTGTCCCGATCCCGGGATCCTCGTCACCTCAGACGATGGATTCGTGGTGGACCGGCGTGCTACGCACTATCGTACACCTGTTCGAAAACAGGTGCAAGGTCGCTGCGCCTCAGCCGTGGAAGAACTCCGCCAGGACCGGCGCCAGCAGGGCGGGGTCGGCGACGTGTCCGGCCACCTCGAGCGTGGTCCGTCGCGCATCGCGGAGGTGGGCCGCCGCGGCGTCGGCGGCGGCGCCGAAGTAGTCGACGGGCAGGCCGGCGGAGTGGGGGTCGGTCGTGGCGCCAGTGGTCAGCAGGACGGGTTGTGCCACGGCCGCGAGCAGGTCGGCGGGCGGCGCTCCGTCACCGAGGCAGGCGGCGTCGTAGGCGAGCGTCGGCGCAAGCGCGCGCAGCGCTGGCCACACCGGCGCGGCCTCGGCAGCGGCGATGTCCGCGTCGGCGGAGCCGGCCAGGTGCATAAACAGACGCAGCGCCTGGTCGGGGTCGTCGGCACCGAGCGCAGCGGCCAGGTCCGCCCGGTAGGCGCGCCAGGCGCCGAGCATCTCCTCGTCGAGCTGGTAGGGGACCTCGTGGACGGCGATCCGGTCGACCGGCAGCCCGGCCGCGGCAGCCGACAGCGCGAGGGCGCCACCCGACGACGCACCGAAGAGGTGCGCCCGCCCGCCGGTGGCGTCGATGACAGCCGCGAGGTCCTCGACCTCACGCTCCACCGCGTAGGGCTGGGTGTCCCCGCTGTCGCCCCGCCCGCGCCGCCGGTAGGCGACCACGGTGAACGCGTCCGCCAGGTGCTCGCCGAGGGGACGGCTCTCGGATCCGTCGTCCAGCCCGCCGCTGACCAGGACCACCACGGGTTCCTCGTCGCCGAGCAGGTCGTAGCCGATGGGTGTGCCGTCCGCTGACGTCACGTGCGCCATGGTGGTGTGTCCTCTCGTCGGGTGCCTCCCACCCTAGGAGTGGTCAGCCCCGGCCGAGCGGGTCCGCCAGCAGCAGCCGGGTCCACAGGTCCGCGAGCCGATCGGCGTACGTCGCCGGCGTCCAGCCCGCGCAAGGGCCACGGCGTGGTGGTGCGAGGGCCCGGCGAAGAGCCGGCCACGTGGGCCATGGGCTCGCTGGTCGAGCACCTGGTCGGCGCCGCCGAGCCCGAGGGTGCTGAGCGTCTCGCTCGTCGCCCAGCCGCCCGGCATCGCGACGCCCCCCGGTTCGTGGCCCTCACGGCACTGGGCGGGCTGATGGCGGCCGCGCGAGCTGACGCCGATCAGTACTCGTCGCCCTCCGGCGGCTCGGGCTCGCGGGTGATGTGCATCGCGGCCTCCTCGGCGGACGCACCGGCGCCGTCGATGCCGACGTCGCGGGCGCGCTCCTGGTTGTCGACGTCCAGGCCGAGGCCCTCGTCGGGCTGGACGAGCCGCCCCGTGCGCTCGTCGGCCTCGTCGAGGCCGAGCTGCTCGTCGAGGGCGTTCTCGTCCTCGTGGTCGTCGTCCGCGTCGTCCTCGGCGTAGGGGTCGATGTCGGGCTCCTCCTCGGCGAGCTTCTCGTCGAGCGACTCGCCCCGGAGGCGCTCGGCCTCGGTGGGGTAGTCGTCGTAGCCCTTCGGCGCGCGGTCGGGGGGCGAGTAGCCCCGGTCGAGCACGTCGTCGACGTCCGTGTCGTCCAGGGTGTCCCCGGACTGGAGCTGGTCCTCGTCGTCGATCGACAGGTCGCCGTAGGTCTCGCGGTCCTCAGTCATGCCCCCACCCTGTCCGACCGACCAGCGCGGGACAAGGCGCGGGACAAGCCGCGTGCCCCCGTCAGCCGAGCTCGCGCTCCAGCGCCTCGGTCAGCAGCGTCACCAGGGCCTCGGTCTGGATGTTGGCCGAGGACGTGACCTCCTCGTCAGAGCCGTCGAGCGCCCGGGCGGCGAGGCCGGCCTTGGAGTCGATCAGCTCGGCGATCCGCGTGTCGATGGTCTGCGCGGCGATGATCCGCCACGCGGTGACGGGGTCGCTCTGCCCGATCCGGTGCACGCGGTCGATCGCCTGCGTCTGCTCGGCGTCGGTCCACGACAGCTCGGACAGCACCACGTTGGACGCCACCTGCAGGTTGACGCCGACGCCGGCCGCGGCCAGCGAGCAGACGATCACCTGCACGTCGGGGTCGTTGACGAACGCCTCGATGGCCCGCTCGCGCGCCTTCGGGGTCTGGTCCCCGCGGATCGAGGCGTGCTTGAGCCCGCGCCGGGTGAAGGTCTCCTCGGCGATGTCCATGACGTCGACGTGGCGGGCGAAGAAGACGACCTTGCCGACGTTGCGCGCCAGCTGCGCGGCGTAGTCGGCGGCGAGCCCGGCCTTGGCGCGGCCGATGCGGCGGAACATCGAGAAGACGTTCTCCCCACCCGTGCCCTGGTCCATCTCCTCGCGCTCCCACGTCGCGACGCGGCGGACGAGCTCGTGGTCGATGCCCTCGACGACGGAGCCCGTACGACGGGTCTCGAGCGCCGCCCTGTAGCGCTGCACGAGCCGCCGGGCGAGGTCGTCCTCCGCCGCGCGGATCGAGCGGGTGTCCTCGTCGTCGAGCTCGACGGGGATGTCGGCGATGCGGCGGGCCGGGATGTCCTCGGCGACGTCGACCTTGCGGCGCCGCACGATGCCCATGTCGATGACGGCCTTGCGGGCCGCGGGGTAGAACGGGGCGTCGGCCGGCGTCAGCTCGGTCTCCTCGAGCCGCTCCATCAGCCGGGCCATCGGCTTGGTGTCGTCGATCCAGCCGAGGAACTGCCAGATGGCGCGGAAGTCCTCGATGTCGTTGATCAGCGGCGTGCCGGTCAGCGCCATCAGCAGCGGGCGGGCGGTGCGGGTGCGCAGCCGCTCGGACAGCTCGAGCACGTGGCGCGAGCGCTGCGAGGTCTTGTTCTTGATGAAGTGCGCCTCGTCGACGACCATCCCGCGGAAGCCGAAGCTGCCGAGCCAGCCGGCGTGCCGGTCGAGGATCTCGTAGTTGACGATGATGACGTCGGCGAACGCGTCGACCTGGTCGCCGTCGCCGTGGATCACCGTGGCGCGGCGGCGCGGGGTCCACCGCTCGGTCTCGCGGGCCCAGTTGGTCTTGACGACGTTGGGGCACACGACCAGGAGCGGGAACGCGTCGGCGGCCTGGGCGGCCAGCAGGGCCTGCGCGGTCTTGCCGAGGCCGGGCTCGTCGGCCAGCAGGAAGGTGCGGTGGCCCTCCGCAGCAGCGGCGATCAACCGGGCCTGGTGCGGCATGAGCTCGAGCTTGCCGGGCGCGTTGAGCGAGGTCGCCTCGGGAAGGTCCATGCACGAGGACGAGCCGCCGAGCTCGAAGGAGCGGAACAGCGGGCCGAGGAGCTCCCACGTCGCCAGCTGCCCGTGGACGCTGCGGCGCTCGCGGCCGATGTCGAAGTCGGGGACGAGGAACGGGTTGGCCAGCTGGTGCTGCACGACCGACTGCGGGATGACGCGGCGCTCGAACAGGCCCGGGCCCGACTCGTCGTCGGGCTTCGGCTCCTCGGCGACGGCCTCGATGCCGGCCTTGCGCAGCATCTCCAGGCGCAGGTCGCGGGCGCTGTCGGTGATCACCGAGTCCTCGGACAGCAGGCCGAACAGGGAGGGGTCGCGTGTCGCGGTCTTGGCCAGGATCGTCGCGATGCCGTCGAGGCGCTTGAGCTCGTCGGCCTTCTGCGCGTCGCTCAGCTCGGTCGAGGCGCGCACGTGGGTGCGGTGCTCGCGCGCCAGCAGCGCCACGACCTGGAACCGGACGCGTTGTCCCGGCGCCAGCGGGCCGCGCTGGACCGCGGACTCGAGCTCGCGCACCGCCCGGGCCAGGACGGGGACGATGCCCTCGTTGTCCTTGTGGCGGGCGTGCGCAGGGGTGCGGCGACTGCCGCGTGAACGCTGGCGCTGGGCCAAGGTGTCCTCCCGGACGGGGTACGCGTCGTGGAGCAGGCGAGCCTGTCGGCGCTGACCTGCACGGCGCGGCGTGGAGGTGTGGAGCGGGCGTCAGGTGCGCGGTGGCCGGTGGATCTGGGGTGATCACAGCGGTACGGCGTCTGGAACGCTGGGACCACTGTAGCCCCCGGGGGTGCCTTGCCGGTAACCAACGCCTCAGCGCGTCGGACGGTGGTCGACGATCCGTCGCATCTTGCCCACCGACCGCTCGATCGAGGCGACGTCGACGACCTGCACCGCGACACTGACGCCGATCGATTCCTTGATCCGCCGCACCAGCTCGTCCTGTGCGAGCGCGGCCTCGTGCGCCGAGGTGCCCTCCCGGCGCTCGACGAGGACGGTGAGGCTGTCGAGGTTGTCGGCGCGGTCGAGGTGGCACTGGAAGTGCGGGGACAGCGCCGGCAGGCCCAGCACGACCTCCTCGATCTGCGTCGGGAACAGGTTCACCCCGCGCAGGATGATCATGTCGTCGGTGCGACCGGTGATCTTCTCCATCCGGCGCATGGTGCGTGCGGTGCCCGGCAGCAGCCGGGTGAGGTCGCGCGTGCGGTAGCGGATGACCGGCATCGCCTGCTTGGTCAGCGTGGTGAGGACGAGCTCGCCCTCCTCGCCGTCGGGGAGCACCTCACCGGTGACCGGGTCGATGACCTCGGGGTAGAAGTGGTCCTCCCAGACGTGCAGCCCGTCCTTGGTCTCGACGCACTCGCTGGCGACGCCCGGCCCGATGACCTCGGACAGGCCGTAGATGTCGACCGCGTGCATGTCGGTGCGCTCCTCCATCTCGCGGCGCATGTCGTTGGTCCACGGCTCGGCGCCGAAGATGCCGACCTTGAGCGAGGTGGAGCGCGGGTCGACGCCCTGCGCCTCGAGCTCGTCGATGATCGAGAGCATGTAGGACGGCGTCACCATGATGACGTCGGGCTCGAAGTCGCGGATGAGCTGCGCCTGGCGCTGGGTCATGCCGCCCGAGACCGGGACCACGGTGCAGCCGAGTCGCTCGGCGCCCGCGTGCGCGCCGAGCCCGCCGGTGAACAGGCCGTAGCCGTAGGCGTTGTGCAGGATCATCCCGCGGCGCCCGCCGGCCGCCCGGATCGAACGCGCGACGACGTCGGCCCACATGTCGAGGTCGTCGCGGGTGTAGCCCACGACGGTCGGCTTGCCCGTCGTGCCGCTCGAGGCGTGCACGCGCACGACGTCCTCCCGCGGCACGGCGAACATCCCGAACGGGTAGTTGTCGCGCAGCGTCGCCTTGGTCGTGAACGGCAGCCGCGCGAGGTCGGCGAGCGACGCGATGTCGTCGGGGCCGACCCCGGCCTCGTCGAACGCCCGCCGGTAGTGCGCGACGTTGTCGTAGGCGTGCCGCACCGACCACCGCAGGCGGTCGAGCTGCAGGGCGCGCAGCTCGTCGAGCGGCGCGGTCTCGACCGGGTCGAGGTCGCCGGGTCGCGGGCTCAGGTCGTGCACGGTGCGGTCCTCCGGGTCGGGAGCGGGGTCGTGGGAGGCTGTGACCCATGGTGGAGGGAGCCGCGCGACGCGGACGGCCGGGTCACGACCAGCAGTCGGTGCTGCGCGTCGCGGTCGACCTCTTCAACCGCCAGGGGTACGACGCCACGAGCGTCGGTGACGTCGCCCGAGAGCTCGGGATCACGAAGTCCGCGATCTACCACCACGTGCCGAGCAAGGAGCACCTGCTCCAGAGCGCCGTCGACGAGGCGCTCGACGCGCTGACCGCCGCGCTCGACGAGGTGGCGGCCGACGACGGCCTCGACGCCGAGCAGCGCCTGCGCGCCGCGGTGCGCAGCAGCGTGGTCGTCCTGGTGGGCCACCTCCCCGCCGTGACGCTGCTCCTGCGGGTGCACGGCAACACGCCGGTCGAGAAGGCCGCGCTGGCGCGGCGTCGCGCGCTCGACGAGCGGCTGGCCGACATGGTGCGGGCCGCCGTCGACGAGGGCGTGCTGCGCGAGGACGTCGAGCCGCTGGTGATCAGCCGGCTGCTCTTCGGCATGGTGAACTCGCTCGTGGAGTGGCTGCGTCCCGGGGTCGACGCGGAGGCGCTGGCCGACTCCGTCGCGGCGCTGGCCTTCGACGGGCTCACCCACGGGACGCGCCTGCCGGGTCGGGCAGCGTCCGGCTCCGGCCGCGGAGCTCGGCGATGACCTCGCCGGAGTCGGCGTCGTCGGCGCGCACCGTGACGTCGTAGATCCCGGAGCGCCCGCGCAGCGACACCACCCGTGCCTCGGCGTGGAGCGTCTGCCCTAGCCGGGCGGGGGCCAGCAGGTCGATCGAGAAGCCGGCGGCGACCGTCGCCGGACGGTGCGAGTTGCAGGCCAGCGCGAACGCGGAGTCCGCGAGGGTGGCGATGAGGCCGCCGTGGCACAGGTCGTGGCCGTTGACCATGTCGCTGCGCACCGGCATCGACACCCGCGCCCGACCCGGACCGACCTCCACCAGGCGCATGCCCAGCATCGCGCTCGCCGCGTCGTCGGCCCACATGGCCACTGCGGGGTCGGACGTGGGGTCGGGCGCCGGGTCAGGCATCGAAGTCGACCGTCACCGCGTCGCTGACCGGGTAGGTCTGGCAGGTGAGCACGAACTGCTGCTCGACCTCGGCCGGCTCGAGGGCGTAGTTGCGGACCATCTCGACCTCACCGTCGACCACCTGGGCGCGGCACGTCCCGCACACCCCGCCCTTGCAGGCGAACGGCACGTCGCTGCGGACGGCCTGCGCGGAGTCGAGGATCGTCGTGCCGCGCGCCACCGGCGTGGTCGTCGTACGCCCGTCGAGGACGACGGTGACGTCGCTGGTCACACCCTCCACCACCCGGTCGGCGTGGCGGAGCGTCGGCGGCGGCTCGTCGACGAAGAACAGCTCGAAGTGGACCTTCTCCGGGGGCACCCCCAGCTCCGCCAGGACCGCCCGCGCGTCCTCGACGAGACCGAGCGGCCCGCAGATCCACACGTGGTCGAGCGCGGCGACCGGCACCTTGAGGGGCAGCAGCCGGCGGAGCCGGTCGGCGTCGAGGCGGCCGGAGAAGAGCTCGACGTCGCGCGGCTCGCGGGAGAGCACGTGCACCAGGTCGAAGCGGGGGCCGTGGAGGTTCTTGAGGTCGCTGAGCTCCTCGGCGAACATGACGGACGTCGTCTCGCGGTTGCCGTAGAGCATCGTCACCGAGCTGGCGGGGTTGTCGAGCACCGACGCCGCGATGGAGAGCATCGGCGTGATGCCGGAGCCGGCGGCGATGCAGAGGTGCCGGCCGGCGAGGGCGGGGTCGGCGCGGAAGCTGCCCGACGGGGCGGCGACCTCGACCCGCTCGCCGGGCCGCACCTGGTGGATCAGCCACGAGGAGAAGATGCCGCCGGGGATCTCGCGCACGCCGATGCGGGGAGGAGCGCCGGCGGGGGCGCAGATGGAGTAGGTCCGGCGGTGCTCGACGCCGTCGACCACCCGGCGCAGCGTGAGCGACTCCCCCGGCTCGAAGTCGAACAGCTCGCGCAGGTCGTCAGGGACGTCGAAGGTGACCGCGGCCGCGTCGTCGGTGAGCGGGTCGACGTCGCGCACGGTCAGCTCGTGGAAGACCGGGCCGGCCATCAGATCTCCTTGAGGTGGTCGAAGGGCTCGAGGCAGGAGGTGCAGCGGTACTGCGCCTTGCACGCCGTCGAGCCGAACTCCGAGACGAGGTCGGTGGCCGGCGAGTCGCACTGCGGGCAGCGGACCTGACGGGCCGTGGGCAGCAACGTCAGCGGGATCGGCCCGTCGGTCGACGGCGCAGGACCGGGCGGCGAGATGCCGGCCGCCGCGAGCGCCGTACGGCCCTCCGGGGTGATCCAGTCGGTCGTCCAGGCCGGGTCGAGGCTGACCCGGACGTCCACTCGGTGGAAGCCGGCGCCGGTGAGCTCGCGGACCAGGTCGTCGCGCATCGCGGCCATCGCGGGGCAGCCGGAGTAGGTCGGGGTGATGTCGACGACGACGTGGCCCTCCCCCACGACGTCGACGTCGCGCAGCACACCGAGGTCGACGAGGGTGAGCATCGGCAGCTCGGGGTCGGTGACCGTGGCCGCCACGCGACGGGCGCGGTCGAGCGTCGTACGGCTCAGGAGACTCACCACAGCCCCCTCGGGTGGGCCCGGGCCACCGACTGCATCTCGGCGAGCATCCGGCTCAGCGCCTCGCCGTGCATGCCGTCGCGGCCGGTGCGACCGAGCACGCCGGCACGACGCGCCACCTCGGGGCGGGGCACGTCGGCGGCGGCCAGCACCTGGTCGAGGACCGCCTCGGCGGCGTCATGGACCGTGGCCGGGTCGACCCCGACGCCCGACGCGGCTGCGGCCGCCTCGACCGGGTGGGTGTCGAACAGCTCGGGCCACAGCGGCCACAGTGCGGCGAGCGCGGCCAGCAGCCGGCGGCGCGACTCGTCGGTCCCCCGGGCGAGGGTGACGAACCAGCGGGCGGAGTAGTCGCGGTGGTAGGCCAGCTCCTTGACGCCCTTCGTCGCGACGGCGGCGAGGACGTGGTCGCGGCTGGCGCGCAGCTCCTCCCACACGGCCAGGCGCCACGTGGAGAACAGCAGCACCCGCACGGTCGCCTCGGCGAAGTCGCCGTTGACGAGCTCGGCGAGGCGGACGTTGCGCAGCTCGTGGGCCTCGCGGAAGAACGCGAGCGCGTCCTCGGGCGGTGCGGGCGAGCCCTCGGGCAGCGCCGGCACGACCGACTCGTCGGCCTTCGCGGCGCGCGCGAGCAGGAGCCGCGCCTGGCCGAGCAGGTCCAGCGCGATGTTGGACAGCGCGATGTCGTCCTCGAGGTCCGGCGCGTTGCTGGTCCACTCCGCGACCCGGTGCGACATGACCAGGGCGTCGTCGCCGAGCATCAGGGCGTACGCCGCCAGGGTCGGAGCGTCCACGCCGTCGGGGATCGTCGTGTCGACGCCGGCGAGCGGGTCCTCGAAGTCGGTGCCGAAGGCCCAGTGCGCGTCGTTGACCAGCAGCCCGGAGTAGGCGCTGTCGTGCTCGTCTTCCGAAGTCATGTGGATGTCAGGCATCAGGTTCTCTCGTCCGACTGCTGGAGGGACCGGGGTCCCCGCGGCGTTGTTCTGGAGGAGCGCAGCGGGGGAAGAAGAACGTCGTGGGGTGGTTCACATGTGAGGGACGTTGTCGGGGATGTCGTAGAACGTCGGGTGGCGGTAGACCTTGTCGCCGCTGGGCGCGAACATCGGGTCCTTCTCGTCCGGGCTCGACGCCGTGATCGCGTCGGCGCGGACGACCCAGATGCTGACGCCCTCGTTGCGCCGGGTGTAGACGTCGCGCGCGTGCAGCAGCGCCATCCGGTCGTCGGCGGCGTGCAGCGACCCGACGTGCACGTGGTTGAGGCCGCGCTTGCCGCGCACGAAGACCTCGTAGAGCGGCCACTCCGGCTCGGGCGGCGTGACGCCCTGCCCGGTCGGCACGCCCTGCAGTGGCACCGCACCGTGCCCGCCCTCGGCGCTGAGGTCGCGTCCGGTCGGCTGGTCGCTCATCGGGCGCCCCCCGCCTGCGACGCGGCGTACGCCGTCGCGGCCTCGCGCACCCACGCGCCGTCCTCGTGGGCGCGGCGGCGGTGGGCCATCCGCTGCGCGTTGCAGGGACCGTTGCCCTTCACGCCCTCCATGAACTCGTGCCAGTCGGGCTGGCCGAAGTCGTGGTGACCGCGCTCCTCGTTCCAGACGAGCTCGGGGTCGGGCAGCGTCACGCCGAGCGCCTCGGCCTGGGGCACCGACATGTCCACGAACTTCTGGCGCAGCTCGTCGTTGGTGTTGCGCTTGATGCCCCACGCCATCGACTGGGCGGTGTTGGGCGAGTCGGCGTCGGGCGGGCCGAACATCATCAGCGCCGGCCACCAGAAGCGGTCGACCGACTCCTGCACCATCGCTCGCTGCTCGTCGGTGCCGCGCATCATCGTGGCCAGCAGCTCGTAGCCCTGGCGCTGGTGGAAGGACTCCTCCTTGCACACGCGGATCATCGCCCGGCCGTAGGGGCCGTAGGAGGTGCGGCACAGCGGCACCTGGTTGCAGATCGCGGCGCCGTCGACCAGCCAGCCGATGGTGCCGACGTCGGCGTAGGACAGCGTCGGGTAGTTGAAGATCGAGGAGTACTTCTGCTTGCCGGCGATGAGCAGCTCGGTCAGCTCGAGGCGGGAGACACCCAGCGTCTCGGCCGCGGAGTAGAGGTAGAGCCCGTGGCCCGCCTCGTCCTGCACCTTGGCCAGCAGGATCGCCTTGCGGCGCAGGCTCGGTGCGCGGCTGATCCAGTTGCCCTCCGGCTGCATGCCGATGATCTCGCTGTGGGCGTGCTGGGCGATCTGCCGCACGAGCGTCCTGCGGTAGCCCTCCGGCATCCAGTCGCGTGGCTCGATCCGGTCGTTGCGCGCGATGGTCGCCTCGAAGTGGCGCTCGAGCTCGTCGGGCGTGGCGGCGTCGCGCGAGGTGTCGGTGAGGGACATCCGGCCTCCTGGGCTCGGTCCGGGCCGGGCGTCCGGACCACATTTACTGACCGATCGGTCTGGTATTAGTGTGTCACCAGTCACTCCGGCACGCAAACACCGGCGTGCGCCCGCCCGCCACCCGAAGGGGACACCGTGACCCGTCTGCTCGAGAGCTACGCCGCCGGCCGCTGGTACGCCGCCTCCGCCGAGGGCGACCCGCTCCTCGACGCCGCCACGGGCGAGGAGGTCGCGCGCATCTCCAGCGCCGGTCTCGACATCGCCGCGATGACCGACCACGCGCGCCGCGTCGGCGGTCCGGCGATCCGGGAGATGACGTTCCACGAGCGCGCGCTGCTGCTCAAGGAGCTGGCCACGCACCTCACCGGCCTCAAGGACGAGCTCTACGAGCTGTCGCTCGCCACCGGCGCGACCCGGCGCGACTCGATGATCGACATCGACGGCGGCTTCGGCACGATGTTCAGCTACTCCTCCAAGGGGCGCCGCGAGCTGCCCAACTCCCACGTGGTGTGCGACGGCGACCTCGAGCAGCTCGGCCGCACCGGCGTCTTCCTCGGCCAGCACGTCTACACCTCGCGCCCGGGCGTCGCGGTGCAGATCAACGCCTTCAACTTCCCCGTGTGGGGGATGCTCGAGAAGCTCGCGCCGGCCTTCATCGCCGGCCTGCCCTCGATCGTGAAGCCCGCCAGCCAGACGGCCTACCTCACCGAGCTCGTGGTCCGCCGCATCGTCGAGTCGGGGATCCTCCCCGAGGGCTCCCTCCAGCTGCTCGCCGGATCGGCCGGCGACCTGCTCGACCACCTCGGCGTGCAGGACTCCGTGGCGTTCACCGGGTCCGCCCACACCGCCGGCATCCTGCGCCAGCACCCCTCGGTGCTGCACGGGGGCGTGAGCCTCCAGGTCGAGGCCGACTCGCTCAACTGCTCGGTGCTCGGACCGGACGTCACCTCGGGCGACCCCGAGTGGGACCTGTTCGTCAAGGGCGTCGTCACCGAGATGACCGCCAAGGCCGGGCAGAAGTGCACGGCCATCCGCCGCGTGATCGTGCCGGCCGCGGCCGCGGAGGAGATGACCGAGGCGATCACCGCCCGCCTCTCGACCATCACCGTCGGCGACCCCGGCGACGAGTCCGTCCGGATGGGACCGCTCGCCTCGCTCGGCCAGCGCGAGGAGGTCCGCAAGGCCGTCGAGGCACTGCGCTCCTCCGCCGACGTCGTCCACGGCGACCCGACCTCGACCACCGGCTTCGCGGGTGACGGCGAGCGCGGCGCCTTCATGGAGCCGGTGCTGCTGCGGGCACGCGCGGGCGCCGTCGAGCCGCACGACGTCGAGCCGTTCGGCCCGGTGTCGACCGTGATGTCCTACGACTCGCTCGACGAGGCCGTCCGGCTGGCCGCCCGCGGCAAGGGCTCGCTGGTCGGCTCGGTCGTCACCCACGACCCCGAGGTCGCGCGCACGCTCGTGCTCGGCCTCGCGCCCTGGCACGGGCGCATCCTGGTCCTCGACCGGGACGACGCCCCGGAGTCGACCGGCCACGGCTCCCCGCTGCCGATGCTCGTGCACGGCGGCCCGGGTCGCGCCGGCGGCGGCGAGGAGCTCGGCGGCGTGCGCGGGGTGCTGCACCACATGCAGCGCTCCGCCATCCAGGCCTCCCCCGACATGCTCACCGCCATCACCGGCCGGTGGACGCGCGGCTCCGAGCGCACGATCACCCCCGAGCACCCGTTCCGCCACTCGCTCGCGACCCTGCGGGTGGGCGACACCATCGCGTCGGAGCCGCGGGTCATCTCGCGCGAGGACATCGACCACTTCTCCGACTTCACCGGTGACACGTTCTACGCCCACACCGACCCCGAGGCGGCCGCGCAGAACCCCCTCTTCGGCGGGATCGTGGCGCACGGCTACCTCATCGTCTCCATGGCGGCCGGCCTGTTCGTCGACCCCGCCCCGGGCCCCGTGCTCGCCAACTTCGGCGTCGACCACCTGCGCTTCCTCACCCCCGTCAAGGCGGGCGACGCCATCGCGGTGACGCTGACGGTCAAGCAGGTCACCCCCCGCTCGTCGGCCGACTACGGCGAGGTCCGCTGGGACGCACTGGTGACCAACCAGGACGGCGAGCCGGTCGCGACGTACGACGTGCTGACCCTGGTCGCCAAGGAGGCCTGACCCACTAGCGTGCCGCCATGACCAGACCCGTGCAGCGCATCGTCGGCATCATCGTCCTGCTCGTCCTCGGCATGCTGAGCCTGCCGGTGTCGGCGTCCCTGCTCGACGCCCAGGGCACCGAGAACTGGATCGTCCCGGTGCAGCTCCTCGCTATGGCGCTGCTCGGCGCCGCCGTGACCGTGGCCCTGCCCGGCCTCGCCAGAGAGGGCGCCTCCACCGGGCGACGGGCGATGACCGGCGCCTGGTGGGGCCTGCTGGCGGCGCTCGTCGGAGTGGTCGTGTTCTGGCTGCTGCTCAACGGCTTCGAGGGCGCCTGACCCGATCTGCGGCGGCAGGCGCCTCGGCTGGCGGAGGCGATCGCGCTACGGTGCCGCCATGGCGAAGAAGTCCTGGGGCGACATGACGCCCATGCAGAAGAACATCGTGGTCGTCGCGGGGATCGTCGAGGTCGCCGTCACCGCCTGGTGCGCACGCGACCTCAAGGAGCGACCCGCCGACCTGGTCCGCGGCCCCAAGCTCCTGTGGGGGCCCGCGCTGTCGGTGCAACCGCTCGGCCCGATCGCCTACCTCGTCTGGGGTCGCAAGCGCTGAGGCGTCACCGGGATCAGCCGGTGTAGCGCACCTCGCTGCGCCACGCGGACTCGTCGGTCGTGACGGCCGCCCACAGCGCGTCGGCGACCCGGTCCGGGGTGAACGCGCCCTCGCGGGCGAGCGTGCCGCACACGGTCACCGACACGGCGCGGATGCCGTCCTCGCACAGCGCCTTGTCGAGGCTGTGCACGAGGTTGCGGACGCCGGCCTTCTGGACCCCGAGCGAGGCCGCTCCCTCCCACGGCTGGTCCGCGGCCATGCTGCCGGTGACGCTGATCCGCGCGCCGGCGGACATGTGGGGCCGTGCCGCCTGCACCACCGTCAGCAGTGCGCCGACCCCGAGCGCGACGTCCTCGAGCAGCTCGGGGACCGTCAGGGTCAGCGGGTCCTTCTCCCGGTAGGCGCTGGGGTTGAAGTGCAGGACGTCGATCCGGCCCGTGTGCTCGCCCATGCGGCGTACGGCGTCGCGCGCGGCCCGGTCGTCGGTGACGTCGACGACCGCGTGGCCGACGGCGGCGCCCCGTGCCTCGAGGTCGGGGACCAGCTGGTCCAGGACCTCCTGGTCCTGGCCCAGCAGGCCCACGTCGTGACCGGCGTCGGCGAAGCGCCGGGCCACCGACCCGCTGACGCCCGGGCCGGCCCCGACGACGACGATGACCGGTCTGCTCATGCCGACAGTCCTACCGCACGCGGGTCACGGCTTGTGCGGGTGCTCGCCGGTCGGGTCGTCCGGGATCGCGTTGGGTCCCTGGGCGCCCTCGTCGACCTCGCCGGGGTGCGGGTCGGGCTGGCCCGCCACGGAGTCACCCGAGCTGATCTGCTCCCCGAACTCCGACGCGGTCTCGGAGACCTGGCCCTCGTTGCCGTCCTGGTCGGTCTTGTCCTCGTTGGGTGATGCGCTCATCGTGGTCCTCCTCGTGGGTGTGCCTCCACACAAGCACCGGGCACCTGACGAGGGCTCACCTGAGTGGGTGGTGGGCGGTCCCGGCCGGGCTGGCTACGGTCGTCACATGACGCGTTTCGGCTACACCCTGATGACCGAGCAGAGCGGACCCCGGGAGTTGGTGGGCTACGCCGTCGCCGCCGAGCGGGTGGGCTTCGACTTCGAGGTGTCGAGCGACCACTTCTCGCCGTGGCTGACCGAGCAGGGCCACGCGCCGTACGCCTGGACGACCCTCGGGGCCGTCGCGCAGGCGACCGAGCGCGTGGGCCTGATGACCTACGTGACGTGCCCGACGCTGCGCTACCACCCCGCTGTCGTGGCCCAGAAGTCCGCGACGCTGCAGATCCTCGCCGAGGGACGCTTCACGCTGGGCCTGGGCAGCGGCGAGAACCTCAACGAGCACGTCGTCGGCGAGGGCTGGCCGGCCATCGCCGAGCGCCAGGACCTGCTGGCCGAGGCGATCGAGGTGATCCGGTCGCTGCACACCGGCGAGCTCGTCGACCACCGCGGCGACTTCTTCCAGGTCGACTCCGCCCGCATCTGGGACCTCCCCGAGGAGGGCGTCGAGATCGGCGTCGCCGTCGCCGGGGCCCGCGCGATCGAGCGGTTCGCCCCGCTCGCGGACCACCTCGTCGCGACCGAGCCGGACGCGGAGATCATCCAGAACTGGAACGACGTCGACGGCGCGCCGCGCATCGGCAAGGACGCGCGGGCCGTCGGGCAGATCCCCATCTGCTGGGACCCCGACGAGGAGGCCGCGATCGCCCGGGCGCACGAGCAGTTCCGCTGGTTCGCCGGCGGCTGGAAGGTGAACGCCGACCTCCCCACCCCGGCCGGGTTCGCCGGGGCGACGCAGTTCGTCCGCCCGGAGGACGTCGCGGAGTCGATCCCCTGCGGCCCCGACCTCGACAAGGTCGTGGAGGCGGTCTCGGCCTACTGGGAGGCCGGCTTCACCGACATCGCGCTCGTGCAGGTCGGCGACGAGGGCCAGGACCGGTTCCTCGACGAGGCGGCCGGCCCGCTGCTCGAGAAGCTGCGGGCGGCCGCCCCCTGAGGACCGCGGGGCTCAGCGCCAGCCGAGGTCCGGCGCCACGTCCGTGAGCACCGTCTCCAGCAGGTGGGCGTTGTAGTCGACACCGAGCTGGTTGGGCACCGTGAGCAGCAGCGTGTCGGCCGCCGCGACCGCCTCGTCGTCGGCGAGCTCCTTCACCAGGATGTCCGGCTCCGCGGCGTACGTCTTGCCGAAGACCGCGCGCAGGTCAGCCTCGATCTGGCCGAACTGGTCGGAGCTGCGGCCCTCGTGGCCGAAGTACATCCGGTCGAGGTCGGTGGTGATCGGCATGATCGAGCGGCTCACCGACACGCGCGGCTCGCCCTCGTGGCCGGCCTCGCGCCAGGCGTCGCGGAAGACCTCGATCTGCTTGCGCTGCTGGACGTGGAACGGCTCGCCGGTCTCGTCGGCCTTGAGGGTCGAGCTCATCAGGTGCATGCCCTTCTCAGCGGTCCACCGAGCCGTCGCGTCGGACGCCGCCCCCCACCAGATGCGGTCGCGGAGGCCCGGCGAGTGGGGCTCGGGACGCAGCAGGCCGGGCGGGTTGGGGAACATCGGCCGCGGGTTGGGCTCGGCGAAGCCCCTGCCCTCGAGCACCTGCAGGAAGACCTCGGTGTGTCGGCGCGCCATGTCGGCCTGGTCCTCGCCCTCGGCGGGCTGGTAGCCGAAGTAGCGCCAGCCGTCGATGACCTGCTCCGGTGATCCCCGGCTGATGCCGAGCTGGAGCCGGCCGCCCGAGATGAGGTCGGCCGAGCCGGCGTCCTCGGCCATGTAGAGCGGGTTCTCGTAGCGCATGTCGATCACGCCGGTGCCGATCTCGATCCGGCTCGTACGAGCGCCGACCGCGGCGAGCAGCGGGAACGGCGAGGCGAGCTGGCGCGCGAAGTGGTGGACGCGGAAGTACGCGCCGTCCGCGCCGAGCTCCTCGGCCGCGACCGCGAGGTCGATCGACTGCAGGAGCGTGTCGGAGGCCGAGCGCACCGCGGACTGCGGCGAGTCGGTCCAGTGGCCGAAGTTCAGGAACCCGATCTTCTTCATGACTGGTTCAACGCTCAACCACCCTCGTTGTTCCCGAGGAGGCTCGGCGGGCGACCCGGCGCGGCCAGGGACAGCACGGCCCGGGCGACCTCGGGGCGTTGCTCGAGCTGGTCCTCCAGCCGCTGCAGCTCCTCGGCGGCCTCGCTCTCGCGGTCGTCGCCGGCCAGGTCGACGGAGCCGACGAGGAACAACCGGTCCGGGCCGACGTACTCCAGGTGCAGCGTGCTGACGGACTGCACCTCGGGCCGCGCGCGCAGCCACTCGAGGACCGCGGCGTAGGCCCGCGGGTCCGCGACCTGGCCGACGAGGAAGGCCATGTTGCGGCGCAGCAGGTAGATGGCGATCCACCCCAGCAGGAGGCCGACGAGGATGGAGCCGATGGCGTCCCACACGGGCTGGCCGGTCGCCTGGTGCAGCGCGAGGCCGGCGGCGGCGATGAGGATGCCGGTCAGCGCGGCCGCGTCCTCGAAGAAGACGGCGCGCAGGGTCGGGTTCGACGTCCGGTCCAGGAAGGTCGCCCGGCTCAGGTCGGCGTCCCGCGCGCCGCGGCGCACCTCGCGGCGGGCCTGGAGGAAGGAGATCCCCTCCAGCACCAGCGCCACCCCGAGGACGAGGTAGGCCCACAGGTAGTCGGCCTCCTGCTCCTCCGCGTCCAGCGACTGGATGCCGTGGATCACCGACACCGCGGCGCCGACCGCGAAGAGGCCGAAGGCGGCGATCATCGACCACACGTAGGCCTCGCGCCCGTGCCCGAGCGGGTGCGCGCGGTCGGCCTCCCGCGCCGACCTCCGCTCGGCCACGACGAGGAAGACCTCGTTGCCGGCGTCGGCCCACGAGTGGGCGGCCTCGGCGACCATCGACGCCGAGCCGGTCACCGCCGCGACGAGGCTCTTGAGGACGGCCAGCGTGGTGTTCGCGGCGAGCGCGATGACGACGGTGAGCACGGTGTCAGCGCGCCTGCTCCAGCCGGACGTCCCGGCCGGTGGTCGCGTCGATCCCCTGCCCGGCCCGGCTGCCGACGTACGCCCGCTCCCGCAGGCTCGCCAGCCACGCCGGGCCGAGCCGCCAGCCGGCGGGCGGGTGGAGGACCGGGTCGAAGGCCGGCCGGTCGAGGTCCGAGCGGCGGGTCACCTCGATGGTGCCGACCTGGACGTCACCGTCCCGCCCGACGACGCGCAGGCCGAGCCGCACGGGCAGCCTGCCGATCAGGACGTCCGGGTCGGGCGAGTCGAGCCGCGTGTCCGACACGTCGACCAGCACGTGGAGGCGCTCGACGTGGGGGGCGCGCCAGTACATGAGCGAGGTGAGGGTCGACCTCGCCCACCGGCGGCTCGGGCTCAGCACGAAGCGCCGCCAGCCGGTGCTGCCGGGACCCGTCGTGCACAGGAAGTCGACGGGCGGCTCGTGGAGGAGCCGCACGGCGATGCCGAGGAGGTCGGGGACCCCGCGCGGCGTCCCGATCCCCTTGGAGAGCCGGACGAGGCAGTCGACCTCGCCGAGGGGCAGTGGTCCGGGTCCGCGCACCTCGGCCCGGCCCTCGTAGAGCACCCCGTCGGGGTGGAAGGCGGGCGCCGAGCGCAGCGCGGCCAGCTCGCGGAAGGCATCGCGGTAGAGGGGCATGCTGCAGAGGTACCCACGGGACCGCCGCGCCACCACGTGTCCCTTGACACCTCGTGCCGCGCGATGTGCAATATATTGCATGCCGGTCCCGCCGTCCGCCGCCCCCATCCGGACCTCCCTGCTGCGCGACGCCGTCCACGACCGGGTGCGCGACGCGATCGTGGACGGCACGCTCGCCCCCGGCGAGGTCGTGCGTGACACCGAGCTCGCCGCCTGGCTCGGCGTGAGCCGTACGCCGGTCCGCGAGGCGCTGCTCCGGCTGGGCGAGACCGGCCTGGTGCGGGCCGCGCCCGGACGCTCGACCGTCGTCGCCCGGATCGACCTCGACGAGGTGCGCGCCGCCCATTCCGTCGTCGCGGCGATGCACCGGCTCGCGGTCGCCGAGGCGGTCGAGCGCCTGACGGCCGAGGACCTCGAGCTCATGCGCGACGCCAACGCCCGCTTCGCCGCGGCGCTCCGTGGGAGCGACACCGCGGCCGCGCTCCGCGCCGACGACGACTTCCACGCCGTGCCGGTCACCGCCTCCGGCAACCGCGCGGTGGCCACGGTCCTCGACCAGGTCGGCCCGGTCGTGCGTCGCCTCGAGCGGCGCCGCTTCGCCAGCCACGCCGGCGAGGAGTCGGTGGCACTGCACGACCGGCTCGTCGAGGCCTGCGCGGCCGGCGACGCAGACGCCGCGGCCGAGGTCTCGTTCCGGACGTGGCACACCCTCGCCGAGCTCATCCCCGACCCCGACCAGCCCGTGCCCGACCAGCCCAGCCAGGAGACCCCGTGATCCTCGACCAGTTCCCCCGCCACCCGCTGACCTTCGGCCCCTCCCCCGTCCACCACCTCGAGCGGCTCAGCAACCACCTCGCGGCGCGGGGCGGCGGTGCGCAGGTGTGGGCCAAGCGGGAGGACGTCAACAGCGGGCTGGCCTACGGCGGCAACAAGATCCGCAAGCTGGAGTACATCGTCCCCGACGTCCTCGCCAGCGGTGCCGACACGCTCGTGTCCATCGGCGGCTTCCAGTCCAACCACACCCGCCAGGTAGCCGCCGTCGCGGCTCACCTCGGTCTCAAGTGCCGCCTCGTCCAGGAGAAGTGGGTGCCGTGGGACGACCCGACCAACACCCAGGTCGGCAACATCCTGCTGAGCCGGATGATGGGCGCCGACTCCCGCCTCGACCCGCACGGCTTCGACATCGGCATCCGCGACTCGTGGAAGGACGCGATCCGCGAGGTCGAGGAGGCCGGCGGCACGCCGTACGCCATCCCGGCCGGCGCCAGCGAGCACCGCCTCGGCGGTCTCGGCTTCGCCAGCTGGGCCTTCGAGGTGGCCGAGCAGGAGAAGTCGCTCGGCGTCACCTTCGACACGATCGTCGTCTGCACCGTCACCGGCTCGACGCACGCCGGCATGATCGCCGGCTTCGCGGCACTCGAGGACCTCACCGGCGTACGCCGTCGGGTGGTCGGCATCGACGCCAGCGCCACCCTCGACAAGACCCGCGACCAGGTCGCCCGCATCGCCCGCAGCACCGCCGAGCTGATCGAGCTCGGCCGCGACCTGCGCGACGACGAGATCACGGTCCTCGAGGGCTGGGCGGGCGAGCTCTACGGCCTACCGGTCGACTCGACCATGGAGGCGATGGCGCTCGGCGCGCAGCTGGAGGCGATGATCACCGACCCGGTCTACGAGGGGAAGTCGCTCGCCGGCCTGATCGACCTCGTCGCCGGCGGGGAGATCCCCCGCGACTCGCACGTGCTCTACGCCCACCTCGGCGGGCAGCCGGCGATCAACGCCTACCACTCGCTCTGGCCGGCGCAGGGCTGACGCCGAGCCTGTTGACACGTGTCCGAGGAACGGCCCTCGGGGTGCCGGGTGGGGGGCGACAGCTCGGACACGTGTCCGGGCAACGGCCCCGGAGCGCCCGGTGCGGGGCGACATCTCGGACACGTGTCCGGGCACAGCCCTCGGAGCGCCCGTGCCGGGGCAACATCTCGGACACGTGTCCCAGGGCGACCGGCGACCCGATGACCGACGCCGCCACCCGCCGCTAGCGTGGCCCCATGGCCGCGACGCCGCTGCTGCGCACCGACGGGTTCACCGTCCACCCCGCGACGCACGCGAGGTTCGACGACGTCCGCACCATGGTCGGCCCGAAGAACCCCACGTCCAGCGTCTGCTGGTGCCTGAGCCACCGCATCCCCGCTAAGGACAACCGTGAGCTGGCCGGACCGGCGCGCGGGGCCTACGTCGAGGCGCTGACCCGCCGGCGCACCAAGCCGGGCGTGCTCGCCTACGACGGCGACGAGGTGGTGGGCTGGGCGGCCGTCGCGCCGCGCAGCGAGCTGCCCTTCGCCCGGTCCACGAAGATCCCGCACGTCGACGACCAGGACGCCTGGTCGGTGTGGTGCATCCGGGTCCGCCCCGGGCACCGCGGGCGCGGGATCTCCCACGTCCTGCTCGAGGGTGCGGTCGCCTACGCCCGGCAGCAGGGCGCGCCCGTGGTGGAGGGCTACCCCGTCGACAACCAGGGCGCCAGGGTCGACCTCACGATGGCCTACGTCGGCACGCGCAAGCTGTTCGAGGACGCCGGATTCAGGCTCGCCGCGCCGACCGGGGCCACGTCGGCCGGCTTCCCCCGGGTGGTGATGCGGCGCACCGCCTGAGCCGCGACCCGCCGTCGTGCGCCCCGAGTCGCCTCGGCCCGCACCTCCTTGCTACCTTTAGTCAACCAATTCACTGGACAAAGGAGCGCGCCATGGGGTCGAACGAGGGCGACTGTCGAGTCGTGGTGGTCGGTGCGGGCGCCGGCGGGACGCTGGTCGCCACCCACCTCGTCACGGCGCTGTCCTCGCGGTTCCGCGTCGAGCTGGTCGACCCGGTCGCGACGACCGGGCGCGGGCAGGCCTACTCCACCACCGACGACCGCCACCTGCTCAACGTCCCGGCCTCCGGCATGAGCGCGTTCCCCCGCGACCCGGAGCACTTCCTGCGCTGGCTGCGCAACCACCACGACCCGGACTTCCAGCCGCACGAGTTCGCGCCGCGCGCCGTGTTCGGCCGCTACGTCGAGAGCCTGCTGACCACCGCCGCGGAGTTCCCCGGCAACGCCCGCCTCGTACGCCGTCGCGCCGAGGTCGTCGACGTCGAGGGGTCCGGCACCGGCTTCGTCGTCGAGCTCTCCGACGGCGAGCGCCTCGAGGCGCGCGCGGTGGTGCTGGCGACCAGCAGCCGCCCCGGCACCGGCTGGGCGCCGCCGGAGCTGGCGGTCGACCCACGGCTCGTCGCCGACCCGTGGACGCAGCCGATCCCCGAGGAGGGCGACGTCCTGCTGCTCGGCTCGGGGCTGACGATGGTCGACCTCGCGATCAGCGCCGACCGGCCCGGCCGCACGCTCCACGTCGTGTCCCGCTCCGACGCGGTGCCGCACCCGCACGTGCTGCCCACCACTCCCCCGGTCCCGCCGCCGCCGGGCATCACCCGCACCCAGGGCCTCGACGCGCTCCGCTCCACGCTGGCGGCGCACGTCGCGAGCACCGTGGAGAGCACCGGCGACTGGCGCGCGGCCGTCGACGGCCTGCGACCCGTCACCGCCCAGCTGTGGCGCGGGCTGTCGGAGGCCGACAAGCGCCGGTTCATCGCCGAGGACGCCCGCACCTGGGACGTGCACCGCCACCGGATGGCGCCCGCCACCGCCCGCCGCCTGGACGCGGTCGCGGCCGGGGGTCGGCTGGTGCGGCACCGCGGGACGATCGCGGCCGTGCGCGCCGACGACGACGCCCTCCACGTGACGCTCGACGACGGCACCGAGCTCAGCGTCGCAGCGGTCGTCAACTGCACCGGCCCGGTCGGCTCGATCGCCGCCGACCCGCTCCTCGCCCGACTCGCGCACAGCGGCCTGGTCCGTCCCGGCCCGGCCGGCCTGGGCATCGACACCGCCGACGACGGCCGCATCGTCGGCACCCTGCCCGAGACCCGGCCGTTCCTGGCCGTCGGCTCGCTGCGCCGGGGCAACCTCTGGGAGTCGACCGCGATGCCCGAGATCCGCGAGCAGGCCTACGACGTCGCGCGCGTCGTCGGTCGCTCGCTGCACGGCGAGTCGCGGCGCCGCCCGGTCGACCCCTACGGCCTCACGCTCTCGACCAACCGCCGCGCGGCCGCCCGCTACAACGCGGCGCTCGGCCGCCTGCTGCGGCTCCAGGGCGGCGTCGAGGAGGGGTTGGCGCAGGCCGTCGCCGCCGACGAGGGGTTCGTGCAGGCGCACGCCGCGCTGGCGCTGCTCGGCCACGAGTGGGGCGCCACCACGCACTGGCAGGCCTCGCTCCGCGCCGCGCACCGCGCCGCGGCCGAGCGCCACCTCGACGACCGCGAGAGCAGCTTCCTCGACGCCGTCACCACCCGGCTCCGCACCGACGAGGCCACCGGCGCCGCGGCCCTCCTGCGCCACGTCCGGCTCTTCCCGCGCGACGCCCTCGCCGTCAGCGTGGCGGTGCCGACCGTCGCCTTCGGCGGCCTTACCAGCGGCACCCAGACCGCGGAGCTCGTGGAGTCGCTGGGCCGCTCCTACGGCGACGACTGGTGGTACGCCGGCCAGCTCGCCTTCGTCCGCCAGGACCAGGAGCGCTGGGCCGAGGCCGAGGACCTGTCGTCCTACGCCCTCTCGGTGGAGCCCGCCTCCGGGCACGCCGTCCACGCCCGGGCCCACGTCTTCTACGAGACGGGCGACCACGCCGCCGGACTGGCCTGGCTCGACGAGTGGATCCGCACCCGCGGGCCGGAGGCCAACCACCGCTCGCACTTCTCCTGGCACGCCGCGCTCCACGAGCTCATGCAGGACGACGTCGAGGCGGTGCGACGCCGGTTCCGCCGCGAGCTCGACCCCGCGGTGGTCAGCGGCAGCCGTGTCGTCGTCGACAGCGGCTCGCTCCTGTGGCGCGGCCGGGTGACCGGCGCCTGGACCGACGACCTGCCGGTGCGCGAGGTCCGGGCCAAGGCGCCGGCCGAGTGGCTGCGCACTCCCCCGACGCCGTTCGCCGCGATGCACGGCGCCGTGCTGCTGGCGGCCGACGGCGACGCAGCCGCCCTGACCCGGCTGTCCGCACAGGCCGCCCAGCACGAGGACCGCGTCTTCCGCGACGTCGTCGCCCCGCTGTGCACCGGCCTCGTGTCGGTCGTCGAGGAGCGCTGGGACGCCGCTGCGGCGACGCTCGCCGATGTGGTGACCACGATGGACCCGCTGGGCGGGAGCAAGGCGCAGCGCGAGGTCGTCGAGGACACGCTGGTGCACGTGCTGGCGATGGCCGGTCGCAACGCCGACGCGGCCGCGCTGCTCGACCACCGGCTCTCGCGCCGCTCCTCCGCCCTCGACGCTCGCCGCCGCGCCGCGGTGACCGGCGCTGCCAGCGACGCCGCCGGCAGCACGGCGTCGGCCGACGCACCGAGCGGACGCTGAGACCGGCATGCCCGGAGAGGCGCTCGGCTCGGCGGCGGTGACGACCCTGGTCGCGCTCGCGCTCACCGAGCTGCACCTGGAGGTCGTCGCGGGTGCAGCGGCCTGGCTCGCGGCCTGGTGGCTGCTGCGGGAGCCGGGAGACCGGATCAGGGCAGGGGCGCCGCCGGCGTCCGCGCCACCACAGACGCCGCCGACAGCAGGTCCCACCCGGGAGTGAACCCGTTGCGACGCTGCAGTCGCTCGCGGTGCTCCTCGTAGAGGTCGAGCAGACGGAGCACGGAGGCGAGAACCGGTGCGTCCGGGTCGTCCGACGGTACGTCGCACGCGTGCCGGGCCACGGTGAGCGGCACCTCGGGGTGGAGGCCCCGCTGCATCGCCTCCAGCGCGGCCAGCAGGTTGGTCGAGGCGACCTCGAGGAACGGCCCCACCGCCCGGGCCTCCCGCTCGGGTGGCCCACCCAGGTCGAGCGGCTCCCGCCCCTCGAGCAGCCGGGTCGCCTGGCCGCCGAGCACCGACGCGACCTGGTCACGGTCCAGCCCCGCCTGCCACGCGCAGCGCGCCGTCGCCATCAGCCACGACACCGGGGTGCTGTAGGGCAGGTCGCTGGCGGCCAGCACGCGGCCGGGCGGCACCAGCCGGAAGAGCGCCATGAGGTGCGCCGGGGTCCACCAGGACGTGTCGAAGAAGAGGTTGGGCACGTCGCCCACGTGCCGGTGCAGGCGGCCGAGGTCCGACATCGCGCAGTGGGCCAGCACCATCCGCAGGCCCGGGCGCCGCGTGCAGGTCTCCAGGACGGTCTCCCGCACCGAGTCCACCTCGGGACCGGCGTGCACCACCACGGGGAGCCGTCGCTCGTCCGCGATCGCGAAGACCGGCTCGAGCAGCGGGTCGGCCAGGTCGAGCTCGTCGCTGGACAGGTGCAGCTTGATGCCGCGTGCGCCGGCGTCCAGCAGGGCCTCGAGCCCGTCCACCTCGTCGGGAACCACCCGGGCCAGCGCCGTGAGCCGGCCGTCGCTGCGCAGCGCGGCGTCGAGGCAGGCGGCGTTGGCGGCGCGGTAGCCGTCGGGCTCCGAGAGCGGGAACACGAGGGCGCGGGCACGGGCCGCGTCCACCGCGGTCAGGAGCTCCTCGACCGTCGCGGAGACCGAGTCCCGGTCACCGATGTGCGTGTGCACGTCCAGCACCGGTCCCTCGGGCAGCTCCTCGAGCACGCGGTCGTACCACGGCTGCACCAGGTGGTCGGCGTACACGCGCTCAGCCGTCCAGGTCGCCGGTGCGGGCCACCAGGTCGTCGAGCAGCGCCGGCATGCCGCCGCTCGCCACGAGGCCACGTTGCCGCTCGGGCTCGGCCGGGCCGGCGAGCATCGCCTCGACCGCCTCGAGCGGGCCCTCGAGCCCGTCCACGGCCAGCGCCACCCGCGCGTCGGCCAGGGTCCGTCGGGCGACCTCGCGCAGCGGCCGGTGCGTCCGGTCGAGGTCGACGACCGTGGTCTCGAGGCCGTGGCGGGCGACCCGGTGGTCGTTCACCGCGAGCACGTCGTCGGGCAGGTCCGCGAGAGCCGGCGACTCGAGGGCGCAGCGGGCGATCCCCTGCACCAGCGCGGTCAGTCCGGCCACCAGCGCAAGGGACGGCACCGCGTCCATCATCCGCACCTCGAGGGTCCCGAGCCGGGGCCTCGGCCTCAGGTCCCACCAGACATAGGTGTGGTCGGTGGCCTCGGCGGCGTCGAGCACCGCCTCCGTCCGGGTGACGTACTGCTCCCAGGAGCGCAGCAGGGGCGGGACGGTCGTACGGGGATAGGACCGGAGGATGGCCGACCTCGTCGAGGCGAGGCCGGAGTCCACGCCGTGCCAATAGGGCGACCCGGCCGCGAGGGCGCGCAGGAGCGGCACGGCGTGGCGCAGGCCGCGGTAGGCCCGCATCGCCGCCTGCTCGTCCGGGAAGCCGACGTGGACCTGCAGCGCCGCCGTGGGCGTGCGGAGGAGGCCGGCGTACTCCTCGCGGATGCGGTCGTAGCGCGGGGACGAGGCGAGGACCGCGCCGCCCAGCGGCGCCGTCGGGTGCACGCCCGCCGCCAGCGCCCGGACGCCCCGCGCGGACACGGACCCGCGCAGCGTGCGCAACGAGGCGGCGACTTCCTCGGCGCCCGTGCACACCGGCGTGTTGAGCTCGACCTGGTCGACGTAGACCTCGCCGGTCACCACGCCGTCGGGAGTGATCCGCTGCAGGGTCGCCACGACTGCGGGCCCGGCCGCTCCGAGCAGCTCGCCGGAGTCGTCGACGAGCATCAGCTCCTCCTCGACGCCGACCGTGAGGTCACCGCCGGGCACCCACGCGGGCACCCGCGCGTGACCCCTGTCCTGTCGTGGCTCCACACCGTGGGAGAGCGCCCCCGTCATGCCCGACAGGTGCCCCGCCGAGCACTCGCACATGCACCGCTCAGGCGCTCGCCGCGACGTGGCGTCCGCGCGACGGCACGGACAGGCGCAGGACCTTGTGCCAGGCGCTGGCGACCTGACGCAGCAGCGGGGCGCTGTGGTAGGCGAGGCCGTGGCGCTCGAACAGCTCGCGCACCGGCCCGGCGACCTCGCGGTAGCGGTTGCTCGGCAGGTCGGGGAAGAGGTGGTGCTCGATCTGGTGCGACAGGTTGCCGCAGAGCACGTGCAGCAGCCACGGCCCGGAGATGTCCGCCGACCCGAGCATCTGCCGGACGTACCACCGACCGCGCGTCTCGTGCTCGTCGAGCTCGTCGACCTCGAAGGTCTCCACCCCCTCGGGGAAGTGGCCGCACATGATCACCGAGTGGCTCCATACGTTGCGGGCCAGGTTGGCGACGAGGTTGGCGGTCAGCGTGGTGCGGGCCGAGCCGGTGGGCGCGGAGAGCGCGGGGTGCAGGACGTAGTCGCGCAGCGCGTTGCGGGCGACCCGGCGCGCGGTCACCCGCATCTCGTCCTTCTGCTCAGCGGTGAACCCGCGCCCGCTGCGCAGCGACTCACCGAGGTCCAGGTCGTACATCGCGATGCCGTACTCGAAGATGCAGGCGTTGACGAAGTTCCACAGCGGCTGCGCGAGGTGGCGCGGGCTCCACTCCTGCGCCTCGTCGACGCGCATGATGCCGTAGCCGAGGTCGTTGTCCTTGCCGAGCACGTTGGTGTTCACGTGGTGCCGGTCGTTGTGCGCGCGCCGCCACTGCTCCGGCGCGGAGGCGTGGTCCCACTCCCACGTCGAGGAGTGGATCCGCGGGTCGCGCATCCAGTCCCACTGGCCATGGAGCACGTTGTGCCCGATCTCCATGTTGTCCAGCACCTTGGACAGCGTCAGCGCCGCGGTGCCGACCCACCACGCGGGGCGGCTGCGGCTGCCGAGGAGGACCAGCCGCCCGGCCACCTCGAGGCACCGCTGCGTCGCGATCACCCGCCGGATGTAGGCCGCGTCGCGCGCGCCTCGGTTCGCGAGCACCTCCTGGCGCAGGGCGTCCAGCGTCCGGCCGATCTCCTCGACCTCGGCGTCGGTGAGGTCGTCGTACGAGCGGTGCGGCGGAGGGGCCACGGGGGCGTGCTGCAGGAAGGCGGCCATGGCACAACAGTGCCCGATGCGGTGAAGGCGCATACGCCGGTAGGGGTGGGGGCACGGGGGCTGGAACGCCATCCACGACCGCCCCGGGACCGACCGGTCGAAGGTGTCACGGAGACCGCCCCTACGGGTGGAGTGCATCCGGCCCGACGGGGTACGGAGCGCCATGACCGAACACCCCCGCACCGACGACCAGGACGCCGAGCCGCCCACCCCGGACGGTGAGGAGCCGGACACCGGTCAGCTGGACCCGGACTCCGAGCCGGCCAGCGACCCCGACCCCGACCCGGACGCAGGCACCACCCCCATCCACAACGAGGAGGACGCATGACGACCTACGGAAGCGACCCAATCGGCACGACCGGCACCGGCACGACCGGCTTCGGCACGACCGACACCGGCTCGACCGAGACCGGCACGACCGGCACGAGCACGACCGGCGGCGAGAGCAGCGGAGCCACCGGCAAGGCCAAGGAGGCGGCCTCCACGGCGGCCGACCAGGGCAAGCACGTCGCCGGCACCGCCGCCGAGGAGGCCCGCAACGTCGCCGGCACCGCCGCGCAGCAGGCCCGCAGCGTGGTGGGTGACGCCAAGCAGCAGGTCACCTCGCAGCTGAGCGACCAGGCCACCACGCAGCGCGACAACCTGTCGCAGACCCTGCGCACCTTCGGCGACGACCTGCAGAAGATGGTCCAGGGCGAGGGCTCCGGGCAGGGCATGGCCGCCGACGTGGCGCGCGAGATCTCCGACCGGGTCCGCTCGCTGGGCGACCACCTGGAGAACCGCGAGCCGGCCGACCTGCTCGACGACGCCCGCTCCTTCGCCCGTCGCCGCCCCGGCGTGTTCCTGCTGGGCGCGCTCGCCGCCGGCGTGGTCGCCGGGCGGATGTTCCGCGCGACCGCCGACGGCGCCGCCGCGGCCTCGCTGGCGGAGTCCGGCGGCACCGGCACGTCGTACGCCGGCACAGGCACCGGCTACAGCAGCGGCTACGACACCGGCACCAGCTACGACCCGGGCTACGGCACGGGCGCCGGCGCCGGCACGCTGGGCACCGACCCGCTGGCCACCGAGTCGAGCACGAACAACCCCGGCACCACGGGCTACGACACCCCGGTGGCCGACCCGACGCTGACCACCCCGGCCAGCACCGACTCCACCTCGTCCGGGCTCCCGGGCCAGCGCACGCAGGACACGCCGTGACAGGGCCCTCGGGATTCGACCCCATCGTCGGGACGCCTGTGGACCCGATGACGTCGGGCTCGCACGCGGTGGGCGACGCCACCCCGCGCGGGAGCGGCGACGAGCGCAGCCTCGGCGAGATCGTCGGCGACATCAGCACCGACCTGACCACGCTGGTGAAGAAGGAGCTCGAGCTGGCGCGCACCGAGCTCAAGGAGGAGGCGACCAAGGCGGGCAAGGGCGCCGGGATGCTCGGGGGCGCCGGCGTCGCCGGGCTCCTGGCGTTGATCCTGGGCTCGTTCGCCCTCGCCTACCTGCTCGACAACTGGATGCCGGTCGAGCTGGCCCTCCTGATCGTCACGCTCCTGTGGGCGATCGTCGGCGCCGTCCTCGCGGCCAAGGGCCGCAAGGAGCTCAAGAACGCAAACCCGCAGCTGCCGGAGACGCAGCAGACACTCAAGGAGGACGCACAATGGGTCAAAGCACAGAAGAGCTGAGCAGCGAGATCGCCCAGACGCGCCAGTCGATGACGGCCAACGTGGACGCCTTGCAGGACCGGGTGAGCCCGTCGGCCATCGTGGAGCGACGCAAGGAGGCGGCCCGCAGCCGCATCCTCGGCGTCCGCGAGAAGGTCATGGGCACCGCTGACAGCGCCCGCTCGTCCGCGTCCGGCGGCGCCGGGTCCGCCAAGGAGTCGGCCCTCGGGGCCGTCGACTCGGTGAAGGGCACTGCCCAGGACACCGTCAGCACCGCGCAGGACAAGATGCAGGGATCTCCGCTGGCTGCGGGACTGGTCGCCTTCGGCGCCGGGATGATCGTCGCCGCGCTGATCCCCGCCTCCGAGAAGGAGGCCGTCGCGGCCGGGCACGTGGTCGACGCCGCCAAGGAGCACGGCCAGCCGGTCGTGGACCAGGCGAAGTCCATGGCGCAGGACGTCGCGCAGGACCTCAAGGGCACGGCCACCGAGGCCGTGCAGGAGGTCAAGGACACCGCCACGGACAGCGCGCAACGCGTGAAGTCCGAGGGCCAGTCCGGCGTCGACGAGGTCAAGTCGCAGACGTCCTCGTCCTGACCTGAGGCCCGACCGGTCGACGGCCGGTCACAGCACCACAGCACAGCACCACGGTTGCGCCGGCCCGCCTGCGGGCGGGCCGGCGCGGCCGACCTCCCCCGCTCCACTCCGCTCCACGCAGACGTCTCCCACCTGACGTCCCGACCCTTGGAGTCGCCATGCGCGCCATGGTCTACCGCGGTCCCTACCGCGTCCGCGTCGAGGACAAGCCCCGACCGGTGATCGAGCACCCCAACGACGCGATCGTCCGCGTCCAGCTGGCCGCCATCTGCGGCTCCGACCTGCACCTCTATCACGGGATGATGCCCGACACCCGCGTCGGCCACACGTTCGGCCACGAGTTCATCGGAGTCGTGGACGAGGTCGGCTCGTCGGTGCAGAACCTGAGCGTGGGCGACCGCGTGATGGTCCCGTTCAACATCTACTGCGGCTCGTGCTTCTTCTGCGCCCGCGGACTCTTCTCCAACTGCCACAACGTCAATCCCAACGCGACGGCGGTCGGTGGCATCTACGGCTACTCCCACACCACGGGTGGCTACGACGGCGGCCAGTCCGAGTACGTCCGGGTGCCGTTCGCCGACGTCGGCCCCTCGGTCATCCCCGACTGGCTCGAGGACGAGGACGCGCTCCTGATGACGGACGCGCTGTCCACCGGCTACTTCGGGGCCCAGATCGCCGACATCCACGAGGGTGACACCGTGGCCGTGCTCGGCGCCGGGCCGGTCGGTCTCTACGCCGCGCGCAGCGCCTGGCTGATGGGTGCCGGCCGCGTCGTCGTCATCGACCACCTCCAGGAGCGCCTCGAGAAGGCGCGCACCTTCGCCCATGCCGAGGTGCTGAACTTCACCGAGGTCGATGACGTCGTGGTCACCATGAAAAAGCTCACCGAGCACCTCGGGTTCGACCGCGTCATCGACGCGGTCGGCGCGGAGGCCGACGGCAACCTGACCCAGCACCTGACCTCCGCGCGCTTCAAGCTCCAGGGCGGGTCACCGGTCGCGCTCAACTGGGCGATCGACGGCGTGCGCAAGGGCGGCACCGTCTCCGTGGTGGGCGCCTACGGGCCCATCTTCACCTCGGTCAAGTTCGGTGACGCCATGAACAAGGGCCTCACCCTGCGGATGAACCAGGCCCCCGTGAAGCGGCAGTGGCCGCGCCTGCTCGAGCACATCCGCAACGGCTACCTCAAGCCCAGCGACATCGTCACTCACCGTTTCCCGCTCGAGGACATCGCCGAGGCCTACCACGTGTTCTCCGCGAAGCTGGACGGCTGCATCAAGCCACTCATCGTCCCCTCCGCCGACTGACGAAGGAGTCCGCCATGCCCTACACCGCAGACAAGCCACCGGTCGCCGAGACCCCTGACCAGCTCCGTGCCCGCATCCCCGGCTGGGGCGCCGACCTCGACCCCGCCGACCGCCCGTCGTTCCCCCGCGAGGTCTTCGACCCGGCGGGCACGGGCGCCCACTGGGACTTCCCCGAGCGCCAGCCGGACACGGGCGGCCGGGAGGTGTCGATCGAGCACGGGATGCTGCCGCCGGTCTTCGGCACGGCCCAGCCACTGCGCGGCCTCGCCGCCCCGATCCGCCGCTACGCCTACGCGCGCCACAGCGAGGGCAAGGCGGCCCACTGGCTGCTGCTCATCGCCGCCGACCGGGTCGACGTCGCCGAGCACGTGGTGCGGTCGTTCGCCACCCTGCGACCGGACAACCCGGTCACGCAGACCGGGATCAAGGGTGAGCTCACGCACGGCGGCCTGCGCTCGCGCAGGGGTCGCGTCGACGTGCGCCACCAGGTCCTCGACCCCGTGGTCAACGGCGCGCCGTGGGCGCTGGGGACGTACGGCGCGTGGCGGGCGGTCCGCGCCCTTCGCCGGCGCTGATCCTGCTCATCGGCCGGCCCGGTCCGGCGTCGTCGGACGCGTGACGACGCGCCGGACGGGGTACGACCTCGCATGACCTCGCTCGCCGACCAGGACCTCGACAGCCTCGGTGGTCCGCTCAGCATCCTGACCCGCCAGAAGCGCGACCACGAGCGGCTCGACCGGCTGCTCCACCGCCTCGACCGCAGCGCCCCGGGCGTGGAGGAGCAGACCACCCTGCAGGCCATCGCCCGCCTCGTGTTCCCGCACGCGTTCGCCGAGGAGTCGGTGCTGTGGCCCGAGGCGCGTCGCGTCCTGCCCGACGGCGAGGCCCTGACGCTGCAGGTGGAGCAGGAGCACCAGGAGGTCAACGAGCTGTGGATCTCGCTCGAGGACCTCCCGTCCGGAAGCCCGGAGCGGGCCGAGGCGCTGGCCCGCCTGACGACCGTGCTGCGCGAGGACGTCCGCGACGAGGAGGACGAGCTGCTCCCCCGCCTGCAGGAGGCCGTCGGCGTGCGCCGACTCCGCCTGCTGGGCGTGGCGTGGGAGGCCGTACGGCGCACGGCGCCGACCCGGCCGCACCCGGTCGTCTCGCGCCGACCGCCCGGCAACGCGCTGGCCGCGCTGCCGCTGACGGTGCTGGACCGCTCCCGCGACGTGCTGGAGTCCGGCGCTCGCCGGTTCCCCCACCTGCACGTGCAGGCGTCACGGGCGAGCGACGGCCTGGCGGCGGTGACCGGCCGTGTGGAGCACGCGGGGCTGCTGCGCCGGGGCGAGGATCCCTCGACCCACCGCGACTGACCGCTGCAGCGAGCGGCGTGCCTGCCGCCGGGCGACGAGCACGGCGAGCACCACGACCGCCATGGTGAGGCCCAGCGGCATCAGCGTCAGCGCGCAGCAGGCGGCGAGCAGGAGGTGCAGCCGCTCGCTGCCGGTCGTGCGCGGCACGACGCGGGGTGCGGGGGCGAGTCGGTGGGCGGACATGGCATACCTCCGGGCTGGTGGGGACAGGTCGGGACGGGTCGGGACAGGTCGGGACTGGGTCCGAGGTCAGGTGAGGACGAGGAACCCGAGCCCGACCACGAGGGCCGGGATGGTGGTCAGCACCGTGGCCACCAGCGCCGAGCGGTGCTCGAGGGCCAGCAGCGGCAGGAGCGCGTCGCCGTCCTGGCTGATGGTGTTGGCCACGAGGGTGGCCAGCGGCATGCCGCCGGCGGCGAACATGCCGGCGAAGACGATCTGCACGGCGCACCCCGGCACGAGGCCGATGAGGGCGCCGACGACGACACCGGCGAGCCCGAGCACGGGCAGCTGCGAGCCGTCGAAGCCCGTGATGTGGGTGAGCAGCGACCAGGCGACGTAGGCCACGGCCACCCAGACGGTCACGAACGCGACCTCGTGGCCGCCGTGCCGCAGCACCGCGGCGAACGAGGTCTCCTCCGCACTGGCCTCGTCGTCGTCGGCGAGGCGGCACCCGCCGCGCACGAACACCACGATGGCCATCGACGCCCCGAGCACGCCCAGCACGAGGTAGAGCGTCTGGGGGTCGAGGAGCTGGAAGGTGACCGGCACGCTGACGGTCGCGCCTCCGCCGATCGCCAGCCACAGCAGCACCGGCAGCACGCCCACCTCGTGGAGGGCGAAGGCGGGTCGTGGCAGCGCCGGCTGGGCCGGCGTGACCGGCACCGGCGGGCGCTGCGGCGCGGGCGCCGGCACCGTCGCGACCGCGCGGCGTCGCGGGCTGATGCCCACGGCATCGACCAGCCACCCGGTGCAGGCGCCCACGACGAGCAGCAGCGCCTTGAGCTGCACGGTGAGCCACGGGTCGTGGGCCAGCAGCACCCACGACGCGTCGCCCATGGTCGCCACCAGGGCTGCGACCGCCGCGCCGTACGACACCGCGCCGCGTCCGTACGCCGCCATCACCAGGATGGCGCCGCCGCACCCGGGCGGCATCGTGAGCGCCGCCGCCACCAGGGGGCCGGCGCCCCGACGCCGCTCGAGGGCGGCATCGAGGCGGTAGCCCCACCGGCAGCGCGCCCAGCCGAACGGCGCCACCATGAGGGCGACGAAGACGCCGACCTGCATGAAGGCGTCGGCGAGCGGGCGGAGCAGCAGCTCGGTCAGCGCGGAGGACATGGCAGCCGCTCACTCCCCGGGAGTGAGCTTGTCCTTGGCCTTGCTGACCAGGTTCTGCGCGCCCTGGACGAAGGCGCCTCCCGCGGTGCCCGGCTTGCCGGGACCCTTCGAGCCGTCGTAGGTGCCGAACAGCAGCGGGTCGGGCGCCGGGAGCTCCTGGACGTCGTCCTGGAGCGCGCGGCCCTCCTCGAAGCGGATCTCACCGTCGCCGACCAGCGTGGAGCCCTGCGCCCAGCGACCCTCGTGGGCGGTGCTGCCCTCGTGGAAGCTGTAGAAGACGTCGTTCTGTCCGGCCGCCTCCTCGTCCTTGCGCGAGTCCTCGAGCCCGTCGGTGTGGCCGTCCTCGATGAGCTGCTCGATGCCGAGGAGCCACTGCTGCTGGTGGAAGGTGTCCCGGGCCAGCGCAAAGGACAGCGTCTCCTTGACGCCCGGGTCGTCGGTCATCCCGATCAGGCGGGCGACCTGCAGCCGGCCCTGTGCCTCGGCCATGACGTTGTGGCGGAAGTCGGCCAGCAGGTTGCCGCTGGCGACGATGTAGCCGGCGTTCCACGGCACGCCCATGCTGTTGGTGGGCATCGCGAAGCCGCCGCTGACGATCGCGTGCTGCGGGTTCTGCCCGCCGAGCACGGCTGCCAGCGCGGGGTTGGCGGCCGCCGCCTCGGCCTGGGTCTCGGCCGGCGCGCCCTCGAGGAGCCGGGCCAGGAGCGTCGTCAGCATCTCGACGTGGCCGATCTCCTCGGTGCCGATGTCGAGGATCATGTCCTTGTACTTGCCCGGGGTGCGACAGGCCCAGCCCTGCCACATGTACTGCATCATCACGGTCATCTCCCCGAACTGGCCGCCGATGACCTCCTGCAGCTTGGCCGCGTAGAGCGCGTCGGGACGGTCGGGCTTGGCGCTCCACTGGAGCTCCTTCGTGTGCCGGTACATGTCGTTCCTCTCGGTGGCGGGAGCGCCGTTCGCTCCTGACCCCTCCACGTTCGGGGACGCCCGTCCCGACGGCGTGACGGCGACCGCTCCCCCGGCGCCTCCGTCGCGCCTCGCCGGGCGCCTCCTCGGCGTCCCTCGGGCCGCGCCCCGGGCGTCACCGCAACCGTCACCGCGGCGTCACTGCAACGACGCATTGAGCGCCCGTGTCGGGGGCACTGGGAAGCCCACGCGACCTGGGGAGGCGACATGGCTCTTGCGGCACGGCTACACCTGCTGGGCGAGTTCGCCCTCGAGCTCGACGGTCGACCGCACCCGGTGCCCGCCACCGCGCGCCGGCTCCTGGCCCTGCTGGCGGTGGTGCACCGCGGGCGTCGCGTCTCGCGGACCGCGCTCGCCGAGGCGATGCGGCCCGACTCCGACCCGGCGCGCGCCACCTCGACCCTGCGGTCGGTGCTGTGGCGGCTGCCGCGCGACCGGGGGCGCGCGCTCGTCCTCGGCGACGCGATGGAGGTGTGGGTGCACCCCGACCTCTGGGTCGACCTCTGGGAGGCGGAGACGCAGGCACAGCTGCTGTGCGGGTCCGTCGCCCCGCTGGTCGAGGACCTCCCCGACCTCGCGCTGCTGACCCACGACCTGCTTCCGACGTGGCACGACTCCTGGCTCGCGGTCGAGCAGGAGTCGTTCCGCCAGCGCCGGCTGCACGCGCTGGAGCGCGGCGCCGACCTGCTGTGCCGGGCCGGGCGCTACCACGACGCGCTGTCGGCCGGCCTGGGCGCGGTGCGCTCGGAGCCCCTGCGCGAGAGCGCGCACCGACGGGTGATCCAGGTGCACCTCGCGGAGGACAACCAGGCAGAGGCGCTGCGCCACTACGACGGCTACCGGCGCCTCCTCGCCGACGAGCTCGGCCTGGCTCCGAGCGACCGGATGCGACAGATGGTCGCCCCGTTCCTGGGGCGGCCGGTCGACCTGCCCGGACGGGCCGGCTGACGGCGCACGGGGCGGGTCGCGCCGGTCACGTCCTCAGGCGGCGGTGTCGGGCTCCGTGGGGTCGAGGCTGACGACCTCGCCCCGGCCGGGGCAGCGGAGCGTCGCCGCGAGGCCCTCGGCGCGGGCCCGGTCGAGGAAGTCTGAGAGGGGCGAGCGGAACACGGTGTAGTCGTCGTGGTGGACGGGCACCACGACGGAGGGGCGGCAGCGGTTGACGAAGTCGACGCCCATCCGGGCGTCCATGGTGACCGTTCGCATCAGCACGCGCGTCCCTCCGAGGTGGACCACGGCGGCGTCGATGTCGGGGAAGCGCGCGCCGATCTCGTCGACGTGCGACCCGGTGAGCGTGTCGCCGCTGAGGTAGACGCGACGTCGTACGTCGCCGTCGACGACGTGCTCGAGGATGCTGCCCATCACCGACGGCAGCATCTTCCCCAGCAGGCCGCGGGCGTGGATGCCCGGGACGGCGGTGACCCGCAGCTCCTCGCCGCCCTTGACCAGCGAGTGCGCCTGCCAGGTCCTCAGGTCCTGCGTCTCGAAGCCCCACCGCGACAGGCGTCGCGCGGCCTCGGGCGTCGACAGCACGGGCGCGGTGCGGTCGAGCCGGTGGCGGGCGACGCGGTCGAAGTGGTCGCCGTGGAGGTGCGAGAGCACGACGGCGTCGAGCACCGGCAGGTCCTCGGGCTCGATCGCGGGATCGACGAGGCGCCGCGTGGACAGGCCCCACCCCAGGTAGGCGCGCTGGCCACGGTGGATGAAGTTGGGGTCCGTGAGCAGCGTGAAGGACCCCAGCGTCAGGACCGTGGTGGCGTTGCCGATGAAGTGGAGCCTGTCCCCGGTGGCCATGGGATCAGCGGATCAGCGCGTCGCCGGGCGCTTGCCGAGCACCACGCCGAGGGCGATCATGCCCAGGCCCAGCACGAAGTGCAGCCAGTCGTCTGCGGTGTTGAGCGGCACGAAGTTGGCCTGCGACGACTTGTCGATGACCAGGCCGTAGAGCCACAGCACCAGGTAGACCACACCGCCGCCGATGAGGTACGTCCTGGCACCCGAGGCGGTGCGCGCGAGCGCCAGGCCGGCGGCCCCGAACAGGAGGTGGACGATGTTGTGGAGCACCGACACCTGGAAGATCCCCAGGAGCTTGGCGTGGGACTCGTGGCCGGCGGCCTCGAGGCTGTCGTAGCCGGTCGTGATGCCCGGGATGAAGCCCAGGACCCCCACGAGCAGGAAGACCGCACCAACCGCGGCGGCGGCGGCCTGCACCGGCGCGCGCGTTGCGGTGGACGTGGATCGGACGTGCATGTTGTCGGCCATCGGCTTGCTCCTCTCGGTGGCGCACCCGCTGTGCGCGTGCCGCTCGGTACCCACGCCGCGTCCCGTCACGCGTGCGCACCACCCGGACGAGCGAGGCCCGGCGACGTGGCGCACGCCACGGAGTGGGATGGGCGCACGGGGGTACGGTCGGAGGCAAGCCCTGACGAGAGGAACCCACGTGAACCCGCTAGGCAAGGTCACCGCAGCCATCACCCACCCGGCACGCACCGTCGGCGCAGTCGCCGGAGCGACGGTCGGCGCGTCCGTCGGCGTCGCGACCGCCGGGCTGAGGACGACGGCACGGGTGGTGGGGTGGGCGGTCGAGCGGGCCGCGGGCACCGTCGCCGAGCACGGCGCCTCGTCGGTGCCGGCGCCGCGCCCCGCGCAGGACACCCTGACCGCGGAGGAGCCGACCTCTGCAGCCACCTCGAGCGGCACCTCCGACGTGAGCCCGGAGGCGCCGGCCATGGCGTCCGCCGAGAAGGCACCTGCTGAGAGGGCCGCCGCGAAGAAGGCACCCGCCACGAAGGCACCGGCGAAGAAGGCCGCTGCCGCGAAGGCGCCCGCGAAGAAGGCAGCCGCCAAGAAGGCACCCGCGAAGAAGGCACCCTCGAAGCAGGCCGCCGTCCTCGCGCCGGCGCTGGGCCTGACCGAGGACGAGGTCGCCGACGGCGTCGGGGTGGAGACCACCGACGACCTGCGCACCCCCTCGGGCATCCCCGCCGCCGACGAGGGCTACAACCCCGACACCACCGAGACCGACCTCTACCAGCCCGGCACCGAGCCGCTGGTCGACCCGGCCACGGTCAAGGCCGTGGCCAGCGAGGCCGAGGTCCTTGGTCGGGCGGCCGACCCCGACAAGGGCTGACTGTCACCGCCTCGACCTATCCTCGGACCATGCACCGGATCTTCGGCACGAGCGTCGCGTCGGTCTACCCGCACTACGTCACCAAGGTGGAGCGCAAGGGGCGCACGGCCGCCGAGGTCGACCGCGTGATCGAGTGGCTCACCGGCTTCGACCAGGCCGCGCTGCGCGAGCACCTCGACCGCGGCACCACCTTCGAGGCGTTCTTCGCCGACGCCACCCTCAACCCGCGGGTGGACCAGATCACCGGGTCGGTCTGCGGCGTGAAGGTGCAGGAGGTCGAGGACCCGCTGATGCGCCGCATCCGCTACCTCGACAAGCTCGTCGACGAGCTGGCCAAGGGCCGCCCGATGGAGAAGGTGCTCCGCAGCTGAACCGCCGTGTGCCCGCCGACCTCGCGGACCGGCTGCTCGACGTCCGCCGGATCTACCACGAGCCCGACATCGAGCGGTTCCCGCGCGCCCGCCAGGTGCTCGAGCGCTTCCCCGACGCCGAGCGCATCCAGGTGCTCTCCCATCAGGCGATCCCCGGCCTGCACGGCAACGCGGGCGCCGTCGAGGACTGGGTCCGCAACAAGCGCGAGGTGCTCGTGCTCGGCGAGAAGAAGTCGCTCAGCGCGCGCCGCAACGAGCGCTCCAGCGACTGGATCGCGCCGTCGACCGCCAACGGCTGCGCGATGGCGTGCTCCTACTGCTACGTGCCGCGGCGCAAGGGCTTCGCCAACCCCATCACCGTGTTCGCCAACATCGAGGCGGTGCTGGGCTACCTCGAGCGCCACGCCGGACGCCAGGGCGTGAAGCCCGAGCCCAACCAGTGCGACCCGGTCGACTGGGTCTACGACATCGGCGAGAACAGCGACTGCTCGGCCGACGCGCTCGTCTCCGACAACGTGCGCGACCTGGTCGACCTCTACGCCCGCCTCCCCCACGCCAAGGCGAGCTTCGCGACCAAGCTCGTCAACCGCGACCTGCTGGGCTGGGACCCGCGCGGTGGCACCCGGGTCCGGTTCAGCCTCATGCCGGAGGGCCCCTCCCGCCTCGTCGACGTGCGCACGTCAAGGATCGCCGACCGGATCGCGGCGATGGACGACTTCGTCGAGGCGGGCTACGAGGTCCACCTCAACCTCAGCCCGGTGATCGTCCACGAGACCTGGCTCGAGGAGTGGGCCGAGCTGCTCGAGCAGGTCGCCGACGGCACCAGCGCGCGCACCCGGGACCAGCTCGCGGCCGAGATCATCTTCCTCACCCACAACGAGGGCCTGCACGAGGTCAACCTCGGCTGGCACCCGCGCGGCGAGGAGCTGCTGTGGCGCCCCGACATCCAGGAGACCAAGCGCAGCCAGAGCGGTCAGACCAACGTGCGCTACCGCACCGGCTGGAAGGGTCGCTGGGTGCGCCAGCTCACCGACCTCCTCGCCGAGAAGCTGCCGGAGTGCCGCGTGCGCTACGCCTTCTGAGGGGGACGAGGCCTTTCGCGCGCGGTCAGGGCACGTCGAAGGTGGTGCTGCGCACCGGGTTGTCGAACTCGGTGGTGCGCAGCGAGAGCTGCACCTCCCAGGTGCCGACGGTCGGCAGCACGACGTCGCCGGCGTAGACGCCCGGCCCGAGATTGCTCAGCTGCACCTCCCCGAGGTCGACCTCGTCGCCGGACAGGCTGACCCGCGGTGCCTCGTAGCCCTCGGTCGGCGCGCCCGCGTCGTCGCGCAGCTCGATCGTGACGGTCGCCGGGCCCACCCCGAGCGGCTCGAGCGTCACCTTCGCGGAGATGTCGTCGAGGTCGAGCGTGCGGGTCGCGGTCTCCCCCGCCGCCGGGGAGGTGACGGTCACGTCCGGCTCGGGGCTGCGGTCGACGAGGAACCCGGTCAGCAGGAGGACGACGACCAGCACCCCCGCCTCGGCGAACGTCGTCCGCACCAGCAGGGCGCCGGCGTCCCGCCGCTCACGCCTGCGCGACGCCGCGCGCAGGCGCGGCAGGAGCGCCAGGCGGTTCCAGGCGGCGATGCCGATCGCGACCAGCACGGCGAGGACCTTGACCAGCAGGAACCCGCCGTAGCCGGTGTCGAGCAGCGCGCTCCAGGAGCCGGCGATGCGCCAGGCCAGGACCGAGCCGGCGACGACGAGGACCGCCAGCACGCCCGAGGCCCACGTCGAGAACCGGGACAGCACCACGGCGCCGTCCTCGCCGCGCGTGGCGAGGTCGCCCAGCACCGCCGCGACCGCGACCAGCCCACCGAGCCACAGTGCTCCCGCGACGAGGTGCAGGACGTCGACCGCGACCACCAGCGCCTCCGGGGTGCTGGCACGGGTGTGGCCCGTCAGCGCCGGTGCCGCCAGGGCGAGGGCGCACCCGGCCAGCACCAGGGCAGTCCGTCCGCGACCGGGGGGACCCGCCGGGACGGCCACGGCTGCGAGCGCGATGCCGGTGACCAACAGGGCCGGTACGACGCGCTCGGCGGGCGCCAGCGCCGCCCAGGTCGACCCGTCGCCGAGCGCCGAGGCCGGCAGGCCGAGCTGGTAGAGCGCGACCATCGGGACGGCCGCGCACCAGGCCACCGCCCCGACGAGCGCGGCGCCGCGCGCCACCGCCCGGAGGCGGCGCCGCGAGCCGTCGTCGGCCCGGTCGGCCGGGAGGAGGAGGACCGCGAACGCGGCCACGCCGGTGGCGACCAGCAGGCCCACGTAGCCCAGCCACCTCACCACGCTCAGGAGCAGCGGCGCCTCCGTCCCCGCGTCCGCGCTCGTCGTGGGGACGTCCACCACGTCGCTCCGCTCGCCGACCGAGAAGCTGAGGGACCCGCCGACGGGGTGGCCGTCGGCCGAGACGAGTCGCCAGACGACGACCAGCGTCCCTCGGCCCACCTCCTCGTCGAGGCCCACGACGAGCTGCGCCTGGCGCACCGACGCCGTCGAGGCCACCTCCTCACCGGACGCGTCGAACACCTGGATCCCGGCCGGGACGCCGATGACCGACTCGTTGAACGTGAAGGTGACCTGGTCAGGTGCCGCCTCCAGCACGGCGCCCTCCGCCGGGTCGGTGCTGACGAGGGTCGCGTGCGCCGCCGCCGGAGAGGCCGTGCCCAGGACGAGGAGGAGCGCGGCGTGCACCAGGGCGGAGGCGAGCAGCAGCCAGCCGGCCGCCCGGCGCCGCGAGGAGCGTGGGGTCATGCGCGTCGGCGGCGCAGCAGCAGGACCGTGCCGCTGGCCAGGCACCCCAGCGCGAGCACGCCACCGGCACTCCAGGCCATCACCCGTCCGCCCTGCTCCCGGTCGTCGGCCGGGGCGCCCGCGGACTCCTCGCCGGCGGTCACGACGATGACCGGCGCGGGCATGTCGAGCTCGTCCCGGCTGGCCGCGTCCTCGGCCACCTCGGTCCAGGCCGCCTCCCCCTGCTCGCACCGCTGCACCACCGGGAACACGAGCTCGGTGCCGGCGACGTCGGGCAGGCGTACGGAGAAGGCCACCTCGTCGCGCAGGGCGTCGGGCAACGGGTCGTCGGTGCGGAAGGTGGCGCCACCCTCGACCTGCTCGGCGGACCAGCGCTCGGTGTCGGTGAGCACGAGCTCGGCCACCTCGTCGGGCATCCGGACGGCGATCTCCGTGGTGGCCGATCCCTCGCAGCCGTGCGGGACCTGCATCCGCACCTCCGCGGTCGCGCCGGCGGCCGTCGTGCTGGCCGTGACGGTCACGTGGGCCGCCGCCGGGGACGCGGTCAGGGCCAGGCCCAGCACAGCGACACCGGCCGCCGCTCCCGACCTCGCGCCGGCCGCGAGCGCGCGGATCCGGTTCATGGGAGCTCCCGACGAGGCGTGGAGGGACGGGTGGGACGGGGGTGGGGTGGTGACGGTCACACAACCAGCGGCTCGAACTGTTGTCAAGGATGTGAACTGGTACTACCGTGATTCAAGTCACCGAACCGTGGTCGTCAACCTGAACAGGACGCCGCCCGACACGGGTCCGTCCGAAGAATGACAGAGAGGGAACACCCCATGCCCAACATCACCGTCGAGCTCCTCAAGGGACGCTCGGTCGAGCAGCGCCGCGACTTCGCGCAGGCCGTGGCGGACAGTGCCGTGGAGATCCTCGGTGCCCGTCGCCAGGACGTCCGCATGGTCTTCAGCGAGATCACCCCCGACATCGTGGCCAACGGCGGTGTGCTGGCCAGCGAGGACGAGAGCCGCGCCGGCGTGGTCGCCGCGCTGGCCGACGACTGAGCCGGCACCAGCAGGTCCCACGACGCCTCCTCGCCCGCGCGAGGAGGCGTCGTCGTCCTCGGGCCCACGGCCTCAGCGCCGCTCGATGGTGACCGACTCCAGGAACAGCCGCTCGGCGAACGCCTCCCCGCCCATCCCCAGCCGGTCCATCGCGGTCATCGTGTCGATGACGTCCATCCCGGCCAGCACCCGGCCGAACGTCGTCTGGACCCGGTCGGTCCGGTAGCCGGCGTCGAACTCCTTGCCGTAGGCGATGAAGAACCCGCTGCCGGCGGTGTAGGGAGCACCCGTGCCGGCGGTGGTCACCGTCCCGACGGGGTAGCCCTCCCGCTTCGCCCGGCCCAGCTCGTCGGGGAGCAGGTAGCCGACGTCCCACCGGACGGTGTTGTCGCCGCTGCCCGCCTGCACGGCGGCGACGGCGCCGAAGTCGCGGAAGACCTCGAGCCCGTCGTAGAACCCCTCCTCGGCGAGGAAGACGAAGGAGTTGACCGCCACCGGGGCGTCCCGCTCTAGCAGGTCGATGACGAGGGGGCCGCAGGACGTCTCGATCCTCGCGACGTAGTCGACGCCGTCCTCGAGCACGTCGGCCGGACCACCGGGATAGCGGGGACGCGACGCACGCGCGTCCGCCGGTGCCTCGGCCCCGCAGGCGACGGGACGGTCGTCCTTCGCTGGTCGCACACCGCTGTCCACGGCGGTCCCCGGCTCGACGGTGAAGTCCTCCGCCAGGACCGCGCCGGCCTCGACCGCACCGGCCGCCGCGGACGCCTGCGCCTCACCGGCCGCCTCGGAGGCCAGCAGCTCGGTGTCGCGGACCTGCGGCTCCCCGGTGCCGGGATCCGGCTGGTCGCGCCCGGTGAGGGCGACGAGGGCGACGACCACCGCGACGACGGCGAGAACTGCCCCGACGACGCCGAGCACCGTGCCACGTCGGCGACGCGCGGCCAGGCGCCGCTGGTCGAGCTCCCACTGCTCCCGCTCGGCCCTGCGGCGTGCCTCGCGCTGCTTCTTGCTGCTCACCCACGTCTCCTCGGCCGGCTCACCATCGGCTGAACGGTGCCACGCCGGACCCGGTGAAGCGGAGCGGGCCCCGGAGGATCGCTCCTCCGGGGCCTGCTCCTTCCTGCCTGGTCCTGCGTGGTCCTGCTACTTCTTCCTGCGGACCTTGATCGTCACCTTGTCCGAGACCGGCTCGGCGAGCGCGCTCCCGCCGTAGGTCACGGTCAGCCGCCAGGTCCTCGTCGCCTTGGGCAGCCTGATGACGACCCTGCCGTCCCGCAACGTGCCGGTGACGGTCCTGCCGCCCCTGACCGCGACCGACACGGTGCCCGTGACCGGTACGTCGTCAGCAGCCGTCAGGACGACGGTGACCTTCGCGGCCTTGCCCTTCTTCACCGTGCTCGGCGCCTTCACGGTCATCCGCGGGACGACCTTGGCGACGGTGACCTCCATCGACGAGGACGAGGCACGGTGGCCGTCGTCCCCGACGTAGCGGAGGGTGAGCCGGTGCGTGCCGGGCAGCAGGCTCCTGGCCGGGAGGGCCAACCTGGCCTGCCCGGAGGCGAGGACGCCGGACGCCAGCACCGTGGTGCCGTCGACCGCCTCGACCCTGCCGGTGGCCCCCGACGGCGCGACGCTCGCCACGATCGTGCCCGCCTGGCCGTAGGTGATGGGCGTCGAGGCGCCTGCCACCGCGGAGGTGAGCGGACCACCACCGTTGCCGCCCGTGGGCCTCACGGTGATCGTGACGGTGGCCGGCGCCGAGGTGTCGGTGCCGTCGCCCGCCGTGTAGGTGAACACGTCCCTGCCTGCGAAGCCCGCGTCGGGCGTGTAGGTGAAGGAACCGTTGGCGTTCACCGTCACCGAGCCGTTGACGGGCTGGCTGGTCCGCGTCGCGGTCAGCGCGTCGCCGTCGGCGTCGGTGTCGTTGCCGAGGACACCCGGCGCGGCGAGCGTCAGCGGCTCACCGGCCACGGTCGCGAAGGCGTCGTCGACGCCCACGGGCGCCCTGTTCGGCGTCTCGGCGACCTCCTCCACCGTGACGGTCACGGTGGTGGCCTGGGACGTGGCGGTCCCGTCGCTGGCCTTGTAGGTGAAGGTGTCGGCGCCGCTAAAGCCCTCGTCCGGGACGTAGCTGAACGAGCCGTCCGCGTCGACCGTGACGACGCCACCGGCGGCCCCGGACACGTCGCCGGCGGTGAGGTCGTCACCCTCGGCGTCGGTGTCGTTGGCCAGGACACCGTCCTCGGCCGAGACCTCGAGGACCTGCCCCTCGGTCGTGGTGTAGGCGTCCGGCACACCGACCGGCGCGACGTTGGTCGTGCCGTTGAAGATGGCCAGCACGTCCTCCGCGCTCAGCGCGTAGCCGTAGATGCGGAAGTCGTCCTGCTGCTCGGTGGGGCGGGGGTCGGGCCAGCTGCCGTTGCCGATGAAGTTGGCGTTGGTGCCGCCCTCGGTGATGTCGCCGATCATGACCGGGACGGTGTTCTCCGCCCGGAGCACGCCGTCGAAGTAGATCTTCACCGTGGAGCCGGTGCCCGAGGCCGCCGGTCCCATGGTGACGGCGACGTGCGTCCACTGGCCCAGCGGCAGGTCCTGCGTGCCGGGCAGCGCGGTGCGGTACTGCTCACCGTTGTTGTTGCGCAGGGTGACCACGAAGCCGCGTGCGCCGCTGTCCCACTCGGACTGGACCAGCAAGAACTCGTCCTGGCCCTTGCCGATCTGGACGTGGGACGTCCAGTTGGGCAGGGCGGTCGGACGGATCCAGGTGGAGATGGTGATCTCCTCCTCCATGCCCTCGGTGATGTCGTTGGGCAGCCGGACGTGGCCCTGACCGGGCAGGTTGAGCGCGCTGCCGTACTTGCCCGCAGCGGTCCACCCGGCGTTGCCCTGCAGCACACCGGCGCCGATGGCCGGGTCGGACCCGGAGTTGGCGGCCGACGTGCCCGTGCCCTCGTCGAAGGTGTAGCGGACCGGGACGCCCTCGCCCACCGGGGGACGCGCCACCGTGTGCTGGGTGGTGCCGACCGAGTCGCGCCAACCTGCAGCCGCGATGAAGCGGACCTCGATGTCGTGCTGGCGCGGCGCCAGCGTGACCTCGGGGAAGACGACCTGGCCGTTGGTGACCGCGACCTGGCCCCCCTGGCTCGTGCCGTCGATCCACAGCTCGGCGACGCCGGTCGGGTTGGCGTTCGCCTCGTCCTTGACCGTGGCCGACACCGTGATGGGGGTGTTGAAGGCCGACGGGGAGGCGGGCGACGTCGTCACGGTGGTGGTCGTGTCGACCGCCGTGCCGTCGGCGTGGAGCCCCGCGACGTCGGCGTCCGTGAGCGCGGTGGTCCAGAGCCGTACGTCGTCCATCCGGCCGTCGAACGCGGGGTCCGGGTAGCCGTTGCGGCCCAGCCAGTTGTTGGTCGTCGGACCGACGTCGGTCATGGTGATCGTCAGGTCGTTGCGGCTGGCGATCTTCTGGCCGTCGAGGTACAGCGTGCCCGTGGCGCCCTGTCGCGTGAACACGACGTGGTTCCACCTGCCCGCGGCGACGTCCTTGGTCGGCACGGCGAAGACCCGCTCCTGGACGTTGCTGCCCTTCTTCTTGAAGGTCGCAGCAAGCCCGGTGTTGCCGTTGGCCTGGGTCTGCATCTGGACCTGGAAGAAGCTGCCCGCGTCGCCGAGGCCGTCACCGATGTGGAACAGGTTGATCCAGTTCCCCTTGGTGTCGGGCCGGACCCAGAACGAGGTGGTGAAGTCCGTCTCGCCCTGGAGCAGGTTGTCGGGCAGATCGACCGTGTTGGCGTTGGTGCCGCCCGGGAGGTCGAGCGCGCCTCCCGTGACCCCGTCGGTGCTCCACCCGGTGGTGCCGGTGAGCGTGGCCGCGCCGACGGTGTTGTCGGACCCGGTGTTGGCCGCCGTGGAGCCGGTGCCCTCCTCGAACGCGTACTGGACCACGGCGTCGTCGACGCCGAGACCGGTGCCGACGACCACGAGGTCGTCGAGGACGACACTGCCGCCCGGCCCGCCGCCCGAGATCGTCAGGTCCTGCTGCCGCGCGGTGGCGGTGAAGGTCCCGACGAAGGTGTCGAAGGCGGCGTTGGACGACTTCTGGGTGGACGCCGACAAGGTGGTGGTCAGGTCGGCGATCGAGAGGGCGGCCGTGCCGGGCGCGGTGCCGGCGGAGCGGCTGTCACGGGCGTAGCGCACCGACAGGCGGTACTGCTTGCCCACGCTCAGGCCCTTGAGGGTGCGGGTCAGCTCGCCGTCGGCACCCACCGCGAGGTGGTAGCCGGTGAGGCCGAGGGCGCCCATGCCGCCCGCGTTGGCGCGGATGAGCTGCACCTGGTCGTCGACGACCCACGGCGACATGCGGCCGTTGCCCGCCGCCACCTGGACGCTGTCGTAGGTGCCGGACCGCCACGAGGCGGGCAGGCGGGGGTACTCGAACTGGTCGACGACGGTCGGAGCCGGCGCGGCCATCTTCACGGTCGGGTCGATCTGGACGATCTTGGCCACGGACGGGACGCCGCCGCTCCACACGAAGACCATGTAGGCACCGGGGGGCGCGAAGTTGGCGTTCGTCGGGGAGGTGACGCTGACCGTGCCGCCCGACTGCGTGAACGACAGGTCCTGGAAGTTCTGGTCGTTGTTGAAGCCGTGGGTGACCGAGCCGTTGCGGACGAGGGTGACCCGCTCGACCGGCTTGTCCGAGGACAGCGAGAACGTGCCGTCGTAGCCGATCTTCCTCGGGGCGTTGGTGACGACCGGCCGCACGGCCGGCTCGTCGCCGTCGAAGAGGTAGGCCGGGGAGTAGTACTCCACGTCGGTGTAGTTGTGCGGGCCCGGGGCGCCGCCGCCGCCGATCATGATCCGGCCGTCGGGCAGGAGCAGCGCGACCGAGTGGTAGAGCCGGGCGTGCTCGTAGGGGATCTCGACCTCGGTCCACTGCTGACCGCTCGGGGCGTCCGGGTTCCAGATCTCCGGGTTGGTGACGTAGCCGCCCTGGCCGTTGTTGTCGCGCGATCCACCGGTGACGAGCACCCTGCCGTCGGGCATGACCGTCGAGGTCGCCCAGTGGCGTCGGTGCTTCATCGGGTCGGTCGCGGTGACCACCGGGGCGGCGGTGCCGCCCGAGATGTCGACGGTGAACCCGGCACGGGCGCCGGCGGGGCCGCCGCCGTTGGCCCACCAGCCGCCGCCGACCTGCAGGATCTTGCCGGGGCGGTACATCGTGGCGGTCGAGGTGGCGCCGACCGGGTTGCCGAGGGCGCCCTGGTTGCCGGTGCCGTTGCCCAGCGTGCCGCGCATCGTGACCGCACCGTCGCCGGACGGGTCGAGCTCGAACATCTGGGTGCCGGTGATGGTGAAGACGTTGCCGTTGGTCGGGGCGACGAAGGCGCGGGGGTACCACCAGCGGTTCTCGTCCTGGGGGGCGTCGGCGCCGTCGCCGTAGGCCTGGGCGCTGGTGGCGCCGGTCAGCAGCTTCCAGGAGCTGCCCTGCTGCGGGTCGTAGACCTCGGGCGTGAGCACTCCCGGGCCGCCGGGGCCGCCGCGCAGCGAGCCGCCCTGGGCGACGATGGAGCCGTTGGGCAGCGTGGTGCCGGTCGGGTACCAGCGCGGGAAGTTCATCGGCGCCTCGTTCTTGAGGCCCTTGCCCGTGGAGTAGCTGGTGACGCCGATGGCGGCGTCGTTGGGCGCGTTGCCGCCGAGGCCGTCGTCACCGCCGACGGTGAACGTCGAGCGACGGTGCGGCATCTGCACCTGCATGGAGCAGAACAGGTCGGTGTAGGTCGCGTTGGGGACGACGCCGGAGACCAGGTTGGCCACGGTGCGCACCACCGTCGGGTCCCAGACGTCGATCTCCATCTGGCCGCCCTGCGTGACGCAGTCGTTGCCGCTGTAGTCGTACGGCGTGTTGTCGGTGCAGCCCGAGCCCACCGAGCCGAAGGACTGGACCTTGCCGTCGGAGGTGAGGGCGGCGTTGATGGGCATGAGCGGCCACGGCGTGACGGCGCTCATCTCGCCCTGCTCGTCCTTCTTCGGGGGCGAGCAGTCGGCGGGCAGCAGGCCGGCGGAGTAGGCCATGCCGTTGCGCAGCTGGGCCCGGACGAAGTCGTCGGCCTGGTTGTCGTTGGCGTTGCCGCCGTCGTCGGCCGCGGTCCAGGCCGAGGCGTGGTGCCCGAGCGAGGAGTACCACGAGCGACCCTGGTCGATGGACTGGCACCAGGTCACCGGGTGGGACGTGCCCTCCTCACCGATCCGGGCGCCGGGGGCGTAGGTGGACTCGTCGACGGTCACGAGGGTGCGCACGTTCTGCGTGGGGTTGACGTCCCACTCGTACCACTCGTCGGTGTAGGACAGCGGCGAGCTGATGCCCGCGGTGAGCGGGTGGGCGCCGTCGGTGACGGTGACGGTGCCCCGCTGGCCGCCGGCGGGCTCGGGGTGGCCCGTGGACGCCGCGCCGACGAGCCGGCGGTAGAACGGGTTCACGTCGTGCTCGGTCTGGTCGGGGGACCACGAGGTGTAGTGGATGCCCGCGAACCCGCCGCCGCCGCGGATGTAGCCCTCCAGGGCGGCCCGCTGGTCGGTGTTGAAGAGCACCCCCGCGGTGTGGGCGAACACCAGCAGGTCCTTGGTGCCGAGGTTCTCGGGGGTGAAGACGGCGGCGTTGGTCGTCTCCTGCACCTCGGCGACGGCCTTGGACGCGTCGCCGGTGTTGCCGTCGAGGCCGTACTGGGCCGCGAGCGAGTTGGCCATCTCCTTGACCGCGGCGCGGGTGTTGGCCACCGAGCCGTGCACGCCGTCGCCGCTCGAGAACAGCAGGACGCGCAGCACGTCGTCGTCGCCGGGCGCAGCCGACGCGGTCACGGCGGTCGCGGGCGCGGCGGCGAGGGTGGCGAGCGGGAGCGCGACGCCGAGGGCGGCGGTCAGGGCGACGACTCGTGTCGCTGCGCGGCGGAGGCGCCGTGTCGGGCGCCGGCGGGCAGATCGGTGCAGCAGGTTCATCAACGTTTCCCTAGGGCTCGGCGGGGCGGAGCTCGGCGGGCGGCGGGTGCGGTCAGCGCTCACGAGACAGCGGAAACGTATGACGGGCATCACACAGAGTCAAGAACTCTGTCCAGAATTGTGAACTCGACGGCGCAAACGTTCCGATACATGAAAGCAGGCCTGGGCGGCCGATCCCCCGCACGGGGTCGGACCGCCCAGGCCTGGTCTGGGTGGTGTGTGCCAGCCGGCGGCTAGCGACGTACGCGCGCGCTGCCGCCACCGGCGAGCGCGCGCACCTCCTCCCGGGTGGCCATCGAGGTGTCACCGGGGGTGGTCATGGCGAGCGCGCCGTGGGCGGCGCCGAGCTCGAGGCACTGCTGCAGCGGCTCGCCCTCCAGCAGGCCGTAGACCAGCCCGGAGGCGAAGCCGTCACCGCCTCCCACGCGGTCGAAGATGCCGAGGTGCTCGCGGGGCGTCGAGGCGAGCACGCCCGTCTCCGGCGACCACGCGATGGCCTGCCAGTCGTTGTCGCTGGCGGTGTGCACGGTGCGCAAGGTCGTCGCGACGACCTGGAGCCAGGGCATCTTCTCCGCGACCGTGGCGACCATCGCCTCGAAGCTGTCCATCGGCAGCGTGCTGAGGTGCTCGTCGACGTGGGCCACCTCGAAGCCGAGGGCCGCGGTGAAGTCCTCCTCGTTGCCGATCATCACGTCCACGTGCTCCGCGAGCCGGGTGTTCACGTCGCGGGCGCGCTCGGTGCCGCCGATGCCCGCCCACAGGCTGGGCCGGTAGTTGAGGTCGAAGGACACGATCGTCCCGTGCCGCCGGGCGGCCGCCATCGCCTCCTCCGCCACCGCGGCGGCGTTCTCGGACAGGGCGGCGTAGATGCCGCCGGTGTGCAGCCAGCGCACGCCACGTCGACCGAACAGGTCGTCCCAGTCCACGGTGCCGGGCGCCAGGTGGGCGATCGCGGTGTTGGCCCGGTCGGAGACACCGACCGCGCCGCGGACGCCGTAGCCGCGCTCGGTGAAGTTGAGCCCGTTGCGCACCGTGCGCCCGATGCCGTCGTAGTCCTCCCAGCGGATCAGCGAGGTGTCCACGCCGCCCTGCATGACGAGGTTCTCGACGAGGTGGCCGATCTCGTTGTCAGCGAGGGCGGTGACGACCCCGGCGCGCAGGCCGAAGACCTTGCGCATGCCGCGGGCGACGTTGTACTCGCCGCCGCCCTCCCAGGCCTCGAACCGGCGGGCGGTGCGGATGCGGCCCTCCCCCGGGTCGAGGCGCAGCATCACCTCCCCGAGCGCGACGATGTCGAGCTCGCACTCCTCGGCCGGACGGGTCTCGATCATGCGGGTGCTCCTTCGAGGGTCGGGTGGTAGAGCCGCGTCGAGGCGGCGCAGCGGGCGGCGACCTCGTCCCAGCGGCCGGTCGCCAGCAGGTCGCCGGCGACCATCCAGCTGCCGCCGACGGCGGCGACCGCCGGGTGGGCGAGGTAGGCCGGGGCGCTCTCGGCCGTGATCCCGCCGGTGGGCATGAACCGCACCTGCGGGAAGGCGGCGGCCAGCGCCTTGATCGTGGGCAGTCCCCCGTTGGCCTCGGCCGGGAAGAACTTCACGGTGTCGAGGCCGAGGTCGAGGGCCTGCATGACCTCCGTCGGGGTGGCGACACCGGGGACGACCGGCACGCCGGCGTCCTGGCAGCGTCGTACGACGGCGGCGCTGAGGCCCGGCGACACGACGAACCGCGCCCCCGCCTCCAGCGCCTCGTCGACCTGGCGGTCGGTGAGGACGGTGCCGGCCCCGACGACCAGGTCGGCGTTCTCGGCGAGCCGGCGCAGGACGGCGGCCGCCCCGGGCGTGCGGAACGTCGCCTCGGCGACCGGCAGCCCGCCCTCGACGAGGGCGGCGCCGAGCGCGTCGGCCCTGGCCGGGTCGTCCAGGACGACCACCGGCACGATGCGGTGGCCGCCCAGGACGTCGGTCGCGCTCACGGTGGGCTTCACTCCGTGGATCACCGGAGCTCGGCGATGACGGTCTTGAGCTCGGTGTAGTCGTCCAGGCCGAACGACCCGAGCTCGCGGCCCCAGCCGGACTGCTTGAAGCCACCGCGCGGCAGCGTGACGTCGTCGGCGTGCCAGGTGTTGAGCCAGACCGTGCCGGCCCGCAGCTTGCCGCCGACCCGGTGGGCGGTGCCGAGGTCCTTGGACCAGACGCCGGCCGCGAGGCCGTAGACGGTGTTGTTGGCGGCGGCGACGACCTCGTCCTCGGAGTCGAACGGGATCGCGGTGATGACCGGGCCGAAGATCTCATCGGTCTGCACCGCCATCTGCTCGGTCACGTCGGTGATGAGCGTCGGGGAGAAGAAGTAGCCGCGCTCGGCCGCCGGGTCGGGGCTGCCCGCGGCGATGGTGGCGCCGTCGGCGACCGCGCCGCGGACGTAGCCCATCACCTTCTCGTGCTGCTCCTGGGAGACCAGCGGCCCCATCGTGGTGGCCGGGTCGAACGCGTCGCCCACCCGGATCGCCTTCGCGGCGGCGGCGACGCCCTCGATGACCTGGTCGAAGACCTCGCGCTGGACGTAGAGGCGCGAGCCGTTGACGCAGCACTGGCCCTCGTTGAAGTAGCCCGCCAGCGCGGCGCCGGCGATCGCGGCGTCCAGGTCGGCGTCGGCGAAGATGATGTTGGGCGCCTTGCCGCCGAGCTCGAGCGAGACCTTCTTGAGGTTCCTGGACGCACCGGCGGCGATCTTCTTGCCGACCTCGGTGCTGCCGGTGAAGGCGACCTTGTCTACGTCGGCGTGGTCGACGAGGGCGGCACCCGCGTCACCGAAGCCGGGCAGGATGTTGACCACGCCGGCGGGCACGCCGGCCTCGAGCAGCAGCTGGCCCAGCCGCAGCGCCGTCAGCGGCGTCTGCTCGGCCGGCTTGAGCACCACGGTGTTGCCCGCGGTGATCGACGGGATGATCTTGAACGCCGCCATGGTGAGCGGGAAGTTCCACGGGACGATGCCGGCGACAACACCGATGGCCTCACGGCGGGTGTAGGCGTGGAACTCGCGACCGGGCACCGACATCGGGATGGTGGTGCCCTCCATCTTGGTGGCCCAGCCGGCGAAGTAGCGGAACAGCTCGGCGGCCACGCCGACGTCGCCGCGGGCCGAGGCCAGGCTCTTGCCGTTGTCGAGCGACTCGAGCTGGGCGAACTCCTCGGCGCGCTCGTCGATCATGTCGCCGATGCGCCACAGCAGGTGCGAGCGCTCGCGCGGCGTCATCCGCGACCACGGCGACCCGGCCTCGAAGGCGTTGCGGGCGGCCACGACGGCGCGGTCGGCGTCCACGGCCGAGGCGCGGGCCACCTGCACGAGGACCTCCTCGGTGGCCGGGTTGACGGTGTCGAACGTCTGGCCGTCCTTGGCGTCGACCCACTCGCCGTCGATGAGCAGCTGGCGCGGCGAGGAGAGGAACGAGGAGACGGCGGGGAGGAGCTGGGAGTTCTCGGACATGGGAGCCTTCCGGGTTCGTGGCGGGGTTCGTGGCGGATCGTGGATCGGGTGTCGGGTGTCGGGGCGATCGGGGGGGTTGGAGGTCAGGGTGGCGGTCGGGGTCGGGCTGCTACTTGATGATCAGCACCTTCGACCGGTCGAGGGTGAGCGCGACGGCGGCGACGATGATGGCGCCGTAGAGGATCTGCTCCCAGGCGGACGGGACGCCGACGATCGGCAGGCCCACCCGGAGCAGGGTGACGACGAGGGCGCCGGCGAGGCTGCGCCACAGCGAGCCGTGACCGCCGGTGATGGCTGTGCCGCCGACCACGATGGCCGCCACCGCGGGGAGCAGCAGGTTGTCGGCCATCGTGGGGCTGCCGCTGAAGTTGCGGGAGGCGAGCATGACGGCGGCGAGGCCGGCACAGGCGCCCGACACCGTGAACGCGGCGACCTTCACCAGGTCGACGGGCGTGCCGGCCAGCCGGGCGGCCGACTCCGAGTAGCCGGTGGCCCGGACGAAGCTCTCCAGCGGCGTGAGCTTGATGACGAGCGAGATCACCGCGACGACGAGGAGCGCGACGAAGAACGACATCGGGACGTAGCCGGCGACGTAGAGGTTGAGCCACTTCGTGGCGTCGCGGTCGACGACCCGGATGGGCCCGGCGTCGGAGATGACGAGCGCGATCGCGGAGAAGATGCTCATGCCTCCGAGCGTGACGACGAACGACGGGATCCTCAGCAGCACGTGCGCGATGCCCTGGACGGCGCCGATGGCGCCGGCCGCGGCGATGACGCCGAGCACGGTGAGGCCACCGAGGTCGGGCAACCACATCGCGAAGAACACCGTCGACAGGGAGCAGAGGGCGGCGATCGACAGGTCGATGCCACCGCACAGCACCACCAGCGTGGCACCGGCCGCGAGCACGACCAGCGGGGCCGACGTGCGTACGGCGGCGGTGAGGCTGCGCTGGGTGATGAAGTCGGGGTCGGCGACCGTGAGGGCCGCGAGCAGCGCGACGAGCGCGATGAGCGGCATGAACGAGGTGACGCGCTGGCCGACGGTGGGACCGCCCTTGACGATGGCGGGCTCGGCCGCCGGGTTGGACTCGGGGGTCGTGAGGACCGGTGTGCTCATCTCAGACCATCTCCTTCACCAGGTCGAGCGGGGTCGGCTTGCCGCCGTGGGGGCACGCGACCTCGGCGGTCGCCCGACCGTCGCTCATCACGATGATCCGGTCGGACATCCCGATGGCCTCCTCCAGGCTGTCGGCGAGGAGCACGGTGGCCACGCCGCTGTTGGCGAGCTCGCGCATCAGCCGGTAGACCTCCGAGCGGGCGCCGATGTCGAGGCCGCGGGTCGGGTGGTCGAGGAGCAGCAGGCGGATGTCGCCGGCCACCAGCCAGCGCGCCAGGACGACCTTCTGCTGGTTGCCGCCGGACAGGCGCCCGATCTGCGTGCCGCGGTGCGGGGTGCGGATCGAGAGCCGCTCGATCCACTTGTCGACCAGGGTGGCCTGCTTCTGCGGCACCACCATCGGGCCGGCGCAGCGCGACTTCTGCTTGGTGAGGGTCATGTTGTCGGCGACCGACATCGGGCCGACCATGCCCTCGATCTTGCGCTCGGCGGGCACGTAGCCGACGCCGGAGGCCACGGCGGCCCGGGTGCCGGACAGGTCGAGCTTCCGGCCGTCGAGGGTGACCTCGCCGGCCAGGGTGGGCTCGGCCCCGAAGAGCGCGCGGCACACGTCCTCGCGCCCCGAGCCGTGCACGCCGACGATGCCGACGATCTCACCGGCCCTGACCTCGAGGTCCACGTCGCGGAAGGTCCTGCCGGACAGCCCGGTGACGACCAGGCGGGGCTCGGCCTCCGCCGCGGTCCGCTCCGAGAGTCCCGCGTGGTAGTGGTCGTCGGAGCCCGTCGAGCCGATCATCATGCGGTGCAGCTCCGAGGGCGCGGCGCCCGCGGTGGCCACCTCGCCCACCGACTGCCCGCCGCGGAGCACGGTGACCCGGTCGCACACGTCGAGCACCTCGTCGAGGCGGTGCGAGACGAAGACCACCGACGCGAACTCGCGGAGCCGGCGGACCTGGGTGAAGAGCGTCTCGATCTCCTTGGACTCCAGCACCGAGGTGGGCTCGTCGAGGATGATGACGGGCGGGTGGGAGGTGCGCTCCTCGATGCGGAGGACCTTGGCGATCTCGACCATCTGCCGCTCGGCGAACGTCAACATGTCGGTGCGCGCCAGCGGGTCGATGTGGGAGCCGATCTTGTCGAGCTGGGCCTGCGCGAGCTTGCGCATCGTGTCCCAGCGGTAGATCCCGCGGCGCACGCCGGCGCCCTCGCTGCCCAGGACGATGTTCTCCGCGGCGGTGAGGTTGGGGACGAGCGACTGCTCCTGGAACACCATGCCGATGCCGTGGTCGGCGGCCTCGACGACGCTGCGCAGGCGGACCTTCTCGCCCCGGACCCAGATCTCGCCGGAGTCGGGGCGGACCAGGCCGACGAGCGCCTTGAGGAGCGTGGACTTGCCGGCGCCGTTCTCGCCGGCGAGGCCGAGCACCTCGTGCTGGCGCACGACGAGGTCGACGCCGTCGAGCGCCTTGACGCCCGGGTAGTGCTTGACCAGTCCGCGCACCTCGAGGGCGGGGACGGGAGCCGGCGCCGGGGCGTCGGGCTGGAGCTGCAGGTCGGTGGTCACTTGGTCACCTGGTTCCTACGACGCTGGGGGATGACCGCGGCCGAGACGGCCGCGACGACGATGAGGCCCTGGACACCGCCCTGCCAGTAGGGGCTGACCCCGATCTGCACGAGGCCGTTGGTCAGGACGGTGACGAGGAGGACGCCGACGGCGGAGTGGAGCACTCCCCCGCGACCGCCGGTGAGCAGGGTGCCACCGACGACGGCGGCGGTGATCGCCGCGAAGTCGTAGCCCTTGCCCGCCTGGACGAGCCCGGCGCTGAGCTGGCTCGTCACCAGCACGCCCGCGAGCCCGTAGAACGACCCGGCGAGGGTGAACACGGCGACCTTGTAGGGGGCGACCTTCACGCCGGAGAGGGACAACACCTCCTCGGCGCCGCCGATCGCGTACGCGTAGCGGCCCAGGCGCGAGTAGCGCTGGACGAGCCAGCCGACGAGCACGCAGCCGACGGCGATCCACGTCAGGTAGGCCAGGCCCAGGAAGCGGCTGACGGCCCAGCTGCGCAGCATCTCGTCGGAGATGTTGGGCTGCACGCCGGAGAACAGCAGCGTCGCGACGCCGAGCCCGACGGCCGACACACCGAGAGTGGTCATGAAGGACGGGACCTTCAGCGTCACCAGCGCCATGCCGCTCAGGCAGCCGAGGGCCGAGCCGAGCAGGACCGCGACGAGGACGCCGAGGAGTCCCCAGTCGTTGCCGTTGCGGTTGTTGGCGACGAGCAGGGCGACCGCGATCGCGGAGGCCCCCATCACTCCAGGGACCGAGAGGTCGATCGACCCCATCATCAGCACGAAGGAGATGCCGCAGGTGACGACGGCGAGGACCGCCGCCGCGTCCAGGATGTTCTGCACGTTGCCGACCGTGCGGAAGTCAGGGCTCAGCACCGAGAAGATGCCGACGATGACCACCAGCGCGATCGGGGGACCAGCGTCCCGGAGCGACACCCCCCGCCGAGGCTGGGGGCGCGGCGGGATCACGACCTCGTCGTCGGCCTTGGCGGGGGATGTCATGGTCACGAGATCGGGCCCTGCGACCGGCTGAAGACGTTGTCGCACGCGAAGTCGGACTCGTCCACCTCGGGAGCGGTGAACTCGCCGACGTTGTCGCCGGTGATGAGGAACTGCTCGGCGAACCAGGCGCGGTCCTCGTCGGCGATGTCGTCGACGGAGAGCTCACCGGTGGCCACGCAGTAGCCGATGGCCAGGCCGATGCCGCCCTGCCACGGGCCGTCCGAGGAGACGGTCGCGGTCATGGCGCCGTCCTCGATGGCGGTCAGCGCGTCCGGGACGGCGTCGATGCCGACGACCGCGACGTCGTCCCGGCCCGCCTGCTCGAGCGCCGCGAGCGCGCCGAGCGCCATGTCGTCGTTGGCGGCCCAGATGCCCTTGACGTCGTCACCGTGCTTGGTGAGGAGCGTCTTGGTGACGGCCAGCGCCTCGTCGCGCGAGAAGTTGGCGGTCTGGTCGTCGAGGAGCTCGACGTCGGGGTTGGCCTCCAGCGACGCCTCGAGCCCGGCGAAGCGGTCCTTGGCGGCGCCGGTGTCGAGGATGCCCTGCAGGGCGATGATGCCGCCCGAGCCGCCGATGGCCTCCGCGAGCGCGTCGCCGATCTGCTGGCCGGACTCCACGCCGTTGTAGGTGATGTGGCTCAGCCACTGGTCGTAGTCGGTGACGTTGACGTCGGCCGGCTTGTTCCACTGCGTGACGAGGTAGGCGCCGGCCTCCTCGGCACCCTCGACGATCGGCAGGGTGTCGGAGTCGCCGTTGGGCAGGATGTTCATGACGAGGCAGTCGGTGTTGCCGGCGAGCAGCTGGGTGATCTGCTCCTGCTGCTTGGTCGAGTCGGCGTCGTAGGTGAGGCGCTGCTGCTCGAGGCCGACCTGCTCGGCGAAGGCGTCGCCGCCGTCGAGCCACGAAGCCTCGTAGGGGTTGGACTCGTTGCGCACCTGGCCCACCAGGGTGACGTCCTCGGGCGCGCAGGCTCCAGCCTCGGAGCCGCCACCGCCGCTGCCACCGGCCTCCTCGCTGCAGCCGGCGAGGGCGGCAGCTGCCAGGGTCAGGCCGAGCACGACTGCGGTCGGTCGAGAGGTGAACTTCATGGTCGATCCTCATTCTCTTTCGGAGCCGGTTGTCCGGCGGTGGGACTGACTGGGTCAGGTACTGCCCCGAGTGGTGGTGCGGTGAGGGGTGGTGCGGTGGGGTGGTGCGGCGGGGTGAGGGATGGTGCGGTGGGGGTGGTGCGGGGAACCGGGTGGGTCAGCGGGCCATCCAGCCGCCGTCGACGGCGAGCACGTGCCCGTTGACGTAGTCGGCGGCCGACGAGCTGAGGAAGACCGCCGCGCCGGCGATGTCGTCGGCCGAGCCCCAGCGGCCCGCGGGGATCCGCTCGAGGATGGACCGCGAGCGGTCGGGGTCCTCGCGCAGGGCGGTGGTGTTGTCGGTGGAGATGTAGCCGGGCGCGATCGCGTTGACCTGCACGCCGTGCGGTCCCCACTCGTTGGCGAGCGCCTTGGTGACGCCGGCGACGCCGTGCTTGCTGGCGGCGTACGACACCACGCGGACGCCGCCCTGGAAGGACAGCAGGCTGGCGATGCTGACGATCTTGCCGTGGCCGCGCTCGACCATCGGACGCCCGAGCGCCTGGCAGAGGAGGAACATCCCGGTGAGGTTCACGTCGAGGACCCGCTCCCACGACGCGCGGTCGACGTCGACGCTGTCCTCGCGGTCGATGATCCCGGCGTTGTTGACGAGGACGTCGACCTGGCGCTCGGCGGCCAGCTCGGCGGCCACGCGCTCGACGGCGTCGTGGTCGCTCACGTCGAGGTCGACCACGTCGACCGACCGGCCCAGCTCCTGCACGGCGTCACGCGTGGCGTCCTGGGCGCCGGGGCGACCGAGGAGCACGACGTCGGCGCCGGCCTGCGCGAGGCCGAGGGCCACCGCGCGCCCGATGCCGCGACCGGCACCGGTCACCACCGCGCACCTGCCGTGCAGGTCGAACGGCGAGCGGGCGCCGTCGGTGGCGGGCGACGGGGAGCCGGACCGGGAGGAGGAGGGGGCGAGCTGGGTCACAGGTCGTCCACCGCCACGGGCGAGAGGTCGGTGTAGCAGTTGTTCTCACCGGCCATCGCCCAGATGAAGGCGTACGACCCGGTGCCGGCGCCGGCGTGGATCGACCACGGCGGCGCGATGACGGCCTGGCGGTTCCGCACCACGAGGTGGCGGGTGTGCCCGGGCTGGCCCATGAAGTGGAAGACGCGGTCGTCCTCGGCCAGGTCGACGTAGCAGTAGACCTCGGTGCGGCGCGCGTGGAGGTGGGGCGGGAACGTGTTCCACACCGAGCCGTCGGCGATGACGGTGACGCCGAACTGGAGGACGGAGGTCTCGAGGTCCTGGCCCCACGCGTAGCGGAACAGGCTGCGCTCGTTGGCCGCCTCCGGCGACCCGAGGGCGACCGGCTCGACCTGCTCGTGGCTCAGGAGGGTGGCGGGGTAGGTCGCGTGGGCCGAGGCCGACACGAAGTAGAAGGCGGCCTCCTCGCCGGCGAAGGCGACCTCGCTCCCCCGGCCGACGTAGAGGCCGTCGAGGTGCTCGAGCTCGAACTTCTCGCCGTCCACGATGACGTGGCCGGCGCCGCCGACGTTGATGACGCCGAGCTCGCGGCGCTCGAGGTGGGACTCGGTGCCGAGGACGTCGGTCCAGGCCGGCAGGTCGAGCTGCCCCGTGCCGGGCACCGCGCCGCCGATCACCATGCGGTCCTCGTGGGTGTAGGTGGCGTGGACCTCACCGTTGACGAAGAGGTCCGGGACCAGGAAGGTGTCGCGCAGGTCTGCCGTGGTGGCAGTCTCCGCACTGGTCGGAGACGTGGAATATCGCACCTGCATGACGGGAACACTCCTCGGTGTTATGAACTGCGTTCGTCTATGTGAACTGAGTTCAGCGTATACGTGACGCCCGTCACTGGTCAAGCATCTGGACCACTGTCCATGTATGCGAACTCGCGCTACGATCGAGCACGACGGGGCACGGAGCCCCGCACCATCACGGGGAGACGAGTCCATGACGCTGCAGAAGGAGCTCGCTCCGCCCACCGCCGCCGGTCCGGTCAAGTCGGCCGCCCGGGCGCTCGACCTGCTCGACGAGATCGCCGCCAACGGCCCCGGCACCCAGCTGCAGCTCTCGACCCGGCTGAGCATCCCCAAGAGCAGCCTGCACGCGCTGCTGCGCACGATGGTGGACCGCGGGTGGCTGCAGACCGATCCCACCGGCAGCGTCTACCAGCTCGGGATCCACTCCCTCGTCGTGAGCTCGGCCTACCTCGACGGCGACCCCGTGCTCGCGCGTGCCGCCTCGGTCCTCGACGAGGTCGCGGCGGCCACCGAGGAGACCGTGCACCTCGGGCGCCTCGACGGCCACGACGTCATCTACACCGCCAAGCGCGAGTCGATGCACCCGCTGCGGATGCACTCCGCCGTCGGCCGGCGCCTGCCCGCCTACGCCACCTCCCTGGGCCGGGCGCTGCTCGCCGAGCTGCCCCTGGAGGAGCGCCGCGACATGGTCCCCGACCACATCAGCGCGATCACGCCCAACACCACCACCGACAAGGACGCGGTCCTCGAGATCATCGAGCGCGCGGAGATCCACGGCTACGCCACCGAGAGCGAGGAGTCGTGCATGGGCGTGCGCTGCTTCGGCGTCGCCCTGCCCTTCAGCCACCAGGCCGTCGACGCCCTCAGCGTCGCCGTGCCGATCAGCCGCCTCGACAACGGCCGCGAGGACCTCATCATCGAGACGCTGCTCAGCGTCAAGGCGCGGCTCGCCGCCGTCCACGGCAACAGCCTCGTCCGCTGACGCCGGCCCGGTCCTCCCCCTGTAATCAGCGGGTACTCAGCCGGTCGCCAGGCGCTCGGTCACCGCACGCAGCGGCGGCCAGGTCGCGCGGCCGCGCCGGGTGACGGCGTAGGCGCGCAGCCACAGCCCGGGGTCGCGCAGGCGTACGACGCTCACCCCGCGCCGCGACGCGCGTCCGCGCGGCAGCAGCCCCACCCCCCGGCCGGCGACCACCAGGTCGTCGACCAGCTCGAGGGCGTCGATGCGATGGGCGATGCGCGGGACGAAGCCGGCCCGTGAGGCGAGGGTGCGCAGTGCGTCCTCGTCGGCGGTGTTGCGCGAGTTGATGATCCAGTCGCGGTCGGCGAGGTCGGCGAGCGTGAGCCCGCGGTCGCGGGTGGGCACGCCGACGCCCCACTCGACCTGCCACAGCGGCACGACCTCGTGGTCCTCGCGCCAGTCGGCGGGCGCGAGGTCGTAGTCGTAGACGAGCGCGAGGTCGACCTCGTCGCGCGCGAGCAGCCCGAACGCCTCGAGCGGCTCGTACTCGAGGACGCGGACCTCGATGCCGGGATGGGTGCGCTGCAGGTCGTCGATCGCGGGGAGCAGCGAGCGGCGCACGGCCGAGGCGAACCCGGCCACCCGCAGCACGCCGACCGGCTCGGCGGCGGGGTCGAGGTCGAGCCGGGCCGACTCCACCGCCGCGAGGATCGTCACGGCGTGGTCGGCCAGCCGTCGCCCGGCCGGCGTCAGGCGGACGCGCCGGCCGTCCGGCTCGAGGAGCGGGCTCCCGACGTCGCGGGCGAGGGCGGCGATGCCCTGGGAGACGCTCGAGGTCGTGGTGCCGAGCGCGTCCGCCACCTCGTGCATCGACCCGAGCCGGGAGAGCTCGAGGAGCATCCGGAGTCGCCGCACGTCCATCCCCCGATTGTGTCGGGATGACGAACGATATGTCCAACAAAGTCACGTGGACGCGAACGGTGGGCGTCGTCTCTACTGGAGGCATGCCCCTCTCCCCCGCCCGCACCGGTGCCTCGATGGCTGTCGCCTCCATGCTCTGCGTCCAGCTCGGGCTGGCCGCGTCCGTCGGCCTGATCGACGACGTCGGCGCGTCCGGCGCGGCGTGGCTGCGGCTCTTCTGGGCGGGGATCCTGCTGCTGGTCATCGTCCGCCCGCGGCGGGGGCTCTACAGCCGCGAGGCCCTGGTGGCCGGCACGGCGCTCGGCGTCGTCACCGCCGGCGTCACGCTCCTGTTCATGGCCTCCATCGCGAGGCTGCCCCTCGGCACCGCCAGCGCCCTGGAGTTCCTGGGACCCCTGGGGGTCGCCGTGTGGCGCAGCCGCGGCGTCGGGCGCGCCTGGGCCCTGGTCGCCGCGGCGGGGGTCGTGCTGCTGACCCAGCCGTGGACGGGCGCCGCCGACCCCCTCGGCGTGGCCTTCGCGCTCGGTGCCGCCTTGTGCTGGGCGGCGTACATCCTGCTGACGCAGCGGGTGGGCGACGCGGTGAGCGGCCTGGGCGGGCTGGCGATCTCGATGCCCGTCGCGGCGCTGGTGGCCACGGTCGTCGCGGGGCCGGGCGTCGTCGGCCACCTCACGCCGGAGCTGCTGCTCCAGGGCCTCGGGCTGGCGATCCTGCTGCCCGTCGTGCCCTTCGCCCTCGAGCTGGTCGCCCTGCGACGGCTGACCACCGCCGCGTTCGGCACCCTGATGGCCCTCGAGCCGGCCTTCGCCCTCGTGATCGGGTTCCTGGCGCTGAGCCAGGTGCCCAACGGCATCGCGATCGCGGGCATCTCGCTGGTCGTGGCGGCCGGCATCGGCGCCGAGCGCAGCGGCGCCCGCGACGCCGTCGGGGAGACCGACGACGCGCGGGCGCTGGCTGCCTGACCGGGTGTCAGGTCCGCGGCGTGCCGTCGGTCCCCGGAGCACCGAAGGTCGAGTTGTACGTGGGGTCGTACGTCCCGCCGGCGGCAGTGGAGCCACCAGCGGTGCCGGAGCCGGTGCCGGAGCCGGTGCCGGTGCGCAGGCTGGAGGTCGCCTGCTGCGCCCGCTCGCCGACGCTCGGGGCGGCGGCGGCCTCGCGCTTGATGCGGGGAGCCTCCTCCTCGGCGCGGGACAGGTAGCCCTCCCAGCGGTGCTGCATCGGCTTGATCAGGCCACCACCGACACCGACCACGATCACGCCGCCGACGGTGGCGAGGATGGCGACGAGCACGGGGGTCGTCACCGTCGTGGCGACGCCGACCTGGTTGAGCGCGGCGACCACGCCGAGGAAGAGGATGAAGATCGAGGCGACGTTGGCCAGTGCCTTGCCGTAGGACAGGCCGCCCAGGGCGCCCTCGACCAGGACCTTGACCGCAGCGGCGATCGCGGAGGCGACCACGAGGATGATGATCGCGACGATCAGGCTGGGCAGGAAGGTGATCACCTGGGTCAGCAGGTCGCTGATCGGGTTGGGACCGAACACCCCGAAGGCGAGCTGCAGGACGAACAGCACGAGCGTGTAGTGGATGAGCTTGGCGACGATGTCGCTCGCGTCCATCTTGGAGTTCTCCAGCGCCTTCCGCACACCTCCACGCTCCACCGCGCGGTCGAATCCGACCCGCTCCAGGACGGCGTTGAGCGCCTTGCCGATGGCCTTCGCGACGAGGAGGCCGACGACGAGGATGATCAGGAAGAGCACGAGCTTGGGCAGGAACTCGGCGATGAGGCTGAACCCGCTCCGCAGGCCGTTCTCCAGTGATTCTTGCATGCGTTTCTCCTTGGTCCGGGGGACACCGCGACAGCACCCGGCGCGCTCCGCACAGGGCTGGGAGCGCGACCGAGCGCCTGCCGGCGAACGGGTCGACCGGCTCACGGGCGGCACGCCGTCGCGGCGGGTTTACGTTGTAAACGAACCACGGACGGCTTCGGAGGGCAAGCGGACCCCACCCATAGGGAGTGGGGCCCGCGTCGCGTCAGGCCCCGCAGACGAGGTCGTCGACCGTGCCGCTCACGTCGGCGAGCATCTCCAAGCTCGTCGGCAGCGCCGTCACGGCCACGACCGCCCACCGGCCGTCGGAGGTGACGAGGTTGCGGGTCTCGAAGCCCTGGATGTCGCCGCCGTGGCCCCAGCCCACGACGCCGCAGTCGAGCTGCTGGCTGGCGAGGCCCAGGCCGTAGCGCCAGCCGGGCTCGGCGTCGAAGCCGGGCGCCCGCACGGTCTGCTGCATCGCGTCCAGCTGCGCGGGCTCGAGGAGCTCGCCACCCACCAACGCGCCCATGAAGGCGCCGAGGTCGGCCGGCGTCGACACCAGCTGGCCGGCGGCCCAGCCGAGGGACGGGTCCATGCGGGTGATGTCCTCCCACGGCGCGCCGGGCGCGCCGGGCTCGGCGGCGAGGTAGCCGTGCGGGTGGCTGCCGCGGATCCGCTGCTCGCCGGCGCGCGGCCAGTAGGTGTCGCGCAGGCCGAGCGGCTCGATGATCCGGTGGGCGATCTCCTCCCCGACCGGGCGGCCGGTGACGCGCTGCACGAGCAGGCCGAGGACGACGTAGTTGGTGTTGGAGTACGCCCAGCGCGTGCCCGGGCGGAAGTCCCGCCCCTCGGCCAGTGCCGCGTCGAGCAGGTCGTGCGGCTCGAAGTAGGTGTGCGCGACGGCGCTCAGCGAGCCGCCGGCCTCGATCACCAGCGAGTCGTAGTCGGGCAGCCCGCTCGTCTGCTGCAGCAGCTGGCGCACGGTGATGCGCCGTCCGTCGTTGCCACCGCCGCGCACGACCCCGGGCAGGTAGCGCTCGACCGGCGCGTCCAGCTCGACGAGGCCCTCCCCCACCAGCTGGAGCACGACGGTGGCGGTGAACATCTTGGTGTTGCTGGCGATCCGGACCCGCGAGTCCGCCGGGACGGGGGCACCGGTGGCGAGGTCGCCGCTGCCGGCGGTCCAGGTGCGCACCTTCCCGTCCGCCCCGCGGACGGTGGCGATGACTCCCGGGAAGCCGGTGCGGGACACGAGCCGGTCGAGCCGCTCCTGGGTGGACGTCGCGGCGTGGTGCCCGGCACCATCCGGCGCCGGGGCCGCCTTCGCGGCGACGACGTTGCTGGTGACCGACACGGCGACGGCCGACACCGTCAGGGCGACGGCGGTGGTGCGGGACATGCGACGGAACATGGTGATCTCCTCGGATGGGGTGTCGATGTGTCCCTCAACCGTCGTCGTTCCCGCGCCGGCGATCGATCCCGCTGGCTGCCGAGCGGTTGGTACAGCAGGCACTACTCCTGGCCCGCAGGTGTTGGGCCGAGCACGTCGCTCCCCCTACGGTGCGGTGGCCGGCACATCCGCACGAGCACGCATGACCGGTCGCCGGGCCGGTCGGCAGGAGGGAGCAGCACCGTGGCGACGACAGCGCGCGTCCGACCCGCCCTGCGGCGCACCCTCCGGTCCCTGGAGCAGCTGCTGGGCGGCTTCGGCACCGCGCTGCTGGCGCTCGGACTGCTGGTGTGGGCCGTGACCCTGGGCTGGTTCACCGCCGCGACCACCCTCGGTCTGGTGCACGGCCTGGCCGACCGCGAGCGGGCCCGGCTCGGGCGCTGGGGCGTCGAGGTGGCGGCGCCGGCGGTCCGGCCCGTACGCCTCGGCGAGGCGCTCCGGGACCCCGCCACCCGGTCGGAGCTGGCGTGGCTGGCGCGGCACGCCGTCGCCGGCAACGTGGTCGGCTTCCTGGCGGTGCTCGCCCCGTTCTCCGCCGCGCGCGACCTGACGTTCCCGCTGTGGTGGTGGACCCTGCCGGACGGCTGGGCGAGCCCCTCGCTGGGGTTCTGGGTCGTCCGCGAGTGGTCGGGCGTGCCAGGCGTCGTCCTCCTCGGTGCCTGCTGGGCGTCCGCCACCGTCCTGCTGGCCCCGGTCGCGGCGCGCCGGCAGCTGCGGGTCGCGCGGCGGCTGCTCGGGCAGGACCCCGGCGACCTGACGATGCGGGTGGCGGAGCTGACCCGCACCCGCGCCGCCGCGCTCGACGCCCACGCGGCCGAGCTGCGGCGCATCGAGCGCTCGCTCCACGACGGTGCGCAGAACCGCATCGTGGCCACGACGGTGCTCATCGGCGCGGCCCGCCGCAGCCTGGCGACCACGGGTCCGGCCGCGACCGACCAGCTGCTCGGCCAGGCGCAGGACGCGGCGGAGCTCGCCCTCGCCGAGCTGCGCGCCGTGGTGCGCACGATCCTCCCGCCGGTGCTCGCCGACCGCGGCCTGGCGGGCGCCCTGCAGGGGCTCGCCGCCGCGAGCCCGGTGCCGTGCACCACGACCGTGGACGTCCCGGTGCGCAGCGCGGCGTCGGTGGAGGCCACCATCTACTTCGTGGTCGCCGAAGCCCTCACCAACGTCGCCCGGCACAGCGGTGCCGAGCGGGCCCACGTCGACGTACGCCTGCGGGCGGCCGACGACGGCTCCGAGGTCGTCGAGGCGGTCGTCCGCGACGACGGCGCCGGCGGTGCGAGGGAGGGCGTCGGCACCGGGCTGTCCGGGATCCGGCACCGGGTCGAGGCGATGGACGGCCGCTGGTCGCTGACCAGCCCGCCGGGCGGCCCGACCGAGCTGCGGGTGGTGGTCCCGTGCGGATCGTGATCGCCGAGGACGACCCGCTGCTGCGTGAGGGGATCAGCGCCGTGCTGCTCGCCGAGGGCCACGACGTCGTCGCCGCGGTGGGCGACGGCGAGCTGCTGCTGGCCGCCGTGGAGCAACACGAGCCCGACGTCGCGGTCGTCGACGTACGCATGCCCCCGACGCACACCGACGAGGGCGTCCGGGCCGCCGTCGAGGCGCGCCGGCGACGGCCCGGGCTGCCCGTGCTCGTCCTGTCGGCCTACGTCGAGCAGGCGTTCGCCACCGAGCTCCTCGCCCACGGCAGCGCCGGTCTCGGCTACCTGCTCAAGGAGCGCGTCGGGCGGGTGGAGATGTTCGTCCAGGCCCTCGAGCACGTCGCCCGCGGCGGGACGGCGATCGACCCCGAGGTGGTGGGCCAGCTGGTGGCGCGCCCGGACGCGCGGCTGTCGCGGCTCACCGCTCGCGAGCGGGAGGTGCTGGCGCTGATGGCCGAGGGGCGCGGCAACACCTCGATCGCGCAGGCCCTGGTCGTGACCGAGGGCGCGGTGCACAAGCACATCCGCTCGATCTTCGCCAAGCTCGACCTGCCGCCCTCCGACGACGCCGACCGCCGCGTGACGGCCGTGTTGCACTACCTCGACCGGGCGTCGCGCTGACCCGACCTTCGGGTCAGTCGGTCACCTTGCTCGGCGGGCGTCGGTAGTCGAGGTCCGCGTAGTCGGGGTGACGCCCGATCCAGGCCTGCACGAAGGGACAGATGGGCAGCACCCGCAGCCCCGCCCCGCGCACCTGGTCGAGGGCTCCACGCACCAGTGCGCCACCCACTCCCTGGCCCTCGACCGACGAGTCGACCTCGGTGTGGGTGAACACGACCATCTCGGACGTCGTCTGGTAGGCCGCGAACCCGACCAGGGTGCCGTCCACGAGGGCCTCGAACCGCTGACGCTCGGGGACGTCGACCACCTCAACGCTCACTGCTGCTCCTCCTGGGGATCGCCGCCCTCGACGGGCGTCGCGGCACCCGCCGCACCAGCCCGAACCTAGCAGCGGCAAGGTGGCGCCGGGCGATGGTCCCAAGCACGGCTTGGGACGCTGCCAACGAGGCGAGGGCTACCGGACCGGCTCCGGCGGGCAGATGCTTGGGGCATGCACACGACAGGTCTCATCGGCGGGCTCAGCTGGTACTCCACCGCCCAGTACTACCGGACGATCAACGAGGAGACGCAGCGTAGGCTCGGCGGGCACGGCTCGGCCGAGATCGCGATGCGCTCGGTCGACTTCGCGGCGGTGCGCGAGCACCAGCTGCGCGACGACTGGCCCGCGGCCGGCAGGATGCTCGCCGCGGCAGGCAGGGACTGCGAGGCCGCCGGCGCAGACGTGCTGCTGATCTGCTCGAACCTCATGCACAAGGTGGCCGACGACGTGGCGGCGGCAGTGACCGTCCCCGTGCTGCACATCCCCGACATCGTCGCGGCGGAGGCGCTCGGGCGGGGGCTGACCGCCGTCGGCCTCCTGGCGACGCGCTGGGTGATGGAGGAGCCCTTCTACCGCGACCGGCTGGCCGCTGCCGGCGTCCGCTGCCTCACCCCGGGCGCGGAGGACCGGGCGATGGTCGACCGCGTGATCTTCGAGGAGCTGACGCAGGGCACGGTCCGCGAGGAGTCGGCACGGGCGTACGCCCGGGTCGTGGCGGACCTCGCCGACGCCGGCGCCCAAGCGGTCGTGCTGGCCTGCACCGAGATCGAGCTGCTGCTGCGCCAGGAGGACTGTCCCGTGCCGCTCATCGACTCCATGGCCCTGCACGCCCTGGCCGCCGTCGACCTGGCCCTCGCCGCCACCGTCACCAGCAACGGCCCTGACCGTCCGTGACCGCACCGAGAAGGAGCACCATGCCCGACGACAGCCACGACATCCGGACGCCGTACGGCGCCACCTCGACCACCGTCGACATCGGCGGCCCCGTGCACGCCTGGGTCCGGCCCGGCCCGGGTGCCGGGACCGGGGAGGTCGCGACTGTGCTCTGCCTGCACGGCCTCGGCGGGTCGGCCCTCAACTTCGGCCCGGTCACCCCGCTCCTCGCGGAGCGCCACCGGGTCGTCGCGCTGGACCTCCTCGGTCATGGCGGCACGCGCTCGGGCCGGCCGGAGCTGTCAGCCTCGGCCGCGGTCGAGGAGCAGCTCGACCTGGTCGCCACCTACGTGGCCACCCGCGTCGACGAACCGGTCGTCCTCGTCGGCCACTCGCTCGGCGGGGTGCTCGCCGTGCTGCACACGCTCGCGCACCCGGAGACGGTGGACCGGCTGGTGCTGCTGGCTCCGCCGGTGCCCCACCGCACCGACGCGGCGCGCGACCGTGGACTGGCGGCCAAACGGGCGGTCCTCGGCACGTCGCTGGTCCGCGGGCTCGTGGACCGGCAGCTGCGACGCACGGCGCCGGCGGACCTCGTGGTGCGCCAGGTCGCGGAGGCGACGCCCCACACCGACCGCGTCCCTGCCGCCGCGCTCGCCGCCTCGGTCGCCGAGCAGGAGGTCCGGGCCTCCGCCCCGGACGCGGCCGCTGCCCGGCGCACCCAGTGGAACGCGATCCTCGGCACCATCGACCTGCTGGCCCGCCCGCTGGAGTGGCGCGACCGGCTCGCGGAGGTCGCGGTGCCGACGCTGTGGCTGCAGGGGCACGACGACCTGAAGGTCCCGCTGGACGACGCCACCCGGCTCGCCACGTCAGTGCGGGCACACGCGAGCGTGCCGGAGCGGTGGGACTTCCGGACCAGGGCGGGCGTGGGGCACCTGCCCCACATGGAGGACGCCGCCTGGACGGCCGACGCGCTCCTCGGCTGGCTCGGCGCTCGCGCCTGAGCCCCCGGTGCTCAGGCGTCGGCGGGCTCCTCGAGCGACCGGTCCCGCACGGGGCGGAAAGCCCTGACGAGCGCCTCGGTCGCCTCGCCGACCGGCTCGTCGCGGACGACCAGGCCGCACACGCGCCGTCCGAAGGAGGGACCGGCCACGACCACCACGTCGGGGTGCCGGAACGCCCTCAGCGCCGACTGCGGGAGCACCGCGACCCCGAGTCCCGCCGCGACCATGTTCTGGACGAGCACGTAGTCATCGGTGGCGTGGCGGATCGTCGGGGCGTAGCCGGCGGCCGCACAGATCTCCGTCACGTGGCGCCGACAGCGCTCGCAGCCGGCGACCCAGGTCTGCTCGGCGAGGTCGGCCACCGTAGGAGGCGCGTCCCTGCCCGCAGCCCGCGCGGCCAGCGGGTGGTCGCCGCCGATGACGAGGTCCATCCGCTCCTCGAAGAGCGGGAGCCAGTGCAGACCCCCCGCGGTCGCGCTCTCCGACGGGTAGCGGAACACGAGCGCGAGGTCGACCTCGTCGGCCAGGAGCGCCACCTCGGCCTCGGGGGGCTCGGCCTCGACGAGCTCGGTGGTGATGTCCGGCTCCGTGTCCTGCAGCGCCGCCATCACGCGCGGGATCAGCGTGGCCGATGCCGAGGGGTAGGCCGCGATGCGCACCACCGACCTCGCGCCGGCGGCGCGCTCGGCGAGCTCGCCGCGCAACGCGTCGACCTCCTCGGCGATGCGCTGTGCCCGCGCGAGCACCAGCTCCCCGGCAGCGGTCGGGACAACGCCCTTCGACGTCCTGAGGACCAGCGGGCACCCGAGCTCCCTCTCGAGGGCGCGCACCTGCTGGCTGACCGCCGGCTGCGTCCACCCCAGGGAGCGGGCCGCCGCGCCCAGGGACCCCGCGACCGCCACCTCCCGGAAGATCAGCAGCCGGCGCAGGTCGAGTCCGCGCGGATCCATGCGCACAGCATCGCGGCAGCGTGGTCCCCGCGACAACCACGCCGCTGCGCGAGGCGCCACGCTGACGACACCTTGGCCCGGAAACACGTGACCGCCCGGACCGGGGCTTACCCGGCGGGCGGTCTCGCGGTGCTGCTCGCTGGTCCGTCTGCCGCCTCTCGGCGGGTGGCCGCTCGTAGCGGCGAAGGGTGAGGCCCGGGGGCAAGATCTCGGACCAGCTGTCCTTCACAACGGCCCGATCTGCTTCAACATTCCGGGCGGCCACGTGACGCGCGCCACCCGACGGACAGCCCCTTCGGGCGACCAGTGCGAGGCCTCGGGCGGACAGCAACAGGGCCCGACCTGCGTCTCCGCGGGTCGGGCCCTGTTCTTTGTAGCGGGGGCAGGATTTGAACCTGCGACCTCTGGGTTATGAGCCCAGCGAGCTACCGAGCTGCTCCACCCCGCGTCGGTGAACAGAACATTACAGGGGCGGGGGGTGGAGCCCAAATCGGGGGTCAGCCGGCCAGCCGGACGGCCTCCTCGATCAGCTCGCGGCCCTCCTCCATCAGGCGCGCCCACCGCACGGTGTCGCCCGCCTGCTGGGCCGCGTCGGCCTGGGAGAACTTCGCCTCGGCCTGGCGCAGCAGCTCGCGGATCTGCTGCTGCGTGCTGCCCGACGGCGTCGTGGGCTCCTCGGACGGCTCCTCGGTCGGCGACGCACCCGGCGACTCCGTGGGCTCGCCGGTCGGCTCCTCCGTGGGCTCCTCGGTCTCGTCCCCGGAGGTGGCCTCCGCCAGCAGGGCGTCCTCGATGGCGCCGGTGAGCGTCGTGCCGATGCCCACCCGGCCCTCGTAGGAGACGAGCACGAACCGCAGGATCGGGAAGTTCGACTCACCGTCGCGACGGGTGTAGACCGGCTGCACGTAGATGAACGAATCGTTGACCGGCAGCGTCAGCAGGTTGCCGGGCACCCGGTCGGCATCACCCGTGGTGTAGGGCAGGAGCGCCTGGCTGACGTCCTCGTTGGTCGAGAACGTGTTCGCGATCTGCAGCGGCCCGCCGGTCGGCTCGTTGGGCAGCTCGAGCACCGAGACCTTGCCGTAGTCCTCGCTCGTCGCGTCGCTGTTGACCGCCATGTAGGCCGCGAGGTTGTTCTCCTTGTCGCGCGGCACGTAGACCGACGTCAGCGACCAGGTCTCGCCCTCGCCGGTGTCGGTGAAGAGGCGGTACGGCGGCTGCAGGCGGCTGGTGAGCTGCGGGTCGCTGGGCACCTCCCAGCGGCTCGAGCCCTCGAACCACGCGGACGCGGAGGTCTCGTGGTAGCGCTGGAACTGGTAGCGCTGCGCCTTGAAGAGGTCCTCGGGGTAGCGCAGGTGCTCGGTCAGCGCGTCCGGGATGGCGTCCTTGGGCTGGACGACGTCGGGGAACACCTTCTGCCACGCCTTGAGGATCGGGTCCTCCTCGTCCCAGGCGTAGAGCGACACCGTGCCGTCGTAGGCGTCGACGGTCGCCTTCACCGAGTTGCGCAGGTAGTTGATCTCGTCGGTCGGCAGCGTCTGGAAGCCGGTGTTCTCCTGCAGGGAGTCGTCGGTCATCTCCTCCAGCGACTCGCGCTGCGAGAGGGGGTACTTGTCGGTGACGGTGTAGCCGTCGAGGATCCACTGGATCCGGCCGTCCACCACTGCGGGGTAGGGGTCGGAGTCCACGGTGAGCCACGGCGCCACCTTCTCGACCATCTGCCGCGGCTCGCGGTCGTAGAGGATCTTGGAGTTGTCGTGGACGCGGCTCGACAGCAGCAGGTTGGGCTCGCTGAAGCGCACGGCGTAGAGCAGCTGGTTGACGAGGTTGCCGATCGGCACGCCCGCCTTGCCGTCGTACGTCGTCGCGACGTCCTCCTCGCTGCGGTCGCCCTGCGGCAGGTCGAACTCGACCGGGTTCCCGCTGGGGTCGAGGCCCACGATGCTGTAGGTCGGGCTCTGCTCACCGAAGTAGACCCGCGTCTCGTAGCCGTCGGGCCCGGCGAGCCGGGTCAGCGTGTCCTCGTCGGCCTCGGCGCCCTCGGCCCACTGGATGCCGGTCTGCTGGGTCGAGTCGTCCTCGGGACGCTGGTTGGCGAACGCCGCGATGACGCCGTTGCCGTGCGTGTAGGCGGTGTGGAGGTTCGACCAGTTCTGGTCGCCCTCGGCCAGTCCGCTCTGGTCGAGCTCGCGCACGCCGAGGACGACGGCGCGGTCCTGGCCGTCGATCTCGTAGCGGTCGACGTCGAGCACGTTGGGCACGGAGTAGTAGGCCCGCACCTGCTGCTGCTGCTCGAAGATCTCGCTGACGATCTGGGGGTCGACCAGCGGTACGCCGTCGGTGACGCCGTCGAGGGCCTCGAGCCGGCCGTCGACCTGCGCGCCGCCGCCCACGGGCCGGGTCTCGATCTGGTCGAGCTGGTAGGCCGCGCGCGTGGCCTCGATGTTGGCCGCGATGTAGGGGCCCTCACGGTCCGGCACGTTGGGGTTGACCCGGATCGCCTGGACGAGCGTCGGGACGATGAGGCCCAGGATGATCGCCGAGAGCGCGAAGAGCGCGACGCCCACGGACGGGAGCAGCCACGTGCGGCGCCAGATGTTGGCCAGGAAGAGCAGGGCGCAGACGATCGCGATGCCGGCGAGGATCTCCTTCGCCGGGAGCACCGCCTTGTCGTCGGTGTAGCCCATGCCGGTGAAGATGGACCCCGAGTTGGTGACCAGGTCGTAGCGGTCGAGCCAGTAGTCGACGGCCTTGGCGAGCACGAACAGCGCCAGCAGCGCCGACACCTGGATCTGGGCCGCGCTCGTGAGCCGCTCGCCGGGCCGCGCCGAGAGCCGGATGCCGCCGAAGAGGTAGTTCATCACCACCGACGCGAGCAGGCCCACGACGGCCAGCGCCATGACGTAGTCGACGAGGTAGTGCCAGAACGGCAGCTCGAAGACGTAGAAGCCCACGTCCTTCTCGAAGTAGGGGTCGGTGGTGCCGAAGGACTCGCTGTGGCGCCACAGGGAGTAGCTGCGCCACTGCCCGGTCGCCGAGGCGCCGGCGAACAGGCCCATCACGATCGAGGCGCCCGCGATCACCCAGCCCATGCGGGGGGCCAGCACCTGGCGGTAGCGGTCCATCCCGTCGTCGGGCATCCCGGGCATGCCGGGCCACAGCACCGGGCGGAACCGGTAGGCCATCGCCATGGACAGCGCCACGGTCGCCGCCATCAGCCCCGCGAAGACGAGGAAGAGCCCGATGCGAGTGAGCAGCAGCGTCGTGAAGACACCGCTGTAGCCGACGGAGCCGAACCACAGCCGCTCGGTCCAGAACGAGGCGAAGCCGCTCAGGAGCATGAACCCGAGGACCAGGATGATCGCGGTGATGACGAGCGCACCGGGACGGCGCGACGTGGCCGCCGGGCGCTGGGCGCCCGGTCCTCCCGGTCCTCCCGGTCCGCCGGGCCGCTGGGGGCCGTCGGGACCGTTCGGTCCGCTGGGTCGGTCGAACGGATTGCTCATGCGGGCCCCTGCTCAGAGGTCTCGTGGGGTGTGTCCGACTGGGCGTCGGGGTCGGTGTCGTGCAGCGTGGCGTGGAGGAGGTCGAGGAGGCCGGGCACCAGCTCGGTGCCGTTGACGACCGACTGCTCGTCGTCGTGGGCGCGCAACCGGAGGGCACAGTACGACGCGCCGGCCCGGGTCACGCCGGCGACCATGCGGACCTCCTGGCGGTGCGGGTGCTCCCGGGCGAACAGCTCGGCGGCGGTCGGGTCGTCGGGGATCTCGTCGTCGACCTCGGGAGGCAGGACCAGCCGCTCGATGACGGCCGCACAGCCGGCCACGCTCTCGGGCCACGCGATCGAGGGCAGCGCGTCCTCGAGGGCCTGCCCGGGCGGCAGCCCCTCCTGCTCGATCGGGGTGAAGGACCCCTCGTCACCGGGTCCGTCGATCGACATGACCGCGGCGAGGGCGGGCTCCTGCGCGATCAGCTCGGCGGTGTCGACCAGCGCGTAGAGCCGGGCGGGCTGGTCCCACCCGTCCTGGGCGACGTGCGCCTCGATCTCCAGCACGGCCGCGGCGAGCGCCGGGTCCTCGGGGAGGGCACCGGGCGGGGGGACGTCGGGCAGGTCGGGCGTCTCCGGGGTGTCCGGGGTCTCGGTCATGAAGCGGTGTCCTCGCAGCTGGGAAGGGAGGCGTCGGGATCGTCGACCCAGTCGGCGAGGGTCGTCACGGCGCTGCTCATGGTCGTGGCCCTGGCGAGCCGCATGTCGCCGGGGTCGACTCCCCCGATGCCGTCGCAGTTGTCGGCCGGCACGAAGAAGAGCTGCGCGCCGGCGTCGCGGGCGGCGGCGATCTTCTGCTGGATGCCGCCGATCGGTCCCACCTCGCCGGCGGGGGTGATGGTGCCCGTGCCGGCGATGTCGGCGCCGTCGGTCATGGACCCGGGGGTGAGGGTGTCGTAGATGGCCAGCGACATCATCAGTCCGGCGCTCGGGCCACCGATGTTGTCGGAGATGGCGACGCTGACCTGGAACGGGAAGTCGAAGCCCTCGGCGGGCGTGATGCCGACGCGCGGGCTGCCGTCGACCTCCTCCGGCGTGATCTCGACGCGCACGCGCTCGCCGTCGCGGCGTACGACGAACGGGATGGGCTCGCCCACCTCGGCGCCCTCGACCGCGTCGACGACGTCCTGGGCCTCGGTGATCGTGGTGTCGCCCACCTCGAGCAGCACGTCGCGCACCTCGAGCCTGCCGTCCGCGGGCAGCCCCGGCGTGACGTCGAGGACCTCGACGACCGGGTCGAGGTCCTCGCCCAGCTCGGTGAGCGCCGCCGCGATGGCGGTGTCCTGCGACGACATCATGGCCAGGTCGGACTGGCGGTCGCTGGACTCGTCGGTCTCGTCCGGGGCGTAGATGGAGGACCGCGGCCAGACCGCGGCGTCGGGGTCGAAGTAGGCCTTCAGCAGGTCGGGCAGGGTCACGTCCTCCTGCGGCGAGCTGACGTAGACGGTCGTCATCCGCAGCTCGCCCTCGTCGTAGAAGGCCTCGTGGCCGGTGACCTGCACCGTCTCCTCACCGTCGTCGCCCGTGCCGAGGATGTCGACGGTCGGTCCGGGGTAGTAGGTGACGTAGGGCAGCGGCACGAAGGCTGCAGTGCCCCACAGCACGGCCAGGAGGCACAGTGCGAGCAGGCCCGCCCTGGTCCGCTGACTCATGGGCGCAACTCTCTCAAACCGGCGCAACTACGACGCGCGACGGGTGGCGCCGCCGTGGGAGCCCTCCCCCGGGCCCGCCCCGTGGCTGGGCCGCACGGCGATGCCGGTGCTGCGGTCGCGCGCCTGCGGCGGCGTACGGCGGGTGCCCGCCGGCAGGTCCTTGGCGATGGCCCTGCCGAGCCGCTGGGCGGCGACGTCGCGGTCGACCTCGCCGCGCCCGTCCCGGCTGACCCACGACACCCACAGCATGGCCACCGCCGTCACGACGACGGAGGGCACGAGCCAGAGCAGGATCTCCACGCACCGGAGCCTAGGCCTCCGCGACCGCCGGTCGCGTCAGGTCCTACGGCGTGCCGACCCACTCCTCGGTCCGGTCGTCGAAGACCTGGTGCTTCCAGATCGGCACCTCGGCCTTGAGGGTGTCGATCAGCGCGCGCGACGCAGCGAAGGCGTCGCCGCGGTGGGCGGCCGTGGTGGCGACCACGACGGCGAGGTCGCCGATGCGCAGCTCGCCGACGCGGTGCACGGCGGCGACGCCGCGAACGTCGTGCTCGGCCGCCACCCGCCGGCACACCTCGCGCAGGCGCTCGAGCGCCGTGGGGTGGGCGGAGTAGTCGAGGGCGGTGACCCCCTTGCCCCCGTCGTGGTCGCGGACCTGCCCGACGAAGAGCGTGAGCCCACCGGCGCCGTCGTCGCCGAGCGCGTCGAGCACCTCGGTGACGTCGAGCGGGGTGTCGCGGATGTCGACGAGTCGCACGGGGTCGGGGACGGGGTCGGTCACGGCTCAGAGTCTAGGCGCGCGGGGATGCCGGGGCTGGGCGCGGTGAGTACCGTTGACGCCATGAGTGACACCCCCGGAGGCTCCGGACCGGCTGGGCAGGGCCCCGACGACGACAACCCCTTCAAGGGCACGCCCTTCGAGCAGATCTTCTCGCAGATGGGCGGCTTCGGGGCCGGGGGCGGCATGCCCGACCTCAACGCCCTGATGGCGCAGATGCAGTCGCTCTTCGCCCCGCACGAGGGCCCCGTCAACTGGCAGACGGTCACCGACCTGGCGCGCCGCACCGCCGCGCAGGAGCCCGACCCGACGGTCACCGCCGCCCAGTCGGGCGCCGTCGCCGACGCCGTGCGACTGGCCGACCACTGGCTCGACACGACCACCGAGTTCCCCTCCGGCGTCACGACCACCGCGGCGTGGTCGCGCGCGGAGTGGATCGTGGAGACCATCGACGTCTGGAAGGTGCTCGTCGAGCCGATCGCCGGCTCCGCCACGTCCGCCCTCGGGCAGGCGATGCCCGAGGAGATGAAGCAGCTCGCCGGCCCGCTCATGGCGATGCTCGGCAAGGCCAGTGGGGCGATGGTCGCCTCCCAGGTCGGCAGCGGGCTCGGCGCGCTGGCCGGCGACGTCCTCAGCGCCTCCGACATCGGCCTGCCCCTCGGACCGATCGGCAAGGCGGCGCTGCTGCCCACCAACGTGGCGGCGTTCGCCGCCGAGCTGCCCGACGTCACCACCGACGACGTGCTGCTCTACCTCGCCCTGCGCGAGGCCGCGCACCAGCGCCTCTTCGCAGGCGTGCCGTGGCTGCGCGACCACCTCATCGGCGCGGTCGCCGAGTACGGCGCCGGCATGGACTTCGACACCTCCGGCATGGAGGAGAAGCTCCGCGGGATGGACATGGCCAACCCCGAGGCGATGCAGGAGGCGCTCGCCGGCGGGCTGTTCGACCCCGAGCCGTCCGCCGCGCAGAAGGCGGCGCTGGAGAAGCTCGAGGTCACCCTCGCGCTCGTCGAGGGCTGGGTCGACGAGGTGGTCAGCCAGGCCACCGCCGAGCGGATGCCCGCCGCCGCCAAGCTGCAGGAGACCGTACGCCGCCGCCGCGCCGCGGGCGGGCCGGCCGAGCAGACGTTCGCCACCCTCGTCGGCCTCGAGCTGCGGCCACGCCGGCTGCGCGACGCCTCGACGCTGTGGGGCTCGCTCCGCACGCGCCAGGGTGCCGAGGCCCGCGACGGCGTGTGGATGTCGCCGCACCTCCTGCCCACCGCCGAGGACCTCGACGACCCGCTCGGCTTCCGCGAGGACTCCGTCTCGCCGGGCGAGCTCTCCGACGAGGAGTTCGACGCCGGGCTGCGCGACCTCCTCGACGGCGGCGGCGACGACCCCCGGTCCGAGTGAGCACCGGACTCCACGCGAGCGCGGTGGCCGCGCTGACCGGTTGGGCACCGCCGTCGGCCGACCAGTCAGCCCTGCGCGACCGCTTCCTCGCCCAACTCGCCGCGCACCCGGACGGGCTCGCCAAGGCGTGCTTCCCCGACCACCTCACCGCCGGGGCGATCGTGGTGTCACCGGACGGCGACGCCGTGCTGCTCAACCACCACCGCAAGGCCGACGCGTGGCTGGCCTTCGGCGGCCACCTCGAACCCGGCGACGGCTCGCTCGCCGACGGCGCCCGCCGCGAGCTGGTCGAGGAGTCGGGCCTGGCGTCGTTCACCTTCGACCCCGAGCCGCTGTGCCTCGACGCCCACGCCGTGGAGTTCTGCTCCGCCCGGGGCACCGTCCACCACCTCGACGTGCGCTTCCTGGCCGTCGCCGACCCCGGCGGCACCCACGCCACCAGCGAGGAGTCGCTCGACGTCCGTTGGTGGCCCGTCGACGACCTGCCGGCGACCTTCGACGACATGTACGCCCTCGTCGACGTCGCGGTGGCCCGCGTGCGCGGCCGGTCGGACGCCGGACGTCGGACCGGCCTGTCCTAGCCGGTCCCCGTCCGCCCGGCCCGTCCGCCTAGTCGGCGTCGTCGCTCAGGTCTTCGACCGCGTGCTCGACCACTCCCCCGTCCGACTCCTCACCGCCGGGCGGCGGCTCGAGGCGGGCGGCGGCGGAGTAGCCCTCGAGGTAGCCCTTGGCCTTCTCGGCCCGCGGGTAGCGGTCGACCCACGCCCAGAAGGCCGGCGTGTGGCCCGCCTCGAGGAGGTGGGCGAGCTCGTGCACCAGCACGTAGTCGACCACCCACCCGGGCACCTTCTGCAGCCGGTGGCTGAGCCGGATCGTGCGGTCGCCGGGGGTGCAGGAGCCCCAGCGGGCGTTCTGGTTGCTCACCCAGCGCACCGACGCCGGCACAGCGAGCCCGCCGAAGTAGAGGTCGTTGAGCGTGGCCGCCCGGGCGACGAGGTCGTCGTCGGAGCGCATCCTGCGGCGCTCCTGGCGCTGGATGCGGGCGACCATGTCGGCCACCCACGTCGCCTCGTCGCGCTTGCTCATGGTGGCGGGGATGAGCACGACGATGCGGTCACCGTCGCGGTAGGCCGAGACCGTCCGCCGCCGGCGCCGCGAGCGGCGTACCTCCACCTCCGGGACCCCCGGCGGCGTCGGCGCAGTCGTGCTCATGGGGCGAACCTAGCCGTCCGCACCCACGACGTCCCGGAGCCGCGCTCAGAGCCGGGAGGCGGCCCAGGCGAGCAGCCGGTCGCGCTCCCAGGTGTTGACGATCCGGTCGGGGTCGATGCCCGCCTCCGTCGCCCGGGCCGCACCGTGGTCGAGCATGTCGAGCTGGCCGGGGGCGTGGGCGTCGGAGTCGATCGAGAACAGGCAGCCGGTGTCGCGCGCCAGCTCCAGCAGACGGGTGGGCGGGTCGCGGCGCTCCGGGCGGGAGTTGATCTCGACGGCGACGCCCTCCTCCGCACACGCGGTGAAGACGGCGCGCGCGTCGAACTGGCTCTGCGGACGGGTGCCGCGCCCGCCGGTCACCAGGCGGCCCGTGCAGTGCCCCAGCACGTTGGTGTGCGGGTTGCGCACCGCGCCGATCATCCGCCTCGTCATCTGCGGGGCCTCCATCTTGAGCTTGGAGTGCACCGACGCGACGCGCACCTGGAGCCGCCCGAGCATCTCGGGGGTCTGGTCGAGCGACCCGTCGTCGAGGATGTCGACCTCGATGCCCTTGAGGAGGGTGAAGGCCCCGCCGAGGTGCTCGTTGACCGCGTCCACGACGGCGAGCTGCCGGGTGAGCCGCTCCGCGCTGAGCCCGTTGGCGACCCGCAGGCGCGGGCTGTGGTCGGTGAGCACGAGGTAGTCGTGGCCGAGCTCCATGGCGGTCATCGCCATCTCCTCCAGCGGCGAGCCGCCGTCGGACCAGTCCGAGTGCGAGTGCAGGTCGCCGCGCAACCGCGCGCGCAGCTCCTCGCCGCCGGTGGCGAGCGGGCCCGCCGTCTCCTCCAGCGCCCGCAGGCGCTCCGGCACGACACCGTTGCAGGCGTCGGTGATCACCGCCGCGGTGCTCGGGCCGATGCCCGCGAGCTCGGTGAGCGTCCCGTCCGCGGCGCGCCGGCGTACGTCCTCCTCGGGCAGCGGCAGGATCGTGCGCGCCGCCTTGCGGAACGCCTCGATGCGGCGGGTCTCCTCGCGCTGGCGCTCCATGAGGAAGGCGATGCGGCGCAGGGTGGCGACGGGTCCTCGCGCCCGGTCGGGTGCCTGGCTCGACGTGCTCTCGGCCAACTTCTCTCTCCTCACCACCGCGCTGCTGCCGTTGTCGCTGGTCACCCGCACAGTACGGCGCCGCGCCGTGCACAGGGCGTCCACAGGCCTGTCCACAGGGGTGGCCCCCCTGCGTGGACCCGGTCAGTGGCCCGGTCAGTGGCCCCGGAACTCCGGCGCCCGCTTCTCCTTCGCCGCGCGGATGCCCTCCTGGAGGTCCGCGGTGGCCAGTGTCATCGGCTGGGCGAGGGCCTCCCACTGCAGGGCCGCCTCGAAGTCGGCGTGGCCGCCGTCGGCGAGGGCGATCTTGGTCAGCCGGGCCGCGATGGGCGCGGTCGCGGCGATGCCGGCGGCCGTCTCGAGGACCTCCTCGAGGAAGCCGTCCGGGTCGATGACCCGCGAGACCATCCCGAGGCGCAGGGCCTCGTCCGCGTCGACCACCCGGCCGGTGAGCAGCAGGTCGCGCGCGTGGGCGGGACCGACCACCTCGGGCAGCAGCCAGGTGCCGGCCATCCCGGCGTGCATGCCGAGCGTGTTGAACGGCACGCCGAGCCGGGCGCCCGCGGCGGCGTAGCGGATGTCGCAGGCCAGCGCCAGGCACAGCCCGGCCCCAATTGCCGGTCCGTTGACCGCGGCGATGGTGGGGACCTCCAGGCGCCGGACCGACAGCCAGGCGCGGTAGAACGGCAGCATCCGGCTGCGCAGGCGGTCCACGCTCGCGTCGGGCTCGCTCGCGATCCACGACGTGTTGCCGCCCGAGCAGAAGGCGCTGCCCTCCCCGGTCACGACCAGGGCTCGCAGCGAGGTGTCGGCGGCGAGGTGGTCGATCGCGGCGACCCACGACGAGGTCATCTCGTGGCTCATCGCGTTGCGCATCCCCGGGTTGTCGAGGGTCAGCAGCGCGACCCCCTCGGAGGGCCGCTCGAGGCGGAGGTGGGCGAGGTCGGCAAGGGGCTCCGGCATGACCAGAGGGTACTGAGCCGGCCGGGCGCGGCGGGAGGCGGATTCACGCTCAGCGCGTGTGGTGCGTGAGCGTGGGCCACGCGTGGCGTAGGGTCTTCGACGGAGCGCTGGCACCCGCCGGCCCTCCCCGGCGGGCTTCCCCCTCGACCACCCCGCCGCGACGACCACGAAGTTACGAAGCAAGGAGGCCGTCATGGCGGAGACCTGGAGCGGTGAGTTCTACTGCGTCAAGTGCAAGGAGAAGCGCGAGGCGGAGGGCGAGATCAAGGTCAACGACAAGGGCACCAAGATGGCCAAGGGCGTGTGCCCGGTCTGCGGCACCAACCTGAACCGCATCCTCGGCAAGGCGTGAGCCTCACCCTGTGAGCACCTGACAGCGGCGCCGCCCCCCGGGCGGCGCCGCTGCTGCATTCACGGGGCTGTGGACGACCGGCCGTCGCCGCGTCCCGCGTGGCAACGTCAGGACATGCCCGCCAGCCTGCCCGCCAGCGCCCGCCCCTGGTCCGTCCCGCTCCGCGCCCAGCTCGACTGCCCCCGCGCCTGGTGCGAGCCGGTGCTCGCCGCCCTCACCGCGGCCGGCGTCGTCGTCGACGCCGCCGCGCCCGTGGGCCTCGCCGTGGCGGCCGGCCGTCAGGTGTCGGGGACGGTCGACGACTGGACCGTGTCCTCGCTCCCCCACCTGCTGGTCGGCGTCCGCCCGCACGCCGTCGAGGTGGGACCGTGGGCGGCGCCCGGCGTCGGTCCGTGCGCCCGGTGCGTCGCGGCGTACGTCCTCGACGAGGGTGGCGCGGTGCACGACCCGCAGCCGCCCCGCCCCCTGCTGGCGATGGCCGCCGGCGCGGCGGCCCGCGAGCTCGCCGCCTGGTCGCGCGGCGAGACGCCGTCCACCTGGCTGACGTCCTGGCTCCTAGACCACGAGCCAGTCCCGCGGGACCGGCGCTGGCAGCGCCACCCCTACTGCGGGTGCGCCTGGTTCGAGACCGGCTGACCCGCCGCGAGCGGCCCGGTCACCACCACTCGCTGTCGAGCTTGCCCTCCATGGCCCGCAGGTTGCTGCGCGAGCAGGTGTCGCAGAACGCCCGGCGCCGGCCGTTCTCCACTGCGACGGTCCAGGTGAGGGTCTCCGCCTCCGGCGCCTCGGTGCCGCAGAAGGCACAGGTGACCACGTCGCTCACCCGGCCGAGGCTACCCCCGGGACGCAGACGAGCCGGTACGTCGTCACCGTGACGACGTACCGGCTCGTGCTGGGTTCACCCGCGATCAGGGTGGAGCGTGTCCCGAGGTCCGTCCTCGAGGTGCTGTGCTCAGATCGCGCGAGCGAGGGCGAGACGCGCCTGCTGCGCGGCCTGCTCGGCCTTGCGGCTCAACCGACGGGCCATGGCCAGGTGGTGGCCGCGTCGCAGTTCGTGCGCCTCTCCCAGGCGCGCGGACATTTGCGCGCGTGCGAGTTCTTCATGCATGAGATTCATGTCGTTGCGTCCATTTCGGTAGGTATTCATTGAAGTTGATTCCTGTATTTCCTTGGAGGGGATGACGCGGTGTGCCTACGCGGCGGGCTGGTCGGACTTGCGGGGCCGGCCGCGCGGCCGCTTGCGCGGGATCACCACGCCCTGGAGGAAGAGCTCGCCTCCCCAGACGCCCCACGGCTCGCGCCGCTCGAGGGCTCCGTCGAGGCACAGCGCCTGCACGGGGCAGTCCGTGCACAGGGCCTTGGCGTGCTCCACGTCCGCGGGGGACTCGGCGAACCACAGCTCTGCGTCGTTGACGCGGCAGGGCAGCAACTCCTCATCCACTCCGGCAGCTGCGTCGTGCAGGGCGCCCAGTGCAGCCTGCGGCTCCAGCTGGGTCTGTGCGTCGGCAGCTCGGGGGCGGTCGAGAACGCTGATGGTCATGTGTTCACCTCCTACTCGTTGACCTGATCGCGGATGGAATGGATCGGTGGGACAAACAAAAAGGCCGCGGATCCCGGTGTCGGGTTCCGCGGCCTGGAGGCTGCCGATGCGAGGTGTGACCTAGCTCGACGGACTCCAGGCAGGAGAACCCGGGAAATCGCCCTTGATGCGAACGATGGCGGCGGCGTCCTGGACAGCCACCACGCCGGCGCCGAGGGCGCGCGTGTGCGCGCAGGGGCGGCCGAGGGTGGACATGCCGAAGGACGGCGTCCACGCCGTCATCGTCATCGTGTAGTTCTCCATGGGGGCCACCTCCTTCGGTGCGTCGGGCGCGGATCGTTGTCAGCGATCCCAGTGCGCGGGTTGTTGTGAGTGGAACGCTAGACCCTGGGTGTCGTCAGGGGCAAACCATTTTATGGGTATTACCAAGAATTTCTTCGAGAATCTTCGCCGGGGCCCCGCGACGGCCCGCCCGCGAGCCTCGCGCGAGGCTCGTGGGCGCTCCGACGAACCCTCAGCGAGAGGACTCGGCGGCGACCAGGGCGAGCACCTCATCGCCGTACTTGCTGATCTTGCTCGGTCCCACGCCACTGATGGCGCGCAGTCCGGACTCGTTGCTGGGGACGTGCTCGGCGATGAGCTGGAGGGTGGCGTCGGTGAAGATGACGAACGCCGGCACGCTGTCCTCCGACGCGCGCGCCAGGCGCCACTCGCGCAGCTTCTCGAACAGCGCCTCGTCGTAGGACGCCGGGCAGTCGGCGCACCGGCCGGTCTTCTTCTCCCGGGCGTTGGACAGCGCGCCCCCGCACTCGCGGCAGTGGAGCGCGGCGCGGTTGCGCTTGCTCCGCTCGCGGCGCTGCCCGGAGACGCCCGGCACCCCGTCGAGCACCGGGGCCAGGAAGGGCGAGCTCCCCCGGTTGGCCCGACCACCAGGCTCGCGCGCGACCGCCCAGGACACCGCGAGCTCGTCGCGGGCGCGGGTCATGGCGACGTAGAGCAGGCGCCGCTCCTCCTCGATCTCGGCCGGCGTCTGGGCCTGCGAGATCGGCATCATCTTCTCGTGCATGCCCGCGACGAAGACGGCGTCCCACTCCAGGCCCTTGGCCGAGTGGATGGTGGCGATGGTGACCGCGTCGGCGACCGGGGCGTGCTGCTCGCCGGCACGCCGGTCGAGGTCGTCCACGAGGTCGCCCAGGACCGCGTCGGGGCGCTCGCGGCCGAAGTCGGCAGCCAGGTCGACCAGCGCCTGGAGGGACTCCCATCTGTTGCGGACCTCGCCCCTGCCCTCGGGCGGGTCGGTCGAGTGGCCCATCTGGGACAGCACCGCCACCACGGAGTCCGCCACCGGACCGGATGCCTCACCGCTGCGGGCGGCGCCGCGGACCAGGGTGATGGCCTGCCGCACCTCGGGGCGGTCGAAGAAGCGGGCCGCACCACGCACGACGTAGGGCAGGCCTCGCGCCGCGAGCGCCTCCTCGAAGCGCTCGGACTGGGCGTTGATGCGCAGCAGCACCGCCATCCGGCTGGCGGGGGTGCCCGCGGCCCGCAGCCCCGCCAGGCGCTCGGCGACCGCGTCGGCCTCGGCGACCTCGTCGGTCGCCTCGCGGTAGGTGATGCGCGCTCCCGCGGGTCGCTGGGCGACCAGGTCGACGCCCTTGCTGGCGGTGCCGGCGAGCAGCTGGTTGGCCGCGGTGACGATCTCCGGCGTCGAGCGGTAGTTGCGGACCAGCTCGACGCTCGTGGCGGTGGGGAACTTGTGGGTGAACTCGCGGAGGTAGCGCGCGTCGGCGCCGGCGAAGGAGTAGATCGTCTGGGCGGGGTCACCGACGACGCACAGCTCGTCGCGGCCACCGAGCCACAGGTCGAGGAGCGCGTGCTGGAGCGGGGAGACGTCCTGGAACTCGTCGACGACGAACCACTTGTACTGCCGGCGCACCTGCGCCGCCACCGCGTCGTTGTCGGCCAGCAGGCCGGCACCGAAGAGCAGGACGTCCTCCATGTCCATGCGCCCCTGGCCGCGCTTGACCTCCTCGTAGGCGTCGAACGCGCGGGCCACGACCTCGGGCTCGAGGCCTGACACGGCCCGGCCGCGCGAGCGGGCCAGCGCGGCGTAGGCGTCCGGACCGACGTTGGACACCTTGGCCCACTCGATCTCGCTGGCGAGGTCGCGCAGCGTCGCCTTGTCCACGCTCAGCCGCTGGCGCCGCGCGGCCAGGGCCAGCATGCCGAGCTTGGACTCGGTGAGCTCGGGCAGGTCGCGCTGGTGGACCCGCGGCCAGAAGAACCGGAGCTGGCGCAGGGCGGCGGAGTGGAAGGTGCGCGCCTGGACGCCCGGGGCGCCGAGGCGACGCAGCCGCTCGCGCATCTCGCCCGCCGCCCGCGTGGTGAACGAGAGCGCCAGCACCTCGGTGGGGGCGTAGACGCCCTGGGCGACGCCGTGCGCGATGCGATGGGTGATCGCGCGGGTCTTGCCGGTGCCCGCGCCGGCGAGGACGCGCACCGGCCCGCGCAGCGCCTCGGCGACCTGTCGCTGCTCGGGATCGAGCGCTTCGAGCAACGGAACAACTCCTGCGACGTCGTGGTTGAGAGGGGTGTTCGCCAGCCTAGACGTCGGAGGGGACACTCCATCCCATGACCTTCACCATGTTCACCACCCCCTGGTGCGGCTACTGCCACCGCCTCAAGAGCCAGCTCGACCGCGAGGGCATCGCGTTCTCGATCGTCGACATCGAGCAGGAGCCGGACGCCGCGTTCACCGTCGAGCAGGCCAACGGCGGCAACCAGACGGTGCCCACGCTCCTCTTCGCCGACGGCAGCACGCTGACCAACCCGTCGGTGGCGCAGGTCAAGGAGAAGCTGGCGGCGCTCGCGTGAGCCTCGCCCCCACGGTCGTCGGCGAGCAGGGTTAGCCTGCTGTCGTGTCCTTGCTCAACTCGATCGACCGCGACCACGTCCTGACCGCGATGGAGACCTGGGACGCAGCCGGCGGGGCCAACTACATGCTCGTGCGCGGCGGTGTCTCGACCCACGTCCTGCTGCACCACGGCAAGGAGTACGACGCCGCCGCGATCGCCGGCATCGCTCACGGCCTCGCCACCGGACGTACGCTCACGCCCGCCGACATCCCGGGCGGCTCGGCCGGTGCGACCAAGGCGCTGAGACGCCTGGGCTTCGAGATCCGCGACGACTCGCCACCCGAGCGCGTGGCCGGCACGCGGGCGACGCGGTCCAGCGCCCCGTCGAGCTCCTCCGGCTCATCGCGGACCCGCACCACCTCGACCCGCAGCACCGGCACGAGCCGTCCGCGCGTCGCCGCGAGCGACCGGCCGGTGAACCTGTGCCCGCGCTGCTTCATCGCGCTCCCCGCCACGGGGATCTGCGACCAGTGCGACTGAGCCGGGCTGCGGTCAGTCCCAGCCCGGCCCGTCGAGGGGCCGGCCGAACCAGCTCTCGATGAGCGAGGACGAGATCGAGATGCCGTGCGGCACCGCGACCTCCCCCGAGCGCACCGCCGCCTCGAGCTCGGCGCGCGTCCACCAGCGCGCCTCCTCGATCTCGGCGCCGTCGACGTCGATATCGGTCGTCAGCGCACGCCCGGTGAAGCCCAGCATCAGGCTGGCCGGCAGCGGCCACGGCTGGCTGCCGAAGTAGCCCACCTCGCCGACCCGCACGCCGACCTCCTCCTCCACCTCGCGCCGTACGGCGTCCTCGAGGGTCTCCCCCGGCTCGCAGAAGCCGGCGAGGGTCGACCAGCGGCCTGTCGGCCAGGCCCGGTTGCGACCGAGCAGGAGCGCCTCGTCGTCGCCGTCGCCGCTCGTGATGGCCATGATCACCGCGGGGTCGGTGCGCGGGAACTGGGCGCGGTCGCACTGCGTGCACCGCAGCTCGTGCCCGGCGGACCGGCTGACCAGCGTCCCGCCGCAGCGCGGGCAGAACCGCGTCGCGTGGTGCCACTCGGCCAGCCCGATCGCGTGCATGAGCAGCGGCGCCTGGTCGGGCGCGTGGTCGGCGACCGCGGTCAGCACGGAGCGCAGCGGCACCCACTCCTCCGGGTCCCCCGGCGCGTCGTCGGGTTCCACGAGGACCGCGAGGTGCACGACGCCGTCCGCGTCGCCGAGCAGCACGAGCCGGCCCTCGGGTGCGGCGTCGGGGCTCACCCACGCGACCGCGCCGTCGACCGGGCGCAACCGGTTGCCCGCGACCACCAGCACGCGGGTGGCTTGGTCGGCCGTCCGCTCGGCGAGCCACGCCTCGTCGGTCCGGCGCAGCCCCATCCGGTTGTGGGCGTGCGCCGACAGGGCGACGTGCGGGAGGGGGCGCTCAACGGGGCTTGGGTCGCTCACGCTTTCCCACGCTAGTCGGTAGCGTTCGGCCGGTGAGCACGCACATCGGCGCCCAGCCCGGCGACATCGCCCCCATCGTCCTGCTGCCCGGCGACCCGCTGCGGGCCAGGTGGATCGCGGACACCTTCCTCGAGGACGCCCGCTGCTACAGCGAGGTGCGCGGGATGCTCGGCTTCACCGGCACGTGGAACGGCCGGCCGGTGTCGGTGCAGGGGTCCGGCATGGGTCAGCCGTCGATGTCGATCTACGTCAACGAGCTCTTCACCGACTACGACGTGCAGTCGATCGTGCGGGTCGGCTCGTGCGGCGCCGTGACCGAGGACGTGGGCGTGCGCGACGTCATCATCGCCTCCGGGGCGTGCACCGACTCCTCGATGAACCGGATCGCGTTCCACGGCATCGACTACGCCCCAGTTGCCGACTTCGGGCTGCTGCGCGGCGCGGTCGAGGCGGCCGAGTCGCGCGAGGGCGGCTCGCCGTTCCACGTCGGCCTGATCTTCTCCAGCGACTCGTTCTACCCGGCGCGCCCCGAGCTGCTCGGCGAGATGGTGAAGTACGGCGTGCTCGCGGTCGAGATGGAGGCGAGTGCGCTCTACACGCTCGCCGCCAAGCACCGGCGAAGGGCGCTGGCCATCTGCACCGTCTCCGACCACATCGTGACCGGCGAGGAGACCACGTCGCAGGAGCGCGAGCAGACGTTCGGCGAGATGGTGGAGATCGCCCTCACCGCGGCGCTCGCCTGAGGGTCGTCGTCCGCGCCAGGCGCCGACGGTCCCTGGGTGGCGGCACCTCGCACGCCAGACCCGCCGTACGACGCGATCTGCCGCCACCACCCGAACCTGCGCCGACAAGGGTGGCGGCACCTCGCACGCCAGACCCGCCGTACGACGCGATCTGCCGCCACCACCCGACCACCACCGACAAGGGTGGCGGCACCTCGCACGCCAGACCCGCCGTACGACGCGATCTGCCGCCACCACCCGGCCACCGCCGACAAGGGTGGCGGCACCTTGCACGCCAGACCCGCCGTACGAGGCGATCTGCCGCCACCACCCGGACCCGCGAGCCGACAAGGGTGGCGGCACCTCGCACGCCAGACCCGCCGTACGACGCGATCTGCCGCCACCACCCGAACCTGCGCCAACAAGGGTGGCGGCACCTCGCACGTCAGACCCGCCGTACGACGCGATCTGCCGCCACCCGGCCACCGCCGACCTGGGTGGCGGCACCTCGCACGTCAGACCCGCCGTACGACGCGATCTGTCGCCACCCGGCCACCGCCGACCTGGGTGGCGGCACCTCGCACGCCAGACCCGCCGCACGACGCGATCTGCCGCCACCACCCGAACCCGCGCGCCGTGGGTGGAGCACCAGCGTCAGGCGCCGACGGCTCCCTCGCGCACCAGCGCCTCGAGCTGGTCGCGACCGGGCAGGTCCTCGGGCTCGACCGTGTGACCGGTCCGGACGTAGTGGAACGCGGCCCGCACGCGGTCGAGCGGGGTGTCGGTGAGCTCGGCCCACGCCAGCCGGTAGAGGGCGAGCTGGAGGGGGTCGGCGCTCTCGTGGCGACCGGTCTTCCAGTCGACGACGAGGAAGTGGGCGTCCGCCGACCCTGAGGGCTCGGCGTAGACGGCGTCGATGCGACCGCGGACGACCTGGCCGGCGAGCACGAGCGCGAACGGCGCCTCGACGGCGTGGGGGGCCCGGTCGCCGAACGGTCCGTCCTCGAACCGCTTGACCACCTCCCCCAGGTCGGCCTGGTCGTCGATGCCGGCGTCGGCACGCCCCGGCAGCTCGTCGGGCTCGATGAGCGCCTGCTGGCCGAACCGCTCCTCCACCCAGGCGTGGAACGCCGTGCCGAACCGCGCGGCCGGGGCAGGCGGGCGCGGCATCGGTCGCGCCAGCTCGCGGGCGAAGCCCTCGGGGTCGTCACGGAGCCGGGCCACGGAGGTGGCGGACAGGCTGCTCGGCAGCGGCAGGTCGACAGACGTGGCGCGTTCGGCGCGGGCCTCGGTCAGGAGCTGCGCCAGGTCGTCGTCCCAGTCGGCGACCCGGGCCGCCTCGACCATGTCGAGGTCGTGGTCGGGGGCGGTGCGGTCGACGCTGCGCACCAGCTCGGCGGCGGCCAGCCGCCGACGGGCCTCCTCCCCCGGCCCCGGCACGGGCCAGGGGCGGGAGGGGTCGACGTCGTCGTTGGGGTTGGGCGACTTGGGGGCCGGCTTGTCCAACCACCGCTCCACCGGCTCGCCCCAGTCGTCGAGCTGGTCACGGACCACGCACTGGTAGGCCGAGGGCCCGAAGGGCGTCGCCCGCTGGCCCCAGAGGTAGGACGTCACCGCGAGGTGGTGGGCGGCGCGGGTGTAGGCGACGTAGCCCAGGCGCAGCTCCTCCTCGGCGTCATGGGCCTTCGTCGCGGCGCGGTAGGCGTCGAGCGCAGCCTTGTCGTGGCCGACGAGCTGCGGCTGGTCGGCGCGGTCGCCGCGCAGCGGCGCCGGCAGGACGGCGGGCGAGGAGGTCCACAGCGTGCGGGAGCGGTTGCTTGGGAAGCGGGTCTCCCCCACGCCGACGCAGAACACCGAGGACCACTCCAGGCCCTTGGCGCGGTGGACTGTGAGCAGCTTGACCGAGTCGGCGGCCGTCGGCACGGCGACGTCGAGGCCGTTGCCCTGGTCGTCCTCCGCCGTGAGGTAGGCCAGCAGCGCCGGCAGGGTGACGTCGCCGTCGACCGACTGGAACTCCGCCACGGCCTTGACGAACAGGTCGAGGTTGTCACGGCGCGCGGCAGCGGCCGGCGAGGTCGCCGAGGCGAGCTCGACGTCGACCCCGGTGGTGTCGATGATCCGGCGCACCACGTCGAGCAGCGGGTCGCCGACGTGCGCCCGCAGGCGCCGCAGCTCGCCGGCGAGCAGCCCGAACCGGTCGAGCGCCTCGGGTGAGTAGGCCGCCTCGCCGGGCGACTCCACGGCGTCGCTGAGGGCCGGCAGCTCGGAGGCGTCGATGCCGTCGGCGATCTGGAGGAGCTGGGCGGCGACCGAGGCGGCCTCCTTGCGGCCCCGCACCTCGGCGATCTCCCCCGCGCGCAGCGCCAGCAGCCGCAGGTCGCGCGGGCCGATGGCCCACCGCGGGCCGGTGAGCAGGGTGAGCATCGAGGAGTTGGCCGTGACGTCGTGGAGCAGGGTGAGGGTGGCGACGACCTCCGCCACCTCGGGGAGCCGGACCAGGCCGGAGAGGCCGACGATCTCGACCGGCACGCCGGCGGCGGTGAGGGTGTCGTAGACGTCCTCGGCCTGCGCGTTGTCGCGGCTCAGCACGCCGATGTCGGACCAGGCCTTGCCCGCGTCGTGCTCGCGGCGTACGGCCTCGGCGAGCCACGCGAGCTCGTCGGACGCCCGCTCGAAGACGGCGGCCTCCACGCGGCCGTCGGCTGCCCTCTCCGCCGCGCGGAGCCGCGCCACCTTGTCGCCGTAGGCCGCGAGCAGAGGTTCGGCCAGCCGGTTGGCCACGTCGAGGATGCGCCGGTCCGAGCGCCGGTTGACGGTCAGCGGGAGCCGGCCGGGCTCGCCGTCGGCGGCCGGGAAGGTGTCGGCGAAGTTGAGGATGTTGGACACCGAGGCGCCGCGCCAGCCGTAGATCGCCTGGTTGGGGTCGCCGACGGCCATGACCGGGTGACCCAGCCCGCGCTCGGGGTCGGGGCCGGAGAAGAGCCGCGCCAGCATGGTCGCCTGGGCGACGGAGGTGTCCTGGTACTCGTCGAGCAGCACGACCTTGAACCGCGCCCGCTCGATCTCGCCCACCTCGGGCTGGTCCTCGACGAGCCGCGCGGCGAGGGCGATCTGGTCCCCGAAGTCCATGAGGCCGAGGTCGGCCTTGAGCCGGCGGTAGCCGCTGACGAGCTGCAAGAGCTCGGCGCGGCGGTCGATGGCGTTGATCGCCTTGGCCGGCGGCCCGAGGTAGGTCGAGCGGGCCTTGCCGGCCTGCTCCTCCTCGATCGCGCGCTCGAACCCGCGCCGGGCGTCCTGGTCGACGCGGCGTACGTCGTCGGCGTCGACGAGGTGCTCGCTCATCGCGCCGTCGAGGGCGAGGAGGTTCTGGATGGCGGTGGCGGGGTGGTCGGTGAGCAGCTCGATGTGGCCGGTGAAGCGCTCGATCACCCGCGCGCCGAGCTGGTAGCGGGAGGCGTCGGAGACGACGCGGGTGTCGGGCTCGTGGCCGATGCGGAGCCCGTGGTCGGTGAGCAGGGTGGCGGCGTAGGCGTGGTAGGTCGCGACGGTCGGCTCGAGGACGTCCTCCCCCTCGACGACGACGGAGCGGTCGAGCAGGCCCGCCGCGCCCAGCGCGGCGGTGACGCGCTGGCGGAGCTCGGCGGCGGCCTTGGTGGTGAAGGTGAGGCCGAGGACCTCCTCGGGCCGCACCTTGCCGGTGGCGACGAGCCAGACCACCCGCTGGGCCATGAGGGTCGTCTTGCCGCTGCCGGCTCCCGCGACCACGACCGTGGGGCGCAGCGGCGCGGTGATGGCGGCCCACTGCTCGTCGCTCGGTGCGTGGCCGCCCATCAGCGCCTGCAGGTCCGCGGGCGTGTCGAGGCGGACCGGCTCCCGCTCGGGGACGGTCGTCTCGCGCAGGCTGGTCCCGGTCACTGGACGGTCACGCTCCCTGCGCCCTTCGCCGGGCAGATCGGGACGAACGGGCAGTCGCGGCAGTGCGGGCCGGCCGTGGCGGGGAAGTTCTCCGAGCGCACCAGGTCGGCGGCACGCGCCAGCCCCGCGCGGAGCAGCGCGCGCTCGGGCCCGGCGTCGTCGTGGACGGGCTGTCCCTGCACCTTGGCGACGGCCGAGTCGTCGTCGATGCCGAGCTGGACGAGCTCGGCCCCGCCGGAGGCCACCGGACGACCCGCCGCCTCGTCGAGGGCGCCGGCGTCGACGGCGTACTGGTAGAGGGCGAGCTGGAGGTTGCCGGCGACCGCGGGACCGGTGGGGGCGGTGCGCGCGCTCTTGAAGTCGACGACGACGACGCGGCCGTCGTCGTCGATCTCGAGCCGGTCGGCGAAGCCGGTGAGCCGCACGGGGCGGCCGTCGACGTCGACCACGCTCTCGAAGCGCTGCTCGGCGCCGAGGACCTGGCGGGGGTTGGCGAGGTGCCACTGCACGAACCGCGCGACCGCCTTGCGGATCCGGGCGAGCTCACGCTGGCGCGACCACGGGGTCCGGAAGGCGAGCCGGTCCCAGATCGCCTCGACCTCGGCCATCAGCGGCGCCTCCTCGGCCGGGAGCTCACCGCGGGCGACGCGCTCGGCGAGGGCGTGCAGCACCTGGCCGAGGTTGGCGGACTGGTGCACCGCCGAGACCCCGCCCGCCTCGCGCTCAAAGAACCACTGCGCGGGGCACACCAGGATTGAGTCGAGCATGCTGGCCGAGACCGGCACCGGCCGTTCGGGGTCGCGGATGGGCTCGATCGACCGGGTGGCGCTGCGGGTGCCCCACCAGGTCGAGGGGTCGGCGGCCGGCACCAGCTGGCGCCCGTCGACCTCCTCGGCCGCGAGGGCGGCGAGCCGGCGCGCCGCCGCCTCGCGCAGCGCCGTCGACGCCTGCGGGTCCGCCGCGGTGCGGCGCAGCTCGGCCACGAGGCCACCGAGCGACAGCGGCCGCGGGGGACGGCCGTCCTGGTGCTCGATGCTCACGCCGAGCTCCTCGAGGAACCGCGACGGCTGCTCGCCGTCGTCCTCGGGCGAGCGGACGGCGCTCACCACGAGCCGGCGGCGGGCGCGGGTGCAGGCGACGTAGAACAGCCGGCGCTCCTCCATCAGCAGCGCGCGGGTCGTGACGGGCGGGACGAGGTCGGGGTGCCCGACGGGGTCGACACCGATCCGGTCGGCACCCAGCAGGGTGGCGCGCCGCCGGAGGTCGGGCCAGCCCTCCTGCTGGACGTGGGCGACCACGACGAGGTCCCACTCGAGGCCCTTGGAGCGGTGGGCGGTGAGCAACCTGACCGCGGCGCCGCGCACCCCGCGCTCGGCGAGGGTGTCGGCGGGCAGCTGCTGGGCGACCAGGCTGGCGAAGAACGCCTCCACCCCGACGTGGTCACGCTGGTCGACGGCCCGGGCCGCGAGATCGAACAGCGCGACGATGGCGTCGAGGTCGCGGTGGGCCCGCCGGGCGCCCGCTCCTCCGGTGTCGACCTGGCGGCGCAGGCGCTGCGGCCAGGTGGTGGTCGACCACAGGTGCCACAGGACGTCCTCGACGCCGGCCCGGTCGGCCAGCATGCGTCCGCCGTCGCGCAGGAGGTCCGCCAGCGCAGCGGCGCGCTCGACGTCGGGCCCGTCGAGGCCGTCGAGGAAGCCGTCCTCGACCACCGCCAACCGCAGCAGCTCGCGGGAGGTGCGCCGGTCGCTGGCGTCGGCGAGCTCCTTCTCGCGGGTGCGCAGGCGGCGCACGAGGGCGCGCAGGTCGGACGCGTCGAGGCCGCCCAGGGGCGAGAGCAGCAGCGACTCGATCCGGCCCGGGTCGAGGAAGTCGGGCGAGTCGGGGTCGTCGTTGTCGAGGTTGACCACGGCGCGGAGCCCGTCGAGCAGCGGCAGCACGGCCGGGTCGTGCACGAGCGGCAGGTCGTCGGAGGCGACCTCCACGGGCACGCCCGATGCGGCCAGTGCCCGGCGCAGCGGCGGGATGCTGGTCCGGCCGGACCGCACGAGCACGGCCATCCGGTCCCAGGCGATGCCGTCCTCGAGGTGGGCGCGGCGCAGCAGGTCGGCCAGCCGCTCCGCCTCGGCCCGCTCGGTGTCGTAGGTGAAGACCTCGACGCGGCCGTTGCCGTGCGGCCCCGGCACCGCCTCGGGCGCCAGGAACGCCTCCCGGGCCTCGGCGCCGATGCTGCCGGTCAGCGTGAGCCGGCTGGCGACCCGGCCTGCGGCGAGCAGGATCCGCGGGCCGAAGCGCCTCGTGCGGCGCAGCACGACGACGGGGGCCGGCTCGCCGGCGGCGGTCGGGAAGCTCGCCGGGAAGTCGAGGATGCCGCGCACGTCGGCGCCGCGGAAGCCGTAGATCGACTGGTGCGGGTCGCCGACGACGGTCAGGTCGCGGCCGTCGCCCGCGAGCGCCCGCAGGAGGGCCACCTGGCCGGGGTCGGTGTCCTGGTACTCGTCCACGAAGACGTGGCCCCAGCGCGCGCGCAGCTCGTCGCGGTGGCCCTCGGCCTCGATGACGGCCCGGCGGATGAGGTCGGAGTAGTCGGTGGCGCCGAGGTTGTCGAGGACCGTCAGGTATTGCTCGAGGAAGAGCCCGGCGGCGACGAGCTCCGGCAGGTCGTGCTCGATGCCGAGGCTGCGCAGCCCGGCGGGGTCGAGGCCCTTCTCGCGGGCGCGGGCCAGCACCGCCTGCACCTCGCGGACGAACCCCCGGGTGCCGACCGCGCGCCGCAGCGGCTCGGGCCACACCACCGACTCGGGGTTGTCTCGCAGCAGCTCGCGCAGCACCACGTCGGCCTCGGGGGCCGAGAGCAGGCGGATGGCGCCCTCGTAGAGCTCGGCGGGGGCGTACTTGCGGACCAGGGCGTAGGCGAAGGAGTGGAACGTCGAGCACGAGGCGGCCGAGGTCGTGCGGGCGACGCGGGCCGTCACCCGGTCGCGCAGCTGCTCGGCGGCCTTGCGCGAGAACGTCAGCGCGAGGACCGAGTCGGGCGAGGCGCCCCGGACCTCGATGCGGTCCACGATCGCCTCGACGAGGGTGGTGGTCTTGCCCGTGCCGGGGCCGGCCAGCACGAGCAGCGGACCGCCCTCGTGGTCGACGACGCGCTGCTGGTGCTCGTCGAGCTCGGGCACCACGACCTCGCGGTCGGGGCGCACCAGCCGGTAGCGGGTCGTCGTGCTCACGGGAGACACCCCATCACGCGGGACCGACAGTCACCTGCCGGCCCCGCCGAGGGGCGTACGAGCGGTGCGTCGGAGCGGCTCAGCCGAGGTCGACGATGGCGGCGACCGGGCCGCCGCCCTCGGGACCCTGGTGGGCCGCGGAGACCGACACGAAGACGGCCGGGTCCCCGGTCACGGCCGCGGTGACACCGCCGACCGCCGCCTTGATCTGGCGGTGCCAGTGCACGTCGGAGTCGTCGAGCATGGCGTTGCGCCGGCCGCGGACCATGCCGTCCTGGCTGGCCTCGCACTTGAGGAAGACGTTGACGAGCCTGCCGTCGAGGTCGCTGGTGCGGGGGCGCTCCGGCAGGTCGAGGCCGGCGGAGCGGATGGCCTCCCAGATGCCGTCGGCGTCGAGGGCGTCCTCCATGACCGAGTGGCCGATGCGGTAGCGGCCCCCGACGCCGGTGGCGTTGCCCACGACCACGATCTGCGCCTGGTCGAGCTCGACGCCCGACGAGCACGAGGCGACAGCGGAGTAGAGCTCGCGGTTGTGCATGATGTCGGCGTCGCTCGGCATGTCGATCTCGCCAAGGGCGACGGCGATACCGAGGCCGGTGACGCCGTTGGAGAGGTCCATCGACTCGTGGGTGTGCTCGGTCCACACCGTCTTGCCGCGCGACTTGGCGTCGCGGATGGTGTGGATGGTCAGCAGCGGGGTCTTGGTCTGGACGTAGTGCACGTCGGCAGGATCGGTGATGCCGGCGCCCTCCATGGCGACCTTCACCCCGGCCGCCACCTTCTCGACCATCGCGGTGTAGCCGATCTCCTCGGGCAGGATCGGCTCGCTCATCGCGAAGCCGGCGGTGAGCCGCATCTCCTGGCGCGACGGGTCGTCCTCGGGGACGTCGGTGGTCGCGAAGATGGTGGCGTGCGGGCTGATCACGCCGTCGGTGCCGCCCGACCACACGATGGGGATGCCCTTGACCTGCTCGGCGTCGGCGCCCTGGGCGACGAGGGCCTCGCGGAACGCGCGGTCGGCGATGATCCGCGTGTAGTCATTGACGCCGCCGTTGCCCTCGGTCTTGCCGATGATGGCGAAGACCCGGTCGGCGGCGATGACGCCCTCGTCGATCAGCTTCGTCAGCTCGGAGGCGTCGGACACCGAGTGGATCGGGACCTTGCGGACTTCAATGGCGCTGGGCATGTTCAGCGGTTTCCTTTCGGGGTGGGTACGACGACGGTGCCGGCGTCGCCGGCGACCGCTGCGGTGATCTGGTCGAGGCTCGTGATGACGCCGGTGCGGCCGGTCGCCTCCACGAAGCGGCACACGGCGTCGACCTTGGGTCCCATGGACCCCGACGCGAAGTGGCCGTCGGCGGCGTGGGCGCGCAGCTCGGCCACAGTGAGGCGGCCGAGCGGCTCAGCGTCCGGCTCGCCCCAGCGGATGACGGCGTGCGGCACGTCGGTGGCGATGACGAGGACGTCCGCCCGCGTCGTCGCGGCCAGGAGCGCGGCGCCGAGGTCCTTGTCGATGACGGCCTCCACGCCGGCCAGCGACCCGTCCGGGCGGCGTACGTGCGGGATGCCGCCGCCTCCGTTGGCCACCACGACGAAGCCCGCCTCGATGAGGGCGAGCACGGCCGGTGCGTCGAGGATCTCCTGCGGCTCGGGTGAGGCGACGACGCGGCGCCAGCCCTTCTCACCGCGGTCCTCCCAGGTCTCGCCGTGGCCCACGAGCAGCTTCGCCTCGGCCTCGGGAAGGTGGCGTCCGATGGGCTTGGTCGGCGTGGTGAAGCCCGGGTCGTCGGCGTCGACCAGGGTGCGGGTCACCAGCGCGGCGCTGCGCCGGTCGATCCCCCGCGCGTCGAGCTCGCGGTCGAGGGCGTCCATGAGGACGAAGCCGAGGGTGGCCTGCGTCTGTGCCCCGCACCAGTCCAGCGGCACGGGAGGTACGACGCCCGCGGCCAGCTCGTTCTTCACGAGCAGGTTGCCGACCTGCGGACCGTTGCCGTGGGTGACGACGACCTCGTGCTCGTGCTCGAGCAGTCCGGCGACGGCGGCCATGGCCACCCCCGCCGCGGCGATCTGGTCCTCCGGACGCGCCCGCCCGTCGGCGTTCGTCATGGCGTTGCCGCCGAGTGCGAGCAGGACCCTCATGCGCTCGACCCTAGTGACCGGCGGCACAGCCCCCACCGGCAAGAGTTGTCAGGCACACGCGGGACGGAGGGCAACAGTTGCCCAGCACCTCCGGCCGAGGTCAGGACGCCCCTGCGTCGTACTCCGCCGCATGTGCCGGGGCGCCCGCCACCTGCTCGTCGAGCGACTGCCGGTAGGCCAGGCACCCGCGCAGGAACTGCGGCCACGGCGGCACCGCGACGTCCGGCTCGACCCGCTCCGGGAGCGTGCCCCAGAGGTCCGGGTGGTGCCAGCACAGGTCGTGCCCCGAGCTGTCGCGGTGGGTCCGGATCGCCGCCCGCAGCGTGCGGACCTCGGCGACCAGCTGCTCGCGGCTCATGTCCTCGACGTCCTCGTCCATCGGTCCAGTGTGCGCCCGGAGCCGGCCCGGTGTCCCGGGCCGGCTGCGGCCGGCCGGCTCGTCAGGCCGACGGGTACGCCACCGCCACGTCCAGCACCCAGGTGACCCCGAAGCGGTCGCGCAGCATGCCGTAGAGCGGGGACCAGCCGGACGGCGCGAGGTCCTGCACGACCGTCGCGCCGTCGAGCAGCCCCGCCCACGCCGCGGAGACCTCGTCCGCGTCGGCGCTGCGGAGCGAGACGAAGAACGGGATGGTCCCGGCGTCGTGGGGCAGCGCGGACGGCACGTCGTAGGCCATCACCCGGGCCCCGCTCGGTGCCGCGACCTGGCCCCACATGACCTGGTCGCCCTCGGCGGGGTCCTGGACGGCGTGGGCGTCGCGGTAGGTGACGATCGTGAGCTCGCCGCCCAGGGCGTCGCGGTAGAGCTCGAGCGCCTCGCGGGCGCTGCCGCGGAAGTTGAGGTGCGGGGTGACGTCGATGGTCATGGTGGTTCCTCCTGGTGGCCCGGTCGGCGGTTCCGGCCGGTGCCCTCACTCTCTCGCCAGAAGAGGACCGTTCCTGTCCGCTACCTCGGGCACACTGGGGCCATGTCAGGACCCACCGGGCGGCTCCTCGCCCTGCTCTCCCTCCTCCAGGCGCGCCGCGACTGGCCCGGGGGTGTCCTGGCGCGGCGGCTGGAGGTCACCGAGCGCACGGTGCGTCGCGACGTGGATCGCCTGCGCGGGCTGGGCTACCGCGTCACGGCCACGAAGGGACCCGACGGCGGCTACCGGCTGGAGTCGGGCAGCGAGCTCCCTCCCCTGCTCTTCGACGAGGAGCAGGCGGTGGCGCTGGCCGTGGCGCTACGCCTGGCGACCGGCAGCGGCGACGGCACCGACGACGCCGTCGCGCAGGGCGCCGCCCGCGCCCTCGCCACGGTGCGCCAGGTGCTGCCCAGCCACCTGCGCCACCGCGTCGACGCCGTCCGCGTGACGGCGCTCGACCGCGGGCCGGCCGTCGACCCGGCCGTCATCGTCGAGGTGAGCGCGGCGATCCGCCGCTGCGAGGTGCTGCGCTTCGACTACGGCGAGGAGTCGCCCGGCGCGCCACCGCGGCGGACGGAGGCGGTGCACCTGGTCCGGCGTCGCTCCCGCTGGTACGTCGTCGGGTGGGACCTCGACCGCGAGGCCTGGCGGACCTACCGGCTGGACCGGATGCGGCTGCGCACCCCCCACGGGCCGCGCTTCGTGCCGCGCGAGCTGCCGGCGCCCGACGTGGCGACGTTCGTGTCCGCGCGCTTCAAGGGCTCGGCCGACGAGGACGCGTGGCCGTGCCGGGGCACCGCGGTGCTGCGGGCACCCGCCTCCGAGGTGGCGCCCTTCGTCGGCGACGGCGACGTCGAGGCGCTCGCCGACGGCACCTGCCGGGTCACGCTCGGCGCCTGGTCGTGGGTGGCGCTCGCGGCGGCGTTCGCCCGCTTCGACGCCGATGTGGAGGTGGTGGAGCCGCCCGAGCTGGCGGCGGCGTGCCGGGTGCTGGCGGCCCGGTTCGCGGGGGCCGGCGGCTGAGCGCCGCGCCGCTCAGGCTGGCGGCAGGTTCCACCACGTGTCGAGACGGGCGACGGCGGGCGCCGTACGACCCTCGCGGAGGACCCGCGAGAGCCGCAGCAGGTGGGCCGCGATGCCGGCGGCGCCCTGCATCCAGCCGACTCCGGGCGGCAGGAGGGGGTCGTCCCTGCGGTGCTCGGTGAAGCGCCAGCACGCGCGGTCGCCGTCGCGGACGGCCCGGTCGAGCAGCGCATCGCCCAGGACCGTCGCGAAGGCGAGGTCGTCGGGGTCGCCGAGCCGCTGCCACGCGTCGAGGAACACCTCGCCGACACCGGCGGTGCCGCAGCAGCGTCCGTCGTTGTCCCAGAAGCCCGGGCGCAGCCGTCGCGGCACGCCGGACGTGCGGACGCTGCGCAGGCAACGGCGGTGCCACTGGGCCGGGGACTCGCCCGCGACCACGTCGACGCCGGCGTGCTCGAGGGCGGTGAAGAGCAGCGAGGTGCCGGTCGGTCCGTGGCACCAGGTGAACGTGACCTCCTCGAGTCCCGGTGAGGGCGGGATCGCCGCCGGCACGACGAAGCCGTCGCCGTCGGTGTCGCCCAGCGTCACCAGGTGCTCCGCTCCGCGGCGTGCCGCGTCGACGAGGTCCGGCCGGCGCAGCTCGCTGCCCGCCACCGCGAGCGCGGCCGCGATCCCGGCGAGGCCGTGCGACCAGTTGGGCATCTCGCGCTGCCGCTCGACCGGCACGTCGGCGCGGAAGCGCCTCGGCACGAACGACCAGGCGGTCCCCGCCTGCGTCGGCTCCCCCTCCGCGAGGAGGATGCCGGCCGCCCGCTCAGCCAGGTCCTCCGCCCCGCGTGCGCCGTGCCGGTGAGCCCAGACCGCGCCGAGCAGGACACCGGCCGTGCCCAGCGTGACGTCGTTGATGCGGGTGTGCGGCGCGAACGGGGGCGGCACCAGGTAGGGCTGCTCCCACCCGTCGTCGGTCGCGAGCTCGACGAGCCGCGCGACCGCGACGCCGGCATCCTCGGCACTGCCTGCGCCTCGTGCGTCCAGGGCGATCAGCACCCCGAGGTCGCTGACCACCCCGTCGAAGTACGTCGCCAGCCCTTGGCTCGGCAGTCCCGCGCGGATCCGGGCCGCGATGCCGTCGGCGAGCCGCTGCTCCTCGTCGGTCCACGCCCGCCCGAGCCGGACCTCGGCGAGCACGAGTGCGAGCCCGCCGATGCCGCTGTGCATGCCGTCGCGCTCCTCGGGCGGTCCCCCGGCGTGCGGCACCGTCTCGGGGATCCACGGACCCGCGTCGTCCCACCGCACCTGGTCGAGCACCCAGCGCCACGCCGCCTCGCCGAGGTCGGCGTACGTCGCGGGGTCGGTCATCCACCGATCATGGCAGCACGGGAACCCCGTCGTCGCGCAGTCGATCCTGTGCACCAGGTTCATGCGACGAGCACTGGTCCATCGCAGGAAGCTGGCGCTCCGGATCGACTGCCTGCCGGGTGTGCGGCACCAGGCGTCAGCTCGTGCGAGCCGGCCACCTGCGGGCGCGGATGCCCCGGATCGGGTCGTAGTCGGCCGTGACGACGGCGGAGACGCCGACCCGGGTCAGCTCTTGGACGAGGATCGACTTCATCGTGTCGGCCATCCGGCGGCTCAGCCATGCGTCGGTGTCGGCAGCGACGTAGGCCGCCTCCTCGTCGACGGAGACCGCGGTGCTGCTCGGCCCGCGGTCCTCCTCGTCCCAGAAGTCCTCGTCCTCGCTGTGCTCGGTGCCGCTCTCCCCCACCATCATGAAGCGCTCCGCTGCCACGAGCAGTGCGTCCGCGGCGAGCTCGACGGTGTCCGTGGCCACCCTGAACCGTGGCTCGGCCTCCCACCCTCGCCCCTGGTCGAAGCACCCGGTCCCGAACGTCACTGCCATGCGCACACCCTAGGAACGACGGAGCAGTGCGCCCAGCACCCGCGTCCCGGCCGGCAGCCCGTGTCGGTCGTAGTAGGCGAACATCGCGGTCAGCCACGGGTGCGTCCCGGGGTCGTCCACCCGGCGGGCCTCGACACCCGCCTCGTCGGCGAGCTCGCGCACGGTGGCCACGCGGGTCGCGAGCTCGTACGTCGCCCCGCCGTGCCCCGGCTCGGTCAGGACGACGGCCGCGGCGCGGCCGAGGTCGGCGAGGTCGAGGAAGCCGAAGGGGACGTCGAGGGAGTAGGGCACCTCGAGGCGCCCGGTGAGGTCGAGGTTCTGGAGGTAGGCGCCGGGCTGCAGGATCGTCCAGTCGAGCCCGCTGCGGCGGATCAGGTCCTCACCGGCCGCCTTGCCGAGGTGGTGCGGCATCCCAGGGACGTAGGGCGAGGCGACCGAGTGGTAGACCACCCGGCCGACGTCGGCGGCGTGGAGCGCGTCCAGCGCCTCGGCGACGTAGGCCGGCTCGTCGGGGTGCAGGTTGGGCGCGATGACGTAGGCCGCGTCGCAGCCGGCGACCGCGGCCGCCAGGGACGACCACTCGGCCCGACCCAGCGGCAGCGCCTCGGCGCCGCGGTCGGCGAGCGCAGCACCGACGGCGCGGCCGGTCTTGCCGTGGCCGCCGAGCACCGCGACCCGCACGGCCGTCCGCACCTCGACCTGCACCCCCGACCGCCGCTCAGACGGTGTCGACGTCGGCGTGGGGCGCCCCGTCGGCCAGCGAGGCGTAGCCCGGACCGCGGTCGAAGAAGGCGTCGTCCTCACGGCTCCACGGCGCCCGGCCGCCGCGCTCCGCGGCGGTCGCGTCCGCGTCGTGGGCCAGGCTGCCGTCGTCGACCGAGCCGGTCAGGACCACGCCGTAGTCGCGCAGCGCGGCCTCGGCCGAGACCTTGCGCCACACGACGTCGCGGACGACGAGCTCGGGGTCGCGGGCCAGCGGGTCTCCCCAGCCGCCTCCACCGGTCGTACGGATGCGGACGACCTGGCCGGCGCGGACCACCTCGGCGTCGGCGAGGGCGTCGACCTCGCGCTCCTCCGGCCCGCCCGGGTCGATGACGACCTGGAACGGCGATCCCGCCCTGCCGCCCCGGACGCCCCAGCAGGCGAGGATCGAGCGGTCGGCGATGGACATGAAGTGCGCGTCCTTCAGCATCCGGATGTGCTTCTCGTAGCCGAGGCCGCCGCGGAACTGCCCGGCGCCGCCGGAGTCGACGGCGAGCCCGAGGCGCTCGACGACGAAGGGGAAGCGCGACTCGGTGAACTCGGTGGGCAGGTTGCGCGAGTCGGGCACCACGTGGATGGTGTCCTCGCCGTCGGCGTAGTAGCGACCGCCGGAGCCGCCGCCGAGCACCTCGCGCATGAGGTAGTCGTTGCCGTCGAGGTCCTTGCCGTAGACGCCGGTGTAGCGGATCGTCTCCTGGTCGGCGGGCATCTTGCCGTCGACGGCCTTGGCCACGACGCCGGCGAGCACGCCGAGCAGCCGCAGGATCACGAAGGTGCGGGCGTTGGTCGGCGCGGGGTGGATCGGCGTGAGCAGCGTGCCCTTCTCCGGGAACCGCATCTCGATGAGCGGCACGATCCCCTCGTTGACGTCGAGCTCGGCCATCCGCTCGGGGGTGTCGGCGAGGTTGCGCAGGATCGGCGCGAGCCACTTCTTGAGGAAGTTGCCGCCGACGTAGTCGCCGCAGTGGTTGATCGGTCCCTTGGCCTGGGCGCTGGTGCCGGTGAAGTCGATGATCAGCCGCGGTCCGGCGGGGCGGCCGTTGTCGGGGTCGGCCGGGGCGTCGCTGACCTTGGTCAGGGTGATCCGCTGCGTGTGCAGCTGTGGCTCGTCGACGCCGTCGTGCTCGGCGTAGTCCTCCCAGACGTAGGTGCCGTCGGGGATCTTCGACAGGATCTCGCGACGGTAGGTCTCGGTGGTCGCGTCCAGGATGGCGTCGAACGACGCCTCGATCGCGTCGCGGCCGTAGCGCTCGAAGAGCTCGCCGAGCCGGCGTGCCCCCATCAGGCAGGCGGAGCACTCGGCGTCGAGGTCGGCGGCGAGGCTGTCGGGCATGCGGGAGTTGCGCGTCATGATCCGCAGGGCCGACCTGTTGGGGACGCCCGCGTCCCACAGCTTGATCGGCGGGACGGCCAGCCCCTCCTCGTAGACGGTGGTCGCGTTGCTGGGCATCGAGCCCGGCACCGCGCCGCCGATGTCGTCGTGGTGGCCGAAGGCTTGCACGAAGGCGACGACGCTCTTCACACCATCGGCCTCGTGGAACACCGGGACGGTGACGCACAGGTCCGGCAAGTGGCCGATGCCGCCCTCGGACTCGTAGACGTCGTTGTGGAAGAAGACGTCCCCCTCCCGCATCTCCTCGATGGGGAAGTCGCGGACGATCGGGTGCACGAGCGCGCTGTAGGACCGGCCGGTGAGCTTGCGCAGCTGGCGGTCATGGATCCCGGCCCGGAAGTCGTGGGCGTCGCGGATCATCGGCGAGCGGCTGGTGCGGCCGATCGCGGTCTCGACCTCCATCTCGACGCTGGCGAGCGTGCCCTGGACGATCTCGACGAGGATCGGGTCGACCGTCGTCCCCTCGGCGGTGAGTCGCCCGCCGTGCTCGTACGCCGTGGGCAGGCCGGCCGGGTTGGCCGGCCGTGCGGTGACGTAGGCGGGGTCCACTGCGGTGCCGCTCATCGGGCGGCCTCCTTCCGGATCACGAGGTTGGCCCAGTCGTCGACCACGACCTCGAAGCCGGGGTGGACGGGGATGGTCGAGCCGAACTCCTCGACCACCGCCGGGCCGCTGAAGGCGTCGCCGGCGCCGAGGTCGCCGCGCCAGATGACCGGCGTGTCGACGTAGCCCTCGTCGGCGTCGAAGCACACCTGTCGCCGGCTGCGCACGGCACGCTCGAGCACCTCGCCGTCGGCCTTGTCGAGCGTCGGGATCTCGGGACGCGTGATCGGCCCGATGCCGGTGACCCGGAGGTTGACCCACTCGACCTGCTGGTCGCGGTCGCCGCGGAAGTCGTAGCCGTAGAGCTGGCGGTGCTCGGCGTGGAAGGTGTCGGCCACCTGCGCGACGTACGTGTCGTCGACGGCGCCGTCCGGGGCGGGGACCCGCACCTCGTAGGCCTGGCCGACGTAGCGGACGTCGATGGTGCGCAGGAACTGGTGCTGGTCGGCGGTGAAGCCCTCCTTGTCGAGGGCGCTCCGGGCGCGGTCGGTGAGGTCGTCGAGGATCGCCTGCACGACCGCGTGGTCGAGCGCCGACTCCTTGGCGACGTGGGTCTGAACGTAGTCGTTCTTGACGTCGACCGTCAGCAGGCCGAACGCGCTCACGTTGCCCGGGTCGGGGGGTACGACGACGCCGGCGAGGTCGAGGATGTCGACGAGGCGGCAGGCCAGCAGCGAGCCGGAGCCGCCGAAGGTCGTCAGCATGAAGTCACGCACGTCGAGGCCGCGCTTGACGCTGACCTGGCGCAAGGCGTTGGCCTGGTTCCAGGCGGAGATCTCGAGGATGCCCGTGGCGCACCGCTCGAAGTCGAGCCCGAGCTGCTCGGCGAGGTCGGCGACCCCGTGCCGAGCCGCCTCGACGTCCAGCGGGATCTCGCCACCGAGCAGGTGCGGCGGGATCCGGCCGAGCGAGACATGGGCGTCGGTGATGGTGGGCTGGGTGCCGCCCTTGCCGTAGCAGAGCGGACCCGGGTCGGCTCCGGCCGAGTGCGGGCCGACCTTGAGGGAGCCCTCGGGCGAGAGCCAGGCGATGGAGCCGCCGCCGGCGCCGACGGTGACCACGTCGATCATCGGGATCTTGCTCGGGTAGGCCCCGACCGTGCCCTCGGTGGTGAGGGTCGGCTGGCCGTCGAGCACGACCGACACGTCGGTCGACGTGCCGCCGCCGTCGCAGGTGAGGATCCGCGGGAAGCCGGCGACCTCGGCGATGAGCGCCGCGCCCAGCGCGCCCGCGGCGGGCCCGGACAGCACGGTGGTGATCGGCTGGTGGACGACCTCGTCGGCCGAGAGCACGCCGCCGTTGGACTTCATCACGTAGAACGGGATCGAGTCGCCGCCGGCACTGCGCCCGCCGGTGAAGGCGTGCAGCCGCTCGGTGATGTTGGTGACGTAGCGGCTGACGTTGGGCTTGACCGCCGCGTCTACGAGCGTGGTCATCGCGCGCTCGTACTCGCGGTACTCGCGCAGCACCTCGCTGGAGATCGAGACCACCGCGTCGGGGTGCTCGCGGCGCAGGATGTCGCGCATCCGCAGCTCGTGCTCGTCGCTGGCGTAGGCGTGCAGGAAGCAGACGCCGAGCGTGGTGATCCCCTGGTCGCGGAACCATCGCGCCGCGGCGACTGCCGCCTCCCCGTCGAAGGGCCTGATCTCGGCGCCGGTGAAGTCGAGGCGGCCACCGACCGTGCGCACCCGGTCGGCCGGCACGATGCGGTCGGGCTTGACCCAGAAGTAGGAGTTTCCGTAGCCGTCCGGCACGGACTGGCGGGCGATCTCGAGCATGAACTCGTAGCCCTCGGTCGTGATGAACCCGAGGCGCTCGACCTTGCCCTCGAGCAGCTTGTTGGTGGCGACCGTGGTGCCGTGCGAGACCGCCGTGATGTCGCTCCCGTCGGCGCCCGCGAGGTCGAGGATCTTCTCGACGCCCGCGATGAAGCCGTCCGCCGGGTTGCCCGGCGTGCTCGGCGTCTTGGTGGTGACCAGCGCCCCGGAGTCCTCGTCGAAGGCGACGACGTCGGTGAAGGTCCCTCCGGTGTCGATGCCGATCCTGATCCGCCGGTTGCTCATGGGCACGATTCAACCGAGGCGCGGAGACGGCGACCACGGCACGATCTGCCGACGGAACGCCCGACCTTCGGCAAGACCTGCGTCACATCCCGCGGGCATCGGCGGGGAACAGGAGAAGGGCCCTCGGCGGTATGAGCGCCAAGGGCCCTTCACGAGGTGCGGCCGCCGAAGCGTCCGGCTCCTCAGGTGACCGGTCGCGGTGATGATCCCGGTCGATCGCTCGCTCTGTCGGGTCCCAGCCACCTCATCACCCGGTGCCTGCGACGTTCCCCGGCGGACCGGTTCCCGTCGTGCGGACCCTCCTCGCGGAGCCATCCCGCCTCCCCTTACGGGGCGGCGTAGGGAGAGTTCTATGCCCTGCGGGAGCCCGGCCGCAAGGGGTTCGGGGGCGGATGCGGCACATACTTCGGGTTCCGGCGAGTCGTGCACAGAGCAGCGCCGGTCATCCCCAGCTACGGCGCCTTGTCCCCAGCCCGTGCACAGGCGCTGGACGGTCCGCGCGGCGCCCGGCCTAGCCGGCCAGCAGCTGCTCGAGGGCGGCGGCCACCTCGAGCAGGCGCCGGTCGGCGCCGTGCCGCGCCACGAGCTGGACGCCGACGGGCAGCCCGTCCGGGGTCGTCCCGGCGGGCACGGAGATCGCGGGGCAGCCGGTGACGGTGATGAAGTAGGCCGACCGCATCCAGGCGAGGTAGTCGGGCATCTGCTGGCCGTTGATCGTCTCGGGGAACTCCTGCTCCACGGGGAACGGCGGCACCTGCGACGTCGGCAGGAGCAGCACGTCGTGGTCGCCGAAGAAGAGCCGCATCGTCTCCGAGAGCGCGGTGCGCTGGGTGTAGCCGCGGGCGACGTCCGCACCGGTCAGCGGCTCCCCGGCCCGGATGTTGGCCTCGAGGGATGCCTTGAACGCCGTGGGGTGCTCGGCGAGCAGCGGGCCGAGCTTGGCCTGGAAGTGCCAGGCCCGCAGGGTGCGGAAGGTGTCGTCGGCCAACTCGAGGTCCGGGTGGGCCTCGGCCACCGCGGCGCCGGCGTCGGAGAGCCGTGCCGCCGTGGCGCGTACGACGTCCGCCACGGCGTGGTCGACGACGATCTCGCCGCCGAGGTCGACCGAGCAGGCCACCCGCAGGCCGGCGAGCGGTGCCGGGGCGAGAGGCGGTGCGAACGTCGAGCCGGCGTCGCCGAGCGCCTGGGGCGCACGGGGGTCGGGACCCGCGAGGACGGACAGCAGGAGGGCGAGGTCGCCCACGTTGCGGGCGAGCGGCCCGCCGACCGACGTGCTCTCCCACTGGTTGTAGAGCGGCCACTCGGGCACCCGGCCCAAGGAGGGCCGCATCCCGACCACGCCGCAGAAGGACGCCGGGTTGCGCAGGGAGCCGCCCATGTCGGACCCGTCGGCCAGCGGCACCATGCCGGCCGCCAGCGCGCACGCCGCTCCCCCGCTCGAGCCGCCCGCCGAACGCGTCGGGTCGACCGGGTTGCGGGTGACGCCGAAGACGGTGTTGAAGGTGTGCGACCCCGCGGCGAACTCCGGCACGTTGGTCTTGCCGACGAACACGGCGCCGGCCGCGCGGACGCGCTCGACCAGCAGGTCGTCGTGGTCGGCGACGGCGTCCGCGAAGATCGGCGAGCCGTACGTCGTGCGCCAGCCCTGCAGCGCGTGGGTGTCCTTCACCGCGAACGGCAGGCCGTGGAGAGGGCCCAGCTCCTCACCCGCGGCCATCGCCTGGTCCGCTCCCGCCGCCGCGGCACGGGCCCGCTCCTCGTCGAGGGAGACGATGGCGTTGAGGTGGGGGTTGCGCTCGGCGATGCGGTCGAGGTGCAGCTCGAGGAGCTCGCGGGCCGAGACCTCGCCGGCGCGGACCGCCGCGGCCTGGTCGCGCGCAGTGGAGTCGACCGTCAGGTCGGTCACCGGCGACGACCCAGCAGCACGCCGAGGGCGACGAGGCCGGCCCCGATCGCGACGCCGAGCAGGAGCTCCTGCCGGCCACCGGCCGACGGCGCGGCGGCGGGCGCCGTGAAGACCGCACCACTGCTCGTCGCGGCCGGGGCGCTCGTGTCCGCCGCGACCTCCGTGGCCTTCCCGGCGGGAGCGGCTGCGCCGCCGCCGGCGATCGCGGCGTCGACGTTGCCGAAGAACTCCCCCGCCATCCGCTTGGAGACGCTGGTGAGCATCCGCTGGCCCACGCCGCCGATCATCCCGCCGACGACCGCGTCGGCGTCGTAGGAGATCCGCGTGGAGGAGCCCTCCGGCGTGAACCGCACGTGGACCGTGGCGCCGATGGTGCCGGGCGCGCCGGCGCCGTCGAGCTTCATCACCAGCGACTCGTGCTCGACGAGGTCGCGCAGCTGGCACGACCCGGCGTACGTGCCCTTGATCGAGGCCACGCCCGCGGTGACCGTCATGGCGTAGGCGTTCTCGCCCGTCGCCTCGAGCCGCTCGCAGCCGGGGATCGTGCGGACGAGCACGGCCGGGTCGAGGAGCGCGTCCCAGGCCTGCTCGACCGGCGCGGCCAGGACGTTGTCTCCGGTGAACTTCATCGGGTCTCCTCAGCGATGGCTTCTGCGGGTGTGTCGGCGTGCGCCAGGCGCAGCGCGAACAGCTCGGACGGCGAGATCGGCATGGCGGCGATCGGGAAGCCCTCGGCGTCCTCGATGGCGGCGGCGAAGACCGCGGCCGACGGGATGACCCCCGCCTCGCCCGCGCCCTTGATGCCGAGCGGGTTGAGCGGCGACGGGGTCTCGAGGTGGTCGATGTCGATGGTGGTGGGCACCTCGGTGACGTAGGGCATGAGGAAGTCCATGAAGGAGGCGTTGAGCAGCTGCCCCGACTCGTCGTAGGCCATCCGCTCGTAGAGCGCGCCGCCGACACCCTGGGCGACACCGCCATGGATCTGGCCCTCCACGATCATCGGGTTGATGAGGTGGCCGCAGTCGTGCACGACGGCGTACTTGAGGATCGTGATCTCGGCCGTGTCCGGGTCGGTCTCGACAATGACGGCGTGCATGCCGCTGGCGAAGGTGGAGCGCTCGGGCGAGTAGAAGTCCTTGCCCTCCAGGCCGGGCTCGTCGTCCTCGGCCACCGGCGGCTTGCCCGGGTCGCCGACGGAGAACTGGGTGGCGGCCTTGGACGCCTCGTCGAAGGCGTAGCGCAGCGGGTTGGACAGGACGGCGACCGTGCCGAGGTCGACCGAGGTGTCGGTGCCGCGCACCGAGACGACGCCGTCGGCGATCTCGAGGTCGTCCTCCGACGCCTCGAGCGCCTCGGCGGCGATGCGCAGCGCCTTCTCCTTGGCGCGCAGCGCGGCGAGGTGGATGGCCGACCCGCTCATCACGGCGGCGCGCGAGGCGAAGGTGCCCACGGCGTAGGGCATCTTGCGGGTGTCACCGGTCGTGATCTCGACGTCCTCGAACCGCACGCCGAGGGTGTCGGCGACGATCTGCGCGAACGCCGTCTGGTGCCCCTGGCCCTGGGTGGTGAGCCCGGTGGCGACCTTGACCCTGCCGGAGGTCTCGATGTGCACGTGGGCGCCCTCGTAGGGGCCGACGCCGGTGCCCTCGACGTAGCAGGCGAGGCCGATGCCGACCCGCCTGCCCTGCGCGGCCATCTCGGCGCGGAAGTCCTCGAACTCGTCCCAGCCGACCAGCTCCTTGAGCTTCACCAGGGAGGCGGGGTAGTCGCCGGAGTCGTAGGTGAGCTCGCGGCCGTCCTGGAACACCAGCCCGTGCTCGAAGGGGAACTCGTCCGGCTGGATGAAGTTGGTGCTCCGCACCTCGGTGCGGTCCTTGCCGAGGTAGGCGGCGATGGCGTCCATCGTCCGCTCCATCACGAAGCACCCCTGCGGCCGGCCGGCGCCGCGGTAGGGGGTGACGATGACGGTGTTGGTGTAGAGCGACTCGAATACGACGCGGTAGTTCTGCGGCTTGTAGGGGCCGAGCAGCTGGGTCGAGGTGATGATGGGCACGATCAGCCCGTAGGGCGTGTAGGCGCCGTGGTCGTGCCAGAACTCCACGTCGAGCCCGAGCAGCCGGCCGTCGTCGTCGAAGCCGACCTCGACGTGGTGCTGCTGGGCGCGCTCGTGCGCGGAGGAGATGAAGTGCTCGCGGCGGTCCTCGGTGAACTTCACCGGCCGGCCCAGCGTCATCGCCGCCAGCGGCACCAGCAGCTCCTCGGGCCAGGGGTGGTTGATCTTCACCCCGAAGCCGCCCCCGACGTCGGGGGTGATGACGTCGACCTTGGCGAGGTCGAGACCGAGCTTGGCCGCCACGCAGCCGCGTACGCCGGTGGAGGTCTGGGTCGAGGACCACACGGTGAGGCGCGACGTGTCGGGGTCCCACCTCGCGACCGTGCCGCGACCCTCCATCGGCGTGCACGCCGAGCGCTCGACGTCGAGCTCGAGGGTCAGGGTGTGGGGGGCGGCGGCGATCGCGGCCCGCGCGTCGCCGTTCTCCTGCTCCATCCGGGCACCGACGTTGTCGGGCACGTCGTCGTGCACCGTGCGCGTCGCGGCCCGCGCGGCGGCGATCCCCACGACGGGCTCGAGGTGCTCGTAGTCGACGCGGATGCGCGAGACGGCGTCCTCGGCGACGTAGCGGTCGACGGCGACGACGAAGGCGATCGCCTCGCCGACGTAGTTGACCTCGTCCTTCGCCAGGGCGTACTGCGTGCGGCCGTGGGTCAGGGTCGGGTGCGGGATGAGGAGCGGGAGCGGCTCGGCCATCGGGCCGGTGAGGTCCTCCCACGTCCACACGGCGAGCACGCCCTCGACGTCGAGGACGTCGGAGACGTCGATGTCGAGGATGCGGGCGTGCGCGTGCGGCGAGCGCAGCACCGCGGAGTGCAGCAGCCGGGGGTCGTCGGTGAGCAGGTCGTCGACGTAGCGGCCCTGGCCGCGCAGGAAGCGCTGGTCCTCCACCCGCGGGACCTTGGTGCCGAAGAGCTTGGTCGTCATCCGCGCTCCTCCTGGATCTCGCCTTGCATCTCACCCTTGGTCCCACCCTGGATCTGGGAGGCCCGCAGCACCGACTTCACGATGTTCTGATAGCCCGTGCAGCGGCAGAGGTTGCCGGCGATCATCTCCCGCGCCTCGTCCTCCGACGGGTCGGGGTTGTCGCGCAGGCCGGCCGTGATGGTGGTGAGGAAGCCGGGCGTGCAGAAGCCGCACTGCAGGCCGTGGCAGTCCGAGAAGGCCTGCTGCACCGGCGACAGCGACCCGTCGGCCTCGGTGAGCCCCTCGACGGTGGTGATCTCGGCGTCCACGGCCGACACGGCGAACATCAGGCACGAGCGCACCGGGGCGCCGTCGACCAGGATCGTGCAGGCGCCGCACACCCCGTGCTCGCAGCCGACGTGCGTGCCGGTGAGGCCGCAGTCGTGGCGCAGGGCGTCGGAGAGCAGGCGCCGGGCAGGCACCCGCACCTCGTGGACGGACCCGTTGACGTGCAGCCGCACGTCGTGGAGCTTCTCGCTGGTCACGCGGGGCTCACCTCTCGTGCCCGGGAGCGGGCGTGGTCGGTCGCGGCGGCCACCACGCGCGGGGTCAGCACGCTGACCAGGTGCGCGCGGTAGGCCGCGGTGGCATGGATGTCCTCGGCGGGGTCGAGCTCGGCGAGCGCCGCGGTCGCGGGGGCGTCGAGCGCGTGGGTCACGTCGACGACGACGGGGACGTCGCTGACGGAGACGAACCCGACCCTCGCGCGGGTCACCTCGTCGCCGTCGGTCTCAACGAGCGCGGCGACGCCGACGAGCGCGTAGTCGCCGTGGCGCCTCGCGATCTCCTGGAACGCGACGCCGGCGCCGGCGGGCAGGGCCGGGAAGAACGCCTCCACGGCGAGCTCGTCGTGGGCCAGGGTCGACTCGAGCGGTCCAGCGAAGAGCTCCGCCGCCGGGATCGTACGACGACCGCGCACCGACATGACGTCGACCGATCCCTCCAGGAGCCGCAGCACCATCGGCATCTCCGCCGCGGCGTCGGCGTGGACGATGGAGCCCACGGTGGTGCCCCGGTTGCGGATCGTCGGGTGCGCGACATGGGACAGCGCCAGCGCGAGCAGCGGCTGGACCTCGGCGGCCTCCACGGAGCCGAGCACGTGGGCGTGCCGGGCGAGGGCCCCGATGCGCACGCCCGACGGGTCGCAGTGGACGTGGTCGAGGTCCGGGAGGCCGTTGACGTCGACCAGCATCGACGGCGCCGCCAGCCGCATGGACAACAGCGGCACCAGCGACTGGCCGCCGGCCAGCACCTTCGCCCCCTGCTCCCCGGCGAGGGCCGCGAGGGCCTCCTCGAGGGTGGTGGGGCGCAGGTAGGCGAAGGGTGCGGGCTTCATCGGGGCGCGGGACCTCCGGAGGCGACGTCGTCGACGCCACCGTCGTAGTCGGGGTGGCTGAGGTTGCGGGTGACGTTGCCGGAGCCGGAGCCATGGTCGCCGCGACCCTTGACCATGTGGAAGAAGACGATGACGAGGATGGTGCCGAGCGCGATGCCGCCGAGCTCGAAGTCGTCGCCGAAGGTGAGGGTCACGCCACCGATGCCGGCGATGAGGCCGGCGGCGAGGCCGACCATGTTGACCGGGTTGCCGAAGTCGATGTTGTTCTCGACCCAGATCTTGGCACCCACCAGACCGATCATCCCGTAGAGCACAACCGTGATGCCGCCGAGCACCCCACCGGGGGTCGCGTTGACGATCGCGCCGAACTTCGGGCAGAGGCCAAGCAGGATCGCCACGATCGCGGCGACGTAGTACGCCGCGACGGAGTAGACCCGCGTGGCGCCCATGACGCCGATGTTCTCGGCGTACGTCGTGGTGGGCGAGCCGCCGAAGGCGCTGGCGAAGGCGGTGGCGATGCCGTCGGCACCGATGGCGCGGCCCATGTAGGGGTCGAGGTCCTCGCCGGTCATCTCGGCGACCGCCTTGACGTGGCCGGTGTTCTCCGCGACGAGCGCGATGACGCCGGGCAGGACGAGCAGGATGGCGGTCAGCGAGAAGGACGGGCCGTGGACCACGGAGACGCCGTCGGCGAGCGTGCCGCTCGGGAAGCCGATCCAGCTCGCCGCCTCGACCCCGGCCCAGGAGACGCGGTCGTGCTCGGTGGCCTCGGTGGCACCGCCGAGGACGGACGTGATGGGTCCGAACAGCAGGTCGGCGACGTAGGACAGGACGTAGCCGAAGATCAGCGCCAGGAAGACGGCCACGCGGGACCAGAAGCCGGGCAGGGCCACCGCCGCGAAGACCATGAAGGCCGCGGTCGCCAGGGCGATCCACTGGTCCTGCGGCCAGTAGACGCCGGCCACGACCGGGGCGAGGTTGAAGCCGATCAGCATGACGACCGCGCCGGTCACGGCCGGCGGCAGGATCCGGTGGATGAGGCCGGCGCCGGCGAAGTGGACGAGCACGCCGACCGCGGCCAGCACGAGCCCGCCGACGAGGATCGCGCCCGTCACGTAGGAGGAGTCGTTGCCCTCGTCGAGCGCGCGGATCGCCGCGACGGAGGCCACGAAGGAGGCGCTGGTGCCGAGGTAGCTCGGCACCCGGTTCTGCACGATGAGCAGGAACAGGATCGTGCAGAGGCCCGAGAACATGATGGCGAGGTTGGCGTCGAGCCCCATCACCAGCGGGAAGACGAAAGTGGCGCCGAACATCGCGACGACGTGCTGGGCACCGAGCCCGATCGTCTTGCCCCACGGCAGGCGCTGCCGCGGGAGGACCGACTCACCCGGGGCGGGATCGACCACGTCCCACTTGAACATCGACATGTGCAGGCCTCCAGTTCGGCGGGGATGTGTACCCGAGAAGCCACAAACTAGTGCGCCACATCACACACCCTCACTGGCGACATCTGCCGAAGGAACGCCGGGGTCGATGACAAGTTCTTCCGCGGGTCCACCGGACGTACGACAATGGTCGACATGACTGTCGGCACGGAGCTGCGTCGCGCCACCGCCGCCGATGTCCCGGCGCTGCAGCAGATCGCCGAGGCGGCGTACTCGCCCTACGTCGCCCGCATGGGCGGGTTGCGTCCCGGGCCCATGGAGACCGACTACGCCGGCGCGGTCGAGGGCTCCGAGGCGTGGGTCGCGACCGTCGACGGCGAGGTCGTGGGCTTCCTCATCCTGGTCCCCGAGCCCGACACGATGCTGCTCGAGAACGTCGCGGTGCCGCCGGACCACCACGGCCGGGGCCACGGACGGAGGCTCCTCGACCTGGCGGAGTCGCGGGCGCTGGCGCACGGCCTGCACCGGATCCGGCTCTACACCCACGAGACGATGCTCGAGAACCAGCGGCTCTACACACGCCTCGGCTACACCGAGACCCATCGCACGACCGAGCACGGCTTCACCCGGGTGTTCTACGAGAAGCCGCTGGCCTGAGAGCGCTGCCGCGCTAGCCCACGATCTCCAGCGCGCGCAGCGCGACGGCCACGTCGAGACGCAGGTGCGGGTCGCTGGCGACGGGGCCGAGGAGGCGCTGCAGCTTGCCGACGCGGTAGCGCATCGTGTTGTAGTGGAAGAACTGCGCGCGGGCGGCCTCGGCCACGTTGAAGTTGGTGTCGAGCAGCACCTGCAGCGTCTCGCGCAGGTCGGCCGCCTCGGGCGTGCGCTCTGCCAGCGGACCGAGGACGTCGGCGGCGAACGAGGTCAGCTCGGCGCTGTCGGGCACGAGCGCGAGGAGCCGGTGCAGGCCGAGCTGGTCGAAGCGGGTCATCGATCCCCCGCCGTGCACCCGACGGCCGATCTCGACGGCTCGCTGCGCCTGGCGGAACGCCTCGGGAAGGTCGCCGAGGCCGTTCGCGACGCGGCTGACGCCGGCCGAGAACGCGACCCGGCCGCCGCCGCGGTCGCCGCGGACCGCCTCGATGATCCGGTCGACCGCGCCGTGGTCCCCCACTCCGCCGCCCGGGCCACCGGCAGCGCTCCCGACCGGGGTGCCGACCGGGACCAGCGTGACCACCTCGCGGCTGAACGCGACCGACGCGATGCTGCCGTCGACCGTCGCGGCGACCTGGCGCCAGGCCTGCGCGAACCGGTCCTGCCACGCGCGGCGCTCCTCCGGGTCCGGCCCGAGGGCGGCGATCGCGTCGGGGTCGAGGACCGCGACCACCACCAGGACCGGGCGGTCGAGGTGCCAGCCGAAGGCCTGGGCGTGCTCGGCGACGTAGTCCTCCTCGCCGGCGCGGCCGAGGAACACGTCGCGGAGGAAGTCGCCGCGGTACTTGTTCTCCACCGCGGTGATCGCCTCGACGCGCGTGACGAGCAGCGCCGCCACGATCGCGGCCCGCTCCAGGGCGTGCACGTCGGAGGAGTGGATGGTGCCGTCCGGGCGCAGCGCGACGAGCCGCGCCAGGTCGACGCCGGCGGCCACGACGCGGCGTACGAGCGCCTCCCCCTCGCCCACGGCGGTGCCGTCGGGGTCGATCCGCTCGACGCGCAGGCGACCGGTCGGGTCGAGCAGGTCGGCGGCCGCCAGCGACTCGCGCTGCGCCTCGTCGAGGTGGGCGGCGCGCTCCCGGCCGTCGGTCGAGGTGAAGACGACGCCGCAGCCCAGCGCGTCGCCGACGGCCTCGGCGATCGCGGCCAGGTCGCCGCCCTCGAGCACGATGTGGGTCAGTGCCGTGTGCAGCGCGTCGGCGCGCTCGAGCGCCGCCACCGCCTCCGGGTCGTTCATCAAGTCTTGGCCCACATCTGCCCCCTGCGCTGACAAGTTCTCACATTCGCGAGTCTGTCACGTGCCGCTAGCGTCTGGGGAGTGATCGCCCGCCAGGTTCCGGTGGCTGCACCGACCCGCGTGCGGTCGCGGCTGGCCGCGGCCCACGACGGCCCCCGCCGCGTGCTGCACGCGAGCGGGACCGCCGTCTACGTCGACCTCGACGGCTGGTGCGTCGGCCTGGTGTCCGCCACGGCGACCCGGGTACCGTGCGCCGTGTGGTCGACGCTGCCCGACCTCGCGCACCTCGCCGGGCTGCCCGTGGCGGTGCACGGCGGGACGCTGGTGGTCGGCGACCAGGAGCACCGGGTGGTGCGCCTCGCCGACCCGGGCGTCGCCCGCGTCGGGCGCCACGACGTCGTCCCACCCACACCGGCCGCGGTGACGGCGTACGGCTGGAACCTCCCTGCCGACGGCCGGCTCACCCCCGCGCACGTCGACCGGCTGCTCGGACGCGGCCCCGGGCTGACCCCTCTGGGCGACGACGTGCTCGCCGGGTGGTTCCTCACCCGGGCGGCCCTCGGCCTCCCGGACCCGGCGCTCGTCGCGGACCTCCGCCGACGGCTCGGCGTCACCACGCTCCTGTCCGCCACGCTGCTCGACTGCGCGCTCCGCGGGGAGGCGATGCCCGAGCTCGCCGCGTGGCTGGCCGACCCCACCGCCACCGCCACCGATGCCCTGCTCGCCGTCGGCGCCACCTCGGGCGCCGGCCTCCTCGCCGGAGCCGGGCTCGCCCTGACCTCCATCTCCACCGACCGCCCCGGGAGGGCCGCATGAAGGACCAGTCGTGAAGGACCACGTCGAGCTCCGCCCCGGCGCGTACGCCGACTCCGTCACCCTGCTGCAGGTGAGCCGCGCGGTGCAGGCCACGCCGGGCGTGGTGGCCGCCCAGGTGGCGATGGCCACCGGGCTCAACCTCGAGGTGCTCGCCGGCATGGGCTTCGACGTTCCCGGCTCCTCGCCCAACGACATGGTGGTCGCGCTGCGCCTCGACGACGACGCCGAGCTGGGCGCCGCGCTCGCGGCCGTCGATGCCGCCCTCGTCCCCACCCGGCCCGGCTCCGGCGACAGCCGGGTGGCGCCGCCGCGGACCACGGGGTCGGCGCTGCGGCACGCCGGCCCGGGCGCCGTCGCCCTCGTCTCGGTGCCCGGCGCGAGCGCGACGGTCGAGGCGATGGACGCCCTCGAGTCCGGCCACGACGTGATGGTCTTCAGCGACAACGTCCCGGTCGCCGAGGAGGTCGCCCTCAAGACGTACGCCGCCACGCGCGGCGCGCTCGTGATGGGCCCCGACTGCGGGACCGCGGTCATCGACGGCGTCGGCCTCGGCTTCGCCAACACGGTGCGCCCCGGGCGCATCGGCCTCGTCGCCGCCTCCGGCACGGGCTGCCAGCAGCTGCTGGCGCTGCTGCACCACGCCGGCGAGGAGCTGGCGGCCCACGGCACCGACGGCGTCGGCGTGCGCCACGCGCTCGGCGTGGGCGGGCGCGACCTGTCCGCCGCGGTGGGCGGGCTCGCGACCCGCGAGGCGCTGCGCCGACTGGACGCCGACGCCGACGTCGACCTGGTCGTGGTCGTCTCCAAGCCACCGGCGTCCGAGGTCGCCGACGCCCTCGCGACGGAGGCCGATGCCCTCGGCACGCCCGTCGAGCTGGGCCTGCTCGGCCCCGGTCAGCGCGACCTCACCGCGGTCGCCGAGGCCGTCCTCGCCCGCCTCGGCCACGACGCACCGCAGTGGCCGGTCGCCGGCGCGCACAACACCGGTGCCGCCACGGGACCGCTGCTGCGCGGGCTCTTCGTCGGCGGCACCCTCTGCGACGAGTCCATGCTGATGGCGACCGAGGCCCTCGGCCCGATCCGCAGCAACATCCCGCTCGCCGACGACCTCGCCCTGGCGCCCGACGAGCTGCTCGTGGGCGCCCACACGATGGTCGACTTCGGCGACGACGCCCTCACCCAGGGCCGGGCGCACCCGATGATCGACCCCACGCTGCGAAACGAGCAGCTGGCCCGCGCGGCGGCCGACCCCGCGACCGGCGTCCTGCTGCTCGACCTCGTGCTCGGCCACGGCGCCGAGCCCGACCCGGCGGCGGGTCTCGCGCCCGCCATCGCGGCGGCGCGCGCGGACCGGCCCGTCCCGGTGGTCGTCAGCCTGGTCGGCACCGACCTCGACCCGCAGGGCCTCACCGCCCAGCGCGACGCGCTCGTCGCGGCGGGCGCCGAGGTGCACCTGTCCAACGCCGCGGCCACCCGCCGCGCGCTCGACCTGCTCAGCCAGCTGGAGGCGTCGTGATGAGCGAACCCACCGTCGTCACCCCCGGGGCCACCGGTCCCACGGTCGTCACCTGCGGCGCCGACATGCTCGCCGAGGCGGTCGCGGGCCAGGCCGTCGGCGTGGAGCGCGTCGACTGGCGGCCGCCGATGCCCGGCACCGAGGCGGACCTCGCCGCGGTCGCCACCGACCCGCGCCGCCCGGACGCCAACCGCCGCGCGGTCGAGGCGGTGCTCGGCGTGACCGCCACCCTCGTCGACGTCGCCCCGGCGTCCGAGGTCCTCGGCCTCGAGCCGGGCCAGTTCCTCCACGCCGGCCCGCCGATCGGCTGGGACCGGGCGTCCGGTCCCCTGCGCGGCGCCCTCATGGGAGGTGCGGCGCTCGAGGGACTCGTGGCCGACCCCGAGGACGCGGTCGCGCTCTTCGAGTCCGGCAGCTCCGTGAGCCTGGAGCCCTGCCACCACCGCAGCGCCGTCGGACCGATGGCCGGCGTCGTCACCCCCTCGATGTGGATGTGGGTGCTCGAGGACGGCACCACGGGCCGGCGCACCTACTGCTCGCTCAACGAGGGCCTCGGCAAGGTCCTGCGCTACGGCGCCTACGGACCCGAGGTGCTTGCCCGGCTGCGCTGGATGGGCGAGGTCCTCGGCCCGCTGCTGCAGGCCTCGACCCGGGCGGTCGTGGCGGAGTCCGGGCCGGTCGACGTGACGGGCATCCTCACCCAGATGCTGCAGATGGGCGACGAGGCCCACAACCGCAACCGCGCCGGCACGCTGATGCTGCTGCGCGACCTCGCTCCGGCGATGGTCGCCAGCGGTGCCGACGCCGGGTTCGACGGCTCGGACGTGGCCCAGGCGCTGCGCTTCGTCGGCGGCAACGACCACTTCTTCCTCAACCTCGCCATGCCGGCCTGCAAGCTGGCCCTCGACGCCGGGCGCGACATCCCCGGCTCGACGATGGTCGTGGCGATGGCCCGCAACGGCACCGACTTCGGCATCCAGGTCTCGGGCACCGGCGACGAGTGGTTCACCGGTCCCGCGCAGGTGGCCGAGGGGCTGTTCCTCGGCGACTACGGCCCCGACGACGCCAACGCCGACATCGGCGACTCCGCGATCACCGAGACCGCCGGCATCGGCGGCTTCGCGATGGCCACCGCACCCGCGATCGTCCGCCTCGTCGGCGGGTCCGTGCCCGACGCGCTCGCGACCACCCGCCGGATGCACGAGATCACCCTCGCCGAGAACCCGCGGTGGTCCGTGCCCGTCCTGGAGTTCCAGGGCACCCCGACCGGCATCGACGTGAGCAAGGTCTGCCGCACCGGCATCCTGCCCCAGATCAACACCGGCATGGCCGGTCGCGTGGCGGGCGTGGGCCAGGTCGGCGCCGGCCTGGTCACCCCGCCGGCAGAGATCTTCCCGCAGTCGCTGGCCGCGCTCGCCGCGCGCACGCCCGGGGCGGGGGCCTGACGGCGGTCGGGCCCTAGGACGGGTCCTGCGCCTCGGCCGGACGCTCGTTGTAGACGCCGGCGGGCTCCTGACCGGTCAGGTCGCCGATGGCGCCCATGATCCGGTCGGTGAGGTCGCGGCGCGCGCGACCGGTCGGCACGCCGTCGTACTCGCTCCCGACCGTGATGGGCGCGCCGAGCCGCACGGTGACCTCCACCTTGCCCAGCCGGGGCCGGTTGGTCCCGACGGGCTGGATGTCCTCGGTGCCGCTCAGCCCGACCGGCACGACCGGGCAGCCTGCGGTCAGGGCCAGGTGGGCCACGCCCGTGCGGCCCCGGTAGAGCCGGCCGTCGCGGGAGCGGGTGCCCTCGGGGTAGATGCCGAAGGCCTCGCCGCGCCGCAGCACCTCCAGCGCGGTGTCGAGGCTGGCGATCGCCGCCTTGGTGTCGTCGCGGTCGACGGGCAGCATGCCCAGCCCCTCGAACCACACCCGCGTCAGCGTGCCCTTGACGCCAGTGCCGGTGAAGTAGTCGGACTTCGCCAGGAACACCACCTTGCGGGGCACCACGACGGGGATCACCACGCTGTCGAAGAAGGACAGGTGGTTGCTGGCCACGATCACCGGGCCGGTCGAGGGCATGTGGTGCAGCCCCTCGACCGTCGGGCGCCACACGGCGCGCGCCACCGGGGGGATGACTCCGTGCGCGACCGTGTAGAGCATGCGGGTCATTGTGCCCCGAGGCTCGGCCCGGCGAACGCGCGTCCCAGGTCGACCGCGCCGCTCGCCCGCAGCGGCGTGCCCTCCTCGAGGTAGGCCTGGCGCGCCTCCTCGTCGTGCGAGGGCGGCAGCGAGCCGTCGGCCCGCACCACGCGCCACCACGGCACTCCCCCGCCGTGGCGGGCCAGCACCGACCCGACCAGCCGGGGACCGCCGCGACCCAGCCGCTCGCCCACCACGTCGGCGATCGCCCCGTACGTCGTCGCGCGCCCGCGCGGCACCGACTGGGCGCACCGCAGCACCAGCTCGGCGTAGAGCTCGCGCTCCTCCTCGGTCGTCACTCGGGCTCCGGCTGGGTGAAGCGGGCCGTGACCGCGAGCAGGACAGCCGTCGCGACGGCCGCCGCGGTCCACAGCCACGGGGGCGCCAGGTCGGCGTCGAGCCCGCGCACGGCGAGCCACGTGACGGGCATCGGCACCAGCGCGAGGAGCGCGCGCCGCGTCCACAGCCGGGCGAGGCCGGCGTCGACCGGCAACGTGACCGGTCCGTGCGCGAGCACGGTCGCGACGACGTGGGCCGCGACGAGGAGGACCGCCACCACGAGGACGCGCCAGTCCACCACCCCGTGCGCCGCCCACCAGCCGGCGACGAGGAGCAGCGCGACCGCTCCCGCGACGTGGTCGGGGGTGCCCGCCCACCGGGCCGAGCACGCGACGACCAGGGCGACCACGACCAGGTTCGGCACCTCCGGCAGTGCCACCGCCAGGGCCGCGCAGGGCAGGAGGAACAGGACCGTGCGCAGCGCCAGTCCCGACCGGGCGGCGCCGGGCGGGAGGATCCTCGCGACGATCCCGTCCGCGGTGCTCTGCTCGGTGCTCACCGCGACCGGACCTTCGGCACCTGGGCGCGCCGCGCCAGCTGGTGCAGGACGGTGTCGAGGGTCCCCGGCCCGCGCCACGGGACGACCGGGCACCCGAGCGCCGCGAGCTGGCGCAGCCGGTCGTCGCGCTCGATCTTCTGCATCCGGGCGGCCAGGCTGGGCAGGGCGAGGCGGTCCTGCCCCGTCGTCCGGTCGCCCAGCGTGTCGATGACGACCACGGACGCACCGCGGCGCTGCAGCCCCGCGGTCGCCGTCACGAGCGGGGTGAACAGCATCGGCGACAGGACGTGGACGACGCTGCCGGCTCCCGCACCGAGGTCGAGCCGGGACGGCGGCTTGCTGCGCGCGTCGGTGCGGATCCGGGCCAGTGTGCCCTCGAGCCGGTGCAGGTGCCGCGGGCCGGAGCCGAGGGGCACCCGCGCGCGGTCGGAGGACACGACGAGCAGGCCGACGCGGTCGCCGGTGCGGATGTGGTGCTCGGCCAGCGCGGCGGCCGCGCGCACCGTGAGGTCGAGCGAGCTCGCCTCCCCGTCGATGCCGCCCGAGGCGCCGATGTCGCGCAGCCCGTCGACGACCAGCCACACGCCGGCGTCCTGCTCGGCGCGGGTGGTGATGACGTGGAGCTCGCCGGTGCGCAGGGACACCGGCCACGTGATCCGCTTGAGCCGGTCACCGGCGGCGAACTGCCGGATGCCCTCGAACTCGGTGCCGCTGCCGAGGCGGCGGGAACGGTGCCGGCCGACGAGGCCGTCGGGCTGCGGCACCTCCGCGCGGCTGTCGTACGGCGCGGTCTGCGGCAGCACGAACAGCCCGTGCTCGGGCAGGTCGGTCGGACCCCAGCGCCAGCCGGCCCACGGGCCCGTCAGCGCCACCCGCTCGGCGCCGATGACGCGGCGACCCCACCGGCGCGGGCTGAGCTCGACCACGGGGAGGCCGTCGGCCACGAGGGCCCCGGAGGCGCCGTACGTCGGCCGGGTGGCCACGTGCGGCGCCGGGGCGGCGACCCGGGTGACGTGCTCCACGCCGGTGAGGTCGTCGACCACCAGCCGTGACGCGGTGCCCTGGCCCTCGTGGAGCCGGTGGTGGTCGATCTCGCTGGCGACCCGGGGCAGGTGCCGGGGGCGGCCGAGCACGCCCGCCGCGGCCAGGACCACGAACGGGGCGGCCAGCACCACCAGCACGTCCAGGCCGGCCACGACGCCACCGGCGAGGCCGCCGAGGGCGAGCAGGCACGACCGGACGAGCGACGGCGTCGGCCGCCAGGGCGTCACCGCGGCGACTCCAGCGTGCGGGGCGTCGCGACGGTGCCGAGCACCGAGTCGACCACCCGGGCGCCCGAGGCCTGGGTCATCCAGAGCTCCGGCTTGACCGTGATCCGGTGCGACAGCACCGCCCGAGCGACCACCTTGACGTCCTCGGGGACCACGAAGTCCCGACCCCGGATCGCCGCCCAGGCGCGGGCGGTGAGGACCAGGCCGAGGCTGCCGCGCGGCGAGGCCCCGGTGAGCACGTCGGCGTGCACGCGGGTCGCCGCGACCAGGTCGACGCAGTAGCGCGCCACGGACTCGTCGACCGAGACCCGCTCGACGGCGGCCTGCACGGCCGCGAGCCCGGCGGCGTCGGTCACCTGCGCGATGTCGACCTCCTCGCGCTGGCGGTCGAGGCGACGGCGCAGCACGTCGTACTCCTCGCCGGCGCTGGGGTAGCCGAAGCCGACGCGGAGCAGGAAGCGGTCGAGCTGGGCCTCCGGGAGCGGGTAGGTGCCCTCGTACTCCACGGGGTTGGCGGTGGCAAGGACGTGGAACGGGCTGGGCAGCCGGTGGGTCTGGCCCTCGACGGTGACCTGTCCCTCCTGCATCGCCTCCAGGAGGGCGGCCTGGGTCTTGGGCGGCGTTCGGTTGATCTCGTCGGCCAGCAGCAGGCCGGCGAAGACCGGGCCCGGCCGGAAGTCGAACTCGGCGCGGCGCTGGTCGTAGACGTAGGAGCCGGTCAGGTCGGCCGGCAGCAGGTCGGGGGTGAACTGGGCCCGCGCGAACTGCAGGCCCAGGGCGCCGGCCAGCGAGCGCGCCGCGAGCGTCTTGCCGAGCCCCGGGAAGTCCTCGAGCAGCACGTGGCCCTTGGCGAGCACGCCGGCGAGCACCAGCGTCAGCGCCTCCCGCTTGCCGACGACGGCGCGGCCGACCTCGTCCAGGACGCGCTCGGCGAACGGCGCGACGGCCGACGGGTGGACGGGTGCCTCAGTCACGGGCTTCCTCGATTCGGGTCAGGATCCGGTCGATCTCCGCCGGCGACAGCCGACGGTCGGGCTCGAGCTCGGCGTGCAGCGCGTCACCGAGGTCGGGGTCGCGGCCCCGGGCCAGGGCCACGAGCCGGTCGCGCAGCGCCTCCGAGGGCGCCCGCGCCTGCTGGTGGCTGGTGAGCACGCGGAGGTCCGAGGTGGCCTCGTCGGCGCGGTCGCCGGTGCGCGGGATCACCGAGACCCACTGCGCCGTCTCGGCGTCGGCGGTGTCGAGGACCAGCCACGCCAGGGCGAGGACGACGACCGACATCACGACGTACGGCACCGGCTGCGGGTCGAAGCGCAGCAGGAACGCGTAGCCGTAGCCCACCGCCGCGACCACGGCGCCGGTGAGCAGCCGGCCGCGCCACCGGCGCGACGGGGCGGGCAGCCTCATGTGCGCACCTCCAGGCTGCGCCGGATCGTGGCCAGCGCCTCGAGGGCACGGCTGCGGTGGTCCTCGGTGATCGGGTGCTGGGAGAAGCGGGCCTCCCGGTAGAGGTCGGCCAGCCGGGTGACCGCCCCCGAGTCGGCGGAGACCAGGTCGAGGATGCGGAGGGCGTACTCCGAGGACGTCTCCCACGACCTGCGCCCCACACCAGCGGACGCGCCCTGCACCTCGAAGCGCAGCCACGCCGCGACGATCGCGTTGCGGGGGTCACCCGTGCCGAGCACCGCGTCCTGCTCGGCGGCGTCCTCGGTGATCGCCTCCACCAGCCGGTCGGGCTCGTCGAGCGTGGTGAACTCGACGGCCTCGCGGCGCTCGCGCCGGCGCGGGCCCGACCGGTCCCGGGCGAGGCGGACGACGAGGACCGCGGCGGCGAGCACCCCCGCCAGCACGGCGAGCAGGAAGACCCAGGCGAGCACCTGCAGCCAGAGCGGTGCGTCGGACCGCGGCGGCGGGTCCGAGCGGTCCTCGCCCCCGGCGGGCTGCTCGCACAGCGGCAGGCCGCGGGGGTTGTCGGGCACCTCCTCGGTGGTCGTCCCGTCGGCCCCGGTCACCACCTCGAGGGGCAGGCAGGTCCGCGTCTGGGTCGGCGCGGGCCGGTCGATCCGGCCGGGACCCGTGAAGACCTCGTCGGGCCCGATGAGCGTGGCCCATGCGACCAACACCATGAACAGGCTCGTCGCAGTCACCAGCAGCACCGCGCGCGCTGCCGGGAGGTCTCGCAACGCACGCATGGCGCGACCCTAGGTGAGCGGGTCGCGCCGTGCGAGTGGTGCAGGCGAGTGGTGCGTCAGTACGTCGGCTGGCTGGGGTCGATCTGGCTGACCCAGGCCACGACGCCGCCGCCCACGTGCACCGCGTCGGCGTAGCCCGCGCCCTTGACGATCGCCAGGGTCTCCGCGGAGCGCACGCCCGACTTGCAGTGCATGACGATCTGCTTGTCGCTGGGCAGCTGGGTGAGCGCGTTGCCGTTGAGGAACTCGCCCTTGGGGATCAGGACCGCGCCGGGGATGTGGTTGATCTCGGCCTCGTTGGGCTCGCGGACGTCGACGAGGAGGAAGTCGCGCTCGCCGTTCTCGCGCTCCTTGAGCATGTGCTCGAGCTGGACGACGGAGATCGTCGACCCGGCGGCGGCCTCGGCGGCCTCGTCGGACACCGCGCCGCAGAAGGCGTCGTAGTCGATGAGCTCGGTGACGGTCGGGTTCTCGCCGCACAGCGCGCAGCTCGGGTCCTTGCGCACCTTGAGCTTGCGGTACTCCATCTCCAGCGCGTCGTAGATCATCAGCTTGCCGGCGATCGGCTCACCGATGCCGGTGATGAGCTTGATGGCCTCGTTGACCTGGATGGAGCCGATCGAGGCGCACAGCACGCCCAGCACGCCACCCTCGGCACAGCTGGGGACCATGCCCGGCGGCGGCGGCTCGGGGTAGAGGCAGCGGTAGCAGGGCAGGTCCTCACCGAGCATCGGCGCGAAGACCGACGCCTGGCCGTCGAAGCGGTAGATCGAGCCCCAGACGTAGGGGATCCCGAGGAAGTACGCCGCGTCGTTGACCATGTAGCGCGTGGCGAAGTTGTCGGTGCCGTCGACGATGAGGTCGTAGCCGCGGAACACGTCGAGCACGTTGTCGTTGTCGAGCCGGTCGGGGTGCAGCACGACCTCGACGTAGGGGTTGATCTCGGCGATCGACTCCTTGGCCGACTGGCCCTTGGGCTTGTCGATGTCACTGACGCCGTGGATCACCTGGCGCTGCAGGTTGGACTCGTCGACCGTGTCGAACTCGGCGATCCCGAGGGTGCCCACGCCGGCCGCGGCGAGGTAGAGCAGCGCCGGCGAGCCGAGGCCGCCGGCCCCGATGACCAGCACCTTGGCGTTCTTGAGCCGCTTCTGCCCGGCCATCCCGACGTCGGGGATGATCAGGTGGCGGCTGTAGCGACGGACCTCGTCGATGGTGAGCTCGGCGGCCGGCTCGACGAGCGGCGCCAGTCGAGGCGAGGACTGCGACACGGTGACTCCTTCGGGGGACGGGCAGGTCCCGGCACAACCTGCGGGACCGCCTCCATGTTCCCGCCGCCGCCCCGGCCCGCCGTACGACGTCCCGGCATCCGGACCCGGTGCCGGGCGCGAGCGTCGCCGTGCACCGCGTCGCTCGGCGCAGACCCGGCTGCCGATAGGCTCCCCCCACCTTCCCCGAACCACCCCCACCCGACTCCGAGCAACGTCAGCAGCACCAGGAGCACCACGTGAGCGCAGGCAGGCCCGACACGACGTCCGAGACCGCGCCGCGCCCGCGCGGCGGCCGGATGCCGCGCCGCGAGCGTCGCGCCCAGCTCCTCGAGTCCGCGCTCGAGGTCTTCGTGGCCCAGGGCTACCACGCCGCCGCGATGGACGACATCGCCGAGCGCGCCGGGGTCTCCAAGCCGGTGCTCTACCAGCACTTCCCCGGCAAGCTCGACCTCTACCTCGCGCTGCTCGACAGCTCCTGCGACATGATCATCGACAACTGTCGCGAGGCGCTGGCCTCCACCTCGGACAACAAGGACCGCGTCGCCGCGACGATGCGGGTCTTCTACAGCTACGTCGCCTCGGAGGAGGGTGCGTTCCGCCTCGTCTTCGAGTCCGACCTCACCAGCGAGCCCGACGTGCGCGAGCGGGTCGACCGGGTCACCACCGAGTGCGCGTCGATGATCGCCGACGTGATCCGCACCGACACCGGCCTCCCCGACGAGGCGTCCGAGCTGCTCGCGGTGTCGCTGGTGGGAATGGCGCAGGTCTCCGCGCGGTTCTGGCTCGCGGGCGGTGGCGAGATCACCCAGGACGACGCGGCCGCCCTGATCGCCGGCCTGGCCTGGCGCGGCATCCGGGGCTACCCGAGGACCGACGACCACTGAGCAGGTCGCGACCACCGACCCGGCACACTCGGGTCACACCCCCGAACGACAATCCCGCACGACATCCCTGGCGGAGACCAGGACGACAGCTGAAGGAGCACCACGTGGAGGTCAAGATCGGCGTGCAGAACGCCCAGCGCGAGCTGGTGCTCGACACCGAGAGCACGCCCGAGGACATCGAGACCCACTTCGCGGAGGCCCTGTCCTCCGGCGGCCTGCTGCGGCTCGCCGACACCAAGGGCCGCGCCGTGGTCGTGCCCGCGGACAAGATCGCCTACGTCGAGCTCGGCTCGCCGACCACGAGCACCGTCGGCTTCCGCTGAGGCCCCACCCGGGGTGAAGCGCTTCATCCCTACGGGGGGACGGGACGATTAGTCCTTCCCACACGGGGAACAGGGTGAAGAGCCGGCACACGATGCCGGCACTCCAGTCACGAGCTCGTGACAAAAGAAAGGGTGATCCATCATGGTCGTAGATCTCATCGTCCTCATCGTCATCGGAGCGATCATCGGGCTGCTCGGCAAGCTGGTCGCCCCGGGCGACAAGGACAACATCCCCATCTGGCTCACGATCCTGTGCGGCATCGGTGGCGTGCTGCTCGGCTACTGGATCTACTCGCTGTTCGGTGGCGACGGCTCCGGTGGCATCGACTGGGTCCGCTGGATCGTCGCGGTCGTGACGGCAGCCGTCCTCGTGGTCATCGCCTCGACGGTGACCGGACGCAACAGCGGCAGCCGCACGCGGGTCTGACCCCGGTCTGATCCCGCGGCACGTCCGCACGGCTCACCACGAAGGGCCCCGCACCGACCGGTGCGGGGCCCTTCGTCCGTGCGGGCGGCTCAGGCCTCGAGGCCGAGCTCGGCCATCCGATCGGTGTGCAGCTCGGTGAGCCGCGTGAACATGCGCCCGAGCGCGGCCAGGTCGAGGCCCGGGCGGTCCACTCCCCCGACCAGCAGCGCGGTGAGGGCGTCGCGGTCGCCGGCCACGCGCTGGGCCTGGGTGAGCGCCTCACCCATCAGCCGCCGGCCCCACAGCGCCAGTCGGCCGCCGAGCCGGTGGTCCTCGGCGATGCCGGCGCGGACCCGCTCGACGATGAAGGCCGTCTGGCCGGTGTCCTCCAGCGAGCTGATGATGACCTCGCGCGTCTCGGCGTCGAGGTAGGCCGCGATCTCGCGGTAGAAGTCGGCGGCGAGGCCGTCGCCGACGTAGGCCTTGATGAGCCCCTCGTAGTAGTCCGAGGGCGCGGTGTGGGCGTGGAAGCTGTCGAAGCTCGTGCGGAAGACCTGCATCGCCTCCGCCGGGTCGGCGCCGAGCTCCGCGAGCCGGCCGACCAGCTTCTGCAGGTGCCCGAACTCGGCGGTGGCCATTGCGCCGATGGCGATCTTGTCGTCGATGCCGGGCGCCATCTTGGCGTCCTCGACGAGCCGCTCGAAGGCTGACAGCTCGCCGTAGGCGATCGCTCCGAGGAGGTCGATCGCGGCCAGGCGGTAGTCCTCGTCGGGCGATTCAGTCATGCGCGCAGCGTAGCGATAGCATGATGTCGACCGAGCCGCCGACAACGTGTCCGGTGGCCGCCTGTATGTGCGCGGTCGGCGATCCTCATCGGAGTGGGCTGACCGCAAACGCGTGGGACGACCCGACTCTGAAAGCGACACTTCGTGACCACCTTCCGTGAACTGGGCGTGCTGCCCAAGATCTGCGACGCGCTCGACCGCGCCGGCATCACCACCCCCTTCGCCATCCAGGAGATGACCCTCTCGGTCGCGCTCCTGGGCACCGACCTCATCGGCCAGGCCCGCACGGGCACCGGCAAGACGCTGGCCTTCGGCATCCCGGTGCTGCAGCGCTCCGTGGCCCCCAGCGACCCGGCCTACGCCGACATGCCGCAGGGCAAGCCGCAGGCGCTCATCGTCGCCCCGACCCGCGAGCTGGCGCTCCAGGTCTCCAACGACCTGCACCTCGCGAGCAAGGACCTCGGCCTGAGGGTCCTCACGGTCTACGGCGGCGTCGGCTACGACACCCAGCTCGAGACCCTCGAGTCCGGCGTCGACATCGTCGTCGGCACCCCGGGTCGCCTCATCGACCTGGCCAACCGCCGGGCCCTCGACCTCTCGCACGTGCACGCGCTCGTGCTCGACGAGGCCGACGAGATGCTCGACCTCGGCTTCCTGCCCGACGTCATCACGCTGCTCTCCAAGACGCCCGAGACCCGCCAGACGATGCTCTTCTCGGCCACGATGCCGGCCGCCATCGTCGCGCTGGCCCGCACCCACATGCGCCACCCGATGAACATCCGCGCCGAGTCGTCCTACGACACGACCATGGTCCCGGCCACGGCGCAGTTCATCTACCAGGCCCACGACCTCGACAAGCCCGAGATCATCGGCCGGGTCCTGCAGGCCGAGGACGCGGAGAAGATGATCGTCTTCACCCGCACCAAGCGTCAGGCGCAGCGCATCGCCGAGGACCTGCAGGAGCGCGGCTTCAACGCCTCCCCCCTCCACGGCGACATGGCGCAGGTCGCCCGCGAGAAGGCGCTCGCCCGCTTCCGCGAGGACAAGATCCAGGTCCTCGTCTGCACCGACGTCGCCGCCCGCGGCATCGACGTGCGCGGCGTCTCGCACGTCATCAACTACACGTGCCCCGAGGACGACAAGGCCTACGTCCACCGCATCGGCCGCACCGGTCGCGCGGGTGCCACCGGCACCGCGATCACCTTCGTGGACTGGGCCGACCTGCACCGCTGGAAGATGATCAACAAGACGCTCGACCTGCCCTTCGACGAGCCGCAGGAGACCTACTCGACCTCCGAGCACCTCTTCCACGACCAGGGCATCCCGGCCGGCACCAAGGGCCGCATCGTCGACCCTGCGCCGGTCGAGAAGAAGGAGCGGGCTCCCCGCGAGCGTCGCTCCGGCGAGGGCCAGCGCTCCGGCGGCCGTTCCGAGGGCCAGCGCTCGGGTCAGCGCTCCGGCGAGGGGTCGGGCGCGACCTCCGGCTCGGGCGAGTCCTCCGGTGACGCCCCGCGCCGCCGCAACCGCAGCCGTCGCCGCACCCGCGGCGGCAGCAGCGTGGAGACGCCGAACGCCTGATCCACCGGCTCGACGGAGGAGGCCCTCAGCGCTCGCGCGCGGGGGCCTTCTTCCGCGTCCGGGCCGGTGCGGCCTTCGGCCGGGCGGCGCGGGCGACCAGGTTCTCGGCGACCTGCCGGTAGGCGGCGGCGCCCTTGCTGCTGCGGCTGGTGGCCAGGATGGACCGTCCGGCTGCCGGCGCCTCGGCGAACTTGATCGTCTTGGGGATCGGCGGCTCGACGACCTCGAGGTCGTAGGTCTCGCTGATGGTCTCCAGCACGGTGCGGGCGTGGTTGGTGCGGCCGTCGTAGAGCGTCGGCAGCACGCCCCACACCTCGAGGCCGCGGTTGGTGAAGCGGCGTACGTCGTGCACGGTGTCGAGCAGCTGGCCGACCCCGCGGTGCGAGAGCGTCTCGCACTGCAGCGGCACCAGCACGCCGTCGGCGGCGGTGAGCGCGGCGACCGTGAGCACGCCGAGCGACGGCGGGCAGTCCAGCAGGACCCAGTCGTACGGTCCCTCGTCGGAGTCGGCGAGGTCCTCGGCCAGCTGCTCGAGCGCGCCCTTGATGACGTGCTCGCGCCCGGTGCGGGTGAGCAGGTCGGCCTCGGCGCGGGCCAGCTCGATGGTCGCCGGCAGGACGTCGACGCCGTCCTCGGTCGCGAGGACCACCTCGGCCGGGTCCACGCCCTGGGTGAGCACGTGGTGCACCGACGTCTCGAGGTCCTCCGGGTCGATGCCCAGGGAGAAGGTGAGGCACGCCTGCGGGTCGAGGTCGACCAGCAGCACGCGGTGGCCCAGCTCGGCCAGGGCGGCACCGATCGAGGCGACGGACGTCGTCTTGGCGACGCCGCCCTTCTGGTTGGCGACGGCCAGCGTCACGGGGCCTGCGGCCCGGCTCTCGGTGCTCATTGCCCGCAATTGTGCAGGACGGGGTCGCGGGCGAGAGCCGCGTACTGAAATGCTGGCGCCATGAGCACCTCACTGATCACCGGCGCGACCGCCGGCATCGGCCACGAGTACGCCGTCCAGCTCGCCGCGCGCGGCGACGACCTCGTCCTCGTGGCGCGCGACTCCGCCCGTCTCGAGCAGGTGGCCGACGAGCTGCGCCGCGCCCACCAGGTGGAGGTCGAGGTGCTCGTCGCCGACCTCGTCGACCGCGACGACCTGGCCCGCGTCGAGGCCCGCCTCGCCGACCGCGACCGCCCCGTCGACCTGCTGGTCAACAACGCCGGCTTCGGCCTCAAGCAGCGCTTCCTCGACAACACCGCCGACGAGGAGACCGCGATGCTCGAGGTGCTGGTCACCGCCGTGCTGCGGCTGAGCCACGCCGCGCTCCGCCCGATGGCCGAGCGGGGCCACGGCGGGATCATCAACGTCTCCAGCGTCGCCGCGTTCCTCCCCCGCGGCACCTACTCCGCCGCCAAGGCCTGGGTCAACAGCTTCAGCGAGTGGGCGCACCTGGAGTACGGGTCCCGCGGGGTCAGGGTCATGGCGCTGTGCCCCGGCTTCACCAAGACCGAGTTCCACCAGCGGATGGACGTCAAGCGCGGCGAGGGCTTCATGTGGCTCGACGTCGACTTCCTCGTGCGCACCTCGCTCGAGGACTTCGACAAGGGCCGGGCGTACTCGATCCCGGGCGCGCAGTACAAGACGATCGTCGCGCTCACACGCGCCATCCCCAACCGGGTGCTGCGGCTGACGCAGTCGGTCGGGCGTCGCTGAGGGCTCAGGGCAGGGTGCTGTAGCTCGTCTCGAGCGTCGGGAACTCCGAGCCGACCATGCCCCCGAGCGTGATGCTGGCGGTCCGCGCGCTCGCCACCGAGGTGACGATCGTGTCGGCCGGACGCGCCCACGTCGCCGGCACCCGGTCGGTCAGGCGCCCGTCGCGCGCGACCCGGAACGACTCGCCCGCCACCGTCCACGAGCTGTCCTCGCGGGGGTGCCGGACGTACGCGAGGGCGCCGCGGCCGTTCGCGCTGACCGAGACGTCCATGGCCCGACCGAAGATCGCACCGTCGGTCAGGGTCGTGCGCCAGCGGAGGTCCGTCACGGACGGTCTCGGGCGCTTCGGGGCCCACGTCGCCAGCCACGGCTTGGCGGTCCCCCGGCGGTCGACGGCGTGCCACGACGCGACGGCGACACCCGCTCGCGTGGTGGCCGCCGAGCCGGTGAGGACCCAGCGGCTCCAGCGGGACGCCGAGGACGATCGCGGGTCGCCCGGCCGGCCCGACAGGACGACGACCCGGTCGTCGAGGCCGTCGAGCTCGCCCGTCGACCGGGACCGGACGATCGTCGCGGTGAACCGACGCCCGACGAGGTCCACCGCCAGCGGGTCGATGCCGCCGTCGGGGTGGCTGCGGTCGAGCCGTCGCGTCCAGGTGCCCGCCGCGTCGTCGTACGTCTCGACGACGAGCCGGCCACCGAACCAGTAGCCGGGCTCGTCCTCGAAGCCGGCACCGCGCACGGCGACCACGTTGCCGGAGTCGCTGATCGCGGCGACGATGTCGTCCCCGGTCAGGCCGAGCTCGTCACGGGTGAGGTCCCGCCAGCCGAGGTCGGGGTGGTAGCTCGTCACGTGGTGCGGCTCGCCGTACTCGCTGTTGGTCGCGAAGGCGACGTACTGGCCCCCCGCCGAGTAGTCGAGCGACCCGAGCTCGGCCTCCGGCTCGACGCGCGTCACCCAGCCGTCGTCCTGGGTCCACACCAGCTCGACCAGGGTGGCGGGCGGGTCGTCCTCGCCGGTCTTCGTCCGGCACTCCACGGCGACCGCGAAGCTGCCCCGCGCGGTGACGGCCTCGGCCGGGCGGCAGCTCTTGGCGCGCTCGACGGACGCCACCAGGGTCGGAGGCAGCAGGGTGCCGTCGGCGGTGCGGCGCTGGTCGAAGATGGTCGCGTCGTCGGGTCCGCCGACGCTGAGGAGCGCGGTCGTCCCGTCCTCCAGCGCCACGGCGACGGTGGCACCCCCCGCGTCCTGCAGCGGGCGCCAGGCGTCCTCCACCGCGGCGACCGCACCGGGCGACGGCGTGACGAGGGAGGCAGCGACGCCGACAAGGGCAGGAGCGGAGAGCAGGCGGAGCAGGTGCACGGGAACCCCCGAGGCAGGTGAGCTCCTAGGGTAGGCGCACGCCGGCATCCGTCCGGGTGTGGTGGGGTACGGCTCGGCGCAGGCGTGCCGCACGCCGGGCAAGGGGGGACCGTGATCCGCGAGGACGTCGTGCCGCACGTCGCGTCAGTCAACGTCGGCCTGCCGCGGCCGGCGCCCTGGGCCGGGCTCGGCGCCACCGGGATGGACAAGGCGCCGGCCACCGGCGCCGTGCCGGTCACCAGCAGCGGGCTGCGCGGCGACGGAGTGTTCGACACGGCGAACCACGGCGGCCCCGACCGCGCCGTGTCGGCGTACGCGCGCGAGGACCTCGACCACTGGGCGGCCCAGCTGGGCAGGAGCATCGGCGACGGGCAGTTCAGCGAGAACCTCACCACCGTCGGGATCGACCAGGGCCAGTGCCTGCTCGGGGAGCGCTGGCGGATCGGTGACGTCGTCCTGGAGGTGGCATCGGTCCGGACGCCGTGCAACGACTTCAAGACGTGGATGCAGCGCACGGGCTACGACCCCAGCGCGTGGGTCAAGCGGTTCACGAGGGAGGGACGGCCCGGCGTCTACCTCCGCGTCCTCCAGGAAGGACTGCTGCGCGCCGGCGACACCGTGGCCGTGGTCGAGCGGCCCGACCACGGCATCACCGTGGCGACGCTGTTCCGCGCCCTGACCGTGGAGCCGGCCCTCCTTCCCTCGCTGCTCGCGGTCGACGGTCTTGCCGGGCACCTGCAGGAGCGCATCGACGCCTACATGCGCCCGCGGGCAAGGCGCTGACCCGTCGTGCCGTGGCGGACGTGTGGCAGCCCACCTGACGTCATGCGCACGGGGCAACGGCCTGCCCCGTCCGCATGACGTCCGGGCGCGACGCCTCAGCCCGGGCCCAGCCCCTCCATCCACGCCGCCAGCTCGCGCGGGTGCGAGAACAGCAGCACCTCCGGACCCTTCGGGTCCGCGGCCCACGCGCGCATGCGGGCCCGTTTGCGGGCGAAGGACCGGAAGTGCCAGAGGAGGATGGAGTCGCTGCTGACCATGTTGCGCCAGCTCTCCACGTTGCCGTTGCAGCGCAGCTCCTTGGTGACCGCGCCCGAGACGGTGCGGCGCACCAGCCGGGCGAAGGACAGCCACCGGGGGTAGTCGAGGCCGACGACGAGCTGGGCGTGCGGCAGGACGAGGTCGAGCCAGGCGCCGTACGCCGAGTCGAGCACCCACCGGTCCTCGGAGACGATCGCGCCGATCAGCTCCCGCTGCACCGCCTCCTCGACCGGCACCCAGCCGGGCAGCCAGGTCAGCTCGTCGACGAGGGTGGCCGGCAGCCCGGTCCGCGCACCGATGGCGAGGGCGGCCGTGCTCTTGCCGCTGCCGGTGACGCCGTAGACGAGGACCCGGTCGGGCAGGGGGCCGTTCACGTGCGGGAGGCGACCAGGGACATCAGCCGCTCGTACTGCTCCGGGTCGGTCGTGTTGACCCCGAGGTCGTGGTCGACCTTGCCGAGCCCGTGGTGGTCGCTGCTGCCGGTGACGACGAGGTCGAGGTCGCGCGCGATGCCGCGCAGCTCGGCGCGCGTGGCGGCGTCGTGGTCCTGGTGGTCCACCTCGATCCCGGCGAGCCCGAGGTCCTTGAGGAGGGCGAAGTCATCAACGTCGAGGACGGAGCGCCCGCTCCTCCCCCACGGGTGGGCGATCACCGTCACTCCGCCCGCGGCGGTGATGATCGGCACCATCTCCTCCAGCGGCGCGGCGTAGCGGTTGGCGTAGCCGGGCCGGCCCGGGTTGAGGAACTCGTCGAAGGCCTGCGTGCGGTCGGTCGCGACGCCGAGCCGCACGAGGGCGTCGGCCACGTGCGGCCGGCCGGCCGCCACGGACCCGCCCGCCTCGCGGCGTACGTCCTCCTCGGTGATGCCGATCCCGTGCCGGCGCAGCGCGTCGACGATGGCCGGCGTCCGCGCCGTGCGCCCGGCCAGGATCCGGTCGAGCGCGGCGACGAGCGGCGGATGGGCCGGGTCGGGGAGGTAGCCGAGCAGGTGCACGCCGCGGTGGTGGTAGGCGGTGCTGACCTCGAGACCGGGCACCAGCGTGATGCCGACCTCGTCGGCGGCCTGCTGCGCCTCCGCCCAGCCCGACATCGCGTCGTGGTCGGTGAGCGCGACGACGTCGAGCCCGGCGGCCCTCGCCTCCCGGACGAGGTCGCCGGGGGTGTCGGTGCCGTCGCTGGCCCGGGAGTGCGTGTGGAGGTCGATCCGCACGGTCAGCTGTTCCACTTCAGCAGCGCCGGGTGCTCGCGCTCGAACCCGAGGACCGAGATGGTGGAGGTGTCGAGCTTGAAGAAGCGCCCCTCGTCGGCCGGCTGCTCGAGCCAGCGCGCGGTCAGCACCCGCAGCGAGTGGCCGTGGGCGAAGACCAGGCTGCGCCCGTGCCGCCGGGTCCGCTCCACGACGCGGTCGAGGCGGGCGGACACCTCGTCGGCGCTCTCGCCGCCCGGGCTCGGGTGCGTCCACACCGTCCAGCCCGGCACCGTCTCGCGGATCTCCGCGGTCGTGACGCCCTCGTAGTCGCCGTAGCCCCACTCGACGAGGTCCTCGTCGACCTGCGCCTCGGGGAAGCCGGCCAGCTCGGCCGTACGACGGGCGCGCCGGCGCGGGCTCGTCAGGACGAGGTCGAACTCCACCTCGGCCAGCCGGGTCGCCAGCGAGACGGCGGCCTGCTCCCCCACGTCGGTGAGCGGCAGGTCGGTGGTCGAGGTGTGCCTGCCGTCGCGGCTCCACTCGGTCTCGCCGTGGCGGACGACCCAGAGCTCGGCTCCCTCGGCTGACGACATGCCGCGAGTCTGCCACGCGCGGGAGGTCGGCCTGCCACCATGCTCGCCATGACTGCAGACCTGCGGCGGGCCCGCCTGGCGATCTCCGCGGCGTTCCTGGTGCAGGGCCTGGTCTTCATCAGCCTCACCACCCGGCTGCCGCGCATCCAGGACCGGTGGGACCTCGGCGAGCTGGCCCTGTCCGGGGTGCTGCTGATGATGGTGCTCCTGGCGGGGGTCGGCTCGCTGGTGGCCGAGCGGCTGGCCCCGCGCCTCGACAGCGCGACCGTGCTGCGCGCCGGTCTGCTCGCCCTCGCCGCGGGCGTCGCGGTGGCCGTGCTCGCCCCCTCGACCGTCGTCTTCGTGCTAGGGCTGGCGACGTACGGCGTCGGGCTGGGCCTGGTGGACGCCACCGGCAACATGCAGGCCGTGGCGCTCGAGCACCGGCTCGGCCGGGTGGTGCTGCCGTCCTGCCACGGCGCCTGGACCCTCGGCGGGGTCATCGGTGCGCTGATCACCCTCGGCACGGGCGACGTGCCGTGGTCGGCCGTCGCGCTGCTGGCGGCGCTGCCCGTCCTGGCCTCCGCTGCCCCCTACCTCGCCCGGGACCACGGCGAGGCGGCCACGTCGACCCAGACCGACGTCCCCTGGCGGGCGATCGTGATGGTCGGGTTGGCGCTGGTGGCGTTCTACACCGTCGACACGGCCGCCGCCACGTGGGGACCGGTCTACCTGGACGACGAGTTCGGCGCACCCGAGGACCTCGTCGCGCTCGCCACGCTGCCCTACCTGGTCGCGAGCGGCCTGGTGCGGCTGGTCGGCGACCGGCTCACCGAGGAGGTCGGCGCCGTGCGGCTGCTGCGCGCGGGCGCCGCCATCGCGTTCGTCGCCCTCGTCGTGGTCGTCGCCGCCCCGTCGTGGCCGGTGGCCGTCGTCGGATTCACGCTGCTCGGCTGCGGCGTCGCGGTCGTGGCGCCGCTGAGCTTCTCCGCGGCCGCCGCGCTAGCCGGGCGCGACGCGGACCCGGCGACCCGGCAGGCCCGGGTGGACGCCGTCGTGGCGCGGTTCAACCAGTTCAACTACGCCGGGGCGCTGCTCGGGGCGGTGATGACGGGCGCGGTCGGCGCCGGCTCCCTGCGGGTGGGGTTCGCGGTGCCGCTGGTCATGGTCGTGGCCCTGTTCTGGCTGGCGAGGGCGTTCGCGCCGGCGGACGAGAACCCCGCGGGGTCGTCCGCCGGCGCGTCGCGGTCCTAGGTCGGAGCGGGTCTCAGACCCCGCCGCCCCCGGCCTTGCGGCGGTGCATCGGCTTCGCGACGTTCTTGTCGCTGACCTCCGAGCCGTGCGCCTTCTCGCGCGAGCCGGCGCTGTCGTCGGGGTGGTGGTGCCCCTTCTTGCGATCGAGGGCCTCCCGCATCTTCGCCTTGATGTCTGCGTTGGGGTCCTGGTCAGGCATGGGTCCTCCTGGATCAAAGGGGTCGCGTGCGGCCTCGTGGTGCGGACTGCCACCCTGCCAAAGACGTCGACCCCGGTCGAGCGGTTAAGCCGACCTCATCGGCGATCGGGCGCCCGCAGCACGTCGATGCGGCCGGCGAGCTTAACCATCATCCGGTAGACGTGCCACCGGCAGTCGCCGAGCATCACGTCGTACGCCGCGTCGCCGAACTCGGCGCGGTAGCGGTCGGGCGCGCGGAGCAGCCGAGCCAGGTGCAGCAGCGCCCGCGCGGCGCGGCCGTCCTGCTCCTGCGACCACTCCCCCCACTCGCCGGCCAGGTCGATCGTGTCCACGACCTCGAGCCCCGAGCCGGCGATCGCCGCGTCGAGCACGCGCCAGTCCGCCGAGCCGGGCACCACCCCCATCACCTCGAAGAGCCAGTCGGCCTCCTCGGGGGCGAGCAGGTCGGTGGCGACCGCCTGGTAGCCGACGACGTGGCCACCGGGGCGCAGCACCCGGGCGAACTCGTCGTACGCCTCGGCGGGGTCGTCGACGTGGACCATCACGTCGCGGCACCACACCAGGTCCTGGGAGGAGTCCGGCACGGGGATCCGCGTCGCCGACCCGCGCTCGAAGGAGACGCGCGCCGCGATGTCGGGCACCTCGTCGCGGCGGGCCTCGCGGGCCAGGTCGAGGTGGCGCTGGACGGGGTCGATGCCCAGCACCCGGAAGCCGAAGTGGGTGGCGAGGCGGAACGCGTGACCGCCCTCGCCGCAGCCGACGTCGACCGCCCGGCTGTCCGGCTGCAGGTCCAGCTCGCGCACCATCTGCAGCAGCACCGACGGCCCGCGCGGGTCCAGGCTCTCGTCGAGGCGCTCCCCGAACGCGGCCTCCGCCCGGGGGTAGGTGTCGTAGAAGAAGTCGCGATCCCAGGCCACGGGGCGAGTCTGCCGCACCCAGTAGGGTCACCGGCATGGCCCGCCGTGCGTTCCTCCACGTCGGCACCGCGAAGTCCGGGACCACCTACCTGCACGACCTGTGGTGGCAGCACCGCGAGACGCTGCGGCACCGCGGGCTGCTCCTCCCGGGCGCGGTGATGCGCGACCACTTCGTCGCGGCCGCCGTCGTCAAGGGCATGGACGCGCTCGTCAGCCGCCTCGACGAGGAGCAGCTGCGGACCTGGGACCGGCTCCTCGAGCGGTCCGGTGAGTGGAGCGACGACGTGCTGATCAGCCACGAGCACTTCTCCGACTCCCCTCCCGAGGCCGCTGCCGGCGCGCTCGACCGGCTCGCCGCCGTCGCCGACGAGGTGCACCTCGTGCTGACCGTGCGCGACCTCGGCCGGGTGCTCCCGTCGGCCTGGCAGCAGCGCGTCAAGCAGGGGGCGCGCCAGCCCTTCGGCAGGTTCCTCGGCTCCGCCCGTCGCGGCGACGGCGAGCAGAAGTTCTGGCGCTACCAGGACGTCCCGGCCATCCTCGACCGCTGGACCGTGGGCCTGCCCGACGAGCGCGTCCACCTGGTCACGGTCCCCCCGTCCGGCGCGCCCCGCGACGAGCTGTGGCGTCGCGCCGGCACGGTGCTCGGCGTGGAGGTCACCGGCCTCGACACCGTCCCGCGCCTCCCCAACGACTCGATCGGCATCGTCGAGGCCGAGCTGCTGCGGCGGGTCAACGACCGCTTCCCGCGCGAGCGCCGCTCGCTCGACGTGACGCGCTACCGCAAGGGCGCCTTCACCCGCGACGTGCTCGCTGGCAGCGCACCCGCGGAGCCCTTCGTCCTCCCCGCGAAGCACCACGAGTGGGTGCGCGAGCGCGCGGAGGCCATGGTCGCCACGCTCGGCGAGCGGTCCTACGACGTCGTCGGCGACCTGGACGACCTCCTGCCCGCCGCCCCGCTCGCGGGGCGCACGCCCGAGGAGGCCGACGACGCCGAGCTGCTCGACGCCGCGACCGTGGTCCTCGACCGGCTGGGCGTGGCTCCGCCCGAGGCGCTCGACGACGCGCTCGAGCTCATCGCCGCCGAGCTGCTGGCCCGCACCGTGCCCGACCCGGAGCCCTCGCGCAGCTGATCGAGGGTCAGCGCGGGATGAACGCCCAGTAGTCCAGGTCGAGCAGGACGCCGTCGGCGTGCCTGCCGTCCTCGCCGCGCAGGGTCATCGACTCGTCGCGGCCCCGGGTGGCCACGAGGCGGAGCCGCAGCGCACCCACGCCGGGAGCGTCGACGGGTGCCTTCTCGAGGACCTCGGACCAGGCGTAGACCGTGTCGCCGGCGAAGGCTGGCGCGACGTGCGCGCCGGCGTTGATCGCGGCGACGAGCTGGGCGTTGGCGAGGCCGTTGAACGACAGGGCGCGCGCGAGGGAGATGACGTGCCCGCCGTAGACCAGCCGCCGGCCGTCGGGGCGGGCGTCGGTGCTGAAGTGGACCTTCGCGGTGTTCTGCCACAGCCGGGTGGCCATCATGTGCTCGGCGTCGGTGAGGCTCACGCCGTCGACGTGGTCGATCCGCTCCCCCACCTCGTAGTCGTCGAACAGGTGCGCGCCGCCGGCGGCAGCGACGTCGTACGACGTCAGGTCGAGGCCCGCCGGGACGACGAGGTCCTCGGGACGGACGACGTCCGCGAGGGCGGGCACGACGGTCTCCGGCGCCGGCGCGTCGGCCGACCGCTTGTGCACCATCACCCAGCGGGCCCAGTCGACGACGACCTCGCCGCGCTGGTTGGTCGCCGTGGACCGCACCCACACGACGCCCGTCCTCCCGTTCGAGTTCTGCTTGAGGCCGATGACCTCCGAGCGCGTCCGCAGCGTGTCGCCCGGCACGACCGGGGCGTGGAAGCGGCACTCGGCGTAGCCGAGGTTGGCGACGGCGTTGAGCGAGACGTCGGGGACCGTCTTGCCGAAGGCGACGTGGAAGCCGACCAGCTCCTCGACCGGGTGGGGCACGAGCCCGACCGACGCGGCGAACTCCGCCGACGACGCGATCGCGAAGCGGGTCGGGTAGATCGCGCCGTAGAGCGCCCGGTCGCCCTCGGTGACGGTGCGCGGGGTGGCGTGGTCGATGACCTGGCCGACGGCGAAGTCCTCGAAGAAACGGCCGGGGTCGGTCTTCGCTGCGTGTGCGGTCATGGCGGACATGGTGCCGCAACCCGCGACGGACGGACGGCTGGCGTCACGTGGGATCGGTCACCCGCCGTAGGGGTAGGCGCGGACGACGTCGCCGGCCAGCGTGGTCCTGAGGTAGCCGCTCTCGTCGAAGCGGTTGGCGACGTAGATGTTGACCGACGGTCTCGCCTCCATCCACGAGTTGACCAGCACGTGCGTGAGCTCGCCGCGCGGCACGTCGAGCGTCTTCTGGGCGGTGTCGATGTTGGCGAAGAGGCGGCGCACGTCGAGAGCGCCGAGGTCGACGACCGGGCTCCCGTCGCGCACGGCCGACGCGTCCGACTGCCGGCTCCAGGCGCCGTCGAAGGACCAGCGCTCGTAGCGGGGCCGCGCGCCCCGCACCGGCACGAAGGCCCAGGCGTGCTCGGGGTAGAGGCCGGTCTCGAAGGCGTCGAGCGTGTCGAACTCCGCCTCGTAGTCGCGCAGGAAGCCGCGCACCCCGGCCGGGGTCAGCTCGAACGATGGGGGCCCCGGCTGCCCGACCGCCGGGTCCCGCCCGGGCACGGCCGGTGCCGGGTCGACCACGGTCGACGTCGTGGCGTCCGGGCCACCGCTCACCGCGAACATCGCCAGGGCCACCACCCCGGTGACCCCCACCGCGACCAGCACGACGAACACGACCAGCCCGACCAGCACCCCACGCGCGCCGGACGAGGGTCGGGACAGCGCCCGGACCGGCGTCCGGCTCGGGGCTGCCGGAGGGACGTGGCCCTCCGGCAGCTGCAGGTCGCGCGTCAGCGTCTGGAGCTCGTCGAGCGTCTCGGCCGTCAGGGCCCGGCTCACCCGCAGGTCGCGGTCCTCGGCGCCGAGCTGGCCGTCGACGTACGCCGCCTCGATCAGCTCGACGAACCGGTCGCGGTCCGCGTCCTTCGCCCGGAAGCCCCTCATGCGCGGAGTCTAGGGGCGATCAGCCCTACGACTGCGTGCTGAAGGCCGCGTCGAAGGCCGCCGTGGGGGCGTCGAAGGCCAGGCGGCGCACGAACTCGAGCGCCTCGGGCGCTCCGACCAGGCGGTCCATCCCGGCGTCCTCCCACTCCACGGAGATGGGCCCGTCGTAGCCGATCGTGTTGAGCATCCGGAAGCACTGCTCCCAGGGGACGTCACCGTGGCCCGTCGAGACGAAGTCCCAGCCGCGTCGCGGGTCGGCCCACGCCAGGTGGGAGCCCATGCGCCCGTTGCGGCCGTTGCCGACCTGCTTCTTCGCGTCCTTGCAGTCCACGTGGTAGATCCGGTCCTTGAAGTCCCAGAGGAACCCGACCGGGTCGAGGTCCTGCCACACGAAGTGGCTGGGGTCCCAGTTGAGGCCGAACGCCTCGCGGTGCCCGATGGCCTCCATGGCGGCGACGGTCGTCCAGTAGTCGTAGGCGATCTCGGAGGGGTGCACCTCGTGCGCGAAGCGCACGCCCTCGCTGTCGAAGACGTCGAGGATCGGGTTCCAGCGGTCGGCGAAGTCCTGGTAGCCGGCGTCGACCAGGGCCTGCGAGGCCGGCGGGAACATCGCGACGTACTTCCAGATGGAGGAGCCGGTGAAGCCGACGACCACGTCGACGCCGAGCTTGCGCGCGGCCCGGGCGGTCATCTTCATCTCCTCGGCGGCGCGCTGGCGCACGCCCTCGGCGTCGCCGTCGCCCCAGATCCGGTCGGGCAGGATGTCGCGGTGGCGCGCGTCGATCGGGTCGTCACAGACGGCCTGGCCCTTGAGGTGGTTGCTGATGGCGAACACCTGCAGGCCGTGCTTCTCCAGCATCTCGCGCTTCGCCGGGACGTAGCCGTCGTCCTCGACCGCGGCCCAGGGGTCGAAGTGGTCGCCCCAGCAGGCGATCTCGAGGCCGTCGTAGCCCCAGCCCGAGGCCAGCTTGCAGACCTCCTCGAACGGCAGGTCGGCCCACTGGCCGGTGAACAGGGTGATGGGTCGGGTCATCGGTCGCTCCTTGGTCGTCGTCTGCTGATGGTGGCCGGCGGGGCGCCGCTCAGCGGGGGATGTCCTGCCAGGCGTTGGTGTCGGAGCTCGTCTCCACCGCGGCGAGGACCCGCTGCACGCGGAGGCCGTCGGCGAAGGACGGAGCCGGGTCGTTGCCGGCGGCGATGTCGTTGACGAGGTCGACGACCTGGTGGGTGAAGCCGTGCTCGTAGCCGATGAGGTGGCCCGGCGGCCACCACGCCTCGACGTAGGGGTGCTGCGCCTCCGTGACCAGGATGCGCCGGAAGCCGGCGGTGCCGGCGTCCTCGGTGCCGTCGAAGAAGTGCAGGATGTTCATGTCCTCGAAGTCGAAGGCGAGGCTGCCGGCGGAGCCGTTGATCTCGACCCGGATCGCGTTCTTGCGGCCGTTGGCGAAGCGGGTCGCCTCGAAGACCCCCATCGCTCCCCCGTCGAACTCGGCGAGGAACGTCGCGGCGTCGTCGACGGTGACCGTGCCGGTCCCCGTCCCGGCCGTCCCGGACAGCCCCGAGTGCTCGCTGGGCAGCGGGCGCTCCTCGACGAAGGTCCGCAGCCGGCCCGAGACCCGGCGGATGCTGTCGCCGGTGATGAACTGCGCCAGGTCGATGATGTGGGCGCCGATGTCGCCGAGCGCGCCGGAGCCGGCCTGCGACTTGTCGAGGCGCCACGACATCGGCGCCTCCGGGTCGACGATCCAGTCCTGGAGGTACTGCGCGCGGACGTGGTGCAGCGTCCCGAGCCGTCCCTCGCTGACGAGCTGGCGGGCGAGGGCGATCGCGGGGACGCGGCGGTAGGTGAAGCCGACCATCGACCGGACGCCGTGGGCGGCGGCGGCCTCGGCGGCGCGCACCATCGCCTCGGCCTCCTCGACCGTGTTGGCCAGCGGCTTCTCGCACAGGACGTGCTTGCCCGCCTCCAGCGCCGCGATGGCGATCTCGGCGTGGGTGTCGCCGGGGGTGCAGACGTCGACGAGGTCGATGTCGTCGCGGGCGACCAGCGCCTTCCAGGACGTCTCGGTGGACTCCCAGCCCAGGCGGTCGGCGGCCGCGGCGACGCGGCCGGCGTCGCGGCCGGCGAGGGCCCTCATCCGCGGGCGGATCGGCAGGTCGAAGAATCGGGGCGCGCTGCGCCAGGCCTGCGAGTGGGCGGCGCCCATGAAGGCGTAGCCGACCATGCCGACCGCGAGGTCGCCGGTGCCGTCGGAGGTGGTGGTCATCGGACTCCTCGTACGAGTTCGGTGGAGCGATCAGGATCGGTCGAGCGATCCGTCCCGGTCGGGGACGGAGGACCGCGGCGGCTCCCGGAGGACCGGGAGCCGCCGCGGGTCTGTCAGGACTCGAAGGCCGAGTCGATGAACTGGTCGACGTTCTCCGACGTCACGACCGGTGCGTAGAGCTGCACCATGCGGGGCACCTCGACCTCGACCAGGTCGCCCATGGCCTTCTCCTGCACGAGCAGGCGGGCCAGCTTGACGCCGTCGGCGCCCTGCGTCGACGGGTAGATGACGGTCGCCTTGAGGACACCGCTGTCCTCCTGGATCGAGCGCATGGCGTTGGCCGAGCCGGCGCCACCGACCATCACGAACTCGTCGCGACCGGCGTTCTCGATGGCGGCCAGGACGCCGACGCCCTGGTCGTCGTCGTGGTTCCACAGGAAGTCGATCTTCGGCTCGGCCTGCAGCAGGTTGGACGCGACCTCCTCGCCGCTCTCGACGGTGAACTCGGCCGCCTGGCGGGCGTCGACGTCGAGGCCGCACTCGGACAGCGCGTCCTCGAAGCCCTGGCTGCGGTCCTGGGTCAGCGGCAGCGAGTCGATGCCGGCGATCTCGGCGACGATGGCGTCCTCGTTGCCACCGGCCTGCTCGCAGACGTACTGGCCGGCGGAGACACCCATGCCGTAGTTGTCACCGAGCACGGTGACGCGGGCGGCGTTGGGGTCGTCGAACTCGCGGTCGACGTTGATGACCGGGATGCCGGCCTCCATGGCCTGCATCGCGACGGGGGTCATCGCCGCGCCGTCGAAGGGCAGCAGCACGATGGCGTCGACGCCGTCGTTGATGAAGGTCTCGACCTGGCTGATCTGCAGGTTGACGTCGTTGGTGCCCTCCGCGATCTGCAGGTCGAGGTCGGGGTACTCCTCGGCGAGGTCGCGGACGTTGTTGGTGATGGCGGCCATCCAGCCGTGGTCGGCGGCGGGCGCCGAGAAGCCGATGGTGACCGTGTCACCCTCCTCGTCGTTGCTGCCGGCGGCGGCGGCCGGGGCGGCGTCGCTGCTGCTGTCCTCGTCGTTCGAGGCGTCCTCGGCGCTGCCGGTGCAGGCCGTCAGGGCGAGGACGGCGACCGCGCCGACCACGAGGCCGGGGTAGCGGCGGCTCTGCTGCCGTCGGGAAGTGGTGCGCAGTCGCATGGGGTGTGCTCCTTGTTTCTGGGATGGGTGCCGTGCTGAACCGAGCGGTGGATGCTGCTCCAGGTGGTGCGGTCGTGCGGTGCTGCGGTGCTGCGGTGCTGCGGTGCTGCGGTGGTGCCTGTGGTGCGGTGGTGTGGCCCGAGCCGTGGGCGTGCTAGGTCGAGGTCGTACGCCGGGCCAGCCGCTGCTGGAGCAGCACGGCGACGACGATGATGATCCCCTTGGCGACCGCCTGCGTGGAGCTGTCCTGGTTGTTGAGGACGAAGACGTTGCTCAGGGTGCTGAAGATGAGGACGCCGAACACGGTGCCGACGATGGTGCCGCGCCCGCCGGTGAGCAGCGTGCCGCCGATGACGACGGCGGCGATGGCGTCGAGCTCGATGAGCGTGCCGTGCGTCGAGCTGCCGGTGGACGTGCGGCCGATGAACATGAGGGCCGCGAGGCCGCAGCAGAGCCCGACCAGCACGTAGAGCATCATCGTGTGCCGGTTGACGTTGATGCCCGCGAGCCGTGCCGCCTCGGGGCTGCCGCCGACGGCCAGGGTGCGCCGACCGAACGTGGTGCGGTTGAGCAGCACCCACCCGCCGACCGACACGACCGCGAAGATGACCACCAGGATCGGGACGCCAAGGATGTCGGCCGTGAAGACGTCGCGGAACCCCTCGACGGTGACGATCTGGGTGCGTCGCTCCGAGATGATCTCCGCCAGTCCGCGCGCGGACGCCAGCATGGCGAGCGTCATGATGAAGGGGACGATCTTGCCGTAGGCGATCAGCACGCCGTTGATCAGCCCGCAGGCCCCGCCCACCGCCATGGCCACAAAGACCATGACCAGCCAGTGGGTGTCGGTGGCCATCGTCTGCGTGGCGAAGGTGGTCGCCCACACGGACGCGAGCGCGAGGATCGCACCGACGGACAGGTCGATGCCGCCGCCGATGATGACGAAGGTCATGCCGATGCTGACGACCCCGACGATGGACGCGAAGCGCAGGATCGTCAGGACGTTGTCGATGCTGGCGAAGCGGTCACCGGTGGTGGCGACGCCGACGACGCAGATGATCAGCAGCGCGACGACGAGGCCGAGGTTGCGCCCGAAGGGGCCGCTCATCAGTCCCGCGCCCCGGTTGGCCGACTCGCTCTCGGCGGCGGCCTGCTCCACCTTGATGGTGTCGCCGGACGGAGCCACGGTGTTCTCCACGGCACCCAGGTCGGGCGCCTCGTGGGCCCCGGGACTCGTGTGGTGCTCGCTCATGCGGCAGTTCCTTTCATGACCAGATCAAGGACACGGGACTCGTCGATCTCGCTCGACGGTCCCTCGTGCACGACTCGGCCCTCGCGGACCACCAGCACCCGGTCCGCGAGCCCGAGCACCTCCTCGACCTCGCTCGAGACGACGACGACGGCGACGCCGGAGTCGGCCAGCGCACGGACGACGGCATAGATCTCGGCGCGGGCGCCGACGTCGACGCCCCGGGTGGGCTCGTCGAGCAGCAGCACCTGGCACTCCCGGAGCAGCCAGCGCGCGAGGACGACTTTCTGCTGGTTGCCGCCCGAGAGCAGCCGGACCAGCCGGTCGACGCCCGCGGGGCGTACGTCGAGCGACTCGGTGACCTCCTTGGCGCGGCGGCGTTCCTCGCCGCTGTCCAGGAAGCTCAGGCGGGCGAAGCGGCCCAGCGTCGAGATGGTGATGTTGCTGTAGACGGCCTGGTCGAGCAGCAGGCCCTGGCTCTTGCGCTCCTCCGGGGCCAGACCGAGTCCGGCCTTCACGGCGGCGGGGACCGACCCGCGGCGCAGCTCGCGCCCGTTGACGCGCACGGTGCCGGCGGAGGGACGGCGTGCGCCGTAGACGGTCTCGAGGATCTCGGAGCGGCCGGCGCCGACGAGCCCGGCGAGGCCGACGATCTCGCCCGCGTGGACGCTCAGGTCGACACCCGAGAAGACGCCGGGGAGCTCGAGGCCGCTGACCTCGAGGACGGGCTGGCCCGAGACCGGCGCGGTGCCGGAGCGCGGGGGGAAGACGTACTCGATCGAGCGCCCCGTCATCAGCTTGATGAGGTCGGCGGTCGGGGTGTCTGCCACCGCGAGGCCCGAGGCGACGGTGCTGCCGTCCTTGAGCACGGTGATGCGGTCGCCGATCTGGCGGATCTCCTCGAGCCGGTGGGAGATGTAGACGACGGCCACGCCCTCGGCGGTGAGGTCGCGGATGACGCGGAACAGGTTGTCGACCTCGCCCTGGTCGAGGACGGCCGACGGCTCGTCGAGGATGAGCAGGCGGGTGTCCTGCGAGAGCGCGCGGGCCATGCTGACGATCTGCTGGGCGGCGGGGGTGAGCCGGCCGACCTCCCGGGTCGCGGGGATCTCGCCGTGCCCGAGGCGCGCGAGCAGGTCGGCTGCCGCGCGGTTGGTCTGGCCGCGCTGGATCATGCCCGCCGAGGACAGCTCGTGGCCGAGGAAGATGTTCTCCGCGACGGTGAGGCCCGGCACGAGGTCGAGCTCCTGGTAGATCGTGGAGATGCCCAGCTTCATCGCCGACTGGGTCGTGGTGAGCGTGACCGGTCGGTCCTCCCAGAGGATCTCGCCCTCGTCGGGCTGGTAGCTGGCGGACAGCACCTTGATGAGGGTCGACTTGCCGGCACCGTTTTGCCCCAGCAGGCAGTGCACCTCGCCGGCGCGCACGTCGAGGTCGACGCCGCCCAGCGCGAGCACGCCCGGGAACCGCTTGACGATGCCGCGCATCTCGAGGAGCGGGGTCGAGGAGGATCGAGGAGCGCCGGCCGACGCGGACGCGCCGCTGACCGGCCCGCCCTCGCCCCGCACAGGCTCATGTGAGGAGGACACGGGCAGAACTGTGGCATGCGTCACCCGCTTTTGTCGAGCACCCGTCAAAAGACTCACCTCTATTGCGGAAAGCGCTGCATGTGCTTGACTCACTCCGTGCGCACGGGTGAACTCTTCGATCTCCTCCGCGACGGAAGACCGTGGACCCGGGCCCAGCTGGCCGAGGCGACCGGCCTCGCCCGCTCCACCGTCACCGCGCGGATCGACACGCTGACGCGGCTCGGGCTGGTCGCGCCCTACGGCGGCGCGCGCTCGACCGGCGGCCGACCGCCGGCCCTCTTCGCGCTGAACGCCGCCGCCAAGCTGGTCGTGGGCGTCGACATCGGCGCCACCCACGCACGCGCCGCGCTGACCGACCTCAACGACGTGATCCTGGGCGAGGTCGACACCCGCATCGCGGTGGCCGACGGTCCGGACGCGGTGCTGTCGTGGGTGGTCGAGTCGGTGCGCGACCTCGTCGAGGCGAGCCAGCGACCGATCGAGGACCTCGCCGCGATCGGCATCGGCCTGCCCGGACCGGTCGAGCACTCCACCGGCCGGCCGATCAACCCGCCGATCATGCCCGGGTGGGACCGCTACGACGTCCCCGGCCACCTCCAGCAGCACTACCCCGTCCCGGTGCTCGTCGACAACGACGTCAACATCATGGCGCTGGGCGAGCGGCGCCGGCACCTGCGCGACGTCGACGACCTCGTGCTCATCAAGGTCGCCACCGGCATCGGCGCCGGGATCGTCTCCGGCGGGATCCTCCAGCGCGGCGCGCAGGGCACGGCCGGCGACCTCGGGCACGTGCGGGTGCCCGGCGCCGACGACGTGCCGTGCCGCTGCGGCAACTCCGGCTGCCTCGAGGCCGTGGCTGCCGGGCCCGCGCTCGCCGCAGCCGTGCGCGCCCAGGGCGAGCCGGCCGAGACCGGCAGCGACGTGGTCGAGCTGGTCCGCTCCGGCAGCCAGCCCGCCATGGCCGTCGTCCGCCAGGCCGGTCGCGACATCGGCGAGATCGTGGCCACGATGGTCAACCTCATCAACCCGTCAGTGGTCGTGATCGGCGGCCAGGTCGCCGGCGCCGGCGAGCACCTGCTCGCCGGGATCCGCGAGTCGGTCTACCAGCGCTCCCTGCCGCTGGCCACCGAGCACCTGCGCATCGTGACGTCCCGCGCGGGTGGCGAGGCGGCCGTGCTGGGCGCCTCCGCGCTGGCCATCGAGCACGTCCTGTCCCCCGACGTGGTCGAGGCGGCCAGCGAGGCCCTCGCCGCGGCGGACGCGGCCGCGGGCATGCCCGTCGGTGTGGCCGTCGCCCAATAGGGCGTGGTGCCCGACCCGGACGCTCAGCGCAGCTGGTAGTCCTTGAGCAGGCTGCGGCCGATGATCATCTTCTGGATGTCGGACGTGCCCTCGCCGATGAGCATGAACTTGACCTCGCGCATGAGGCGCTCGATCTCGTACTCCTTGGAGTAGCCGTAGCCGCCGTGGATGCGGAACGCGTCCTCGACCACCTCGTTGGCGTACTCGCTCGCGACCATCTTGGCCATGCCGGCCTCGACGTCCATCCGCTGGCCGGTGTCCTTGAGGCGGGCGGCCTTGACCATCATCGTGTGCGCGACCTCGACCTTGGTGGCCATCTCCGCGAGCCGGAACAGCACGGCCTGGTGCTCGGCGATCGGCTTGCCGAAGGTCCTGCGCTGCTGGGCGTAGGCGATGGCGAGCTCGAAGCCGCGCCACGCCAGCCCGCAGGCACGGGCCGCGACGTTGACGCGGCCGACCTCGACGCCGTCCATCATCTGGAAGAACCCCTTGCCGGGCTCGCCACCGAGGACCTGGTCGGCGGCGATCCGGTGGCCCTCGAGGATGAGCTCGGTGGTCTCGACGCCCTTGTAGCCCATCTTCTCGATCTTGCCGGGCACGGTGATGCCCTGGGCGGTCTCGCCGAACCCGGCCTCCTTCTCCACCAGGAAGGTCGTCATGTTCTTGTAGACGCTCTCGGCGCCCTCGTCGGTCTTGGTGAGCACCGCGACGAGCGTGGAGGTGGCGCCGTTGGTCAGCCACATCTTCTGGCCCGTGATGGCATAGGACCCGTCCTCCGCGCGCGTGGCCTTGGTCGAGACCGCCGACACGTCGGAGCCCAGCCCCGGCTCGGACATCGAGAACGCGCCCCGCACCTCGCCGGTCGCCATCCGCGGGAGGTACTTCTGCTTCTGCTCGTCCGTGCCGTGCTGGATCAGCATGTAGGCCACGATGAAGTGGGTGTTGATCACGCCCGAGACACTCATCCAGCCCCGCGCGATCTCCTCGACCACGAGGGCGTAGGTCAGCAGCGACTCCCCCAGCCCGCCGAACTCCTCGGGGATCGTCAGCCCGAACACCCCGAGCTCCTTGAGGCCCTCGATGATCTCGGTGGGGTACTCGTCGGCGTGCTCGAGCTCCTGCGCCACCGGGATGATCTGCTCGTCCACGAACTGCCGTACGGCCTTGAGGATCTCGATCTGGTCCTCGGAGAGGCCGTCGGTCTGGCAGAGGCGGGGCATGTGATGGCTCCTGGGCGCTCGCGGCTGGATCGCTCGGAGTCTAGTTACTGGTCGTTCACCTGGGCAGGGCTCGCGTCCGAGACCGTTGTCACACGCCTGCGTGAGACACTCGGGGCATGCGACTGCACCGTGCGATCGGACCGGCCCTCGGCGTCTCCCTCGTCCTGCTCGCCGGCGCGTGCGGCGACGACACCGGCTCCTCGGCCGACGACCCGGCCGCGTCGGAGACGCCCTCGGCGAGCGAGTCCCCCGCGCCGGTGGACCCCGTCGACTTCGGCGACGAGCCCGCGCTCGAGCCCCGCTACAAGAAGGCCGCGCTCCGGGCGGTCGACGACGACCTCATCACGATGGTCCCGACCGTGTTGCCCGAGGGCTGGGAGACGATGGGCGGCGGCTACACGCCCGACCCGCAGTGGTGGCGCATGGAGTTCACGGCGCCGACCGGCGAGGTGGTCCTCGACCAGATGCCGGGCAAGGCCGCCGACGTCCTCGCCGAGGCGGGCCTCACCGCCGGCGACGACGTGGACCTCTCGGACTGGGGCACCGGTCCCTGGTCGTCGTGGGACCACGACGGCGCGTCCGTCCTGGCCTACGACCTCAAGGGCAGCACGGTGGTGCTGCAGGGGCCCGACCAAGAGACCGTGCGCGGCCTGGCCGAGTCCCTCCTGCCGGCCGAGGACGCGGGCGAGCAGGAGGGCTGAGGGCTGAGGGCCGACCCTCAGTCGTTCTCCCAGGTGGAGCCGCCGCCGCGGAGCCCGTCAGGCTCGACGGTCACCATCGGGTCCACCCCGACCCGGCGGCCGTCGACCATCCGCCACGACGAGTACGTCGTGGTGTAGGCGTCGCGGCTGAACGGCTTCTTCCACATCAGGTTGAAGTTGTCGAGGTAGTCGCGGACCACGCCACGCCCGTGGATGGTGAAGAGGATCTCGTCCTGCGGCGTGCCGAGGCTCGACCAGTTGGTCGACCCGGTCCACACGATGTTGCTGTCGATGACGCCCTTGTAGGAGCCGCGCAGCACGAAGTACTTGTGGTGGGTGTAGCGCTCGATCGCCTCGGGCATGCTGTCGATCTCGGGGTCACCCGTCGGCACGTCGTCGCGGAGGTTGAAGCCGGTCGACCGCAGCGGCACGCGGCCGCGGGCCGTCGGCGCACCGATGTGCTGCTTGGTGTGGAAGCCCATCAGGCCGTAGTTGACGCGGAGGTTGCACCCCTGGGCGTAGAGGTCGCGCAGCTTGTCGGCGATGTAGTTGCCGCGGCCGCCGCGCATCGTGTGCATGGACAGGCGCAGCATGGTGCGCTTCTGGAAGCCGCCCGGGTCGGTGTAGACGCACTGCACGTTGTTGAGGATGTCGAGGACGACGTCCTTGGTGGGCGTCGTGTGCCGCGGGAAGACGACGTTGTGGTACTTCTGCATGTCGCCGGCCGGGCAGACCCGCCCGCTGTCGCAGAAGGTGTAGGAGGCGCGGCGCTTGTCCCAGTCGGGGCGCATGTCGTTGAAGAGGGCCTCGAACTGGTCGAACAGGGTCTTCTTGCCGGCCGTCGTCCAGAGGTCGTTCCACTGCCAGCGCACCGCGTTGAGCGTCATGTTCTGCGAGCCCAGCATGACGACGTTGCGGTTCCGACCGGTGCGGCTGAACAGGTAGAACTTGCTGTGCAGGTTGTTGTACTCGTTCTCGTCGGCGCGGCAGCCGGACACGCAGCGCTTGAGGAAGCTGGACTTCTTGGTGTTGTTGCCGAGCACCCGCTGGATGCGGACCTGCGCGCCGGTGACGAGGTGGTCGTTGAGCAGCACCTGCACCTTGACGCCGCGCTTCTTGGCGCGGATGAGCGCGTCGGCGAACGCGCCGCGGTCGAGGGAGTAGGCCGAGATGATGATCTTCTCGCCACGCGGCGTGTTGCGGATCGCGCGGAGCAGGTGGCGCTCGATGACGAAGCGGTCCTTCGGGACCATCGGGTTGTTGAACTTGGTCCCGACGGGGACCTTCCACTTCTTGTTGGGCTTGCCGGGCTTGCGTGCCGCCGCGGCGGCCAGGCCGGCGGCGGCCGGCTGCGCGGCCGCGGCGGCGCCCGCCGCAGGACCGGCACCGGCCCACGAGGACCCGCTGACGGGCGCGACCAGCGCGGCCGTCAGGCCACAGGCTGCGATCAGGGCAATGAACTTGGAACGCACGCGACAACTCCCTCGGGGTGCCCCTCGGCACCCGGGTCAGTGACTTCCCCGGGTCCGCGGCGGCACGTCACCCGTGCTCGCGCGGACGTCTGCGACGATATCAGCGACCAGGCGGGAGGCCGATTCGAGAAGCTCCTCGGCGGTGACCGTGCCGGGCAGCCGGCCCGCGCCGCCCGGCCCCCTCTCCACCCCCAGGGAGGAGAGGTCACCCAGGACGTGGAAGCCGCGGTCGGTGACGATCTCGACGGCGGCGCGGTCGAGCTCGGCGAAGCGTGCCAGGTGGTGCTCGGGCAGTCCGCCGCGCTCGCGCGGCTGCCGTGCCAGCAGGTCCTCGGCGAGGTAGCCGCGGATCCAGACACCGCGGTCGTGGGCGGAGTACGACGGCAGGTGGCGGTTGACCAGCCGCAGCGTCTCGATCTGCACGATGCCGAGCGCCGGGTTGGCGGCCTCGGTGGGCGCGTCGACCGCGTCGGGGTCGACGCCCAGCACCTCGGCGAAGTGGCGCCAGTGCAGGTCGCGCGGCTCCCCCGGTCCGGGCATCACGAGGACGTGGACGCGCTCGCCCGGCAGGTCGGGAGTCCACCGCTCGAGGACGCCCGCGAGGTCCCAGGTGCGCATGCTGAACTCCGGGCCGCCGGCCGCCGTGCCCGCCATCACGGAGTCGAGGTCGACGGTGCTGCCGTTCTTGACCGACTCCTGCCACCCCGCCGACACCACGCTCGCGGCGTCGCGAGCGGTGACCACGAGGTGCACCTCGGCGCCGGGGAAGCTCGCGACGGCACGCGCCGCCTGCGCCCGGCTGGCGCCGCAGAAGAACTCGTGGGTCAGCAGGACGTCGCCGGAGTGGGCGGACGCCTGGTCGACGAGCCGCTGCCAGGCGCCCGGGGCGTCGGGGTGGCGGCGGGCCAGCCGCGGCCGCTCCTGGAGGTCGAGCGCGGCCCAGAGGTGCTCGCGGTGGCCGAAGCCCGGCACGAGCACGCCGGCTTCGCGCAGCCGCTCGCGGTTGCCCCAGACCACCTGCTGGAGGTACGTCGTACCGGTCTTGGGGAGCCCGATGTGGAGGAACACCCGGCGCGGGCCGCCGGCTGTGCTCACGAGAAGTCCCCGCGGTACTTCCCCAGCAGCTCCTCCAACCTCTCCTCGTCGCGGGCGGCGACGGGCAGCAGCAGCTCGCTCACCACGTCGGTCAGCTCGGCCAGGCGCACGTTGAGCGCCCGGTTCTCCTGCACGGCCTCCTCCAGAGCGGCGACCCTCTGCTCGAGGTCACCGCCCTCGGAGCCATGCCGGTTCCTGCGTCCGAACATGCCTGCTCCCACCTCACGCGTTCCAGTCGATGATTATCCGGCAGACCTGCGATCCGTCCGGGCCCGGCGAGACGCGCTCGCGCACCTGCTCGAGGACCCGGCCACCGGACTCGGCCACCTCGGCGGCGACGACGGCCGGGTCGAGGGCCTTGCGGGCGCCCGTACGACGAGGGTAGCCGTCGCGGCCGCGCTCGCTGAGGAACTGCAGGTGCAGGGCCCCGGAGGTGCCGGCGAGCATCATCCGCGCGGAGCGGAGCATGTTGAGCCGGCCGCGCCGCCCCAGCCGCTCGATGACGTGGACGCAGCCGACGGCACGCGGACCCGGCGTGCGGGCCACCCACGCCGAGACGGCGAGGACGTGGCGCAGCTCGAGCAGGTTGAAGAGCTGGAAGGTGACCCGCGGGTCGTCGGCCCGGCGCTCGGCCTCCTCGGCGTAGGCGAAGGGCTGGAAGTCCAGCCCGATGGCCGAGGTGCCGCGGTCGGCGAACCAGGCGACGTCCGCGCCGCGTCCGCAGCCGATGTCGACGTACGTCGCGAGGTCGGGGTGCCGCTCGGCGACCTGGTGGGCGACCGCCGAGACGGGAGCCGGCTGGTTGAACGTGCGCTTGTGGTAGCCGTGCCAGCCGGCACGACCGGTGCGCATGCCGCGGAACCAGCCGTTGAACAGCTCGATGGTGCTGGCCGGCGTGGTGAACTTGTAGGCCGGGTCGGGCACGCGCCAGTGGGGACCGTAGGTCGCGGTGAGGAAGCGGTCGGTGTCGGCCGGCACCGGGAACTCGCGTCCCTCGAGCGAGGCCGTGCCGAGGGGGTGGATCCAGTCGCGCTCGAAGGGGACCGCGATCTCGCCCATGAGGTAGAGGACCCCGTCGCGCATGAAGCCGCCGAAGACGTCGAGGCCACGGTCGAGGCCGTCGCTCTCCGCGACGTGGACCTTGAGCGCGATGGCGGAGTAGCGGGTCACCCGGTAGCCCATGTCGGTGAGCGCCCGCTGGATCCGGAACGACTCGCGGATCACGTCGACCGGGTGGTCGTGGGCGCTGACGTAGCCGAGGTCGGCGTCGCTGTCGTGGCCGATCAGGCCGCCGTCGCGGATGGCGCCGAGGGCGGTGCCGTAGGCGAGGAACGCGTCGAGCCCCACCTCGCGCAGGGCGCCGAGCACCTCCTCGATGGCGTCGAGCAGCGGCTCGACCTGGGCGGCGTCGCGGGTGTCGAAGGTCTCGACCAGCTTGAGCGACTTGTCGAGGCTCAACGGCCGGCCGGCCGGGTTGACCACCTCGATGCGACCCGGGTGGTCCCCGAACTGCACCGTCTCCTCGTGCAGGACGGTGCCCGTTCCGGGATCGGTCAGCGTCACCTCGGTGACGCCGTCGAGGAAGGGCCGCAGCGGCTTGGGCCACCGCGCGAGGACGCCGTCCTCGCGCTCCTCGCCGTCGCGGTGCAGCCAGAACGACCAGATGCGCCGGCCGTCGAAGGCGACGTCGACCAGCTGCTCGCGCGGGCTGGCCATCAGGACCCCGTCGACGTCGATGCGGTGCACGTCCAGCCCGCCCGAACGCCGCAGCTGGCCCAGTGACTTCACGCGGCGGAGTATATCGAGCGCGGACCCGCTCACTCGACCTCGGTCAGCGTGGCCTGCGCGTGGACCAGGTTGTGGTCCGAGGCCACGCCGGTGCCGGTCACGGCGTAGCCCTCGAAGGCCACTCCGGTCGACCCGAAGATCCAGTCGACCTGCATGCTCGGCGGCGGGGCGCACCCACCGGCGGAGCTGCCGCCCGCCGCTGCGCTGAAGACGCCGCCGGCGGTGAACCGGCAGAAGATCTCCGAGCGCTCGTTGAAGTCGCCGGTGACGATGACGGGATGGCCGTCGCGGGCGTGCAGCTCGGTGAGGTGGGCGATCTCGATGCCCGCCGCCATCGAGCGCCAGTGCGCGTTGTTGCCCAGGCGCGGCGTGTCGGCGGGGTTGTGGAAGTTGGCGAACCAGGCCCGCCGGCCGGTCGTGGTGGACTCGAGCAGCACCACCGGCATGTCGATGCGGCTGCCCCCGGCGTAGGGGATGGACAGCGTGTGCGCCTCGACGAGGCTCCACATGCTCGAGCGCCACGCGATGTTGAAGCGCACGGACTTGTCCCCGAGCGCGAGGCCCGGGTAGAGGGCGTACTCGCCGGCGCGGGAGGTGAACATGTTGTGCTGGGTCGACTCGAACTCCTGGAAGCCCACCACGTCGATGCCGTTGTTGCGCAGCGCCGCGATGGCCATGTCCATGCGCGGTCCGGCGTCGGGGAAGCCGGGCTTGTTGCCGCCCGGACCGGTGTGGGAGTCACCCAGCACGTTGTAGGTGGCGACCCGGAACTCCAGCGTCTGGGCGCGACGCTCCTGGCGCTCGAGCTGCCGGGACACCTGCTGGGCCAGCCGGCGCTGGGCGGCGCGGAAGCGGCGTACGGACCGGTCGAGCGCCGCGGTGGCCGACTTGCCGTCGGCGGTCCCGGGCTCCGCCTCGGGTCCGACGTCGAGGCCGTCGTCGGAGCCGGACTGCCCGTCGCCCCCGTCACCCCCGTCACCCCCGTCACCGTCCGGTCGCTCGGACCGCGGCACCTCCGTCGGCTCCGCGCTGGTCCGGTCGGTCGCGGTGCTGCCGGGTCCGGGACCCGCGAAGAACGAGGTCCACACGACCACGACCACCAGCACGATCGCCAGGACGGGTGCCCACACGCCGGGCGGGGGCCACCGCAGCCCACGAGCGCTCAGGGAGAACCGACTGACCTTCACGGACACCTTCTGGGGGACGTGAGCCGCACGTCGCGGCCACGTCGCCAGGAGCGCGCGACCGGCTCTGGAGGGGCCAGCCTAACGGGAGCCCACCACCACGTCCCAACCTTTGCTCAGGAGCCGGGCACCGCCAGCGGGTCGAAGGCCGAGAAGCGCTGCTCGGGGTCCATGGTCGCGCCCGGCACCGGCGGGAGCCCGAGGGAGCGCGTCACCAGGTTGGCGAGGTCGCCGACCCGGATGGGCTGGTCACCGGAGTAGGGCACCTGCGCCTCGCCGGGCTCGGTGAACGCCGGGTTGAGCGAGTACAGGCTGCTGCCGGCGGCGACGCCGGGGCCGGTCACCCACATCGGGACGCGGTAGCTCTGCTTCCAGGTGGTCGAGGAGCCCTTGGACCGCTGCGCGCCACCGGTGCCGGTGACGACCAGGAGCGTCGTGCCGGCCATGGCCGGCTGCTTGTCGATGCCGCGACGGATCGCTGCGACCTTCTGGAAGGCCTTGCGGACGGCCTTCTGGTAGGCCGGACCGTTCCAGCCCTCGGCCAGCGCGGTCTTCGCCACCCCGCCGAGCTCGATGACGCTGAGCTGGCTCGGCTTGCGGCCGATGTTGTCGCGCCACCAGCCGACGGAGGCGGCGTCGTCGCGCTTGACCTTGAACCGGTCGATCTTGGCGGTCCCGTCGTCCTTGCCGTAGGGGTCCTTGCCGCCCGTCTGCTTGTTCCAGCTGCGTCGGAGCAGGTCGGTCTGCGAGCGGCTCGAGACGAACGTCGTGCGGTAGGAGTTGTTGTGGGCGAGGTCGAAGATGCCGGAGACGTACTGCCCGGCCGACTGGTGCACCGTCGAGGGGAGGGCCTTCGTGGAGCCGACGCCGTGGCCGCCCTGCTTGGGGAACACGCGCCGGCCGGTGAGCAGCGAGACGAGGTTGGCGTCCGGGCCGGTGTTCTCGGCGACCGTCCGGGCGTTCAGCGTCGAGGCGCCGTTGGCGGACAGGCGGCCGAGCTCGGCGACGTCGGGAGCGAGGCTCCGCGCGACGGTGGACGTCAGGCCCGGCACCGCCACGACGACGACGTGGTCGACGGCCGGCGGGGCCGAGGCCGGGACGACGGCGTTGGCGTAGTAGAGCGGGTGGTCGCTGGTCTGTGAGACGTAGTCGTTCCACAGCCGGGTGTAGCCGTTGAAGTAGACGTTCTTGGTGCCCAGGATCCAGTCGATCGCGCCGCCGGCCGGGGCCGAGCAGCTCGTGCCGTCGGTCCAGCCGCCGCTCGCGGACCACATGTCGGCGGCCATCGCGACCGAGCAGTAGTAGCGGGCGCGGTCGTTCTTGTCGCCCAGGGAGATGAACGCCGCGTCCGGGTGCGTCGCCCGCAGCTCGTTGGCGAGCGCAGCCTCCATCGCGAAGCCGGCGTCGCGCCACTGCTGCGCCGGGCCGCGGACGTCGGCGGGGTTGTGGGTGTTGAAGAACCACACCCGACGGCCGGTCTCGATGTTCTGCAGCAGGACGGCCGGCATCCGGCTGGGCGCGCCGGAGAAGTACGGGATCGGGAGCGTGCGGGACTCGAGCAGCTGCCACACGTCGGTGCGCCACCCGATCGAGTTGACCGAGGGCCCCACCGTCGCGTCGAGGCCGGGGTAGGTCTGCCAGGACGTCCCGGTCAGCTCCTGGAACCGCGTCGCCTGCGGCGGCTGGAACTCCTGGAAGCCCACCACGTCGAGCTCGTGCTCGCCGATGAGGCTGACCACGCGGTCCATCCGGACGACGCCCGGGTCCCAGCCCTTGCGGTTGCCGCCGGGGGCCGTGTGGTCGGCTCCGAGGACGTTGAAGGTGCCGACGCGGAACGCCGTGGCCGGCGTGGTCTGGAGGGCATCGTCGGTGACGGCGACGGCGGAGGCGGACGACACCCCGCCGGCAGGGGCGAGGGCGAGCCCGGTCGCGAGCGTCAGGGCCACGGCGCCGAGGCGCCGGGCGGGACGGGACGGGCGCGGGAGGCGGAACAGGGACGAGCCGAACATGACGTGGGGCCTCACAGTCGTCGGGGAAGTGGCGTTTGTCGAGGTGACCCGACCGGGCCCCGGAGCACACGGGCCCGGGCTCGATCGATGTGACAGGAGTGACTCCTGCGGCGCAAGCGTAACATCAGGTGCCCGGTGTGGGCCCGACTCCGCGCGTTGCCCGCACGCTACGGTTGCGGACGTGAGCACCACCCCGACCCGCGTCTTCGTGGCCCGGCTCGTCGGGCTGCCGATCTTCGACCCCCAGGGCGACCAGGTGGCCAAGGTGCGCGACCTGGTCGTCGCGCTCCGCACCGAGACGAGCCAGCCGCGGGTGCTCGGCATGGTCGCCGAGGTCTTCGGCCGGCGCCGGATCTTCGTGCCGATGACCCGGATCACCGCCATCGACAGCGGCCAGGTGCACACGACGGGCCTGCTCAACATGCGGCGCTTCGAGCAGCGCTCGACCGAGACGCTCGTCATGGGGCAGATGCTCGACCGCACCGTGTCGATCAAGGACCCGGGCAGGGGCGAGCCCATCACGGGAGTCGTCTACGACGTCGCGATGGAGCAGGCCCGCAACCGCGACTGGGTGCTGTCCCGGGTCGCCGTCCGCGAGCCGAGCAAGGGCTTCCGGCGCCGCGGCCAGACCCACGTCGTGGAGTGGCGCGACATCACCGGCCTCACCCGGCAGGAGCCGACGCAGGGCGCCACCCACCTCATCGCCGCGCTCAACGACATGCGGCCCGCCGACGCCGCCAACATGATCCACGACCTGCCGCCCGAGCGGCGTACGGCCGTGGTGGCCGCCCTCGACGACGAGCGCCTGGCCGACGTGCTCGAGGAGCTGCCCGAGGAGGACCAGGTCGAGATCCTCGAGCACCTCGACTCCGAGCGCGCCGCCGACGTGCTGGAGGAGATGTCGGCCGACGACGCCGCCGACCTCATCGCCGACCTCAACCCGGAGACCGCGGCCACCCTCCTCGGGCTGATGGAGCCCAACGAGGCCGAGGACGTCCGGCGCCTGATGTCCTACGAGGACAACACCGCCGGCGCGATGATGACGCCGGAGCCCGTGATCCTCTCCCCCGACGCCACCATCGCCGACGCGCTCGCCCACGTGCGCAACCCCGAGCTCACCCCCGCGCTGGCCGCGCTGGTCTACGTCTGCCGCCAGCCGCTCGAGACGCCGACGGGCAGGCTGCTCGGCGCCGCCCACATCCAGCGGCTGCTGCGCGAGCCGCCCTCGACCCTGGTCGCGGCGGCGCTCGACGACTCGATGGACCCGCTGCGCGCCGACGCCTCGATGGACCAGGTGGCCGCCCACCTGGCGACCTACAACCTCGTCGCCGCCCCCGTGGTCGACGACGAGGGCCGGCTGATCGGCGCGGTCACCGTCGACGACCTGCTCGACCACATGCTGCCCGAGGGCTGGCGCGACCGCGCCCCGCGACCCGGGCCCATCGCCGGGGGCACCCGATGACCGATCGCCGGGTGCGCCTCGACACCCCCCGCGAGAGCCGGCGCCAGATCGTGCGCCGCCCCACCGTCGACGCGGACACCTTCGGCGTCTTCGCGGAGTCGTTCGCCCGCTACATGGGCACGGCGAAGTTCCTGCTGTGGATGACGATGTTCGTCGCGGCCTGGGTGCTGTGGAACGTGCTCGCGCCCGCGGACCTGCGCTTCGACGAGTTCCCGTTCATCTTCCTGACCCTCATGCTCAGCCTGCAGGCGTCGTACGCCGCTCCCCTGATCCTGCTCGCCCAGAACCGCCAGGAGCAGCGCGACAAGGTGGTGGCCGAGCAGGACCGCCAGGCCAACGCCCGCGCCCACGCCGACATGGAGTTCCTCGCCCGCGAGGTCGCCTCGCTGCGCATGGCCGTCGGCGAGGTCGCGACGCGCGACTTCCTCCGCTCGGAGCTGCGGGGCCTGCTCGGCGACATCGAGGAGCTCTCCCGCACCGAGCCGGAGGACCCGGCCCAGGCTCCGCCGGACTGGGTGCAGCGGCCGGGACAGTGATCCTTCGGGGTCGGCTCGTAGACTGGACCATCATGAGCACCCCCACGCAGCAGCAGGTGATGGACGCGCTGGCGACCGTCAACGACCCGGAGATCAAGCGCCCCATCACCGAGCTCGGGATGGTGGACTCCGTCGAGGTCGGGCCGGACGGATCGGTGCAGGTCCACGTGCTCCTCACGGTGGCGGGGTGCCCCCTCAAGGACACGATCAACCGCGACGTCACCGCCGCCGTCACCAAGGTCCCCGGCGTCGCCGCGATCGACCTCACCCTCGGCGTGATGAGCGCCGAGCAGCGCGCCGGCCTCAAGGAGATCCTCAGCGACGGCCGTGCCCAGCGCGAGATCCCCTTCGCCCAGCCCGGCTCGCTGACCAAGGTCTACGCGATCGCCAGCGGCAAGGGCGGCGTCGGCAAGTCGTCGGTCACGGTCAACCTCGCCCTCGCGCTGGCCCACCAGGGCCTCAAGGTCGGCATCGTCGACGCCGACATCTACGGCCACTCGGTCCCGGCGATGCTGGGCATCGCCGACGCCCGTCCGACGCAGGTCGACGACCTGATCATGCCGGTGCCGACGGCGAGCGGCGTCTCGGTCATCTCGATCGGCATGCTCAAGCCGCGTCGCGACCAGGTGGTCGCCTGGCGCGGCCCCATGCTCGACCGGGCGCTGGTCCAGATGCTCGCCGACGTCTACTGGGGCGACCTCGACGCCCTGCTCCTCGACCTGCCCCCCGGCACCGGCGACGTAGCCATCTCGCTCGGCCAGCACCTGCCCAGCGCCGAGGTCATCGTGGTCACCACCCCGCAGGAGGCGGCCGCGGAGGTCGCGGAGCGCGCCGGGACGATGGCCTCGATGATGCACCAGCGCGTCATCGGCGTCGTCGAGAACATGAGCTACCTCCCCTGCCCCCACTGCCCGCCGGAGGACGACCACCGGCTCGAGGTGTTCGGCACCGGCGGCGGCACCCGCGTGGCGCAGACGCTGTCGGAGCGCTTCGGCTACGACGTGCCGGTGCTCGCACGGATCCCCCTCGACATCTCGCTGCGCGAGGGCGGCGACGTCGGCAAGCCGATCATCGAGGCCGACCCCGCCGCCCCGGCGGCACGCGAGCTGGCCTCGGTCGCCCAGTCGCTGTCGGGCCGCGGTCGCGGGCTCGCGGGCATGCAGCTCGGCCTGACGCCCTCCAGCAAGTTCTGACCCAGTAGGTTCTGGGGCATGTTCGACGTCGGGCTCCTCGAGCTGGCCGTGATCGCCCTGGTGGCGGTCGTCGTGCTGGGTCCGGACAAGCTGCCCGACCTCGCCCGTCAGGCGGCCCAGCTGCTCCACCGCGCGCGCGGGCTGGCGCACAACGCCCGCGACGAGCTCCGCAACGAGCTCGGCCCGGACTACGCCGACCTGCAGCTGCGCGACCTCGACCCGCGCACGATCGTCCGCAAGCACATCACCGAGGCGATGGCCGAGGTCGACCGGGAGCAGGCCAGGAAGCCGACGCTCCCCGAGGGCCAGGTCCCGCCCTACGACGTCGAGGCGACCTGATCCTCGCGGCTCTGCACCGCGACCAGCGCCGAGAAGGGCACCAGCAGCACGCCGGCCGGCGCGTCCCCGGCGGTGCGGCACTCGGCGAAGTCCGCGCCCACGCGGTCGACGTACGCCTCGTGGCGGGTGCCGTCGGCCAGGTGCACCAGGCACCGCTCCCCGGCCTCGGCCAGGCGGCGCAGCGCGGCCCGGAGCCCGAGCCGGTCCACCGGTGACCACGCGACCTCCGGCACGGATCGCTCGCTGGCGCCGCGGACGCCGACCACCGCGCCCAGCGGCACCAGCCAGTCCTGGCCGGTGCCGCTGAGCAGGCACCACTCCGACGCCATCCGGTCGAGCCGGCCCTCGATGCGGCCGAGGTGCGGGAGGTCGAGGGCGACCACCTGCCCCCGGGACGCCATCAGCCGGCTGGCCAGGGTGACCGCGCCGTACTCGCTGCGGGCCCGGTCGGCGAGCTCCGCCTCGCGGTCGGACTCCCACGCCGCTGCCGCCTGTCCCTCGAGGTCGTCGAGGAGGGCGAACAGCTCGTGCTCCCAGGGCATGCAGGGACTGTAACGACGCGGGAGGTGGAGTGGGAGGCCCGTCGCGAGGACGGCCGGGTGGACGGGGTCAGAGGTTCACGGGCCGGAGCACGAAGGTGATGCCGTGCGCGATCTGTGCGTTGCCCCGGTTGATGTCGAGCGCGAACGGGTTGACGATCGGGTCGGCATCGTCGGGATCCTGGTCGCGCAGGCCGATGAGCGGCAGGTAGCGGCTGTAGACGCGGACACCGATCACGGGGCCGAGGGCGGTCGTCAGATCCGCCCCGTCGGCGCGGACGGCGTCACGGGCGGTGATCGTCGCCCCCGGCACGACGTGGTAGAGCAGCACGTCCTCCACCGTCTCGATCCCGAGCCCGGCCGTCGCGGCGAACACGTCGGCCTCGCTGCGCACCCACTGCCCGGTGAGGTCCTTGACGAGGAGCTGGAAGGCCCGGTCGTTGGGCAGGAAGGCGGTCAGCGGGACCGTGCCGTCGGTGAGCAGTCGCACCGGGCTGTCGGCATCGGCGTCGGCCGCGATCACGGCCAGCACGGCCTCGGTGACGATGTCGTAGTCGTGCCAGTTGCGGTCGAACTGGTTGCCGTCGGACGTCAGCACGGCGGCGAGGCTGCGAGTACCAGGAGGCCCGTCGCCGGTGGCGCCGGCAGCACCTGCGGGTGCGACCAGCGCGGCGGCGAGGGGTACGGCCAGGCTCACGGCGAAGCGGCGGAACAGTCTCATGGTCTCGTCCTCTCGTCAGTGACCGCGATCTGCGGCACACCTGCTTCTCCGTCCGAGGTGCGCGGGTGGATGCACTCGGGCGGGTCGGCTCAGGACGCCCCCGTGTGCTGGCCCTCCCCCTCCACAGGCCACGCGCAACCGTTGACCGGCTCATGCTGCCAGGCGTTAAATGATGCAAACAGACGCAAACGAAGGGTTCGGCGGTGTCTCGGGACAGCAGCAGCAAGGGACGACCCGTGGTCGTCTGGGGCGCGGTGACCGCCGCGGCGGCCACAGCGGCCACCGTGCTGCCCGGCTCGTGGCACGCGGCCGCGAGCGGCGTGGGTGCCGGCCGCGTCGTGGACGTCGTGGTCGCCGGGTGCGCCCTCGCGCTGTGCGCAGCCCTCGCGTGGCTGTGGGCGGTGACCACCGCGACCGTCGTCGGGCTGCTGACCGGCCGGCTCCGCGAGGACGCGGCCGGCGCGACCCGGCGCCTCGTGCTCGCCGCGTGCGGCGTCGCCGTCGTGGCCGGCACCACGACCCCGGCCGTCGCCGACGGTCCCGAGCTGCTCGTCGGCCTGGCGCTGCCGGAGCGCGCGGTCGAGCCAGCGCCGCCGACCCCGCCGATCCGCCCGTCGCGGCGGCCGGGCCCGGCGGTCCACGTCGTCCGGTCCGGTGACTCGCTGTGGTCCATCGCGCGGGCGCACCCGGACGGCGGCTCCGTGGAGGCGCGGTGGCGCGCGATCTGGCGGGCCAACCGCGGCGTCGTGGGCGACGACCCCGACCTGATCCTCCCCGGGCAGGTGCTGCGCCTGCCCGACCAGCAGCCCCACCAGCAGCCCGACGACAAGCCCGACGAGAAGGACGGAGCACGATGATGAGCACACCCGACACCGCTGACGCCGAGGTCATCGTCCTCAGGCCGCCGGCCGCCCTGGCCAGCGTGCAGGGGTCGCTGGCCCTCGATCTGACGCCGCGCACCGCTCCCCCGCGACCCCGGTTGCGCAGCGCCCACGCCGTCGACCTCGTCGACGTCGCGGCCGCCGAGCGCCACCAGGTCGACGCCTTCGTCGGTCGGTGCCTCCAGGCACTGGTCGAGATCGCCGCCGGCGACCGGCCGGTGAGCCAGCTGCTGCGCCACACCGTGCCGGACGTCTACGAGGACCTGTCCGAGCGCGCCCGGACCGTCCGCGCCGCCGCCGGGCTCACGGCCGGGCAGGTCCGGGGACCGAACCCGGCCCGGCCCGTCGTGGTGGGCGTCCGGACCGCGCTGATCCGCCGCGACGCGGTCGAGGCCAGCGCGCACGTGCGCTACGGCCGTCGCTCCCGGGCGGTCGCCGCACGGTTCGAGGTCGTGCGCGACCGCTGGCAGTGCGTCGCGATCAGCTGGGGCTGACCGCTCGCGCCGACCGTCCGGTCAGCCGCCGACCGTGGCGCGACCGCTGGCGCCGCCGGGAGCGCCGTGGCAGCGCTTGAACTTCTGACCCGAGCCGCACGGGCACAGCGAGTTGCGACCGACGCCCGCGAACGGGTCGTCGCTGTCGGCCTCGGGAGCGGCGTGCACCTCGGCCTCGCCGTCCTCGGACGGAGCGCTGTAGGACAGGTTCTGCGTCCGCTTGGGCTTGTCGAGCCCCTTGGCCCGGATGGTGGGCTGCTGCGGCTGAGCCGGCTGTGCCGGCTGGGCCCCCGGTGCGTGGGCGGCGGCCTTGGCGAAGTCGATCTGCGGGGTGGCCACGGAGATCTGCGGCGCCTGCGGCGTCGTGACCTGGGCCTCCGGCTGCGCGTCGACGGCGGCGGCGTCGTCACCCTCGTCGTCGACCTCGACCTGGAGGTTGAACAGGAAGCCGACCGACTCCTCCTTGATGCCGTCCATCATGGCGGTGAACATGTCGAAGCCCTCGCGCTGGTACTCCACGAGCGGGTCACGCTGGGCGTACGCACGCAGCGAGATGCCCTCACGGAGGTAGTCCATCTCGTAGAGGTGCTCGCGCCACTTGCGGTCGAGGACCGACAGCACGACGCGGCGCTCGAGCTCGCGCTGCACCTCCTCGCCCATCTCGTCCTCACGGCGGTCGTAGGCCTCCTGCACGTCCTTCTGCAGGTCCTCGATGAGCTTCTCGCGGCTGATGTTCTCGAGGCCGCCGGCCTCCTTGATCACGCCGTCCTTGGTCAGCCCCACCGGGTAGAGCTGGCCGAGCGCGGTGAACAGGGCGTCGAGGTCCCAGTCCTCGGCGTAGCCCTCCGTGGCACCGCGGACGTAGCCGGTGATGACGTCGTCGATGAAGCCGCGGATCTGCTCGCCCAGGTCGGCGCCCTCGAGCACGCGGCGGCGCTCGGCGTAGATGACCTCGCGCTGCCGGCTCATCACGTCGTCGTACTTGAGCACGTTCTTGCGCGACTCGAAGTTCTGCGACTCGATGTTGGCCTGCGCGCCGGCGATGGCGTTGCTGACCCGCTTGGCGTCGATCGGCACGTCGTCGGGGACCCTGAGCACGGTGAGGATCCGGTCGACCCACTCCGACTTGAAGAGCCGCATCATCTCGTCCTGCAGCGACAGGTAGAACCGGGACTCGCCCGGGTCGCCCTGTCGGCCGGACCGACCTCGGAGCTGGTTGTCGATGCGGCGCGACTCGTGCCGCTCGGTGCCGACGACGTAGAGGCCGCCGAGGTCGCGGACCTCGTCGTGCTCGGCCGCCACCTGGGCCTTGATGCGCTCGACGGTGGCCGGCCAGGCCGCGTCGTACGCCTCCGGGGCCTCGACCGGGTCGAGGCCCTGCTGGCGCAGCTCCTGGTCGGCGAGGAAGTCGACCGACCCGCCGAGCATGATGTCGGTGCCGCGGCCGGCCATGTTGGTGGCGACGGTGACCGAGCCCTTGTGGCCGGCGAGCGCGACGACCTTGGCCTCGTCGGCGTGCTGCTTGGCGTTGAGGACGGTGTGCGGGATCCCGCGCCTCTTGAGCAGGTTGGAGAGGTACTCGGACTTCTCGACCGACACGGTGCCGATGAGGATCGGCTGGCCCTTGTCGTGGCGCTCGGCGATGTCGTCGGCGACGGCCTCGTACTTCGCCTCCTCGGTCCGGTAGACCAGGTCGACGTTGTCGACGCGCTGCATCGGGCGGTTCGTGGGGATCGGGACGACGCCGAGGCCGTAGATCTTGTCGAACTCGGAGGCCTCGGTCATAGCCGTGCCGGTCATGCCCGAGAGCTTGGCGTAGAGGCGGAAGTAGTTCTGCAGGGTGATCGTGGCGAGGGTCTGGTACTCCTCGCGGACGGTCACGCCCTCCTTGGCCTCGATGGCCTGGTGCAGGCCGTCGTTGTAGCGGCGGCCGGCCAGGATGCGGCCGGTGTGCTCGTCGACGATGAGCACCTCGCCGTCCATGACGACGTACTCCTTGTCGTTGCGGAACAGCTCCTTGGCCTTGATGGAGTTGTTGAGGAACGAGATGAGCGGGGTGTTGACCGAGTCGTAGAGGTTGTCGATCCCGAGGTGGTCCTCCACCTTGGTGATGCCCGGCTCGAGCACGGAGATCGTGCGCTTCTTCTCGTCGACCTCGTAGTCGGTGTCGCGGACCATCGAGCGCGCGATCTTGGCGAACTCGGCGTACCACTTGACCTCGTCCTGGGTCGGGCCGCTGATGATGAGCGGGGTCCGCGCCTCGTCGATGAGGATGGAGTCGACCTCGTCCACGATCGCGAAGTTGTGGCCGCGCTGCACGCACTCCTCGACCGAGTCGGCCATGTTGTCGCGCAGGTAGTCGAAGCCGAGCTCGTTGTTGGTGCCGTAGGTGATGTCGCAGCCGTAGGCCTCGCGGCGCTCGGCCGGGCGCATCGACGGCAGGATCACGCCGACGGTCAGGCCGAGGAAGTGGTGCACCCGGCCCATCTGCTCGGACTGGAACCTCGCGAGGTAGTCGTTGACCGTGACGATGTGCACGCCCTTGCCCTCGAGGGCGTTGAGGTAGGACGGCAGCACGGCGACGAGGGTCTTGCCCTCACCGGTCTTCATCTCGGCGATGTTGCCGAGGTGCAGCGCGGCGGCACCCATGATCTGCACGTCGAAGGGGCGCATGCCGAGCACCCGCTTGCTGGCCTCGCGGACCGTGGCGAAGGCCTCCGGCATGATGTCGTCGAGGGTCTCGCCGCCCGCCAGCCGCTCGCGGAACTCGTCGGTCATCGCGCGGAGCTCGTCGTCGGTCATCTTGACGAAGTCGTCCTCGATGGCGTTGACGGCCTTGGAGATGGCTTCCAGCTCGCGGAGGATCTTGCCCTCGCCGATGCGGAGCAGCTTGTCGATGATGGCAGGCACGAGTGGTAACTGTACCTACCGCTCCAACGCTCGACCCAATGCGTGCGACAGCGGCCCGGACAGGTTCCCGCGCTCGCCCACCGCCACGTCGTCGAGACCGAGCCAGCCGGCCAGTCGGCGCAGCTCGGCGGCGAGCTCCTCGGCGGTCCCCGGGGGCGCGGCCTCCTCGGCGAAGGCGCCGCGGACGAGCAGCACGCGGCCGGCCCGGTCGGCCTTGAGGTCCACCCGCGCGACCAGCCGGTCGCCCAGCAGGAAGGGCAGGACGTAGTAGCCGTGGAGCCGCTTCTCGGCCGGGACGTAGATCTCGATGCGGTAGAAGAAGTCGAACAGCGCCTCGGCCCGTCCGCGCTCCCACACGACGGGGTCGAACGGACTGAGCAGGGTGCGGGCCCCGACGCGTCGCGGGACCTTCGCGTCGCGGTGGAGGTAGGCCGGGCGCTTCCAGCCCTGCACCCGGACCGGCAGCAGCTCGCCGGACGCGACCAGCTCGTCGACCGCGACCCGGGTGCTGGCCCGGCCGGACGCGGGCTGCAGGCGCAGCCGGTAGTAGTCGGCGAGGCAGCTGGCGCTGGCGACACCGTGCGAGCGGGCGGCCAGGCGCACCAGCTCGGTCACCGCCTCCTGCGGCGTGGGCGTGGGGGCGGCGAGGACGTCGGCGGGCAGCACACGCTCGGGGAGGTCGTAGACCACCTCGAACTGGCTGGTGCGCCCGGCGATCGCGACGTCGCCGACGAGGAAGAGGTAGTCGAGGACCTTGCGCGCGTCCGACCAGTTCCAGCCCCAGTGCTCCCGGGTGCGCGGGCCGGTGCTGAACTCCTCCTCGAGGTCGCGCGCGGTGACCGGCCCCCGCTCGGCGACGGCCGCCAGGACGCGCGCCTCGAGCCCGGGGTCGGCGGCGACGAAGCCCCACTTGCCGCGCTCGGAGCGGTAGTGGTCCATGCGGTGCCGCATCAGAGGCCACAGCGCGACCGGCATCAGCGCCTGGACGTGCGCCCAGTACTCCACGAGGCGGCGCGGTCGCCGCTCGGCCGCGCGCCGCAGCAGGTCGACGTCGTAGGGGCCCATCCGCGAGTAGAGCGGCATGAAGTGGGCGCGCTGGAGGACGTTGACCGAGTCGACCTGGAGCACGCCGGTGCGCGAGACCGTGCGCTCGAGCGTGCGCATGGACGGGGTCGTGTGGGGCCGGTCGGTGAACCCCTGGGCGGCGAGCGCGATGCGGCGCGCCTGGAGCTTGCTGAGGGTCTCCGTCACGGGACGAACTCAACCAGAGGACGCCGACAGCCGCCCGGCCCCAGGGCCGGCGCTGGGTCAGGGCAGGTCGAGCAGCTTCTCGCGCATGGCGTACATGACGGCCTCCATGCGGGAGTGCAGCTGGAGCTTCTCCAAGATGTTGCGCACGTGGTTCTTCACCGTGTTCTCGGAGATGAAGAGCTCCTTGGCGACCTCACGGTTGTTGAGGCCCTTGGCCACCAGCCGGAGCACCTCGAGCTCGCGCTCGGTCAGGCGCAGCGCCGGACCCTGCTCGCGCTCAGGCTTGGACATCTGCTTGAACTCGTCGATCAGCTTGACCGCCATCGACGGGCTGATGAGCGACTGGCCCTCGTTGACGACGCGCACGGCCTGCGCGACCTCCTCGATGGAGGAGTCCTTGAGGAGGTAGCCCGAGGCGCCGTTCTTGACCGACTCGTAGAGGTCGGCCTCCTCGTCGGAGACCGTCAGCATGATGATCTTGGCCGAGGGCACGGCCTCCTTGATCGCGCGGCACGCCTCGACGCCCGTGCGCCGGGGCATGCGGACGTCGAGCAGGATCACGTCGGGAGCCGTCGAGACCGCGAGGTCCGTCGCGGTGATGCCGTCGGCGGCCTCACCCACGACCTCGATGTCGCTGTCGCCACCGAGGAGCATGATCAGCCCGCGGCGGAAGAGCTCTTGGTCGTCCACCACCAGGACGCGGACGGGTTCGGTCCCTGTTGCCTCGGTCACGCGCGCATCATGTCATGCGCGCGTGACCGGGGGCGCCTCACTGGGTCAGCGCTGGTCAGCGGTGCTCAGCGCTGGTCGACGGCGGCCACGTCGGGCGCCGTCGCGTCGTCCAGCTCGGCGACGTCGAGCGAGATCACGCCGTAGTCGTAGCCGCGGCGGCGGTAGACCACCGCGGGGCGCTCGCTCTCCTTGTCGACGAAGAGGTAGAAGTCGTGCCCGACCAGCTCCATCTCGTAGAGCGCCTGGTCGAGCGTCATGGGTGTGGCGCTGTGGGACTTCTCGCGCACCACCAGCGGTCCGTCGCCGGTCACGGTGATCGGACCGACCTTGCGCTCGATGACGGCGTCGTCGGGCTCGGCCGCCGAGTCCGGCACCTCGGGCATCCCCGCGAGGGCCTCGCCCACCGAGACGTGGGCATTGCGGCCCTTGTGCACCCGGCGCCGGTCGGCCGCGCGACGCATCTGCGCCTGCATCTTGTCGAGGGCCAGGTCCAGCGCGCCCATCTTGTCCTCGGCCGCCGCCTCGGCCCGGATGACCGGGCCCTTGGAGAAGGCGGTCAGCTCGACCTTGGTGGACCGGTCGTGCTGTCGGGGGTTCTTCTCGAGCTCCACCTCCACCTGGACCCGCATGATCCGGTGATCATGCTTCTCCAGACGGGTGAGCTTCTCGGACACGTGCTCGCGGAACCGGTCGGACACCTCGCAGTGCCGTCCCGTGACCACAACCTCCATGTGAACCTCCTCAACTAGCGAACGGTCCGCACCCCTCCATTTCGCCGCGGCGGCACACCCGCCGGGGCAGGGTGGGATGGAGCCCGCCCGGCCGACCTGGTCTTCGACCCCACAACCGCCTGCTGAAGCGTTCGCGACTTCTCCGTCACTACTGGCCTTCTCCCGGCCACCGACACATCTGGTGTCGGCGCAGAGGCAGGACTTACTTCTAAGCCGCACCGTGATCGTCCGACGGGCCCCGTGCTGCTGGGCAGCACCGCGCTCGTGGACTTACGTGGACCGTTTCGCCTGCGACTGGCATCGGCTAGCCACGGTTCGGATCGCGCGCCGCACCTCGCGGTGCCGCGCACACCCGTCCCCGTGACGCAACCACGGACCCGGGCGGACTCCATGCACCGACGCTAGCCCCTCCATGGCTGCGGGCCAACTGTCATGCCACCAGTCGGTCGCGTCCTGGCCCGTCGCTCCCGCCACGCCTGCGCGTGGCGGCGACCGCGGCGATCGCGAGCGGCCGCAGGCCGACCGCCTCGAGGGCGCGCTGCGCCTCACGCGCCGTCGCGCCGGTGGTCAGCACGTCGTCGCAGACCACCACGTGGCCCCGCGGCCAGCGGCGTGCCACGCGGGCCAGCGCCCGCGACGGGCAGTGCATCGAGCGGTGCACGTTGGCGGCCCGTCCGCCGGCGTCGAGGCCGGCCTGGTCGGCCGCCCCGCGCGAGACCAGCAGCGGCGCGGTGACGACCACCCGTCGGCGCTGCCCGCGCCGCAGCCGGGCGGCCGCGGCCCGCACCAGCGCGGCGGTCGCCTCGTAGCCGCGCTGCCGGCCGGCTCCCGGCCGGGAGGGCACGGGCACCAGCAGCAGCGGCTCGCGGCCAGGGTCCTCGAGGTCGCTCACGGCGGCGCGGACCGCCTCGGCCAGCAGCTCGCCGAGCACGCGCCGGTGGCTCCACTGGCCGCGGTCCTTGTGACCCACGACAAGCGCCCGCACGGCACCGTCGTAGGTCTCGGTGGCCCAGGGCACCACGAGGCCGTCGGGCACCGGCGTCGGCCAGGCGACCGCGGCCCGGCGCGACAGCGCGGTGCGGCAGCTCGGGCAGAGCATCCGCCCGGGCTCGTCGCACCCGACGCAGCGGCTGCCGAGGAACAGGTCGAGGGCCTCGTCGAGCACCCGCCCATGCCAGCAGGTGCGGCGCCGCGGACGCAACCGGTCGGCGTACGCCCTGTGGAGGGCGGTCAGCCCACGTAGGTCAGGGACGTGAGGCCGCGCGGCAGGTCGGGCACCGCGCGCTCCGGCGTGGTCAGGCTCAGGACGGCTCGACCGGCGAGTGCGTAGACCTCGCCGCCCTCCACCGGGGAGGAGACGAGGAGCCGGTTGGGACCGCGCAGGCGGGTGTTGCCGCCGGTCGTGATCTCCCCCGGCGCGCCGTCGACGGAGATGGTGTTGACCTGGGAGCCGGCCGTGATGTCCCTCAGCACCGAGATGGCGGTCGTGCTGCGCCAGGCGATGTCGCGGATGCGGGGGCTGCCCTCGTCCGGCAGCCACAGCGTGCGGAGCGAGGAGAAGCCGAGGATCGCGCCGGACGGGTCGTGGCGGACCCGCGACGAGACGACCTGGTCGCTCGTGCGCCCGCGCACGAGCGCGACCAGCCGGGTGCCGTCGCGCGAGACGAGCAGGTCGGTCACGGCCCGGCCGCTGATGCCGGGCACGGCGACGATGCGGGCGGAGCCGTCCACGACGACGATGACCCTGGCCCGGCCCGCGTTGCGGTCGAGGACCCACGTCCGGTCGCGGACGTCCCAGTGGGGATCCGCCAGGTCCACCCCGCCCACCACCGGCCGGGTCACCTCACCCGTGGGCGACTCGGTCGGCGCGACGAAGAGGTCCGAGCCCGTCCTGGAGACCGCCGCCACGCGCGACCCGTCGATGCTGACCCCGATGCCGCGCAGGGCGTAGCCCGGCTGGCCGAGCGGGCCGGAGGTCTCCTCGAACGCGCCGATGGTGCCGGACACGACGCGGTTCCATCCGAGGGCGAAGAGGTCGGGGCTCCTCGGGTCGCCGGTGGGGTCGTAGGCGCTGCCGACGTTGAGCCGGACCTGGGTCGATCCCCCCGAGCCGTTGAACGCCCGGTCGCCGATGCTGAGCTGCACGGCGTTGATCCGCTCCTCCTGGCGGAGCGTCCAGGCCAGCTGGGCGCGCATGAGGTCGGCGGTGGTCGCGTCGACGGCGTCGGGATCCCCCGAGAGGGCCACCTGGGCGATCCCGGACTCGATGGGGACGGAGAGCTCGAGGTCGGTGTCGGGTGGGAAGTAGGTGACCGCGACGTCCTGCAGCTCACCGCTGGGCGGCGTGAGCAGGCCCCGCACCAGCGAGGAGGCGAGCTGCTCGCCGCGCGGCACGTGGACCGGCTCCGGCACCAGCACCTGCGCCGAGGGGTCGAAGTAGTAGAGGGAGACGCGCTGGTACCAGTCGTCGAACCACGAGTCCGGCACGATCAGCGCGTTGGGCACCTCGCTGATGCGCCACTCACCGTCCTCCTGCACCATCCCGAGGACCAGCTGGCCGGCGGGCTGGATGCGCTGCCAGGCACCGCGGGCGTCGTAGAGGCTCACGTCGGCCAGCGGCACCTGGACCGTCATGTCGCCCACGACGGTGCCGAGGTCGGAGTACGTCATGACCTGCTGCTCCGGCGCCCAGGTCTCGGCCGCCTCGCGGGAGAGGAACTGGAGGGCGACCGTCTGGCTGATCGGCGTCGCCTTCATCGCCTCGAGGAACCCGGACACGATGTCGACCGGCGAGTCGCCGGCCTGCGGGGGGCGCGGGTCGAAGGAGATGCCGGGCACGTCGTCGGCGCCGGTGGTGACCGGCGGCTCCACGACCGGGCCCGACGTGGGCATCTGGACGCACGCCGCCAGCAGGGCGCACGTCACCACCGCCACCAGGGCGTTCACGACGGACCGCGAGCGGGTCGTGGGGCGCGTCGTCATGCGGTCTCCCGGGCGTCGTCGGGGACCAGCGGGAGCGGAGAGTGGCGCAGCTGGGTGCCGAGGGTGCGGGGCAGGGTCAGCCGGAACTGCGCACCCTCGCCCGGGCGTCCCCACGCCTGGAGCCAGCCGCCGTGCAGGTGGGTGTCCTCCAGCGAGATGGACAGGCCGAGACCGGTGCCGCCGCTGGTGCGGGCCCGGGCGGGGTCGGCGCGCCAGAACCGGTTGAAGACCATGGCGGACTCGCCGGGCCCCAGCCCGACGCCGTGGTCGCGGACCGCGATCGCGGCCGAGCGGCGGTCGGAGCCGACGAAGATCTCCACGTCGCGGCTCTCGGCGTGGTCGATGGCGTTGGTGACCAGGTTGCGCACGACCCGCTCCACGCGGCGTACGTCGGCCTCGGCGACGCAGGGCGTGCCGGGGTCGTGCAGCACGACGCGGGTGTCGCGCTGGGCGGCGAGGACGGACGTCATGTCGACGACCCGTCGGGCGACGTCCACGAGGTCGACGTCCTCGGCCTCGAGCACGGCGGCGCCGGCGTCGAAGCGGCTGATCTCCAGGAGGTCGGCCAGGAGCGTCTCGAAGCGGTCGAGCTCCTTCTGGAGCAGCTCGGCCGCCCGGCCGGTGACCGGGTCGAGGAACGGCTTGGCGTCGTGGATGACGTCGCTGGCCATCCGCACCGTCGTGATCGGCGTGCGCAGCTCGTGGGAGACGTCGGAGACGAACCGGCGCTGGAGGCGGCTGAGCTCCTCGAGCTGGCGGATCTGCTTCTGCAGGTTGGAGGCCATCTGGTTGAACGACGTCGCCAACCGGGCCAGGTCGTCCTCGCCGCGCACGCGCAGGCGCTCCTGGAGCTGGCCCGCCGCGAGCCGCTCGGCCACGCGGCGCGCCATCCGGATCGGGGTGACCACCTGGCGGGTGACCAGCCAGGTGAGGCCGGCGATGAGGAGCAGCAGCGGGACGGCCGCGACGAGCATCGCGCGGGAGACGAGCGCGAGGGTCTCCTGCTGCTCGGCGAGCGGGTAGAGGTAGTAGAGCGTGTAGGCGTTGTCGTCCGCCGGCAGCCGCACCTGGCTGCCGACCACGATGCCGGGCCCCTCCGGCAGGCCGGTCACCTCCCGCGAGGTCCTGATGTCGGTGAAGGTCCAGGCGGTCGGCCTCACCGAGTCGAAGCGCGCCTCCATCGTCTCCGGGACGCTCGCCAGCTCGAGGCCCTCGGTGAACTTGGCGCCGCCGTCGGCGAGCCGGACGCCCTCGCTGATCGGCGGCGACAGGACGACACCGAAGCCGCGGGTCGCGCCGCGCGCCTGGATGAGCTCGACGAGGGCCTGCTGCTGGGCCGACTCGTCGGCGTCGAGGACGGGGATCGCGGCCAGCGCCGCGCGCGCCGTCTCGGTCTCGCTCTCGGCCTCCTGGACCACCGCGTCGACCCGGTTCTCCAGGAGCCCGTCGCGCGTCTGCTGGATGAGGAACCAGCCGACCACCCCGACGACGGCGGCCGAGAGGAGCACCGTGCTGACCACGACCCGCGCCTGCACCGAGCGCCGCCAGAAGGCGGGGCCGTGGCGCAGCACCGCCGGCACGCGGTCGAGGAGGCGTCGGGGCCCCGAGGAGCCCGCTGGGCTGGTCATGGTGTCCTCTGGTCCGTCAGGACTTGCCGGCCTTGTAGCCGACGCCGCGCACGGTCACCACGACCTCGGGGTTCTCCGGGTCGTGCTCGACCTTGGAGCGCAGTCGCTGGACGTGCACGTTGACCAGCCGGGTGTCGGCGCTGTGCCGGTAGCCCCAGACCTGCTCGAGCAGCACCTCGCGGGTGAAGACCTGCCACGGCTTGCGCGCCAGGCACACGAGCAGGTCGAACTCGAGCGGCGTCAGGTTGATCGGGGCACCGGCGCGGGTGACGGAGTGGCCTGCGACGTCGATGGCGATGTCGCCGATCGTGAGGCCCTCGTCCAGCGTGACGTCGTTGCGCCGCATGCGGGCGCGGATCCGGGCGACGAGCTCCTTGGGCTTGAAGGGCTTGACGATGTAGTCGTCGGCCCCGGACTCGAGGCCGACGACCACGTCGATGGTGTCGCCCTTCGCCGTGAGCATCACGATCGGCACGCCCGACTCGGCGCGGATCTCCTTGCAGACGTCGATGCCGTCCTTGCCGGGCAGCATCAGGTCGAGGAGGACCAGGTCGGGCTTGTAGTCCCGGAACGCATCCAGGGCCACGTCACCGCGGCCCACGATCCGGCTGTCGAACCCCTCCTGGCGGAGGACGATGGAGAGCATCTCCGCCAGGGAGGCGTCGTCGTCGACGACGAGCACGCTGCCGCGCGCGGGTTCGGCGAGGTCGTTCATGGCGCCAGTGTAGGGACAGCCCCCGCGACCGGAGGCCGTACGCAACTGGTCAGTAGCGGTAGTGGTCCGACTTGTAGGGACCCTCCACGTCGACGCCGAGGTAGGCGGCCTGCTCCTTGGTGAGCTCGGTCAGCTCGACACCGAGGGCGTCGAGGTGCAGGCGGGCCACCTCCTCGTCGAGGTGCTTGGGCAGGACGTGGACACCGAGCTCGTACTCGTCGGCCTTGGTGAACAGCTCGATCTGCGCCAGCACCTGGTTGGTGAAGGAGTTCGACATCACGAACGACGGGTGGCCGGTGGCGTTGCCCAGGTTCAGCAGGCGGCCCTCGGACAGCACGATGATCTTCTTGCTCGGCTTGTCCTCGGTCGCTGGGAAGATCCACTGGTGGACCTGCGGCTTGATCTCGTCCTTGACGATGCCGGGGATCCTGGCGAGGCCCGCCATGTTGATCTCGTTGTCGAAGTGACCGATGTTGCCGACGATCGCCTGGTGCTTCATCTTGTGGAAGTGTTCGACGGTGATGATGTCGAAGTTGCCGGTCGTGGTGATGAAGATGTCGGCCGTCTCCACGACGGACTCGAGGCGCTTGACCTCGTAGCCGTCCATGGCCGCCTGCAGCGCGCAGATCGGGTCGATCTCGGTGACGATGACGCGAGCACCCTGGCCGCGCAGCGACTCCGCGGAGCCCTTGCCCACGTCGCCGTAGCCGCAGACGACGGCGACCTTGCCGCCGATCATCACGTCGGTGGCACGGTTGAGGCCGTCGATCAGCGAGTGGCGGCAGCCGTACTTGTTGTCGAACTTGGACTTGGTGACCGAGTCGTTGACGTTGATCGCCGGGAAGAGCAGCGTGCCCTCGCGGAAGCGGTCGTAGAGGCGGAGGACGCCGGTGGTGGTCTCCTCGGAGACGCCCCTGATGCCCTTCGAGATCTCGGTCCAGTGCTGCGGCTTGCTCTCGACGGAGCGGGCCAGCACGCGCAGCACCTCCTTGAACTCCTCGTTGTCGGTGCTGTCCTGCGACGGCACGACGCCGGTCTTCTCGAACTCGACGCCGAGGTGCAGCAGCATCGTGATGTCGCCACCGTCGTCGAGGAGGACGTTGGGGCCGATGACGTTGCCGTCGGCGTCGGTGAAGTCGAAGACCTTCTCGGCCTCGTCCCAGTACTCGGCCAGCGACTCGCCCTTCCAGGCGAAGACGGGCGTGCCCTGCGGGGCGTCGGCGGTGCCGTCGCGGCCCACGACCACGGCCGCGGCGGCGTGGTCCTGCGTCGAGAAGATGTTGCACGTGGCCCAGCGGACGTCGGCACCGAGGTGCACGAGGGTCTCGATGAGCACGGCGGTCTGGATCGTCATGTGCAGCGAGCCGGCGACGCGGGCGCCCTTGAGGGGCTGGTCCTTGCCGTAGCGCTCGCGCATGGCCATGAGGCCGGGCATCTCGTGCTCGGCGAGCTCGATCTCCTTGCGGCCGTAGGCGGCGAGGGTGAGGTCAGCGACCTTGAAGTCCATGTGGTTGTCTCCCGGATTCGGTGGAGGCCGTCTGCGCCGCACATCTGTGCATCGTCGGGATCTCCCGCGCGGACCAGAAGAGCGTAGGACCGGGCTCAGCGATTCGGGGAATCCTCGGCGGTCGCCCCTCCGGGCTGCTCACCGGCGTGCTCGTCGGCGTGCTCATCGGTGTGGTCCGCCCCGTGCTCGGCCCCGTGCTCGGCCCCGTGCTCGGCCCCGTTCTCGGCCCCGTTCTCGGACGCGTGCTCCGACCCGTGCTCCGACCCGTGGCCGCCGCCGATCCCGAAGGCGTGGAGGACCGCCAGGACGATGCCACCGACGAACAGTCCGACGAGGGCGGAGACGACCGTGTTGAGCAGCCACCCGACCAGGCCGCCGAGCGCCCCGCCGATGGCGTGGTGCACGTCCTCCTCCCAGTGGTGCAGGAGGTCGTACGGCGCGTGCAGGGCGTCGCCGACCGCGGTGCCCTCGAGGAGGCCGTCGTGGCCGCCGATCTCGTAGAGGCTGATGAGGAAGATGTGGCCGCCGACCCAGAGCATGGCGAGGGTGCCGATGAAGGAGATCGCGGCGAGCAGGCGGGGCATCGCGGAGACGAGCGCCAGCCCGACGCGCTGCGAGCCCTTGGACGGCTTCTCGGCGAGGTGGAGGCCGACGTCGTCCATCTTCACGATCAGCGCGACGACGCCGTAGACGAGGACGGTGATCAGGACCGCCACCACGCCCAGCACGATGGCGCGCATCCAGATGCTCGCGTCGGGGTCGGAGCTCACCACCTCCTTGAGCGCGATGACCATGATCTCGGCGCTGAGGATGAAGTCGGTGCGGATGGCCTGCGAGATGGTGCGGGCCTCGTGCTCGGGGGTCAGCTCGCCGTGCGGGGCGATGTCCTCCTCGGCCTCCGTCGCGTGGCCGGTCACGCGTTCGTAGACCTTGTGGGCGCCCTCGTAGGCGAGGAACCCACCACCGAAGATGAGGATCACCGGGAGCAGCCAGGGCAGGAACTGCCCCAGCAGCACGGCGGCCGGGAGGATGAAGAGCAGCTTGTTGCGCAGCGAGCCGATCGCGATCTTCTTGATGATCGGCAGCTCGCGGGCGGCGGCGGACCCGTGGAGGTACTGCGGCGTCACGGCCGTGTCGTCGACCACGACGCCGGCGGCCTTGGCGCTCGCGCGGGCCGCGGCGGCACCCACGTCGTCCACGCTGGCGGCGGCGATGCGCGCGAGTGCGGCGACGTCGTCGAGGAGGGCGAACAGTCCGCCGGCCATGGGCGATCCTTCGGGTCGTGGGTCGGGTGGGGTCCAACAGGTCGTGCTGCAGCCTATCGGCGCCGCGTCTGCCACACTCCGTGCCCATGTCGGGGGTCTCGATGCGCGACCCAGCCCACCATCGGCGGCAATAGCCTCGCCCGGTGACCCCGCCACCGGACCTCGACGACGTCGCCGACCACGCCTGGCTCGTCGAGGAGCGCGAGTACGCGCGGCACGAGGCCCGCCGGGGCCGGCGGCACGCGTACGAGCACCTCGACGCGCGTCGAACCGCGCTCGTCGTCGTGGACATCGTGCCGTTCTTCGTGCGCGAGTCGGCGTACGTGCGCGGCATCGTGCCCCGCGTCAACGCCCTGGCGGCGGCCCTGCGTGGCGCCGGCGGCGTGGTGGCGTGGGTGGTGCCCGGCTACACCGAGCCGACGGCGAAGGACCGCGAGTTCTTCGGCGACGAGGTGGCCGAGGCCTACGCGCGCTCTGGCGGCGAGGGACCGGTGGCCTCGCGACTGCACGACGGCCTCGACGTCGACGCGTCCGACCTCGCCGTGGCGAAGACCATGCGGGGCGCCTGGTCCCCCGGCTCGGTGCTGCCCGAGCTGCTCACGACCAGCGGGATCGACACGGTGGTCGTGACCGGCACCGTCACCAACGTCTGCGTCGAGGACACCGTCAGGGGCGCGAGCTCGGCGGGCCTGCGGGTCATCCTCGTCGCCGACGCGTGCGCGGCGATGCGCGACCGGGACCACAACGCCACGCTGCACGTCGTGCACCGGTCCTACGGCGACGTCCGCTCGACCGACGACGTGCTGGGCTTGTTGGCTGCCGCGCGCTGAGCCGCTCAGCCGGCGAGCTCGTAGGTGAGGAGCTCCGCGTACGGCGGCAGGGTGCCGCGGCCGCGCTCCCCGGTCGGGCGCCAGCCGAGCTTCTCCCAGAACCGCCGACCCCGGGCATTGCCCGCGTAGACCCGCAGCCAGGGACGCTGCACACCGCCCGCCCGCATCACCTCGAGCAGCTCGTCCTGCGCCGCGGCCGCGACACCTGTCCCCCACTGCTCGACCTCGACGCCGAAGTGCACGACCTCGTCGCCGCGTACGGCCGCGAACCCGACGACCCGGTCGTGCCGGACGATGACGAAGCAGGACGTGGCGGCATCCTCGATCTCGGCGAGCCAGCGGTCCGCGATCGTCTGCCGTGGGAACGGGTGGAGGTCCTGCGGGAACACCTCCGACAGCCCAGCCACCGCCGCCGGCTCCTGGCCCGCGAGCACCGCCGGGACGTCCTCGGGACGCATCTCGCGGAGGAGCGGGGCGGCTGGCGGCATGCTGGAGGTATAGCGGATCGGGGGTGGGCTGGCGAAGTGGAGCAGGCGGCAGCTCTGCGGGTCTAGCAGCCGAGCGAGGCACGAGCCCGGCGTATCGAGGCCACCTGCCCTCGGTGGTCGAGTAGCCGAGGAACGAGGCGTATCGAGACCCTTCCATCGGCTTGCGCAAGCACTGTCCGCTGTCGGTGGTCGTCCGTAGAATCGAACACATGATCGAGACGCTGGCAGCGGCACCCGGAGCAGAGGTCGAGGCCCTCTCGGCCTCCGCGCTGCTGGCGCTCGCCCGCGACCGCAAGGCCGCCGAGCACCGCGCGGCAGCGGACGTGCTGGAGGTGGCCGCCCGCTGGGCCGACCTGCACCCGCCGGAGTCGATCCACACCGCCGCTACCTTCGGCGACGGTGGCCGCTACGGCCTCGAGCACGAGGAGCCGATCGCCGGCGAGGGTTGCCCGGCGGTGGCGGAGTTCTGCATCGCCGAGCTCGGCACCGTCCTCGGCATCTCCTCTACCGCAGCGAAGCGGCTCATCGGGCACGCGCTCGAGCTGCGGCACCGCCTGCCTCGGCTGTGGGCGCAGGTCCACGCCGGTGCGGTGCCGGCCTGGCGGGCTCGGACCGTCGCGGAGGCCACGATCCACGCCACCCCGTCCCTCACCGTCGAGGCGGCGCGGTGGGTCGACACCCAGGTCGCGGCCGTCGCCGGCCGGGTCGGACCCGCGCAGCTCGACCGCCTTGTCGCCGAGACCATCAAGCGCCACCACCTCGACACCCACGACCCCGCGACTGATCCCGAGGACGGGTGGCAGCACGTCGACCCGCGCCACGCGACGGTGCACGACCAGGACGTGCATTACGCCGGGACCATGCGGTTCGAGGCCGAGCTCGACATCGCCGACGCCCTCGACCTCGACCGGGCCCTCGCCCACGGCGCCGAGACGCTGAAGGCCCTCGGCTCGGCAGCACCCTTGCACGCCCGCCGGTCGGCTGCGCTGGGCGACCTGGCCCGCACCCAGACCGCCCTCGACCTCCACGCTCAGGGCTCGACCGCCGCCACGGGCGAGGACGGGTTGCCGGTTGCGCGTGAGGTAGTGCTGCACGCCCACTTCCCGGCCAGCCTCGACGGGCACGACCGGCTCGACGGGCTGGACACCGTGTTCGGACCCACCGGCCGCCTCGAGGAGGGGCAACGGCTGGTGCTGCTCGAGCAGGTCAAGGACTGGTGCCGCGACTCTCGCACCAAGGTGACCGTCAAGCCGGTCATCGACCTCACCGCCGAGCTCACCGCACCCGGCTACGACATCCCCGACCGGATCCGCGAACAGGTGATCCTGCGCGACCGCACCTGTGTGTTCCCGTGGTGCACCCGACCCGCCCGGGGCTGCGACATCGACCACGTCGTCCCGTACGACCACGAAGCCGACACCGAGGGCCGTCCCCAGCCGGGGCCGACCGTGTCCTCGAACCTCGCCCCGGAGTGTCGCTGGCACCACCGCCTCAAGACCCATTCGGCCTGGCGCTACGACGTCACCGGACCCGGCGTCTACGAGTGGACGAGTCCGCACGGGCACCGCTACCGACGCGACCGCACCGGCACCACCCGGATCAACGGCTCTGCCGACGACCCCGCACCGCCCGGCCGACCATGACCCCGCCCCGCACCCCGCCGACCTGAACCACGGCGGGGCCACAGGCGCGTCTCCACACGGTCAGGCACGTGAACGTCACGACGGGCTCACGGGTCGACCAGCCCGCGTCGGCGCGTCGCCCGGCTCGCTGTGTGGCGTCACGTGGAGCTCCCGCTGAGGTGCACCGCCGCCGTCCGGCTCCCGCGAGCGGACCAGCCCTCGGCGAGATCGCGTGCACGACCACCCGACCGTCTCGTAGGTTCCCCACGATGCGAGACCCCGACGCCGCGTTCAGCGACCCGCGCCAAGCCGTCCTCCACGACGTCCTCGACGACGACCGATCGGACCTCGACGCCTACGTCGCACTGGTCGAGGACGTGCGGGCCCGGAGGATCGTCGACGTCGGGTGCGGGACCGGCAGCCTGGCGGTGCGCCTGGCTGCCCTGGGCCTCGACGTCGTCGGTGTCGACCCGGCCGGGGCGTCGCTCGACGTGGCGAGGAGCAAGCCGCAGGCCGAGCGGGTGACCTGGATCCATGGCGACGCCACCGACCTGAACGGACGGGTGGGCGGCGCCGACCTGGTGGTGATGACGGGCAACGTCGCCCAGGTGTTCGTCTCCGACGAGGACTGGGCGGCCACGCTGCGCAGCGTCGCGGCTGCGCTCCGGCCCGGTGGCTGGTTCGTCTTCGAGACCCGGCGACCCGAGGCCCGGGACTGGGAGACGTGGGACCTGCCGCCGACGTCCGTCCGGCTGGAGGACGGGCGTACGGCCGTGGTGACCCGCACGGTGACGCGGGTCGAGCCGCCGCTCGTCAGCTTCGAGAGCTCCGCCGCGATCGGACCCGACGTCCTGACCTCCACCTCCACCCTGCGCTTCCGGCCGCGCTCGGAGGTCGAGCACGACCTGCGAGCCCACGGCTTCGAGGTGGACGACGTACGTGAGGCGCCGGACCGTCCGGGCAAGGAGTACGTCTTCGTGTGTCGACGTGGAGGGGGCGATCGAGGGGACGATCGTGGGAGCCTCCCGGCATGACCCAGTCCTACGACGGCACCGACTTCTACTGCGACGTCGCGATCCCCCGGGCCGTGCCGCTCGACGTCGTCCACGAGGACGGGCTCGTGCTGGCCTACCACCACACCCGGCCCTTCTGGGACGTGCACGTGGTGGTCGTGCCCAAGCGGCACATCGCGTCGCTGACGACGGTCACGACGGAGGACGAGGCCGACGTACGCGCGCTGCTGCGGGTGGTGCAGCGCGTGGCGCGGCAGGTCGAGGAGGAGCACGGCGCGGCCGCGGTCCTGACGAACCTCGGGGCCTACCAGGACTCGCGGCACCTCCACGTGCACGTGCACTCCGGGCCGCAACGGTCGCAGGCGGCTGTCGGTCCCCCGCAGCACACTGGCGGCATGGACGCCGCCGCCCTGCTGACCCGCCTCGCCGAGGTCATCGACGCCCACGACTGGGACGCCTTGCCCGACCTGCTGCACCCCGAGTTCACCTGCCGGCTCGTGCACACCGGCGAGGTGTTCGACCGCGACGGCTGGGTGCGGCTCAACGCGGACTACCCCGGCTTCCAGCGCCTGCACGTCGAGGACCTCGTCGCCGGTGGCGACCGCGGTGATCGCGGCGTGCTGCGCGCGCGGGTCGTCGGCACGAGCGGGACCGGCGGGGAGCTGGTGTTCGCCGTGGCGAGCTTCGCCACGGTGCGCGACGGCCTGCTCTCCGAGCTGACCGAGGTGTGGACGAACGTCGACCAGCAGGCGCCCGAGGGCACCCGCCCCCGGCAGGGCTGAGGCGTGCTGCCCGAGCCGACCGCGCGGCTGCGGTTCCGCCCGATGACGATGGCCGACCTCGACGACGTCACCGCGCTGCTCACCGCACCCGACCCGGTGCCCGTGGACCGCCCGGCCCGGACCCCCGACGACGCGGTGCGGTGGATCGAGTGGCAGGAGCGCAACTACGCCGCGCACGACTTCGGCCTCTGGGTCGTCGAGACCCACGACGGCGTCTTCGTCGGCGACTGCGGGCTGACCGTGCAGGACGTCGAGGGCACCGCCGAGGTCGAGGTCGGCTACCACGTCCTGCCGGCGCTGCGCCGCCGTGGCTACGCCGTCGAGGCCGCGACGGCCGTGCGCGACTGCGCCGCCGCCCACGGCGTGACGCACCTCGTCGCCCTGGTCCGGCCCGACAACACTCCCTCGCAGGGCGTGGCCCGCGCGCTGGGCATGGAGGTCGAGCGGACGGCCTACGTCCACGGCGGCGACGCGCTGGTCTTCGGCTGCCGGCTGCCGCTGGGCTCGTGACCGCCCGCGTCAGTCGTCGACGAGCCCGACCCGGAGGTACTCCGCGGCGTAGGTCCCGGTGAGCAGGAGCGAGGCGTAGCGCGCGACCTCGGCGTCGGCGTCCGTCTCGAGCGTCTCGACGCGGACGCCGTGGCGGGCGGCCGCGGCCTTCAGCATGCCGGCCTGCTCGCGCACGACCGGGTCGTCGGCGCGGTCGTCGAGGACGAGCAGCAGCGGCCGGATCTCGGCCACCTCCTCGGCGAACGGGTCGGCGAACACGTCCTGGGGCCTGGTCGCCTCGATGACGGGCAGGAGGTGCTCGGCGTCGCCGGCGATCGCGGACCGCCCGCTGGTGCGCCGCAGCGACTCCGCGAGCCGTCGGGCCGCCCGCGCGGCGAGGACGGAGCCGCCCCACACGAGCGGGTTGGTGTCGGCCATGGCGATCGCCAGCATCTTCGCCGGGTTCACCGCGAGGTCGCGGTGGGGCGAGCAGCTGGTGGCCACCTCGTCGAGCGACTCGGCGACCGAGTCGGCGTCGGCCCGCGGGCCGAGGTGGACGTGCGCGAGGTAGTCGAGCATCACGACCGCGGTGGCGAGCTGGTCGCCGGTCACGGTCGGCAGCACGGTCACGTCGCGGCCGGCCGCGTGCTCGCCGACGAGGGACCGCTGCGGGCAGGCCACGACGACCTGCGCGCCGCGGCGTACGGCCTCGGCGACGGCAGACGCGGACCCGTGGTCGTTGCCCTCGGGTGCGAGCATGACGACGAGGTCCAGCGACCCCGCCCACCCCGGCAGCCCGGGGCTCGGCCACGCGACGAAGGGCACCGGGCACCACGGCTCGAGCACGGCGCGCAGCAGGCGTGAGTCGGGACCGGCGGCGATGACCGCGCGCGGGCGCTCGCCGTCGCGGCCACGGGCGATCAGCTCGGCGGTCGCGGTGGCCGCCTCGTGCGCCTCGCGGCGCACCCGCGACCCGCTCTCGGCGAGCGTGCGCAGCCGGAGGTCCACCGACTCCAGCACGCCGGGGTCGTCCAGGCGGGACTCGTCGAACCAGGTCGGCACGGCCGCGACCTCAGGCCGGCTTGCGGGCTTCGTCGACCAGGAGCACGGGGATGTCGTCGCGCACGGGGTAGGCGTTGCCGCACCCCTGGCACACGAGCTCCTCGGCCTCCTCGACCAGGGTGCCGTGGCAGGCCGGGCAGACGATGATGCTCAGCAGCTGCGGGTCGATGTTCACGCCGATGATCCTAGGGGGTGCGTGGACCGGTCAGTCAGTGGGCGTGAGCACGCGCAGGTGCCCGCGCTTCGCGCCCCGGGTCGGGTCGTCGGTGGAGTGGAGCGGTGCCGGCGCGGGAGCCGGGCGGGCCGCCTCGCGGACGGCGTCGGCCAGCGCGAGCAGGTCGTCGCTGCTCGGACCCTGGGCGCGCGGGTCGGGCGCCAGCCGGATGACCTCCCAGCCGCGCGGCGCCGAGAGCCGCTCGCTGTGGGTGTCGCAGAGGTCGTAGGCGTGGGGCTCGGCGTAGGTGGCGAGCGGACCCAGGACAGCGGTCTGGTCGGCGTAGACGTAGGTCAGCGTGTTGACCGCACCACGGCCACACGCCGTACGCGAACAACGACGGGCAGGACTCACGGCGCCGACGCTACCCGCCCCACGCACGAGCGGCGCTTAGGCTCGCGGCGTGGACGACGTCAGCACCCCGGCCGAGGCTCCCGGGACCCGGCGCAGGACCCGCGACCGCCGCGGTCGCGGGATGCGCGGACCGGGCATCCTGCCCCCGGAGCCCGGCACCCCGGTCGTGCGCACCGCGCGGCAGCGCTTCGACCAGCTCGTGCTCGACGTCGTCACACCGCTCGACGAGCGCTGGCAGCGCCACCTCGGGCTCGTGGAGTACGCCGTCGAGGACGCCCCGATGCTGCCCGACGACTGGGGCGACGAGACCGTGCCGCTGTCGTCCCTGGTGCGCGGCAAGGGCACCGACCCGACCCGGCTGGTGCTCTTCCGACGCCCCATCGAGCACCGCGCCACCAGCCGTGACGAGCTCGAGGCAATGGTGCACACGGTCGTGGTCGAGCAGCTCGCCGAGCTGCTGGGGCTCACGCCCGGGCAGGTCGACGAGCGCTACACCGACTGACGTCTCCCGGCGCCGGGCTCAGCGCCGTGCCGGTCGTACGTCCGGCACCTGGCTGGTCGTGACCAGCTGCGCCATCGGCAGCACGGACAGCCCGCGGTCGCTGACCTCCAGCGACACGACCGCCTCCGTCCGCTCGAGCGTCACCTGCGCCAGCACGGCCTCGTCGGGCATCCGGATGCGCGCCGCGGTGGCGGGCGCCAGCTCGACGCGCCGCTCCCGCACCACCGGGTCGCCGTCCTCGTCCCACGCCCGGAGGGTGAGGACGCCCGCTGCGGTCGCGCCGGCCACGACGAGGCGCTTCGCGCCGGCCGGCACCGCGACGGCCGTCTCGCTCGCCACCGCATCACCCGCCACGGCGAGCGCGAGGTCACCGTCGGTGCGGTTGCGCAGGGCGGCCGTGACCGGACCGGTCGCCTCCAGCCGCAGCGCCTGCACGCCGCGGGCCGTGCGGCCGCGCAGCACGCCGCCGAGGTCCACCTCGGTGACCGACGCCGGCGCCAGGGTCACCTCCTCGAAGCCCGACGGCGCGAACTCGCTCTCCTCGCTGACCAGCTCCAGCGCCACCCGCACCTGTGAGTCGCCCGGGTTGGCCAGCGTCAGCGTGCGGTCGGCCGGCGTCGTCCCGACGCCGAGGACGTACGACGTCGTGGCGGGCGCGGCCTGGCCGGGCAGCCACTCGCGCACCGGGCGGCCGCGGCCGACGGGGTCCAGCACGTCGACCACGCTCGCGCCGAGCCGGCCACGCGACACGAGGACCTGCATCGCGAGAGCGTCGCGGTTGGGCGCGACCTCGGACAGGTCGAAGGTGGCCGAGCCGCCCCCGGGCACGCGGACGCCGCGCAGGGCGGGGACGTCGACGACGCCGCTGCCGTCCCACACCGTCACGTCGGCGACGGCGGGTCCCCGGTCGGGGTTGACCAGCGTGAGGGTCGAGGCGTGCTCGGCCGACGCGCCGAGGCCGGTGAACCAGCGCTCCGGCTCCGGCGGGGCGCAGCCGACGGCCGACCCGGCGCCCGAGCGCGAGGCGACGAGGCCCGCGGCGAGGTCGCCGGTGGCGCCGACGACGACCGCGGACCGCTCGCGCCGGGAGGCGACGCCGTCGGTGAGTGCCTCGGTGTCCTCCTCGCGGCCCACGCGCAGGGTGAGGCTGCCGGACGCGAGGCCGGTGCTGCCGAGGCGCAGCTCGTCGGCGCCGGGCAGCCGGGCCGGGCACACGGCGGTCGACCGGTCGAGCGGTGCGCCGGCGGGGTCATGGGTCGTCGCGGGGGTCTCCGCGGGCCGGACCAGGGCGAGCGCCGCCACCGTGAGCAGCGGGATCAGCACGGCGAGCAGGGTCACCGGCGACGGGCGGCGGCTCGCCTCGGCGACGCGACGCCGGCCGCCCGCGGTGGACGTGGGAGCGGGCGCGGGACCGGGAGTGGGCTCAGACATCGCTCCCCCTCTCGCGGCGCTGCCGCACGGTCGGGGCGGCGAGGACCAGGGCGACCACGACGGCCAGCCCCTGCAGCACCATCAGCGCGGTGCGCCACCAGGACCGCGGCCGGTCGAGGGTGGTGGCGTCGAGCGGGCGGTCGACGCGCCAGGCCCGCATGCTGCGGTCCTCCGCGCTGGCCTGCTCGAGGCCGGCGGTGGCGTCGAGGAGGGACGACACCGAGCCGTCGGCCGGCGAGCTGAGGACGACGTACTCGACCCCGCGGTCGCCGAGCGCGGCGACCACGGCGGGGGTCGGCGAGGAGACGAGCGCCCGGACCTCCTCGGTCATCTCCTCGTCCTCGTCGGCGAGGGTCAGGATCTCGTCCTCGCCCACGGTGGTGCCGTCCTCGCGCCGGATCCGGTAGGTGATGCCGTCCTCCACCGAGCCGGAGAGCACGAGCACGCCGTGCTCCTCGCCGGTGAGCGAGCTCTGCTGCATGTAGACCGGCACCGTCTGCTCGGCCTCGCGGGCCATCGCGTTGTCGGGGGTGGTGAGCCACCAGCCGAGCCCGCCGAGCGGGACGGCGGCCGCCACGACCGCCAGCGCGGTGGCCAGCACGCGCTGCCAGACCGGGTGGTGCTCGTCGAGGCGGCGCAGGTAGGCGTCTGCGCCCAGCACGACCGCCACGACCGAGGTGCCCTGCAGGATGACCACGAAGAGGCCCAGGCTGGGTCGCGTGGTGACCGAGGGCAGGTCGAGGGTCACGTGCGAGAGGGCGCCGGAGACCACGGCGGCGGCCAGCGCGACGAGCCAGCAGATGACCACGGGCACGCGCGTACGCCGCGGCACGAGCGCGGCGAAGGCCAGCAGGCCGAGCACCACGCCGAGCCACCACGGCGCCCCGAGGTCGTTGAGCCGCCCGGTGACCAGGCCCTCGAAGGTGACCCGGTCGACCGTCAGCCGGCCGGCCTCCAGGAGCAGGCCCGCCGCGGACCCCGTGGTGAGCAGCGGCACCAGCCACGGCGCGAGCAGCACCGGCGTCGCCGCGACCGCCACCACCGGTGGTCCCCAGCTGTCCCGCTCCCGCAGGAGCCGTGGGGCGATGACGGCGGCGCCGCCGAGCACCACGGCGGTGGCGAGCAGGGCGAAGAGCCACAGTCCCGGCACGAAGGCAGCACCGAGGGCGAGGAGGAGCGCGGTGCGCCACGCGGCGCGCCAGCGGCGGTCGCGGTCGGGGTCGACGAAACCGAGCGCCGCGTGGGCGGCCCACGGCAGGAGCGCCGCCACGGCGACCGTGCCGAACCGTCCCTCGCTCCACGCGCCGGAGGTGACCGGCACCAGCGCGTAGGTGAGCGCTCCCCACACCACCAGCCAGCGCGGCAGTCCGAGCGGGTCCACGAGGTGCCCGACGACCTTGAGCAGGCGCCACGCGCCCCAGGCGGCCACGGGCACCGCCAGCAGCATCAGCGCGGAGACCACCGCGCCGGTGTGGCCGAGCAGCACCGAGGCGGCCGCCGCGAAGGGCAGGACGTAGGCCGGGGCGGGGACGTCGGTGCCGGTGCCGAGCGGGTGCCAGGTCGCGGTGTGCAGCCGCCACCAGTCCCCCGCCGCGGAGGGCACCGGGGACAGCGCGCCGCCCGTGATGGAGCCGAACGCCTCGCGCCCCGCGACCAGCGCGAGCACGCCGAACAGCACGAGCACCACGGCCACGGGGTTGGTGAAGAACCGGGCGACCAGCCCCGTGTCGGTGAGGTAGGCGTCCTCGTCGTCCTCGCCCGCGGACGCGGAGCTCCCACGCTCCTCGCGGCCGGTCGAGGCCTGGGGGTCCTTGGCCAGCCGTCGCCGCTCGGCCACGTCGGCGGCCTGGCTCGTCGCGGCGGAGGCCAGGTCGGTGACGAAGTCGAGGCCGTGGCGGTAGGGCAGCCACGTCGGCGCCAGCAGGCGGCGTACGTCGGACGGCTCGCCCTCGCGACGGCGGGCCCGTTCGCGCCGGGCGGCGAGCACGTGCCGGGGACGGCCGTGCACGGACAGCACGGCGGCCAGCTCGTCGAGCGCCTCCCCCACCGAGCGCACGGCGAGGAAGCCGAGCACCCGCAGCAGCGAGCCCGTGAAGAGCCGGACGTACTGCCAGGCGAAGCCGCGCGAGGACACGTTGGCCAACGAGGTGAACAGCGCGGCGCGCCGCTCCTGGTAGTGGGTGTGGCGCCCGGTGAGCGGGGTGCGGCGCACGCCGCGGTGTGCAGCCTCCGCGTGGAACACCACCGCCTGCGGCACCACCAGCGTGCGGTGGCCGGCCTGGGCGGCGCGCCAGCCGAAGTCGATGTCGTTGCCGAAGATCGGCAGCTCCTCGTCGAGGCCGCCGAGCGCCTCGAGGACGCGTCGTCGTACGAGCATGCCGGCGGTGTTGACCGCGAGGACCTCGCGCACGGCGTCGTGCTGGCCCTGGTCGTACTCGCCGCGCTCGAGGCCGGTCTCGCGCCGGCCCGTGCCGCTGATCGTGAGGCCGACCTCGAGGAGGCGGCGCAGCGAGGGCCACTCGCGGAGCTTGGGCCCGAGGACGGCGGCCTCGGGGTGCTCGTCCGCCGCGGCCAGCAGGGCGGCCAGCGCGGTCGGCTCGGGGTTGCTGTCGTCGTGGAGCAGCCACACCCATTCGTCGGGGCCCTCCCCCGCAGCCGCGGTCGGCACCATGCCGAGGCCGTGGCGCACGGCCGCGGGATAGCTCGTCGAGCCGGGGACGACGTCGAGGGCGACCTGCGGGCCGGCGGGACCGACGCGGTCGAGCGCCTCGCGGACGAGGGTGACGCTGTCGTCGCGGCTCGTAGTGTCGACGGCCACGACGCGGTCCACCGGGTGGGTCTGCCCGATCAGACCGGCGAGGACCGCCGGGAGCCACCGCGCCCCGTCATGGGTGACGAGGAGCGCTGTGACGGACACCGGAGCACCTTAGCGAGGGGCTCGGCACCGCCAAAAAGCCGCGGAGGGGGCGGCCGGGAGGTCGGTCAGACGGCGCGCTTCTTGAGCTTGCGGCGCTCGCGCTCGGAGAGCCCGCCCCAGATGCCGAAGCGCTCGTCGTTCATCAGGGCGTACTCGAGGCAGTCGTCGCGGACCTCGCACGTCAGGCAGACCTTCTTGGCCTCCCTGGTGGAGCCGCCCTTCTCGGGGAAGAACGCCTCCGGGTCCGTCTGCGCGCACAGGGCGCGGTCCTGCCAACCGAACTCCTCGCCCTCGGGCTCGAGGAGAAACAGTTCTGCTCTCATGGCTGACGCCCTTTCGACCCTTGTCCAGAACTGGATGACACTGTGGGAATTACATGCCTGTCGTACCCCGCAAGTCAAGCCCGGATCTGATATGGCCATTCCCCTTCCGGCAGGCTGTTCCTATGCCATCATCCGCGTCCACGCTCCGTCGCGTCACCGTCCTGTCCGGCGGTGTCGGCGGTGCCCGCTTCGTCCAGGGACTCCTCCACGGCCTGCGCTCGGGGGTCGTCCCGGGCGGCTCGGCCGCCACCGAGGTGACCGTCGTGGCCAACACCGCGGACGACTGGTGGATCCACGGGCTCAAGGTCTGCCCGGACCTCGACACGCTCATGTACACCCTCGGTGACGGGATCGACGTCGAGCGCGGCTGGGGCCGGCGCGACGAGACCTGGAGCGCGAGGACCGAGCTCGAGGCGTACGGAGTGGAGCCGACGTGGTTCGGCCTCGGCGACCGCGACATCGCCACCCACCTCGTGCGCACGCAGATGCTCGAGGCCGGCTTCGCGCTGTCGCAGGTGACCGAGGCGCTGTGCCGCCGCTGGCTCGCCGACGTCCACGGCGGCCTGGTCCGGCTGCTGCCCATGAGCGACGACCGCGTCGAGTCGCACATCGCCGTCGCGGACCCCGCCAGCCCGAGCGGCCGCCGGGTCATCCACTTCCAGGAGTACTGGGTGCGCCTGCGTGCGGAGGTGCCGGCCGAGGCGGTGCTCGTCGTCGGCCAGGACGCCGCGACGCCGGCGCCGGGCGTCCTCGACGCGATCGCGGGCGCCGACCTGGTGGTGCTGCCGCCGTCGAACCCGGTGGTCTCGGTCGGCACCATCCTCGGGGTCGCCGGGATCCGCGACGCCGTCCGCGCCACAGAGGCGCCGGTCGTCGGGGTCTCCCCCATCATCGGCGCCTCCCACGTCCACGGCATGGCGCGGCAGATGCTGACCAGCATCGGCGTGGAGGTCAGCGCCGGAGCCGTCGGCGAGCACTACGGCGCCCGGTCCCGCGGCGGCGTCCTCGACGGCTGGCTGGTCGACACCACGGACGCCGCGCACGTCGGGCGGCTCGAGGGGGCCGGCCTCCGGGCCCGCGCGGTGCCGCTGCTCATGACCGACCACGACGCCACCGCGGCGATGGCGGCCGAGGCCGTGGCGCTGGTGGCGGACGGGCCGGCATGACCGGCCCCGGTCGCCTCGAGGTGTGGGCACCCGACGGCCTTCCGGAGGTGCGGGCGGGCGACGACCTCGCCGGCCTCGTGCTGGCCGGACTGGCCGGCGGCGCCGACCTCGCTGACGGCGACATCCTCTGCGTGACCAGCAAGGTCGTGAGCAAGGCCGAGGGCCGCACCCGGGTCGGCGACCGCGAGGCGGCGATCGACGACGAGACCGAGCGGGTGGTGGCGCGACGCGGTGCCACCCGCATCGTGCGGCACCGGCTGGGGCTGACGATGGCGGCCGGCGGCGTCGACGCCTCCAACGTCGCGAGCGGCGTGGTCGTGCTGCTGCCGCTCGATCCCGACGCCTCCGCGCGCGAGCTGCGGGCCGAGGTGCACCGCCGCGCGGGGACCAACGTCGGCGTCGTCGTCACCGACACCGCCGGCCGGGCGTGGCGCGAGGGTCAGACCGACATCGCCGTGGGCGCCGCCGGGGTGGTCGTGGCCGAGGACTTCGCCGGCCGCACCGACACCCACGGCAACCCGCTCGCCGTCACGCTCCCGGCCGTGGCCGACGAGGTCGCCGGTGCCGCCGAGCTGGCCCAGGGCAAGCTCGGGCGCCGCCCCGTCGCGGTGGTCCGCGGCCGCGGCGACCTGGTGCTGCCGCCCGGCGAGGACGGCCCCGGCGCGCGGTCGCTGGTCCGCGCCGAGGGCGGTGACCTCTTCGGCTGGGGTGCCCGCGAGGCCGTCGTACGCGCGCTCGCCGGCGCCGAGGAGGACCGGGTGCCGTTCGGCCACCCCGCTCCGCCCGCGGAGCTCGCGGCCGCGCTCGACCGCCTCCCCGAACGCGCGGACCGCACGGCCGTCGCCGCGGTCTGCTTCGCCCACGGCTGGCGCACCGAGGACTGGGAGCGGGAGCGCCCCGAGGGCTGACCAGCGGGCCCGATGTGACCGTCGTGTGCGACGTCTCACCCCTGACTACGTAGACTCTGCCCGCGCAGCCCCGTCGTACCCCGATCACCCAGCCCCGACCGAGAGACACCGAGCACCGTGGCCAAGAAGGCAAAGACCGACCGGCAGGCGGTCATCGACTCCATCCGCTCCCAGCAGTCCCGCTCCGAGAACCGGCGCGGCATGGCCATCGTGGGCATCTGCGTCCTGGTCGCCGTGGTGATCGTGGGAGCGGCCGCCTTCAAGCCGGTCAAGGACTGGTACGACCTGCGGGCCTACTCCTCCGCCTCCCTGTCGGAGATCGGCGCCGAGGCGTCGGTGTGCAAGAAGGTCACCACCAAGCCGGCCGAGGGCAACCAGGACCACGTCGACGTCGGCACGCCGATGAGCTACCCCGACGCGCCGCCGGCCTTCGGCACCCACTGGAACATGTGGGACACGATCGACCGCAAGCTCTACACCGCCTCGGACCGTCCCGACCTCGGTGAGCTCGTGCACAACCTCGAGCACGGCTACACCATCCTCTGGTACGACGAGACCGTCGCCGACAGCTCCGAGCAGATGGACCAGCTGCGCGCCATCGCCTCCAAGCTCGACAGCACGACCAACCTGCGCGACAAGTTCAAGGCCGTGCCGTGGACCTCCGAGGACGGCAAGGCCTTCCCGAAGGGCCAGCACGTCGCCTTCACGCACTGGTCCGTGGGCGGTGTCGGCGAGACCGACCCCACCAAGCAGGTCGGCGTGTGGCAGTACTGCTCCGACGTCAGCGGTGCGGCGCTGGACACGTTCCTGCAGGACTACCCCTACATGGACTCCTCCGAGCCGACGGTCCTCTGAGCGCCGCCCACCGGCCGCCGAGGTCCCGCCCGTGACGACCTTCGCCGAGGTGCTCGCCGCCCAGCTGCGGCGGGACCCCGGGCGTCCGCTGGTCACGTTCTACGACCACGCCACCGACGAGCGCGTCGAGCTGTCGGTGACGACGTACGCCAACTGGGTGGCGAAGGCGTCCGGACTGCTCACCGACGTCGCCGACCTCGAGCGCGGCATGTCGCTGCGCATCGACCTCCCGCCGCACTGGCTCTCGACCGTGTTCCTCGGCGCCGCCTGGACCGTCGGGCTGCGGGTCACGACCTCCGACGAGCCGGCCGCCGTGGTGTGCGGCCCCGAGGGGCTCGCGACGTGGGCGCCGCTCGCGGCCGACGTGCCGGTGCTCGCCTGCAGCCTGCGCCCGCTCGGCGTGCGGTTCGCCGAGCCGCTCCCGCCGGCCGTGCACGACGTGGGCGTGGAGATCTGGGGCCAGCCGGACGGCTTCACCGCCTGGGACCCGCCGACCGACGACGACCCCGCCACCGACACGCTGACCCAGCGCGAGCTGTGGTCGCCCCGCGACGACCGGACGGCCGCCGTCGGGAGCTCGCTCACCGACGGCGGCCGTCTTCTCTCGGTGGCCGACCCGGCTTCCCCACCGGGAACGGCCACCTTCACCGAGCCCCTCGGACGAGGCGGCTCGCTGGTCCTTGTCCGCAATCCCGACCCGGATCGCCTCGACGCCGTCCACGACGCCGAACGGGCGACTGCCCGGGCCTGATCGCGCTGCTTCCTGACCGGCCTCACCCGGCCAGGTCGAAGGCCCCCAGTCCCTCGCCGAGCACGCGGGGCGTCGAGACGCCCGACCTGCGCCCGGGGAAGAGGTAGACGACCCCGCTCAGCCGGTCACGGACCACGTAGTCCCCGCCGCCCTTGAGCTGCATCGCCTGCACCTGGAGCACCCAGTCGTAGCTGGACAGGTCGGACGGCAGGCCCGACCGCGTCGGGACCGTGCCCTTCACCGGCGAGGGGGCGTTGAAGGAGGACCCGTTGCCCGGCCACACCGACAGCGCGCCACCGGCGGGCGTGCCCATGAGGTCGGGGATGCCGTCGCCGGTCACGTCGCCCACCGCGTCCAGCCCGGCGACGCCGCCCCAGCCGCCACCGAGCAGCGTGGCGGGCTGCAGGGCACCGGTGCCGTTGCCGGCGAAGAGGAACAGCTGCCCGGAGGTGTCGCGCGCCAGCACGTCGCCAGCCCCGTCGCGGTTGACGTCACCAGCGTTGAGGAGGGTGTCCATGCCGGCGAACGAGACGCCGGTGTCGACCGGCGCGCCCAGCTCGAAGGTGTCGCGGTTGGCGACGACCACCAGCTGCTTGCCCGAGACGCCGACGAGGTCGGCCCCCGCGCCACCCACCAGGTTGGCCGCGGTGAGGAAGCGCATCGTCTTGAGGTTGGCGGCGGGACCCAGCGCGGCGCCGTACGTCGCGTTGCCGCGGCCGGGCAGCATCACGACCTTGCCGCTGCTGGTGCGCGCCACGAGGTCGGACTGGCCGTCGCCGTTGAAGTCGCCGGCCACGAGGCGGTTGTAGGAGCTCCAGGAGCCGGCGACGCGCTGGGGGGCGGCGAAGCGACCCGTGCCGTAGCCGGTCTGGAGGAACAGCCGGTTCTTCGTGCGCAGCAGCAGGTCGGCCCGGCCGTCCGCGTTGAGGTCGCCCGCACCGATGAGCTGGCGGTAGTTGCCGTAGCCCTTGCGCGTCACCTTGCGCGAGAAGCCGCGCTCGGTGGTGCCGAGCAGGGTGGCCAGCTTGCCCTTGAACCGGGCGACGAGGTCGTTGCGACCGTCACCGTTGAGGTCGCCGACAGCGGTGATCAGGGAGTAGCCCCTCAGCCTGAGCTTGCGGGTCGTGTCGCCGAACTTGCCGTTGCCCCGGCCGGCCCGGACCCGGACGATCCCGGAGGCGTCGGCGGTGACCAGGTCGGGGACGCCGTCGCCCGTCAGGTCGGGCGAGACGACCACGTCGGCGCGCTGGTCCCAGCCGGACTTGCCGACCACGAGGCGCTTCTGGAACGACGTGAGCCCACCGGTCGGGAGCACGAGGCCCCGGCCGTCGGAGGCGCGGCGGACGACCAGGTCCGGGTAGGGCGAGGCGTCGAGGTTGTTCTGCGGGTTGGGCTCCGACACGGTGACCGGCTGCACGACCGGGGTCACGGGCGCCGCGGTGCTGGCGTAGGCCCGGATCTGCGGCAACCGGGCGTAGAGGTACTTGCCCGGGCACGCCGTCGAGCCGGCGTCGCGGTGGCCGTTGATCGCCGGGAAGGTCGAGCGGCCGACCTTCTGCGCCGTCGAGGCCGGGTTCACCCCGTGCAGCGACAGCTTCCAGGCGAAGAGCTGGCCGTAGGCCTGCACCATCACCTCGGGCGGCTGGACGACGTCGAAGTTGCCGATGGCCGACATGGCGAAGGCGTAGTCGTTGTAGTTGAGCGTGTGGGCACCCACGACCGGCTTGTCGATGCCGCCGTAGCGGCCCTCCCAGATCCGGCCGAACCGGTCGACGAGGAAGTTGTAGCCGATGTCGCTCCAGCCCCGCGACTTCACGTGGTAGGCGTAGATGCTGCGGAGGATGGCCGGCACCTGGGCCTCGGTGTAGTCGTTGGCGTTGACCGTGTGGTGCACGAAGCCGGCGCTGATGCTGCCGTAGCGGAGCGCGCCCTTGTCACGGATGCTCTCGTCGGCGCCCCACTGGGCGCGGGAGAAGATCGTCGGCTGGGCGGCGGTGCGCTTGCCGGTCCGCGCCGCCTGCAGCACGAGGCCCGACCCCGACGAGGCCGAGGACTCCTGCGCCATCGAGCCCTGCTCGGCGTAGTCCTGCTCGTAGGACGCGGTGCCGTCGGCGTCGCCGCGGTCGGCCGGCGCCTCGGTGCGGCTGCCGCCGGCCGAGCCCGGGTCGACCAGCGCGAGGGAGAGGTCGTCGGGCAGCGTCGCACCGTCGGTGCTGGCGGCGACCTGCACGTCGTCGACCTCGCCGACGAACATCGGCTCGGTGCCCGGACGGGCGGCCGCGCCCTCCGCGCTGTCGGCGTCGGGGCCGTGCTCGTCGTGGTACTCGAGGGCCTCCCAGTCGCTCCACTCGTCGCCGGTGCGCGTGCGCACCCGCAGGGAGATCTGGTCCTCCTCGAGCTGCTCTCCGTGCTGCCAGGTGACGCCGACCGCCGCGAAGCCGCTCACTTCCTGCGGTGTGCTCTGCACGCGGGCCGGGGTGGCGGCACCGGCGACCGTACGGCCGCGCAGGCCGGCGAAGCCACCGGCGGCGCCGGTCAGCGGCACCTCGGTCACCTCGGGGGTCACCGGAGCGGTCGGCACGGTGGCCGAGACCAGCTCCACCGGTCCGCCCTGCGCGGTCGCGGCGCCGGGGTGCTCACCGACGATGTCGAGGGACACCACACCGGAGGCCGGGGTGAGCACGACGAGGACGACACCGAGCGCCAGCACCTGCTGGCAGAGGGTGACGAGACGGGCCTGAAGGGGTCGCATGAAGATCTCTACTCCTGTGTGGGGGAAGGTCACACAAGGCAGAAGTTCACACCAGTCACATCAGTCACGGAAGGGTTTCTGAGTAACTACACGACTGTAATTTCCAGTCGACACGCCGTTACACGGGTGTCATTCTTCGCGGATCTCGTCCGGAAGCCCCTAGACGTCGGTCCCGAGGCCGTCGTCCTCGCCGCTGTCCTCGTCTGTCTCGTCGTAGTGCAGGTAGTGGATGCCCTCCTCGACGTCGCCGTCGAAGCCGAGCCTGCCGTTCTCCATCACCAGGACGCGGTCGCACAGGTTGCGCACGGCGCCCGGGGCGTGCGAGACGTAGAACATCGTCACGCCCGACTTCACGATCTGGTCCATCCGCTTCTTGCACTTGCGCTTGAACGGACGGTCCCCGACCGCGAGGGCCTCGTCGGCGATGAAGATGTCGGCGTCGACGTTGACCGCTACCGAGAAGCCGAGGCGCGCCTTCATGCCGGAGCTGTAGTAGGCCACGTCGGTGTCGAGGAACTTGCCGAGGTCGGCGAAGTCGACGATCTCGTCGAACTTGCGGTCGGTCTCGGCCCGCGACATCCCGAGGATGGCGGCGTTGAGGTAGAGGTTCTCGCGCCCGCTGAGGTTGTTGTCGAACCCGGTGCCGGTCGCGATCAGGCCGGCGATCCGGCCCCGGGTCAGCACGGTGCCCGAGTCGGGACGCATCACGCCGCTGACGAGCTTGAGCAGCGTGGACTTGCCGGACCCGTTGAGCCCCATGAGTCCGACCGACTCCCCCTCGCGCACGCTGAACGTCACGTCGTCCACCGCGTTGAAGGAGTCGTGGGTCTTGCGGCCCCTCGCCTTGGCCAGGACCGTCTGCTTGAGGGACCGCTGGTAGGACAGCGTGAACACCTTGGTCGCGTTGTCGACCTTGATCATCGTCGTCATCAGAGCCGCTCCGGGACCTTGGCCTCGAGCCTGGCGAAGACCCGCTGGGCGAGGACGAGCAGGAGGACGGAGACGGCCGTCATGGCCAGGCCGCGCGTGAAGAGGTGGTCCGGCAGGTGCACCTCGGCCGTGGCCGCTGGGTCGCTCGTGGTGCCGGTCCAGAAGCCGCGCTGGATGAGGAGCACCGCCTCGGCCATCGGGTTGTAGAGGTAGAGCTCGGCACCGGTCGCCCCGAACCGCTCCTCCACGAGGGTGTAGGAGTACATCATCGGCACGCTGAAGGTGACGAACATCGTCAGGGTCTGGGCGATCTTGCCCACGTCGCGCATAAAGACGTTGCCGACGCTGAACAGCAGGCCCAGCGCGAGGCCGAGCGCCGCGGCGAGGCTGAAGCCGAGCAGGGCCGCGGCCATCCCCACCGGGTCCGGACGCCAGCCCAGCAGGATGCACGGGATGACCAGGATCACCAGCATGGGCACCGTGTGCCAGGCGGCCACGAGCATGCGAGCCACCGGGAACATCTCCCGCGGGACCGGCAGCTTGGTGATCAGCGACCGGTTCTGCACGAGCGACTGGGTGCCGCCGTTGAACGTCTCGGTGAAGAAGTGGACGATCACCATGCCCGCGAACAGGTGGATGGCGAAGTTCTCGATGGTCCCCGCCCCACGGCCGATCATGACCTGGAACAGGAAGTAGAACATCAGGAACCGGGTCGCCGGCTGCAGGTAGCTCCACAGCCAGCCGAGGACCGTGCCTTGGTAGCGCGACTTGATGGTGTTGCGCACCAGCATGCCGAGCAGGTAGCGACGGCGTACGACCTCGCGCAGCCCCGTCGCGGCCGGCGGGGCCAGCGGCAGGGCCTCGAGCTCCGCGGTGGTGGGCCGGGCCGGGCCCTTCGACGCCGTGCTCACGACCCGCTCACTGGTCACCGTCGGCCCGCTCGTCACCCGTCCACGGCTCGAACGTCTTCTCCCAGGCCTCGGGCGAGGTGATGTCACCCAGTGCCTCGCGGTACTGGCGGGCGAGCTCGGGCCACTCGCGGTGGAAGCGACGGTGGATGTCGATGGTGCGCTTCATCAGGTCGCGGTAGCGCGCCGGGTCGCGCCGGTAGAGCGCGACCGACGCACCGTCGTTCATCGACACCACGGCGGAGTCGTACTTGACGAGGTTGTACCAGGCCGAGTCCATCGCCGGGAGCTCCGCCTCGGGGTAGTGCCGCGACATCTCGCGCACCGGGCGGAGCTGGCGCAGGGGCGCCAGGCCGGCGGCGACCAGCGTGCCGAGGCGGCTGGGGATCTCGATGTCGCTCTTGCCCTTCTTGGGCGGCTTGTTGCGCCGCACCGGGGGCAGGTCGTCGCGGTCCTCGACCAGCTGGGCGTCGGTGAACTGCTTGCGGAACGCGTTGACCTCGGCGAGCTTGGTCGCGAGCTCGCCGTGCAGGGCGTGCGGCCCGCGCAGCACGTCCTCCATCGCGAGGTGGCGCAGCTCGGCGGTGGAGTACTGCAGCGAGGCGAGGTGCTTGACCTGGTGGTTGAAGCTCTCGCGCACCATCCGGCCACCGCGCTCGTAGGGCGAGTGCAGCAGCGCCGCGATGATGCGGTTGCGGTGGTGGAAGTAGGACTGCCAGTCCACGCCGTCGTTCTTGTCGGTCCACGGGATGTGCCACACGGCGGCGCCCGGGAACGACACCGTGGGGTAGCCGGCGTCCTTGGCTCGCAGGCCGAACTCGGAGTCGTCCCACTTGATGAAGACCGGCAGCGAGAGCCCGACCTCCTCCAGCACCACGCGCGGGATGAGGCACATGAACCAGCCGTTGAAGTCGACGTCGGCGCGCTTGTGCAACCAGCGCGAGGAGCGCAGGTTGCGGGCGGCGAAGTCCCACTGGCTGTAGCCGTCGAGGCGGGTCTGCCACCAGAACCGCCACGGCTGGACGATCTCGCCGAACGAGTGCAGCTGCGAGCGGCTGTAGAGGTTGAACATGTGGCCGCCCACGATCGTCGGCCGCTTGGCCAGGTCGCCGAAGGTGACCGCACGGATCACGCCCTCGGGCTCGCAGACGACGTCGTCGTCCATCATGAGGGCGTACGTCGCGGTGCCCTTGCGGACGCTCTCGAGCTGGCCGCGGGCGTAGCCGCCGGAGCCGCCGAGGTTGCCCTGGACGAGGACCCGGAGCCGGTCGCCCAGCGCCGCCTGCGCCGCGGGGAAGAACTCGGACTCGGACACGAGGTCCTTGCCCTGCTCCATCACCATCACGGTGTCGAGGTAGGGGGCGACCTCGTCCTCGCCGAGCTGGGCGAGCAGCTTGGCGCAGAAGTCGGGCCGGTTCATGGTGGTGATGCAGATGTCGACGGTGCCGTGCTCGGCGCGGTCGGCGGGGACCTGGGCGGTCCACTCGGCGCCCTCGACGCTCGCACCGTCGTCGCCCGCGACGACGTCGTACCAGTACCAGCCGCCGTCGACGAAGGGCTTGAGCGGCAGGCTGAAGGTGAAGGAGCCGGAGTCACCCTCGACGACGCCCGCGTCGACGCGCTGCGAGTGGCCGCGCGCCATCGACTTGTAGACGGTGACGACGGATCCGGCACCACTGACGCGGACGGTGAGCTCGACGTCGGTGACGACGGTGTGGCGACGCCAGTAGGAGGCCGGGAAGGCGTTGAAGTAGGTGCCGAACGAGAGCAGCTGCGACGGCTCGAGCCGCAGCTCGGTGCGCGAGCGGATCTGGTCGGGGTGCAGCTTGCGGCCGGTCGAGGTCGACTGGCGGATGACCGCGTTGTTGAGGTCCTTGGCCGACTTGTTGCCGCCGACCTCGTGGCGGTCGGTGTCGAGCCTGGCCTCCTCGAGGTCGACGTAGAGCGGGAAGACGTCGGTGTCGCGGTCGATCGGCAGGATCTGGCGCTGCAGGAGGCGGGTGACGGTGCCGGCGGGCACCGCGTCGGTCGTGCTCGGCGCGCTGCTGGTGCTCGCGCTCGTCGGGGTGGTGGTGGTCATGCGTCGATGCCTCCGCTCGTCAGCTCGGCGCCCTCGGTGAAGTGGGGCTTGAGCTTGTTGTCGTACATCGACAGCGCCGACCCGATGGCCATGTGCATGTCGAGGTACTTGTAGGTGCCGAGGCGCCCGCCGAACAGCACCATCGGCTCGGCCTTGGCCAGCTCGCGGTACTTGAGCAGCTTGGCGCGGTCGTCGGCGGTGTTGACCGGGTAGTAGGGCTCGTCGCCCTCCTGGGCGAAGCGGCTGTACTCGTGGACGATCACGCTCTTGCCGGGCAGGTGCGTCTTCTCCCGCTCGGGGTGGAAGTGCTTGAACTCGATGATCCGGGTGTAGGGCACCTCCTGGTCGTTGTAGTTGACCACGCCCGTGCCCTGGAAGTCGTCGGTCTCCACGACGCTCTCCTCGAGGTCCACCGTGCGCCAGGACAGGCGGCCCTCGGAGTTGCCGAAGTACTCGTCGACCGGCCCGGTGTAGACGATCGGGACCTTGCCGCGGTAGTCGTCGGCGACCTCGAAGAAGTCGGTCTCGAGGCGCACCTCGATGTTGGGGTGGTCGGCCATCTTGGTGAGCCAGGCGGTGTAGCCGTCGACCGGCAGGCCCTCGTAGGTGTCGCTGAACCAGCCGTTCTCGAAGGTGTAGCGCACCGGCAGCCGCGTGATGATATCGGCGCTCAGCTCGGTGGGGTCGGTCTGCCACTGCTTGGCGGTGTAGCCCTTGATGAACGCCTCGTAGAGCGGGCGGCCGATCAGGCTGATCGCCTTCTCCTCGAGGTTCGTGGCGTCCTCGGTGGCGACCTCGCTCGACTGCTCGGCGATGAGCGCGCGGGCCTCGTCGGGGGTGTGGGACGTGCCGAAGAACTGGTTGATCAGCGCGAGGTTGAGCGGCAGGGAGTAGACCTGCCCCTGGTACTTGCCGAAGACCCGGTGCTTGTAGTCGGTGAACGACGTGAAGCGGTTGGCGTAGTCCCACACGCGCTGGTTGGAGGTGTGGAAGAGGTGGGCGCCGTACTTGTGCACCTCGACGTTGGTCTCGGGGTCGCGCTCGGAGTAGGCGTTGCCGCCGAGGTGGTGGCGGCGCTCGAGGATGAGCACGCGCAGACCGAGCTCCTCGGCGCAGCGCTCGGCGACGGTGAGACCGAACAGTCCGGCGCCGACGATGACGAGGTCGGGAAGCTGTGGTTGACCCTGGGACAAGGGAGGAACTCCTGTAGTGAGATGCGCTGACTGAGTCTAACGAGGGGGCTGAGCGGGGTCGGGCAGGCGGCGCATGCCCCGCGCGGAGGCCATGGCGCGGATCACGTTGCGCGCCTCGGCGCGCCCGCCGCGCGCCGGGCTGAGGAGCACCACGGCGAGGGTGATCAGCCACGGCTTGAGCCGGACCAGCGCGTTCTCCCCGTGGCGCAGGTGCACCACGAAGAGGTTGCGGTACATGTAGAAGCCCTTCCACCCCGACAGGTCGTGCTGCTGGTTGAAGTCGAGCTGGCGCACCAGCACGGCGTCGCGCACGGCCCAGACCCTGCGGCCGGCGCGCCGGGCGCGGACGGCGTACTCGGCGTCGTCGTAGAAGATGAAGAAGGTGGGGTCGGGGAAGCCGATGTCGGTGACGACGTCGCGGCGGACCATGAAGCCCTCGAAGGCGACGTTCTGCACCTCCACCAGCGCGGGCATCGATGCGCGGTCGCGGTAGACGCCGTCGACGGTCGAGCGCTTGGGGTGGATGGAGAGCGGGTTGCGCAGGTCGAACTCGACGGCCGCCTTCTCCACCAGGGCCCCGGACAGGTCCTCGCGCACCGCGATGAGGCAGTCCTCGTCGACCGCCACCAGCCGCTCCAGGCAGTCCGGCGCCGGCACGACGTCGTCGTCCATCAGCCAGATGCGGTCGTGGCCGCCGTCGTAGGCCGCCTGCACCCCGCGGTGGAAGCCGCCGGCACCGCCGAGGTTGGCCTGCGTGATCACCTGCAGGGGCAGGTCGGTGCGGGCGCCGAGCACGTCGGGGGTGTGGTCGGTGCTGGCGTTGTCGACCACGATGACCGTGTCGGGAGCCCGGGTCTGGGCGGCCAGGCCGTCGAGCATGCCGGACAGCAGGTCGGCGCGGTCGTGGGTCACCACGACGACCGCCACCGTCTCGCGACCGGTCCCGTGCGCGGTCCCGTCGGCGGTCCCGCTCACGAGAGGAACCTCCGGTGGCCGTCGAAGTCGCCGGCGATCCCGGCGCGCATGGCCCGGAGGCTGAGCCGCAGCCGCGACAGGCTCGGCCGGGTGAAGGTGTAGAACCACGCGGTCTTCACGACGAAGGCGGCGGCGTGCGCGGGGCCGCGGTAGTCGCGCAGGTTGACGAGGTTGTTGCGAGCCATGCAGTAGTGCTTGAGGTCGCTCGGCGAGTCGTTGTAGGTCGTGCGGCCGAACATCATCGGCGAGCCCAGGTTGCCGACGCTGGGGTGCCGCACGGTGGCGGTGACCACGGTGGCGACGCGGGCGCCGGCCTCCTCGGCGCGCAGCCGGTACTCGTGGTCGTCGCCCCAGATGAAGAACTCCTCGCGCGGCAGGCCGATCCGGTCGACGAGCTCCTTGGTGACCAGGACGCCGTTGAACGGGATGACGATGCCGTCGATGCGGTCCTCGCGCGCGGCGCGGCGCACGTCGTCGACCACGTGCACGACGCGGGTGCTGCCGGGCATCCGGATCGGGAAGACCAGGCGGCCCGGGTCGGCCTCGTCGACCACGAGCGGACCCCAGAAGTCGAGGTCGGTCTCGTCGAGCAGCCGGTCCAGGCAGTCAAGGTCGGGGAGGCCGTCGTCGTCCATCAGCCAGACCAGGTCGGCCTCGCGGTCGATCGCCCACGCCAGGCCGTCGTGGAAGCCGCCGGCACCGCCCCGGTTGGTCGACAGCGTCCGCGACCGCATCGGGACCTCGCCCGTGGTGGGGCGGGCGGCGAGCCACGCTCCCGTGCCGTCGGAGGACGCGTTGTCGATGACCAGCACCTCGGCCAGGCCGTCGATCTCCCCCAGCCTCGCCACCAGCCGCTCGAGCAGCTCGAGGCGGTTGAAGGTGACCACGACCGCGACGATGCGGGGCAGGGGTCCGGTGGTCACGGCGTACACACTAGGGGCCGCCGTCGAGCCGTCAGCAAACCGCGCCGAGGTCCTCCGACTGGTTGGCGGCGTAGCCCTCGGAGAGGGAGCCGATCGAGCCGCCGGTGACGTCGTCGGGGGTGGTGGGCGCCGTCGGGGTGGCCGGCGCGGACGCGTCGTCGCCGGCCGGGGCCGGGGTCTCGGCCGTGCCGTCGGAGCCGGCGTCAGGAGTGGCGTCCGTCGTCGTCGACGCGGCGTCCTCCCCCGTCGGCGCGTCGGCCGCCGGGGCCGCCTCGGCGGTGTCCGGGGCGGGCTGGCGACCCTCGGCCCGGGCGATCACCGCGGCGACCCTGCGCTGCACCAGCGCGATGTCCGGGTCGGCGGTGTTGATCATCGGCGGGACCAGCGACAGCGTGGCGATCTTCTGGCTGCGGGCCTTGAGGGCGAGCTCGACGAAGCGGTCGACCTCGCCGCGGGGGACGTCGGTGGAGACCATCGCCGAGCTCGCGCCGGCGATCTTCTCGAAGTTGCGCAGCGCGTCCTGGGGGCTGACCTGCTGGAGCATCGCGCTCATCACGCACTTCTGGCGGGCCATGCGGGAGTAGTCGTCGGAGCCCTCGCGGGCCCGGGCGAACCAGAGGGTGTCGTGGCCGTCGAGCGTGCGCTTGCCGGGCTCGATGTAGTGGAACGACTCCTCGTGCGGCAGGCCGACCGGGATCGGCTGGCGCACGTTGAGCTCCACGCCGCCGACCGCGTCGACGAGGTCCTTGAACCCCTCGAGGTTGACCATCGCCCAGTAGTTGATGTCGAGGCCGGTGATGCCCTCGACGCCCTGGACGGTCGCGTCGACGCCCGGGTTCTCCGAGCCCTTGAACAGCTCGGCGTGGTCGAGCGCCCAGGTGGCGAGGCCGTTGAGGTACATGCCCTCGACGTCGAAGCCGTCGGGGAACTGCTCGGCCATCACCGACCCCTCGGCGAACGGGAAGTTCTGCATGTTGCGCGGCAGCGAGATCAGCACGGTCTTGCCGGTCTCGGCGTCGATGCTGGCCACGGTCATCGAGTCGGGACGCAGCCCCCAGCGGCCCGCGCCGGCGTCGCCGCCCATGAGCAGCACGTTGTAGCGGCCCTCGGCGGCGCCCACCGCCGAGCCCTCGCCGAACATCGTGATCATGAACTGGCGCTGCACGCCGACGACGTGGGCGCCGAAGAGCAAGGCGCCGGCGACGCTGAAGCAGAGGAAGCCGTTGACCCCGACCACGGCGAGCCGGTGCTGGCGCTGGAGCGTCAGCGGCTGGCCGAGCCGCCAGGCGTCGACGAAGAGGTAGGCCCAGCCGACCGCGAGCGCCATCAGGCCCACGCGCAGGAGCTGGAGGAGGCCGGTGTTGGTGCCGGCCCAGAAGGCGACGCCGTGCCAGACGTACGACGCCACCGCGGCGACCAGCGCCAGGACGGCCAGCGTCAGCCACGTGCGGAGCGCGATCCTGCCCACCCGTCGGCTGCCGGCGACCAGCTGGGCCGATCCCGGGAGGACGAGGGTCATCAGCATCAGCGTCACCGCACGCCGGAAGCGCACGCGCTGGGCGCGGTGCAGCGTGGTGAACCGCGGCTGGGTCGACCCGGAGGGGACGGACGACATCGCAGGGCCTTTCTTGCTGGGGGAAGTCAGCCCGCCCAGTATCACCAGTCACACCTGTCACAGCCGGTCGCGACGCGCCGGGGCCACGAGGTCGTCGCCCCAGGGGTGGGGATCAGGCGTGGGTCGCGGTCATCCCTCGCGGCCCTCGTCGATCTCGGCCTTGCGCGCCAGCCGGTGCGAGCGCCGGATCTCAGCCTCGCGCCGGCGGCGTACGTCACCGGGCGTCTCGGTCTCCAGCGGCGGGACGGGCCGCGGCCGGCCCTCGTCGTCGATCGCGACGAAGACGAAGTAGGCGCTGGCCACGTGCACCGGCTCGTCGGTCGCGTTGCCCCACGGCTGCGCCTCGACCCGCACGCCGATCTCCATCGAGGAGGTGCCCGCCCAGTTGACCTGCGCGTAGGTCTTGATGATGTCGCCGACGTGGACCGGCGCGAGGAAGGTCATGTCGTCCATCGCCGCCGTGACCGCCGGGCCGCCGCTGTGCCGGTGCGCCACCGCGCCGGCCGTGGAGTCGGCGAGCTTCATGATCTCGCCGCCGTGGACGTTGCCGAGGAGGTTGGCCTCGCTCGAGTGGGCCATGATCCCCAGGCTCACCCGGCTGTAGGACGTGGGCCGCGGATCCGTCATGACCCGCACGGTAGCGTCCATGCGCATGGCTGATCGTCCGCAGGGCTCCGGCATGCCCGAAGAGGGGACCCCGGAGTACGACTGGCTCTACGGCAGCACGCCGAGGACCCCGCCCGGCGACGCCACCCAGCGCATGCCGGCGCAGTCGGCGGGGGGCGGGGGCGCGTCGTCGGCACAGCGCCCCGACGAGACCCGGGTCATGCCGGCCGCCCGTCGCGAGGCGCGCGGGTCCGGTGGGCAGCCGCCCGGCGGCACGCGTACGGCGACCGCCGCGCCGCCACCGCGTCCGCAGCCGGCGAAGCGGCGCTGGCGTCCCCGCTTCCGGCTCGGGCTCATCCCTCTGCTCCTGCTGCTCCTCGTGGTCTACCTCGTCGCCGTCCCGCTCTACCACTGGACCACGATCGACAAGGTCGACGCTGCGCCCGACGGCGACCGCCCGGCCGACCAGCCCGGCACCAACTACCTGATCGTCGGGTCCGACAAGGCCGACGACCTCTCCGCCGAGCAGCGCAAGCTGCTGCAGACCGGACCGCGCGGGGGCACCAACACCGACACGATCATCGTGCTCCACACCGGCTCCGGCGGTCGGACGATGATGTCAATCCCGCGCGACACCCTCACCGAGGTCCCCGGCCACGGCACGCAGATGATCAACTCGGCGTTCGCGCTCGGCGGCCCGCCGCTGCTCGTGTCCAGCGTCGAGGGGTTGACCGGCATCCACATCGATCACTACGTCGAGCTCGGCTTCGGCAGCATGATCAACACCGTCGACGCCTTCGGCGGCGTGGAGATCTGCCCGAAGCAGGACATGAAGGACCCGCTCGCCCGCCTCGACATCAAGAAGGGGTGCCAGGAGGTCGACGGCCTCACCGCGCTGGCGTACTCCCGCTCGCGGCACGTCACCGCGCTCAGCGACCTCGACCGCGTCGCCCGCCAGCGCGAGGTGATCAGCGCCCTCGGCGACGAGGCGCTCTCGCCGTGGACGTTCGTCAACCCGGTCCGCTACTGGGGGATCAACGACGCCGCGTCCGGTGCCATCCGGGTCGACGAGGAGATGAACCCGCTCGACCTCGGTCGCTTCGCCCTGGCGATGACCGGCGACAGCCAGACCTGCACCATGCCCAACCTGCCCGCACCCAGCGACCCCAACCGGATCGTCGCCGACCCCGAGCGGGCGCCCCAGCTCTTCACCGCGATCATCGACGACTCCGAGGTCCCGAAGGCGGCGTGCACGCCGACCGGCCGCGCGCGCTGACCCTCGCGCACGCTGTGTGAGCCCGCACCCCGAGCGGTGAGTGAGGCAGGTTCTGCGATCCCAGAACCTGCTTCACTCACCGCTCAGTGCATTTCCCTTGATCGACGGTCGCCCCCGGCGTACGCTCACGATATATCGTGATACGTCACCGATAGGTCTGCGATACATCACGACCGTCACCGACCGTTCGCTTCGTCTCCGACCATCTCTGACCGAGGGAGCACGACATGGGACACCACTGGCCCGGCGCCGACTGGCCCGGCAACGACCGCGACGACACGGCTGACCGGACGGACCGGGGCGAGCGCGCCGGCGCCGACTGGGGCAGCACCTGGAGCCACTTCACCTCCGGCGGCGGCGGCCGCGGCCGACGCCCGAGCGGCCCGCCGCCGTGGCTCGGTGAGATCTTCGGCCTCGCCACCGCACCCCAGCGACCGCAGCCGCGCGGCCCCCGCGTGCGCCGCGGCGACGTGCGGATGGCGATCATCGACGTCCTGCACCGCGCGCGCACGGCCGACGAGCCGATCAACGGCTACCAGGTGATCCAGGAGATCGCCGAGCTGAGCAACGGCGAGTGGCGCCCCTCCCCCGGCTCGGTCTACCCGACGATCCAGCAGCTCCAGGACGAGGGACTGGTCGAGGCCGACGACGAGCGCGGCCGCCGCACCATCCGGCTCACCGACTCCGGTGTCGCCTGGGCCGCCGAACACGTCGACGAGCTGGCCGGCGTCTGGGCACCCTTCGCCCGCACCGAGACGCCCGCGACCGACCAGCCCTCGGGCCAGGCCGACTTCAAGAGCGAGATCGGGCAGGTGATGAGCGCCGTCTGGCAGCTGGCCACCCAGGGCTCGGAGCAGCAGCGGCGCGCGGCGCTCGACGTCCTCGTCGACACCCGTCGTCGCCTCTACGGCATCCTCGCGGACGGACGGGACGGCGAGCGATGAGCACGCCCGACCCTCGCATGCGGATCGCGGACAGCGACCGCGAGCGCGCCATGGCGGACCTCGCGGAGCACTACGCAGAGGGCCGCCTCGACCACGAGGAGTACGACGAGCGGCTCGACGCGATCTGGACGGCTCGTACGCGGGCGGACCTGGCGGTCCTGTTCAGCGACCTGCCGCGGCCGCGGGCGGCGCAGCCCCCCGCCCGACGTGCGCCGCAGCCGCGACCCGGTCGGTCCCGCGTCCCCCTGCTCCCGGTCCTGGCGGTGCTGATCGTGCTGAGCGTGCTCACCGGCGCCCCGTTCTGGCTGCTTGTCTTCCCGCTCATGTTCCTGCGCGGCCGGGGCCAGTCGTGCGGACAGTGGCAGTCCGGTCACGCCGGTCACGCTGGCCACCCCGGTCACGCCGGGGCGACGGACTACCGGCGACCGCGGGGCACGGCCGGCTGGTAGGGCCGACCACGAGCGCACGCGCGGCTCTGAGAGCATGTGCGCGTGACGTTCGAGGCGAGGGTGGTGCAGGCGCGCGCGCCGCACGGCCTCGCCCGCGCCGCCGCGGCCACGGTCGTGGCGGTCACCGGCGCCGCCGCCGCCCACACGTGGGCCGGCGGCGAGGTGCCCACGGGGCCGGGGCTGGTGCTCGTCGCCGCCGTGGTGCTCGCCGGCGGCTGGCTGGTCCTCGGCCGGGACGTGCCCGCCTGGGCCCTGCTGCCCGTCGTCGCCGCCGCCCAGCTCGGGCTGCACGAGTCCTTCGGCCTCGTCGCCGGCCACGACCACCACGCCGCTGCCGTGCCCGACCCGGGCTGGACCTGGCAGATGGTGGCGGCCCACGCGTCCGTCACGCTCGCGACCGCCGTCCTCTGGTGGGCCGGCCGGCGCGCCGCGTCGTACGTCGTCACGCTGCTGGCGCACGCGTCGCTGCCGGTCACCCCGCGGCTTCACCGGCGCCCGGCCGACGCCCCCGCGGGCACCACGCTCGTGCACCTGCTCGTCTCCCCGAGGCGCGGACCACCCCTGGCGGTCCTGCCCACCTGAGCCCGGTCCGGGCTCGGGGGCACACGCGACCCCAGACCCGCACCTCACCCAGGAGAACCATGTCCTTCGAGCTGTCCACCCGTGCCCTCACGCGCCTCTGCGTGCTGCCGGCCGCCACCACCGCCCTCGCCCTCTCGCTCGTCTCCCCCGCCTCCGCCCACGTCGGCGCGACGGTCTCGGACGCCTCGGCGGGCGCCTACACCATCGCCACCTTCAGCGTGCCGCACGGCTGCGACGGCTCGCCCACCACCCGCATCGAGATCCAAGTGCCCGAGTCGGTGCTGGCGGTGACCGCCACCCGCAACCCGTTCTACGAGGTCGAGACCACCATCGAGCAGCTCGACGAGCCGGTCACCGACGGCCACGGCAACGAGGTCACCGAGCGCACCGCCTCGGTCGTCTACACCGCCGACACCCCGCTGCCCGACGGCCAGCGCGACACCTTCGAGCTGTCCTTCCAGGTGCCCGACGCCGCCGGCGAGACCCTCGCATGGCCGACGATCCAGACCTGCGCGAAGGGCGAGACCGCCTGGACCCAGGTGCCGGCCGAGGGCCAGGACGCCGACGAGCTCGAGAGCCCGGCCCCGTCCTTCGAGATCCTGCCCGCGAGCGGCGGCGACGGCCACGGCGACGAGACGGCTGCCGAGCCGGCCGAGAGCGAGGCCGAGGCGGAGGCCGTGCCGGCCGAGCCGACCGGAGCGACCGGGGCGACCGAGGCGGAGGCCTCGGCGCCGACGGACGACGGCTCGTCCGCCCTCGGCTGGGCCGGGCTCGTCGCCGGGCTGCTCGGCCTCGCCGCCGGTGGTCTCGCCCTGGCTCGGACGCGCACCACCTCGTGACCTCGCCGGCGCGACCGGCGCGGAGGCGCCGCACCGGCGTCGTGGCCGGGGTCCTCGCCCGGGTCCTGGCCACCGCGCTGGTCGCGCTCGCGACCCTGCTCCTCGGCAGCTCGTCCGCCTCGGCGCACGCCGAGCTCGTCGAGACCGACCCCGCCGAGGGGGCCGTCGTCGAGACCGCTCCCGAGACCGTCACGCTGACGTTCAACGAGCCGGTGCGGCTGACCTCGCAGGAGGTTGCGGTCTACGACGCCGCCGGTCAGCCGGTCGACGCGACGGCCAGCGCCGGCGGCACGGACGTCACGGTCGACCTGCCCGGGGCGGCCGGGCTCGCCGACGGCACCTACGTCGTGTCGTGGAACGTCCTGTCGAGCGACGGCCACCCCATCTCCGGCGCGCTGACCTTCTCCGTCGGCGCACCCAGCGCGTCGGTGACCGCCCCGCCCGAGCCGACGTCCTCCTCGGCCGCGGTCAGGGTGGTCCGCGACGTGGTCACCGTCGTCTCGCTGGTGGGTCTGCTCCTCGCGGCGGGGCTCGCCGTCTTCGTGGCCCTCGTCCTCCCCCGCTCCTGGGCGGGCACCGACGTCCGTGGCCGGCTCAGTCGGCTGCTGCGGTACGCCGCCGCGGTCGCCGTGGCCGGCGCCGTCCTCCAGGTGCCGGTGGCGTCCGTCTACGGTCAGGGCCTCGAGCTGGGCGACCTGCTCGACGCCTTCGACCAGGCACTCGTCCGCAACGAGATGCTGGCCGCCGCGCTCGTGGCGGCCGGGCTCGGCGCGGCGGTGCCGGCCTGCACGACCGCGCCGCCGGGCCGGTGGGACCGGCTGCTGCTGGCCGGCGGCGCGCTCGTCGCCGTGGCCGGTCCGTCCGTCGTCGGCCACTCCCGCGCGTTCACGCCGACGGCGCTGCTCGTCGCCTCCGACGTCCTGCACGTGGGCGCCGGGGCGATCTGGCTCGGCGGGCTCGTGGGGCTCGCGCTCACCTTGCGGGCGCTGTCCGGCCGCGAGGTGCTCGCCGCCCGGACCCTCGCCCGCTTCTCCGCCCTGGCCGGCGGCGTGCTCCTCGCCGTCGCCGCCACGGGGACCTTCATGGCCTGGCGCATCGTCGGGTCCTGGACGGGCCTGGTCGAGACGGCGTACGGCTGGCTGCTGCTCACCAAAGTCGCGATCGCCCTCGTGGTGGCCGGCGCGGGCGGCTGGAACCGCTGGCGCACCCTGCCCGCGGTCGAGGCGGCCGCCGGGTTCGGCGACCGCGAGCGCGCCGCGGCGGCGGTGACCCGCACGGTGCGCGTCGAGGCGGTGCTGCTGGTCGCGCTCCTCGGCGTGACGGGCTTCCTCGTCAACCAGTCCCCGCGGCCGGCCCCGGTGACCGTCGCGACCGGGTCGACCGGGGTCGGCGCCGCCACGGCGGACGACCTGCGGGTGCTCGCCGTGATGGACCCGCGCCGCACGGGCAGCAACACGCTGCTGGTCCAGGTGCAGGACGCCTCGGGCGAGCCGTACGACCCGCCGGTCAACCCCGTGGTCGAGCTCCGCACCGAGGGGCTCGACGTCGGCGAGGTCGCGGTGACGCCGATCGCCGCGGGCACCTACCGCGGGGAGGTCGTCGTCCCGCGGGCGGGCGAGTGGGAGGTGCAGGTCAGCCTCACGCTGAGCCGCTTCGAGAACCCGGTGACGACCGTCAGGCTGACCGTGCGACCGTGAGCTCGACCGGCACCGTGTGCAGGAAGCCGTCGACCCGCACCTGCACGAACAGCCGGTAGTCGCCGGGCTCCTCGACCTCGGCGTGGAAGGTCAGCTCGGACCCGTCCTCGGTGAGCTCGGGGGCCGCGAGCGGGTGCAGGTGCACCATCGCGCCGGTCCCGGTGTGGAAGCCGGTCACGTGCCCGTAGGCGCCGAGGAACGTGCCGATGTCGACCGGCTGCCCTTCGGCGTCGCGCACCACCAGCCGCAGCAGGCCGTTGTCGCCGGTGACCGGCGCCTCGGCCACTGAGACCTGCACGGCCCGGTCCTCAGCAGCGGTGTCGCCCGGGTCGCCCGGCGGGAGCGCGAGCGGGCGCCCGAGCACCACGTGGTCGCCGTTGCCGCCCTCGTCGACCGCGACGAACTCCGTGACGACGCGGTAGCCACCGGCGTCCGGGACGTCGAAGGGCGCCGTCCACGTGCCGTCGTCGGCGCGGGTGGGGTGCAGGTGGCGGAAGACGGTGAGCTCGTCGTTGACGAGGTAGAGGTGCAGCTCCTTGGTGAGCTCCTCGACGTAGTCCGTGACCGGCCGGCCGTCGGGGTCCTCGATCCGGAAGCGCAGCTCGCCGATGCCGTCGTCGGCCTGGCGCACCTGCAGCCCCTCCAGGGAGTAGCCCACCTCGCTGGTGCGGGTGCCGTCGCCCACGGGCATCGACACCATCGCGCCACCCGCGCCGTGGGAGTGCCCGGCGGCGACCTGGCCCTCCTCGCCGGTGCAGCCGGCGAGCGTGCCCACGACGACGAGGGCGCCGGCCAGTCCGAGAGCGGCAGCGCGGGTCCTCACCGGGTCAGCGTACGAGGTCCGCACCAGCGTGTGGCGCACGCCTGTCGCACCCGTGCGGGACCATCGACCCATGGCAGAGCCCGGCTACGACCCCGACTTCCTCGACACCACCCTCGGGCCCCCGCAGGCGCCCGACGAGCCCGGCCCGTTCCCGGAGCTGGACCGCCCGCTCGACTACGTGCACTTCAGCCTCCGCATGCACCCCACCCGGCGGCTGGCGTGGTGGGTCGCCTGGAACATCGACGGGCTCCGGCTCTTCCCGGGCGACAGCATCAGCCGGTCGGGCGAGCGCTTCCGCGCCGACCCGCGGATCCCGGCGGAGGCGCAGACGCTCGACGCGGCCTATGCCGACAACCGCCTCGACCGTGGCCACGTCGCCCGCCGGTCCGACCTGCTGTGGGGCACCCTCGACGAGGCACGCGCGGCCAACTCCGACTCCTTCCACTTCACCAACATCACGCCCCAGCTCGACGACTTCAACCAGTCGGGGCGCGGGGGCAGCTGGGGCCTGCTCGAGAACGCCGTGCTCGCGCAGGAGGGGCTGGAGGACCGCCGGCTCACGCTGTTCGCGGGACCCGTGCTGCGCGCCGACGACCCGGACTACCGCGACATCGTCCAGGTGCCGCGCGAGCACTGGAAGGTCGTCTGCTACCGGATGGAGGGGCAGCTGCGGTCCAAGTGCTTCGTGCTGTCCCAGGACCTCGACGGCGTCGTCGACCGGTCCTTCCTCGACGACTTCGACACCTACCTCGTCCCGCTCGAGCTCCTCGAGGAGCGCACCGCACTCAGGTTCGCCAGCCTGCGCGACGCGGTGCCGGCCGGGCTGCGGCTCCCGGACGGGCCCGTCCTGGTCGCCGACGCCGGGGAGGTGGACTGGTAGATCCGCACTCCTTCGAGGCTTGTTGGGGGGCGCCGGAGTGGGCAGGATTCGTGCATGGGGCAGGGAGCGGGCGGAGGGGCGTTCAACGCCTCGCTGTGCGCCCTGGTGGGGCGGTACACCTACCGTCCCGCCACGGACGAGTGGTGGTGGTCCGACACCATGTTCCGCATCCACGGGTTCGAGCCGGGGGCGGTCGTGCCGACCACGGCACTGGTCATGCGGCACATCCACCCCGAGGACGTGGAGGCCGCCTGGGAGTCGCGAGAGGCGGTCGTGGGCCGCGGAGAGGCCTACTCCTTCCTGCACCGCATCGTCACCGCCACCCAGGCGCACAAGGTGGTCATCGCCGCCGGCCACGTCGAGGACGAGGACGGCACCCTCGTCGTCTCGGGACACCTCGTCGACCTCACCGACGTACGCCGCGACGCCGTCAACGCCGAGCTGGAGTCGGCGGTCGTGGACTTCGTCGGGCACCGGGCGGTCATCGAGCAGGCCAAGGGCGTGCTGATGCAGCTCTACAGCGTGGACGCCGACACGGCGTGGGTCCTGCTGCGCGCCTTCTCCGTCGACACCAACCGCAAGGTGCGCGACATCGCCCGGGCCCTCGTCTCGGCGGCGGCGGACGACCGCACGCCCACCAAGCGGCAGCGCGTGTCCGCCCACGACATGCTCGAGCGGATCTACGCCGAGGCGCTGGAGGGCGCGCCGCCCGGCTGACCGGGCCAGACCGCGGGCTCAGAGCTCGCTCTGGACCCCTGCGAGCAGCTGGCGCGCCATCACGATCCGCTGGACCTGGTTGGTGCCCTCGTAGATCTGGGTGATCTTGGCGTCGCGCATCATCCGCTCGACCGGGTAATCGCGGGTGTAGCCGTAGCCGCCGAGCACCTGGACGGCGTTGACGGTGACCTCCATCGCCACGTCGGAGGCGAAGCACTTGGCCGCGGCGCCGAAGAACGTCAGGTCGGAGTCACCCCGCTCGGAGCGGCCGGCGGCGGCGTAGGTCATCTGGCGGGCCGCCTCGATCTTCATGCCCATGTCGGCGAGCATGAACTGGAGTCCCTGGAAGTCGGCGATCGACCTGCCGAACTGCTGGCGCTCCTTGGCGTAGTCGAGGGCGTGGTCCAGGGCTCCCTGGGCGACACCGACGGCCTGGGCCGCGATCGTCACCCGGGTGTGGTCGAGGGTCTTCATGGCGGTGGTGAACCCGGTGCCCTCCTCGCCGATCATCCGGTCGGCGGGGATCCGCACCTTGTCGAGGTAGACCTCGCGGGTCGGGCTGCCCTTGATGCCGAGCTTCTTCTCCGGGGCGCCGAAGGAGACGCCCTCGTCGGACTTCTCGACCACGAAGGCCGAGATCCCGCCGCGGGTCTTCTTCTCGGGGTCGGTCACGGCCATCACGGTGTAGAACTCGGACTCGCCGGCGTTGGTGATCCAGCGCTTCACGCCGTCGATGACCCAAGCGTCGCCGTCGCGGACGGCGCGGGTCTTCATGCCACCGGCGTCGGAGCCCGCGTCGGGCTCGGAGAGGCAGTAGGAGAAGCCGCCCTCACCGCGGGCGAGCGCGCCGAGGTAGCGCTTCTTGAGCTCCTCGGAGCCGGCGATCTGCACCGGGAGCGAGCCGAGCTTGTTGACGGCGGGGATCAGCGAGGACGACACGCACGCGCGGGCCACCTCCTCGATCACCAGCACCGTGGCGAGCGCGTCGGCGCCGGCGCCGCCGTACTCCTCCGGCACGTGCGGGGCGTGGAAGTCCGAGGCGAGCAGCGCGGCGGCGGCCTCGTGGGGGTAGCGCGCCTCCTCGTCGACGGCGGCCGCGTGGGGGGCGATCTTGGCGTCGCACACCGCGCGGACGGCCTCGCGGATCGCCTGGTGCTCCTCGGGGAGGGCGTAGAGGGGGAACTCGCTCATGCACGAATTGTAGGACGTCCATCCTTTCTGGAGGAGGCGTCTACGGTGTGGGCATGACCACTCCGGCTGCTCCCGCCTGGCAGGACCACGAGGCCATCGACCGCATGCTCGACGAGCTCGGCACGTGGGCGGTCGTCGGCCTGTCCGGCGACCCGTCGAGGACGGCGTACTCGATCGCCGCGCTGCTCCAGGAGCGTGGCAAGCGGATCGTGCCGGTGCACCCGCAGTTCGCCGACCCCGCGGCCCCCGCGGTGCTCGGCGAGCAGGGCTACGCCTCCCTAGCCGACGTGCCGTTCGCGATCGACGTCGTCGACGTCTTCCGTCGCTCGGAGGCGGCCGGCGAGTTCGCCGACCAGGCGGTGGAGGTCGGGGCGCAGGCCGTGTGGTTCCAGCTCGGCGTCGTCGACCACGAGGCCTTCGCACGCACCACCGCGGCGGGGGTCGCGATGGTGATGGACACCTGCCCCGCCATCGAGTGGCGGCGCCGCGGCCGCTAGCCCTCGAGGTCGACCGTCGCCTCGGCCATCGTGATGCCGAGCTGGCCGAGGCACTCCTCGAGCACCCACTGCACGTCGAGGGTGTCGGCCAGCGGCATCACCGGGCTCTCGGTGAGCCCCGCGGCCAGGCAGCGCTGGACCTCCTCGACCTGGTGGACGTAGCCGGTGCCGGTCGGCGGCAGCTCGACCTCCTCGGCCTCCTGCCCGTTGCGGCGTACGACGACGCGGCTCGGGTGGTGGAACGGCGGCACGAGCTCGAGGGTCCCCTCGGTGCCGACGAGGAGCGCGCGTCCCGGCGTCGCGCTCGCGAGCGAGCAGGTCAGCGACGCGGCGCGCCCGTCGGCCCACGACAGCTGGATCGCGGCCGAGCGGTCCGCACCGTTGGGGTAGGTCGTCCCGGTCGCGGTCACCCGGTCCGGGCGGCCCAGGAAGTGCTGGGCCAGCGAGATCGGGTAGACGCCGAGGTCGAGGACCGCCCCGCCGCCGAGCGCCAGGTCGAAGAGCCGGTTGCCGGGGTCGTACTCGCGGAAGGCACCGAAGTCGGCCTGCACCAGCAGCACGTCGCCGATCGCGCCGCCGGCGACGAGGTCGCGCGCGTGCCGCAGCGCCGGCTGGAAGCGGGTCCACATGGCCTCCATGCAGAAGACCTCGGCGGCGCGGGCCGCCGCCACCACCTCCTCGGCGCCGGCCAGCGTCGCGGTGAAGGCCTTCTCGACGAGCAGCGCGGTCCCGGCCTCGACGGCGGCCAGCGCGAGCGCGTGGTGCTGCGGGTGCGGGGTGGCGATGTAGACCACGTCGACCTCGCCCCGCGCGCCCGCGTCGAGGAGGTCGCGGTGGGTGCCGGACCCGGCCGCCCCGAAGCGGTCCGCGAAGTCGGCGGCCGATCCCGGCGAGCGGCTGCCCACGAAGGCGAGCTCGGCGTCCGGCACCAGGGCCAGGTCGGTGGCGAAGGCCGCAGCCATTCCGCCGGTCGCGGCGATTCCCCAGCGCGTCGTCATGGCACGACCCTAGGGGCTCGCCTAGGGCCAGGCGCGGTCGACCACGTGCTGCGCGATGGCCAGGCTGGAGGTCGCGGCCGGCGAGGGCGCGTTGCGCACGCAGGTCACGCCGTCGGCGTGCGTGATGCGGAAGTCGTCGACCAGGCTCCCGTCGCGGTCCACCGCCTGCGCGCGCACGCCGCTGCCGGCGCGGCGCACGTCCGCGACGCCGATGGCGGGCACGTAGCGCGACGCGGAGCGCATGAACGCGCGCTGCGACGCGGAGCCGACCACCTCGTCGATGCCGGTGCGCCAGTGCTCACGGGCCAGGCGCCAGAAGCCTGGCCACGCCAGCACCTCGCGGAGGTCCGTCGCGGAGACGTCGCGCCGCCGGTAGCCCTCGCGCCGGGTGGCGAGGACAGCGTTGGGGCCGACCTCGAGCTCCCCGGTGACTCGGCGGGTGAAGTGGACGCCGAGGAACGGGTAGCGCGGGTCCGGGACGGGGTAGACCATCCCCCGCACCAGGTCCTGCTTGGCGGTGCTCACGGCGAGGTACTCCCCGCGGAACGCGCAGGATGGCCGGCCCGCGCTCGCCGTCGACGAGCGCGGAGACCCGGTCGGCGTGCAGGCCGGCGGCCACGACGACGTGGTCGAAGTGCAGTGGTGTGGGATCGCCCTCGACCTGCACCGTCGCGCCATCCGCACGGCGCCGGATGTCGACCACCTTCGCCCCGAGCCGCACCCCTCCGCCGCCGGCGAACACGTCGTCGGCCATCGCCTGCGTGATCGCGGTGTAGTCGGTGATGGCGGTCTCCGGCGAGTGCAGCGCGGCGAGCCCGCCGGCGTGCGGCTCGACCTCCCCGATCTCCCCGGCCGCGAGGCGCCGCAGCCCCGGCACCCCGTTGTCGGTCGCGGTGTGCGCGAGGGCGTCGAAACGCCCCATCTCCTCACGGTCCACCGCGACGACGAGCTTGCCGCAGGCGTCGTACGCGATCGAGTGCTCGGCGCAGAAGTCGCGCAGCATCGTCCTGCCGCGGGCACACAGCTCGGCCTTGAGGCTGCCGGGCTTGTAGTAGATGCCCGCGTGCACGACGCCCGAGCTGTGGCCCGTCTGGTGCGCCGCGAGGCGGTCCTCCTTCTCCAGCACCACGACCTCGGTGCCCGGACGGCGACGGACGACCTCGCGCGCGATGGCGACGCCGAGGATCCCGCCACCGACGAGCCCCACCCTCATCTCCCCCATGCGGAGGACGCTGGTGGGTGCGGCAGCCACCGTCAAGCCACAATGTCGGGATGCGCGACCTCCACGTCCCCGCGGGCCCGGGCCTGCCCGAGGGCCTGGTCGTGCCCGCGACCGACCTCGTCGAGCGCTTCTCGCGCTCGCCGGGCCCCGGCGGCCAGTCGGTGAACACCTCGGACTCCCGCGTGGAGCTCGAGCTCGACGTCGCCGCGACCAGCGCGCTGACCGACACCCAGCGCACCCGCGCGCTGCGTCGCTGGCCCTCGGGCCGGATCGCGATCGCCGCGTCGGAGCACCGCTCGCAGCACCGCAACCGGGTCGCCGCCCGCGAGCGGCTCGCCGACGCGCTGCGCGAGGCGCTGGCCCCGCCGCCTCCTCAGCGACGCCCGACGCGACCGAGTCGCGGCGCCAAGGAGCGCCGGCTGCGCGCGAAGAAGGAGCGAGCGGGCACCAAGGCCCTGCGCGGCCGGGTGCGCGACCGGGACTAGAAGCCGACGCGGCGGGTCTGGCCCGCCGCCGCCTGGCGGACGACGTCGCCCTTGGCGTGCGCGGTCTCCGCGAGCGTCGACGCGTGGTCGAGCAGCCGCTGCCGGAGCTCGGGGTCGCTGGTCGCGAGGATGCGCGCAGCCAGGAGGCCGGCGTTCTTCGCGTTGCCGATGGCGACGGTGGCGACCGGGATCCCGCCGGGCATCTGCACGATCGAGAGCAGCGAGTCCATGCCGTCGAGGTACTTCAGCGGCACCGGCACCCCGATGACCGGCAGCGGCGTGACGGAGGCCAGCATGCCGGGCAGGTGGGCCGCTCCCCCGGCGCCGGCGATGACCACCGACAGGCCGCGGACGTGGGCCTGCTGGCCCCACTCGATCATCTCGGTGGGCATCCGGTGGGCGGACACCACGTCGGCCTCCCAGGCGACGCCGAGCTCGGTGAGCGCCTCCCCCGCGGCCTGCATGACGGGCCAGTCGGAGTCCGAGCCCATCACGATCCCGACCTTCGCGCTGCCCTGCTGGACCTGCTCACTCATGGGTCGACCCTCTCGTCGGTCTCTGCTGGCTCGGGCTGGCTCGGGCTGGCTCGGGATGGCTCGGGATGGCTTCGGGTGGCTCGGCGCTCATTCGCTCTCGTCGCCCAGGTCGCCGCGGAACCAGGCGGCGGCGTGGCGGGCCCGCTCGAGGCAGTCGTCGAGGTCGTCGCCGTAGGCGTTGACGTGGCCGACCTTGCGGCCGGGCCGCAGGTCCTTGCCGTAGAGGTGCACGCGCAGGTGCGGGTCGCGCGCCATGGCGTGCGGGAGGCCGTCGTAGAGGTGGCCGCTGTCGGTGGGTCCGCCGAGGATGTTGACCATCACGGTCCAGCGGGCGCGCGGGGCCGGGGAGCCCAGCGGGAGGTCCATGACGGCACGCAGGTGGTTCTCGAACTGGGACGTCACGGCGCCGTCCTGGGTCCAGTGGCCGGTGTTGTGCGGACGCATCGCCAGCTCGTTGACCAGGATCCTGCCGTCGGTGGTCTCGAAGAGCTCGACGGCGAGGATGCCCGTGACGTCGAGCGCACCGGCGACGCGCAGGGCGATCTCCTGCGCCTGACCGGCCAGGGCGGGCGCGAGGTCCGGGGCGGGGGCGACCACCTCGTGGCAGATGCCGTCGAGCTGGGTGGAGGCGACGACGGGGTACGCCGCGGCCTGGCCGCTGGGCGAGCGGGCCACGAGGGCCGACAGCTCGCGGCGGAAGTCGACCAGCTCCTCGGCCAGCACCTCCACCCCGGCCGCGGTCGCGGCGTCGAAGGCGGCCTGCGCCTCGTCGGCGCTGCGCACCACCCACACGCCCTTGCCGTCGTAGCCGCCGCGGGTCGTCTTGAGGACGCACGGCATCCCGAACGCCTCGACGTCGGCGGTCGTGGTGACGACGGCGTTGCGGGGGCACGGCACGTCGAGCTCGGCGAGACGGCGACGCATGACCGCCTTGTCCTGGGCGTGCACGAGCGCGTCGGGACCGGGGCGTACGGCGACGCCGTCGGCCTCGAGGGCGTGCAGGTGCGCGGTCGGCACGTGCTCGTGGTCGAAGGTGACCACGCGGGCGCCTTCGGTCACCCGGCGCAACGTGGCGAGGTCGGTGTGGTCACCCACGAGCTGGTCGGGGATGACCTGGGCGGCGGAGACGCCCTCGGCCTCGGCGAGCAGGCGCAGCGGCAGGCCGAGCGCGATCGCGGGCTGGGCCATCATCCGCGCGAGCTGGCCGCCCCCGATGACGGCGAGCGTGGGAGCGCGGTGCGAACCGGTCGAGGACACGACCGGAGCCTATAGAAGCACCGGGGCAGGGGGTCGCCCGCCTCAGCTGGCGACGGTGCGCGCGCGGCTCTCGAAGCGCAGCCCGCGGCCGCGGTGCGTGGTGATCAGGGTCGGGTTGCGGGGGTCGTCGTCGAGCTTGCGCCGCAACCACCCCAGGTGCACGTCGATGGTCTTGGAGTTGGTGTAGAACGACGTCTGCCACACGTCCGCCATCAGCTCGCCGCGGGTGACGATGTCACCGGGTCGGGACATGAGGGCGTGCAGGAGCTGGAACTCCTTGCGCGAGAGCCTGATCTCGCGGTCGCCTCGCCACACCTGACGGGTGGTCGGGTCGAGTCGCACATCCTGCACAGCCAACACGCGCTGAACGTAGGGAGGAGACGGTGCCCGGGGGGTCCTTATGGGTGAAAAATGGCCGAGTGGTCTGGTCCACCTGCGGGTCCGTCCCGCGGTGCACCCGGGCCGCTCAGCGACGGCGTACGGCCACCGGCTCGACCAGCCCGAACCCGCGCACCGGCCGAGCCGGGAGGCGCCGGCTCTCCCAGTCCTCGGCGGGCAGCAGGTCGGCGGTGTTCTGGTCGACGATCAGCCGGTTGCGCCGGGCCACCTGCGTGAGCCGTGCGGCCATGTTGACCGGCGGGCCGAAGATGTCGCCGAGGCGCTGGACCACCGGTCCGCTGGCCAGGCCGAGGCGGACGTCGGGCATCTTGGAGTCGCGGCCGATGACGTTGATGATCCCCTCGGCCACCGCGACGGCGTCCTCGGCGCCGCTGGTCACGAAGAGCACGGAGTCGCCGAGGCTCTTGATGATGCGACCGGCGTAGCGCGCCACGACGTCCTGGCAGCGGCTCTCGAAGACCTCGACGAGGTCGCCGATCTCGTCGCGGTCGAGGGTGTTGGACAGCGCCGTGAAGGACACCAGGTCGGCGAACCCGACGCTGACGTCGATGGTGTGGAGGTCCTCGTCCTTGGCGCCCATCGCCTCGATGCGGCCCACCGCGGCGGCGAGGTGGCGGCGCCAGGCGTAGACCAGCAGGCGCTCGAAGGGCGGGTTGACCTCGTCGATGAGGCGCAGCGCGGAGCCGATGCGCGAGCCGGTGGCCTCGGCGCCGGACTCCATCTCCTCGACGCGGCTGACGAGGGTGGAGACCTCCCAGTCGGCGAGCCGGGCCATCGTCTGGCCCACGCCGCGGGTGAGGTTGACGGCCGTGTCGAAGTCGACCGCCCCGGCGTCGACGAAGCTCATCAGCGTCGCGACGGCCTTGACGTCGGCGGCGGTGTAGGCCTTCTCGCCGACGAACTCGGGGAACCCGAGCGCGCGCCACAGCCGACGGGCCTGCTCGATGGTCACCCCGGTCTCGGTGGCCACCTCGAGCGCGTTGAACTCCGGGGCGCTGCGCAGGATGGCCTCGTCGAGCCTCTCCCCCGGCGCCTGCCTGGCTGCGGGCTCGGAGGGCGCTCGGGACGACTTGCGGTCAGGCGCCATCGTCTCGACGGTCACCACCGGACAGCCGGTGCAGCTCGTTGGCGACCTGGAGCTGGACCTGCTCGACGTCGGGGATGTCGTGGAGCAGGACGCTGCCGTCGGTGCTCGCGTCGGAGACCACGAGCGTGCCGCAGCCGAAGATCCGGTCGATCACGCCGATCTCGAAGTCGACGCCGCTGATCCGGTTGAGCGGGATCGTGCGGCCCTCCTTGGCGATGAAGCCGGAGCGCTTGATGAAGCGGCGGTTGGTGAACGTGTAGGTGGTGGTCAGCCACGCGACCAGCGGGCGCACGACGAACCACAGGACGACGAGGACGGCGACGATCCCCGCGCCGACGCCGACCGGTGTGGAGTCGGTCAGGGTGCTCAGCCAGATCACGGCCGCCACGAGGAGCACGAGCACCAGCGCCGGACCGATCAGCGCCTTGGGGTGCGTCCTCGTGGTGACGACGACGTGCTCGCCCTCGTTGAGGAGCTTGCTCGGGTAGGCCACGCGCCGATCATGTCACTAGGCCGGCCGCACGTGCACCACATCGCCGGCGGCCACGGTGAAGGTGCCGTCGCCGGTGCCGACCACCAGCGCCCCGGTCGCGTCGATGTCGAGCGCCTCCCCGCGGCGTACGACGTCCCCGGGCAGGTGCACGTCGACGGTCCGGCCCAGCGTGACGCACACGTCGGCGTAGGCGCGGCGCAGCGCCTCGGTGTCGTCGAGCAGGCCGAGCAGCCCGTGCAGCGAGCCGAGCACCTGGCCGAGCAGGCCGGTGCGCTCGACGGGCTCGCCGGTCTCGAGCGCGACCGACGTGGCGAGCGCGACGGGCAGCTCGTCGAGGGTCTGGTCGACGTTGATGCCGACCCCCACCACCGCCATCGGCCCCCGCTCGGCCTCGATGCGCTCGACGAGGATGCCGCACACCTTGCGCCCGGGCCCCGAGGCCGCGTCGACCAGCACGTCGTTGGGCCACTTGAGGGCGATGTCGGGCAGCCGGTCGGCGAGCGCGGCCTGCACGGCGTACCCGGTTAGGAGGGGCAGCCACGGCCACGAGGTCGGGGGCACGTCCGGGCGCAGCAGCACCGAGAAGGTCAGCGAGGACCGCGCCGGCGTCTCCCACGCGCGGTCCAGGCGGCCGCGCCCGGCGGTCTGGTGCTCGGTCACCACGACGAGGCCGGGCTCCTCGCCCGCGCGGGCCCGCTCGGCGACGTACGCGTTGGTGGAGGGGGTCGCGTCCAGCAGCTCGACGCGCCACCCGAGGGGCGCCGCGAGCCGGGCGGGGTCGAGGGGTGGTCGCGGTGCGGGTCTCTCCGTCATGGGTCTAGATTGCCGCAGAGATCGATCACGACGCAGACGTCGTGCGAGACGACCAGGAGGCCACCGCGTGAGTGCACAGCCGGGTGAGGGCACCGACGTCCCCCCTCAGGACATGGAGATCGACGTCCACACCACGGCGGGCAAGCTCGCCGACCTCGAGCGGCGCCTCGACGAGGCGGTGCACGCGGGCTCCGCGAAGGCGATCGAGAAGCAGCACGCCAAGGGGCGCGGGACCGCCCGTGAGCGCATCGAGATGCTCTTCGACGAGGGCACGTTCGTCGAGCTCGACGAGCTGGCCCGGCACCGCTCGACGGCGTTCGGGCTCGAGAGGACCCGCCCCTACGGCGACGGCGTCGTGACCGGCTACGGCGAGGTCAACGGCCGGATGGTGTGCGTGTTCAGCCAGGACTTCACCGTCTTCGGCGGCTCGCTCGGCGAGGTCTACGGCGAGAAGATCACCAAGGTGATGGACCTCGCCATGAAGACCGGCTGCCCGATCGTCGGCATCAACGAGGGCGCCGGGGCGCGCATCCAGGAGGGCGTCGTCTCGCTCGGGCTCTACGGCGAGATCTTCCGCCGCAACGTGCACGCCTCGGGCGTGATCCCGCAGATCAGCCTGATCATGGGCAACTGCGCCGGCGGCCACGTCTACTCCCCCGCCGTCACCGACTTCACGGTCATGGTCGACCAGACCTCCGCGATGTTCATCACCGGTCCCGACGTCATCAAGACCGTCACCGGTGAGGACGTCACGATGGAGGACCTCGGCGGGGCGCGGACGCACAACACCAAGTCCGGCAACGCCCACTACATGGCCTCCGACGAGGAGGACGCCATCGACTACGTCAAGGCGATGCTGTCCTACCTCCCGCAGAACAACCTCGACCCGTCGCCGACCTACGACGAGCGACCGGACATGGAGGTCACCGACCTCGACCGCAGCCTCGACACCCTCATCCCCGACAGCCCCAACCAGCCCTACGACATGCACGACGTGATCACCGCCGTGCTCGACGACGAGGAGTTCCTCGAGGTCCAGGAGCTGTTCGCGCCCAACATCCTCGTCGGCTTCGGCCGCGTCGAGGGGCAGTCGGTCGGCATCGTGGCCAACCAGCCCCTGCAGCTGGCCGGCACCCTCGACATCGACGCCTCGGAGAAGGCCGCCCGCTTCGTGCGGTTCTGCGACGCCTTCAACCTGCCGGTGCTGACGTTCGTCGACGTGCCGGGATTCCTGCCGGGCACCGACCAGGAGTGGGACGGGATCATCCGCCGCGGCGCCAAGCTGATCTACGCCTACGCCGAGGCGACCGTCCCGCTGGTCACGATCATCACCCGCAAGGCCTACGGCGGCGCCTACGACGTGATGGGCTCCAAGCACCTCGGCGCCGACATCAACGTCGCCTGGCCGACCGCGCAGATCGCCGTGATGGGCGCGCAGGGAGCCGCCAACATCCTGCACCGCAAGACCCTCAAGGCGGTCGAGGACGAGGGGGGCGACGTCGAGGCGCGCCGCGCCGAGCTCATCGACGAGTACGAGACCACGCTGGCCAACCCCTACATCGCCGCCGAGCGGGGCTACGTCGACGCCGTCATCGCGCCGCACGAGACGCGCGTCGAGATCGTCCGCTCCCTGCGGCTGCTGCGCTCCAAGCGCGAGACGCTGCCGCCGAAGAAGCACGGGAACATCCCCCTCTGATGGCCGCGTCAGAGGGACAGCAGGACCAGCCGCTGCTCCGGGTCGTCGACCCGGACGCGACCCCCGAGGAGGTCGCGGCCCTGGTCGCGGTGTTCGCCTCCCTGGGCTCGTCCGGTGGCGAGGCTCCACGCCGCCCGCGGCCGGCGTGGAGCCACCCGGCCCGCGGCGTCCGGCACCCGCACCGCAACGGGCCCGACGGCTGGCGGGCCAGCGGCCTGCCGCGCTGAGCCGTCAGCGACCCGGCGACCTGCGACGGCGACCGGCGATCAGGAGAGCAGGTCCGCCAGGTCCTGCGCCGCCTGCTGCGCGTCGTAGGTCTCGATGAGGTCGTGGGTGTCGGTCGTCTCCACGTCGAGCAGGACCAGTCCCTGCTCGTCCTCGTCGAGGAACCACACGGCGTAGTCGATGTGCGAGTCGTTGGTGGGGAAGGTGGTCCGCCGGACGAAGAACTCGCGTCGGCCGACGGTGATCGCCTCCGTGACCTGGACGTTCTGGCCGTTGTCCACCTCGCCGACCCGGCTGACGTCCTCTCGCGCCAGCTCGAGCTCGGCCGGGTCGTCGAAGCGGGCCACGACCAGGTCGGTCGCCGGGGGCGACCACGAGCAGATCAGCCGGTGCCCGCTGTCACCCAGCGTGCTGACGCCGACGTCCGGCGAGTCCTCGTCCAGGTCGTGCCCGGCGACCTCCGGGGTGTCGATCGGGCACGAGCCCGAGGACAGGACCGGGACGTCCCCGACCTGGTCGGCGTCCTCGACCGCCCGGTCCAGCTCGGCGTACCACTCCGGGTCGACACCCGTCTCCCGCACCGGCGCCGGCTCGTCGCTGCAGGCGGCCAGGGTGAAGGCCAGGGTGACGGTGAGAGCGGGCGCGAGCAGGGCGGCACGGGCGCGCGTCGTCATGGGCCGATGCTCGCACAGGGCGTCCGGCCGGACGTGGCAAGGTGTGGCCCATGCCCGGACCGAGCACCGCACGCACCATCGACGCCCTCTGCGACGCCTACGTCGACGACTACTGCGCCCTCGACCCGCTGACCGCCACCTCGATCGGCGTCGGCGGGCACGACCACGAGCTGACGGACTTCTCCCCCGCCGGGTTCGACGCCCGCGAGGCACTGGCCCGCCGGGCCGTGGCGGCGGTCGAGGCGGCCACGCCGGTCGACGACCGGGAGGCGGCCGCGAAGGACGCGTTCCTCGAGCGCACCCGCCTCGAGCTCGAGCTCGAGGAGGCCGGCGTCAACCGCTCCCGGATGTCGGTGCTGTGGAGCCCGCTCCACGAGGTCCGGGGCGTCTTCGACCTGATGCCGACCGAGGGCGAGGACGCCGTCGCGGCGATCGCGGCCCGGCTCGCCGCCGTGCCCGCCGTCCTCGAGGGCCTGCGGGTCACGCTCTCCGACGAGGCACGCAAGGGCAACGTCGTCGCGGCGCGGCAGTACGCCGAGGTGGCCGAGCAGGTGCGCCGCTGGACCGGCCAGACCGGCGAGGCGGGTGACTTCTACCTCGGCCTCGTCGAGCGGCTCGACGTCGCCGACCGCACCGAGCTCCGGGCGCTGGCCGGCGCCGCGAGCGCGGCCACGGCGTCGTTCGGCCTCTTCCTCAGCGACGAGATGGAGCCGCAGGGCCGGGCGGAGGAGGGCGTGGGCCGCGAGGTGTACGCCCTCGCCAGCCGCTACTTCCTCGGCGCCGAGGTCGACCTCGACGAGACCTACGCCTGGGGCTGGGCCGAGCTCCAGCGGCTCTCCGACCTCATGCACGCCACCGCCGACCGCATCCTCCCCGGCGCCGACGTCGACGGCGCGGTCGCGCACCTCGTCGCCGATCCCGAGCGGGTCGTGCACGGGCGGGAGGCCTTCCGCGACTGGATGCAGCGGCTGGCCGACCGCACGGTCGCCGACATGGCCGACGTGCACTTCGACATCCCGGAGCCGATCCGCCGGATCGAGTGCATGCTCGCCCCCACCAACGACGGCGGCATCTACTACACCGGCCCGTCGGAGGACTTCGAGCGCCCGGGCCGGATGTGGTGGTCGGTGCCCGACGGCATCGAGGACTTCCACCCGTGGCGCGAGGTGACCACGGTCTTCCACGAGGGCGTGCCCGGTCACCACCTGCAGGTCGCGCAGACCGCCTACCGCAGCGACACGCTCAACCGCTGGCAGCGCCTGATGTGCTGGTGCAGCGGCCACGGCGAGGGCTGGGCGCTCTACGCCGAGCGGCTGATGGAGGAGCTCGGCTTCCTCGACGACCCCGCCGACCTGCTCGGCATGCTCGACGGCCAGTCGATGCGCGCGGCCCGGGTGATCGTGGACATCGGGATGCACCTCGGCCTCACCGTCCCCAAGGACAACCGGCTCGGCGCCGGCGGCGCCGCCTTCCACCCGGGCGAGACGTGGACGCCCGAGCTGGGCCTGGAGTTCATGCGGCTGCACTGCCGGATGGACGACGAGGTCATCCAGTTCGAGGTCAAGCGCTACCTCGGCCTGCCCGGCCAGGCGCCGTCCTACAAGGTCGGCGAGCGCATCTGGCTCGAGGCGCGGGCCGAGGTGCAGCAGCGGCAGGGCGAGGGGTTCGACCTCAAGGCCTTCCACCGTGCCGCGCTCGACCTGGGCTCGCTGGGGCTCGACCCGCTGCGCACCGCGCTGGGGCGCCTGTGACCCGGCTGGTCCTTGCCTCCGCCTCCCCCGCACGCCGTACGACGCTGCGTGCGGCCGGGCTCGACCCGGTGGTCGTCGTCAGCGGGGTCGACGAGTCGCAGCTGACCGACCTGCCGCCCGCCGAGCTCGCGCTGCAGCTGGCCGAGCTCAAGTGCGCGGCGGTGGCCGCTCGGGACGACCTGCCCGCCGATGCGCTCGTCCTGGGCTGCGACTCGGTCCTCGAGCTCGACGGGGAGGCGCTCGGCAAGCCGCACGACGCGGCGGAGGCACGACGCCGCTGGCAGGCGATGCGGGGCCGCTCCGGCGTGCTCCACAGCGGCCACTGCCTACGCGACGTCGCGACCGGACGGGTCGCGGCGGCCACCGGCTCGACGACCGTCCACTTCGCCGACGTCAGCGACGAGGAGATCGCTGCCTACGTCGCGACCGGCGAGCCGCTGGAGGTCGCCGGCGCCTTCACGATCGACGGGATCGGCGGGGCGTTCGTCACCGGCATCGAGGGCGACCACCACAACGTGGTGGGCGTCAGCCTGCCGCTGCTGCGCGAGCTGGTCCTCGAACTCGGGCACGGGTGGCCGGACCTGTGGGCGTGACCCGATAGCATCCCCGGCGTGGGGGGCCCCGGTTCGGTGAAGGCAGAGCCCGTCGCCGACCCCGAGAACCGCTACGGGGTGCGCGACGAGCGCCTGCTGACCGGCGCGACCGTCATCACCGGCGTGCGCACCGCCGCCTCCGTCGTGCTGGCCGCCCTCGCGGCCCACCAGGACAGCCTCGAGCTGCTGGTCGCCGCGCTCGTGGTCTATTGGGTCGGCGACATGCTCGACGGGTTCTACGCCCGGGTCCGCGACTGCGAGACCCGCATCGGCGCGGTCCTCGACGTCATCTGCGACCGGTTCAACGCCGCCGCGTTCTACATCGGCCTGGCGTGGCTGCAGCCGGACCTGTCCCCCGCGATCTTCGTCTACCTCGCCGAGTTCATGGTGGTCGACTTCTTCCTCTCGATCGCGTTCCTCGCCTGGCCGGTGCGCAGCCCCAACTACTTCTTCGTCATCGACCGGCCCATCTGGCTGTGGAACTGGTCCAAGCCGGCCAAGGCGGTCAACAGCGCCCTCTTCGCGGTGCTGCTGCTGGTGACCGGGTGGATGTGGGTCGGCCTGGCCATCGCCTCGGCGCTGCTGGTGCTCAAGTGCGTCTCGCTGCACCGCCTGGTGCGGATCGGGCTGCCTGTGCCCGGGGCCGTCGGCTGATGCTCTTCTGGAGCGTCATGGGCGCCTCGATCGGCTCCGCCCTGCTCCCGTTGATCAACATCGAGGCCATCCTCGCGGTGGCGGTCAACCGTGCCCCCGACCAGATGTGGGCGCTGCTCGTCGCCGCGATCGTGGGGCAGATGCTCGGCAAGATCCTCTGGTACTGGGGCGGCATGCACCTCGACCGGGCCCCCTGGGTCGACCGGCACCTCGCCAAGCCTAAGGTCAAGGCGTCGCTCGACAAGTGGCACGAGCGCGCGGAAGGGCGGCCGTGGTTCACGGCCGCCCTCCTCTTCGTCTCCGCCGCCACCGGCTTCCCGCCGTACGCCGTCACGGCGGTGCTGGCGGGCATCCTGCGCGTCCCCTTCTGGATCTTCCTCGTCACCGGGACGCTCGGTCGCGGGCTGAGGTTCTGGGCGGTCGTGGCCGGGACCTCCGGGCTCGTCAACCTGTTCTGAGATCCGTCGTGAGGCCCCGGCCGCATCGCGGCTACTCCGCGCTGGACCACGCCTGGCGGAGGGTGACGCGGCCACCGGTCTGCAGCAGCGCCCGGCGGTAGAGGCGCTCGCCCACCCACACCGTCACCACGGCGAAGACGGCGAGCAGTCCCAGTGCGAGGAGCGGCTCCCACCACTCCACGCCACCGGCGAGGATCCGCTTGGGCATCACCACCGCGGAGACCGGCGGGATGTAGGACGCGATCACCTGGCTGCGGCCGTCGAGCGAGACGCCCCCGAAGAACATCACCAGCATGAGCATCGTCAGCGGCGTCGAGGTGGCCTGCAGGTCCTCGGTGCGCGAGGCCAGCGAGCCGGCCACCGCCCACAGGCAGGCGAGCGCGATGAAGCCCGCCAGGAAGAAGCCGATGAACCACGCGGTGGGTCCGGACAGCGCCGGGACGTAGGACTTGTAGGACGTGAACGAGAGCCCGACGAGGCCGACGGCGATGTAGATCAGCAGCTGGATCATCGCCAGGGCCGTGTTGCCGAGTACCTTGCCGGCGAGCAGCTGGCGCAGCGGGATGGCGGCGGCGATGATCTCGACGATGCGGCTCTGCTTCTCCTCGATCACCGAGGAGGCCAGCTGCATGCCGAAGATCAGGGCGGCGAAGTAGAAGAGGAAGACGAAGACGAACCCGACCGCCTGCGCGACCGCCGCCTTCTCCGCGTCGCCGCGCAGGAAGTCGGTCGACACGGTGCTGCCCGCCTCGAGGTCCTCGACCGACGTGCCGACGTTCGCCGCGTTCTCCGACAGCACCTGCTGGCGCACGACGGCGCTCGCCACCTCGGTCAGCGACTCCTGCTCGCTGGACTCCGAGGTCAGCTCCCACCCGTCGTCGACGGGGTGCAGCCAGGCGTCGACCTCGTCCTCGCGGAGCGCGGTCTCGGCGGCGGCCCGGTCGTCGAGCTCGACGACGGTGACCGCGACCTTGTCGTCGACGTCGGGAGCGGCCTCCTCGATGGCCGCCGCCATCGCGACCGAGTCGGGCGTGGCCCCCAGAGTGACCTCGGTGGTGCGCTCCTCCTGCCAGGCCGAGAACCCGATGAAGCCGACCAGCATGACGACCATGAGGACGGTGCCGATCATGAACGACTTGTCGGTGATGCGCGAGACGACCTCGCGGCGGGTGACGAGCAGCCAAGCGGGCTCGGTCCCGGTGTCCCGGTCGTGCGCCCGGTCGTGCGTGCGGTTGTCGGTGCTCATGCGGTGGCCTCCCGGTAGATCTCGCTGAGCGCCGGGCGGACCCGGACGAACTCGTGGACGTCGCCGCGGCGCGTGGCCTCGGCGACCAGGTGCTGCTCGGCGCCGTCCTGGCGGACCTCGACGAGCGCGGTGGTGCCGTCCAGGTCCAGCACCTCGAGCCCGCGGTGGTCGCGGACCCAACCGGCGTCGCCGCCGAGGACGAGGCGGAAGCGCGGCACCCCCGCGTCGCGCAGCTCCGCAACCGTCCCGGCGGCGACCCGGCGTCCGTGGGCCAGCACGACCAGGCGGTCGCACAGGCGCTCGACGAGGTCGAGCTGGTGGCTGGAGAAGAGGACCGGGACGCCGTCGCGGGTGTACTCGCGCAGCAGGTCGACCATCGAGTCGACGGCGATCGGGTCGAGGCCCGAGAACGGCTCGTCGAGGATCAGCGCGGCCGGCCGGGGCAGCACCGAGGCGATGATCTGCACCCGCTGCTGGTTGCCCAGCGACAGCTTCTCGAGGTGGTCCTTGGTCCGCTCGCCGAGGCCGAAGCGCTCGAGCAGCTCCAGGACCTGGGTCCGCGCCTCGACCCGGCCGAGGCCCTTGAGCTGGGCGACGTACACGAGCTGGTCGAGGATCGGCTGCTTCGGGTAGAGGCCGCGCTCCTCGGGCATGTAGCCGAAGGACCGACGGTCCAGCCGGGTGATCGGCCGGCCCTGCCACAGCACCTCTCCCCCGTCGATGCCGAGCACGCCCATGACCATCCGCATGGTCGTCGTCTTGCCCGCGCCGTTGCCCCCGACGAACCCGGTGAGGAGCCCGTCGGGCACCTCGAACGACACGTGGTCCACGGCGGTGTTGTCACCGAACCGTCTGGTCAGCTCCCGTATCTCCAACATGACCACGACGCTAGGGGCGCGGCAGTCGCGCCGGATCCCCCGCGGGACGGAACCTCGAGGTGGAGGGCGCGCCCTCGGCCTCAGCCCTCCGTCGGGAGGATGAGTCCGGCCTCGTAGGCGAAGACCACGGCCTGGACCCGGTCGCGCAGGTGCAGCTTGGCGAGGACGTTGGACACGTGGGTCTTGACGGTGGCCTCCCCGAGCACGAGCTCGCCGGCGATCTCCCCGTTGGACAGCCCACGGCCCAGCAGCACCAGCACCTCCCGCTCGCGGGCGGTGAGGCGGGCCAGCCCGGGAGGCTCCGGCCGGTCGGCCGCCCGACCCGAGGTGGGTGCCTCCGCGGCCGCCCGCTCCCCCGCCATCTGGGAGATGACCCGTCGGGTCACCTCGGGTGCCAGCAGGGCGTGCCCGCTCCCGGCCGCGCGGACGGCGTCGAGCAGCTGCTCCGGGCCGGCGTTCTTGAGCAGGAAGCCGCTGGCACCGGCCCGGAGCGCGTCGAAGAGGTAGTCGTCGCGGTCGAAGGTCGTGACGATGACGACGCGGCCGAGGTCCTCGGCCACCAGCAGGCGCGTCGCCTCGATCCCGTCCATGCGGGGCATCTGGACGTCCATGAGGACCACGTCGGGTCGCGTCGCCCGGGCCTGCTCGAGGGCCTGGAGGCCGTCGGCCGCCTCGCCCACCACCTCCACGTCGTCCTCGACCGAGAGCACCATGGCGAATCCGGAGCGCACCATGGCGTGGTCGTCGACGATGAGCACCCTCAGCCGGTCGGTCACGTCGACGCCTCCAGCGGGTAGCGCACGCGGACGCGGTAGCCGCCGGTGACCCGCGGGCCGATGTCCACCTGGCCGTCGTGGGTGGCCGCCCGCTCACGGATCCCGAGCTGGCCGAGCCCACTGCCCGACGTGCCGTGGCGCGGGCGGCCGTTGTCGACGACCTCCACCTCCGCGTAGGCCCGCGGCGGCGCCTCGTCGACCCGCACCACGACCGAGGCCGAGTCGGCGGTCGAGTGGCGGCGGACGTTGGCCAGCGCCTCCTGCACCGTGCGGTAGACCGCGAGCCCGAGGCCGCGCGGCAGCCGCGACGCCGCGCCCGGCTGCGCCTCGACGACGTCGAGGCTGACGGCGAGGCCCTGGCCGTCGACCTCGGCGACGAGGTCCGGGAGGTCGCCGACGCCGGCGTCGGTCGTCCGCGTGCTGCTGGTCTCCTCGCCCGTCCCCTCGCGCAGCGTGCCGAGCAGGCGGCGCATCTGGGCGACGGCGTCGCGGGACGCCTCCTCGACGTGGGACAGGGCGGTACGCGCGGCGTCGGGGTCGCGCTCGAGCACCCGTCGCGCCGCTCCCGCCTGGATGCCCATCGCCGAGACGCCGTGCGCGACCACGTCATGGAGGTCGCGGGCGATGCGGAGGCGCTCGTCCACGACGGCCTGCTGGCGCAGCCGGCCCGCTTGTGCGGCGATGGTGGCCGCCTGCTCCTCGAGGCGGTCGCGCTGGCGGGCCGAGCGCCACGAGAAGCCCCCACCCGCGATCGCGCCGCCGAAGTAGAGAGCGTTGATCGCCAGGGAGTAGCCGACCGCGGCCGGGATCCGCGGGAAGAACCCGACCTGGTCGGCGCCCTCCTCGTCGTCGAGCCACTCCTGGGCGGCGGAGCCGATGGCGAACTGCCAGCCGATCCACGCGAACATGAAGAGCACGATCACGCCGACGACCAGCAGCATCGCCCGCCGGTCGCGGGCCCACGCGACACCGGAGAGCAGTGCCACGAAGTAGACGATCTGGAGCGACGTCTGCGCCATCACCTCGGGCATGGCCACCCCGGCGACGAACATGTGCAGTGCCGCGAGGCTCGCCACCACCAGCGGCCACCGGCGCCGGCCGAGCAGCAGCACCGCTCCCAGCGCCACGGCGAGCCACTGGGCCCACATCGGGGCGTCGGTGTGCTCGAACCCTCCGGCGGCGCTCCGCACCAGCTCGAGCGTCAGCAGGCCGACCGCTCCGACGCTCGCCGCGAGCACGACGTCCTGGCGGCCGATCGGAGGGCGTGGCCGCTCCCAGTCGTCGTCCACGCCGAACCACTCGAGGACGCGCTGGTTGAGCCGGGACATGGGGTGAGGGTAGGACCCGGCCGTCGCTGCTGGATCCGCCGGGAGGGGGAGATCGGTCGCTCGCCTGCGAGACTCCCCCGCATGACGGTCGCCAGGTCCCTGCTCCTCTTCGCCCTCGCCGCGGTCGCGGAGATCGGCGGCGCCTGGCTGGTCTGGCAGGGCGTGCGGGAGCACCGCGGCTGGCTCTGGATCGGCGGCGGGTTCGTCGCGCTCGGGCTCTACGGCCTGGTCGCGACCCTCCAGCCCGACGCCCACTTCGGGCGGATCCTCGCGGCGTACGGCGGGGTGTTCGTCGCCGGCTCGCTGGCGTGGGGCGTGGCCGTCGACGGGTTCCGTCCCGACCGGTACGACGTCGCGGGCGCACTCATCTGCCTGGTCGGCGTCGCCGTGATCATGTACGCCCCGCGACCCGTCTGAGGGTCGCGGGGCGTCATCGGCTCGCCCGGTCACATGACGATCAGAGGCCGAACGTGGCCAGCCAGTCCTGGACGACGTCGATCTCGACGCGCTGGTAGCCGTCGATGTAGCGGCAGTTCGACGTGTAGCCGTAGCTCGTCACCCCGACGATCTCGCCGTCGAGGAGCAGCGGGCCGCCGGAGTCACCGAAGCACGTGCCGCCCGTGCCGGCGTTGTCGTTCTCGTTGCCGTTGGTCTGCAGGATCTGCGAGGTGAGCTTCTGGCCCGGCATGTCGACGTAGCGCCGCACGATCGGATAGCTCTGCGGCGTCGGCTTGCGCGGTCCGGAGGTGGCCTGGCGCACCTCGGTGCCGTAGCCCACGGCACGGAAGATCGTGGTGCGCAGGTCGCGGCGCGCGATCGTGTCGAGCGTCCCCTCCTCGGCGATGGGGGTGATGGCGACGTTCGAGACCGGCGCGTCGAGGACGATGACGCCGACGTCGTTCCAGTTGTCGACGTCGGTGAAGTCGGAGTAGTCCGGGTGGGTGTAGGCCGTGCCCGAGAGGTAGCCGGTGCCGACGAGGTCGGCCGACGTGTAGCCCGCTGCCGGGTCCTTGGCGACCGGCAGGTTGGAGGGTGCGGCGTCGTCGACCAGGAGCTTGAACGTGACGGCCGTCTTGCCGTCGACGCCGAACGTGCAGTGCGCCGCGGTGAGCAGCACGGTCGGGCTGACCAGCGTCGCGGAGCAGCGGTAGCGGCTGCCCTCGTCGTAGAAGGCGATCATGCCGACGCCCGAGTAGGTGTTGTTCGTGTCGATGGTCCCGCCGGTGCTGGCGGAGGCGGGGCCGGACGGGGCCACGAGGGACAGTCCCACCGCGGCGGTGGCGAGGACGGCTGCGAGACGTGCGTGCATGGGGGGACCTTCCGGAAGGGGACGGGCGGAGGGTCAGCGCAGCACGACTCCCCGCCGCGCGGAACCCCCTCAGGAGGCATCCGCGCGGCGGCTGCCGCGCTGGGTCACTCGACCGGCAGGCCGAGCCCCCGGGCGATGAGCATCCGCTGGACCTCCGAGGTCCCCTCGCCGATCTCGAGCACCTTGGCGTCGCGGTAGAACCGCACGACGGGGTACTCCTCCATGAAGCCGTAGCCGCCGAAGACCTGGGTCGCGATCCGGGTCGCGGTGACGGCCGACTCGGTGGAGTAGAGCTTGGCGACGGCGGCGGCCTGCTTGAAGGCGGCCATGGAGACCGAGGACGACCCGGCGTCCATGGCGTCCTTCATCGCGGCGGCCTTGTAGGTGAGCAGGCGCGAGGCGTCGAGCATGACCTGGAGGTCGGAGACCTGGAACGCGACGCCCTGCTTGCGGCCGATCGGCCCGCCGAAGGTCTGGCGCTCACCGGCGTACTGCAGCGACATGTCGAGGCACGCCTGGATGCAGCCGACCGCGAGGGCGGCGATCGCGACGCGGCCGTCGTCGAGCGTGGCGAGGAACTGGGCGTAGCCGCGTCCGCGCTCGCCCAGCAGGTGCGACTCGGGGACCCGGACGTCGGCGAAGGACAGCGGGTGCGTGTCGGAGGCGTGCCAGCCGAGCTTGTCGTAGGCCTTCTCGGCCGTGAAGCCGGGCGTGCCCGACGGCACGATGATCGTCGAGATCTCCGGGCGGCCGTCCGGGCGGTCGCCGGTGCGCGCGGTGACGGTGACGACGGAGGTGATCGAGGAGCCGGAGTTGGTGATGAACTGCTTGGAGCCGTTGACGACCCACTCGCCGTCGTCGAGGACGGCCCTGGTCCTCGTCGCGCCGGCGTCGGAGCCGGCGCCCGGCTCGGTGAGGCCGAAGCCGGCGAGCTGCTCGCCGGCCACGAGCGCGGGGAGCCACGTCTTCTTCTGCTCGTCGGTGCCGAAGGTCAGGATCGGGTTGATGCCCAGGCCCACCGCCGCCTCGAGCGTGATGCCCATCGACTGGTCGACGCGACCGATCTCCTCGATCGCCAGGCACAGCGACGTGAAGCCGCCGTCCTCGCCGGCCATCCCGGCACCGCCGAACTCCTCCGGGGCGGTCAGCCCCATGAGTCCGAGCGCGCCCATCTTCTGCACGACGTCGGTCGGGAAGTGGTGCTCGCGGTCCCACTGCGCGGCGTGCGGCGCGATCTCGGCCTCGGCGAAGTCACGGACGCTGCGACGGAACTGCTCGTGCTCGGGGGACAGCTCGAAGGTCATGACGGCAGCCTAGCCGGAGGGGGTTAGCGATCGCTAACCCCCGGTGGCCCCCGTCACATCGGGCGCGCGCCTCCCCGCCCCCGGGTCGCGGTAGCCTGCCCAGCGGTACGCATCCCGGCCGCACACCCAGGAGTCCTCGCGTGAGCTTGAAGAAGGTCCTCATCGCCAACCGCGGCGAGATCGCCGTCCGTGTCGTCCGCGCCTGCAAGGACGCCGGCATCGGCTCGGTCGCGGTCTACGCCGACCCGGACCGCGACGCGCTCTTCGTGCGGCTGGCCGACGAGGCCCACTCCCTCGGCGGCGCGACCCCCGCCGAGTCCTACCTCGACATCGCCAAGATCATCGCGATCGCCGAGAAGTCCGGCGCGGACAGCATCCACCCCGGCTACGGCTTCCTCGCCGAGAACGCCGACTTCGCCCAGGCCGTCATCGACGCCGGACTCGTCTGGATCGGCCCGCCGCCTTCCGCCATCGAGGCGCTGGGCGACAAGGCGAAGGCCAAGCACATCGCCGCCAAGGCGGAGGCGCCTCTCGCGCCCGGCACCAAGGACCCCGTGCGGGACGCCGACGAGGTCGTCGAGTTCGCCAGGTCCCACGGCCTGCCGGTGGCGATCAAGGCCGTCTTCGGCGGCGGCGGCCGCGGCCTTAAGGTCGCCCGCACGCTCGAGGAGATCCCCGACGCCTACGAGTCGGCCGTCCGCGAGGCGGTCACCGCCTTCGGCCGCGGCGAGTGCCTGGTGGAGAAGTTCCTCGACAAGCCGCGCCACGTCGAGACCCAGTGCCTGGCCGACCAGCACGGCAACGTCGTGGTCGTCTCCACGCGCGACTGCTCGCTGCAGCGACGCAACCAGAAGCTCGTGGAGGAGGCACCCGCGCCGTTCCTCACCGACGCGCAGCGCTCCGAGCTCTACGAGTCCTCCAAGCGGATCCTCCGCGAGGCCGGCTACCACGGCGCGGGCACCTGCGAGTTCCTCGTCGCCCAGGACGGCACGATCTCCTTCCTCGAGGTCAACACCCGCCTCCAGGTCGAGCACTGCGTGTCCGAGGAGGTCACCGGCATCGACCTGGTGCGCGAGATGTTCCGCATCGCCGCCGGCGAGGAGCTCGGCTACGACGACCCCGAGGTCCGCGGCCACTCCATCGAGTACCGCATCAACGCCGAGGACGGTGGCCGCAACTTCATGCCCGCCCCCGGCACGCTGTCGGCGTGGAGCCCGCCGAGCGGGCCGGGCGTACGCCTCGACGGCGGCTACGAGAACGGCGAGACGATCCCCGGCTCGTTCGACTCGCTCATCGCCAAGCTCGTCGTCACCGGCCGCGACCGCACCCAGGCGCTCGAGCGCTCGCGCCGGGCGCTCGACGAGTTCGTCGTCGACGGCATGCCCACCGTGATCCCGTTCCACCGCGCCGTGGTGTCCGATCCCGCCTACGTCGGACCGTCGACCCCGTCGGGCGAGGGCGAGTTCCGCGTCTACACGCAGTGGATCGAGACCGAGTTCGACAACCGGATCGAGCCCTACGCCGGCGCCACCGCAGAGGCGGACGAGCCGGGCGAGCGGCAGAAGGTCACCGTCGAGGTCGGCGGTCGCCGCCTCGAGGTCGTCCTCCCGGCCGGCCTCGGTGGCCTCGCGACCGCCGGAGGTGGGGGCGGCACCGGGAAGGGCAGGGCCAAGCGTTCGGCGAAGAAGGCCGGAGCCGCGGCGTCGGGCGACGCGGTGACCTCGCCGATGCAGGGCACCATCGTCAAGGTCGTCGTCACCGAGGGCCAGGAGGTCGCCGAGGGCGACACCGTGGTCGTGATGGAGGCGATGAAGATGGAGCAGCCGCTCAAGGCCCACCGCTCCGGCACCGTCACCGGCCTCCGGGCCGAGGTCGGCGACACGGTGACCAACGGCGCGGTGATCTGCGAGATCACGGGCTGACGCTCGGCGACCGATGGTCACGCTGAGGTCTGCCGTGCCCGTCGCGGCACACGTGTCCGAGAACTCGCCCCAGCGAGCGCTTCCTGTGGGCAACATCTCGGACACGTGTCCCAGACACGCTAGATAGCGAGCACTCGCTTTTTATGCGAGGATCCCGGGGTGATCGAGACCGGACCGCCGCTGCGGCGCACGCAGGCCCAGCGACGTGAGGGCACCATCGAGGCGCTGCTCGAGGCAACGGTCACCTGCCTGACCCACCGCGGGTACGCCGCCACGTCGACCGCTGCGGTGTGCGCCGAGGCCGGCGTCAGCCAGGGCGCGCTCTTCCGGCACTTCCCGACCCGGCAGGCGCTGCTCGTGGCGACCGCCGGGCGCGTGGCCACCCGCAACGTCGAGGCGTTCCGGGCGACCGTCGGCGCCGACGTCGAGACGGTCGACGACGTCGCGGCGGTGCTGGCCCACCTCCGCAGGGCAGTCCTGTCCCCGGCCAACCAGACCTGGCGCGAGCTGCTGGTGGCGGCCCGCGCCGACGCCGGGCTCCGCGCCGCCCTCGTCCCGGCGCGCGAGTCGCTCCAGGCGCAGATGCTGGACGCCGCGACCGACCTCTGGGGCGATCGGCTCGGCCCCGCGGACCTCGCCGCGGTGCTCAGCATCGTGGTCAACATGCTCGACGGGATGGCCTTCTCCGCCCTCGACCCCGACCCGACGGCCGCCCCCGGCCGCACCGTCGAGCGCGCGCTGCGCCTGCTCGCCGAGATGATCGTCCACCACTACCCGCAGGAGACGCCGTGAGCACGCCCGACTTCACCCCCGACGTCATCGTCGTCGGCGCCGGCCTGGCCGGGCTCGTCGCCACCCACGAGCTGGCCCTCGCCGGCCGGCGGGTGCTGGTCCTCGACCAGGAGAACCGCGCGAACCTCGGGGGGCAGGCGTGGTGGTCCCTCGGTGGCCTGCTCTTCGTGGACAGCCCCGAGCAGCGCCGGATGGGCATCAAGGACTCCCCCGAGCTCGCGTGGCAGGACTGGCAGGGCTCGGCGCAGTTCGACCGCCTCGGCGACGGCACCGACGGACCCGGCCGCGGCGAGGACCACTGGCCGCAGCAGTGGGCGAAGGCGTACGTCCGCTTCGCGCACGAGGAGAAGCGCGACTACCTCCACGCCCTCGGGCTCCGCTCGCTGCCGTTCGTCGGCTGGGCCGAGCGGGGCGACGGCCGCGCCACCGGGCACGGCAACTCCGTGCCCCGCTTCCACCTCACGTGGGGCACCGGCCCCGAGGTCGTCCGGATCTTCGCCGAGCCCGTGCAGCGCGCCGAGGCGGACGGGCTGGTCCGCTTCGCGTTCCGCCACCAGGTCGACGAGCTCGTGGTCGAGGACGGTGCCGTCGTCGGGGTCCGCGGCACCCTCCTCGCCGATGACGCCGCCGCGCGTGGCGTACGGTCGAGCCGCGAGCGCACCGGCGACTTCGAGCACCGGGCCCCGGCGGTCGTGGTCACCTCCGGGGGCATCGGGCACAACCACGAGCTGATGCGTCGCAGCTGGCCGACCGAGCGGGTCGGCCCCGCGCCCGACCACCTGATCTCCGGGGTGCCGGCCCACGTCGACGGACGCATGCAGGCCATCGCCGAGGACGCCGGCGCCACCATGGTCAACCGCGACCGGATGTGGGCCTACGTCGAGGGCATCCACAACTGGGACCCGGTCTGGCCCGACCACGCGATCCGGATCCTGCCCGGGCCGTCGTCGATGTGGTTCGACGCGACCGGCAGGCGCCTCGAGGGGATGTCCGGCGTCCCCGGCGCCGACTCGATCGGCGCCATGAAGCAGATCCTGGCGGCGGGCGCCGACTACTCCTGGTTCGTGCTCACGCAGTCGATCATCGAGAAGGAGTTCGCCCTCTCCGGCTCCGAGCAGAACCCCGACATCACCGGCAAGGACCTCAGGTTCCTCGCGCAGAGCCGGCTCGCGAAGGGCGCGCCCGGCCCGGTCGAGGCGTTCAAGGAGCACGGCGTCGACTTCGTGGTCGCCGACGACCTCGACACGCTGGTGACCGGCATGAACGAACTGGCCCGGGGACCGAAGCTGGACGCCGAGGACCTCCGCTCCCAGATCGAGGCGCGTGACCGCGAGGTCGACAACTCCTTCTCCAAGGACATCCAGGTGATGGCCATCCACAACGCGCGCCGCAGCCGGACCGACAAGCTGATCCGCGTCGCCAAGCCGCACAAGGTGCTCGACCCCGCGCACGGCCCGCTCATCGCCGTACGCCTCAACATCCTCTCGCGCAAGACCCTCGGTGGCCTCGAGACGAACCTCGACGGCCAGTGCGTGGCCGCCGACGGGACCCCGGTCCCCGGCCTGTACGCCGCCGGCGAGGTCGCCGGGTTCGGCGGTGGTGGCGTGCACGGCTACAACGCCCTGGAGGGCACGTTCCTCGGCGGCTGCATCTTCTCCGGCCGCGCCGCGGGTCGCGCGCTCGCCCGCTGACACCCGGGCGGGCCGTCCGTCGTCCCGTCCCACGACGTCATGGCGCGTGGTCGCCGGGACGACCCACCTCCATGACGTAGGCCGACAGCGTCGTGGCCGGCGGTCGCCGGGACGACCGCGCGCCATGACGTCCCGACTGACCCGGCCCGAGGTACGGACAGGTAACACAGGTCACAGAGGCCTCTCGATACGGTTCGCCCATGTTCTCCAAGGTGCTCGTCGCCAACCGTGGCGAGATCGCAGTCCGGGCCTTCCGAGCCGCGCGTGAGATCGGCGCGCGGACGGTGGCCGTCTTCCCCCACGAGGACCGCTGGTCCGAGCACCGCATGAAGGCCGAGGAGGCCTACCAGATCGGCGAGGTCGGGCACCCGGTCCGGGCCTACCTCGACCCAGGGGCCATCGTCGAGGTGGCGGTGCGGTGCGGCGCCGACGCGATCTACCCCGGCTACGGCTTCCTCTCCGAGAACCCGGCGCTCGCGGAGGCCTGCGCCGCCGCCGGCATCACCTTCATCGGCCCCTCCGCCGAGGTGCTGACCCTCACCGGCAACAAGGCGCGCGCGATCGCCGCCGCCAAGGCGGCCGGCGTACCCGTCCTCGAGTCGGTGCCGCCGTCGACGGACGTCGAGGAGCTGCTGGCGGCGGCGGAGCGGATCGAGGCGCCGCTCTTCGTCAAGGCCGTCGCCGGCGGCGGTGGTCGGGGCATGCGCCGCGTCGAGGACCGCGCCGACCTGCGCGAGGCCATCGAGACCTGCATGCGCGAGGCCGAGGGTGCGTTCGGCGACCCCACCGTCTTCATCGAGCAGGCGGTGGTCGACCCGCGCCACATCGAGGTGCAGATCCTCGCGGACGGCACCGGCTCGGAGGGTGGCGTCATCCACCTCTACGAGCGCGACTGCTCGGTCCAGCGCCGCCACCAGAAGGTCGTCGAGATCGCCCCGGCGCCCAACCTCGACCCGGACCTCCGTGACCGCATCTGCGCGGACGCCGTCCGCTTCGCGCGCGAGATCGGCTACAAGAACGCCGGCACCGTCGAGTTCCTCCTCGACCCGAGCGGGCGCTACGTCTTCATCGAGATGAACCCGCGCATCCAGGTGGAGCACACCGTGACTGAGGAGGTCACCGCGGTCGACCTCGTGCAGTCGCAGATGCTCATCGCCGCCGGCGCGACCCTGGCCGACCTCGACCTCACCCAGGATTCGGTGCAGCCGCGCGGCTTCGCCCTCCAGTGCCGGATCACCACCGAGGACCCGGCCAACGGCTTCCGCCCCGACACCGGCAAGATCACCACCTACCGCTCCCCCGGCGGCCCCGGCGTGCGCCTCGACGGCGGCACCACCTACACCGGCGCCGAGATCAGCCCCCACTTCGACTCCATGCTGGCCAAGCTCACCTGTCGCGGCCGCACCTTCGAGTCCGCGGTCCAGAAGGCCCGCCGGGCGCTGCTGGAGTTCCGCATCCGCGGGGTCTCCACCAACGTCGGCTTCCTGCAGGCCGTCCTGGCCGACCCCGACTTCGCCGCCGGCGGCGTCACCACCTCCTTCATCGAGGACCACCCCGGCCTGCTCACGGCCCAGGTCGGCCGCGACCGCGCCACCAAGCTCCTGGCCTACCTCGCCGACGTCACGGTCAACCAGCCCCACGGCGCCGCCCCCGTGACGATCACCCCGGCGAGCAAGCTCCCCCCGCTCGACCGCTCGCAGCCGGCCCCCGCGGGCACCCGCCAGCTGTTGCGCGAGATCGGCCCCGACGCGTTCGCCCGGCGCCTGCGGGCCCAGGACCGCGTCGCCGTCACCGACACCACCTTCCGCGACGCCCACCAGTCCCTCCTCGCCACCCGCGTCCGCACCCGCGACCTCGTGGCGGTCGCCGACCACGTCGCCCGCACCACGCCGGAGCTGTGGTCGGTCGAGTGCTGGGGCGGGGCGACGTACGACGTCGCGCTGCGCTTCCTCGCCGAGGACCCCTGGGAGCGGCTCGCCGCCCTGCGGGAGGCGATCCCCAACATCGGCCTGCAGATGCTGCTGCGCGGGCGCAACACCGTGGGCTACACGCCCTACCCCACCCAGGTCACCGAGGCCTTCGTGCAGGAGGCCGCGGAGACCGGCATCGACGTCTTCCGGATCTTCGACGCCCTCAACGACGTCTCGCAGATGCGCCCGGCCATCGACGCGGTCCGCGCCACCGGCACCTCCGTCGCGGAGGTCGCGCTCTGCTACACCGGCGACCTGTCCTCGCCCGGCGAGACGCTCTACACGCTCGACTACTACCTCCGCCTCGCCGACCAGATCGTCGAGGCCGGTGCCCACGTGCTGGCGATCAAGGACATGGCGGGCCTGCTGCGGGCCCCCGCCGCCCGCACCCTGGTCACCGCCCTCCGCGAGCGCTTCGACCTGCCGGTCCACCTGCACACCCACGACACCCCCGGCGGCCAGCTGGCCACGCTGGTGGCGGCGATCGAGGCCGGGGTCGACGCCGTGGACGCCGCCTCGGCGTCGATGGCCGGCACCACCTCCCAACCGGCGCTGTCCGCGCTGATCTCCGCGACCGACCACTCGGCGCGCGAGACCGGCCTCTCCCTCGCCGCGGTCAACGCGATGGAGCCCTACTGGGAGGCCGTCCGCCGCGTCTACGCGCCCTTCGAGTCCGGCCTGCCGTCCCCGACGGGGCGGGTCTACCGCCACGAGATCCCGGGCGGCCAGCTGTCCAACCTGCGCCAGCAGGCGATCGCGCTGGGCCTCGGCGAGAAGTTCGAGCAGGTCGAGGACATGTACGCCGCCGCCAACGACATCCTGGGCAACGTGGTCAAGGTGACCCCGTCCTCCAAGGTGGTCGGCGACCTCGCCCTCGCCCTCGTCGCCGCCGGCGCCGACCCCGCGCAGTTCGAGGCCGACCCGGCGTCGTACGACGTCCCGGACTCGGTGATCGGCTTCCTCAACGGCGAGCTCGGCGACCCGCCCGGCGGCTGGCCCGAGCCGTTCCGCAGCAAGGCGCTGGCCGGCAGGACGTGGAAGCAGCCCACCGAGAGCCTCACCGCGGAGCAGCAGGCCGCCCTGGCCACCGACCGTCGCGGCACGCTCAACGAGCTGCTCTTCCCCGGCCCCACCGCCGCGTTCCACGAGTCGCGGGAGAAGTACGGCGACCTCAGTGCGGTCTCGACCATCGACTACCTCTACGGCCTGCGACGCGGCGAGGAGCACGGCGTCCTGGTGCGCGAGGGCCGCGAGATGCTCTTCGGGCTCGAGGCGATCAGCGAGCCCGACGAGCGGGGCATCCGCACGGTCATGGCGACGGCCGACGGCCAGCTCCGGCCCGTGCAGGTGCGCGACCGGAGCATCTCCGCCGACGTGAGTGCCGCCGAGAAGGCCGACCCGACCGACAGCGGCCACGTGGCGGCGCCCTACGACGGCGCGGTCACCGTGACGGTCGCCGAGGGCGACCGGGTCGAGGCCGGGCAGACCGTCGCGACCATCGAGGCGATGAAGATGGAGGCCTCGATCACCGCGCCGGTCGCCGGCACGGTGACGCGGCTGGCCGTGCCGGCGACGCAGGCGGTCGAGGGTGGCGACCTGGTGCTGGTGATCGGCCGGGGCTAGCCGGCCGGCTCGTTGAGGACGATGGCGTCCGGGTCGGGCTCGGCGTGCTCGGTGACCTCGGGCTCCTCACCGGTCACCTCGCGGTAGACCTCCCCCGCGGCGGCACGCATGCCGTTGACCTTGGGGTGGAACGGCGCGGCGACCCCGAGGCGGAACTGCGGCCCGTTGACCCACGCCCGTCCCCTGGCGCACACGTCGTGCCCCTCCGAGGGGCCCTCGAGGTCGACGTACGACCCGCCGCCGGCCGTGGCGCCCCGGCGCAGGGACGCGTTGAGCACCCCGGCGACGTCGGCCACCGGGCCGAGGACGTCCGCGGAGACGCCCAGCGCGGCGCAGGTGCCCTCGGTGGGGAGGATGTCGGGGTAGCCGACGACGAGGACCTCGGCCTCCGGCGCCGCCTGGCGGACCCGGCGCACCGCCTTCTCGACGCGAGCGGCGACCTTGCCCGCGTCGGCCCTCAGGTCCGCCACCGGGCAGGCCTCGGCCCCGCCGGCCTGGCAGCGGATGAGGGAGTCGTAGATGCCGAAGTCGTTGCCGCCCATGCCGATCGTGACGAGGTCGGTGTCGGCCGAGACCGCGTCGAGCTGCGGCCCGGTGGTGGCGCCGTTGAACATGACCATCGGCGCGTAGAGGTCGGCCGTCGTCGCGGCCGAGCAGGTGACGTCGGTGTAGCTCTCGACGTCGAGCCAGTCGGCGAGGAACGCCGGGTAGTTGTCGCGCGAGCGGGCGCAGCCCTCGGGGTCGCTCCGCATCGCGCCGATGAACGGCCCGGCGGAGAACGAGTCGCCCAGCGCGACGTAGTCGATGCCCGTCGTCACCTCGGTCTCGACGACGGGGTCGGGCAGGGCGCCGTCGCCGTCGTTGCCGGTCGAGCAGCCGGACACAGCCAGGACGAGCGCCGCGAGCAACGCGGCGGCACGGTGGAGCCCGGTCACTGGCGCGCCGGACCCTTCTGCCGCGGGGTCACGCTGAAGGTGAACCAGTCGGAGTAGAGGCCGAGGGTGGAACGCACGGTGTCGCCGTCCACACGGGCCGTGCCGGTGGTGCCGACGAACGCCATGTCGGCGACCCGACCACCCCAGTCGCCGTTGCCGTCACGCGAGGTGACCTCGATCGAGGTGAGGTCGCCGATGGCGGGCCAGTGCTTCTCCACCTGCGTGTCGTCGACCGTCGTGGTCCAGGTGGAGTACTGGTGGCCGCTCACGCCGTCGTAGGGGTCGGGCTGGGCGACGAGGTAGGGCATCGACCCGGCCGAGGAGTGGCCGCCGTTGCTGGCGGAGAACTGGGTGAACGCCGGCCGGCCGTCGTGGAAGACGCCCCGGCCCGCCGTGGCCCGGATCGCCGCCGTCGCCGCGGGGTGCTCGACGTCCATGCCGCCGTAGACCTGGCACTGGGTGGTGTCGCAGAGGTCGTAGTGGCCCGCCGCGGGGTGCGAGCGCTCGAAGGCGGCATAGGTGCGCGCGGCCACCGACTGCGCGCTGACCGCGGCCGGCTCCCACAGTGCCGGGACCTCCTGCGGGACGACGCCTCGCAGGTAGGCCTCCATGCCGACCCGGTTGACCGTCTGCCGCCTGCCCTGGCCCGAGGTGACCGACTGCAGCGTGCCGCGGTAGTCGCGACGGGCGCCGGGCAGCACCAGCGTCAGGGGCCCGCGGTTCGAGGACAGCTCCGCCTGGCCCGGCACGGTCCGCCAGGTGCGCCAGGCACCGCCGGTCGTGCGCTGCACCCGCGTGTCGTCACCCGCGGCGACGAGCCGCCACTTCTTCGCGGGGAGCTGCGGCAGCCGCCACGCGCGGTTGCGCTGCAGGCTGCGGACCTCGATGCCCGGGCGTGCGACGACCTGGACGTCGCGCCCGGTGTCGGCGGTGATCAGCACGCGGATCGTGCCCGTCACGGCGCCCCACGTCGTGCCGGGGTAGTAGAACTCGACGATCTGCTGCCACGGGACGCCCTGCTGGGCCGCGCCCTGGGCGCCGTACTGCGAGAGGCCGTGGCCGTGACCGAACCCGTGCCCGGTGAGCGTGATCGCGGTGCTGCCCGGCGTCAGCCAGGTCTCGACCGCCCGGCGCGGCTCTCCCGCGTCGGCCTGCGCCGGCGCGGCGGGCAGGACCGGGAGCAGCATCGCGCCCGCCGCGACGCCCAGCAGCAGGCGGGCGGTGCGGGTGCGGGTCAGGTGGCGTGGTCGCGACATGGTCGGTGAGGTCTCCCCCGGGACGTTCGACAGCAAGACGACCGAGCGTACAGCCGAGTGGTGAACGGCCGCAGGGATCCGCGGGAGCCGCCCGCCCCGGGACCGGGCGTGTGGCAGGCTCCCGGCATGTTCGGGGGACGGCGTCGACGCCGCGAGGAGGAGCTCGCCCGGCTCGACCGCTGGCGCGTGGCTCGCCGGCTCGTCGACGAGGACGTCACGGTTGCTGGGCGAGCAGGTCGCCGAGCTGCACCTCGACATCCTCGCCGAGGACCTCGACCCAGTGGCCCACGGCCACTACCGGCGTGCGATCGAGCACTACGACCAGGCCAGGGCCCTGCTCTCGGCGAGCACCACGGTCGAGGACGTGGTGGCGGTCGAGCAGGTCGTGGCCGACGCTCGCTACCACCGCGCCGCCGTCGTCGCGGTCCTCGCCGGAGACCCGCTGCCCGAGCGCCGCGAGCCCTGCTTCTTCGACCCCCGCCACGGTCCGGCGATGCAGGACGTGCGGTGGACCCCGGCCGGAGGCGTGCCGCGGACGATCGCGGCCTGCGCGGCCGACGTACGGCGTCTGTCGGCCGGCGAGGCGCCGCTGGAGCGGCTGGTGCGGGTCGGCGACCGCTGGGTGCCGTGGCACCTCTCGGGCGGCGCGGACGGCGCGATCGACGCCGGGGCGCAGCTGGCCCGTCGGTCCGGGCACGGTGTCCACGGACAGCAGAACTTGGCTCAGGCCTACCTCCACCAGACCACCGGCGGCGCCGACGGCGTCGGCTCCGGGACCTGAGGGGCTGTCAGGGGCTCCTGTGACACTGGAGGGGTGCCTGAGGGAGACAGCGTCTGGAAGCTCGCCCGCCGGTTGGACCGCCAGCTGGTCGGCCACACGGTGGTGCGCTCCGACTTCCGCACCCCCGCCCTGGCGACCCGTGACCTCTCCGGTCGTGAGGTCCTCGGTCACGACACCCACGGCAAGCACCTACTCACCCGCTTCGGCCCGATGGCCGGATCGCCGGGCGCGACGCTCCACAGCCACCTGCGCATGGACGGGTCCTGGTCGACCCTCGCGCCGGGCAAGCGACTGCCGGGCGCGGTCCAGCCGCACGTGCGGCTCGTGCTCGGCCTCGACGACGGCCGCACCGTCCACGGCATCCGGCTCCACGACCTCGCGCTGGTGCCGACCGACCGCGAGGGCGACCTCGTCGGCCACCTCGGTCCCGACCCGTTGCGCGACGACTGGGACGCCGAGGAGGCCGTCCGGCGCCTCCGCCGCGACCCCACCACCCCGCTGGTCACCGCCCTGCTCGACCAGCGTGCCATGGCCGGGCTCGGCAACCTCTGGGTCAACGAGCTCGCCTTCCTCAGCGGGGTGAGCCCGTGGACCCCGATCGGTGACGTCGACGTGGCGCACCTGGTGGACCGCGCGGCCCGGATGCTGCGCCACTCGGCGACCGTCGAGGGTGCCTACCAGGTGACGACCGGATCGTCGGCGCGCGGCGACGACCACTGGGTGACCGGCCGCCAGCGCCAGGGGTGCCGGCGCTGCGGCGGACCGGTGAGCGTGAGCGCCGAGGTCCCGGGCGACGCGGCCAACCGCCGCACCTGGTGGTGCCGCGCCTGCCAGCCCGGTCCCGGGCCGGAGACGCGGGTCGGTGCGGGACCCGGCGTCAGACCCCGTGCAGGCGCCGGGCGGCCTCGGCGATCGAGCCGCTCATCGACGGGTAGACCGTGAAGGCGTGAGCCAGCTGGTCGGCGGTCAGCGACTCGGCGACCGCGACCGAGACCGGGTGGATCAGCTCGGAGGCACGCGGGCCCACCACCACTCCGCCGACGACGATGCCGGTCCCGGGGCGGCAGAACAGCTTGACGAACCCGTCGCGCACGCCCTGCATCTTGGCGCGGGCGTTGCCGGCCAGCGGCAGCGTCACCACCTCGGCCTGCATCTCCCCGGCGTCCACGGCCTGCTGGGACCAGCCCACGGTGGCGATCTCCGGTGAGGTGAACACGTTGGAGGAGACCTTCTTGAGGTCGAGCGGGGCGACCGCGTCGCCGAGGAAGTGCCACATCGCGATCCGGCCCTGCATCGCCGCGACCGACGCGAGCATCAGCACGCCGGTGCAGTCGCCTGCGGCGTAGATGCCGCGGGCGGAGGTGCGCGAGACCCGGTCGACGACGATGAAGCCGCCGTCGTCCGTGGCCACCCCCGCCTCCTCGAGGCCGAGGTCGGCGGTGTTGGGCACCGAGCCGAGGGCCAGGATGCAGTGGCTGCCGGAGACGGTGCGGCCGTCGGTGAGCGTCACGGTGACCGTGTCGCCCTCGCGGGTCACCGACTGCATCCGGGACTGGCCCAGGACGTTCATCCCGCGCCGGGTCAGCACGTCCTCCAGCACGGCGGACGCGTCGGCGTCCTCGCCCGGCAGCACCCGGTCGCGGCTGCTCACGAGCGTGACGTCGATGCCGAGAGAGAGGTAGGCGCTCGCGAACTCCGCCCCGGTGACCCCGGAGCCGACCACGATCAGCTTCTCGGGGACCTCGGTGAGGTCGTAGACCTGCTCCCAGGTGAGGATCCGCTCGCCGTCGGGCTGCGCGCTCGGCAGGGTGCGGGGCGCGGCACCGGTGGCCACGATGATCGCGTCGGCCTGCAGGGTCTCCTCGCCGTCGGCCGTGACGGCGGTGACCGTCAGGTCCGGCCCGAGGCGGCCGCGGCCGGTCACGAGGCGTACGCCGTCGCGGTCGAGGCGCTCGGCGATGTCGACGGACTGGTCGGCCGCGAGCTGCTTGACGCGGGCATTGACCCGCGCCAGGTCGACGGTGATCGTCGTCGCCGCGTCACCCTGGTGGTCGTGGAAGTTGACGCCCAGCTCCTGCGCCGACGACATGTCGGTCATCAGCTCGGCGGTGGCGATCAGCGTCTTGCTCGGCACGCAGTCGGTGAGGACCGCCGAGCCGCCGACGCCGTCGGTGTCGACGACCACGACCTCCGCGCCGAGCTGCGCCGCGACGTGCGCCGCCTCGTAGCCGCCCGGGCCGCCGCCGATGATGACGATGCGATCGGGCATGTCAGAGGTTGATCATGTGGCCGGCGATGCCGTGGACGGCCTCCTTGACGGCCTCGCCCAGCGTCGGGTGCGCGAAGACGTTGCGGGCCACCTCGTCGGCGGTGAGGTCCCACTTCTGGGCCAGCGTCATCACCGGCAGCAGCTCGGTGACGTCGGGGCCGATCATGTGGGTGCCGATGATCTCGTTGTGCTCGGCGTCCGCGACGACCTTCACGAACCCGAACGCCTCGCCGAGGCCCATCGCCTTGCCGTTGGCGGTGAAGGGGAACGTCGAGGTCTTGACGTCGTAGCCCATCTCCTTGGCCTGCGCCTCGGTGTAGCCGAAGGAGGCGATCTGCGGCATGCAGTAGGTCGCGCGCGGCACGAAGTCGTACTCCACCGGCATCGTCTCGGCGCCGTTGATGGTCTCGGCGGCCACGATGCCCATCGCCTCGGCCACGTGGGCGAGCATCAGCTTGCCGGTGCAGTCGCCGATCGCGTAGACGTTCGGCACGTTGGTGCGGCAGTAGTCGTCGATCTCGATCGCACCGCGCTCGGTGACGTCGACGCCGACGTTCTCGAGGCCGAAGCCCTTCACACGGGGGGCGAAGCCGAACGCGGCGAGGAACTTGTCGGCCTCGAGCACCTGCTCGTCGCCGCCGGCGGCCGGGGCCACCGTGACCTTGACGCCCGAGCCGGTGTCCTCGACGCCCTTGACGGCGGTGGAGGTCAGCACCTTCACGCCCAGCTTCTTGTAGTGCTTGGCGAGCTCCTTGGACACGTCCGCGTCCTCGGTGGGGACCATCCGGTCGAGGAACTCCACGATCGTGACGTCGACGCCGAAGTTGGCCATCACGTAGGCGAACTCGACGCCGATCGCGCCCGAGCCGCCGATGATGATCGAGCTCGGGAGCTGGTCGGTGAGGATCTGCTCCTCGTAGGTGACGACGTTCTCGCTGAGCTCGACGCCCGGCACCAGGCGCACGGTCGCGCCGGAGGCGATGACCAGGTTGTCGAACGTGTAGCGGGTGGTCTGGCCGTCCTTGTCCTTCACGTCGACGTCGTTGCGGCCCTGGAGGGTGCCCCAGCCGTCGATCTCGGTGATCTTGTTCTTCTTCATGAGGAAGTGGACGCCCTTGACGATGCCGGCGCTGACGTCGCGGCTGCGCTTGTGGGTCGGACCGAACGACATGGTCACGTCGCCCTCGATGCCGTACTTGGCCTTCTCGTGCTGGAGCGTGTGGGCCAGCTCGGCGTTCTTCAGCAGGGCCTTGGACGGGATGCACCCGACGTTGAGGCAGACACCTCCCCAGTACTTCTCCTCCACCACGGCCACCTTCTGGCCGAGCTGGGCTGCGCGGATCGCGGCGACGTAGCCACCGGGGCCGGCGCCGAGGACGAGGGTGTCGAAGTGCGTGTCGGTCACGGTGCCAGCCTAGTTGTCCGGCCCACGGCGGGGACACCCGAGGTCGGGGCTCAGTATCCTGTGGCCCGTGACGCTCTACGCCGCCTACGGGACGAACCTCGATCCCGCCCGGATGAGCGAGCGCTGCCCCCATTCGATCCTCCACTCCACGGGGTGGTTGACGGGCTGGCGGCTGACGTTCGGCGGGGAGGAGCACGGCTGGGACGGAGCGCTGTCCACGATCGTCCAGGACCCCTTCGAGCAGGTCTTCGTCGCGGTCTACGACGTCACGCCGGAGGACGAGCGCGCCCTCGACGGCTGGGAGTCCGCCGACACCGGGCTCTACCGCAAGACCAAGGTGCGGGTCTCGACGATGACCGGCGAGCTCGTCGTGTGGGCCTACGTCCTCGACGCCTACGAGGGCGGCCTGCCCTCGGCGTCCTACCTCGGCGTGCTCGCCGACGCCGCCGAGGCGGCGGGGGCGCCCGAGGACTACGTCGGCGCGCTGCGGCGCCGGGCCTGCCGCTCGACCGGCCTGTGACCCGGCACTCCGACTGCCCCTAGAGTGCCGCCCATGGACGACCAGACCCCCTACGAAGCCGCCGGCTCCGCCGCCGAGAGGCTCGCCGAGCTCACCGGCGTCGAGCGCCACGACATCGCCCTGGTCCTGGGCTCGGGCTGGCTGCCGGCCGTCGACGCGCTGGGCGAGGCCACCGCGGAGATCGCGACCACCGACCTGCCGGGGTTCCACGCCGCGGGCGTCACCGGGCACAGCGGCAGGATCCGCTCCGTCCGGACCTCGTCGGAGAGCGGCGACCGCAACCTGCTGGTCTTCCTGTCCCGCACCCACTACTACGAGGGCAAGGGCGTCGCCGCCGTCGTCCACCCGGTCCGGACCGCTGCGGCCGCGGGCTGCTCGGCGATCGTGCTGACCAACGGGTGCGGCGGCCTCAAGCCGGGCTGGCAGCCGGGCCAGCCGGTGCTGATCTCCGACCACATCAACCTGACCGGCACCAGCCCGATCGTCGGGGCGAACTTCGTCGACCTCACCGACCTCTACAGCCCCCGGCTCCGGGAGATGTGCCGGGAGGTCGACGGCTCGCTCGACGAGGGCGTCTACGTCCAGTTCCCCGGGCCGCACTACGAGACCCCCGCTGAGGTGCGCATGGCCGGCATCCTCGGCGGCCACCTCGTCGGCATGAGCACCACGCTCGAGGCGATCGCCGCCCGCGAGGCGGGCATGGAGGTCCTCGGCATCAGTCTCGTCACCAACCTCGCCGCCGGCCTGAGCGGCGAGCCGCTCGACCACGCGGAGGTGCTCGAGGCGGGCCGTGCCGCGGCCAGCCGGATGGGCGGCCTGCTCAGCCAGGTCGTCACGAGGATCTGACGTGCGCGTCCTCGTCACCGGCGCGGCCGGCAGCATGGGCCGGGTCGTCACGGTCGGACTGGTCGACCTCGGCCACGACGTCGTCGGGCTGGACCTGGTGCCGGCACCCGAGGGCACGACGTTCACCTGGCACGAGGCCGACTGCGCCGACGCCGACGCGGTCGCCGCCGTCTTCGCCGAGGAGCGCCTGGACGCGGTCGTGCACCTCGCCGGCGTGCCGGAGGAGGTGTCGCTGCCCGACGAGCTGACCTCGCACGTCATCACCACCGCGGCACTGCTGGACGCGATGGTCGCCCACGACGTCCCGCGCCTGGTCTACGCCTCCTCCAACCACGCGGTCGGTCGCACGCCGCGCGTCGACGGCGAGCTCACCGAGCACGTGCCGCCCCGCCCGGACACCTACTACGGCGTCGCGAAGGTCGCCGCCGAGGCGCTGATGCGGCTCTTCGCCGAGCGCCACGGCATCGACGCGGTCGCCTGCCGCATCGGCTCGTTCCTCGAGGAGCCGACGAGCACGCGCGCGCTGTCGACGTGGCTGTCCCACGGCGACGGCGTACGCATGGTGGAGGCGGCGCTGACCGCCCCGGCCCCCGGCTACGCCGTCCTCCACGGCATCAGCGCCAACACGCGGGCCTGGTGGGACCTCGAGCCCGGCCGCCGCCTGGGCTACGAGCCGCAGGACGACGCCGAGGACCACGCCGACCGCGTCGAGCCGGGGCCCGACGACGAGGCCGAGGCGGAGTTCGTCGGCGGCCCCTTCGCTACCGCGCAGTTCCACCGTCCGGCGCTGGGCGACTGACCTCCTCCGGCGGGCCAGGCGTCGCCGGGGCCCTTGACTTGGAGTGCGCTCGAAGTCGGACACTGGTCCGATGACCAGCCTGAGCATCGCCGAGGCGGCCGAGCGCACCGGCCTGACGGCCCACACCCTGCGCTACTACGAGCGCGACGGGCTGCTGCTCGGCTCGGTCGAGCGCGCCTCGTCCGGGCACCGGCGCTACACCGAGCGCGACCTCACCTGGATCCAGATGGTGACCCGGTTGCGCGCCACCGGGATGCCCATCCGCGACGTACGACGCTATGCCGCGCTGGTCCGCGAGGGCGACGGCAACGAGGCCGAGCGCCTCGCGCTCCTGCTCGCCCACCGCGAGGTGGTCGAGCGCCAGCTGGCCGAGGTGACCTCCCACCTCCGCGCGATCGACCACAAGATCGCCATCTACGACAGCGTCGTCACCCCGGCAGGCTGATCCACGCAGGGAAGGCGCGGAGGGGGCTTGACTTCGAGCGCACTCCAAGGAGTTTGGTGGGAGTCATGACCACCACTTCCATCGGCCAGCGCACCCTCGGCACCACCTCCTCGCTCTCCGTGAGCACCCTCGGCCTCGGCTGCATGGGGATGTCGGAGTTCTACGGCACCCCCGACGAGCAGTCCGGGATCGACACGATCCGCCGGGCCCTCGACCTCGGTGTCACGTTCCTCGACACCGCCGACATGTACGGCCCGTTCACCAACGAGCGGCTCGTCGGCCGTGCCCTCGAGGGCCGGCGCGACGAGGTCCAGCTCGCCACCAAGTTCGGCAACGAGCGCAACCCCGACGGCTCGTGGGTCGGCATCAACGGCTCCCCCGACTACGTCCGCAGGGCGTGCGACGCCTCCCTCGAGCGGCTCGGCGTCGACCACATCGACCTCTACTACCAGCACCGCGTCGACAAGACCGTGCCCATCGAGGAGACGGTCGGGGCGATGAAGGAGCTCGTCGAGGCGGGCAAGGTGCGTCACCTCGGACTCTCCGAGGCGGGCGCCGACACGATCCGCCGCGCCCACGCCGTGCACCCGGTCACGGCCCTGCAGACCGAGTACTCCCTGTTCACCCGCGACCTCGAGGACGAGGTCATGCCGGTGCTGCGCGAGCTCGGGATCGGACTGGTCCCCTACTCCCCGCTGGGCCGCGGCATGCTGACCGGCGCGGTGACCCGCGAGTCGCTCGAGGCCGACGACTCCCGTGCCACCGGGCGCTTCCCCCGGTTCTCCGGTGACGCCCTCGACGCCAACCTCGCGCTCGTGGCGAAGGTGAAGGAGCTCGCCGCCGACAAGGGCTGCACCCCCGGGCAGCTCGCGCTGGCGTGGGTGCTCGCGCAGGGCGACCCCGACCTGGGCGTCGTGCCGATCCCCGGCACGAAGCGCGTGGCCTACCTCGAGGAGAACGTCGGCGCCGTCGCCGTCGAGCTCACCCACGACGACCTCGCCGCGCTCGAGCAGGCCGTCCCCCGCGACGCGGTCGCGGGCGAGCGCTACGGCGACATGTCGACCATCGACGCCTGACGCGCACGAGGTGCCGGGTCAGGTGGAGGTGATCCCGACCCGGCCCTCGCGGAAGGCGTCCACGAACAGCGCGTGGTCGTCGCGCACGCGGGCGGCGTACGCGATCCCCCACTCGCCCAGCCACGACACCAGCTCGTTGCGCCGGCCGTCCAGGGACTTGTGGATCGCCTCCTCGACCTGGAAGTCGACCAGGTCCTGCTGGCTGTCCTCGTCGGAGGCGCAGTGGATCTTGGCCGTCGCGCGGCCGAGCAGGTCGACCACCGACCGCATGTCCTCGGGCTCGTTGATCTCGCTCCAGTCGAGATCGACCTCGTAGGGCGAGACCTCGGAGACGACGTAGCCGGTGCCGTCGATGCTCGTGTGCCCCAGCAGCGGGTCGGTGTGCACCTGCAGCGCCCGCTGGCTCACCACCGTGCGGTGCCCCTCGTGGTCGAAGTAGGCGTCGACCTCAGCGCTCTCGACGAACCGGCTCAGGGCTGGGACGTTGGCCTGCTTCATGCTCAGCACCACGTCGTTGTCGAGCGCCTGGCTGTAGCCCTCCACGAGCACGTTGAAGGCCGGCAGGCCCGCGCTGCCGATGCCGAAGCCCGACTTGCCGACGACGTCGCGCAGCTCGTAGAAGAGGTCCCGGTCGAAGCGCTTGGACTCCGGGATGGTCTCGAGGTAGCCGTGGAAGGCCGCCACGACCTTCGCCCGCTCCGTGCTGGACAGACGCCTCGTCGTGCCGTCCTCGCTGAACCTCCGGACCCCGTGCTGCATCACCGTGATGCGGTCGAGGAGGTCGGCGCGCCGCTTCGTGCGGGCCGACTCGAGCGCCGTGAGGACCGGGCCCTGGGCGGTGTCGAGCCGGATCTCGAAGGTCTCGTCCTCCTCGGTGCCGGTGTAGTGGTTGACCTGGGCGAGGTAGGACCGCGCGTAGCGGCTGATGAGCTTGCGGATCGCGTCCTCGGGCAGGGCCTTCTGCCACCCGAGGAGCGCCAGGCTCGCCGCGAACCGCTGGAGGTCCCAGGTGAAGCGACCGATGTAGGCCTCGTCGAAGTCGTTGACGTCGAAGATCAGCCGGCCGTCGGAGTTGAGGTAGGTGCCGAAGTTCTCGACGTGCAGGTCTCCGTGGATCCAGATGCGCTCGGCGCCGTGGTCCGCCCAGGGGTCGTCCTCGCCGGTGACGTCGCAGTAGAACAGGCAGGCCGTCCCGCGGTAGAACGCGAGCGGGTCGCGCGCCATCTTGCGGTACTTGGCGCGGAACGCCACCGGGTCGGCGCGCATGAGCGGGGCGAACGCGTCGCGCAGCACGTCGATGATGACGTCCGCGCGCTTCGAGGTGGTCACCTCCGCACTGTAGAGCCAGCGACGAGCGGTCAGGGCGGCTGCGATAGGAATGGCCCATGGCAACCACACAATTCGGCGACACCACCGTCAACACCGTGGGCGAGCTGCCCGCTGTCGGCTCGCAGGCACCGGGGTTCGACCTGGTGAACACGAAGTTCCAGTCCCTCACCGACGCCGACGTGGCCGGCAAGCGGGTCGTGCTCAACATCTTCCCGAGCATCGACACCGGCGTGTGCCAGGCGAGCGTGCGCCGGTTCAACGAGCTCGCGGCCGGCCTCGACAACGCCGCCGTCGTCAACGTCTCCGTCGACCTCCCGCTGGCGCAGGCCCGGTTCTGCGGCGCCGAGGGCATCGAGGACGCGCTGGTCGGCTCGGCCTTCCGCTCCTCGTTCGGCCAGGACTACGGCGTCGCGATGGCCGACGGCGCCTGGACCGGGATGCTGGCGCGCGCGGTCGTCGTCCTCGACCAGGACCGCACCGTGCTGCACACCCAGCTGACCGACGCGATCGGCCAGGAGCCCGACTACGACGCAGCGGTGGCCGCGCTGGGCTGACGCGTCACAGGCGGGAGGCGAGCCACTCGTGCTCGGCCTCGGCCAGCACCCGGGCCGAGACGAAGACCTCGGCCAGCTCGCGATCGCCCATCCAGGCCCGGAAGAACATCGGCACGGTCAGCCCGTGCGCCGGCCGGTGGACCACCTCGATCGGGTCGTCGCGCTCGATCACGCCAGCCTCGCGCACGGCGAGGTAGGCACCGGTGCGTCCCCGGTCGCCGAAGCGGCGCACCCAGCGGGGCTCGGCCATGTGCTTGGCGAAGGTCGCGCACGGCACGCGCGGCCCGCACACCTCCAGCAGGGTGAGGCCGACGCGCCACAGCTCGCCGACCTCGGCGGCGTCGACGTCGATGCCGCTGGTCGTGAGGTTCTCGCCGAACATCCCGTCGGCCAGGTCGCGACCCAGCTCCCGGCCCCACCAGTCCAGCTCCTCGCGGGCGACTGCGTAGACGGCCTGGGTGGCGCCACCGTGGTGCTTGCGGCTGTAGATCGCGTCACCCACCACGCCGCTGCCGAGCCCGCCGCGCTTGGGGCCCGGGTCGCGGACCTCGATCCGCTCGACCGGGTGCTTGCGGATGCCGCTGGGGCGCCGCAGCCCCTCGACCGGCGCCAGCGGGCCGGTGTTGACGGAGCGGACGGTGGCGATCACCCGCCCACGCTAGTCGCCGGTGTGGCAGACCGCCTCGACGTTGTTGCCCTCGGTGTCGCGGACGAAGGCGCCGAAGTAGCCGGGGTGGTAGTCCGGCCACAGCCGCGGCTCGTGGAGCGACTCCGCCCCCGCCGCGACGGCCTCGGCGTGCCAGGCCCGGACCGTGGCGGCGTCGGGTGCCAGGAAGGCGACGTGCACCTCCCGGTTGGGCCCCACGCCCTCGAAGGTGCTGAGCCAGAAGTCCGGCGTGTCGGTGCCGTAGCCGATGGCCTCCCCGAAGTCCATCAGGCGCCGGTGGCCCAGCACCCCCAGGACCCTGTCGTAGAACGCCGCGGCGCGCGGCAGGTCGGTGCAGTTGATGCCCAGGTGGTCGATCATCACCCGATCGTGGCACCGCCCACCGACAACGTCAGGGCGCGTGGTCGCGCCGGCGACCAGTGGCCATGACGTCCCGCCCGGTCGCCGAGGGATAGCGTGCGTCCATGACCGCCGCGACCTCCGAGACCGAGCTGATCGAGCGCGCCCGTGCGTGGGCCGCCGAGGACCCCGACGAGCAAACCCGGGCCGAGCTGGGGGCCCTCGTCGAGGCGGCCGGGCGCGGTGAGTCGACCGACCTGGCCGACCGCTTCGCCGGCACCCTCGAGTTCGGCACCGCCGGCCTGCGCGGCGCGCTCGGCGCGGGGCCCAACCGGATGAACCGCGTCGTGGTGACCCGTGCGGCGGCCGGCCTGGCGGCGTACCTCCGGGACACCGGCCACGCCGGCGGGTCCGTCGTCATCGGCTTCGACGCCCGGCACAACTCCGACGTCTTCGCCCGCGACACCGCCGAGATCATGACCGGCGCCGGCTTCAAGGCGTACGTCATGCCGCGCACGCTGCCCACTCCCCTGCTCGCCTTTGCGATCCGCGAGCTCGGGTGCGCAGCAGGCGTCATGGTCACCGCGAGCCACAACCCGCCGCAGGACAACGGCTACAAGGTCTACCTCGGCGACGGCAGCCAGATCGTGCCGCCGGCCGACGGCGAGATCGCGGCGCGGATCGCCGCCGTCGGGCCGCTCGCCGACCTGCCGCGCGGCGACGCCAACCGGCTCGTCGGCGAGGAGATCGTCGACCGCTACCTCGACACCGTGGCCGGCCTGGCCGGCGACGGCCCGCGCGACCTCACCCTCGTCTACACCCCGCTGCACGGCGTCGGCGGCACGACCGTGGCCCAGGTCCTGGAGACCGCCGGCTTCGACGCCCCGCACGTCGTCGAGCAGCAGGAGCACCCCGACCCCGACTTCCCGACCGTCGCGTTCCCCAACCCCGAGGAGCCGGGCGCCATGGACCTGGCCATGGACCTGGCTGCCCGCAGCGGCGCCGACCTCGTGGTCGCCAACGACCCCGACGCCGACCGGTGCGCGGTCGCCGTGCCGGACGCCCACGGCTGGCGGATGCTGCGCGGCGACGAGGTGGGCGCCCTCCTGGCCCACCACCTGCTCGCCCGCGGCCGCACCGGCACCTTTGCCAACTCGATCGTGTCCTCCAGCCTGCTCGGCAAGATGGCCGCGGCCGCCGGTCAGCCGCACGAGGAGACGCTGACCGGCTTCAAGTGGATCGGCCGGGTCGAGGGCCTCGCGTTCGGCTACGAGGAGGCACTCGGCTACTGCTGCGACCCCGAGCACGTCCGGGACAAGGACGGCGTCTCGGCGCTGCTGCTGGTCTGCGAGCTGGCCGCCGAGGCCAAGGCGCAGGGACGCGGGCTCACCGACATCCTCGACGACATCGCCCACGAGCACGGCCTGCACGCCACCGACCAGCTCTCGGTGCGGTTCGAGGACCTGGCCCACATCCCCGCCACGATGGAGCGGCTGCGGGCCACGCCGCCGACCTCCCTCGGCGGCCTCGCGGTCGAGCTGGTCGAGGACCTCTCCGAGGGCACGGAGCAGGTGCCGCCGACCGACGGCCTGCGCTACTCGCTCGCCGAGGGCGCCCGGGTGATCGTGCGCCCGAGCGGCACCGAGCCGAAGGTGAAGTGCTACCTCGAGGTGGTCGTCCCGGTCGGCGAGGACCCCGACGACGGCGGCGTCGACGCCGCCCGCATCTCCGCCGTCGGCCGGCTCGACGCGATCAAGGCCGACCTGCGCAGCAGCGCCTTCGGTGCCTGAGGTGCAGGCGTCCCGTGGGCTCGCCGCGGTGGTGGGCCTGGTGCTCGGCGCCGCATCCATCCCCGCCTCCATCCCTGCGTCCGTCGCCGCGCCCGCCCCGGCGGCGTACGACGACAGCGCTCCGCGCACGTGGCACGTGGGCCCCACCCGCACGCTCACCGTGCCGAGCCAGGCGGCGGCCGTCGCGCGCGACGGTGACACCGTGCTCATCGACGCGGGCACCTACTCCGGCGACGTCGCGACCTGGACGCAGGACGACCTCACCCTGCGCGGCGAGGGTGGCCGGGCGCACCTGCGCGCCGACGGCCAGGACGCCCAGGGCAAGGCGATCTGGGTGATCGCCGGCGACCGCACGACCGTCGACCGCATCGAGCTCAGCGGCGCCGCCGTGGTCGACCGCAACGGCGCCGGGATCCGGCAGGAGGGCACGGGTCTCACCGTCACGCGCAGCTGGTTCCACGACAACGAGAACGGCATCCTCACCGGCGCCGACCCGGCCAGCGACATCGTCATCCGCGGCTCGCGGTTCTTCCGCAACGGCGCCGGCGACGGCTACTCCCACAACGTCTACATCGGCGCCGTGCGCTCGCTGACGGTCACCGGGAGCTGGCTGTCGGGCGCCGACACCGGCCACGAGCTCAAGTCGCGGGCCGCGCGCACCACCATCGTCGGCAACCGCATCAGCGACGGCGACAGCACCGCGAGCTACTCCATCGACCTGCCCAACGGCGGCCGGGCGCTGGTCGCCGGCAACGTCGTCGTGCAGGGACCCGCCTCGGAGAACCCCGCGGTCGTGTCCTACGGCGCCGAGGGCCTCACCCACCCGTCCCGCACCCTGTGGGTCGTCAACAACACCTTCGTCAACCAGCGCTCGTCGGGCACCTACGTCGCGGTGGCCGAGGGCGCCAGCGCCCACCTGCGCAACAACCTCCTCGTCGGTGCCGGGGACCTCACCAGCGGGCCGGCCGACGCGCGGGGCAACCGCCGCGTGGGCCCCGCCGGCTTCGTGGCGCCCGGGTCGGAGGACTTCCGGCTCCGCCCCGGCTCCCCCGCCGTCAACCGCGGCGTGGCCGTCCCGGCGCGCTGGCGCGCCCGGTGGGAGTACGTCGCCCCCGCACGGCAGGTCCGACGCCCGGTTGCCGGGCGGGTCGACCTCGGGGCGTTCGAGCTCCGGTGACCGACGCGCGGGGCTACGCTGGCGCCATGGTCCGGTCCGTGGTGGTCGCGCTGGCGTCGCTCGTCGCCGCCATCTCGCTCGCGCCGACCGCGTCGGCCGTGTCGGCGATGTCGACCGAGGCCCTCGTCGTGCTCGCCGCGCTGGCGACCTCGACGGCGCTGATGGCCGTCCACGGACCCGCGGCCGTCCCCGACGCCACCCTGCGCTCGCTGCGGCCGCGGCGTCGCGCCGTCGACGTACCCCTCGTGCTGGCCGGGCGGACGACCGACGTGGGCCACCACCCGGTCCGACCGCGCGCTCCTGGACTCGTCTGACGCTCGCCCCCGCGCGAGCACGCAGACCCGTCCCGCCCCACCTGCTCCAGGAGCCACCATGTCCCTGCTCGAACCGTTCAAGCACGCCCTCGCCGCGGTCCTCGCGGCCACCCACGACGGCCTCACCTCGCTCGGTGCCGGTCCCGACGCCGCCACCACCTGGCTGCTGTGCATCGCCGCCGTGGTCGTCCTCGTCCGCACCGCGCTGCTCCCCCTCGTGGTCCACGGGGTCCGGCAGGCACACGCCGCCGCCCGCGCCCGGCCGCACCTGCGTGGGATCGCCGAGCGCTACCGCGGCCGCACCGACGCCGAGAGCCTCCGGGCGCACCACGAGGAGCGCCGCCTGGTCTCCGCCGAGCACGGGGTCAGCCGTCTGGGCTGCCTCCCGGTGCTGGTGCAGCTGCCGGTGTGGCTCGGTCTCTACCACCTGCTGGCCGACGTGTCCTCCGGTGCCGCCGTCGGCGCCATGGGTCCCGACCTCGTGTCGTCCTTCGGCGCCGCCTCGGTCGTCGGGGTCTCGCTCGCCGGACGCGGCTACCTCGGTGCCGGCGCCGTCCACCTCGCCGTGGTCGCGGGCTTGGCGGTGACCGCCGCGGCGCTGTCCTACGTCACCCAGCGCTACGTCGTCGCGTCGAACACCACGGTCGACGGCCTGCCCGAGGCGGTCGTCACCGCGCAGGCCGTCCTCCCTGTCGTGTCGGCGGGCGGCCTGCTCCTCGCCGGCGGTGTCGCCCCGGTGGCGCTGCTCGTCTACTGGGTGTGCAGCTCCACGTGGACGCTGGGCCAGAGCGCCGTCGTCGCGCGCTGGTTCCCGACGCCGGGGACGGCAGCAGCGGCGAGGCGACTCACGGCGTGACCACCAGGTTGCCCACCTTGCGCCCGGAGTCGACGATGCGGTGCGCCTCGACGACGTCGGCGAGCGGGAGGGTGCGGTCGACCACGGTCCTCAGCTCGCCCGACTCGACGAGCTCGAGCAGCGCCGTGAAGTCCTCGGCTCGCTCCGGCGCCACGCCGGCGACGACGTCGCCCCGCGCCCTCAGGGTCGACCAGAGGTCGGCGACGACGAGCAGCAGCACGCCCCCCGGCGCGAGGAGCGAACGACCCACGGCCGGGGAGATGCTCCCGACGGTGTCGAGCACGACGTCGTACCGTTCCGCGACGGTGTCCAGCGGGGTCCGGGTGTAGTTGATGACCGCAGCCGCCCCGAGGGACTCGACCAGTGCTCCGTTGGTCGGGCCGCACACACCGGTGACGCGTCCGCCTGCGCGGTGGGCGAGCTGGACGGCGGCCGCGCCGACGGACCCTGAGGCGCCGTTGACCAGGACGGCGGTGCCCGGGCGTACGCGGTCGCGCAGGAAGTGCAGGGCGGTGCTGCCACCGAAGAGGACGGCCGCGGCGTCAGCGTGGCTCACGGCGGCGGGCTTCCGCACGAGCTTGTCCGCCTTCACCGCGACGAGCTCCGCGTGCGCGCCCATGCCGGCGCCGGTCATCCCGCAGACCTCGTCGCCGACGGCCAGGCCGGTGACCCGGCCCCCGACCTGCTCGACCACCCCGGACAGCGTGACGCCGAGCACCTGCCGCCGGGGCCCGCGCACCCCCAGGACGAGCCGGGCCGGCGTGGCGAACCCGCGGGGGAACCGGGCCCCGCGGATGCGGGCGTCGCCGGAGTTGACGGTGGTCGCCGCGACCCGGACCACCACCTGCCCCGCGCCGGCCACCGGGTCCGGGACCTCTCGCACCGAGACGACCTCCGGCGCTCCGTACCCCTCGACGACTGCTGCCTTCATGGCACTCACTCCCTTACGCCTGTAAGACGACCGCTCGTCACTGTAGCCTTACGTGTGTAAGCCGGTCGATCCGAGGAGCACGATGTCCAGACCACCTCTCTCCCCCGCGGCCATCGTCGAGGCAGCCACACGGGTGGCCGACGCCGCCGGACTGGGTGGGGTGAGCATGCGCAGCGTGGGTCGCGAGCTGGGCGTCGAGGCGATGTCGCTCTACCACCACGTGACCAACAAGGACGCGCTGCTCGACGGTCTCGCTGACTGGGTGTTCACGCAGGTCGACCTGCCGGTGGTCGGCCGTCCGTGGCGCACCCAGATGGAGCTGCGCGCCCGGTCGGCCCGGGAGGTCCTCGTCGCCCACCCCTGGGGGCTCGGCCTGATCGAGTCGCGTCGTAACCCCGGCCCGGCCACCCTCCGTCACCACGACACGGTGCTGGGCTGCCTGCGGACCGCAGGATTCTCCGTCCCGCTGGCCGCGTCGGCGTTCTCCGTCATCGACGCCTACGTCTACGGGTTCGTGCTGACCGAGGTGAACCTGCCCTTCGAGGCGGGAGCGGCGGCCGAGGAGCTCGTCGCCGGGATCGACCTGCTCGCCGAGCTCCCGCACCTCGCCCAGATGGTCGCGCAGCAGGTCGTCGGCGGCAGCTACAGCTACAGCGACGAGTTCGAGCCGGGACTCGCGCTGGTCCTCGACGGGCTCGAGGCGCGATTGTGAGACGTGGCCCGCTGCGCTGACCGGGACCCGGGTCCCGGACTGGACCGGGTCCGCAGACCCTGTCGCCGGCTGAGCCTTCACAGGAAGAACGACACGACCAGCACCAGGGACGCTCCCGCCACCAGCCCGATGGGCAGCCACGCGGGCTCGCGGCGTACGGCGTCGGGCAGCGCCAGCTGCTCGCGCGACCCCGGCCGCACCCCGGCGGCGCTGCGGGCGTGGTCGACGAGCTCGTGGAGCCGGTCGTCGACGAAGTCGGGGTAGGACATGCCCTCGCGCGCCCCGCCTGCCTCGCCCCCGCCCCGTCCGGCGGTGATCGACTTGCGCCACGACCGGCCCACGACGGTGGAGACCCAGCGCCGGTCGGCGGCGCGGACGGCCAGCACCTGGCGCACGGCGAGCTCCTCGACGGCGGCGAGGCGGATGTGCACGGTCTCGACGAGGTTGCGCATGACGAGGTGCTGCTCGGTGGCCCACAGCGCCGGGCGCAGCATGGCGGCCCAGGAGAGCACCGCGACCAGCAGCGCGGCGGCGGCCACCCAGGGCGGGAACCCGTCGTCGAGGTAGGCCAGCCCGGCCACGACGACGAGGCTCGACAGCACCAGCGCGAGCCAGCCCGAGACCCGGCCGCTGGTGGCGTGGAACCGCTCGACCACCGTGTCGGGCCCGTCGCGCTCGTCCTGCAGGCGTGCCATCTTCTCCTCGTCCAGCTGGGCAGTTGTCGGCCCTCTGGGGATTGCCGGGCTCTTCGTGGCCAACTCTATGCTGGGTCGGTGACACCCACTGCCAGCCCTCAGGTGAGCGGGGCCTTCGACGACATCGTGCGCTCGGACTCCTCGCTGCGCCGCTTCCTGCACGGCCTGCCCGGCGTGGACCAGGTCGGCTGCGAGGCCCGCGCCGCCGGCCTCGCCACCCGTTCCATCAAGACCACGGCCAAGGCCTACGCCATCGATCTCGCGATCCGCATGGTCGACCTCACGACGCTCGAGGGCCAGGACACCCACGGCAAGGTCCGCGCGCTCGCGTCCAAGGCGATGCGGCCCGACCCCGCCGACCCGTCCTGCCCGGCCACCGCCGCCGTGTGCGTCTACCCCGACATGGTGGCGACGGCCAAGGAGGTCCTCGGCGACAGCGGCGTCCACGTCGCCGCCGTGGCCACCGCGTTCCCCAGCGGCCGCGCGGCGATGGACATCAAGCTCGCCGACACCCGTGACGCCGTGGAGGCGGGCGCCGACGAGATCGACATGGTCATCGACCGCGGCGCGTTCCTCTCGGGCCGCTACCTCGACGTGCACGACGAGATCGCGCAGGTCCGCGAGGCCTGCGCCCGCCCCGACGGCACCAGCGCGCACCTCAAGGTCATCTTCGAGACCGGCGAGCTGCAGACCTACGACAACGTCCGTCGTGCCAGCTGGCTGGCCATGATGGCCGGCGCCGACTTCATCAAGACCTCCACCGGCAAGGTGCAGCCGGCCGCCACCCTGCCGGTCACGCTCGTCATGCTCGAGGCGGTCCGCGACTTCCGCGACCAGACCGGCCGGATGATCGGGGTCAAGCCCGCGGGCGGCATCCGGACCACCAAGGACGCCATCAAGTACCTGGTGATGGTCAACGAGATCTGCGGAGCCGACTGGCTCGACCCCGACTGGTTCCGCTTCGGGGCCTCCACGCTGCTCAACGACCTGCTGATGCAGCGCACCAAGATGACGACCGGTCGCTACTCCGGTCCCGACTACTTCACGCTGGACTGAGGCTGAGCGACATGAGCAACCCCTTCGAGTACGCACCCGCGCCGGAGTCGCGCGCGATCGTGGACGTCAAGCCGTCCTACGGCCTGTTCATCGACGGCGAGTTCGTCGACGGCACCGGCACGGCGTTCAAGACCGTCAACCCGGCCACCGAGGAGGTCCTCGCCGAGGTCGCCGAGGCCAGCGACGCCGACGTCGACGCGGCCGTGAAGGCCGCCCGCCGGGCCCACACCCGCGTGTGGTCGCGCATGTCCGGCGCCGAGCGGGCCAAGTACCTCTACCGGATCGCCCGGATCATCCAGGAGCGCGGCCGCGAGCTCGCCGTCCTGGAGTCCATCGACAACGGCAAGCCGATCAAGGAGTCGCGCGACGTCGACGTCCCGATCGTCGCCGCGCACTTCTTCTACTACGCCGGCTGGGCCGACAAGCTCCAGTACTCCGGCTTCGGCACCACGCCGCTGGGCGTGGCCGGCCAGGTCATCCCGTGGAACTTCCCGCTGCTCATGCTGGCGTGGAAGATCGCGCCGGCCCTGGCCTGCGGCAACACCGTGGTGCTCAAGCCCGCCGAGACCACGCCGCTGACCGCCCTCCTCTTCGCCGAGATCTGCCAGCAGGCCGACCTCCCGCCCGGCGTGGTCAACATCGTCACCGGCGCCGGTGACACCGGGCGGGCCATCGTGTCGCACCCCGACGTCGACAAGGTCGCCTTCACCGGCTCGACCGAGGTCGGCAAGGCCATCGCCCGCGCGGTCGCCGGCAGCGACAAGAAGGTGACCCTGGAGCTCGGCGGCAAGGCCGCCAACATCGTCTTCGACGACGCGCCGCTCGACCAGGCCGTCGAGGGGATCGTCAACGGCATCTTCTTCAACCAGGGCCACGTCTGCTGCGCGGGCTCGCGCCTGCTCGTGCAGGAGTCGGTCGCCGACGAGGTGATGGACCGCCTCAAGCGCCGCATGGCGACGCTGCGCGTGGGCGACCCGCTCGACAAGAACACCGACGTCGGCGCGATCAACTCCGCCGAGCAGCTCGCCAAGATCCGCGAGCTGTCGGCGATCGGCGAGGCCGAGGGCGCCGAGCGGTGGTCGGCCCCGTGCGACCTGCCCGCCAACGGCTACTGGTTCGCCCCGACCGTCTTCACCGGTGTCTCCCAGGCCCACCGCATCGCCCGCGAGGAGATCTTCGGGCCGGTCCTGTCGGTGCTGACCTTCCGCACGCCGTCCGAGGCGGTCGAGAAGGCCAACAACACGCCGTTCGGCCTGTCCGCCGGCGTGTGGACCGACAAGGGCTCGCTCATCCTCTCGATGGCCAACCGCCTCCGGGCCGGTGTGGTCTGGGCCAACACGTTCAACAAGTTCGACCCGACCTCGCCGTTCGGCGGCTACAAGGAGTCCGGCTACGGCCGCGAGGGCGGCCGCCACGGGCTCGAGGACTACCTCAAGGGAACCAGCGTGAAGGGAGCGGACAGCTGATGAGCCGCATCGACGTGCGCAAGACCTACAAGCTCTACATCGGCGGGCAGTTCCCCCGCTCGGAGTCGGGCCGCTCCTACGTCGTCAACGACGCCAAGGGCCGCCTGCTCGCCAACGCCGCGCTCGCCTCCCGCAAGGACGCCCGCGACGCCGTGGTCGCCGCCCGCTCCGCCTTCGGCGGGTGGTCGGGCCGCACCGCCTACAACCGTGCCCAGGTCGTCTACCGCGTCGCCGAGGTCCTCGAGGGCCGCCGCGAGCAGTTCGAGGCCGAGCTGCGCGCGGCCGAGGGGGTCTCCTCCTCCCGGGCCCGCGCCTACGTCGACGCCGCCATCGACCGCCTGGTCTGGTACGCCGGCTGGGCCGACAAGATCACCCAGGTCGTCGGCAACGCCAACCCCGTGGCGGGGCCCTACTTCAACCTGTCCACGCCCGAGCCGAGCGGCGTGATCGCCGTCGTCGCACCCCGAGGCCCGCTCCTCGGCCTGGTCAGCGTCGTGGCGCCGCTCATCGTTACCGGCAACACCGTGGTGGTGATCGCCAGCGAGCAGCACCCGCTGACCGCGATCACCCTCGGCGAGGTCATGGCGACCAGCGACCTGCCCGGTGGCGTGGTCAACGTCCTCACCGGCTCGCAGGCCGAGATCGCGCCGTGGCTGGCCTCGCACATGGACGTCAACGGCATCGACCTCACCGGCGTCACCGACCCCGCGCTCGCGACCGGGCTCGAGGTGGCGGCCGCCGACAACCTCAAGCGCGTACGCCGTCCCGCACCGGACACGGACTGGCTGGCCGAGCCCGATCTCGACCGGATGACGCGCTTCCTCGAGACCAAGACGGTCTGGCACCCGATCGGCGTCTGAGCCACCGATCGACCACGACGGCCCCCGAGGACCTCCGGGGGCCGTTGCCGTACCCCTTGCCGTCCCTGTTGCCGCTCCTGACCCGAAATGACATCATTGGTGTCATGTCGTCCCGCGGTGAAGTCCTCTACGACCTGCTCCGCCTGGTCCGCCCGATCGTGCTCGGCTCCGCCCGCGTCGTGGACGAGGGTCTCCGCGGGACGGGGTGGACCGTGGGGTCCCGCGCCGTCATGGAGGTGCTGGTCGTCGACGGAGCGGCCACCGTCCCGCGCGTCGCCACGCGGTTGTCGCTCGCCCGGCAGAACGTCCAGCGCCAGGTCGACGAGCTCGTGCGGCTCGGGCACGTGGCGACCGCGCCCAACCCCGACCATCGCCGGTCCGTCCTCGTGGCACCGACCGCCGAGGGTCGTCGCCTCTTCGGCCGGGTGCACGACCGCGAGCTCGCGGACCTCGCCCGGCTGGCCCCGGAGTGCTCGGTGCAGGAGATCGCCGCTGCGACCGAGGTGCTGCGCAGCGTCGAGGCCGCGGTCCGCGCCCGGTGGGCGCAGTGACCTGGGTGCAGGTGCCGATGGACGCCGACGACGTCTTCGCCCGGACGACGCGCAACCGGCGCGCGGCAGCGGACCTCCTCGCGTCGCTGACGCCGGATCAGTGGCAGGCGCCGACCCTGTGCGAGGGCTGGACGGTGCGGCACCTGGCCGCCCACCTCGTGCAGCCGATGGTCGTCGGCTTCGGTCGGTTCCTGCTCGCCTCGCTGCGCCACCGGGGCGACACGGCGGCGACCGTCGACCACGTCACCCGGTCCCTCGCCCGCCGCGAGCCGACCGAGCTGGTGTCCCTGCTGCGCGAGCGCGCGGCCGACCGGGTGGACCCGCCGCGGGTCGGCCCGATGGGGCCCTTCGCCGACACCTGCATCCACCTGCGCGACATCGCCCGGCCGCTCGGCCTGCCGGCCGACGTGCCGCGGGAGGACTGGCTGCTGCTGCTCGACCACCTCGCGTCCGGGACGGCGGCACCCGCCCTGACGCGCCCGGGGTGGACCGACGGCCTCGCGCTGCGAGCCACCGACGCGGACTGGGCCCGCGGCTCCGGGGCCGTGGTGGAGGGCGCCGTGGAGGCTCTCGCGATGGCGGTCACCGGCCGCCCGGCGGCGCTGGACGACCTGCGCGGACCGGGCGTCGGGGTCCTGCGCGAACGCCTCGCACGCTGATCCTCCGGGCGGTGCGCCCGGTGGACCAGCGTGCGGGTCGGATCAGCGGTTGAGCAGGGCCTGGGCCAGCACGCCGAGGATCTCGTTGGGGTTGTTGACCAGGTAGTTCTGGCCGCCCGTCGCCGCGGCGATCTGGTCGAGCTCGCCGGTGTCGGCGTCCTGCGAGATGCCGATGATGATCACCTTTACCGGCTTCGCGGGGTCGCGGATCGACTTGAGCTGGTTGACCAGCGAGTCGAGCGACAGCGAGCTGGAGTCGTCGCTCGCGCCGTCGGTGAAGATCACCACGGAGTTGAACCACGCCGGGTCCCACTTCTCCTGCGCGTGCTTGTAGGCCGCGAGGGTGGTGTCCATCAGGCCGGTGGCGCCCTTCACCCGGGCGACCAGGGCGTCCGCCTCCTTGCGGACCAGCTCGCCGTGGGTGCCGGCCTCGCCGGCGTCGGCGTCGAGCCGGTCCAGGGCGGCGTACTCGGCGAAGGACGCACCGTCCTCGCCGCGGTTCTTGGAGAAGCCCCAGATGCCGATCCGCGCCTGAGCCGGGAACGCGTCGAGCGCCACCTGCGAGGCCTGGACCGCGAGCTGGATGCGCGTCGTGTCGCCGATCGCCATCTTCATGGAGCCGGACAGGTCGACCACGGCGAGGATGCTCGAGGGGACCGAGAGCACGCGCCACTGGCGCAGCGCGTCGTCGGTGGTCTTCTGCGGCACCGTGTCGAGGACCTGGGCGTTGCCGAGGCCGATCTCGTTGGGCAGCGGGGTGCCGTCGGGGCCGCGGAGCTCGGCGGCGGCGATCGCCTCGACGCCGGCGCTCGAGGTGAACCAGCGGGTCAGCGCGCGGCCGACGCGGGCGGAGAGGTCGCCGCCCGAGGCGAGGATGTCCTTGGTGCCGCGGTTCACGTCGATCAGCGGGTACTGCAGCATCGGCACACCGGTGCGCGGAGCCACCAGCGTGAGCTGGTCGTTGCTGCGGCGGGCCGACAGGTAGGCCTGCTCGGTGGCCGGCACGAGCTGGGTGCTCGAGGCCGAGATGGTGGACAGGTCGGTCTCGTTGGCGCTGCCGGCGACGGCGCGCTCGCCGTAGGTCTGGGCGACGGGCACGGTCTTGGCCTCGATCGAGGCGGGCGTCTGGCCGGTCTTCTTCATCTCGGCGTAGGGCGCCAGGAGCGCGAGCGCGGAGGCGCCCTCGGCGCTCGGGTCGGCCATCGAAAGGCTGCCACCGTCGAGGACCTGCGACCACGAGGCGGGGGCCTCGGAGGACGGACCACCGATGAGCCCGACGGGCGTCTGGGCGAGGACGTCGGCGACCGGGGTGCCGGTCCAGCCGGCCGCGGTGAGCTGGCCCTTCCAGGTGGGGCTGTCGGGGATCCAGATCTCGGGCAGCTGGGCCTCCGGGTCGCTGAGGACCGCGACGACGTCCTTCACGGACCCGGCCGTGACCTGGATGTCGATGCAGGGCTCGTCGGCGTTGACGTCCTTGACCGCCTTCCTGACCAGGTCCTCCATCACGGGGGCCGTGGTGAGGGTGACCACCTCGGAGACGCAGTCGGCCGCGCCGGGCTCGCTGCTGTCACCGCGGGTGGCGAAGAAGCCGACGAGGGCGACGACGAGGAGCAGCGCCAGCCCAGCCAGCACCCAGGTGTTGCGGGGGCGCCGGGCAGCGCCGCCGGAGATGTCCGCGGTATCGGTCGCGGTCGAGTCGTCGAGACTCATGGAGGTCCTCCCACAGAGGTGTCAATCGGGGGTCTGGGCGAGACTAATCTCCAGTCCGGACGTCCGTGGCCGAACGAGGAAATGAGTCTGTAACCATGCACACAGCCCAGGTGGTCGTCCTGGCCGGCCCGAGCGGAGCCGGCAAGTCGCGGCTCGCCGAGCGGCTCGGACTCCCCGTCCTGCGCCTCGACGACTTCTACAAGGACGGCGACGACCCGACCCTCCCGCGCATCACCCACGGCGCCAACGAGGGCCTCGTCGACTGGGACCACCCCGACTCCTGGCACCGCGAGGACGCGATGGCGGCGCTGCGCGAGCTGTGCGGCACCGGGCGCAGCGAGGTGCCCGTCTACGAGATCGCGCAGAACGGGCGGTGCGGGTCCCGCACCGTGGAGCTCGGGGGCAGCACCCGCTTCGTGGCGGAGGGGATCTTCGCGCCGGACGTCGTGGCCGCCTGCCGCGAGGAGGGCATGCTCGCCGCGGCCTACTGCATCACCCAGCACCCGCTCATGACGTTCTGGCGCCGGCTCACCCGCGACCTGCGCGAGCACCGCAAGCCGCCGCTGGTCCTCCTGCGCCGCGGGCTCGCGCTGATGCGCGACCAGCAGCGCGTGGTCGCGCACGCGGTCGAGCAGGGGTGTCGCCGGGCGACCGGTGACCGGGCGTACGCCGAGCTCAGCAGCTGATCAGGCCTCGGCCATGAGGTCGGCGTAGCCCGGCTTGACGACGCGGTCGATGATCGCGAGCCGCTCGTCGAAGGGCAGGAACGCCGACTTCATGGCGTTGATGGTGAACCAGCGCAGGTCCTCGAGCGTGTGGCCGAACGCCTCGACCAGCCCGAACATCTCCTGCGTCATCGACGTGCCGCTCATCAGCCGGTTGTCGGTGTTGACGGTGACCCGGAACCGCAGGTCGGTCAGCAGGCCGATGGGGTGCTCGGCGAAGGACTCCGCCGCACCCGTCTGGATGTTGGAGCTCGGGCACATCTCCAGGGGGATGCGCTTGTCGCGGACGTAGGCCGCGAGCCGGCCGAGCTCGACCGAGCCGTCCTCGGCGACCGTGATGTCGTCGATGATCCGCACGCCGTGGCCGAGCCGGTCGGCGCCGCACCACTGAAGGGCCTCCCAGATCGAGGGCAGGCCGAACGCCTCGCCGGCGTGGATGGTGAAGTGCGCGTTCTCGCGCTGGAGGTACTCGAACGCGTCGAGGTGCCGGGTGGGCGGGAAGCCGGCCTCGGCGCCAGCGATGTCGAAGCCTGCCACCCCGCGGTCGCGCCAGGCGATCGCGAGCTCAGCGATCTCCATCGACCGGGCCTGGTGCCGCATCGCGGTGAGCAGCTGGCGTACGACGATCCTGCCGCCGCTCGCGGCCGCCCCCGCGTCGAAGCCCTCCTGCACGGCGGCGACCACCTCGTCGAGCGTCATCCCGCCGCTCACGTGCTGCTCGGGGGCGTAGCGCACCTCGGCGTAGACGACGCCGTCGGCGGCCAGGTCCTCGACGCACTCGCGCGCGACGCGGGCGATCGCCGGGCCGTTCTGCATGACCGCCACCGTGTGGTCGAACGTCTCGAGGTAGCGCACCAGCGAGCCGGAGTCGGCGGAGTCGGCGAACCACTGCCCGAGCGACGCGGCGTCGTCGGCAGGCAGCTCGTGACCGATCTCGGCGGCGAGCTCGACGATCGTCTGCGGACGGAGCCCGCCGTCGAGGTGGTCGTGGAGCAGCACCTTGGGGGCCCGGTGCACCTGGTCACGGGTGGGAGTGGTCACCGGCACATCCAAGCAGGCGGACTATGTTCGCCCCCATGCGCACCTTCACCACCCTCGACGACGTCGCCGGAGCCGCCGGGTCCGAGATCGGCACCAGCGAGTGGCTCGCGGTCGACCAGGCCAGGATCGACTCCTTCGCCGACGCCACGCTGGACCACCAGTGGATCCACGTGGACGTCGCGCAGGCGGGCGCCGGGCCCTTCGGCACGACGATCGCCCACGGCTTCCTCACCCTGAGCCTGCTCCCCCACTTCGCCTCGCAGGTCTTCCGCCTCGAGACGCCGGGCGCGCGGCTCAACTACGGCCTGGAGAAGGTGCGCTTCCCCCACCCGGTGCCGGTCGACAGCCGGTTGCGCTCCCACGTGCGCTTCGGCGAGGTCCGCGACCTGCCCCAGGGCAAGCAGCTCATCGTCGAGCACACCGTCGAGATCGAGGGTCGCGACAAGCCCGCCTGCGTGGCCCAGCACGTCGTGCTGCTGCTCGCCTGACGCCGTCGTACGGCTCCCCGGTCAGCCGAGGTCGCGCAGGTCGAGGGTGAACCGGTAGCGGACGTCGTTGCGTCCCAGCCGCTCCAGCGCGGTCGCGACCTGGGCGGACGGGACCGTCTCGACGTCGGCGGTGACGCCGTGCTCGCCGCAGAAGTCGAGCAGCTCCTGCGTCCTGGCCCGTCCGGCGCTGCCCGACGAGGCCAGCCGACGGCGCGCGCGCAGCAGGTCCATCGCGTCGACCCGCACCTCGCCGAGGTGGCCCACCACCACCAGCGTCCCGTCGAGGGCGAGCGTGCGCAGGTAGGGGCCGACCTCGTGGGCGCCGGGGACGCAGTCGATGACCAGGTCGAGGCTCTCCCCCGCCGCCGCCATGTCCTGCTCGTCCGTGGAGAGCACCACCCGGTGCGCCCCCAGCGCGCGGGCGTCGGCGGCCTTGTCGGCGGTGCGGGTGAACACCGTGACCTCGGCGCCGAGCGCGACCGCCAGCTTCACCGCGAGGTGGCCGAGGCCGCCCAGCCCGACCACGCCCACGCGGGTGCCGGGTCCGGCACCCCACACGCGCAGCGGCTCCCACACCGTGACGCCCGCGCACATCAGCGGAGCGACCGCGGCGGGGTCCAGGGCGGGCGGGCGGTGGTAGACGAAGTCCTCGCGCACGACGTACGACGACGACCAGCCGCCGAGCGTGGTGGAGCCGTCGACCCGGTCGGTGCCGCCATAGGTCAGCGTGGGGAACTCGACGCACATGTTCTCCTGGCCCGCGACGCACATCGCGCAGGTCCCGCACGAGTCCACGATGTTGCCGACGGCGACGGGGTCGCCCACCGCGAAGGACGTGACCGCGGGGCCGGTCGCGACGACCTCGCCGACGAACTCGTGGCCCGGGACGAGCGGGGTGCCGCCGCGGCCCGCGGCGGACCCGCTGAGCGCGAGCAGGTCGGTGTGGCACACCCCGCAGTGCGAGATCCGGACCTCGACGTCGTCGGGCCTGAGGTCGCGGCGGGTGAGGCCGACGAGCTCCACCTCGCCGGGGCGGTCGGTCGCTCGGTAGCCGGTGACCTTGGACATGGTGACTCCTGGTGGGGTGACGAGCAGTGCAGAACCAACCGGTTGGTTGGTTCCCGGTAGACTACCCCGGTGGGAAAGGCCGAGCAGACCCGTCAGCGGATCCTCGAGGCGGCGACGGCCGAGTTCGTGGCGCACGGCCTGGCCGGGGCGCGCGTCGACCGCATCGCCGCGACCGCCCGGATCAACAAGTCCCAGCTCTACGCCCACGTCGGCAACAAGGACGCGCTGTTCGACGCCGCCGTCGCTCTGCACGTCGCCGCCACGGTGGGCCGGGTCCCCCTGACCGTCGAGGACCTGCCCGGCTACGCCACCCGCCTCTACGACGCCTACCTGGCCGATCCCTCGCTGGTCCGGCTGCTGATCTGGTCGCGGCTCGAGCGCCGGCCGAGCGGTGACCTGTTCACCACCCCGCACCACGACGGTCCCGCGCTGGCCCGCCTGCACGAGGCCCAGGTCGCCGGCGTGCTGGTGGCCGACGTCGACGTCGAGGACCTCTGGTCGATGCTCATCGCGCTGGCCGGCACCTGGGCGCAGGCCTCCCTCACCCGCACCGCCGACCGCGGCGACCCCGGGTCCCTGCACCGCCGTCGCCGGGAGGCGCTCGCCGCCACGGTGGCGCGGGCGTTCGTGCGCTGAGGCGGCCGGGCCGCGGGCTCACCGCGACAGCACCGCCTGGGCGAACACCTCCAGCACGTCCTCGGGCTCGGCGGCGAGGTAGGCCTCGCCACCGGTCACCTGCGCCATCCGGCGCAGGGCCGCGAGGTCGGCGTCGCCGCTGATCGCGATGCCGACCATCCGCACCGGCCGCTCGGGGTCGCGCAGCTCCTCGAGCCGCTGCAGCAGCGGCTCGAGCTCGATGGAGCCCGGGTCCTCGTTGCGGCCGTCGGTCATGAGGACCACCGCGTTGGAGTAGTGCGGGCGGTAGCGGCGCACCGCCTCCCGGTAGGCGGCCAGCGCGGTGTCGTAGAGCCCCGTGCCGCCGTCGGTCAGGGCCGACATCTGGTCGGCGCGCTCGCGCAGGGCGTAGCGCTGGGTGCGGCCGAAGCGCAGGTCGTCGAGCCGGCGCATCGGCTCGAGCTCGCGCCAGTCCTGCCCGGGCCCGCCCTGGTCGATGGAGAACACCCAGAGCCCGACCCGGGCGTGGTCGGGGAGGAACGAGAGCCCGATCCGGGAGGCGTCGGCCAGCAGGTCCATGCGCGACCCGGTGCCGGCGTCGGCGTCCATCGAGCCGGAGGCGTCGACGACGGCCAGCATGGAGGAGGGCACACTGAACAGGCCCCACGACCGCACCGCCCGGGAGATGGCCTCCCCCGACGGCGTCGGCAGGACCTTGCCCGCCGCGCCCGGCGCGCGCAGCCCCTCGGCTGCCACCAGGCGGCGTCCCTCCTCGGTGGCGAGGTGGGCGCGGAGCGCACGGGCGAGCGCCCGGGCGCCGGGTGCGGCGTCGCGTCGCACCGTGAGCGGGAAGTCGAGCGCGGGCGAGCCGACGCCCGGGGTCAGGTCGCGCAGGTCGTCGCGGTCGGGAACGCCAAGGAGCTCCTGCTCGGTGGTGACGACGAGCCGGGGCGACCGGCGGGCGAACATCGCGGGCCGGACGGTGTCGTCGGCACCGCGCACCCGGCGGGCGCCGTAGGCCTGTGCGAAGGGGACCAGCATCTCGCGGGCGTCGACGCGGCTGCGGCCCACCGCGCGGGCCTCGGCCTCGGGGGCCGTGACGGCGAGCGCGCCGGACACGGACGAGGCCGGGTCGGGGACGGACACCAGCTTGGAGGCCTCGGCGTCGCCCCAGGAGCCGAACCGGCGCGCCTGGGTGCCGCCGACCAGCAGGACCGGCGTCGTGGCGAGGCTCGCCCCGAGCCGCAGCTCGGGCCGGGCGGCGGGACCGAGGTGGGCCGCGGTGGTGAGGTAGCGGGCCTCCGGGATCCAGATGTCCGGGAGCGCCCCTCCCATGGACACGCCCTGGGCGACGTCGATGCCCGAGCGCATGGCGGGCTCGACGGACGTGCAGGCCGGCGTGGCCTCCTCGAGGGCCGTGACGACGACGCCGTAGATGGCGGGCGCCACGGCCACGTCGACGGTGCGGAACCGGTCGCAGCCCGGCGCCGCGGCCTCGCTGCCCGGCCGGGCCATCGCGAGCCAGGTCGCGCCCGCACCGACGACCAGCCCCGTCACCATCACCACCGTCGCCAGCACCGCGGTGGACATCATCCTGGCGCGGCCCGACCCGCGCTCGTCGTTGTTCTGCATGGGCTCTCTCCCCGGATCCCTAAAGTAAAGGAACGCTAGGAACAGAACCGCGGCGAACGGGTGCTACCGACGGGTCATCGTCAGAGTTGGGGACGGCCTCAGCCGATGCGCTCCAGCACGATGTCGCCGGGGGTCGCCCGGTCCGCCCCGTCGCCGCCCGAGCCGATGTCGTAGCCGCCCTCGAGCGAGGCGAGGGCACGCTCGAAGCGCGCCGGCTCGTCGCTGAGCAGCGTGAACAGCGGCTCGCCCTCCGTGACCTCGTCACCCGGCCGGGCGTGCCACACGACGCCGGCGCCGGCCTGCACCGGGTCCTCCTTGCGGGCCCGGCCCGCACCGAGGCGCCACGCGGCCATCCCGACCGCCATCGCGTCGAGCCGGGTGAGCGTGCCGCTGCTCGGGGCGGTGACGACGTGCGACTCCCGCGCCTCGGGCAGGGCCGCGTCGGGGTCGCCGCCCTGCGCCCGGATCATCGCCTTCCAGGCGTCCATCGCCGACCCGTCGGCCAGCTTGTCCGCGGGGTCCACGTCACCGCGCCCGGCGCCCGCGAGCATCTCGCGGGCCAGCGCCAGCGTCAGCTCCACCACGTCGGCGGGGCCGCCGCCGGCGAGCACCTCGACCGACTCGGCGACCTCGATCGCGTTGCCGGCGGTCAGGCCGAGGGGGGTCGCCATGTCGGTGAGGAGCGCGACCGTGTGCACGCCGGCGTCCGTGCCGAGGCCGACCATGGTCTCGGCGAGCTCGCGCGCGCTGTCGACGTCCTTCATGAAGGCGCCGCTGCCGACCTTGACGTCGAGCACGAGCGCGCCGGTGCCCTCCGCGATCTTCTTGCTCATGATCGAGCTGGCGATGAGCGGGATCGCCTCCACCGTGCCGGTCACGTCGCGCAGGGCGTAGAGCTTCTTGTCGGCGGGGGCGAGGCCCTCGCCCGCCGCGCAGATGACCGCGCCGACCTCCTCGAGGATCGCGACCATCTCCTCGTTGCCGAGGTCCGCGCGCCAGCCCGGGATCGACTCGAGCTTGTCGAGGGTGCCGCCGGTGTGGCCGAGGCCGCGGCCCGACAGCTGCGGCACGGCCACGCCGCACGCCGCGACGAGCGGGGCCAGCGGGAGGGTGATCTTGTCGCCGACGCCGCCGGTGGAGTGCTTGTCGGCGGTGGGCCGCGACAGCGTGGAGAAGTCCATCCGCTCCCCCGACGCGATCATCGCCGCGGTCCAGCGGGAGATCTCGGTGCGATTCATGCCGTTGAGCAGGATCGCCATGGCGAGCGCCGACATCTGCTCGTCGGCCACCTCGCCGCGGGTGTAGGCGTCGATCACCCAGTCGATCTGGCTGTCGGTGAGCTCGTGCTTGTCGCGCTTGGCGAGGATCACCTCGACGGCGTCGTGTGCGGGCATCAGGACGGTCCTGCCTCGTCGGTGGCCACCCGGGCCAGGTCGTCGGGCCCGAAGGCGTCGGGCAGCACCTCGCTCATCGGCTTGACCCCGGAGACGGTCCACAGCAGCAGGTCGCGCCCGCCGTGCTCGAAGAGCAGCTGGCGGCAGCGCCCGCACGGCATGATCACCTCGCCGTCGCCGTTGACGCACACGAAGTGGGTGAGCCGCCCGCCCCCGCTGGCGTGCAGCTGGGACACCAGCCCGCACTCGGCGCACAGCACGACGCCGTACGCCGCGTTCTCGACGTTGCACCCCACCACCGTGCGCCCGTCGTCGACCCGCGCCGCGGCCCCGACGGGGTAGCGCGAGTAGGGCGCGTAGGCGCGGCCCATCACCTCGACGGCGGCCTGCTTGAGCTCGTCCCACTCCCTCTGTTCCACGCGGCCACTATGGCGCATACGGCGAACCGCCGGTCTTCGGCATGTTCCGCCGAAAGTTCTCCGGCGGGTTTTAGGTCTCAAACGCATTTCGGAACACCGCAACCCCGTGACGCAGCGAGCCGTGGCAGGCATCATGACGCCGAACGCTGGCCCCAACCCCGGGGTGCACGATTTTGGAGGCATTTGTGTTGAAGACGAGGAAGGTCGTCTCGAGCGGCCTCGTGGCCCTGCTCGCGGCCGCGACCCTGGCTGCGTGCGGCGACGCACCCGCGGAGGAGACGAACGGCGGGAGCGGGAGCGGGAGCGAGCCCGCCGCCAGCGACTTCCTGCCCTGCATCGTGTCCGACGCCGGCGGGTTCGACGACAAGTCGTTCAACCAGCTCGGCTACGAGGGCGCCAAGCAGGCCGCCGACGAGCTCGGCGTGGAGCTGAAGCCGGTCGAGTCCAACAGCGAGAACGACTACGCCCCCAACCTGGAGAGCCTGGTCGGCGAGGGCTGCGACGTCATCGTGACCGTCGGCTTCGCCCTGGCCGCCGCGACCAAGGAGTCGGCCGCGGCCAACCCCGACATCGAGTACGTCCTGATCGACGACTCCGCCGACGGCGGCGACGACGGCGAGACGTTCGACGGCAAGGCCGACGAGCCCAACATCAAGCCGCTGCTCTACAACACGGCCGAGGCCGCGTTCCTCGCCGGCTACGCCGCTGCCGACTACACCAAGACCGGCAAGGTCGGCACCTTCGGCGGCCTGCCCTTCCCGACCGTCACCATCTTCATGGACGGCTTCAAGCAGGGCGCGGAGTACTACGCCGAGGAGAAGGGCAAGGACGTCGAGGTCGTCGGCTGGGACGGCAAGGACGGCTCCTTCACCGGGGGCTTCGAGGCCAACGAGGCCGCGACCAGCACCGCCAAGCAGATCCTCGACCAGGACGTCGACGTGGTCCTCCCCGTCGGTGGCCCGATCTACCAGGGCGCGATCACCGCGATCGAGGACTCCGGCAACGACGTCGCCATGATCGGCGTGGACGCCGACCTGTTCGAGACCGACCCCGACACGCAGGACTACGTCATGACCTCGATCCTCAAGGGCATGAAGGTCTCGACCTACGAGGCCGTCCTGGCCGCGGGCAACGACGAGTTCGACTTCGAGCCCTACGTGGGCACCCTCGAGAACGACGGCGTCGGCATCGCCCCGTTCCACAACTTCGAGGACAAGGTCAACCCCGAGCTGGCCGACGAGCTCGAGACCGTCAAGGCCGGCATCATCGACGGCTCGATCAAGGTGAACTCCTACCTGGGCTGATCACCCGCGCTCCACATCGGAGGGAGGCCGACGGACCCGTCGGCCTCCCTCTCTTTTGCCAAGATCCGACCCCTAGGATGCGATGCCATGAGACTCGTCCTGCGAGGCATCACCAAGCGCTTCGGCAGCGTGGTGGCCAACGACTCGATCTCCCTCACGGTCGAGCCCGGTGAGATCCACTGCCTGCTCGGCGAGAACGGCGCGGGCAAGTCGACGTTGATGAACGTGCTCTACGGCCTCTACCGGGCCGACGAGGGCGAGATCGAGCTCGACGGCGAGGTGCAGCACTTCACCGGCCCCGGCGACGCGATGGCCGCGGGCATCGGCATGGTGCACCAGCACTTCATGCTCATCCCGGTCTTCACCGTCGCCGAGAACGTGATGCTCGGCAACGAGTCCACCGGCTTCGCCGGCACCCTCGACGTCGACGCGGCCCGTGACCGCGTCACCGAGATCTCCGAGCGCTTCGGCTTCCACGTGAAGGCCGACGCGCTCGTCGAGGACCTCCCGGTCGGCGTGCAGCAGCGGGTCGAGATCATCAAGGCGCTCTCCCGCGACGCCGAGCTGCTCGTCTTCGACGAGCCCACCGCGGTGCTCACGCCGCAGGAGACCGACGAGCTGATGGACATCATGCGCCAGCTCAGGGAGGCCGGGAAGGCCATCGTCTTCATCACCCACAAGCTGCGCGAGGTGCGCGAGGTCGCCGACCGGATCACCGTGATCCGCCACGGCAAGGTGGTCGGCGAGGCCGACCCCAAGGCCAGCAACGCCGAGCTCGCCTCGATGATGGTCGGCCGGCCCGTCGAGCTGGTGGTCCACAAGGACGAGCCGACGCTCGGCGCCGAGGCGCTCGTCGTGGAGGACCTGCGGGTCGTCGACGCCGCCGGTCACGTCCAGGTCGACGGCATCTCCTTCACCATCCGCGCCGGCGAGGTCCTCGCCGTGGCCGGCGTGCAGGGCAACGGCCAGACCGAGCTCACCGAGGCCCTCCTCGGGCTGCAGGACGACGTCAGCGGCTCGGTCGTGCTCGACGGCGAGCAGCTCGTCGGCCGCTCCACCCGCCGGATCCTCGACGCCGGGGTGGGCTTCATCCCCGAGGACCGACAGGTCGACGGCCTCGTGCCCGGCTTCACCATCGCCGAGAACCTCATGCTCAACCGCAGCTTCAGGTCGCCGTTCGTCAAGAACGGCTCCCTGCGCCTCGGCGCGCTCCGCGCCTTCGCCGAGAAGAAGCTCAAGGAGTACGACGTCCGCGCGCGCGACATCGACTCGCTGGCCGCCAACCTCTCCGGCGGCAACCAGCAGAAGGTCGTCGTGGCCCGCGAGCTGTCGCGCGACCTGCGCCTGCTCGTCGCCGCCCAGCCCACCCGCGGCGTCGACGTCGGCTCCATCGAGTTCATCCACAAGCAGATCGTCGCGACCCGCGACAGCGGCATCCCGGTCATGGTGGTCTCGACCGAGCTCGACGAGGTGGTGGCCCTGGCCGACCGCATCATGGTGCTCTACCGCGGTCGCGTCGTCGGCATCGTGCCGGCCGACACCCCGCGCACCACCCTCGGGCTGATGATGACCGGCGAACGCCCCCAGGACGTGAAGGACGTGGTGGCGTGAGCGACACCGAGAAGCCTCAGCCCGACGAGAAGCCCACCGGCGGCAGCACCCGCGTCGACGCGCCCGTCGACCCCGCCGAGGACGCCGCCGCCACCTCCGGCGACCGGTCGCGCTCCCTGCTGCGCGAGATCGCCTCCGGCGACGCACTGGCCGGGGTGCTCGCGGTGTTCCTCGCCGTCTTCGTCGGCTCGGTGATGATCGCCGCGACCGACGAGACCGTGCGGGAGACCGCGAGCTACGTCACCGCCCGACCCTCCGACTTCTTCACCGCCCTCTGGGACGCCATCTCCGGCGCCTACAGCGCGATGTTCCGCGGCGCCGTGTTCAACTACAACCTCACCGAGCCCGCCCAGCAGTGGCGCCCGCTCACCGAGACCATGAAGTTCGCCGGCCCGCTGGTCCTCGGCGGCCTCGGCGTGGGGCTGGCGTTCCGCGCCGGCCTGTTCAACATCGGCGGCCGCGGCCAGATGCTGGTCGCCGGCGGCGCCGCCGGCTGGGTCGGCTTCCAGCTCGACCTCCCCACGGCGATCCACCTGCCGCTCGCGATCCTGGTCGGCATGGCCGCCGGCGCACTGTGGGGCGGCATCGCGGGCCTCCTCAAGGCCCGCACGGGTGCCCACGAGGTGATCGTCACGATCATGCTCAACTACGTCGCCTACTACCTGCTCTTCTACGCCCTCATTAAGGAGTGGCTGCTCAAGACGCCGGGCTCGGTGAACCCGAAGTCGCCGCCGATGAAGCAGTCGGCGGTCCTGCCGGACGTGCTGGGCGAGCAGTTCAACCTGCACCTCGGGTTCGTGATCGCGCTCGTCGCGGTCGCCGTGGTGTGGTGGGTGCTCAACCGCTCCACCTTCGGCTACCGGGTGCGCGCCGTCGGCGAGAACCCGCACGCCGCGCGTGCGTCCGGCATCAACGTCGGGCGGACCTACACGGTCGTGATGATGGTCGCCGGCTCGCTGCTGGGCCTGGCGGGCATCAACCAGGTGCTCGGCACCGTCACGAGCGGCGTGTCCCTCGACCTCGACGCGGCGATCGGCTTCGACGCCATCACCGTGGCGCTGCTCGGCCGCTCCCGTCCGCTGGGCATCCTCGCCGCGGGGATCCTGTTCGGCGCCTTCAAGGCCGGCGGCTTCACCATGCAGACGTCCGAGAACATCTCGGTCGACCTGGTGCTCGTCGTGCAGTCGTTGATCGTCCTCTTCCTCGCCGCACCCCCGCTGGTGCGCGCGATCTTCCGGCTCCCCGCCCAGGAGGCCAAGTGAGCACCGTGACCCAGCAGCCCGTGCCCGAGAGCGGTGGGCTGGCTCCCGACACGGCCGTGACCCCCACCCGGGGTGCCGGCGCCCGCAAGCTGCCGATCATCCTCGGCGTGCTGACGGTGCTCCTCGCCGTCGTGCTGCTGCGCTCGAGCCACTCCGGCAGCACGACGTTCCAGCTCGCCGTCGACAGCGACTTCGTCCAGCTGCCCGACATCGTCGTGCCGTCCGGGCCGACCGCGTGGGTGATGGTGGTGGTCTGCCTCGCGCTCACCGCCGAGGCCCTCCGCCGGATGCTGGCGCGCTCGCGGCAGCCGCTGTGGATCCCGATCGCCTTCGCGGTCGCGTGGATGGTCGGCTTCCTCAGCTGGGCCGCCGCCGACGGCACCATCCTCGTGGTGAGCCTGCTGGGCGGCGCCGTGGCGCTGGCGATCCCGCTGGTCTTCGGCGCCCTCGGTGGCGTGCTCGGCGAGCGGGCCGGCGTGGTCAACATCGCCATCGAGGGCCAGCTGCTCCTCGGCGCGTTCGCCGCCGCGATCGCCGCCTCGACGACCGGCTCGCCGTGGGCCGGCCTCGTCGCCGCCGCGGTGGCCGGCGCCCTGGTCGCGCTCGTCCTCGGCCTGTTCGCGATCACCTACTTCGTCGACCAGGTCATCGTCGGCGTGGTGCTCAACGTGCTCGTGCTCGGCCTGACCAACTTTATGTTCCGCCAGGTGCTCACGCCCAACGCCGAGACGCTGAACTCCCCCGACCGCTTCCAGCGGCTGCCCATCCCGATCCTCGGCGACATCCCGCTGATCGGCCCGATCCTGTTCCGCCAGACCCCGCTCGTCTACGTGCTCTACGTCGTCGTCGCACTGGTGGCGTACGCCCTCTACCGCACCCGCTGGGGCCTGCGGGTCCGTGCCGTCGGCGAGCACCCGAAGGCGGCCGACACGGTCGGCATCAAGGTCAACCGCACCCGCTACCGCACGATCCTGCTCGCGGGCCTGATCGCCGGCATGGGCGGCGCCTACTACAGCCTGGTCTCGGTCTCCCAGTTCAACCGCGAGATGACCGGCGGGGCGGGCTACATCGCGCTGGCGGCGGTCATCTTCGGCAAGTGGGACCCGATCCGGGCCACCCTGGCCGCGCTGCTCTTCGGCTTCGCGTCCAACCTCCAGGGCGTGCTGTCGGCGATCGGCTCCCCGGTCCCCAGCCAGTTCATGCTGATGCTCCCCTACCTCGTCACCATCTTCGCGGTGGCGGGCCTCGTGGGCCGGTCCCGGCCGCCCGCGGCGGACGGAGTGCCCTACCGACAACAGTGAGCGGGTCAGCCGCGGCGCCGGGCCACGTGCAGCACCGCGCCCCAGCCGCGCACGAGGCGCCCGTCGGGACGGCTCGCGAGCCGGCGGCGGACCTCGGCGTACAGGTGCTCCCGCTTCGCGGGCGCCATCGCGATGTGGCCGGAGAAGGTGTCGAGCAGGCGCAGGTACCCCTCGGCGTCGTAGGTGACCTCCCAGTCGACCTCGCGGACGGTGACGACCTCGAAGAGTCCGGTCCCGTCGATCTCGTCGCGCTGGTCGGGCAGCCCGCCGGGCCGGGGACGGACCGCGTCGCCGGGCAGCGCCTCCCCGATCTCGTCGTAGACCGGTTGGATCTCGGCGAAGAACGGGTCACCCCCGTCGGGGAAGACGTGGGTGGCGCTCCAGAAGGCCAGGTGCCCGCCCGGCACGAGCAGCTCCCAGGCCCGCCGGTAGCGCACCGTCGGGTCCAGCCAGTGCCAGGCGGTCGCGGCGAGGACGAGGTCGAAGCGCTGCGGCGTCGCCGGTCGGTAGGTCTCGAAGGTCGTCTCGACGACGTCGACCTCGCCGAGCTCGGCCAGGTTGCGCCGCGCCGCGGCGGCGAGCGCCGGACCCGGTTCGAGGCAGGTCATCGCGAACCCACGCCGCGCGAGGGGCAGCGTCGCCTTGCCGGTGGCGCAGCCGATCTCCAGCAGCCGGTCGCCTTCGTGCAGGCCGGCGGCGGCGACGAGCGCGTCGTACAGCTCGGTGGGATAGTCGGGCCGCGCCTCCTGGTAGGTGGCGGCAGCGGAGTCGAAGGTCGTCCGCAGGTCCCGTGGCTCGCCCATCGAGCGATCATCGCAGCCGGCGGATGTCCGGGTCCGGTCACCGCCCGGGCGGCTCTCGTGCTCTACTGAAAAGGCGGCCGGAGCCCGGCCGAGGCGTTCACCGCGACCAGCACCCGGGAGGAACCCGATGCACGACGACCGGCCCCGCCCCGCAGCCCCTGGGCGCACGTCGCCCGAGGGCGCACCCGACGAGGGCTCGGAGCGCTACGCGTCGATGTTCACCCACCACCCCCACGCTGCCTACTCGGTGGACCGCAGCGGCCACTACACCGACGCGAATGGCCACGCGCTCGCGATGACCGGGCTGACGCTGGAGCAGATGCGGCGCTCGCACTACTCCGACGTGATCCACCCCGACGACGTCCACCTCATCGACGAGAGCTTCGCCAACACGCTCACCGGCATCCCCCAGCTCACCGAGGCCCGCGTGCTCCGGCCGGACGGCGAGGTCATCGACATCCGGTGCACCATGATCCCCGTCGTGGTCGGCGGCGAGGTCGTGGGCGTGCACGGCATCGCCGAGGACGTCACGGCAGCGAAGGAGCTGGTGCGCCAGCTCGAGGAGGCCAACGCCGCCAAGAGCCTGTTCCTCGCCACCGTCAGCCACGAGGTCCGCACCCCGCTGGCGGCGCTCGTCGGGGCCACCGAGCTGCTGGTGCACGCCGACCCGGGGGCGGAGCAGGAGCACTACGTGCAGATGGTGCACCGGTCCGGCCAGCGGCTGATGCACCTGGTCAACGACCTGCTGGACTACTCCGGCCTCGAGGCGCACCAGGACGTGCTGCACCCCCGCGTGTTCGGGCTGCGCGCCGCCGTCGACGACGTCGCCGGGTGGGCGGTCCCCCTGGCCGAGGCCCGCGGCCTCACGTTCTCGCTCACCGTCGACGAGTCGGTCCCCGTGACGGCGTTCGGCGACGGGCGCCGCGTGGTGCAGGTGGTGACCAACCTGGTGCAGAACGCGCTCAAGTTCACCGACCGGGGCGGCGTCGAGGTGCGGGTCGAGGCCCGCAGCGGCGCACCGTGCCCGGACGAGGAGGAGTGCACCGCCGACACATGGGTGCGCTTCGAGGTCGCCGACACCGGCATCGGCATCGCCGAGGACCACCTGCAGGCGTTGTTCGAGCCCTTCACCCAGGTCGACCCCCACGCTGCCCGCGAGCACCGGGGGGTGGGTCTGGGCCTGGCCATCTGCCGGGCCCTCGCCGACCTGCTGGGCGGTCGGCTCGACGTGAGGTCCACGCCGGGCGTCGGGAGCACGTTCACCTTCGGCGTCCCGCTGGCGAGGGTCACCGAGGACGGCACCGAGGACGGCGACGTGCCGTCAGCGACCGGCTGAGAGCGCCGTCACCGCGGCCTCGGCCAGCACCCGCGAGGCGATGCACGTGGCGCCCTCGTCGATGCGCAGGTTGCCCTGGTGGAGGTCGTAGGTCGGCCCTCCGGGCGAGCGGGTGCCGAGGCGGGCCATCGCGCCCGGGACGGAGTCGAGGTACCAGCCGAAGTCCTCGCCGCCGAGGCTCTGCGCGGTGGAGACGTGACCGTGCGGGCCCAGCACGCGCTCGAGGGCCTCGCCGAGCAGGGCGGTGGAGACCTCGTGGTTGACCACCGGCGGGACGCCGCGCTGGTAGGTCACCTCGGCGGTCACGCTGTAGGGGGCGACGATCGCGCTGATCAGCTGGCGGATGAGGTGCTCGGCGTCTGCCCAGGCGACCGCGTCGAGCATCCGCACGGTGCCGGCGACCGTGCCGCCGTGCGGGATGACGTTGTGGGCCGAGCCGGCGCGCACCATGCCCCACACGACGCTGACCCCGGCGCGGGGGTCGAGGCGACGGCTGAGGATGGCGGGCAGCTCGGTGATCACCTTGCCGAGCGCGAAGGTGAGGTCCTCGGTGAGGTGCGGCCGCGAGGTGTGGCCCCCCTTGCCGATGAGCCGGACGGTCAGCGCGTCGGCGGCGCCGGTGAGCGGCCCCTCCCGCAGGCCGATCCGTCCCACGTCGAGGCTGGGGTCGCAGTGCAGGCCGAAGACGTGGCTGACGCCCTCGAGCGCGCCGGCCGAGATGAGGTGCAGCGCCCCACCGGGCATGACCTCCTCGGCGGGCTGGAAGAGCAGTCGTACGCGCCCGGGCAGCAGGCCGCGCGTCGCGACCTCCGCGAGCGCGAGCCCCGCGCCCACCAGGCCGGCGGTGTGGACGTCGTGCCCGCAGGCGTGCGCGACCCCCGGGTTGGTGCTCCGCCACGGGTCGGAGATGAGGTCGTCGACCGGCAGGGCGTCCAGGTCGGCCCGCAGCGCCACCAGCGGTCCCCCGTGCCCGACCTCGGCGAGCACACCCCCGCCCTCGGGGCGGCTCGTGGTCCAGCCGGCGTCCTCGAGAGCGGACACGACGAGGTCCGAGGTGCGGCTCTCGGCCCAGCTGAGCTCGGGGTGCGCGTGGAGGTCGCGACGGAAGGCGACGAGGTCGTCGGCGTGCTTGTCGACGACCTCGGCGATGACGGATGTGGCGGGGACATCGGTTGGCATGACCCTCACAGGTTAGTTGGTCCGTCCCACCCGTGCGGGCGATGGTCATAAGCGGCCAGGATCCGGTCGGCGGCCAGGGGTGCCGGGAGCTCCCCCGACAGCACGGCACGGCGTACGTCGTCGCGCACCGCGGCGACCTCCGGCGAGGACCGCAGCCGCTGGTCGAGCTCGTCGCGCACGAGCGCCCAGGTGAAGTCGAGCTGCTGCCCCGCGCGCTTGCGGGCCAGCCCGTCCTCGCCGAGGTGGTCGCGGTGGGCTCCTACGCGCTCCCACACGTCGTCGACACCGGCGCCGGTCAGCCCCGAGCAGGTCACGACCGGCGGCGCCCACTCGGCGTGGCCGCGCACCAGGCGCAGGGCGCCGGCGAGCTCGCGCGCGGCGACCCGGGCCTCCCCCTCGTGGTCGTCGCCGCCCGCCGCGTCGGCCTTGTTGACCGCGACGACGTCGGCGATCTCGAGGATGCCCTTCTTGATGCCCTGGAGCTGGTCGCCGGTGCGCGCGATGGTGAGGAAGAGGAACGTGTCGACCATCCCGGCGACCGTCACCTCCGACTGCCCGACGCCCACCGTCTCGACCAGCACGACGTCGTGGCCCGCCGCCTCGAGCACCAGCATCGCCTGGACGGTGGCCCGGGCGACGCCGCCGAGGGTGCCGGCCGACGGGGAGGGCCTGATGAACGCGCGGGGGTCGACCGACAGCGTCGCCATCCGGGTCTTGTCGCCCAGGACCGAGCCGCCGGTGCGCACCGACGACGGGTCCACGGCGAGGACGCCCACCCGGTGCCCGGCCGCGGTGAGCCGGGTGCCGAGGGTCTCGATGAAGGTGGACTTGCCGACGCCCGGCACGCCGGAGATGCCGACCCGCGTCGCGGGCGGCCGCTCGACCTGCGCGAGCGCGGTCAGCAGGTCGCGGGCCGCGACCCGGTGCTCGCCGCGCGAGGACTCCACCAGCGTGATCGCACGAGCGACGTCCGCGCGCCGGCCGGCGCGCACGCCGTCCACCAGCGCGGCGACGTCCACGGGACGAGCGGCCCGCGCCATCACGGCCTCACGCGGAGCGCAGCCGGGCCAGCAGGTCGAGCGCGGACTCGGCGATCACGGTCCCGGGCAGGAAGACCGCGGCGGCGCCCATCTCCTTCAGGGTCTCGACGTCGTCGGGCGGGATCACGCCGCCGATGACGATCATGACGTCCGGGCGACCCTGGTCCGCGAGCGCCTGCCTGAGCGCCGGCAGCAGCGTGAGGTGGCCGGCCGCCAGCGAGGACACCCCGACGATGTGCACGTCGGCGTCCACCGCCTGCTGCGCGACCTCCTCCGGCGTGGAGAACAGCGGCCCGACGTCGACGTCGAAGCCGAGGTCGGCGAAGGCGGTGACGACCACCTTCTGGCCGCGGTCGTGGCCGTCCTGGCCCATCTTCGCGACGAGGATGCGCGGGCGCCGCCCCTCCTCGACCTCGAACTCCTCGGTCGCGGCGAGCACCTCGGCGACCCGGGAGCCGGCTGCGGTGCCTGCCTCGTCGCGGTACACGCCGCTGATCGTACGGATCACGGCCTGGTGGCGGCCGTAGACCTTCTCGAGCGCGTCGGAGATCTCCCCCACCGTGGCCTTCGCGCGCGCCGCGTCGACGGCGAGCGCGAGGAGGTTGCCCTCGAGGGAGCCGCCGCCGACCGGTCCGCGCTCGGCCGACGCGGTCAGCGCGTCCAGCGCCCGGCGTACGTCGTCGTCGTCGCGCTCGGCCCGCAGCCGCTCCAGCTTGGCCAGCTGCTGGCGGTAGACGTCGTCGTTGTCGACGCGCAGGACGTCGAGCCGGTCCTCGACCGGGAGCCGGAAGGTGTTGACGCCGATGACCTTCTGGGCGCCGGAGTCGATGCGCGCCTGGGTGCGCGCGGCCGCCTCCTCGATGCGCATCTTGGGGATGCCCTGCTCGATCGCGGCCGCCATGCCACCGGCGCGCTCGGCCTCGAGGATGTGGGCCCACGCCCGCTCGGCGAGGTCGTGGGTGAGCTTCTCGACGTAGTAGGAGCCGGCCCACGGGTCGATGACCTGCGTGGTGCCCGACTCCTGCTGCAGCAGGAGCTGGGTGTTGCGGGCGATGCGCGCGGAGAAGTCGGTCGGCAGCGCGATCGCCTCGTCGAGGGCGTTGGTGTGCAGCGACTGCGTGTGGCCCTGCGTGGCGGCCATCGCCTCGATGCAGGTGCGCCCGACGTTGTTGAAGACGTCCTGCGCGGTCAGCGACCAGCCCGACGTCTGGCTGTGGGTGCGCAGCGAGCGCGACTTCGGGTTCTGCGGCTCGAAGTCGTCGACGAGCCGCGCCCACAGGGCCCGGGCCGCGCGCATCTTGGCGACCTCCATGAAGAAGTTCATCCCGATCGCCCAGAAGAACGACAGCCGCGGCGCGAACTGGTCGATCGTCATGCCGGTCCCGAGGCCGGCGCGGATGTACTCCACGCCGTCGGCGAGGGTGTAGGCCAGCTCCAGGTCGGCCGTCGCCCCGGCCTCCTGGATGTGGTAGCCGGAGATCGAGATGGAGTTGAAGCGCGGCATCCGCTGCGAGGTGTAGGCGAAGATGTCGCTGATGATCCGCATGCTCGGCGCCGGCGGGTAGATGTAGGTGTTGCGGACCATGAACTCCTTGAGGATGTCGTTCTGGATGGTCCCGGCCAGCTGCTCCGGCGCGACCCCCTGCTCCTCCGCCGCGGCGATGTAGAGGGCCAGCACCGGCAGCACCGCGCCGTTCATCGTCATCGACACCGACATCTCGTCGAGGGGGATGCCGTCGAAGAGGGTGCGGGTGTCGTAGATCGAGTCGATGGCCACGCCGGCCATCCCGACGTCGCCGCGCACCCGCGGGTGGTCGGAGTCGTAGCCGCGGTGCGTGGCGAGGTCGAAGGCGACGCTCAGGCCCTTCTGACCCGCCGCGAGGTTGCGCCGGTAGAACGCGTTGGACTCGTCGGCGGTGGAGAACCCGGCGTACTGCCGGATCGTCCACGGCTGCGTCGTGTACATCGTCGGATAGGGACCGCGCAGGAAGGGCGCCAGCCCGGGCCACGTGTCCAGCCCGTCGAGGCCCTCGAGGTGCTCGGGCCCGTAGACCGGCAGGATGTCGATCCCCTCGGGGCTCGTCCAGGGCTGCTGGTCGCCTGGTGCCCCGCCGGTCGACGCACGGCCCGCGAGGGGCACCTCGGCGAAGTTGTCGGGAATGCTCATCGGGCGAGCTCCTCTCTCACGCGGGCCAGGAACGCCAGCGCATCGACCCCCACGGCGCACGAGTCGTCGACGTCGGTCACCGTCCGCTCCCCTGGCCGGCCCGCCAGCACGACGTACGACGCCCCTGCCGCGCGCAGGGCGGCGACGAGGTCGGCGCCCCACTCGGCATAGGCCGCGTCGGTGCCGGCCAGGCAGACGACCCGCTGGCCGGCGTGGGCGGCGAGCACCGACGCGGCGTCGGACGTGGCACCGGCCGCCTCGACGGCGACGCCGCCGGCGGCGAGCAGGTTGGTCGCGAAGGTGGCGCGGGCGGTGTGGGCCGCAACCGGGCCCATGGTGGCGAGGAAGACGGGACGGTCGGCGGGAGCGGCGCGCATGTCCTCGTAGGCCGAGGCGTAGCGGATGCCGGCCCGGCCGAAGGGCGCCCGCTCGGGCAGCACCTCTCCGAGGTGGGGGAACTCCGAGATGCCGGTCAGCGGCCGCGAGCGGTCGGCGATGCCCGCGTCGCGGGCGTCGCGGACGGCACGCACGCGCTCCTTCACCCCGGCGGCGGCCTGCTCGCCGAAGCCGCCGTCGGCCTCGATGCGGCCCAGCTCGGCCCAGCCCGCGACGGCGAGGTCGTCGGTGAGCCTCTCCACGGCGTACGAGCCCCCGGCGGGGTCGGCGACGGCGGCGACGTGCGACTCCTCGATGAGCAGCGAGGAGGTGTTGCGGGCGATGCGGCGACCGAACGCGTCGGGCAGGCCGAGGCGCTCGTTGAACGGGACGACGGTGACGGCGTCGGCGCCGCCCACGCCGGCCGCGAAGGCGGCCACCGTGGCGCGGAGCATGTTGACCCAGGGGTCGAACCGGCTCATCATCGCCCGGCTGGTGACGGCGTGCTGGCGCTGCGGGACGTCGGACCCGCCGCTCGCCTCGAGCACCCGCGCCCACAGCCGGCGCGCGGCGCGGAGCTTGGCGATCGTGGGGAGCTGCTCGTCGGTGGCGGCATAGCGGAACTCGATCAGCCCCGCGGCCTCGTCGACGGTGAGGCCGCCGTCGGTGAGCAGGCGCAGGTAGTGGACCCCCACGGCCGTCGTCCAGCCGAGCTCCTGGGCGTCGCTGGCGCCGCGGTCGTGGAGGGCGGTGCCGTCGACCACGGCACCGAGGACCCCGAGGCCCTGCGCTCGGCGGACGGTGGCGACGAAGGTCTCGGCGACGGTCGAGCCGTCGTCCCCGACCCGCTCGCCGAACGCCAGCGCGGTGGCCGGGTCGGCCGACAGGTTGTTGGCCGGGTGCGGGTCGCCCGCGACCTGGTCGAGGAGCCGGGCCAGCGCCTCGGACTGCTCGGCGTCCGGGCGGTCCAGGGTGACCGGCGCCAGGTCGAGCAGCACGCCCCGCAGCGCGGTGGGCAGGTCGACCGTCCGGGACAGATCGAGGTGGAGCGAGGTCGCACCGTTGTCGAGGTCGACGAGGGCCGCCTCGTTGATCGCCGCGGCGTCGTCGCCGACCAGCGACGTCCGCACGTCCCAGGCGCCGGTCCGCTGCGGACGACCGCTCGTGGTGAGGCGCTCGAGGTCGGCGGGCCGGCCGATCGGGGCGACCTCGATGCCGTCGAGGGTGGTGTGCGCGAGGGCGGCCCACACGTCGGAGTCGGGCGCGTCGTCGCCCAGGCGCCGGGCCTTGCGCAGCACCGCGGCGGTGGCCGCCTCCCAGGCCGCGACGTCGTAGGTGTCGTCGTCCCCCACGAGCCGGAGCGTGCCCTCCGCGGGCTGCAGCTCCTCGGGCTCGTCCAGTCCACCCTCGAGGTCGGTCATGGTCCGCAGGATAGGACGAGCCTCACGCCGCGGACACCGGCCGGCCTGTGGAATGGGTCTCACGGGCCTCCGCAGGCTCCCGGGCGGGCCGGGACTGCAGACCCATGCCCCAGGTGCCGCGCCGTTCCTAGCGTCACCGCCATGACCGACGTCCACCTCCACGTAGGGCTGGCCAAGACCGGCACGACGACCATCCAGGCGGCGCTCGAGGCCGGCGCCGGGAGGCTGGCCGCAGAGGGGGTGCTCTTCCCCGGTGGCAGCCACCGCGCGCAGCGGCTGGCGGCCTACGACCTGCTCGGCCAGCGGGTGCACGGCGAGGAGCGCGGCCAGGTCCCGGGGGCGCTGCGCCGCCTGCTCGCCGAGGTGACGGCGTACGACGGCGCGCGCGTGGTCGTGTCGGAGGAGGAGCTGTCGCTGGCCCGCCCGCGGCAGGCGCGGCGGCTGGTGCGCGCTCTCGGCGACCACCGGGTCTTCGTCGTGGTGGGGGTGCGCGACGTCGCGCGCACCGTGGTGTCGTCATGGCAGCAGACGGTCGTCAACGGCGGGTGCGTCACGTGGCACGACTTCGTCTCGAGCGTGCGTGGCGAGCCGGGCGCGCCACCGAGCGAGGGCCTGTCCTTCTGGTACCGGCACGACGTGCGCCGGGTGGTGGACGCGTGGGCCACGGCGGTGCCGGCCGAGCGCATCCGTCTGGTGACGGTGCCGCCGCCGGGAGCCGGGCCGACGACCCTGCTCGACCGCTTCGGCCGGGCCACCGGCCTGCCCGACGGCTGGGCCGGCACCCTCCCTGCTTCGCGCAACGTCTCCCTCGGCGCGGCCGAGCTCGAGGCGGTGCGGCGGCTCAACGAGTCGGTCGCGGGAGCGCTCACCACCAGCCAGCACCGGTTCGTGGTGGAGGCGGGCATCCGTGCGCGGCTGGCCGGGGCGGCCGGTCGCCCGCTGGAGCTGCCGGCCGAGCACCGGGCGTGGGCGCGGGCGTACGGCGAGGGCGTGGTGGCCGACCTGGCGCGCCGCGGCCTCACGGTCCACGGGGACCTCGCCGACCTCGTGCCGGCGCTCGAGGGCGGGACCGGGCCCGCCCTCGACCAGGTGGCCGACGACGAGCTGCTGGCCGCCACGCAGGCGGCGCTCGTGTCGCTCGCCCTCGACCACGGGCGGCTCTTCCGCCGCTACCGCCGGGCGTTCCTCGAGACGGAGGGACGCCTGCCCGGGGTCGCCGAGGTGCTGGGCAGCGGGGCGCGGGCCGGCGGCTTCAACGTCCGCAAGTGGGTCCTGCACCGGGCCGACCACCACCCGCTCGTCGCGCGCGCCTCGCGCGCCTACGTCGGGCGCACGTCCGGCCACAGGGGGGCCGGACAGGGCTAGGTTGTGCGGCATGCACGACCACGCGCACGGGCACGGTCACTCGCATGCGCACGTCTGCGGCGGTCCCGACCACCACCGGGGCGACTACACGCCGCAGCAGCGCGCCGACCTCGACCTGGTGCTGGCCTTCAACCGCCGCATGTCGGAGGCGATCAACTCGCGTCTCGACGTCCGCGCGGTCGAGGAGGTGCTCGACCCCGACCCGCTGCGGTTCATGTGGGTGGACGAGGGCAAGGGCCGGGTGGCCGAGATGATGGCGCACGCCCACGCCGTGCTGGACCAGGCGCCGCGCCACGACGGGCACGCCCGCGCCGGCGCGGACCCGGTCGCCGGCGCGAGCAACGCCGCTCGCCCGACCGTGGCCGTCGGCCCCGACGGCACGAGGCTCGTCGCCTGGACCGAGTGGGTCCCCGGGCGCGGCGAGCTCGTCCGGGCCGCGCTCGGCGACCAGGTCGACGCCGGCGAGTCGGTCGTCGTCTCGGGCGAGGTCGCCGACGTCCACCGGCCGACCGCCGCGATCACGACCGGCGGCGTCGCGTGGGTGCTCTTCGGGCGCAGCGACGACGGCGACGTCGCGGTCTGGGGCACCCGCTGGACCGGCACGGGCTGGTCGGACGCCGAGCCGGTCAGCGACGGCGGGCACCCGGCGTTCAACCAGGAGGCCGTGGCGCTCCCCGACGGCGGGCTCGAGGTCTGCTGGCAGGCCCGCCACGAGGACCGCTTCGCGATCTTCACGCGTCGCTGGACGCCGCTCGGCGGCTGGGGCGACACCGTCCGGGTCAGCAGCGGGGTCGAGGCCAACGTCTGGGACCCGAGCGTCACCGCCTTCGCCGACGGCGCGACGGCCTACGCCTGGTCTGAGTACGCCGACGGCGCCTACCGCGTCGTGGTGCGGCGGCGCACGCCCGACGGCGAGCTGGGCGAGCCGCAGGACCTGACGTCCGGGTCCGACTACGCGCTCCACCCCCACCTCGCGGTCACCCGCGACCAGCAGCTGTGGTGCGCCTTCGACCTCATCACCGTCGTCGGCCACGGCGGGAGCGGACCCACCAAGCTCCGCGCGGTCGCGGACGTCGGCGCCGACCCCGCGGTCGTGGACGGCGTGCGACCCGGCAGCGAGAACGTCCCGCCCGAGCTGCTCCCCGACGTCTCGGCATCGATCCGGGTCGTGGCCGTCACCGACCACGGGTTCCTCGACGCCCCCGGCGACCTCGCCCCGACCCTCGACGTGGTGCCGGCCGGGCTGCCCAAGCTGGTCGCGACCGAGGACGGCGGGCTGGTCGTGGCCTACCGGGTCCACCGGCGGCTGCCCCTGATGACCTACTACTGGGAGGTCGCCGCCCAGGCGCTCGGGCCCGGTGGGTGGCTCCCGCCGACGACCTTCAGCGGCACCGACGGGACGCTCGAGGAGGTCGCCGTGGCGGCGGGCCCGGACTCGCAGGTGGTCGTCGCCGCCCAGACCGACTCCCGGCTGCAGGTGGCCCTCGACTGGACGGAGGGGTTCGGCGGACGCGAGTGCCCCTACCTCCACGACCACCACGGCGCCGTCGTGTGGCACGGAGTGCACGGCATCGGCACCGTCGTCCTCGCGCGGACCGCGTCGGCCGGTGTCGCGATGGCACCGCCCACGGCCGGCGCACGGACGAGCCGCGTCCACGCCGGCGACCGTCCGGACGCCCGGCGCTGGGCGGAGCCCGCTGCGCGCGACGGGCGCCGCGAGCGCTACACCGTCACGAGCGGCGAGCGCACCTACCAGCTCTACTGGGGCGACCTGCACCGGCACTCGCTCGTCAGCCGGTGCACCGCCGGCGACGAGCCGTCGCTCGAGGACTTCTACCGCTACGCGTGGGACGTGTGCGAGTACGACTTCTGGGCCGTGACCGACCACTCCGAGAACTCCTCGGACCACCAGTGGTGGTCGATCCAGAAGATCGCCGACCTCTTCAAGGTCGACGACCGCTTCGTCCCGCTCTACGGCTTCGAGTGGACCTCGGCCGACAGCGGCCACCAGAACGTCATCTTCGGCGACGTCCCCCGCGGCGCGCCGATCTTCTCGGCGTTCGCCGAGGGCACCACCGACCCGGCGGGGCTGTGGGAGCAGATGGCCCAGCACCCGGACTTCCCCGCGATCACCATCCCCCACCACCCGGGCTCTGCGATGGTCTACAACGACTGGGACTACCACCACCCCGACTACAGCCGGCTCGTCGAGATCTTCCAGGCGTGCCGCGGCAACTACGAGGCGCTGGGGGCGTTCCGGCAGTACAGCGACGCGACCCAGGAGGGCACGTTCGTCCTCGACGGTCTCCAGCGCGGGCACCGCTTCGGGTTCATCGCCTCCTCCGACCACGGCCACGGCGCCAGCTATGTCGGCGCGTTCGCGTCCTCGCTGGACCGGGCCTCGGTGTTCGAGTCGTTGCACGCGCGCCGCACCTTCGCGGCGACGACCCGCGACCTGCTGCTCGACGTACGTGTCGGCGAGGCGCTGATGGGCGAGGCCGTGGTGCTCGACGGGCCGGTGACCGTCGCCGTCCACGCCGAGGGCTACGCCGAGCTCGCCCGCGTCGACATCCTGCGCGACGGCGTCGTGGTCCACGCCACCGCGTCCGGCCCCGACGTGCCGGACGGCGAGGTGAGCGTCCCGGTGCGCGTCGAGTGGGGCGGGAGCGACCGGACCACCGCGTGGGACGGGACGCTGAGCGTCAGCGGCGCCCGCGTCGTGCAGACACCGTTCTGGAGCCCCGAGGTGGTGGAGGTCGACGAGGCGTCGGTCCGCTGGGCGTGCACGACGGCCAGCTTCGGCGAGCCCTACGGCTCGCAGCGCGGCGGGATCGAGCTGACCGTGGTCGGTCCGCGGGATGCCACGGTGGGCGTCCGCGTCGGCGAGCGGACCACCGAGGTGACCCTCGGCGAGCTGCTCGACCACCCGGTCCACGAGGTCCCCGGCGGCGACGGCAACGGTCACCTGCGCCTGCAGCCCGGGATCGGTGGGCTGTCCGGGATCGGCACCACGTCGCTCGACCTCGCCTGGACCGATCCCGAGCCACCAGGCGGCGGCTCGCGGTTCTACTACGTCCGCGTCTTCCAGGTCGACGGGGAGATGGCGTGGTCCTCCCCCGTGTGGGTGGATCCCGTCCCGCAAACTCAGTAAGTCGATCCAGAAGCGGCACAACGGCATTGACAGGCACACCGCTCACCATCATGGTGGACCGATCCTCCGGGTGACGTCGTCGCCCGTGCGTCCTCGGGAGACCATGTGAAGCGGATGCTCAAGGACGTCGACCCGATCGTCTTCTGGGGGTCGGCGGCCCTGATCGCCGCCTTCGTCGCCTGGGGGCTCCTCGGTCCGACCAGTCTCGCGACCGTCATGGGCAGCTCGTTGGGCTGGGTGATCGGCAACTTCGGCTGGGTGTTCGTGCTGATCGCGTTCTCCGTGCTGGCGCTGTGCATCTTCCTCGTCATCCACCCGTGGGGTCGGCTGCGGCTCGGCCCGGACGACTCGCGGCCCGACTTCGGCACGTTCTCGTGGGTGTCGATGATGTTCGCCGCCGGCCTCGGTGCCGGGCTGCTCTTCTACGGCATCGCCGAGCCCGTGTCGCACTGGTCGTCCCCGCCGCACGGCCTCGCCGAGCCGGAGTCGGAGGCCGCCGCACTCGTCGCGCTGCGCTACACCTACTTCCACTGGGGCTTCAACGGCTGGGCGATGTACGCCGTCATGGGCGGGGCGATGGCCTACTTCAGCTTCCGCAAGGGGCTGCCCGTGCTGGTCAGCTCGACCTTCACCCCGGTCCTCGGGCCGGACGCCTCCACCAAGCCGCTCGGACGGCTCGTCGACGCCCTGGCCATCGTCGCCACCCTCTTCGGCACCGCCACCGCGCTGGGGCTCAACGGGCTCCAGCTCAACAGCGGCCTCAACTACCTGCTCGACGTGCCCAAGTCCGACGCCGTCGCGGTCACGATCATCGTCGTGGTGACCCTCCTCTTCGTGGTCTCGGCGACCTCCGGCGTCGAGAAGGGCATCAACTTCCTGGCCAACCTCGGCGCCTTCGCCACCATCGGCCTGTTCGTGTTCTTCCTCGTCGTCGGCGGCTCGACGGTCCTGGTCATCTCCCAGGGCATCGAGTCGATCGGCAACTACGTCCTGCAGGTGCTGCCGATGTCGCTGCAGACCGGCGTCGGGGACGAGCAGTGGATGGCGGGCTGGACGATCTTCTACTGGGCCTGGTGGGTCTCGTGGGCACCCTTCGTCGGGATGTTCGTCGCCCGCATCTCGCGGGGTCGCACCATCCGCGAGTTCATCGTCGGCGTGGTCGCCGCGCCCACCGGCTTCGGCTTCCTGTGGTTCGCGGTCGTCGGCGGCACCGGCATCGAGCTGCAGCGCAGCGGCCGGGCCGACATCGTCGGCTCGCTCTCCACACCCGAGCTGGTGCTGTTCACCGCGCTCGACGTGCTCCCGCTGCCGGTCCTCAGCAGCGCGCTCTGCGTCGTGCTCATCGCGCTGTTCTTCATCAGCGGCGCCGACGCCGCCTCGGTCGTGATGGCCACGATGGCCTCGCGCGGCTCGCTGCGGCCCTCCAAGTTCGTGGTGATCGTGCTCGGCCTGCTCATGGGCGGCATCGCCTGCGCCATGCTGCTGGTCGGCGGGCTGACCGCGCTGCAACAGGCGGCCGTGCTCGGCTCGGTGCCGTTCACCTTCGTCCTCGTCGGCGTCGCGTGGTGCTGGATCAAGGCACTCCGCGAGGAGACCGCCGGCGGCGCGTCGCCCGCCGTGGTCGTGAAGGAGCGCGCGGGCACGGGCGGCGCCGCATGAGCCGCGCGTCGAGGTCCGCCCTCGTCCTGGCCGCGCTGGCGCTCGTCGCTGCGTGCGGCGAGCCCAACACCGAGCGCGACGCGTCCCAGCAGCCGCAGGGCGCGAGCCTGCGCGTGACGATCGGGACCCAGGCCTTCCCCGAGGCCCTGGTCCTCGGCGAGCTGTGGCGGCAGGCGCTCGCCGTCAACGGCTACACCGTCGACCTCCGCAAGGCCGTCGGCCCGGCGGAGGACCTCGACCAGGCGCTGCGCGACGGCGACATCGACGGCTACGTCGCCTACACCGGCACCGTCCTCTCCATCGTCGCCGGACAGGAGGTCTCCGGCCTCGACCCCGAGCAGACCTACGACGCCGTGGAGGACTACTACGACGACCAGGACATGGAGGTCAGCGAGCCGACGCCGTTCGAGAACAAGGACGCCATCGCCGTCGCCGACGCCTTCGCCGAGGACAACGGGCTGACCTCGATCGCCGACCTCGCCGACCTGGCCGCCGGCGACGGGGTGAGGCTCGGGGCGCGGCCCGAGTTCGAGGACCTCTACCTCGGCCTCGAGGGACTGCGTGAGGTCTACGGGCTCGACGACGTGGAGTTCACGCCGGTGGAGCTCGGCGAGCAGTACGCCCTGCTCGACGACGGCGAGGTCGACGCGGTCGACGCCTTCACCACCGACCCGCAGCTGCGCGGTGGCGGCTTCACGCTGCTGGAGGACCCCGAGCTGCTCTTCGGCTCGCAGAACGTCGTGATGGTCGTCGACGAGGGCAAGCTCGACTCCATCGACTCCGACGCCTTCATGGACGTCATCGACACCGTCAACGCCCAGCTCACCGAGGACGCGATGGTGGACATGAACGCCGAGGTGACCGACGGCCGCGGCGAGGCGGACGTGGCCCGCTCGTTCCTGCGCCGTGTCGGCCTGATGACCCCGCTGCGCGGCTGACACCCGTCCCCCACGATCCCCCGCCACCACACCCAGGAGCCACCGATGCCCGACCGCCGCAACCCGTTCGAGGGCGTGACCGACTTCGTCAGCGAGCTCTCCCGGCTGCGCTCACTGGGCGTGCACGGGGCGCTGGAGTCCTCCGGCGACAACCCCGAGCGCACCCACGCCTCGGCCTGGGTGCCCAGCACCGACATCCTCGCCACGGGCGACGACCTGGTGATCCGCATCGAGCTCGCGGGCGTGGACCCCGCCGACGTCGACCTGCGGTTCAACCACGGCGTGCTGACCGTCTCCGGCGCGCGCCAGGCGGGAGAGGCCGAGCACGCCGAGGACGCGACGTTCCTGGTCCGCGAGCGCTACCACGGCGAGTTCCGGCGCGCGATCACGCTGCCGGACGACGTCACCCCGGAGCAGATCGAGGCGACGTTCGAGGACGGCCTGGTCACCATCGTCGTGCAGGGCGCCGCCACCGACCGCGACGGCAGCCGGATCGAGATCGCCCACCGCGGCGGCGCGAGGAAGTCCCGCCGGGTCCAGCCCTCCTGAGCCGCTGCTGACCGGCTAGACCTCGGTGCGGCCGTCGTCGTCGCGGTTGCGCAGGCCGATCTTGTTGCCGAGCCACACCAGCGGGTCGTACTTCCGGTCGACCACGCGCTCCTTCATCGGGATGATCCCGTTGTCGGTGATGTGGATCCCCTCGGGGCACACCTCGGTGCAGCACTTGGTGATGTTGCACATCCCCAGCCCGGCCGCGTCCTGCGCGAGCCTGCGACGATCGTGGGTGTCGAGGGGGTGCATGTCGAGCTCGGCGTAGCGGATGAAGAAGCGCGGCCCGGCGAAGTGCTGCTTGTTGTCCTCGTGGTCGCGCACCACGTGGCACACGTCCTGGCACAGGTAGCACTCGATGCACTTGCGGAACTCCTGGCCCCGCTCGACGTCGACCTGCATCATCCGGCGCTTGCCGTCGGCGTCGCGCGGGCCGAGCTCGGCGTACGGCAGCTGCTTGGCCTTCTCGTAGTTGAACGACACGTCCGTGACGAGGTCGCGGATGACGGGGAAGGTGCGCATCGGCGTGACCGTGATCGTCTCGGCCTGGTCGAAGTCCGAGAGGCGCGTCATGCACAGCAGCCGTGGGCGGCCGTTGACCTCGGCGCTGCACGAGCCGCACTTGCCGGCCTTGCAGTTCCAGCGGATCGCCAGGTCGCCGGTCTGGGTGGCCTGCAGGCGGTGCAGCGCGTCCAGCACCACCTCGCCGTCCGACACCTCGACGGTGTAGTCGGTGAGCTCGCCGCCCTCCGCGTCGCCGCGCCACACGCGCATCTTGAGGTCGTAGGCCATGTCCGTCCCCTCACGTGTCCTGGAAGAGCTGCTCGAGGTCGGCGGGCATCACCGGCAGCGCCTGCTCCGTGATGTCCACGCCGTCGCCGGACGCGTCGAGCGTGAGCACCAGGTTCTTGGCGCCCCACCCGGGGTCGGGCCCCGGGAAGTCGTCGCGGGTGTGCCCGCCCCGCGACTCCTGGCGGGCCAGCGCGGCCCGGGCGATGCACTCGCTGACGAGGAGCATGCTGCGCAGGTCGAGCGCGAGGTGCCACCCGGGGTTGTACTGCCGGTGGCCCTCGACCACCATCCGGGTCGCCCGCTCCTTGAGCTGCTCCAGCGCCTCGAGCGAGCGCTCGAGCTCCGGCGCGGTGCGGATGATCCCGACGAGGTCGTTCATCGACTGCTGGAGGTCCTGCTGGATCGTGTAGGGGTTCTCGGAGCCCCCCGACGCGTCGGCTGCGACGTCGAACGGCGCCAGCGCGCTCGCCTGCGCCTCCTTGACGTCCACCTCGTCGATCACCGGACGCGCGCCCTGCTGCCCGGAGGTGACGGCGTACGCCGCTGCGGCCTCGCCGGCCCGCTTGCCGAAGACGAGCAGGTCGGAGAGGGAGTTGCCGCCCAGCCGGTTGGAGCCGTGCATCCCGCCGGACACCTCGCCCGCGGCGTAGAGCCCGGTCACGGCCGACTCCTGGGTGTCGGGGTCGACCTCGACGCCGCCCATGACGTAGTGGCAGGTCGGGCCGATCTCCATCGGCTCGGCGGTGATGTCGACGTCGGCCAGCTCCTTGAACTGGTGGTACATCGAGGGCAGCCGCTTGCGGATGTAGTCGGCGTCGCGGCGGCTGGCGATGTCGAGGAAGATGCCGCCGTGCGGTGAGCCGCGCCCGGCCTTGATCTCGGAGTTGATGGCCCGCGCCACCTCGTCACGGGGCAGGAGCTCCGGCGGCCGACGGTTGTTCTTCTTGTCGTCGTACCACCGGTCCGCCTCCTCCTCGGTGTCGGCGGTCTCCGCCCGGAAGTAGTCGGGGATGTAGTCGAACATGAAGCGCTCGCCCTCGGAGTTGCGCAGGATGCCGCCGTCGCCGCGCACCGACTCGGTGACGAGCAGGCCCTTCACCGACGGCGGCCACACCATGCCGGTCGGGTGGAACTGCACGAACTCCATGTTGATCAGGCTCGCCCCTGCCCGCAGCGCGAGGGCGTGGCCGTCGCCGGTGTACTCCCAGGAGTTGGACGTCACCTTGTAGGACTTGCCGATGCCGCCGGTCGCCAGGATGACGCTGGGCGCCTCGAAGGTGATGAAGCGGCCGGTCTCGCGCCAGTAGGCGAAGGCGCCCGCCACGCGGCCCTGCCGGTCGCCGGCCTCCTTGAGGACATCGGTGACCGTGCACTCCATGAAGACGTCGATGCCGAGCTGCACGGTGCGCTGCTGCAGGGTGCGGATCAGCTCGAGCCCGGTGCGGTCGCCGACGTGGGCCAGCCGGGCGTAGCGGTGGCCGCCGAAGTCGCGCTGGGAGATCAGCCCGTCCTCGGTGCGGTCGAACAGCGCGCCCCAGTCCTCGAGCTCGAGCACCCGCTCCGGCGCCTCCTGGGCGTGGAGCTGGGCCATCCGCCAGTTGTTGAGCATCTTGCCGCCGCGCATCGTGTCGCGGAAGTGGACCTTCCAGCTGTCCTCGGGCCACCGGTTGCCGAGCGCCGCGGCCGCGCCGCCCTCGGCCATCACGGTGTGGGCCTTGCCGAGCAGCGACTTGCAGACCACCGCCGTCCGGGCGCCGGCCTCCTGCGCGGCGATCGCGGCCCGGAGCCCGGCGCCGCCCGCACCGATCACCACGACGTCGTACGTGTGGCGCTCCATGCCGCCGCGGGCCTCGGGCGACATCTCGTTGCCGGTCATCTCGTGTCGGGTCATCTCAGAAGAACCTGATGTCCTGGATCGTGCCGGTGGCGAGCAGGAAGATGTAGAGGTCGACGAGGGCGACGGAGAACAGCGAGTACCACGCCCACCGGCCGTGGCTCTCGTTGAGCCGCGAGACCCAGGTCCACAGCCGGTAGCGGACGGGGTGCTTGGAGAAGTGGCGCAGCCGGCCGCCGACGATGTGGCGGCACGAGTGGCACGAGAGCGTGTAGAGCCAGATGAGCGCCACGTTGACGATCATCAGCAGCGTGCCGAGCCCCATGTGGACCCCGCTGGTCTCGCCGTCGCCCACGGCGTACTGCGCCGGCATCGGGCGGAAGGCCAGGACCGCGTCGAAGGTGAGGACCAGGCCGACGACCACGGCGGCGTACCAGAACCAGCGGTGGACGTTCTGCAGGACCAGCGGGAAGCGGGTCTCGCCGGAGTACGACGCGTGCGGCTCCGCGACGCCGCACGCGGGCGGGCTCATCCAGAACGCGCGGTAGTAGGCCTTGCGGTAGTAGTAGCAGGTCATCCGGAAGCCGAGCGGGAAGACGAGGATGATCAGCGCCGCCGACAGCGGCCACCAGGCGAACGGCTGCCCGAAGTCGGACGCCCCCTCGACGCAGTCGCCGAGGCACGGCGAGTAGAACGGCGACAGGTAGGGCGAGGCGTAGTAGTCGCGTCCCATGAACGCGCGGACGCTGGCGTAGACGACGAAGGCCGAGAAGACCACGAACGTCGCGAGCGGCTGGAGCCACCACCGGTCCTGGCGCAGGGTCCGCGCCTCGACGTGCGCGCGGGTCGGACTCGTCACGCCGTGGTCGGTCGTTGCCATGCGTCCTCCAGACGGTCCGGGCGTGGGTCCGGGCGATGGCTCCGACTATGGCGTGAGTCACACTCCAGCGGAAGTGGGCGCGCCCGGACGAACCTCACACTGCCTCGGCGCGGCCTCCGCGTGAGCGGAGATATACGGTGAAGAGGTGGCAACCCAAATCAACGCCTCCCGCCCGTCCGGTCCCACCCTGGTGAAGGGCGCGCGGGCATCGCGCACCACCGTCGCGCTGAAGCTCGCCATGGCCGTCAGCGGCTTCCTGTTCGTGGGCTTCGTGCTCGCGCACATGTACGGCAACCTGAAGGCCTTCGGCGGTCACGACACGTTCAACGAGTACGCCCACCACCTGCGCGAGCTCGGCGAGCCGTTGCTGCCGCACGAGGGCGCGCTGTGGATCCTCCGGCTCGGCCTCATCATCTCGCTCGTCGTGCACGTCGTCACCGGCGTGCTGCTCTGGCGTCGCGCCGCCCGGGCCCGCACGACGAAGTACGCCGTGAAGAAGAACTCCGGCGTCACCCGCGCGAGCCTGATGATGCGCTGGGGCGGCGTCACCATCCTGGTGTTCCTGGTCTGGCACCTGCTGAACTTCACGATCGGCAAGGTCAACCCGCAGGGCGGGGCGACCAACGACCCCTACAACCTCATGGTCGACACCTTCGACGTGTGGTGGATGACCGTGATCTACCTCGTCGCGATGCTGGCGCTGGGCGCCCACCTGCACCACGGCATCTGGAGCGCCGCCCAGACCCTCGGCTGGACCGGCACCGCCGCCAAGCGCCGCCGGGCCAAGCAGGTCGGCTTCGTCACCGCACTCGTCATCTCGGGCGGCTACTCCCTCGTCCCGCTCGCCGTCCTCGCCGGCATCATCACCAAGTAAGGGGTCATCGCACGTGAGCCACGACATGGACATGCCCGACACCGTCACCGCGACCGAGGCCTCGGCCACCGTCGCGCCGGACGGCGACTACGACGACGCGATGGGCTACTACACGCCGGGCGAGCCGCTGGTCGACGGCAAGGCGCCCGACGGTCCCGTCGCCGAGCGCTGGCAGAACCGCAAGTTCGAGGCGCGCCTGGTCAACCCGGCCAACCGCCGCAAGCTCTCCATCATCATCGTCGGCACCGGCCTGGCCGGCGCCTCGGCCGCCGCCACGCTCGGCGAGGCCGGCTACAACGTCAAGACGTTCTGCTACCAGGACTCCCCGCGCCGGGCGCACTCCATCGCCGCGCAGGGCGGCATCAACGCCGCGAAGAACTACAAGGAGGACGGCGACTCCGTCCACCGGCTGTTCTACGACACCGTCAAGGGCGGCGACTACCGCTCGCGCGAGTCCAACGTCTACCGCCTGGCCGAGGTTAGCACCAACATCATCGACCAGTGCGTCGCGCAGGGCGTCCCCTTCGCCCGCGAGTACGGCGGCCTGCTCGACAACCGCTCCTTCGGCGGCGTGCAGGTCTCGCGCACCTTCTACGCCCGCGGGCAGACCGGCCAGCAGCTGTTGATCGGCGCCTACCAGGCGCTCGAGCGGCAGATCTCCACCGGCACCGTCTCGATGTTCACCCGCCACGAGATGCTCGAGCTGATCGTCGCCGACGGCAAGGCCCGCGGCATCATCGCCCGCGACATGGTCACCGGCGAGATCCAGACCCACCTCGCCGACGTCGTCGTCATCGCCTCCGGCGGCTACGGCAACGTGTTCTACCTGTCCACCAACGCGATGGGCTCCAACGTCACCGCCGCGTGGCGCGCGCACCGCAAGGGCGCCTACATGGCCAACCCCTGCTACACGCAGATCCACCCGACGTGCATCCCCGTCTCCGGCTCGCACCAGTCCAAGCTGACGCTGATGTCGGAGTCGCTGCGCAACGACGGCCGGATCTGGGTGCCGAAGAACCAGGCCGACTGCGACAAGGACCCGCGCGACATCCCCGAGGAGGACCGCGACTACTACCTGGAGCGGATCTACCCCTCGTTCGGCAACCTGGTCCCCCGCGACATCGCCTCCCGCGCCGCCAAGAACGTCTGCGACGAGGGCCGCGGCGTCGGCCCCGAGGTCGACGGCACCCGCCGTGGTGTCTACCTCGACTTCGCCGACGCGATCGACCGGCTCGGGCGCGACGCGGTCGCCAACAAGTACGGCAACCTCTTCGACATGTACGCCCGCATCACGGGCGAGGACCCCTACGCGGTGCCGATGCGGATCTACCCCGCCGTGCACTACGTCATGGGCGGGCTGTGGGTCGACTACGACCTCCAGTCGACGATCCCCGGGCTGTTCGTGACCGGGGAGGCCAACTTCTCCGACCACGGCGCCAACCGCCTCGGCGCCTCCGCGCTGATGCAGGGCCTCGCCGACGGCTACTTCGTCCTGCCCCACACGATCCGCGACTACCTCGCCGACGGCCCGTTCGAGCCCATCGGCGAGGACCACCCGGCCGTGGTGGAGGCGCGGGAGTCGGTGCGCGCCCGCACCGAGCACTTCCTGTCCGTCAACGGCACCCGCAGCGTCGACTCGTACCACCGCGAGCTCGGCAACATCATGTGGGAGTACTGCGGCATGGAGCGCAACGAGACCGGGTTGAAGAAGGCGATCGACCTGATCCGCGGCCTGCGCGACGACTACTACCGCAACGTCAAGGTGCTCGGCGCCTCGGAGTCGCTCAACCAGTCGCTGGAGAAGGCGCACCGCGTGGCCGACTTCTTCGAGCTGGGCGAGCTCATGTGCGTCGACGCGCTCAACCGGCGCGAGTCCTGCGGCGGGCACTTCCGGTCGGAGTCGCAGACCGAGGACGGCGAGGCGCTGCGGCACGACGAGGAGTTCGCCTACGTCGCCGCCTGGGAGTGGGCCGGCCTCGACGAGAAGCCGATCCTCCACAAGGAAGACCTGGTCTACACGGCCATCGAGATGAAGCAGCGGAGCTACAAGTGAACGTGACCCTGAAGATCTGGCGTCAGCCGGACGCGGCGTCCGAGGGCGCCATCCACACCTACGAGGTGGCCGACGTCTCGCCCGACATGTCGTTCCTCGAGATGCTCGACGTGCTCAACGAGCAGCTCAACGACCGGGGCGAGGAGCCGGTCGCCTTCGAGTCCGACTGCCGAGAGGGCATCTGCGGCAACTGCGGGCTGATGATCAACGGCGAGGCCCACGGCCCGGAGGTGACCACAACCTGCCAGCTGCACATGCGGTCCTTCACCGACGGCGACACGATCACCGTCGAGCCGTGGCGCGCCGACGCCTTCCCCGTCCTCAAGGACCTCGTGGTCGACCGCGGCGCCCTCGACCGCATGATCCAGGCTGGCGGCTACATCTCGGTCAACACCGGCTCGGCCCCCGAGGCCCACTCGGTGCCCGTGCCCAAGGACGATGCCGACCGCGCCTTCAACGTCGCGACCTGCATCGGCTGCGGCGCCTGCGTGGCGGCCTGCCCCAACGGCTCCGCCTCGCTCTTCCTCGGCGCGAAGGTCACCCACCTCGGCCTGCTGCCCCAGGGCCAGCCCGAGCGCGACGAGCGCGTGGTCAACATGGTCGCCCAGCACGACCACGAGGGCTTCGGCGGCTGCACCAACATCGGTGCCTGCACCGCGGCCTGCCCCAAGGAGATCCCGCTCGACGTGATCTCCCAGCTCAACAAGGACCTGCGCACGGCCATCAAGCACGGCCACTGACCCACCAGCGTCGACGAGGGCCGGGGGTGTCTCCCCCGGCCCTCGTGGCGTGTGTGGTGCTGCGACGCTGTGGGCGGTGAGTGACGCAGCTTTTCTGCGGCAAGAACCTGTCTCACTCACCGCTCGTGCGCTGTTTCGCGGCTGAGCGGTGAGTGACGCAGCTTTTCTGCGGCAAGAACCTGTCTCACTCACCGCTGCCGAGGGATGCGCGGGCGGACCAGCCGGCTGATCGGCTGGAAGAGGGCCTCCCACGTCCCGCCGAAGTCGGGCGCCGGGCCGTCGTACCCGCGTTGCACGAGAGCAGCGTGGACGGTGCGCACGGCGGTCCTCGGGGTCCGCAGCCGCTCCTGGGTGATCAGCTCGTAGGCGACGCCGTGACGTCGGTAGGCGCGGTAGCGGTCGATGTCCGCGTTGTACTGCCCTCGCTCCTCCTGGTGCTGCCTGCCCTCGTACTCGATCGCCACCTCGCACGTGTCGAACCACTGGTCCGGCGTGACCTCGATCCCGGGCGCGAGCTCGATCGTGCGGTTGACCTGTGGAACGGGCAGACCGGCGAGGACGACGTACGCCAGCAGCTCCGCCTCGGGCAGCGACCGGCACCGGTCGCTGAGGTGCGGCAGGACGTACGACGTCTCCGCCACGCCCCGGCGCCACGGCTCCTCCTCGATGATCCGGTCGAGCAGGCCGAGGTCCAGCAGGCCCAGGCGGCGCATCTCGCAACCGACCTTGATCGCGTCGATCAACCGAGCGGCCGCGCAGTAGGCCACATAGGCCGCCTCGGCGGTGGCCGCGCCGTCGTCGTTCGGAGGCAGCTTGACCGTCCGGTGCAGGAAGACGTCGGGCAGAGCCAGGTGATGGTCTCCCTGCACGACGAAGTGGAGCGGGGTGCGCGGACCGTAGTCGATGCCGAGCTCCTGGATCCGGGTGATGCCTGTCGTCAGCGCCTCGTCGGGCAGGGCGAGCCGCGCAGCTGCAAGTCGGTCGCCGAACGACGGCTCGAGGCTGCGGTGGCAGTAGACAGCGTCATACAGTCGGCGGAACTGCGGTCCCGACAGCACGCCGCGCGTGATGCCGGACTCGAGCGCCTCGGAGCGCCGGAAGGGGCGGTTGCGGAACTCATCGGGGACGGCATACATCCCGCCATGGAGCCAGCCCGTCCCGCCGAGGACCAGCCGCTCCGACACCGCCTTGGGGACGACCTCCCGAGGTGCGCACCTGTGGACAGCTGGTGGCGCGCGGAACCCCCTCGTCGAGCGGTGAGTGACGCAGGTTCTGAACGCCGAGAAGTTGTCTCACTCACCGCTCAGGTCGGAGTCGTCAGCCCAGCGGTGAGTGACGCAGGTTCTGGGCATCGAGAAGTTGTCTCACTCACCGCTCCAGGCGGCGCGGGGCAGCCCACGGACCCCTAGGACCGCCGACGGCGGACGAGGGCGACCAGCCCGAGCATCGAGGCGGCGCCGGCGGCGAACGCACCCGTGGTGGAGGCACCGGCGGGGGCGGGGCGTACGACGGCCGCGGCCGCGGTCAGGTCCATCTGCGGGCCCTCGACCGCGCGGGCGTCAGACGTGCGGGCCTCCCGCTCGGCGCGGGCGGCGGGCGAGGTGAAGGCCCAGGCAGCGGCGAGGACGACGATGCGGGAGAAGTAGTTGATCCACACCAGGAGGATCAGCGCGATGCCGAAGGCCTGGAAGGCCGGCGAGCTCGCCGTGCTCTTGAGCAGGAACGTCGAGAGCTGCTTGAGGACCTCGAAGCCGATGGCCCCGAGCAGCGCGCCCGACCAGAGCGAGCGGGTCGGCACGTTGGGGTGGGCCAGCAGCCGGAAGAAGGCGAAGTAGAGCAGGGTGTTGGCGGCCATGCCGAGCACGAGGGCGAGTGCCCAGAAGAAGACCTCGGCGACCACGCCGAGCCCGAGCCACTCCACGATCGGGGTGAGCACCTTGGTCGCGATGCCCGACACGGCGACGCTCGTGACGAGGATCGAGCCCAGCGCGAGGAGCGCCAGCACGTCGCGCACCTTGCCCACGACGAAGTTCGGCTGCTCGCGCTCCGGCTCCTCGAAGACGGCGATCAGCGCGGTGCGCATGCCCGAGAGCCAGCCGAGCCCGGAGTAGAGCGTGAGCAGCACCCCGACGCTGAAGATGCCGGGCGCGGCCTCCTGCAGCGTCTCGAGGCTCACGCCGTTCTCGCCGCCCACGAGGCCGGGGAGCACGGAGTTGGCAGCGTCGACGAGGGTGTCCTCGGCGCCCGACCACACCTTCGCGACCTGGCCGAAGACGGCGAAGGACAGCGCGAGGATCGGGAAGAAGGACAGGAAGGCGAAGTAGGTCACCGCGGCCGACAGCGCGCTGCCGTTGACGGAGCCGTAGTGCTCCACCATCCGCACGGCGTGGTCGACGAGGGGACGGTGCTCGCGCACGTCCTCGATGCGTTGCTTGACGTTCGACACGAAGGACATCGCTCAGCCCAGCTCGTAGTGGTGGGTGGGCTGCCAGCCGGCTCGCTCGTCGTGGACGTAGAGGCTGAACGCCCCGACCGGGAACCGGCACTCGAAGGTCGCGAGCTCGTCGAAGGCCCGGTCGAGGGTCGCGTCGTCGAGGTGGTGGGCGATCGTCACGTGCGGGTGGTAGGGGAAGTGGAGGTCCATCGCGAGCGGCCCGCGGCGTACGGCGTCGGCAAGCAGCTCGCACGCCGAGATGCCCTCGGCCAGCATCACGAACACCACCGGCGACACGGGACGGAAGGTCCCGGTGCCGCGGAGGTGGATGTCGAAGGGGTCCACGCCGGCGGACGCCTCGGCCAGGTGCCCGGTCACGGCGTCGAGGTCGGAGTCCGCGACCTCGGTCGGCGGGATGAGCGTGATGTGGGTCGGGATGTGCGTCGCGGTCGCGTCGCCGATGGACGTCCGGTAGTCCTGCAGCTCGGTCGCCCAGGGCTCGGGGATCGCGATGGCTACTCCGATGGTGGGCACCTCCGGAACCCTACAGAACCCGTTCGCGGCGCCGATCGGCCGCGTGAAAGGATCGGCCGCGTGAGTGACACCTTCCGCGCCGCCCAGGCTCGCAGCGACGCCATCGAGGAGCAGATGGCCACCGATCCGGCCTCGCTGCGGATGCTCACCGGTGACCGCCCCACCGGCGCGCTGCACATCGGCCACTACTTCGGCTCGATCCGCAACCGCCTCCGCCTGCAGGACAGCGGCGCGGAGATCTGGCAGCTCATCGCCGACTACCAGGTGATCACCGACCGCGAGGTCGGCGGCGACATCGCCGGCAACGTGCGCAACCTGCTGCTCGACAACATCGCCGCGGGTCTCGACCCCGAGCGGGCCACGATCTTCACCCACTCCTCGGTCCCGGCGCTCAACCAGCTGATGCTGCCGTTCCTCAGCCTGGTCAGCGTCGCGGAGCTGCAGCGCAACCCCACCGTCAAGGACGAGGCGAAGTCGGCCGGCATCACCTCGATCGGCGGGCTGCTGCTCACCTATCCCGTGCACCAGGCGGCCGACATCCTGTTCTGCAAGGCCAACGTCGTGCCCGTCGGTCGCGACCAGCTCCCCCACCTCGAGCAGACCCGGGTGGTCGCGCGCCGGTTCAACGACCGCTACGCCCCCGTCTTCCCCGAGCCGGGCGCGCTCCTCTCCGAGGCGCCGCTGATCCTCGGCACCGACGGCACCAAGATGAGCAAGTCCAAGGGCAACGTCGTCGAGCTGCGGATGACCGCCGACGAGACGGCCAAGAAGCTCAAGGGCGCCAAGACCGACAGCGACCGCGTCATCACCTACGACCCGGACCACCGTCCCGAGGTCGCCAACCTCCTCACCCTCATCGGCCTCTGCGAAGGTGTCGACCCGGCGGCGGTCGCCGAGGAGATCGGCGACGGCGGTGGCGGTGCCCTCAAGGGCCGGCTGACCGACGCGATCAACACCGAGCTGGCCCCGCTCCGCGCCCGCCGCGCGGAGCTCGAGGCGGAGCCCGGCTACCTCGAGGACGTGCTCCGGCGCGGCAACGCGCGGGCCAACGAGGTCGCGGAGGCCACGCTCGACGAGGTCCGCGAGGCGATGGGCATGGTCTACGCCTGACAGGGTGACCGCGTCGCGCCTGCCGGCCTCTGGCCCGGTGCAACCGGAACGCCTCCCCACGAGTCGTCGTCATGAGAGCAGACGACGAGTGGGAGGGTGGGCCATGCCCCGGACCGGCGCGGTGGACCGTGTGCAGGAGGTGTACGCCACCTCCTACCGCCGCCTGGTCGGCCAGCTCACCGGCGTGACCGGTGACCCGGTCGAGGCCGAGGACGCGGTGATGGAGGCGTTCGCGCGGGCCGTGAACTCCTCCCGCTCGTTCCTCGCCGCCGACAACCCGGAGGCGTGGCTGCGCACCGTCGCGGTCAACGTGACCCGCACCCGCTGGCGGCGCAGCCGCTTCTTCCGCGACGTCAGCCACCGCCTCGTCGCCGAGGAGGCCTACGCCGACCTGCCGGAGGACCGGCTGGTCCTCCTCGCCGCCATGCGCCGTCTCCCCGTGGCGCAGCGCGAGGCGATCGCGCTGCACCACCTGGCCGACCTGCCGGTGCACGAGGTGGCCGAGGCGGTCGGAGCGCCGGTGGGGACCGTCAAGGCCCGCCTGGCACGCGGGCGCGCGGCGCTCGCGGTGCTGCTCTCCGACGACCAGCAGCCCGAGCGGAGCCACCGATGAGCCTGCCCACCGACCTCGCCCAGCACGTCGCCGAGCGCGCCGAGCCCCCCGGCTTCGACGCGGTGCTCGCCCGCGCCGGCCGTGCGCGGCGCCGACGACGTACGACGGTCGCGTCGGCGCTCGCCGCCGCGGTCGTGGTCGGCGGGGTCGCGCTCGGCGCGGGTGGCTGGCTGGACCCCGACCGGCAGTCCCCCGATCCGGCGCCGCCGGTCCCGACCGAGACGTGGGACGGTGCGCCCGAGGTCGACGCGCGCCTGCCCGAGGACGTGCGCGAGGTGCTCGGGGAGGACCGGGTCCACCCCTGGGCCGTCGCCGGGTCGGAGAGCGGTGGGGTCGCGGCGCTGTGGCGGGGGTGCCCCGACGACGCCGCGGCCGACCGGCAGTGCCGCTCCGCGCTGGTGACCCGGCTCGGTGACGACGTCCGCGGCAGCGTGCTGGAGGGCGACTCGCCGACGCTGGCGGAGGTCCCGGGCGGTTGGCTGGTCGGTGACGACTCGGGCCTGTTCCGCGTCTCCGCGGACGGCGTCCGCGACCCCGTCGTCGACCCCGGGGGCAGTGCCGTGCCGGTCGAGCCCGGCGACGCCGTGGTGCCCACCCCCGGCGGCCTGCGCCTGCTGCGCGGGACGAAGCTGCTGCCGCTTCCCTCGCCCGACGGCGGCGAGGTGCTGGCGGCGTACGCGACCCCGGCGGGCGACCTCGTCGTCGCCGTCCCGTTCGGCACCGGTGCCGTCGAGCTCCGGTGGAACGACGGCGGCCCGATCTGGTTCCAGGGCCGCGTGGCGCGCCCGGGGGCCGGGGCGGTCTCGGGCGCCGCGATGGCCGGGCACCAGGACGGCGTGGCCGTCGTGCTGCTCGGCGACGCACCCGACGGCTCGGTGCCCGTCCTCGAGGTCGCCTCCTCGCCGGACGCGGGCCGCACCTGGCAGCGGGCCCGCAGCTCCGGGGACCTGCGGGACCTGTCAGGGCTCGCGGTCTCCGACGTCGGATCGACCTACCTCACGACGGGCTCGCACGGCGCGCTGCGGGTGGGTGCCGCGGGCGAGGTGTCGGCGGTGCAGCAGTCGCCCCAGGACCACTCGGTGTTCCTGGCCTCGGACCGGGTGTGCCTCGTGGCCGAGGCCGGGGAGGTCGACGTGCTCCGGTGCTCGGTGGACGACGGAGCGTCCTGGAGCTCGCAGGCCCTCCCCGGCTTCCGGTGAGGGACGGCTCAGACGACCCAGCCGACGTTGTCGGCGACGAGGTCGGCCATCGGGTAGATCCCGCGGATGTCCTGGCGTCGCTCGAACAGGCTGATGACGTCGTGCACGTTGCGGTCGGCGAGCTCGCGGCGCCGACCCATCTGGATCTCGATCTTCTCCTCGTCCATGACCCACCTCCGGGAAATGTTGCGGGTGGCCGATCCACCCCCGTTGATTGGATCGTTACAAAGCCAGGCTACGCAAGGATTCCGGCATTGTTAACGGCAGGAAAAATCAGGCGGACGTAACGGCATTGCCGCGCACGTGCAGGCGCGCCGAGACCAGCAGGATGGCCACGCCGGCGAGGGAGAGCCCGAGGCCGACGAGCGCCGGGGCCCGCAGTCCCCAGCCCGCGGCGATGACGATCCCGCCGAGCCACGCGCCGAGCGCGTTGGCGATGTTGAGCGAGGCGTGGTTGAGGGCCGCGCCCAGGGTCTGGGCGTCGCCGGCCACGTCCATCAGCCGCAGCTGGAGGTTGACCACCAGCACGGAGCCGAGCGTGGTGATGAGGAAGACGACGGGCAGGGCGGCCCACCCGTGGGGGGCCGCGACCCAGAAGGCGAGCATCGTGGCGGCCATCCCGGAGCCGCCGATGATCAGCGAGCGGAAGATCGACCAGTCGGCCATGATCCCGGCGAGGCCGGTGCCGGCGACCATGCCGAGCCCGAACGCCAGCAGGAAGATCGGCACCGACCGCTCCCCCAGCCCGCCGACGTCGGTGACGACGGGGGCGATGTAGGAGTAGACGGCGAACATGCCGCCGAAGCCGACGGCGCCGGCCAAGAGGGTCAGCCACACCTGCGGGACCCGGAAGGCCGCGAGCTCACGCCGACCACTCGCCTCGGCGTCGCCGGGGCACGACGGGACGAACCACACGACGAGCGCGAGCGTGACCAGGGCGAGGCCCGCGGCGGCCCAGAACGCCGCCCGCCAGCCCAGCTCCTGGCCCAGCAGCGTCGCGGCGGGCACGCCGAGGACGTTGGCCACGGAGAGGCCCAGCATCACCTGCGCGACCGCGCGACCCTTGCGCGAGGGCCGCGCCATGCTGGCCGCGACCAGGGACGCCACGCCGAAGTAGGCCCCGTGGGGCAGGCCCGCGGCGAAGCGGGCCAGCATCAGCTGCTCGTAGGACGTCGCGAGCGCGCTCACGGCGTTGCCGACCGCGAAGGCGGCCATCAGCGCCACCAGCAGCGCCCGGCGCGGCAGCCGGGCGCCCATGAAGGCGAGCACCGGCGCGCCGACGACGACGCCGACGGCATAGGCCGAGATGAGGTGGCCGCCGGTGGGGATGGAGACGGCCACGCCGTCGGCGATCTGCGGGAGCAGCCCCATCGTCACGAACTCGGTCGTGCCGATCGCGAACCCGCCCATCGCCAGCGCCAGCACGGCGAGGCCGAAGTGCCGCGCGGTCACCGACGCGACGTCGAGGTCCTCCGGGGTGGGCTCGGCGGCCCCGGGGGCCTGGTCGGTCGCAGTCGTGGTCATCACTGGCCGCAAGAGCAGGACCCCCGAGGAGTATTCCCCGGGGGTCCTGCCTGTGACGCGGGTCGCGTGCGCGTCAGAGCGTCGCGAGCGCCTCGTTGAACGTCGCCGACGGCCGCATCACCGCGGCCGCCTTCTCCGGGTCGGGGCGGAAGTAGCCACCGATGTCGGCCGGCTGTCCCTGCACGGCGAGCAGCTCGTCGACGATGGTCTGCTCGTCCTCGCGCAGCGTGCCGGCGAGCGCCGCGAACGCCTCGGCCAGCGCGCTGTCGTCGGTCTGCTTCGCCAGCTCCTCGGCCCAGTAGAGCGCGAGGTAGAAGTGCGAGCCGCGGTTGTCGATCGTGCCGAGCTTGCGCCCCGGCGAGCGGTCCTCGTTGAGGAAGGTCTCGGTCGCCCGATCGAGGGTGTCGCCCAGGATCTTGGCGCGCGCGTTGTCGTCGTAGCCGGCGAGGTGCTCCAGCGACGCCGCGATCGCGAAGAACTCACCGAGGCTGTCCCAGCGCAGGTAGTTCTCCTTGACCAGCTGCTGCACGTGCTTGGGCGCCGAGCCGCCGGCGCCCGTCTCGAAGAGGCCGCCGCCGTTCATCAGCGGGACGATCGAGAGCATCTTGGCGCTGGTGCCCAGCTCGAGGATGGGGAAGAGGTCGGTGTTGTAGTCGCGCAGCACGTTGCCGGTCACCGAGATGGTGTCCTCGCCGCGGCGGATCCGCTCGAGCGAGTACGTCGTCGCGGCGGCCGGCGCCATGACCTCGATCTCGAGGCCGTCGGTGTCGTGCTCGGCCAGGTAGTCGTTCACCTTGGCGATGAGGTTGGCGTCGTGGGCGCGGCTCTCGTCGAGCCAGAACACGGCCGGCGTCGCGCTGGCGCGGGCCCGGGTGACGGCCAGCTTGACCCAGTCGCGGATCGAGGCGTCCTTGGTCTGGCAGGCGCGCCAGATGTCGCCCGCCTCGACGTCGTGGGACATCAGCACCTCACCGGCGGCGTTGCGGACCTCGACCTTGCCGGCGGCCGGGATCTCGAACGTCTTGTCGTGCGAGCCGTACTCCTCGGCGGCCTTGGCCATCAGGCCGACGTTAGGCACCGATCCCATCGTCGAGGGGTCGAGCGCGCCGTGGGCCTTGCAGTCGTCGATGACGGCCTGGTAGACGCCGGCGTAGGACGAGTCCGGGATCACCGCGAGGGTGTCCTGCTCCTGGCCGTCGGCGTTCCACATGTGACCCGAGGTGCGGATCATCGCGGGCATCGAGGCGTCGATGATGACGTCGGAGGGGACGTGCAGGTTGGTGATGCCCTTGTCGGAGTCGACCATCGCCAGGGCCGGGCCCGAGGAGAGGCCGGCCTCGAAGGCGGCCTTGATCTCGGCGCCGCCCTCGACCTGGTCGAGGCCGGAGAGGATGCCGCCCAGGCCGTCGTTGGCGGACAGGCCCGCGGCGGCGAGCTGCTCGCCGTACTGGGCGAAGACGTCGGCGAAGTAGGCGCGCACGACGTGGCCGAAGATGATCGGGTCCGAGACCTTCATCATCGTGGCCTTGAGGTGGGCCGAGAACAGCACGCCGTCCTCCTTGGCCCGGGCGACCTGCGCCTCGAGGAACTCGTCGAGGTGGGCGGCGCTCATGAAGGTGGCGTCGACGACCTCGCCGGCGAGGACGGCCAGGCCCTCCTTGAGGACCGTCTCACCGTCGGTGCCGACGTGGACGATGGAGAGGGTGTCGTCGCCGTCGATCACGACCGACTGCTCGTTGCTGCGGAAGTCGTCGTGGCCCATCGTGGCGACCGACGTCCGGGAGTCGCTGCTCCACGCGCCCATCGAGTGCGGGTGCGACTTGGCGTAGTTCTTCACCGACGCGGGGGCGCGGCGGTCGGAGTTGCCCTCGCGCAGCACCGGGTTGACAGCAGAGCCCTTGACCCGGTCGTAGCGGGCGCGGACCTCGCGCTCCTCGTCGGTCTGCGGGTTCTCCGGGTAGGCCGGCAGGTCGTAGCCCTGCGACTGCAGCTCGGCGATGGTCGCCTTCAGCTGCGGGATCGAGGCCGAGATGTTGGGCAGCTTGATGATGTTGGCCTCGGGCTGCGTGGCCAGCTCGCCGAGCTCGGCGAGGGCGTCGTCGAGGCGCTGCTCGTCGGTGAGGCGGTCGGGGAACTGGGCGATCACGCGACCGGCGAGGGAGATGTCACGGGTCTCGACGTCCACACCGGCGGTCTTCGCGTAGGCGGCGATGATCGGCAGGAACGAGTACGTCGCGAGCAGCGGCGCCTCGTCGGTGTGGGTGTAGATGATCTTGGCCATGGGTAGGACAGCTCCTGGTGATCGTTCCGAGTGATCGGGCGGCATAACTCTTGACGTCAAGATACCTGACGCGCGTCTTCGTGGCGACTCGCCTACCCTCGCACCCCTGCCCGGCCGCGGCTAGAGTTCCCGTGGCCGCCGCGGGGTGCGGCCACCATGACCCTGGAGGGGGCTCGCCATGAGCGACACCGTCGCAGACTCACCGACCACCGGACAGAAGTTCACCGCGGAGACGCTGGGCACCTTCGTGCTCGTGTTCTTCGGCTGCGGTGCCGCGCTCATCAGCGGGGGCGACTACGTCGCGACCGGCCTGACCTTCGGCCTCACCGTGGTGGTGATGGCCTACGCCGTCGGCCGCGTCTCCGGTGGCCACTTCAACCCGGCCGTCACCCTCGGCGCGGTGCTGGGTGGCCGGCTGCCGTGGAACCAGGTCGGCATCTACATGGCCGCCCAGCTCCTCGGCGGACTGCTCGCCGGCGCCGCGCTCCTCGGCATCATGCAGGGCTTCCCCGACTTCTCCGCCGAGGGCAACATGGCGCAGAACTTCTTCGGCGACCAGAGCGCCCTCGACTTCGCGTGGTGGGCCGCGCTGCTGCTCGAGACGCTCATGACGGCCGTCTTCCTCTGGGTGATCCTCGCGGTCACCGACGAGCGCAACGAGGTCAACGTGGCGCTCGGTCCGCTGGCCATCGGCCTGTCGCTCGCGATGATCCACTTCGCCTCGATGGCGGCGACCGGCACCTCGGTCAACCCCGCCCGCTCCATCGGGGTCGGCGTCTTCGCCGGCACCGACGCGATCGTCCAGCTGTGGCTCTTCGTGCTCGCGCCGCTCCTCGGTGCGGCGATCGCCGGGCTCACCTACCCCGTGCTCTTCGGCCAGGGCGCCACCCCCGTCGCGGGCTCCGGCCTCAGCTTCGGCGGCGGTCGCAAGGACCAGTTCGTCCCCGGCAACTACGAGGCCCAGTGGAACCAGGGCCAGCAGGGCGGCTGGGGCCAGCCCGGTGCCGCGTGGGGCGCTCCCCCGCAGCAGCAGTGGGGCCAGCCCGTGCCGCCGCAGCAGCCCGACCCCGCCTACGGCGCACCCCAGGGCGCACCACAGGGCGCACCCCAGGGCGCACCCCCGGTGGCACCCGGCCAGTGGGGCCAGCCGGCCCCGCAGCAGCCGCCGGCCCAGCCCGGGCAGTGGGGTGCTCCTCCGGCCCAGCAGCCCGGCCAGCCGGGACAGCCCGGGCAGAGCGCGCCCGGCCACTGGGGCAACCCCGACGGCGACGACGACGGCCGCACCCAGGTGCGCCGCCCCGACTAGCGCTCGCGCACGGCCAGCCAGCCGGCGTCGAGGTCCTCGACGCTGACGAGGCCGACTCCCGACTCGTAGACCCTGCGCGTCGCGGTGCCGGCCTCGTCGCGCGTCTGCAGCATCTGGCGCGACTGGTCCTCGATCCTCACGACGTTCTCCCGACCGTCGGCAAGACGGAAGGCCAGCCACCCGTCGCCCAGTCGCGGGTCGGCCGGCATCGCCAGCCCCGCCTCGGCGTTGCCCTCCCCGGCGCGCCAGCTGGCCCCGGGGAACGAGTCGGCGCCCACCAGCCAGACGTTGCCGTCGTCGTCCTGGGCGTAGAACCGCGTCTCCTCCACGTCCCGGTCGTCCCGGTCGGCTCCGTCGAGGTCAGTGGTGGTCCGCACGGCGGTGGCGGTCAGCCCGGCCACCTCGGTGGTGGTGTCGAGCACCTCGGCGTCGATGGTGCCCACGGTCCGCCCGTCCTCGGTGACCGTGTAGCGCCACGCCGCGCCCGGCTCCAGGGCGAGCCAGGGGTTGTCGACGGCGTCGACGAAGTCGTCGGGGTCCGGCGACGGCGTCGGGATGACGAGCCCGTTGATCCCCTGCGAGTCGTACGGCGCGGGCTGGCCGATGCCCGCGCAGCCGGCGAGCCCGGCGGCCAGGACCCCGGCCGCGGCGAGGCCCGCCAGGCGTCGTACGGCTCCCCACATGGGCGCCAGCATGCCAGCCGCCCCCCGCTGCTAGCGTCAGCGGGACAGACCTCATCGACCTCACCTCGCGAGGAGTAACCACCGTGACCTCCGCTGAACCCCTCAAGGTCGCCGTCACCGGCGCCGCCGGCCAGATCGGCTACAGCCTGCTCTTCCGCCTCGCCAGCGGGGCACTCGCCGGGGACCGCCCGATCGAGCTGCGACTGCTCGAGATCGAGCCCGCCCTCAAGGCGCTCGAGGGCGTCGTCATGGAGCTCGACGACTGCGCGTTCCCGCACCTCGCCGGCGTCGAGATCGGTGCGGACGCCGAGAAGATCTTCGACGGCGTCAACCTCGCCCTGCTCGTCGGTGCCCGCCCGCGCGGTCCCGGCATGGAGCGCGGCGACCTGCTCTCGGCCAACGGTGCGATCTTCACCGCCCAGGGCAAGGCCCTCAACGCGGTCGCGGCCGACGACGTGCGCATCGGTGTCACCGGCAACCCGGCCAACACCAACGCGCTCATCGCGATGAGCAACGCCCCCGACATCCCGCGCGAGCGCTTCTCCGCGCTGACCCGCCTCGACCACAACCGGGCGATCTCCCAGCTCGCGGCGAAGACCGGTGCCAGCGTCACCGACATCAAGAAGATGACGATCTGGGGCAACCACTCGGCCACCCAGTACCCCGACCTCTTCCACGCCGAGGTCAACGGCCAGAACGCCGCCGAGCTCGTGGGCGACCAGGGCTGGCTGGAGAACGACTTCATCCCGACCGTCGCCAAGCGCGGCGCCGCCATCATCGACGCCCGCGGCTCGTCCTCGGCCGCCTCGGCCGCGTCCGCGACCATCGACGCCGCCCGGGACTGGCTGTTCGGCTCGGCGCAGGACGACTGGGTCTCGATGGCGGTCGTGTCCAGCGGCGAGTACGACGTCCCCGAGGGCCTCGTCTCGTCGTTCCCCGTCACCACCTCCGGCGGCGACTGGTCGATCGTCGAGGGCCTGGAGATCGACGACTTCTCCCGCGCCCGCATCGACGCCTCGACCGCCGAGCTCGCCGACGAGCGCTCCGCGGTCACCGAGCTGGGGCTTGTCTGAGGCGGCCTGACCTGAGCGACCGACGACGGCCGGGCCCCCACGCGGGTGCCCGGTCGTCGTCGTCTCAGAAGCCGCCCGGCTGGTTGGGGATCGAGCCGGCGAGGAAGACGAGCGACCCGCCGAGCAAGGACAGGATCGCCGCGTCGAGCACCTTGTGGCGTACGGCGAGCATGCCGGCGTCGCGGTTGCGGAGCAGGAGCCGGACCAGGGCGGCGAAGACGAGCGCTCCGCCCATCAGCCGGATGCCCGTGCGCCACTCCTCGAGCACGACCAGCACCATCGCGACACCGACGGTCACGAGGACGAGCAGGTAGAACGCGCCGCCGATGGTGGACGGGTAGCGTCGCCCGTCGTCCTCCCGGCCGTCGCCGTGCTCGGACTCCGTCATGTCAGGACCGCAGGGACTTCTCGGCGATCTCCACGATGTTGGTGAGCAGCATCGCGCGGGTCATCGGACCGACGCCCCTGGGGTTGGGCGAGACCCAGCCCGCGACCTCCCACACGTCGGGGTGCACGTCGCCGGTCACCTTGCCCTCGACGCGCGAGACGCCCACGTCGAGGACGGCCGCGCCGGGCTTGACCATGTCGGCGGTGATGATGCCGGGCACGCCCGCGGCAGCGACGACGATGTCGGCGTTGCGCACGTGGGCGGCGAGGTCGACGGTGCCGGTGTGGCACAGCGTGACGGTCGCGTTCTCGGAGCGCCGGGTCAGCAGCAGCCCGAGCGGGCGACCCACCGTGATGCCGCGGCCCACGACGACCACCTCCGCGCCGGCGATCTGCACGTCGTGCCGGCGGAGGAGCTCGATGGAGCCGACCGGGGTGCACGGCAGCGGGCCGGCCTCGCCGAGGACGAGCTTGCCGAGGTTGGTGGGGTGCAGGCCGTCGACGTCCTTGTCGGGGTCGACGCGCGACAGCAGGGCGAACTCGTCGAGCCCGGTGGGCTGCTGGACGATGAAGCCGGTGCACTGGTCGTCGGCGTTGAGCTCGTCGATGACGGCCTCCACCTCGGCCTGGGTGGCCGTGGCCGGCAGGTCGCGGCGGATCGAGGTGATGCCGATCTCGGCACAGTCCTTGTGCTTCGCACCGACGTACCAGTGCGAGCCGGGGTCGTCGCCGACGAGCACCGTGCCGAGTCCCGGGGTGACCCCCTGCTCGGCGAGGGCGGCGACGCGCTGGGCGAGCTCCGCCTTGATGGTGCGCAGCGTCGCCGCGCCGTCCAGGGTCTGTGCCGTCACGGCGGTCAGTCTAGGGACGTCGGCCATCAGTGGAAGAAGTGGCGCGTGCCGGTGAGGTACATCGTCACGCCGGCCGCCTCGCAGGCGGCCACCACCTCGGCGTCGCGCACCGAGCCGCCGGGCTGGACGATCGCGCGGACCCCGGCGTCGATGAGGATCTGCGGACCGTCGGCGAAGGGGAAGAAGGCGTCCGAGGCCGCCACCGCGGACGTCACCCGCTCCCCCGCCCGCTCGACGGCGAGCCGGCAGGAGTCCACCCGGTTGACCTGGCCCATGCCGACGCCGACGGAGGCGCCGTCGGCGGCGAGCAGGATCGCGTTGGACTTCACCGCGCGGCAGGCGCGCCACGCGAAGGCGAGGTCGGCCAGCACGTCCTCGGAGGCGGCCTCGCCGGTGGCCAGCGTCCACGTGGCGGGGTCGTCGCCGCCGCCCTCGACCTCGGCCGAGAGGACGTCGCGCTCCTGCAGCAGGAGGCCGCCCGAGATCGCGCGCATCTCGGCGCCACCGCGGACGAGCGGGGGGCACTCGAGCACCCGGATGTTCTTCTTGGCCCGCAGCGCCTCGATCGCGCCGTCCTCGTAGCCCGGGGCGACGACGACCTCGGTGAAGATCTCGGCGACCTGCTCGGCCATCGCGACGGAGACGGGCACGTTGGTGGCGATGACGCCGCCGAAGGCGCTGACCGGGTCGCACTCGTGGGCCTTGCGGTGCGCCGCGGCGACGTCCTCGCCGACGGCGATGCCGCACGGGTTGGCGTGCTTGATGATCGCGACGGCCGGCTCGTCGAAGTCGTACGCCGCCCGGCGGGCCGCGTCGGCGTCGACGTAGTTGTTGTAGGACATCTCCTTGCCGTGGTGCTGGGTCGCCTGGGCGAGTCCCGGACCCTCGGGGAGGAATCCGTTGCTGTAGAGCGCGGCGCGCTGGTGGGGGTTCTCGCCGTAGCGCAGCACCGCCTCCTTGCTCCACGTGGCGCCCATCCACGCCGGGAAGCCCGAGCCGTCGCTGGTGTCGGCGAGCACGTTGCCCATCCAGGAGGCCACGTGCACGTCGTAGGTCGTGGTGTGGACGAACGCCTCCGCGGCCAGGCGCCGGCGCTCGGCGAGCGTGAACCCGCCGGCGGCCACGGCGGCCAGCACGTCGTCGTACGCCGCGGGCGAGGTGACGATGGCGACGCTCGGGTGGTTCTTGGCCGCCGCGCGGACCATCGAGGGACCGCCAATGTCGATCTGCTCGACGCACTCGTCCGGGGAGGCGCCGGACGCGACGGTGTCGGTGAACGGGTAGAGGTTGCTCACGACGAGGTCGAACGGCTCGATGTCGAGCTCCTCGAGCTGCGCGACGTGGGACTCGAGGCGCCGGTCGGCGAGGATCCCGGCGTGCACGCGCGGGTGCAGCGTCTTGACGCGGCCGTCGAGGCACTCGGGGAACCCGGTGAGGTCCTCGACGCGGGTGACGGGCAGGCCGAGCGAGTCGATGAGCGCGGCGGAGCCACCGGTCGAGACCAGCTCCACGCCGGCGTCGTGCAGGGCGCGGACGAGGTCGTCGAGACCGGTCTTGTCGTAGACGGAGACGAGTGCTCGCTTGATCGGGGTGCGGGCCTCAGCGGCTTCAGGGGACACGGGACTCCTCGGTCGGTTTCGAGTCGGGGGCACCCAGGCGTTCGATGCCCTCGCGCGTCACTCCCTGGTGGTGGCCCACCTGCGCCAGTCGTGTGGTCGAACCCTACCGAGCACCGGCGCCGATGCGAACCCGGCGGCCCTCGACCGTGATCCCCTCCCGCGCGATCCGCCCGACCGCCTCGACCAGCATGGCGCGCTCCGCGGTCTTGATCCGCTCGTGCAGCGACGCGACGTCGTCGCCCTCCTCCACCGTGACCGGCACCTGCGCCACGATCGGACCGGTGTCGACGCCCGCGTCGACGACGAAGAGCGTGGCGCCGGTGACCTTGACGCCGTGGTCGAGGGCGTCGCGCGGGCCGTGCATGCCGGGGAACGCCGGGCACAGCGCGGGGTGGGTGTTGAGGGTGAGGAACTTCGCGAGGAAGTCGGTCGAGAGCAGCTTCATGAAGCCGGCCGAGACCACCAGGTTCGGCTCGAAGCGCTCGACGACGGTCGCGAGGGCGGCGTCCCACCCGTCGCGGGTCTCGAAGTCCGACAGCGAGCGGACGAACGTCGGGACGCCGGCGCGCTCGGCGCGCGCCAGTCCCTCGATGCCGTCGCGGTCGGCACCGACCGCCACGACGCGGGCGCCGTACGCCGGGTCGGTGCAGGCGTCGAGCAGGGCCTGCAGGTTGGTGCCGGACCCGGAGACGAGGACGACGAGGCGCGTGGGCTGCTGCACGCGTGGATCCTATGCGCGGTGCGAGGCGCGGCGGGACGGCCCGGCGCCCGCGGACCTCTCGCGGACCAGGCGGCCGGCGACCAGTGCGGCGATCGCCGTCGTGACCGGGACGGCGGCGAGGATGCCGAGGCCGCCGACGAGTCCGCGCACCACCTCCTGGGCCACGACCTCCTGGCTCACCGCGATCCCGAACGGCAGCTCGAGCGCGGAGAACACCAGCATCAGCGGCAGCGTCGCGCCGACGTAGGCGAGCACGAGCGTGTTGACGGTCGACGCGGCGTGCGAGCGACCGATCCGCATCGCCCGGGCGAACAGCGACCTGGCGCTCGCCTCCGGGTCCACGTCGGCGAGCTCCCACACGGCCCAGGTCTGGGTGACGGTCACGTCGTCCAGGACGCCGAGGGCGCCGATCACCAGCCCGGCCAGCAGCAGTCCGCGGAGGTCGACCTGCGCCGCGATGCCGGAGATGTACTGGCTGCCCTCGTCGACGAGCCCCGTGAAGTGCCCGACCTCGGTGAACACCCAGCCGACGCCGCCGATCACGAGGAGCGACACGAGGGTGCCGAGCATCGCCACCGTCGAGCGGACGTCGAAGCCGTGGGAGAGGTAGAGCGTGACGAGCATGATCGCGGCGGCGGTCACCACCGCGACCGCGAGCGGCGGGGAGCCCTCCATGATGGCGGGCAGCGTGAAGACCGCGATGAGCACGAGGGAGTACGCCAGGCTGGCGAGCGCGCCGATGCCGCGCCAGCGCGACAGCGCCAGGACGCCCACCGCGAACAGGACCAGCAGCGTGAGCAGCGGCGGGCCGCGGTCGAAGTCCTGGAAGACGTACTGCTCCCCCGCCGGGGCCTGCTCGGTGAACGAGACGACGATCCGGTCGCCGGCCTGCACGTCGGGTGCGTTCTCGCCGAAGGGCAGCAGCGCCAGCGCCTCGCCCGGGGCACCGGGCCCGCTCAGCAGCTCGACCTCGGCCTGCTGGCAGCCCTCGCCGAGGTCGCAGGTGACGACGGAGCGCACCTCGGCGGTGCCCCGCTCCACGTCGGTCCCCGGGCCGGCGAGCTCGAGGTCGCCGTCGGGCCAGAGCAGGGCGAGGCCCACCACGGTCGCGAGGACGAGCGGTCCGACCACGAGGGCCACCACCATCCGCAGGTGTCGCGGCAGCGGCCCCAGCGACGAGTGGCCGTGGCCGTGTCCGGCCCCCACGTCAGTCCTCGGGAGCGGTGGTCGGTGCGGTGGTCGGTGCGGCCGTCGGTGCGGTCGTCGGTGCGGTCGTCGGTGCGGGCGCGGGCTCGTCGCTCCGTGCCCGCGCCGCGCGCCACGCCGGGAGGGCGAGGACCGACGCACCGAGGAGGGCGCCGACGCCGCACGCGGTCATCGCGTGCACCAGCACGTCGGGCACGAACGGGCCCACGAACCGCATCCGGCCGGGTCCGGCCGCGCCCCCGGCGAGCGAGGCGAGGACGGCGAACCCCACGCCGGCCGCGAGACCGCCACCGCAGCCGGCGAGCGCGATCCGGTCCCAGGTCAGCGGCCGGGTGCGCAGGGCACGGTGGGCGGCGACCGCGGCCACCACGGGCGGCAGGAGCATCAGGGCACCGACCCAGCCCGGCGGCGTACCGGCTGCGGGGAGGGCGGCCAGGAGCGGCACCACCGGGAGCGGGCCGAGCACGACCGCGCCGGGCGAGACCAGCGTGGCGCCGCCGACCGCGAAGCCGGGCCCGAGGAGCCAGGAGCCGGCGCACAGCACGGCGTTGGGCAGGAAGGCGGCGTTGACCAGGGCGTAGAGGCCGGCCTCCGACGGGCTGGGGTGCAGGCTGGAGGTCATCGTGGCCGCGTCACCGAAGGACAGTCCGAGCGCGACGACGAAGAGCAGGCCCGAGACCAGCAGCAGGCTCCGCAGCACGGCGCCCGCCACGACGGCTCCCGCACGCACGGCGGCCGGCACGAGCGCCGCCCAGATCGCGGCGCGGCCCGAGCCGACGGCGATGGCGGGGGCGGCGACAGCGGCGGTGAGCAGCAGCGTCCAGCCCAGCACGCGGGGCACGGAGGGGTCGACAGCGGAACCGGCGGCCAGGGTGGCGACCACCACGGCGACCACGGCGTAGCCGGCGAAGAACGTGCCGATGGCGATCGGGACGGTGAGGTCGCGCTCACCGTCGGAGATCCGGTCGGCGTCGGGACCGTGGCCGGACACCGAGTCGCCGACGCGGTGGCCGAGGCGCCACATCGACCACGCCGCGACGGCCGTGATGCCGAGCGGCACGAGGGTGATCCGCGCCCCCATGACCGTCAGGCCGGAGCCGTGGCCGGCGAGCCAGGCGAGCGCGCCCATCCGCATCCCGTCGCGGGGTGCGCCGTGCACGCCCGCGTCGGTGACGAACCAGCCGATCACACCGGCCGCCAGCAGCACGACGAGCGGCCCCAGGGCGGCCAGCGCCCCGCCGAGCGTCGCGATCAGGACCAGGGGGCGCGGGCGCGCAGCGGCAGCCCGGGCGCTGTCGGGTCGGGTGAGGAGCGACGTCATGACCGGGCCATCATCACCCGGCCGGCCGGACGGATCACGCTCCCACGCCGCCCAGCGCGGCCTCGCCGCCGCTGCGGTCGGGTTGTGCGCGTCGTGGGCCCCTCCCGTACCGTGGAGCGGTCATGAGGAGCCCCGAGACGTTCGACGCCTACTACGTCGAGACACGCACCCGACTCCTGCACGAGGCCTACGCGATGACCGGCGACGCGCCGGCGGCCCGCGCGGCCGTGCGGGACGCGTTCGTCGTCGCGTGGCACCACTGGCGCAAGGTCGGGGCCCTCGAGGACCGCGACGGCTACGTCCGCCCGATCGCGCTGGGCCGTGCCCGGCGCCGGCACACCGCCCGCATCTGGCACCGCGACAAGGCGCTCGACGCCGAGGCGCGCGCCACCCTCGACGCGCTCTCCAAGCTCACCGCACGCCAGCGCGAGCTGCTCGTGCTCAACGGCCTCTCGACGCTCTCCCTCTCCGACATCTCCCGCGAGGTGGGCCTGCCCCGCTCCGACGCCGAGCGCGAGCTGCAGACGGCGACCGCCCAGTTCTCCCTGCACCGCGACGTCCCCACGACGGAGGTCGCGCGGCTGCTCCACGACCTGGCGGCGCCCCTCGAGTCGACGCGCTGGCCCCGGGCCACGGTGATCCGGCGCGCCGGGGCCGCGCGGCGTCGTACGCACACGGCGATCGGCGCCGCCGTGGCGACGGCCGCCCTCGTGGTCTCCGGCTCCCTCGTCGCGACGGGCGCGGGTGCCGAGGCGACCAGCCTGAGCGAGGAGAAGGCCACCACCGGCGTCACCGTCCACGCGCCGTCCGCCAGCTCCGGGGGCGAGGAGCTCATCAGCGCGGACGCACTGCTCTCTCCCGACCAGATGCAGCGCTACGGCGCCGGACTGGACTGGCGCGAGACCGCGACCACCGACAACCTCGGCGGCGACGGGCTGCTCGCCCCCTGCCAGCGCGAGCGCTACGCCGACCCCGCCGCCGTGACCGCCCTCGCCCGCACGTGGCGCGGCTCGGCCACCCGGACCGTGGAGAAGCAGGTCGGCCGGGGCCAGCGGCAGCGCACCCGCAAGGAGCAGGTCAGCCGCATCGAGTCGACCGCCGTCGAGCTGGTCGAGCTGTCGCGCGGCGAGCGGCGAGCCGAGCAGGGCTTCGAGACGGCGTCCATGTGGTACGCCGGCTGCATCGATCCCCGCACGCAGCTGCTCTCCACCCGGACGGTCAAGCGCGTCGGCGACGAGGCCCGCACGTTCCGGCTCCGCACGTGGGGCAGGCAGCCGGCCACCATCTCCGTCGGCGTGGCCCGCACCGGCAGCATGGTCGTCACCCACGTGGTGCGCAGCCAGGGCAAGCCCGTCAGCGACCGGACCGCGACCACCGGCCTGGCCGCCGCCGTCAACGGGCTGTGCGGCTCCGAGGGCGCCGCCACCTGCGCCGGTCGCGCCCGTGCCCGGGCCATCGGCCCGCTCGACGTCGGTACGCCGCCCGGCGTGCTGTCCGTCGTCGACCTCCCGCCGGTCTCGGCCGTGCGCGGCCCGTGGGTGGGCACCGACCCCGAGCGGGCCCGGACCAACTACGCCGCCACGCGGTGCGACCGGACGAGCTTCCAGGGCAAGGGCATCCGCAAGGCGCTGACCCGGACCTTCCTCTTCCCCGAGACCCCCAACGCCTCGCAGCTCGGCCTCACCCAGACGGTCGGGGCCATGGAGGCGGCCCGGGCCCGCGACTTCGTCGAGCAGGTGCGCAGCCGCATCCGCGACTGCGGCCGGGCCAACCTCGGCACCACCGTCACCCCGCTGGCGTCCACCTCGTCCCGGGCCACCGACCTCAGCGTCTGGTCGTTGACGATCGAGCTCAACGACCGGCAGTCGTTCCCGTTCCTGATGGCGATCGTGCGCGACGGCACCGCGGTGTCGCAGCTCGGCTTCGCCCCCGACCGCGACATGACGATGTCGCGGACCGACTTCGTCGCGCTGTCGCGGCGGGTCCTCGAGCGCCTGGCCACGCTCAGCTCCTGAGCCCTGCGTGACCCGGTGTGGGATCCGGGGCGATCCTGGCGCAACCTTTCGGCCGCCGCCGTGGTCATACCGGGCATGACGCGACGCCTGCACCCCCGGACGGGAGCCGTGCCGGCCCTGGCGTGGGCGCTGGCCGGCGCGCTGGCACTGTCCTCCTGCGGTGGCCGGTCGCCGGACGCCTCCGCCTCCTCGGGCGGCAGCGCCGCGGACTCGTCGGGGCAGCCCGCCCGCACCGAGATCCCGGACGACTTCCCGCTGGCCAGCGGGATGGGTGGACCGGGCGACCGCATCGCGACGTCGCGCAGCGGCACCGGCCTCCGCGACCTGACGCTGTGCCACAGCACGCCGCTCCGCGGCCTGGGACTCCGGGACCGGATGGTCGCCGACAACAGCGGCGGCGAGTCGGCCGACACCCGGGAGCTGGTGCTCCTCGGCAGCGCCGACGAGGCCGGCCGGCTGGCCACGACGATCAGCGACCTGGCGTCGGCGTGCGAGACGCCCGACCGGGCGGGCGACACCGAGACGCTCACCGAGGTGCGCGCGTCGCCGTTCGGCCCGGCACCCGCCTCCACCCTCGTGCAGACCTGGACCATCGGTGGCGAGCCGGGGGACGGCGCCACCGTCGTCCACGTCCTGCCGGCCGGGGCGGCGCTGCTCGTCACCTCGACCTACGGCCAGTGGACGGCGGACGAGCTCGAGGAGGGCGTCGCCTCGACCGTCGCGCCCCTCCGGGAGGCCACCGCCGCGCTGCGCATGTTCGACGACGACACGACGGCCCAGCAGCCGACCCAGCAGCCGACCCAGCAGCCGACGGAGCCGACGCAGCCGACGGAGCCGACGGAGCCGACCCAGGGGCCCTCTGCCGTCCCCGAGGACTTCCCCCTCGACGTCGGGCTCCCCGCGGACGGCGGCGACACCACCGTGTCCGCCCCCTCGCCCGACGGGGACGGGATGGGCGAGGTGGAGATGTGCGGTCGCGTCGTGTGGCCCCAGCCGGCCACCCCCGGTGGCGTCCGCCGCCTGGTCACCGGAGCATCAGGCCCCGAGTACTTCGAGGGCCGCGAGCTGGTCGTCCACGCGGACGCCGAGCTGGCCGTCGGCGCGATGGACGTGCTGCGCGCGGCCGCCTCCGACTGCCGCACGGTCCGCAACCAGGTGTGGACGGTGCTCGACCGGGACACGGGGCACGACACGGTCACGGTGGGCCTGACCTACAGCGACGGCCTGGGCAGCTCGGTCTTCCAGGTCACGCGTGTGGGCTCGGCACGAGTGATGGTCACCACGTACGGTGAGGGGTCGCTTGCATCGCTGGGCAGCCAGGCCGACGAGGTCACCGAGACCACCGGAAGGATCGTCCCAGCGATGTGTGTGTTCACGAAAACGGGGTGCTAGACATGTCCATTCCTTCGACGCTGGCCAGCTCGGCCTGCCCAACCCTCCCGTCGCCACGGCGCGTCTCTCCGGTGGCGCCGGTCCGTCTGCTCGGCGCCCACGTCGTCTGGCGCGTGCTCTGGGAGGCGAGGCGGCCGACCCGGCACGAGATCCGCCACGACGGCCGGACGGCCCCGCAGGATGACCTGCGGAGCCGTCTGGAGGGGAGCCGTCCGGATCGCCCGGGCGCGGGTGCCGATCAGAGGTTCTGAAGGACCTCGCGCATCAGGGCCGCGGTCTCGGACGGCGTCTTGCCGACCTTGACTCCGGCGGCCTCGAGGGCCTCCTTCTTGGCCTGCGCGGTGCCCGAGGAGCCGGACACGATGGCGCCGGCGTGGCCCATGGTCTTGCCCTCGGGGGCGGTGAACCCGGCCACGTAGCCGACGACCGGCTTGGTGACGTGCTCCTTGATGTAGGCCGCCGCGCGCTCCTCGGCGTCGCCGCCGATCTCGCCGATCATCACGATCGCCTTGGTCTCCGGGTCGTTCTCGAAGGCCTCGAGCGCGTCGATGTGGGTGGTGCCGATGATCGGGTCGCCGCCGATGCCGATGGCGGTCGTGAAGCCGAAGTCCTTGAGCTCGAACATCATCTGGTAGGTCAGCGTGCCCGACTTGGAGACCAGGCCGACGGGGCCCTTGCCCGCGATCGTGTGCGGGGTGATGCCGGCCAGCGACTCCTCCGGCGTGATGATGCCCGGGCAGTTCGGGCCGATCATGCGGGTGGACCTGCCCTCGAGGTACTGCACGACCTCGGCGGTGTCGAGCACCGGCACGCCCTCGGTGATGACGACCAGGAGCGGGATCTCGGCGTCGATGGCCTCGATGCAGGCGTCCTTGGTGAACGCCGGCGGGACGAAGGCGACGGACACGTCGGCGCCGGTCTCCTTCATCGCCTCGGCGACCGAGCCGTAGACGGGGAGCTCCTTGCCGCCGAGCTCGACGGTGGTGCCGGCCTTGCGTGCGTTGACGCCGCCGACGATGTTGGCGCCGGACTCGACCATCAGCGTGGTGTGCTTGGCACCCATGCCGCCCGTCATGCCCTGGACGATGATCTTGCTGTCCTTGTTGAGGTAGATGCTCATCGGTTCAGTTCTCTCTCTCAGGCCTGGTGGGCGAGCTCGGCGGCCTTGTCGGCCGCGCCGTCCATCGTGTCGACCTGGGTGACCAGCGGGTGGTTGAGCTCGTCGAGGATCGCGCGGCCCTTGTCGACGTTGTTGCCGTCGAGGCGCACGACGAGCGGCTTGGTGGCGCTGTCGCCGAGGATCTCCAGGGCACCCTTGATGCCGTTGGCGACCTCGTCGCACGCCGTGATGCCGCCGAAGACGTTGACGAAGACGCTCTTGACCTGCTCGTCGTTGAGGATCACGTCGAGGCCGTCGGCCATCACCTGGGCGTTGGCGCCGCCGCCGATGTCGAGGAAGTTGGCGGGCTTCACGCCGCCGTGGGCCTCACCGGCGTACGCGACGACGTCGAGGGTGCTCATCACGAGCCCCGCGCCGTTGCCGATGATGCCGACCTGGCCGTCGAGCTTGACGTAGTTGAGGCCCTTGTCCTTGGCCTTCGCCTCGAGGGGGTCGGCCTCCTCGCGGATCTCGAACTGCTCGTGGTCGGGGTGGCGGACCTCCGAGGCGTTGTCGTCGAGGGACACCTTGCCGTCCAGCGCCTCGAGCTTGTCGCCTTCGAGGCGGGCGAGCGGGTTGACCTCGACGAGGGTGGCGTCCTCCTCGACGTAGACCTGCCACAGCTTCTGGACCATCTCGATGGCCTGGTCGCGCAGCTCGGCGGGGAACTTCGCCTCGTCGACGATCGCGGCGGCCTTCTCCGGCGTGACGCCCTCGAGGGCGTCGATCCGGATCTGCTTCACGGCGTCGGGGTTGGTCTTGGCGACCTCCTCGATCTCCACGCCGCCCTCGACCGATGCGATGCACAGGTGCGAGCGGTTGGAGCGGTCGAGCAGGAAGGAGAAGTAGTACTCCTCCACCGGCGGCGTCGCCGGGGTGACCAGGACGCGGTTGACGCGCAGGCCCTTGATCTCCATCCCGATGATGTCGCGGGCGTAGGACTCGGCCTCGTCGGCGGTCTTGGCGATCTTCACGCCACCGGCCTTGCCGCGGCCGCCGGCCTTGACCTGCGCCTTGACGACCGTGACCCCGCCCATCTCCTCGGCGGCTGCTCGGGCGGCCTCCGGGGTCTCGGCGACGACACCCAGGGTGGTCACCACTCCATGCTTGGCGAAGAGCTCCTTCGCCTGAAACTCCATCAGATCCACGGCGTACCCAGTCCTTTTCGTCTGCAACAGTGCGCGGGATTTCCTCTCGGCACCCTAGTCCTGTCCGGTGGGTCGCACGAGGTCGGGTGCGCGTGGTGGTCGTCACCGTCGGAGCACACCGTCGGGCTACACGGTCGGGCTACGTTGGAGGACATGTCCACCTCGAGCACCTCGGTGATGTGGTTCCGGCGCGACCTGCGGCTGCGCGACAACCCCGCGCTCCTCGCGGCGCTCGACGAGGGGCCGGCGGCGGCGCTGTTCGTCGTCGACCCGGCCGTGTGGGACGGCGCCGGGGCCGCGCGCCGCGCCTGGCTCGCCGCCAACGTCCTCTCGCTCGCCGAGCGCATCCCGCTCGCCATCCACCACGGCGACCCGCGCGAGGTCGTGCCGCGGCTCGCGGACGGACGCCGCGTGCACGTCTCGGCCGAGACCACGCCCTACGGCCGCCGCCGCGACGACGCGGTCGGCGGACGCGTCGAGCTCGTGCCCACCGGCTCGCCGTACGCCGTCGGGCCCGGCCTGGTGCGCAACGGCAGCGGCGGGCCCTACCAGGTCTTCAGCGCCTACGCGCGGGCCTGGCGCGAGCGCGGGTGGCCCGAGCCCGCGGCCGCGCCCCGGTCCCCCGACCTCGTGCCGGCCGACTCGGACCCGAAGGCGGTCCGCCTCCTCGAGCAGGCCGTGGCCGACGCACCGCTCGACCTGCCCGGGGCCGGCGAGGACGCCGCATGGCGCCGGTGGCGCGCCTTCCGCGACGACGGCCTGCGCCACTACAAGACCGAGCGCAACCGGCCCGACCACGACGGCACGTCGCGCCTGTCGCCCTACCTCCACCTCGGGGTCCTGCACCCGCGGTCCCTGCTGGCCGAGATGGACACCCGCTCGACGTACGCCAACGAGATCGCCTGGCGCGAGTTCTACGCCGACGTGCTGTGGCACCACCCCGCCTCCGCCTGGGCCGACCTCAAGCCGGCACTGCGCGGGATGCGCTACGACGACCCGGTTGACGCGATCGAGGCGTGGAAGAGCGGCACGACCGGCTATCCCATCGTGGACGCGGGGATGCGCCAGATGATGCAGGTGGGCTGGATGCACAACCGGCTGCGGATGATCACCGCCTCGTTCCTCACCAAGGACCTCCACGTGTGGTGGGGGGTCGGGGCGCGCCACTTCCTCGACCTGCTGATCGACGGCGACGTGGCGTCCAACAACCACGGCTGGCAGTGGGTGGCCGGCACCGGCACGGACGCCTCGCCCTACTTCCGGGTCTTCAACCCCGTGACGCAGGGCCTCAAGTTCGACCCGCAGGGCGACTACGTACGCCGCTGGGTCCCCGAGCTCGCGCACCTGCCCGGCAAGGCCGCGCACGAGCCGTGGAAGTCCGACGTCGGCTACGAGCATGGCTACCCGCCCCGGATCGTCGACCACGCCGCGGAGCGCGCGGAGGCGCTGGAGCGCTACCAGGCGGCCCGCGTCTGATCGGGCGGCCGAGCCGGCGGCTGCTCGGGCGTCCGCATAGCGGCCGGTGAGGCGGGTACCTCCACCGATTTGGTCGAGGGTTGCACTTTCCCGTGATCTTTCCGTTACAGTCGTGCGCGGTCTTGCCGACCCGACCCCCCTGACCCGGCAGATTGGTAAATACCCCTATGGGCAACCACCGAGCGGAGCGCGCTCCCAAGCGTCGCACCTCGGCACCGGCTGCACCCGTGACCGGCAAGCGGCGCGCATCGACGCCGCCCCGCCGCTCGGCGGTCCGCAGCCTGCCTTCCCTGCCCCTCGTGGCAGGTGTCGCCGTCCTGGCCATCTCCGCCGGTGGAGCCGTCACCGCGTCCGGTGCCGGCGTCTCGAACCTGACCCCCACGGGCTCCTCCCTCGAGGCCAGCGGCGCCGTCGGCTCGATCAGCGGCCAGGCGCTCGCGCGCCGCGGTGCCATCGCGAGCCGCAGCGCCACCCGCGAGGCCGGCGAGGAGACCGATCCCGAGCTCCTCGCCCTGGCCGAGAAGCAGATGGCCGAGCGTGCGGCCAAGCTCGAGGAGATGCGCCGGGCCGCCGAGCAGCAGGCGGCGAAGATCAAGGAGAACAAGTGGGTTCTCCCCCTCGAGAGCTACGGCATCACCGCGACGTTCGGGCAGTACGGCCTCTGGGCCAGCTACCACACCGGCCTGGACTTCAACGCCAACAGCGGTGACCCGATCATCGCGGTCGCCAACGGCACGGTCACCGAGACCGGCTACGACGGGGCCTACGGCAACAAGACGGTCATCACCCTCGACGACGGCACCGAGATCTGGTTCTGCCACCAGACGTCGACCTACGTCTCGGTCGGCGACCGCGTCAACGGCGGCGAGGTCATCGGCACCGTCGGCACCACCGGCAACGTGACCGGCTCCCACCTCCACCTCGAGGTGCGGCCCGGCGGCGGCGACCCCGTCGACCCGTTCCAGGCCTTCGTCGAGCACGGCATCGTTCCGTGACCGAGGCCGGGCCATGACGTACGACAGCGTCATGGCCGGCGGTCGCCCCGGCGACCAGCACCCATGACGTACGGCAGCAGCGTCATCGCCGACGGTCGCCCCGGCGACCAGCACCCATGACGTACGCCGAGCATCGGTCCCGACCGGCGGGAGCCCGCCGCTAGAGCTTCTCCACCGGCGCGTAGCGCAGCAGCAGGCGCTTGACGCCCTCGGAGCCGAAGTCGATCGAGGCGACCGACTTCTCCGCGACGCCGTCGACCGCCACGACCGTGCCCATGCCGAACGAGTCGTGCACGACCCGGTCGCCCGGCTCGAGGCTCGGGATCGGCCGGGCCGGCTTGGACTTGGCGGCGACGTCGGCGCGCATCGCCGCTGAGGAGAAGTTGCGCCGGCCGGCGTCGGTCGGCGTGCCGAGGCGCGTCGAGCCGCCGGTGAGGTCGGGTCGCCCCCAGCGCGTCTGCTCGACGGCCGTGCGGCGCCAGTCGACGAGGTCGACAGGCAGCTCGTCGAGGAAGCGGCTGGCCGGGTTGTGGCTGGGCGCTCCCCAGGCCGACCTGACCAGCGCCCGGGAGACGTAGAGCCGCTGCTGGGCCCGGGTGAGGCCGACGTAGGCGAGGCGGCGCTCCTCCTCCAGCTCGGGCTGGTCACCGAGCGAGCGCTGGTGGGGGAAGACGCCGTCCTCCAGCCCGGTGAGGAAGACGACGGGGAACTCGAGCCCCTTCGCGGTGTGCAGCGTCATCAGCGTCACGACCCCGGAGTCGTCGCCGTCGGGCGAGTCGGGGATCTGGTCGGCGTCGGCCACGAGGGCCACCCGCTCGAGGAAGTCACCGAGGCCGACCGCCACGGTCCCGGCCTCGATGTCGGCAGGGTCGGCGCTCGGACCCGGCTGCGGGTCCTCGGCGAACTCGCGGGCGACCGCGACGAGCTCGGCGAGGTTCTCCACCCGGGTGGCGTCCTGGGGGTCGTCGCTCGCCTCGAGCTCGCTGAGGTAGCCCGAGCGCTCCAGGACGGACTCGAGGATGACGTCGGGGCGCTCGTCGGCCTCGACCATCGACTGGATCTCCTGCACCATCGCGACGAACGCCTCGATGTTCTTGAGGCTGCGGGTCGCCAGGCCCGGCGCCTCGGCGGCGCGGGTGAGCGCCTCCCAGAAGGTGGTCCGGTCCCGCTCGGCGAGGGCGGCGATGCAGGCCTCAGCCCGGTCGCCGATGCCGCGCTTGGGGGTGTTGAGCACCCGTCGGAGCGAGATCTCGTCGGCGGTGTTGACCAGCATGCGCAGGTAGGCCAGCGCGTCGCGGACCTCGCGGCGCTCGTAGAAGCGCACCCCGCCCACGACCTTGTAGGGCTGGCCGGTGCGGATGAACACCTCCTCGAACACCCGGGACTGGGCGTTGGTGCGGTAGAACACCGCGACGTCGGCGGGCCGGACCCCCGCGTCGTCGACGAGCTTGTCGATCTCCTCGCTGACGAAGCGCGCCTCGTCGTGCTCGTCGTCGGAGACGTAGCCGACGATCCGCTCGCCGTCGCCCGCGTCGGTCCACAGCCGCTTGGGCTTGCGCCCGCGGTTGTTGCCGATGACCGAGTTCGCGGCGGTCAGGATCGTCTGCGTGGAGCGGTAGTTCTGCTCGAGGAGAATGGTCGACGCGTCGGGGAAGTCCTGCTCGAAGTCGAGGATGTTGCGGATGTCGGCCCCGCGGAAGGCGTAGATCGACTGGTCGGCGTCGCCGACGACCATCAGCTCGCTCGGGCCGACCCGCTCCCCTGCTTCCTCGGCGTCGGCCGTCCCGGTCTCCTCGAAGGACTGCCCGCACAGCTGCTGGATGAGGCTGTACTGCGCGTGGTTGGTGTCCTGGTACTCGTCGACGAGGACGTGGCGGAACCGGCGGCGGTAGTTCTCGCGCACGTCGGGGAACGCCTGGAGCAGGTGCACCGTCGTCATGATGAGGTCGTCGAAGTCGAGGGCGTTGGCCTCGCGCAGGCGGCGCTGGTAGTGGGTGTAGGCCGAGGCGTAGGCCTCCTCGAACGAGTTGCGGGCCTCCTTGGCGGCGTCCTCGGCGTCGCGCAGCTCGTTCTTCTGGTCCGAGACCCAGTGCAGCACGGCGTTGGGCTGGTAGCGCTTGGGGTCGAGCTCGAGGTCGCGCAGCACGAGCGTCATCAGCCGCTTGGAGTCCGCGGCGTCGTAGATCGAGAAGTTGGACTTGAACCCGACCCGGTCGATCTCCTTGCGCAGGATGCGCACGCACGAGGAGTGGAACGTCGAGACCCACATGATCCGGGCGCGCCGGCCGACGAGATCCTCGACCCGCTCCTTCATCTCGGCCGCGGCCTTGTTGGTGAAGGTGATCGCCAGGATCGAGCCCGGGTGGGCCTTGCGCTCGTCGATGAGCCAGGCGATCCGACGCGTCAGCACCCGGGTCTTGCCCGAGCCGGCGCCGGCGACGACGAGCAGGGGCGCGCCGGCGTGCGTCACGGCCGCACGCTGGGGCTCGTTGAGGCCCTCGAGGAGGGGGTGGTCCGTCGCGGCCTGATCGAGGGAGGTGTCGGTGGGGCTCATGTCGTCCCCAGCCTAGGCGGCGGGTGGGACAGCCCCGGTCGCCGACCTCAGGTGTGCACGGGCGACCAGAAGATGGCGACCGCGATGTTGGCGACCGTCAGCACGAGCAGACCGAGGTAGAGCCCCTGCGGGATGCGCGGCTTGCGCATGTTGACCATCACCAGGACCAGGATGACCAGGCCGATGCCGAACTTCACGCCGATCTTGGCGTGGTCCACGTCCGTGTCGCCCGCCTCGAGCACGCCGACGAGCAGCAGCCCGGCCAGGAACGCCGTACCGGCTCCGTCGCGCATCGGCGGGTTGACGACCTTGTGCGGCTCGCGCACCTGCACCAGGAGGCCGCCGAGCAGCGCGGCGAAGCCGAGGACGTGGATGAGGAGCAGCACCAGCCGCAGGGTCTCCATGCGGACACCCTAGGCGGCTCAGCGCTTGCGCGGCTTGCGGGGAGCGGGGCGCACGACGAGCACCGGGCAGGGTGCGTAGTGCTGCACGCGCTGCGCGGTGCTGCCCAGCAGGACCGCGTCGCTCAGCCCGCGGCCACCGGCGGCGACCACGACCAGGCCGGCGTCGTACTGCTTGGCGGCCTTGATGATCTCGTTGGCCGCGGAGCCGCTCCGGATGCGCTTGTGCACCTTGGGTCCCCAGCCGTCGAAGACCTTCGCGATCGTCGCGACCGCGCTCTCGGCGGCGTCGCGGAACGAGCCGGCCGGCCACTTGTTCTCCTCGGAGAGGTCGTCGGCGAACGCGACCGAGGCCAGCGGGCGGATCACCGCCACCACGGAGATGTCGGTGACCTTCCCCGGGTCCGCGAAGGACTTGAGGTGCTTGGCCGCGGCGAGCGACTGCCGCGATCCGTCCGTGGCGACGATGACGTGCATGTCAGACCTCCTGGTCGAGTGGCGGAGTCGACGAGCCGGTGCCCTTGCTGCCGAAGAAGTACTCGGCGAGGAAGAGCACGAACCCGACGCCGAGCAGGCCCGCGCACCAGATCAGCGAGTGCGGGTCGTCGTAGATCGTGAAGTAGAGGATCGCGAGGTTGCCGACCAGGCCGACGAAGAGCAGCGGCGTGTTGGCCCGGAAGAACGGGTGGTCCTCGTCGCGCCCACGCAGCTTGAGGCACGCCACGATGACGATCGCGTAGATGGCCAGGAGGAGCACGACGGTGACGGTGGCGAGGCGCCCGACGAGGTCGATGCCGCCACCGGCCTCGGTGACGAGGGTGCCGATGACGAGCAGCGACGCCACCACGGCACCGGAGAAGATCAGGCCGACCCAGGGACTGCGGCGGACCGGGTGGATCTTGGCGAAGACGGCGGGCACCACGTCCTCGCGGGCCATGCCGTAGAGGACGCGCGGCTGGGTGACGATCGTGACCAGCGTGGTGTTGGTGATCGCGACGAGGGCGATGATGGAGAACAGCGTGGTCATGAAGTCGGTCGAGATCGGCAGGATGCCTGCCTTGACGACCTCGAGCAGCGCGGCGTCCGAGGTGGCCAGCGTCTCGGTCGGCACCGTCAGGGCGGCAGCCATCGACACCAGGACGTAGACCAGGCCGGCCACGACCATGCCGCCGACCAGCGAGCGCGGGAAGGCCTTGTAGGGGTCGATGGTCTCCTCGGCGACGTTGGCCGTGTTCTCGAAGCCGGTCATGGCGAAGAAGGAGAACGAGATGCCGGCAAGCACGGCCAGGGCCGGGCTGCCGTAGTCGCCCGAGGTGTCGATCTCGGTGAGCACGCCGAAGTCGGCGTTGCCCTCGGCGATGTGGACGACCGCGATGACCAGCACGATGAGCAGGCCGGCGACCTCGACGAAGGTCATCAGCATGTTCATCCACACCGACTCGGTGATGCCGATGAAGTTCACGACCACCAGCAGCGCCACGAAGACCAGCGAGATGAGCAGGGCGGGCGGACCGGACCACAGGGTCTCGAAGTAGGACGCGAAGCCGACGGCGAGCGAGCCCGACGCCGCCATGCTCGCGGCGAGGAACGACACGGTGATCAGGAAGGTGAGCGGCCGGTTGCCGAAGGCCTTGTTGACGTAGAGGGAGGCGCCGGCGGCCTGGGGGTACTTCGTCACCAGCTCGGCGTAGGCCGACCCGGTGATCGCCGCGATGGTCACGCCGAGGGCGAAGGCGATCCAGAACGCGCCGCCGACGGCTGCGGCGACCAGTCCGATGAGGACGTAGATGCCCGAGCCGAGCACGTCGCCGAGCGTGTAGAAGAAGAGGAGGCGGCCGGTGATGGAGCGCTTGAGCTCACTGTCGTCCTCGTCGGGACGGGGGATGGTGGCGGAGTCGGCCACGGGCGCCTCGATTTCCGAGTGGGAAGGGGAATCCTCCGACCCCACCGCGTCGGCGCCGTTCTGTCAATCGTCACCACCCCGACGGGCGTCGTGCGGCGATCAGAGCAGGCGGCGGTCCGAGGCCCACTTGGTCAGCTCGTGGCGGCTGGAGAGCTGCAGCTTGCGGAGCACCGAGGACATGTGGGTCTCCACCGTCTTCACCGAGATGTAGAGCTCCTTGGCCACCTCCTTGTAGGCGTAGCCGCGGGCGATGAGGCGCATCACTTCGCGCTCGCGCTCGGTGAGCCGGTCGAGGTCCTCGTCGACGGCCGCGACGTCGATCGAGCCGGCGAAGGCGTCGAGCACGAAGCCGGCCAGCCGGGGTGAGAACACCGCGTCGCCGCCCGCCACCCGGGTGATCGCGTCGACGAGCTCCGGACCGGTGATCGTCTTGGTGACGTAGCCGCGGGCGCCGCCGCGGATGGTGCCGATGACGTCCTCGGCCGCGTCCGAGACCGACAGCGCGAGGTAGCAGGTGTCGGGCGAGGGCTGGCGCCGCATCACCTCGACCCCGCCGCCGCCGGGCAGGTGCACGTCGAGAAGCACGACCTGCGGGCGGAGGTCGCGCACGACGGCGACCGCGGCGTCGGCGTCGGCGGCCTCGCCGACGACCTCGACGACCCCCGCGCCCGTCGCGGCCAGCTCGGCGCGGACGCCGGCGCGGAACATCGCGTGGTCGTCGACGAGGACGACGCGCACGGCTCCACCTGGGCTGGCCTGGTTCATCGGTTCTCCTCGTCTTGGGGGTGGGTCTGGGGGTGGTTCTGGGGGTGGGTATCGGTCTGGGCGTGCGCGCGGTCGCGCGGCATGTGCAGCCGCACCTCGGTGCCCTCGCCGGGGGCCGAGCGTACGTCCGCCCGCCCGCCGTGGCGCGACATCCGGTCGACGATGCTGCTGCGGACCCCGTGCCGGTCGCCGGCGACGCCGTCGACGTCGAAGCCGGTGCCGCGGTCGCGGACGAAGACGTCCACCGCGGACGGCGAGGTCTCGGCGTAGACGTCGGCGCGCTGGGTGCCGGCGTGCTTGGCGACGTTGACCACGGCCTCTCGGGCGGCGTGGACCACCGGCCGGAGCTCGTCGCCGAGGGGGCAGTCGCCGACGGTCACGACGTCCACGACGACGTTGTGCTGCGTCTCCACCTCGGCGGCCATCTCCTTGAGCGCGCCGGCGAGGGTGGTGGCGTCGGCGGTCTCCGCCTCGAACAGCCACTGGCGCAGGTCGCGCTCCTGCGAGCGCGCCAGCCGGGCGACCGCCGTCGAGTCGTGCGAGTTCTTCTGGATCAGCGCGAGCGTCTGGAGGACCGAGTCGTGCAGGTGCGCGGCCATGTCGGCCCGCTCCTGGGTCCGCACGCGCTCGGCCCGCTCGGCGCTGAGGTCGTCGATGAGCCGCATCGCCCAGGGACCGACGACGATCGCGAGCCCCAGCAGGCCCAGCAGCCCGGCCACCAGCACCGGCACGGCGAAGGTCGCCTGGCCGGCGGCGACGGCGAAGACGATGAGGGCGGTCACGATCAGCCCGAGCCCCGCACCGATGCGGCCGTAGGCGGCCCAGCCGCCGCTGCCGAAGATCGCCCGGAACGGGTCGATGCGACCGGAGGAGTCCATCCATCGCTCGCGCTGGGCCTCGTCGGCCTGCCGCCACAGCAGGCCGATGCCGGCGATGCCGAGCACGACCGGCCAGAACAGCACGCCCTGGCCGAAGATCTGCTCGACGCCGAGGACCACCCCGAAGAACAGCGCACCCAGCGCGATGGCCGGACCGGCGTCGCGCAGGCGCGAGCGGCGACCCGGGCGCTTGCCGGTGCGGGTGGCGCTCTCCAGCCCCGGCGCACTGTGCTCGAAGCGCTGGTCGGCGGGCAGGAACACCCACAGGCCGGCGTAGAGCATCAGGCCGAACCCGCCGAGGAAGGCGGTGGCCACGAAGAACCCCCGCACCCACAGCACGGGCAGGGCCAGGTGCTCGGCCAGGCCGGACGCGACACCGCCGGCGAGCGGCGCGGTCATGTCGCGGTAGGCACGGCGGGGAGCGCCGGGCCGGACGGGGTAGGTGTGGGTCATCGTGGCTCCATCGTCGCAGGCACGCGCGTGCGCGACCATGAGGATCGACCCGAGGACCGACCCCGAGCCGACCCTGAGTCGTCCCCGGGGGTGGCGCGCGGGATCGGGGCCGCGAATCAGGGCTGTCCCCGATGGTGCGACCCGCCCCCGCCGACGAGAGTTGAGCCATGGACGAAGCAAGCCCCACCACCGAGCACCCCACCCCGCCTCCCGGCGGGCCGGGCCGGCCCTCCGGTCCCCGCGTCAGCCGCGAGGAGATGAAGGACCTGGGCCGGCTGCGCCGCAGCGTCACCGACCGGCACATCGCCGGTGTCGCCGGCGGCCTCGCCCGGCACCTCGACGTCGACGCCGTCATCGTGCGGGTCGCCCTCGTCGTGGCGGTCTTCTTCGGCGGCGCGGGCCTGCTGGCCTACGTCGGCGCCTGGATCCTGGTGCCCGAGGAGGGCACCGACGACGAGCCGCTCGGCCTCGACCCGCGCAGCCGCACGCTCGCGCTCGGCGGCATCGGCGTGCTCGCCGTGCTGTGCGCCGTGGGCGACTGGGCCGGCGCGTTCTGGTTCCCCTGGCCGCTGGCGATCATCGCGGCGCTGGTCGTGTGGTTCCTGCACCGCAAGGACAAGGGCGGCTCGCGCAGCGGGTACGGCTACGCGGCACCGACCTACGCCACTCCCCCCGGTGCCACCGACGGCACCTCCGCCGATCCGTACGTCGATCCGTACGCCGACCCGTACGCCGACCCGTACGCCGACCCGTACTCAGCGGGGCCCGGCACCGAGCCGCAGTGGGAGCGGTACGCCCGCCCGCGCGGGCCCCGACAGTTCCGCAACCCGCGCCGGCGCGGACCCATCCTCTTCTTCTTCACCCTCGCCCTGGTCGCACTCGCCGAGGGGGTCCTCGGCGTGGTCGACCTGGCCGGGGCAGACGTCACCGACAGCGCCTACCCGGCGCTCGCCCTCGGCATCATCGCCGCGATGCTGCTGGTCGGCTCCTTCTGGGGCCGCGCGGGCGGCCTCATCGCCCTCGGCCTGGTGGCCGCCCTGGCCACGGCCGCGGCGACCATCGGCAGCACCGTCGAGGACGAGGACCGCCTCTACACCCCCGTCAGCGCCGCCGCGGTGCAGGACAGCTACGAGTTCGGCGGCGGCGAGCTCGTCCTGGACCTGTCCGACGTGTCCGACGTCGACGAGCTCGACGGACGCGACATCACCGTCGACGGCGTCGGCGGCCGCGTCGAGGTGATCGTGCCCGAGGGCGTGGACGTCGACGTGCGGGCTCAGGTCGTGGGCGGCGACGTCCGGGTCTTCGACCAGCGCCAGGACGGCTTCGACATCACCCTCGACGCCTTCCTCGACGGCGGCGACCAGGTGCCCGACATGTCCATCACCATCGACCTGCTCGGCGGCGAGATCATCGTCCGCGAAGCGGCCTGACGCAGAGGAACGAAGCAGTCATGAGCGAGAACAGCTACGACGCCGACATCTACGGCTACGACGAGCCGATGGTGGGTCCCCTCGACGCTCCCGAGAAGCCGTCCGGCCGGCACCCGGTCAACATCGCCCACCTCGTCATGGGCGTCGCCTTCGCCGGGATGGTGCTGGTCTGGGCGCTGGTCCAGGGCGACGTGGTCGACACCGGCGAGATGCGCTGGCTGATGCCGATCCCGTGGATCGCCGCCGGGGCCGCAGGCCTCGCCGCGACCGTGTGGCCCTCACGCAGGTGAGCGTCAGGCGCCGAGCGTACGCCGGTGCGAGCGCGGCGCGACGCTCTCGCGGAGCGCCGCGAGAGCGGCCTCCGGGTGGTCGGTGATCACGCCGTCGACACCCGCGGCGAGCAGCGCCCGGACCTCGGCGCCCATGTCGCCCGGAGCGTCGGGAGCCGTGCCCCGGCGCAGGTTGCTCGGCAGGAACCGGTTCTCGGCGCGCACGGTCCACACGTGCACGGTGAGCCCGTGGCGGTGCGCGTCGCGGACCAGGGACGACGGGGCGCCGATCGCACCACCGGCGTCGCACGGCAGCACCATCGACTTGTGCGGCCCGATGCCGTCGGCGTAGTCGTCGATCCACGCCAGGCCCTCGGGGGTGAGCAGGTCGCCGTAGGTGCGCGGGTCCCCCGCCGCCAGCAGGTCGGCGGGACGGCACGACGACGGCTCCACCAGCTGGATGATCGGCAGCCGCGTGCGCCCGGCCAGCCGGCGCAGGACCGTCGTCTCGAACGACATGATGCCCACCCGCGCCCACGGGTGGTCGAGGCCGTGGCGGGCCAGGTCGCGCAGCAGCGGGGTGTCCAGCGGCAGCCCGGCGAGGTCGTGGTGGGTGGCGTGCTTGAGCTCGAGCAGCACCCCGACCGTGCGGCCGCGGCGGGCCGACTCCGCGCCGACCATCGCCAGCACCTCGTTGAGCGTGGGCACGCCCTCCGCGCCGTCGTAGGCCGTGTTGCCCGGCCGGGTGAGCGGCATCCGCTCGCGGGCGGCCAGCGTCTTGAGCTGCGCCAGGGTCAGGTCCTGCACGAACCAGCCGTGCTGCACCTCGCCGTCGACGGAGAGGGTGCGGCGCAGGTGGGCCAGCTCGGGACGGTCGGCGACGTCGGTGGTGGCGCTGAGCTCGAGGTCGTGGCGGGCGACGAGGACGCCGTCGCGGGTGGCGACCAGGTCGAGCTCGATGTCGTCGACCCCCATGCGGATGGCGGTGCGGTAGGCCTCGAGGGTGTGCTCGGGCCGGTGCCCGCTCGCGCCCCGGTGGGCGACCACGGCCGGCGTGAGCACGAGCGACGCGGCCGACGACGGGGCCACCTCGACCGGCCGGTCGAGGGGCGCCTCGCGGGTCACCGTCATGGGCCCAGCGTGGGGGCCCCGTGCTGCCGAGCGATGACCCCGAGGTGAATGGCGCATGATGACCGCGTGACGCTCCCCTCCCTGGCCGCCCTCACCAGCCTGCCCGCCACCGACCGGCCCGACCTGCTGGCGGCACCCGTCGCGGCGGCGCTGGCGGCGTGGCCGGGGGCGGCGGAGGTCGCCGTCGTGGAGATCGACCCGGACCTCGCCGACACGGCCGCGATGAGCGAGGCGTACGACGTCGCGATGACCGCCAGCGGCAACTGCGTGGTCGTCGCCGGGGCGCGAGCGGGCGAGGAGCGGGTCGCCGCCTGCGTGGTCCGCGCCGACACCCGCGCGGACGTCAACACGCTGGTGCGCAAGCTGCTCGACGTGCGCAAGGCGTCGTTCCTGCCGATGGACCGGGCGGTCGCCGAGACCGGCATGGAGCACGGCGGGATCACGCCGGTGGGGCTGCCGGAGGGCTGGCGGGTGCTGGTGCACGAGGCGCTCCTCGACGAGCCCGTCGTCGTCCTCGGCAGCGGCGTGCGACGCTCCAAGCTGCTGCTGCCGGGTCGGCTGCTCGTCGACCTGCCGGGCGCCGAGGTGGTGCCCGACCTCGGTCGGTGAGCCCCACGGGGGTGGCCCCCCTCCGGGTGGTGCGCCGGGCATGGATCGAGGGGTGGCGGGTACGAACCGAGTTCCGCACCGACCCGTCCACCCCCGGAGGACCCATGTCCACGAACACCCTGTCCCGCTCGCTCCACGACGTCGGCCTGGCCGCCTGGTTCGGCGGCACGCTCGCCAACGCGACGGCCCTCAACCCCGCTGCCGCCGAGGCGGGCTCTCCCGGCCGCGTCGGGGCCGTGGCCAACGTCGGCTGGGACCGGTGGACCCCGGTCAACGCCGCGGCCATCGCTGCCCACGTCATCGGCAGCATCGGCATGCTCGGCAGCGACGCCGGTCGCGCGAAGGCCCAGAAGGGCGCCACCCGCACCGTGCTGATCAAGACCGGCCTCACCGCGGCCGCCCTCGGCGTCACCGCCTACAGCCGCGTCCTCGGCAAGCGGGTCTCGGCCGAGACCGCCGTGCCCGCCGAGTCGGGCACGGAGCCGGCCAGCACCACCCCCGCCGACGTCGCCGCCGCGCAGCGTCAGCTCAAGCTGCTCCAGTGGGCGGTCCCCGTCCTCACCGGCGCCCTGGTCGTCGTCAGCGCCCAGGCCGGCGAGGAGCAGCGCCCGTCCAACGTCCTCGAGGGCATCGCCGCCAGGATCACGGGCCTGCCCAGCTGACGTCTTCTCGACCCGAACCCTGATCGTGGAAGATCCGAGTCACCTGGTGGCTCGGATCTTCCGCGATCACGGTTCGGTGACAAGCCTCGTCAGTCCTTCTGGGGGATCCGCAGCCGCTGGCCGACGCGGATCGCGTCGGGGTCGGTGATCGCCGGGTTGGCCGCGACCACCTGCGCGACCGTCGTACGCGTGAAGTCGCGCAGCTTCCGCACGATCGAGGTCAGCGTGTCGCCGGTCTCCACGCGGTAGAGCAGCCAGCCGCGGAGGTCGGCGAACATCACGACCTCGACCTCGCGGGTGTGGAACCCCGGGCTGGGCCCCTCGTCGGGCAGGCCCGGGTTGTCGCCGAAGACCTGCACCGTCAGGCGGGTGCCGTCGCGCGGCGGACTCGCCACGGTGACCCGTGCCGAGAAGGCGCCGACGCCGGCCATCCCGCCCTCCGACTGTGCGGACTCCTCGGCCAGCACCCGGCCACGGGGATCGAGCACCCGGATGCCGATGGTGCCCTCGAACCCGTTGCCGACGCCGGCGACGAGGAACGTGCGTGCGACGAGGTCGTGCCGGGCGGGCTGGCGCACCCGTACGTCAGTGATGAGGCCCATGCCCGAGTATCGACCTTGCCATCGTGACAGTTCCACTGTCACGATTGCGGCATGCGCCTCGCGACCCTGCTGATGTACGACGGCAACCCCCGCACCGCGGCCGACCGGGTGGTCGCGCTGGAGAAGGCCGGCCTCGACAGCGTGTGGGTCGCGGAGGCCTACGGCTTCGACTCCCCCACGCTCATGGGCTACCTCGCGGCGAAGACCGAGACGGTGCAGATCGGCTCCGGGATCCTCAACATCTACTCGCGCACGCCCGGCGCCCTGCTCCAGACGGCGGCCGGGCTCGACAACGTCAGCGGCGGGCGCGCGATCCTCGGCATCGGGGTCAGCGGACCGCAGGTGATCGAGGGCTTCCACGGGGTGCCCTACCGCCGGCCGATGGCCCGCACGGCCGAGGTCGTCGAGATCATCCGCAGCGGCCTCCGGCGTGAGCCGCTCACCGCCGACGGCGAGTTCCACCTGCCGCTGACCAAGGACGACGGCGCCGTCACCGGGCTCGGCAAGCCGCTCAAGCTGCTGACGCGGCCGGAGCGCGACACCATCCCCATCTGGATCGCCGCCCTCGGGCCCAGGAACGTCGAGCAGACCGCGCAGATCGCCGACGGCTGGATCCCCCACCTCTTCCACCCCGAGAAGTCGCACCTCGTCTGGGGCGACGCGCTCGCCGCAGGCAACGCCGAGCGGCAGGAGGGCCTCGCCCCGCTGCGGGTGATGGCGGGCGGGATGGTCGCCATCGGCGAGGGCCCGGACACCAAGGCGCTGCTCGACCTCGCGCGACCGATCTTCGCCCTCTACGTCGGCGGCATGGGCGCCAAGGGCAAGAACTTCTACAACGACGTCGCCCGCGCCTACGGCTACGAGCAGGAGGCCGAGGAGATCCAGGACCTCTATCTCTCGGGCAAGAAGAAGGAGGCCGAGGCGCTGGTCCCGGCCGAGTGGCTCGAGGCGGCGAACCTCGTGGGCCCGGAGTCCTACGTCAAGGAGCGCATCGCCGCGTTCGGCGAGGCGGGCGTCACCGACCTCAACATCACGCCGGTCTCCGACGACCCCGCGGCCACGGTCGCCCGGGTCAAGGAATGGGTGTCCTGACCCGTGCGCTCACCAGCGCCGGTCCAGCAGACCCGCCGCCCCACGCTGCTGCTCACCGAGCTCGGCGTCGAGCACCAGCAGGGCGCCGGTGAGCGCCGGCGTGGCCCACTGCAGCCACGACAGTCTGCGCCGCGCGTGCTCGGCGGCGCGCAGGTCGCGCGGGTGGCCGTCCTCGCCCTCGGCGCGTCCGAGGCGCTCGCCGTGGACGTACGAGGCAGCCGTGGAGGCGACCGCCGCGCCGGTGAGCAGCGCCTTGGCGACGGTGGTGACGGTCGTCGTCGCGTGTCCGGCGACCCGGTTGCGGTTGTCGGCGGTGATCGCGATGCCGCTCAGCAGGTGCAGCGCGATCGCCGCCCCCTGCACCGGTCCCCAGCGCTCCCACCCGGTGCCGGAGACCTCGACCTGCTCGCGCCGGGTGTCGGGCTCGCGCGCGGCCGGGTTGAGGCCCACCGCACCGAAGAGCGAGCCACCGAACCAGGCGGCGTTGGTGACGAGGTGCGTTGCGCGTATCGACGTGCTCACCAGACCCATCCCGCCACCGTAGGTGCGGCCCCGCCGCACCACCTCACCCCGCGGGACCACCCCGCCGACAGGAGTCGTCGCCATGCCTGAGCGCCCCAGCATCCTCGAGCAGGAGCACGAGGACTTCCGCGCCGTCGCGCGCGCCTTCTTCGACAAGGAGGTGGTGCCGTTCCACGCGCAGTGGGAGCGTGACGGCATCGTCGACCGCGAGGTGTGGCGCCGCGCCGGTGAGCGCGGGCTGCTGTGCTTCGACGTGGACGAGGCCCACGGCGGACCGGGGATACGCGACTTCCGCTACAACATGGTGCTCGCCGAGGAGTCCGCCCGCGCCGGCGCCTCCGGCCCCGGCTTCGCCGTGCACACCGACATCATCGTCCCCTACCTCTCCTCGCTGGGCACCGAGGAGCAGAAGCGGCGGTGGCTGCCCGGCTGCGTCTCCGGCGACCTCGTGACCGCCATCGCGATGACCGAGCCGGGTGCGGGCTCGGACCTGCAGGGCATCCGTACGACCGGCGTCGACGCCGGCGACCACTACGTCCTCAACGGCTCGAAGACGTTCATCTCCAACGGCATCCTGGCCGACCTGGTGGTCGTCGTGTGCCGCACCGACCCCGACGCCGGGCACCAGGGCATCTCGCTGCTCGTCGTCGAGCGGGGCATGGACGGCTTCGAGCGCGGCCGCAACCTCGCCAAGATGGGCCTGCACGCCCAGGACACCGCCGAGCTGTCGTTCACCGACGTACGCGTGCCGAAGGAGAACCTGCTCGGCGCCGAGGGGTCCGGCTTCGTCGCGCTGATGGAGAACCTGCCGCAGGAGCGCATCTCGATCGGGTGCATCGCGGTGGCCGCCATCGAGCACGTCCTCGACCTGTGCCTGGCCTACGCCCGGGAGCGGGAGGCCTTCGGCAAGCCGATCGGGTCGTTCCAGCACAACCGGTTCGTGCTCGCCGAGATGGCCACCGAGGCCCACATCGCCCGGGTCTTCATCAACGACTGCGTGCTGCGCCTCAACGCCGGCGAGGTCGACACCTCCCTCGCCTCGATGGCGAAGTGGTGGACCACCGAGCTGCAGAAGCGGGTCGTGGACGCGGGCGTGCAGCTGCACGGCGGCTACGGCTACATGGACGAGTACCCGATCTCCAAGTCCTACACCGACTCGCGGATCCAGACGATCTACGGCGGCACCACGGAGATCCAGAAGGAGATCATCGGGCGCATGCTGGGGCTGTGACGTCGAGCGAGGGCTAGGTTGGGCCCCATGGACCTCTTCGAGATGGACGAGACCCGGACGATGACCCGCGAGGAGGCCGCGACCAGGCTGCGCGCCCTCGCCGACTCCCTCGCCAAGCACAACTCGGTGGAGTTCCTGCGCGACGGTGGTCGCATCACGGTCTCCGTGCCCGAGCAGGTGAACCTCAAGGTGGAGGTGGAGCTCGGCGAGTCCAACGAGGTGGAGATCGAGCTCACCTGGTAGCCGCGAGCACCTCGGTCAGCCGCGCCGCGAACTCCTGCGGCTTGCCGGTCTGACCGAGCTCCCCGCCCAGGAAGCCGTTGTGGCCGCCGGGGAACACCACCGGCTCCTGCCCGAGCGCTGCCGCCAGCGCGTACGCCGACCGGCCGGCGACCTCGCCGTCGGTGGGTCCGCCCGACTCCTCCCCCACCGCCACGACGACCCGCGTCGGTGCGCGGCGCACCGCCTCGAGGTCCGGCACGCGGGTGACGCCCTCGCCGCGCATGTTGGCCATCAACGGGTCGTTGCGCGAGCCGTCGTCGTCGGTCGGCAGGCCGAACATCGCGGGGTCCGGGGCCGGCTCGTCGCCGGTCACCTCGCCCCGATGCACCACCAGCCCGATGAACCGGGCCATGGCCGGACCGAGGCCGGAGGCGTCGTAGGTGGCGACCATGTCGGCGCACACCCGCGCGATCGCGTCCGCGTCGGGCAGCAGCGCGGTCATCGGCGGCTCGTGCGCCACCAGGACGCGTACGTCGTCGGGGTGGGCGGCGACGAGGTGCAGGAAGTTGACGGCCGCCCCGGACGAGGCGAGGACGTCGACGGGGCCAGCACCGAGGGTCCGGACGAGGGCGTGCAGGTCCTCGGCGTGCTCCTCGGGCGTGACGGCGGCGGTGTCGTCCTCGCGCGTGCTCCGGCCGGTGTTGCGCGGGTCGGTCAGCACGAGCACCCGATCGGTGCCGAGCGCGGCGGCGAGGCTGCCGAACCCGGTGCTGTCCATGGGTGACCCGGCCAGCACGAGCGGCGGCGCGTCGGGCGTGGCCGTGGCCAGGTCGCCGAGCACGGAGAAGGCGAGCACGGCGCCGGGCACGGCCACCGTGCCGGGCGTCCAGGGTGCGGTCATGGGGCCATCATCGAGCGGTCGTCGACGGCTCGCAACCACGTCCCGGCCCCGCATGGGCCGGGTCGAGCGGGGGTACCCCCACCCTCCGCGGACAGGACCGGCCGGCGGCCGGGTGGGGAGGAACAGGCGTTGGCGACACGGTCGGCCCGCGTGCGGGAGGCAGCAGCGCACCACTTCGGCCACGAGTCCCTGCTGCCGGGGCAGGAGGAGGCGGTCAGCGCGCTGCTCGACGGGCACGACGTCCTGCTGGTGGCGCCGACGGGTGCCGGGAAGTCGCTGACCTACCAGCTCGCCGGGCTGCTGCTCGGTGGGTGCACCGTCGTGGTCTCCCCGCTCCTCGCGCTGCAGCAGGACCAGGTCGACGGGCTGACCGAGGCCGGCATCGGCGCCGCCCGGCTCAGCTCCGCGGAGTCCGCGGGGGACCGCGAGGAGGCGCTGCGCGCCGCCCGCGCGGGTGACGTGCGGTTCCTGCTGCTCTCACCCGAGCAGCTGGCCAACCCGGACGTCCTCGCCGAGGTCGCCTCCCTCGAGCCGACGCTCGTCGCGGTCGACGAGGCCCACTGCGTCTCCTCCTGGGGCCACGACTTCCGACCGGACTACCTGCGTCTCGGTGAGCTCGTCGAGCGGCTCGGGTCGCCGCGGGTGGTCGCGATGACCGCGACGGCGGCACTCCCGACGCAGGAGGACATCGTCGAGCAGCTCCGCCTGCGCCGGCACTTCGTCGTGGTCACCGGCTTCGAGCGGGACAACATCGCGCTGACCGTGGAGCGGTTCGCCGACGGCCACGAGCAGCGGGACCGCGTCCTCGAGCTCGTCGACGAGCTGTCCGCGGAGCTGGTCGGTCCGGGCGGCGGGAGCGGCATCGTCTACTGCCGGACCCGCAAGGGGGCCGAGATGTACGCCGACGCGCTGCGCGAGCGCGGACACCGCGCGGCGGCGTACCACGCGGGGCTCCCCCAGCGGCGCCGCGCCGAGGTGCACGAGGCGTTCATGGACGACGGTCCCGACGGCGGACTGGACCTCGTCGCCGCGACGTCCGCCTTCGGCATGGGCATCGACAAGCCCGACATCCGCTTCGTCGTCCACGCCGACGTGCCCGAGTCGCCGGACACCTACTACCAGGAGGTGGGCCGCGCCGGTCGTGACCGCGAGCCGGCGCGGGCGGTCCTCGCCTACCGCCCCGAGGACCTCTCGCTGGGGCGGTTCTTCGCCACGCCCGTGCCGAAGCCGGCCGACGTCCGCGCCGTCGTCGCCGCCCTGGAGGCCGCCGGCAGCGACGACCCGCGGGAGGTGAGCCAGCACGTCGACTTCGGGCCGCGCAAGACGGGCCGGCTCGTGAACCTGGTGGGCCTGGCGCGCGCGTCCGGCGACCTGCCCGATGACGCCCCGGTGGGCAGGCTCGTCGAGGCCGTGGTGGCCCGGGCCGAGGCGCAGCGCAGGCTCGAGGCGTCGCGCGTGGAGATGATGCGGGCCTACGCCGAGACCGACCGCTGTCGCAGCGCCTTCCTGCTCGGCTACTTCGGCGCCGACACCCGCACCCGGTGCGGCGCCTGCGACAACTGCGTCGCGGGCACCGCCCCCGACGAGGAGCCGGACGCCGACCAGCCGTACGCCGTGCAGAGCACGGTCCGGCACGTGGAGTTCGGGCCCGGGACCGTGACCGACGTCGAGGAGGACCGGCTCACGGTGCTCTTCGAAGAGGTGGGCTACCGGACGCTCGCCCTCGAGGTGGTCGAGGACCGCGGCCTGCTCGAGGAGGCGTAGGGCCTTCCCGGGCCGCGCTCCGCGGGCCACACTGTCCCGGTGACCGAGACCGGGGTGGGGCAGAGCCTGGGCGTCCGCTTCGCGCAGGCCGTCGCCGACCGGGACGAAGCAGCGCTGCGGGCGCTCCTCGCCGACGACGTCGACTTCAAGGGCCTGACACCGGGCCGCCTGTGGGAGGGCGCCGGACCGGACGCCGTCGTCGAGGCGGTCTTCGGCTCCTGGTTCGAGGAGTCCGACCACGTCGACCGTGTCGTCGAGGTCACCGAGGGCGACGAGGTCGCCGACACCTCACGCGTCGGCTACCGCTTCGACCTGACCAACCCGTCGGGCGCCTACGTCGCGGAGCAGCAGGCCTACTACCGCGGCGCGGAGCGGATCGAGCACCTGCGGATCATGTGCTCAGGCTTCCGGCCGCGCTGAGGAGGGCTCCAGCCGGTCCACCAGCTCGCGCGCCAGCGCGACACCCGAGAGCCAGGCGGCCTCGACCCGGGGCTTTGCGCCCCACCCGTCACCGCACACCCCCACCAGTCCGGCGGGCCCGCCGACGAGGGCGTACGGGTCCTCCCGCTCGCCGACCGGCCGGGCGAAGGTCCAGCGGTGCGCGTAGGTGTCCGCCGGCTCCGGCAGTCCCAGCAGGCGGCGCACGGACCCGACCATGGCCGGGACCGCCGAGGCGGGGTCCTCGAGGTGTCGGCCGGCGAGGTCGGAGGTCGAGTGGAGGACCAGGACGGGGGCGTCGTCGCCGCGGCGCCGACCGTCGTCCGCCACCCAGCCGAGCGCCGGGTCGCCGTTGACGAAGGCGCCGTCGAAGCGACCGCTCGGGCTCACGTCGTCCCAGGTCCGCTCGGGCCAGCGAGCGGCCACGGCGATGACGGGCTCCCAGTCGCGGTCGAGGCTCGCCGCAAGGGGGTGATCCCTCACGAGGCGACGGGCCTGCGGGTCCGGCATGGCGAGGACGACCGCGGCCGCGTCGAGATCGGCCACGTCCTCGACCGGCCGACTCTCGACCTCGAGCCCGGCGGCGAGGTCCTCGACCAGCGACCGCAGCCCGCGGGGTGCGCCCAACCGGGCGGGACCGCTCGAGACCCGCACCTCACCGTCCTCGAGGACGCAGAACGTCTCGGTCCACGGTGTGGCGAGGCCGCGCCGGGACCAGTCGTCGACCGCGTCCTCGAAACCGCCGTCGGAGACGGTGAAGTAGGAGGCGCCGAGATCGACCGGCCGGTCCCACAGGCGGCGCGAGGCCATCCGACCGCCGGGGCGGTGGCCGCGGTCCACCACGCTCACGCCGACACCCGCCCTGCGCAGCTCGCACGCGCACGCCACTCCGGCCAGGCCCGCACCCACCACCACCACGTCCGCTGACATGGGCCGACCCTAGCCAAGCAGGACCCACCGACAGTCGGACGAGCGCCGGAGCGAGCCCTCCTCACCTCGAGGCCGAGCTGGAGCGCACCCGGTCGGCGGTCGCGTCGCTGCGCCGGCTGCTGCGACCGGACCCCGCGCCGGTGCACGTCGAGCTGCGCTCGGTGCCGGCCACCACGGTGGCGGCGATCGAGGGCGAGGTGGGTCGCGACGACCTCCTGACCTGGTACGCCGGGGCGATGGCCGAGCTCGACGCGGTGCTCGACGAGCCGACGGGCCCGCCGGGAGGGCTGTACGACAACGCGCTCTTCGAGGTCGACCGCGGGCACGCGCTCGTCCACCGCCCTCCGGAGCGGCCGCCGCGCCGCGGTCGCGTGCACCCGGTCACGCTGCCTGCCGTGGGGCTGGCCGTGGCCACCCACGTCGGGGCGCACGACGACCTCGAGGTGACCTACGGCGAGGTCGGCGCCTGGGTGGTCGCCAACGCGCTCGCGGTCGCCGGCCCGGTGCGCGAGACGTACGTCGTCGGGCCGCGGGACACCGCCGACCCGGCCGCCTGGCGCACCGAGATCGGGTGGCCGGTCTTCCGGGTCGCCCCGGCATGAGCCACGACCCGCCGCGCGGCGGGCGTCAGTCCCCGCCGCGCTTCTCGTGCAGCCGCTGCTGCGCCTCCGCGAGGTAGGCCAGGCACGGCGCATCCTCGCCGGGGTGCTTCTCGACGAGGTGGAACGACCAGCGGTCCATGGCAGCGAGGTAGCCGTTGTCGCCACCGGCGCGGTGCGTCGACCACGCCCGGTCGCCGCGTGCCGTGCAGGACGTGCAGCTGATCCGGTAGAGGAACTGCTGCTCGCCGTCGAGGTCGATCCTCACCCGGGCGAGCGGTCCGGCCTCCCGCGCGGCCTTGCGCTCGCGCGCCGAACGGCTCGCCACCATGTCGTTCCTCCGCCCTGGGCGCGGAGACCCTCCGCGACCGTCCGCGGCAACCCTAGGTCAGGCGCCGGCTCCCGGTCCGGGTGCGTAGCGCGCCAGGAACGTGTCCACGGCGCTCACCGCGACGGCGGCGAGGTCGGCGGGATCCACCTCCGTGGCACCAGCCTGCAGGGTCCGGGCGTTGAGGTGCTCGCCCACCGCCAGCCAGGTGATCTGGTGGGCGGCCGTCGCGGGATCGTCGATCGAGAGGGCACCGCGCCGGTCCAGCTCGCGCAGGGCCTCGGCGAGGTCCGCGATGTTGGCGTCCCAGCTGTCCGCGACGTAGCCCGCTGCCACCTCGGGGAACCGCAGCGACTCCGCGGCGACGAGGCGGCGCATGCGGACGACGTCGGGGGCGAGGACGCCGGCCTGCACCGTGCGCGCCAGCGCGAGCAGCCCGGCCCGCACGTCGTCGGCGGCGAGCAGCGCGTCGAGCGCCGGTCGCATCGCTCCCCTGCCCCGGGCGGCCCAGTCCCGCACCACCGCGGAGTAGAGCTCGTCCTTGGACGCGTGCTCGCGGTAGAGCGAGGACTTGGAGATCCTGGCCCGGGCGGCGACCTCGCTCACGGTGGCGCCGTCGAGGCCGCGCTCGAGCATCACCGCGCGCGCGACGGACAGGAGGTCGTCGCCCTGGCTGCCCGAGGGGCGACCTCGACGTCGCGTGCTGGCCTCCACCGTCACCCCCTTTCAGTACTTGACGGTACCCGACATTGGGCGTACGTTTTCAGTACCGCATGGTACTCGCCCGGGAGGCACGACATGACTGCACTCGGCATCGCCCTCGCCGCCGTCGCCGGACTCGTCATCGGCGGGGTCGTCTACGCGCTCGTCCCGATGCCGGACCTCGAGCCGGTCCCGGCGCCGGCCCGCACGGGAGGGCTCACCGCGGTGGTCGAGCTCGCCCGCAGCGCCGCCGTGGCCGCCATGCTCGCCGGCGTGATGGCGTTCGGCGACCTGGCCGGCGCCGGCGACGGCGCGCTGCTCGGCCTGCTGCTGGTCGTGGTGCCGCTCGTCCTCCTGGCCGGGTCCGTGTTCCACGAAGGCGCCAGCACCCGGAGGGCGACCGTCCACGCCGCCGACTGGCTCCTCAAGCTCGTCGCCCTCGGCGCGATCGTCGGCGCCTTCCGCTGAGACCACCACCCACTGTCAGGAGCCCCGCATGTCCGCGAGCACCGCAGGACCGATCGACATCACGTTCACCGCCACCCTCGGGAAGGTGCGCCCGGGCGACACCTGGACCTGCGTCCAGCTGCCGGGGTCGGCCGAAGCCTTCGGCACCCGCGGCCTGGTCAAGGTGGCCGGGACGGTCGACGGCGAGCCGTTCCGCGGCGCGTTCATGGCCCTCGGCGACGGCACCCACAAGCTCCCCGTCGCCCGGAAGGTCCGCGACCGCATCGGGAAGGACGACGGCGACGAGGTCACGGTCCACCTGACCGAGCGCCTGTCCTGAGCGGCTGTCCCGAGCGCCTACGCTGCCCCGGTGGCGGTGAACCGATCCCGACAGGCCCGGGCCGCGCGTCGACGGCAGCGGCGGATGTCGGCGGTCGAGCACGACCTGACCGAGACCGAGTGGTCCGCCCTGCTGGAGGCGTGGGCTGGCTGCGCCTACTGCGGTGCGACCGGGCAGCCCCTGCAGAAGGACTGCGTCCTGCCGCTGTCCCGCGGCGGGCGCTACACGCTGCCCAACATCGCCCCGGCGTGCCGCTCCTGCAATGCCAGCAAGTGCAACGACGAGGTGACGGGCTGGCTGCGCCGCAAGCGGCTCGACGAGCGCGCCTTCCTGGTGCGCCACGCCGAGGTGCAGGCCCAGCTGCAGGCCCAGCTGCGGGCCGAGGTCAGAGCGGAGTGTCCTCCGGCACCACCCGCAGCACGCTGACCGTCCCCGCCTCCCGGCCCAGCACGACCTTCACCCCGTCGAGCCGCTCGAGGGCGGCGCGGACGTCGTCCTCGTCGAGGCGGGTGTCGACCGCGATGTCGGCGTCGCGGACCGGCACCGTGGTCGCCGGCCACTCCTCGGACGGGACCTCGAAGGGGTCGAAGTCGGTCTGCGCCGCCGACCACAGCTGGAGCGCGGACTCGGCGACCATGTCGTCGATGGTGTTCTCGGCCATGGCTCGACCGTACGCGGCGGCTCGCAGTTGACTGGACCCATGTCCACCCGACTCCTCCTGATCGCCGACACCCACCTGCCGAAGCGTGCCCGCGACCTTCCCGCCGAGGTGTGGCGCGCCGTCGAGGAGGCGGACGTGGTGGTCCACGCCGGCGACTGGGTCGACGTACACCTGCTGGACGAGCTCGAGGAGCGGTCCCGGCGCCTGGTCGGGGTGCACGGCAACAACGACCACGGCGCGCTGCGCGAGCGGCTGCCGGAGGTGGCGCGGGTCGAGATCGAGGGGATCCGGTTCGCGGTCGTCCACGAGACGGGGCAGGCGACAGGGCGCGAGGAGCGGATGAGCGCGCAGTACGCCGACACGGACGTGCTCGTCTTCGGCCACAGCCACATCCCGTGGGACACCACGAGCGCGACGGGGCTGCGGCTGCTCAACCCGGGCTCACCCACCGACCGGCGCCGGCAGCCGCACTGCACCTACCTGACGGCGACGGCACGCGACGGCGAGCTGCACGACGTCACGCTGCACCGGCTCCCGACACGGGCGTAGGCGCCCACGACCGGTCGGCCAGCGACCGCGCGCCGGAGCGCGCGAGGAGCCAGCCGGCCACGACCAGGGCGGCCCCGAACGCCAGGAACCCCAGGTCCCACGACAGCGGCCCGCCGAGGTCGTCGCGCACGTGGTGGACGCCGAGCAGCTGGTGGTCGACGAGGCCCTCGACGAGGTTGAACGCGCCCCAGCCGGCCAGCACGCCGCCGAGGTGGAACCGCCAGCTCGGCGGCAGCCGGCCCTGGCGCCACTGGGCCAGCGTGACGATCGAGGCGCCCAGCACCACGAACCACGAGAAGAGGTGGAAGAAGCCGTCGGCCAGCGTGTTGACCTCGAGGCCCGCGACCGTGGTCACCGGGTGGTCGGCGGTCGCGCTCACCATGTGGTGCCACTGGAGGATCTGGTGCAGCACGATCCCGTCCACGAACCCGCCCAGCCCGATGCCGTACATGAGGCCTGCCGCGGCCGACGGGGGCTCCCCGACGTGTGTCGTCATGGCGCCCCGGTACCCAGCGGGCCCGGGCCTACCGGGCCGGACCGGTCAGGGCGTGGGCCCGCCGTCGCGGTGCGACGGGCAGTCCGGGTTGGTGCACTCCCGTACGTCGACCGGGTCGTCGCCGGCACCCACCACGCCGTCGTCCGGACCTGCCGGTCGCCCGGCGTCGTCGCCGGCCGTGCCGGGGTGGGCGAGCAGGCGGACCTCGGAGCCGCAGACGGAGCACGCGTCGTAGTCGGAGTACACGGCTCGACCCTAGCCAGCCCGGCGGGCCGGGCACCATGATGTGACCCCCGCCACACCCGTGGCGCGGACCCCGTGCCTCGAGGAGGACCCATGGCCCACGAGATCCCCGCCGACGTCGCGGCGGCCCGGGCGGAGTACGAGGCCCGCATCCTCGGCCTCCACGTGCCGGCCACCGTCCGGCAGGCGGCCGAGCGGTTCGGCGACCAACCGGCCTTCTCGGACCGGTTCGACGTGCCGGAGGGCGAGACGTGGTCCACCATCAGCTGGGCCGAGACGTGGGAGCAGACCCAGCGGGTCGCCGCGGCACTCGTCAGCCTGGGCGTGGCGACCGGCGAGCCCGTGGCGATCATGGCGGCCAACCGCACCGCCCACACGCTCGCCGACTACGGCGCGATGACGGCCGCGGCGGTGCCGATGTCGATCTACAACACCTTGGCGCAGGACCAGGTCGTCTTCATCGCCGGCGAGTCGCGGCCCGTGGTGGTCGTCCTCGAGGACCACGACCGCTACCAGCGCTGGGAGCGTGCGCTCGCCGAGGTCGACTCGGTCCGCCACGTGGTGATGCTGTCGGACGCCGAACGTGTCGACGACCCGCGCGTGATGACCTGGGCCGACTTCCTGGCGCACGGCGACGACACCAGCGGCGTCGAGGAGCGGATGGAGCGCATCACCCCCGACCTCCCGGCGACCTACCTCTACACCTCCGGGACCACCGGCAACCCCAAGGGCGTCGTGCTGACGCACCACAACGTCATGTACGAGGCGGTCTCGACGCTGGACCACGCCGGGCTCGCCGGTCCGCAGCGCGGGATCAGCTATCTCCCCCTCGCCCACATCGCCGAGCGGGTGCTGGCGACGTACGCTCCCCCGTTCCTCGGCAGCCACGTGCACGCCATCCCCGACCCGGCCGGGCTGCTCGGGGCGCTCGGCGAGGTGCACCCCACCGCGTTCTTCGGGGTCCCGCGCGTGTGGGAGAAGATCAAGACCGGCATCTCGGCCAAGCTCGCCGAGGACCCCGACCCGGCCAACCAGAAGATGGTCACCGACGCGATGGCCGCCGGGCTCGCCTGGACCCAGGCCCACGAGTACGGCAACGAGCTCACGCCCGAGGTCGAGACCGCCTACAAGGAGGCCGACGAGGCGATCCTCGCCTTCCTGCGCCTGCTCCTGGGGCTCGACCAGGTGCAGTGGGCGGCCAGCGCCGCCGCGCCGATGCCGCTCGAGGTGGCGAAGTTCATGGGCGGCCTCGGCCTGCACGTCTACGACGTCTACGGCATGACCGAGACGACGGGCGCCTTCACCTCCAACGGACCCGGTGCCTTCAAGCTCGGGACGGTCGGCCGGCCCAACCCCGGCATCGAGGTGCGGCTGGCCGACGACGGCGAGATCCTGTGCCGCGGCCCGGTGAACACCCCCGGCTACCACCTGCAGGAGGCGGCCACCCGCAACCTCGTCGACGAGGACGGCTGGATCCACACCGGCGACATCGGCACCGTCGACGAGGACGGCTTCTACTCGGTCGTGGACCGCAAGAAGGAGCTCATCATCACCTCGGCGGGCAAGAACATCGCGCCCTCCAACATCGAGAACTACCTGAAGGAGTCGCCCGTCGTCGGTCACGCGATGGCCCTGGGCGACGACCGGTCCTACGTCGTCGCGATCCTCACCCTCGACGGTGAGATCGCTCCCCTGGTGGCCGCCAAGATGGGCGTCGAGTTCACCGACCTGGCGGACCTGTCCACCAAGCCGGAGATCCGCGCGATGGCGCAGGCGGCCGTCGACAAGGCCAACGAGCGGCTCTCCCGCCCCGAGCAGGTCAAGGCGTGGGAGCTGCTGCCCGACGAGTGGACCGCCGAGTCCGAGGAGCTCACCCCGACGCTCAAGCTCAAGCGCCGCATCGTGAAGACGAAGTACGCCGACGTGGTGGAGGGCCTCTACTCATGAGGACCGTGCTCCGCGGTGCCGCCCTCGCGACGACGCTCGCGCTGGCGGCGGGGCTCGCACCCGGGTCGGCGGGCTCGACCCAGGACGCCCCGCGCACCGTGCTCGACGTCCGCGACCTCGAGCAGGGAGCCGCCCCGGCGATCGCCTGGAGCGAGCGCCGCGCCGGCAGGACCGTGGTGCACGGTGCCGGCGGCACGACCACACCGGTGCCCGACGGGGTCACCGAGATCGCCCCGATGGGCTCGGGCCACGTCGTGCAGACGGCGGGCGAGCGCCCCACGACCACCCGCTGGTACGCCGCGGACGGCACCCCGGGACGACGCGCGTGGCGCACCGGCGACGGGCTCGCCGTGTCGGCGCGGGGCGGGGCCGTCGCGTTCTCGGGCAGCCGCGGACGGGTCTGGTCGATCGACGAGGAGGGCGACCGGGTGCTCTCCTTCAACCCCGTCCCGGTCACCGGCAAGGGCCGCGCGGTGGCGCTGCGCGGCGAGGACTGCAAGGAGGACGGGTCGAGCACCGGCTGCACGGTCTACGTCAACGGCGTGGCCCGCGGCTTTTACACCTCCTCCCACGGCATCGTCGACCGTCCCCCGCACCTGCGCCACGTCTCGACCGGCCGCGGGCCGTGGCTCGGCGGCATCACCTCGGTCAGCGACACCGGGTCGTGCAGCGCGATGCTGCGCGACTGGAGGGTGCGCTGGCGCACCTGCGACAACCGGTTCTCGGACGTGAGCCCGGACAACCGCCACGTCCTCGGCCTGCCGGCGTACGGCGACGGGTTCGGCCCGACGACCCTCGACCTGCTCGCGACGAGGGACGGCTCGGTCGTCCGGTCCTTCACAGCGGACCGCGGAGGACGCTCGGCGGTCTACTTCGACGAGGTGTGGGAGGACCGCACGCACGTGCTCGTGGTGACGTTCCAGGCCGGGAGGTGGGCCGTGGTGCGCCTCGGCGTGGACGGCTCGATGGAGTACGCCGTCGCACCCCGCCGCGCGCCGGACCTGGCCCCGCCGTTCCAGCTCCAGACGAGGTGACCCGGTCCGTGGCGGACGAGTGACCGGGTCCGTGCCGGACGAGTGACCCTGTCTAGACCTCAGGGTTTTTACCGATGCGGGCGACCCGGCGGGGCTGCTCCACTGGACGCATGCACCGTCAGATCGCCGGGTCACTGACCGGCCCCGTCACGAAGTGGATCGTCCTCGCCGCCGTGCTGGCCATCACGGCCATCATGGGGGTGTTCTCGACCAAGCTCACCTCGGTGCAGAACAACGAGGCGTCCTCGTGGCTGCCGGCGTCGGCGGAGTCCACCAAGGTGCTCGACGAGCTGTCCGAGTCCGTCGACCCCAACGACATCCCGACGCTCGTGGTCTACCACCGCGACGGTGGCCTGACCGAGGACGACCTCGCCGCCATGGAGTCGCACGGCGAGGAGATCGCCGGCCTCGAGGGCGTGACCGACACCGGTGTCCTGACCCCCGCCGCCGCCGAGCAGGCGGCCGCCCAGGGCGCGCCGGTGCCCACGCTCGTGGCCGAGGACGGCGAGGTCGCCTACCTCTACTTCGTCCTCAACTTCGGTGACGACGGCTGGAACGCGATCCCGGACGCCGCGGAGGAGATCCGGGGCATCGCCGAGATCGACGGCGGCGACGTGCACCTGGCCGGCTACGGCGGCCAGGCGGCCGACTCCGCCGCGGCCTTCGAGGGCATCGACACCAACCTCATCCTCGCCACGCTGGCCGTGGTGATCGTGATCCTGCTCTTCACCTACCGCAGCCCGGTCCTGTGGCTGCTCCCGATCATCTGCGCGGTCGTGGCCAACACGATCGCGACCGGGCTCGTCTACCTGCTCGCCAAGTACGCCGGGCTGACCGTCAACGGCCAGAGCCAGGCGATCCTGAGCATCCTGGTGATCGGCGCCGGGACCGACTACGCCCTGCTGCTGGTCGCCCGCTACCGCGAGGAGCTGCGCCGCCACGCCGACCGGCACGAGGCGATGGCCTTCGCGCTGCACCGTGCCGCGCCCGCGATCTTCGCCAGCGCCGCCACCGTGGCGGTCGGGATGCTGTGCCTGTCCTTCGCCGAGCTGAACTCGACGGCGGGCCTGGGACCGGTCAACGCCATCGGCGTCGCGGTGACGTTCCTCGTCATGGTCACCCTCCTGCCGGCCCTGCTGGTCATCTGCGGGCGCTGGGTGTTCTGGCCCAAGCGGCCGGCCTTCGGCAGCCCCGAGCCCACCTCCAGCGGCATCTGGGCGCGGGTCGGCCGGGCCATCAGCCACCGCCCGCGCCGGGTCTGGGTCACCACGACCGGCCTGCTGCTGCTCGCCTGCCTGGGCCTGTTCCGGCTCGACGCCTCCGGCCTGTCGACCGAGGACACCTACACGCAGGAGTTCGACTCCATCAAGGGCCAGCGGCTGCTCACCGACCACGGCCTGGCCGACAACTCCAACACCCTCCAGGTCGTGACCAACACCGACGCGGCCTCGGACGTGATCGCGTCCCTGGAGGGCATCGACGGGCTCGGCGAGCCCGGCGAGGTCCAGCCGCTGGCCGACGGCCGGTCCTGGTTCGAGGCCACCATCAACGCCGACATCTCCTCCAGCACGGCCGCCGGCATCGTCGAGGACTCGCGCGACGCGGCCCACGACGTCGACGGAGCCGACGCACTGGTCGGCGGCGGCTCGGCGTTCTACCTCGACACCAAGATCGCCTCCGAGCGGGACAGCTGGGTGATCATGCCCCTGGTGCTGCTGGTGGTGCTGCTGATCCTCATCGGGCTGCTGCGCTCGATCGTGGCGCCGGTGATCCTGATGGCCACCGTGGTGCTGTCCTTCGGCGCCGCGCTGGGGATCTCCGCGCTGCTGTTCGAGTACGTCTTCGGCTTCGCCGGGTCCGATCCGGGGTTCCCGCTCTTCGCCTTCGTTTTCCTGGTGGCGCTGGGGATCGACTACAACATCTTCCTGATGACCCGGGTCAGGGAGGAGACGGCGACCCACGGCACCCGCAGGGGCTCGCTCATCGCCCTCGCCTCCACCGGAGGCGTGATCACCTCGGCGGGCATCGTGCTGGCCGCGACGTTCCTCGTCCTCGGCTCGCTGCCGCTGGTCTTCCTGGCCGAGCTGGGCGTGGCCGTCGCGTTGGGGGTCATGCTCGACACCCTCGTCGTGCGGTCGGTGCTGGTCACCGCGCTCAACCTCGACCTGGGCGGCAAGATGTGGTGGCCCAGCAAGCTCGACGCGGAGGACGCGCCCCTCACCCAGGCCGAGGCCGAACGGCCCCTGGAGACGGTGCACTGACCGCCCGTCGGCGCCGGGATCAGCTGCTGGGCAGCGTGAGGATCTCGGCGCCGTCGTCGGTGATCGCGATGGTGTGCTCGCTGTGCGCGGTGAGGCAGCCGGTCTCGCTGCGCAGCGTCCAGCCGTCCTCGTCGGTGACGAGGACGTCGGTGTCGGCCATCACCCACGGCTCGAGCGCGAGCAGCAGGCCCGGTCGGAGCTGGTAGCCCCGGCCGGGTCGTCCGTCGTTGGACACGTGCGGGTCCTGGTGCATCGTCGTACCGATGCCGTGGCCGCCGAACTGCATGTTGATGGGATAGCCGGCGCCGCCGAGCACCGAGCCGATGGCGTGCGACAGGTCCCCGATGCGGGCGCCCGGCCCGGCCGCGGCGATGCCGGCGGCCAGCGCCACCTGGGTGACCTCGATCAGGTCCGAGGCCCCGGCGGGGCGGCTGTCCCCCACCACGAAGCTGATCGCGGAGTCGGCGGCGACACCGTCGAGCCGCACGGCGAGGTCGAGGGTCAGCAGGTCGCCGTCACGCAGGCGCTGGTCGCGCGGGCGGCCGTGGAGGACCGCGTCGTTGACCGCCGTGCAGACGTAGTGGCCGAACGGTCCGCGACCGAAGGACGGCGCGTAGTCGACGTAGCAGGACTCGGCGCCGGCCTCGCGGATCATCTCCGCGGTCCAGCGGTCGAGGTCGAGGAGGTTGGTGCCGACCGTGCTGCGCTGCTTGAGCGACTGGAGGATGTCGGCGACGAGGGCGCCGGTCCTGCGCGCTCGGTCGACCTGGGCGGGGGTGAGGATCTCGATCATCGCGGCACCATCATCTCAGGCTCGTCATCCCAGGCTCGTCATCTCAGGCCCAGCCTCGTGCACCGCTTCTCGGTGGCGCCGCTGCACAGGTCGTCGAGGGTGAGCACGCCCTGGGCGACGAGCACCGAGGTGAGGCTGTCCACGGTCACGTCCTGGTCGCGGTGCAGCCACGACTCGACCCCGTCGACGTCCTCGCCGCCCGTGGCGGGGTCCCCCGCGAGGTAGGACACTGCGATGTCGGCCGCCTGCTCGCTCATCGCCCGGGTCGGGACGTAGGTCATCGACCGCTCCTCGCCGAGCAGCACGTCGCGCGCGGCCTCGAGGTCCGTGCCGGACTGGGTGGGCACGGCGCCGCCCTCGAGGCCGACGAAGCGGTCGGAGCCCGGCACCAGCTCACCGAGCGAGACCACGGGCAGCTCGCCCCCGGTGAGGGTGCCGAGGTCGTCGGGGTCGACCGGCACCACCACGACGACGTCGGCGGAGGTCGCCGCGGCCTGGCGGACCTGGCTCTTCTGGGTGGCCGCGTCTCCCTCGGCGTCGTAGACCTCGACCCGACACTCGTCACAGGTCGCCTCGACCCGGTCGGTGAACGCCTCGACGTCGACCGCGCGCGACGAGGAGTCGGTGCCGTCGGCGACCAGCAGGGCGACGGTCGGCTCGTCGCTTGCGCACGCGGACAGCAGCGGTGCGGCGAGGAGCGCGAGGGCGGCGAGTGGGAGGCGGGCGCGGAGCATCGGGTCGAGGTTATGACATGACGGACCGCGCCGTGGCACCCGCGGCGCGCACGACCTGTGCCGGACCTGTTGACTTTAGTTCGAGACTCGTACTTAATAGCGGGGTGACCCTCGTCCTCGGCATCGACTCCTCGACCCAGTCGACCAAGGCGCTGCTCGTCGACGCCGACGACGGCACCGTCGTCGCCAAGCGGACCGCGCCCCACCCGCCCGGCACCGAGGTCGACCCCGCCGCCTGGCTGCGCGCCGTCGACACCGCGACCGAGGGGCTGCTCGAGCAGGCCTCCGCCGTCGCGGTCGCCGGGCAGCAGCACGGCATGGTCGCCCTCGACGAGACCGGCGCCCCGGTCCGTGACGCGCTGCTGTGGAACGACACCCGCTCGGCCTCCGCCGCGCGCGACCTGATCGCCGAGATGGGTGGTCCGCAGGCCTGCGCCGACGCGATCGGCAGCGTGCTCGTCGCCTCCTTCACCTCCACCAAGCTGCGCTGGCTGTGCGACCACGAGCCGGACCGGGCCGCCAGGGTGCGCAGCGTCCTGCTCCCCCACGACTTCGTGTCACGCCACCTCAGCGCCCCCGGGACCGAGCCGTTCACCGACCGCGGCGACGCGTCGGGCACGGGCTACTTCGCGACCGCCGGCTCCTGGCGCCACGACCTCCTCGAGCAGGCGCTCGGCCACGACGCCGTCCTCCCGCGCGTCGTCGCGCCGGGCACGTTCGCCGCCGAGACGTCCGGTGGCGCGCTCGTCGCCGGGGGCACCGGCGACAACATGGGCGCCGCGCTCGGGATGGCGCTGGCCCCCGGCGACGTCCTCGTCTCCATCGGGACGTCCGGAGTGGCGTCCACGGTGAGCGCGACGGCCGTGGCCGACGGCACCGGGACGGTGACCGGCTTCGCCGACGCGAGCGGCGGCTTCTTGCCGATGGTCACCACGATGAACGCCGCGGGCATCCTCGACCTGCAGGCCCGGTGGCTCGGCGTCGACCACGACGGCCTCGCCGCCCTGGCGCTGGAGTCCGCACCCGGCGCCGGCGGGGTGACCCTGCTCCCCTACTACGGCGGCGAGCGCACCCCCAACCGGCCCGACGCCGTCGGCACGTGGACCGGGCTGACCCCCGCCACGACCCGCGCCGACCTCGCGCGGGCGGCGTACGAGGGCCTGCTCTGCTCGCTCGCCGAAGCAGTCGACCGGCTGGTGGCGGCCACCGGCCAGCCACCGCGGCGCCTGCTCGTGGTCGGCGGCGCCACCCGGAGCGAGGCCGTCCGCGCGCTCGCGCCGGCCGTCCTCGGCACGGCCGTCACCCTCCCGCCCCCCGGCGAGTACGTCGCCCTCGGCGCCGCGCGGCAGGCCGCCTGGGCGCTGGCCGGCACCGCCGAGCCGCCGCAGTGGCCGGCGCCCGGCACCACGGTCCTCGAGGCCGAGCCCACCCCGCACGTGCGCGAGGCCTACGCCGACCTGCGCGACCGCACCACCCCCTGGACCGACTGAAAGGCATCCCATGAGCACGCAGATCCCCACCCCGACCCCCGAGGACAAGTTCTCCTTCGGCCTCTGGACCGTGGGCTGGCAGGGCGTCGACCCCTTCGGCGGCGCCACCCGCCCGCCGATGGACACCGTCCACGCGCTCGAGAAGCTCGCCGCCCTCGGGGCCTACGGCGTGAACTTCCACGACGACGACGTCATCCCCTTCGGCAGCGACGACGCCACCCGCGACAGCATCATCGCCCGCTTCAAGAAGGGCCTCGAGGACACCGGCCTGGTCGTCACCACGGCCACGACCAACCTCTTCAGCCACCCGGTCTTCAAGTCCGGCGGGTTCACCAACAACGACCGCGACATCCGCCGCTTCGCGCTGCGCAAGGTGATGCGCAACGTCGACCTCGCCGCAGAGCTGGGCGCCAAGACCTACGTCGCTTGGGGCGGTCGCGAGGGTGCCGAGTACGGCGCCTCGCAGGACACCCGCGTGGCGCTGGACCGGATGAAGGAGGCCTTCGACCTCCTGGGCGACTACGTCACCGAGCAGGGCTACGACCTCCGCTTCGCGATCGAGCCCAAGCCCAACGAGCCGCGCGGCGACATCCTGCTGCCGACCATCGGCCACGCGCTGGCGTTCATCGAGCGCCTCGAGCGCCCCGAGCTCGTCGGCGTGAACCCGGAGATCGGGCACGAGGAGATGGCCGGCATGAACGCCGCGGCCGGCTACGCGCAGGCCATGTGGGCCGGCAAGCTGTTCCACATCGACCTCAACGGCCAGAACGGTCCCAAGTACGACCAGGACCTCCGCTTCGGCGCGGGCAACGTGCGCGGCGCCTTCTGGGTGGTCGACGCGCTCCTCGAGGGCGGCTACGACGGCCCGGTGCACTTCGACTACAAGCCGGCGCGCACCGAGGACGAGGACGGCGTGTGGGTCTCGGCCGAGGCCAACATGCGCAACTACCTCATCCTGCGCGAGAAGGTGAAGGCGTTCCGCGCCGACCCCGAGGTGCAGGCCGCGCTGGAGGCCGCGAAGGTCACCGAGCTCGCCGTGCCGACCGTCGACGCCGCCGAGGGCTGGAAGGGCCTGCTCGACGCCGAGCTCGCGGACCCCGAGGCCCTCGCCACGCGTGGCGGCGGCTTCGAGCTGCTCGACCAGCTCGCGCTCGAGCACCTCTACGGCGTCCGCTGAGCGGGCCCACCCGTCAGGCCAGCGCCACCGAGGGGCTGCGCCGGCACAACACCGCAGCCGTGCTCCGCGCGCTGCGCCGGCACGGTCCGGCGACGCGCGCGGAGCTGGCCAAGCACACCGGGCTGGCCAAGGCGACCGTCGGCGTCATCGTCGCCGACCTGGAGGCCAAGGGCGCGGTGGCCGAGGAGGACGCGCGGTCCGGGGCGCGTGGGCGCCCCGGCCGCCCGGTGGGGCTGCGCGGTGACCGCTTCGTGGCCCTCGGGCTCGAGCTCAACGTCGACTACGTCTCGGCCGTCGTGGTCGACCTGGCCGGCGACGTGCTCCACAGCGAGGTCCGGCCGGCCCCGACCGGTGCCGCGCTGCTCGACCTCGCCCGCGACGTGGTCCGCCGGCACACCGGGCTGGAGCGGCCGACCGTCGGCGCGACCCTGGCCGTGCCCGCGCTGGTGCGGGGCGACGACCGGACGGTGGCGTGGGCGCCCAACCTCGCGGTCGAGGGCGCCGGGTTGGCCGACGCCCTCGGCCGCCTGCTCCCGGGCTTGCGCGTGCAGGTGAGCAACGACGCCAACTGCGCGGCGTACGCCGAGTCGCACCACGGCGCTGCCCGGGGCGCCGCCCACGCGCTCTACCTCACCGGGACCGTCGGCATCGGCGCCGGCATCGTGCAGGACGGCGAGGTGATGCGCGGCGGTGCCGGCTTCGCCGGCGAGGTCGGCCACATGCCGGTCGGCGACTCGACCGCGCCCTGCGGGTGCGGGCGCCGCGGCTGCTGGGAGGCGTCCATCGGCCTCCACGCGATGCTGGCCGCCGTCGGGATGCCGGAGCTCGACACCCCGCTGCGCACGGCCGAGTCGGTGGCCGCGCGCGCACGCACCGACGCCGGCGTCCGCGCCGTCCTGGAGCGGGTGGGGCGCGACGTCGGTCTGGGGATCGCCATGCTCAGCAGCGTGCTCGACCCCGAGGTGGTGGTGATGGGCGGCTACTTCGCCCCGCTGGGCGACCTGGTGCTCGAGCCCGCCCGGCGCACGCTCGACGAGCGCTTGGCCTCGGAGGTGCAGGTGCGCCCCGACCTGCGACCGAGCACGCTCGGCATCCGGGCCGCGGCCCTCGGGGCTGCGGAGCAGTCCTTCGACGCCGTCTTCGCGGGCGACGCCGAGCTGCCCGGCTGACCCAAGGGGTCAGCCGCGGGGTCGGCCCGGCGGGTCAGCCGCGGGGTCGGCCCGGCGGGTCAGCCGGCGAGCCGGCCCTGCACGTCGACGAGGGCGGTGCCGAGCGCGGCGACCGGGTCGGTGAACAACGGCTCGAGGGCGATCTCCGCCGCGCCGAGCAGGGGCGAGTCGGAGCCGAGGCCCGGGAGCGAGAGCGTCACCGACTCGAGCGGTGCGGGCAGGGCGCGGTCGGCGAGCCCGGCGTCGACCTCCGCCGCCACCAGCCGGTAGAGCGAGCGGAAGTAGCCGCCCAGGACGACCATCTGCGGGTTGAACATGTTGACCAGGCTCGCCAGGCCCTGCCCGAGGGCGGTGCCGGTGGAGCGCAGCGCGGCCGACGGCGTGTCGAAGCCGTCGAGCACCTCGTCGAGTTGGGCCACCTTGTCCGGCGGGCACTGGATCGCCGCGGCGATGGCGTGCGCGCCGACCTCGGTCTCCCAGCACCCGCGGCTGCCGCAGTGGCAGGGGCGGCCGTCGGGGTTGAACCGCAGGTGGCCGACCTCGCCGGCGTAGCCGCCCGCGCCCTCGAGGCGTTGCCCGCCGGTGATGATCCCGGCGCCGACGCCGACGTTGCCGGAGACGTAGATCAGCTCGCCGGTGCCGACCCCGGCGCCGCGGGTGTGCTCGGCGAGGGCACCCAGGTCGGCGTCGTTGGCGAGGCAGACCGGGACGTCGAGGCCCAGGGCGGCCAGCACGATGCCCCCGAAGGACACGTCGTGCCACTCCAGGTTGGGGGCGAGCCGGATCAGCCCGTCGCTGCGCCGCACCAGGCCCGGCACGCTGATGCCGATCCCGACGAGCGGCGCCGAGGCCGGCGCGTCCTCGACGACGGTGCGGATCAGCGCCGCCACCGCAGCGCCGACCTGCCACGCCTCGCCGTCGCTGTCGACCGCGGCGTGGGCCCGCTGCAGGACCCGGCCGCCGAGCCCGGTGCGGGCCACGACGGCCCGGTCCACGCCCAGGTCCACCGCGATGACGTAGGGCCCGTCGGCGGCGATCCGGACACCCGCGGAGGGGCGACCCGCGCCCTGGCGTACGCCCTCCACGGGCGAGGTCCGCTCGGACAGCCCCAGCGACTCCAGCTCGCCGACCAGCCCCGCGATGGTGCTGCGGTTGAGACCGGTGCGGCTGGTGAGCTCGGCCCGCGAGATCTGGCCGGCGCCGTGGACGTGCCGCAGCACCGTGCCGAGGTTGTGGCGCCGGATGGCCTCCTGGTTGGTGCCGAGGCCCGAGCGCCGCTGCGGGCTCACGTGCTCGACCTACACGCCGGCCGAGGACCGGCGCCGCCGCGAGATCGCGTCGACGCTCGCCGCGAGCAGCAGGACGCCACCGGTGACCACGAAGTTGATGTAGGCCGCCTGGTTGAGCAGGCCGAGGCCGTTGGGGATCGTGGCGATGACCAGGCCGCCGATGACCGCGTCGATCGCGCGACCGCGCCCACCGAAGAGGCTGGTGCCGCCGATGACGGCGGCCGCGACGGCGTAGAGCAGCACGTTGCCGCCACCGGACCCCGGCGAGACCTTGCCGGTGTAGGACGCCGACAGCAGCCCGCTGATGGCGGCCATCGAGGAGCAGATCACGAAGGCGGAGATCCGCATCCGGCGCACGTTGATGCCGGCACGGCGGGCGGCCTCGGCGTTGCCGCCGACGGCGTAGAGGTGGCGCCCGAAGCGGGTCTTGGTGAGGACGAACGTCCAGAACAGCAGCAGCGCGATGACGACCGGCGCCACCCACGGGACACCGCTGATGTCGAACAGGTTGGGGTTGGGCGCGCGGTTGGCGCTCAGCAGGGCGGTGAGCCCGAGCACGATCACGGCCAGCACGGCGATCTTGAGGACCACGAGCCCGAGCGGCTGGTGGACCAGGCCCCGGGACGACAGCGAGCGGTAGCGCCACAGCGACAGCCCGGCGAAGACGGCCACGATAAGCACCGCCGCGATCCAGCCGGCGGTGACCGGGACGTTCTTGATCGAGAGCCCGCGCAGGACCTCGTCGTTGAAGCGCAGCGAGCCGCCGGAGCCGATGAGCCGGAGCGGGACCGCCTGCAGGGCGAGGAAGAAGGCGAGCGTCACGACGAAGGACGGGATCCCGAGGAACGAGACCAGGGCGCCGATCGCGAGGCCGATGACGGCTCCCGTGGCGAGCCCGGCGAGCGTGGCCAGCCACCAGGTCCAGTCGTAGTCGATGAGCATCAGCGCGATGATCGTCGCCGAGGCGCCGCCGGCGACGCCGGCCGACAGGTCGATCTCGCCGAGGAGCAGCACGAACACCAGGCCCATGGCCAGGACGATGATCGAGCTGGCCTGCACGACGAGGTTCGCCATGTTGTAGGTCGTCAGGAAGCGGTCGTTGAGCGAGGCGAAGACGATGACGAGGAAGACCAGGCCGAGGATGGCGGGCAGGGATCCCATGTCGCCGCCGCGCAGGCGGTTGACGTAGTCGCGGGCCGAGTCGGCGATCGAGGTGGCCTGGACGTTGTCGTTGTCGAAGCCGCCGTCGGCGGCCGAGGCACCACTCGAGGTGGGGTGCGTCGAGACGTCCGAGGAGACGTCGGGTGAGGCGTCGGTCATGGTGAGGTCTCCGGTCCTTCTCAGACGGTCGCGGTCGCGGGGTTCTCGGCGATGCCGAGGTTGCCGGATCGTCCGGCGGTGATGAGCTCGACGACCTGGCTGTGCGTGACGTCCTTGGTGGGGACGTCGGCCGCCACGCGGCCGAGGTAGAGCGCGGTGATCCGGTCGGCGACCTCGAAGACGTCGCCCATGTTGTGCGAGATCAGCACCACGCCGAGCCCGCGGTCGGCGAGGCGGCGCACGAGGTCGAGCACCTGGCGCGTCTGCGCGACACCGAGCGCCGCGGTGGGCTCGTCGAGCAGGACGACCTTGGAGTTCCACAGCACGGCCTTGGCGATGGCCACGGTCTGGCGCTGGCCGCCGGAGAGGCTGGCGACGCTCTGGCGCACCGACTTCACGGTGCGCACCGAGAGCGACGCCAGGGTCTCGCGCGCGCGCGACTCCATCGTGATCTCGTCGAGGCCGAGGCGGGTGGTCTCCTCGCGGCCGAGGAACATGTTCTCGACGATGTCGAGGTTGTCGCACAGCGCGAGGTCCTGGTAGACGACCTCGACGCCGAGGGCGGCGACGTCACGGGGACCGTGGACGTCGACCTTCTGGCCGTCGAAGTGGAAGTCGCCGCTGTCGCGGCCGTAGATGCCGGCGATGATCTTCACGAGCGTGGACTTGCCGGCGCCGTTGTCGCCGACCAGGGCGGTGACCTGCCCCGGGTAGACGGCGAAGTCGACGTCATGCAGCACGTGCACCACGCCGAAGCTCTTGTTGACCCCGCGCAGCTCGAGCAGCGGTTGGACCATGTTCCTCACTCCGATCAGCAGAATTTGTTGTGCGAGCCAACGGAGTGACGCCCGGGCCAGGTGTGGCCCGGGCGTCACTCCGTGCGGTTCAGGGGATCAGGAGATCCCGGCCTCGGCGCACAGGTCGGCGAAGTCCGCGGTGCAGACGTCCGCGGCCTTCTGGCCACCGTCCTCGATCACGTCGCCCACGTTGTCCTTGGTGATGGACTGCGGCTCGAGCAGGATCGAGGGCACCTCGCTGTCGTCCGAGGAGTCGACCGTCGTGCCGGTGGTCTCGGCCTCCCCGCCCGTGGCGAGCGCGATGGCGACGTCGGCGAGCGCGCCGGCCTCCTGCGTGGCGGACTTGTAGACCGTCATGCACTGCGTGCCGGCGAGGACGTTCTGCAGGCCCTCGACGGTGGCGTCCTGGCCGGTGACCGGGACCTTGCCGTCCTGGCCGTTGGCCTCGAGGATGCTGATCGCAGCGCCACCCAGGCCGTCGTTCGCGGCGAGCACGCCGTCGACCTTGCCGTCGGCAGCGGTGTAGAGCTGCTGGAAGATCGTGGCGGCCTCCTCGTTGTCCCAGTCCGGGACGGCCTGCTCACCGACGACGGTGTAGTTGCTCATCTCGTCGAGCACGCTGTGGGCGCCCTCGGCGAACAGCGTCGCGTTGTTGTCGGTGGGAGAGCCGTTGAGGTAGACGATGTTGGCGTCCTTGTCGCCGAGGCAGTCCGCGAGGCCCTGGCCCTGCAGCTCGCCCACGACGGTGTTGTCGAAGGACACGTAGTACTCCGCCGAGCCACCGAGGGTGAGCCGGTCGTAGTCGATCGTCGCGACGCCCTGGGACTTGGCCTTCTCCTGGATGGCCGCGCCCGACTCGGAGTCGAGGTTGACGATCGCGAGGACGGTCACGCCGTCACCGATCATGGTGTCGGCGATCTGGGTCATCCGCTCGGCGTCGCCCTCGGCGTTCTGGATGTCGTACTCGACGCCGGCCTCCTCGAAGGCGCTCTCGAGCGCCGGGCGGTCCGCGCTCTCCCAGCGCACCGAGGACTCGGTGTCGGGGAGGATGACGCCGATCTTGCCCTCCGCGGCCTGGCTCTCGCCGCTGCTGCCGGTGTCCTCGCCCGAGCTGCCACCGTCGTCACTGCCACAGGCAGTGAGGGCCATAGCGGCACCGATCAGGGGTACGACGACCAAATTGTGCTTCCGCTTCACACGAACCGCCTCCTAGCGATCTCCAGCGCGTCGGCGCGCACCCTCTGCAGCCGCCGCACATATGTTGTCCGGGACAACATATGGAGTGAGGACCGTCACGTAAAGGCGGTTCCCCCAGCCGTTGCCGGTTCGTTACCGACCGGTTCAGACCACCTGGATCCGAGGGGTGGGCCGCGGTGCCGGCGTCAGTGTGCCGGCGGGCGCTTGCGCTGCGGAGCCGGTCGGGTGGGGTCGTCGTCGGGAGCGTGCACGTCGGCGGGCACGACGATGGGACGCACCTTCGCCCACAGCAGAAAGCCGGCACCGACGGCCAGCAGGGCCAGCCCCGTCCACAGGTTGGCGTTGACGCCGCCCGTCTTCTCGGGCTCGTGCTCGCCGAGGAGTCCCGCGAGCGCCAGGATCACGCCGTAGATGCCCAGCAGGGCACCGATGATGTTGCGGATGTCGAAGAGGCCGGCCTTGTGCGGCGTGCCGGTCGACTCGTCGGAGTCGGTCGCGTGGGACATGGTGGGACCTCTCTCAGAAGGCGAAGTTGAGGGCGATGACCATCGCGAGCGCGATGCCGGCGAGCGGGAGCGTGCGCTGGTACCACGGTCGGGCGGCCTCGGCCGGGTCGACGAGGTCCTCGCGCGGGGTCTCGGAGTAGACCAGGCCGCGCAGCTCGCTGGCCGGCTTGGGCTTGGTCACCAGCGACACCACGACGCTGAGCACGATGTCGACCACGAAGGCCACCGACGCGGCGAGGAACGCCACGCCTTGGCCGGACAGCTCGAAGACACCGGCCGCCGCCGTCCGGTCGACCGCGATCGCCGACAGGGTGCCGGCGACCAGCCCCACCCAGCCGGCCGTGGGCGTCATCCGCTTCCAGAACATGCCGAGGATGAACGTCGCGAACAGCGGCGCGTTGAAGAAGCCGAACAGCGTCTGGAGGTAGTTCATGACGTTGTCGTAGCCGAGCGCGATCTGGGCGGTGAAGATCGCGATGACCGTCGCGCCGACGGTGGCCAGCCGGCCGATCCGCAGGTAGTAGTCGTCGGAGTGGTTCTTGCGGATGTAGCGCTGCCACAGGTCGTAGGAGAAGACCGTGTTGAAGGCGGAGATGTTGGCCGCCATGCCCGCCATGAAGGCCGCCAGCAGTCCGGCGATCGCCAGCCCCAGGAGCCCGTTGGGCAGGACGTCGCGCATCAGGAGCAGCAGCGCGTCGTTGTAGGCGACGCCCTCCCCGGACGCGCCGCCCTCGGGGCTGCCGCCGTTCTTGAGCTCGATCATCTCCGCGACGAGGACGGCGGAGACCATGCCGGGCACGATCACGATGAACGGCACGAACATCTTGGGGAAGGCGCCGATGATCGGGGTCTTCCGGGCGGCGGAGATGGAGTCCGACGCCATCGCGCGCTGCACCTCGACGAAGTTGGTCGTCCAGTAGCCGAAGGACAGCACGAACCCGAGGCCGAAGACGATCCCGATGACGGACAGGAGTGGCGAGTCGAAGCCGGAGAGCGCCTCCCCCGGCCAGGCATTGAGCTGTTGCGACGCCGGTGGCGCGTCCGACGCGGACGACGCGCCGTCGGCGGCCGCGGTGATCTTCTCGGTCATGCCGTCCCAGCCGCCGACCCGGTGCAGGCCGATCAGGGTCAGCGGGAGCAGGGAGGCGACGATCACGAAGAACTGCAGGACCTCGTTGTAGATCGCCGCGCTCAGGCCGCCCAGCGTGATGTAGGACAGCACGACGGCGCCCGCCACGATGAGCGAGACCCAGATCGGCCAGCCCAGCAGGGCGCGGACGATCCCGGCCAGCAGCGCGAGGTTGACGCCGGCGATGAGCAGCTGGGCCACGGCGAAGCTGATCGCGTTGACCAGGTGGGCCCCGGTGCCGAAGCGGCGGAACATGAACTCCGGCACGGAGCGCACCTTGGAGCCGTAGTAGAACGGCATCATCACGACACCGAGGAACAGCATCGCGGGGACCGCGCCGACCCAGAAGTAGTGGAACGTCGGCAGGCCCAGCTCGGCGCCGTTCGCCGACATGCCCATGATCTCGACCGCACCGAGGTTGGCCGAGATGAACGCGAGACCGGTGACCCAGGCGGGCAGCGAGCGGCCCGAGAGGAAGAAGTCGATCGAGTCGGAGACTGAGCGGCGCGCCATCACCCCGATGCCCAGGACGAAGGCGAAGTAGATCGCGACCAGCAGGTAGTCCAGCCAGTTCGCGTCGATCAGGGTGTCGGACACGGAGTTACCTCCCGGGATCAGGTTGGGCCACCCAGCAACCTAGACCCGGGCGGTGCTCCGTGCGACCACCCCTCCGTGTGTCGGTCTCCGTCACCCCGGATCGTGGTCTGATGGGGCACGTGCCGACGCCGGAGCAGATCACCCGCCACCACGACGAGGGCGAGGTCGTCCACGTGGGGGCGCACCCGACGGCGTACGTCGTGCGGATCGAGGAGCCCGACCCGACCTGGCCCGAGCGCTACGCCGAGATCGAGCAGCAGATCACGACGGTGCTCGGCGAGCGGCTGCTCGCCATCCAGCACATCGGCTCCACGTCGGTGCCGGGGCTGCCGGCCAAGCCGATCATCGACGTCGACGTCGCCGTGGCGGACCCCGCCGACGAGGCCGCGTACGTCCCTCCGCTCGAGTCGCTGGGGCTGGTCCACTGGCTCACCGAGCCGTCCTGGCACCAGCATCGGCTGCTCAAGCTGCTGGGCGAGCCACGGGTCCACGTGCACGTCTTCGGGCCCGACTGCCCTGAGATCGTCCGGCACCGGATGTTTCGCGACTGGCTGACCGACCACCCCGAGGACCGCGAGCGCTACGCCGCAGCGAAGCGCGCCGCGCTCGCCCGGGTGGACGCACCCGACGCCGACCACGGAGCACTCGGCTTCGGGATGCGCTACAACGCCGTCAAGGAACCCGTGGTGCGGGAGATCTACGACCGGATGTTCCGCGCCCACGGCCTCCTGTGAGACCCGCCTACTCCCACTCGATGGTGCCCGGCGGCTTCGAGGTGATGTCGAGGGTGACCCGGTTGACCTCGGCCACCTCGTTGGTGATGCGGGTCGAGATCCGCTCCATCACCTCGTAGGGCAGCCGGGCCCAGTCGGCGGTCATGGCGTCCTCGGACGTCACCGGGCGGATGACGACGGGGTGGCCGTAGGTGCGGCCGTCACCCTGCACGCCGACGGAGCGGACGTCGGCGAGGAGCACGACCGGCATCTGCCAGATGTCGCGGTCCAGGCCGGCGCGGGTGAGCTCCTGGCGGGCGATCGCGTCGGCGCGGCGCAGGATGTCGAGCCGGTCGGCGGTCACCTCGCCGATGATCCGGATGCCGAGGCCCGGACCGGGGAACGGCTGGCGCCACACCATCTCCGCGGGCAGGCCGAGCTGCTCGCCGACGAGGCGGACCTCGTCCTTGAAGAGGGTGCGCAGCGGCTCGACGAGGGCGAACTCGAGGTCCTCGGGCAGCCCGCCGACGTTGTGGTGGGACTTGATGTTGGAGGTGCCGGCACCGCCGCCCGACTCGACGACGTCGGGGTAGAGCGTGCCCTGCACCAGGAAGCCGACCTTCTCGCCCTGCTCGGCGGCCTCGCCGAGCACCTGGACCTCGGCGGCCTCGAAGGCGCGGATGAACTCGCGGCCGATGATCTTGCGCTTCTCCTCCGGGTCGGTCACCCCGGCGAGCGCGGCGAGGAACGCCTCGCGCGCGTCGTGGACGTGGAGGTTGACGCCGGTCGCGGCCACGAAGTCGCGCTCGACCTGCTCGGCCTCGCCCTCGCGGAGCAGGCCGTGGTCGACGAAGACGCAGTGCAGCCGGTCGCCGATGGCGCGCTGCACGATGGCGGCGGCCACGGCCGAGTCGACGCCACCGGAGAGGCCGCAGATCGCGAGGCCGGTGTCGCCGACCTGCTCGCGCACCCGCTCGATCTGCTCCTCGGCGATGTTGAGCATCGTCCAGGTCTGGCGCGCCCCGGCGATGTGGTGCAGGAAGTGCTCGAGGACCTTCTGGCCGTGCTCGGAGTGGAGGACCTCCGGGTGCCACTGCACCCCCGCGAGCCCGCGACCCACGTCCTCGAAGGCCGCCACCGGCGTACCCTCGGTGGAGGCGAGCACGGTGAACCCGTCGGGGGCTGCGGCGACCGAGTCGCCGTGGGACATCCACACCTTGTGCTCGACCGGGATCCCCTCGAGCAGGGTGCCCGGCTCGCTGACCGAGACGGGCGTACGTCCGTACTCCCGCACGCCGGTGTGCGCGACCTCGCCGCCGAGGCCCTGGGCCATCAGCTGGAAGCCGTAGCACATCCCGAAGACCGGCACCCCGGCCGTGAAGACGGTGTCGTCGATGCCCGGCGCTCCATCGGCGTAGACGCTCGAGGGGCCGCCGGACAGGATGATCGCCTTGGGCTTGCGGGCGAGCATGTCGGAGACCGGCATCGTGTGCGGCACGATCTCGGAGTAGACCCGCGCCTCGCGGACGCGCCGCGCGATGAGCTGGGCGTACTGCGCCCCGAAGTCGACGACGAGGACCAGGTCGTGCTCTGCAGGCTGCGTCACGGACGGAGTCTATCGAGACGGCTCGTCCCAGGGCCCGATCGGGGAGGGAGGGTGACCGGACCCTGGGACTTGGCTTCCCAGTGCTGCAGCAGCGCCGAGAACCAGGGGCCCGACCCTTGGGAGGGAGCATGACTGCCGGACCCCTTACCCGCCCAACGACGCCTGCGGGAGGGGGTTACGGCCCGGGCGAGGAATTCGGCGACGCCGACGATCAGGCGCGGCCCAGCCTGCGGAGCAGCCGCAGCGCGGACGTCATCACCCTCGCGTTGACCTCCTCCGACATCCCCAGCACCGGCGCGATCGGCACCAGCCGCTGGGTGGCGACGGACTGCGCCTCGGTGTAGCGGTGGATGCCCTCCGCGCCCTGGCGCCGGCCGAGGCCGGACTCCCGCATGCCGCCCATCGGCGCCCCGAGCGAGCCGAACGTCGCGCCGTAGGCCTCGTTGACGTTGACCGTGCCGCACCTGATGCGGCGCGCGAGCGCCCGGCCGCGGGCGGCGTCGCGCGTCCACACCGAGGCGTTGAGGCCGTAGAGCCCGTCGTTGGCGCGATCGACCGCCTCGTCCTCGCCGTGGAAGCGGTAGAGCGAGACGACCGGCCCGAAGGTCTCCTTGCCGAAGCACTCCATGTCGGCCGACACCCCCTCGAGGACGGTCGGCTCGAAGACGAAGGGGCCGAGGTCGGGCCGCGCACGACCGCCGGTGAGCACGCGCGCGCCCTTGGCGACGGCGTCCTCGACGTGGCGGGTCACCGTGTCGAGCTGCGCCTGCGAGATGAGCGACCCCATGTCGACCGACCAGTCCTGGCTGGCGCCGAGCGTCATCGCCTGCGTGCGCGACACGAACGCGTCGACGAAGCGGTCGTAGACCTGGTCGGCGACGAAGAGCCGCTCCATCGAGACGCAGAGCTGGCCCGCGTTGGAGAAGACCGCCCGGGTGGCGCCCTCCGCCGCGCGGTGGACGTCGGCGTCGCGCAGCACGAGCATCGGGTTCTTGCCGCCGAGCTCCAGCGAGCAGCCGACGAGCCGCTCGGCGCACTGCCTCGCGATGACCCGCCCGGTCGCGGTCGAGCCGGTGAAGCAGACGTAGTCGGCGGCCGCGACGACCGCACCGCCGACCTCGGGGCCGGGACCGGCCACGACCTGCCACAGCCCCGACGGGAGGCCGGCCTCCTCGAGCAGCTCCGCGCCGAGGAGCGCGGTGAGCATCGTCTGCGCGTCCGGCTTCGAGACCACCGCGTTGCCGGCGAGCAGCGCCGGCAGCCCGTCGCAGAGCGCCATGGTGAGGGGGTAGTTCCAGGGGGAGATGATGCCGACGACGCCCTTGGGCACGCGGTGGACCTCCGCGCGCGTGAGGACGGGGAACATGCCGCCGACGCGCCGGGTGTCGAGGTGCTGGTGCGCCGTGCGGGCGTAGTAGCGCGCGGTCAGCGCGACGTGGGCGACCTCGAGGTAGCCGTCCTTGCGGGCCTTGCCCGACTCCCACACGACGAGGTCGATCAGCTCCTCCTGGCGGTCGAGCACCAGGTCGTGGAGCCGGAGCAGCGCGGCGGCGCGATCGTCGAGCGGGGTGTCCGCCCACGACGCCTGGGCCCGGCGGGCCCGGGCGAACGCCTCGGTGACGTCGGCGGCGCTCGACTGGGGCACGTGCGCGAGCGGGGTCCCGCCGATCGGCGAGAAGACGGCGTCGGTCGAGCCGGTGGTGCTGACCACGCGCCGCGTCAGGCGGTCGACGTACGAGCGGTCGAGGCCGTAGGTGGCGGTGCTGTCGTGCTCGGGGTCCGCGGGGCCGGCGCTGAGGTCGTCGGGGCTCGGGGCGGGGCTCTGCTCGGTCATCCGTGCAGCGTAGGTCAGACGATGTCGGGAGCCCGGACGCGCGCCTCGTCGGCCTCCTGGTCGGTCGGCATGAGCTGGCTCTGCCGCTCCGCCTCGACCCGGCGCAGGTAGTGGTCGACCTCGTCCTCGAGCTGCGTCCGGTCCCAGCCCAGCGCCTCGGCCATCAGCTCGGCGGCCGGGCGAGCGGCGGCGATCCCCCGGTCGAAGGTCTCGATGGACACGCGCGTGCGCCGCGCGAGCACGTCGTCGAGGTGCCGCGCCCCCTCGTGGGTGACGGCGTAGAGGACCTCGGCGCGCAGGTAGTGCTCGGCGCCGGGCAGCGGCTCGGCCAGCTCGGGCCGCCGGTGGATCAGCGCGAGCAGCTCGTCGACGAGGCCGCCGTAGCGGCCGAGCAGGTGGTCGACGACCCCGATGTCGAGGCCCGAGGAGCGGCTCAGCGCCACCCGCTGGTTGGTGCGCGCCTCGTGCCCCCACGCTCCCATCAGCGGCACCCGGTCGGTGATCGAGGCGGGCGTGGTGTCGAAGTCGCGGATCGCGTGGTCGACGGCGTCCTTGGCCATCACGCGGTACGTCGTGAGCTTGCCGCCGGCGACCAGCACGAGCCCGGGCACCGGGTTGGCGACGGTGTGCTCGCGGGAGAGCTTGGTGGTCTCCCCCATGTCGCCCTCCTTGCGCATCGGCTTGAGCAGCGGGCGCAGCCCGGCGTAGACGCCGACCACGTCGCGCTGGTCGAGGGGGTCCTTGAGCAGCCGGTTGACCTGCTCCAGGACGTAGTCGATGTCGGCCTTGCTGGCCGCGGGGTGCGCGAGGTCGAGGTCCCAGGCGGTGTCGGTGGTGCCGATGATCCAGAACTGGTCCCACGGGATCACGAACAGGACCGACTTGGCGGTCTTGGTGATGAAGCCGCACTCCGAGCGGATCCGGTCCTTGGGGACGACGACGTGGATGCCCTTGCTGGCGTCGACGTCGAGCTGTGCGCGGCCGCCGACGAGGTCCTGCACCTCGTCGGTCCACACCCCCGCGGCGTTGATGACGACCCGGGCCCGGATCTCGAGGTCGCGCTGGCCCTCCAGGTCGCGGGCGGTGACCCCGACCACCGCCTCGCCCTCGCGGAGGAAGCCGGTGACCTGGGTGCGGGTGGCCACGTGGGCGCCGTTGTTGGCCGCGGTGCGGGCGATCGTCATGACCAGCCGGGCGTCGTCGACCTGGCAGTCGTAGTAGCGGATCGCGCCGTGGAGGTTGTCGGTCCTGATGTCGGGGGCCATCCGCGCGAGCTGCTTGCGGAACACGTGCTTGTGCTTGGGCACGCCCATGTCGTACCTGCCGGCCATCGCCATGCCGTCGTAGAGCGCGACGCCGGCGCCGACGTAGGGCCGCTCCCAGGCGTGCTCGAGCGGGTAGAGGAACGGCACGGGGCGCACCAGGTGGGGCGCGAGCCGGGTGAGCAGCAGGCCGCGCTCCTCCAGGGCCTCCTTGACCAGCGCGAAGTCGAGCATCTCGAGGTAGCGCAGGCCGCCGTGGACCAGCTTGGACGAGCGCGACGACGTGCCGGAGGCGAGGTCGCGCTGCTCGACGAGGCCGACCTTGAGCCCGCGGGTCACCGCGTCGAGCGCGGCCCCGACCCCGACGATCCCGCCGCCCACGACCAGCACGTCGAGCTCGCCCGACCCGAGCTGCTCGAGGGCGTCGGCCCGCTGGTCGGCGTCCAGGGCCTTCGCGAGGGTCATGGCCCCAGTCTCTCAGGCACCGCCTGACCGGCTCAGCGGTGGACGACGACCTCGATCCGCTGGAACTCCTTGAGCTCGGTGTAGCCGGTGGTGGCCATCGCGCGGCGTAGCGCGCCGATGAGGTTCATCGTCCCGTCGGCGGTGCGGGAGGGGCCGAACATGATCTCCTCCAGCGACCCGACGGGGGCGAACTCGACCCGCTGGCCGCGCGGCAGGTCGGCGTGGGTGGCCTCGCTGCCCCAGTGGAAGCCCCGGCCAGGTGCCTCGGTCGCCCGGGCGAGCGGCGAGCCGATCATCACCGCGTCGGCGCCGCACGCGACCGCCTTGGCGATGTCGCCGGAGCTGCCGATCGAGCCGTCGGCGATGACGTGGACGTAGCGGCCGCCCGACTCGTCGAGGTAGTCGCGGCGGGCGGCGGCCACGTCGGCCAGCGCGCTGGCCATCGGCACCGCGACGCCCAGCACGGTGCGGGTGGTGTGGGCGGCACCGCCGCCGAAGCCGACCAGGACCCCCGCGGCGCCGGTGCGCATCAGGTGGAGGGCGGCCTGGTAGGTCGCGCAGCCGCCGACGATCACCGGGACGTCGAGCTCGTAGATGAACTCCTTGAGGTTCAGCGGCTCCGCGCGGCTGCTGACGTGCTCGGCGCTCACCGTGGTGCCGCGGATGACGAACATGTCGACGCCGGCGTCGACGACCGCCTTGACGTGCTGCTTGGTGCGCTGCGGCGACAGGGACCCCGCCACGGTGACGCCGGCCGCGCGGACCTCGCGCAGCCGGGCGGTGATCAGCTCGGGCTTGATCGGCTCGGTGTAGATCTCCTGCATCCGCCGCGTCGCCTCGGGGCCCTGGAGCCCGGCGACCTCCTCGAGCAGGCCGGTCGGGTCGTCGTAGCGGGTCCACAGGCCCTCGAGGTCGAGCACGCCGAGCCCGCCCATCTGGCCGAGGGCGATGGCGGTGGACGGCGACATCACGGAGTCCATCGGGGCGGCGAGGACCGGGATGTCGAAGCGGTAGGCGTCGATCTGCCAGGCCGTGCTGACCTCCTCGGGGTCGCGCGTGCGCCGCGAGGGCACGATGGCGATGTCGTCGAAGGAGTAGGCACGGCGACCGCGCTTGGCACGGCCGATCTCGATCTCGGTCACGGCAGCAGCCTATCGGCGGCCCGGCGGCATGCCCGCCACGTCAACGGCTCGTGCACAACTCGGCCAAACGCCGACGGTGTCCGGCATGCGTCCCTAGCGTCGACGACGTGGGGAACAAGGGGGAGCGACCCGTTCGCGGGCCGCGGCGAACAGTGGCACGCGCACTCGCGACAGCGTGCGCGGTGGGCGGGCTGCTGGGCGTCGCCCCGAGCGCCGAGGCGGCCGACGACTACCCGTGGGCCTGGCAGGGTCAGTGCCCGATCGCGCCGCAGGAGCCCATCGAGGACCCGGCGCCCACCCCGGCGCCCACCCCGTCGCCGACGCCCGGCCAGCCCGGCCAGCCCGGGCCGTCACCCGCCGCGACCCCGACTCCTCCTCCCCCGCCACCTCCGCCGCCGGTCCTCGACCCGGTGTCCGGGCACCTCTACGACCCGCGCGGGCCGAAGCCGACCTGCACCCGGTGGGTGTGGTCGATCGACGGCTCGATCGGCGACCCCTGGGGCTTCGTCCTGCGCAACTGCACGAGCTTCGTGGCCTGGCGCCTCGACGAGACCAACGGCATGGCCGGGTTCGGCAACCACTTCGGTGGTGAGCACTGGGGCAACGCCGAGAACTGGGACGACGTCGCGCGGCGCCTCGGCCACCGCGTCGACTCCGTGCCCGCCATCGGCGCGGTCGCCCAGACCGACGCCGGCCGCGTCGGGCACGTCGCCTGGGTCAGCGCGATCGGGCCCGGCACCGTGACGGTCGAGGAGTACAACCACGCCCTCCTGGGTGGCTACGGCACCCGCACCGTCCCCGTCGGCGACTTCCGCTACCTCCACCTCGCCGACGTCGCTCCGTCGCCGCTCGTCGGCTCGGACCGTCCCGTCGTCTCGGTGCCCGACGGGCTCGGCGAGTCCTGGACGGCGCGCGTCGACAGCGGCGGCACGCTCCGCGTCGCCCGCCCGGGCCGGCCCGTGCGGGTCGTGGGCGCCCGGCACGGGTTCTCACCTTTCGCCGCCCCCGCCCTCGTCCTCGACCGCGCGGACCGCCCGTGGCTGGCCGCCACCGCGCGTGACGGCCGGGTGCTGGCCGGGACCCTGCGCGGACCGCGCTTCGCGTTGCGCCCGGTGGCCACCGCGGCGCCGACGTCCAGCCCAGCCCTCGCGATCTCCCGCACCGGCCGACCGGTGCTGGCCGCCACCTCGCCCGCCGGCACCCTGGCGACCCGGCGCCTCACCGAGCAGCGCCGCTGGAGCCGGCCCGACCGCGTCGGTCGGCCCGGGTCCTGGGCGACGCACGTCGCACCGGTGCTCGGCGCCGACGACGCCGGGCGTACGTGGCTGGTCGCGGTCACCGGGCGCGGCGCCACGTACGTCCAGTCCCTCGAGCGCGGTCGGCTGACCCGCCTGCGCGGCGCCGCCGCCTCGACCACCTCGACGCCGGCGCTGACCGGCGCCGCGGACGGCACCACCTACCTCCACCAGGTGACGAGCGACGGGACGCTGCGCGTGCGCGCCCTCAGCGGGCGGCGCTGGGGCCCGGCGGAGACCGTCACCGGCGACTGGTCCCCCTACGCCTCGCCCGCCGTCGGCGAGGTCGCGGGACGCCTCCACGTCGCGGCGGTGGACGTGCGGGGCGACCTGCTCGTCCGGGCCGCGGTGCCCGGTGAGGGCTCGCGCGTGGTGGGCCGGGTGCCGTCCTCCGGCGACCCGACGCGGTCCCCCGGCCTGGTCACCCGCAGCAACTCCGGCGTGTTCGTCGTCGCGACCGGCCGCGACCGGGTGGCGCGGGCCCGGCTGCTCACCCGCCCGGCGTCCGCCGTGGTCCGGCGTACGGCGCCGACGCGGGCCGGCTTCACCCCCTGATCCCCAGCACCCCGCGCGCACGACGGCGCGGCCACCTCGGTGGAGGTGACCGCGCCGCGCGGCTCGTACGGGTGGTGCCGGGTCAGGTCAGCGGCCGGCGTAGGCCCACGACGTGACGTTCTCGGTGTCCTCGAGACCGGTGAAGCCCTCGACCGGCGAGTAGGTGTCGGTCTGGAACTCGATGTTCTCGTCGTCCGCCGTGCCACCGACGTTGTCCGGGCCGACCCCGTAGAGGTTGACGCCGAAGTTCGCGCCGCCGGAGTCCATCATGTTGTGGACCTCGTCGGCGTTGTCGGTGTGGTAGTTGCCGATCGTGTGGCCGACCTCGTGGGCCGTCACGTTGGCCACCGCCTGCGAGACGAACGCCAGCCGGTCGCTGGTGGCATTCAGGTAGGTGTTCAGCGACGACGCCGGACCGGCGGGGGCGCTGAGCACGTCGAGCAGGACGATGGCCTCGTCCTCCTGGCCGAAGTTGCCCGGGTCGATGTACTGCGCGATCCCGATCGTGTTGATGCCGGTCTCGGCGATGGTCCCGGCGATGTAGATCCTCGAGACGTTCTCCTGACCGATCAGCTCGGGGTAGAGCCGGGCGTTGAGCACGTCCACGTTGACCGTCGGGTTGGTGCCGGCGATCTCGGCCTGCAGGTTGGCCCGCACCTGGCTGAGGATGCGGTTCTCCAGGGCGCGCGCGGAGGTGCGGGCGATGCCCCACTGGGGGACGAACGCCGCGAAGGGCGAGACCCGGCGGGTGCCCGGGCCGCCCCAGGTCGCGGTGTTGACGCGGCCGGGTGCGAAGTCGAGCAGGACGGTCTGGCGGCGACCGCGGTCGCCCTGCGTGCCGGGGCGGTAGCCCTCGACGGTCACGTCGTAGGAGCCGCTGCCCCCGCTGACCTCGACGGAGTACCAGCCGGCCTCCTCCGCGACGTAGGCGATGGCGGTGTTGCCGCCGCCGATCAGCGGCGAGGTGGGCGGGTAGAGCGAGGAGGCGTCGGTGCCGACCCCGCCGACGCGCTCCTCGCCGGACGGCGTACGCACGGTGAGGCCGGTGGCCGCACCCTCGGCGCTCGAGCCGACGGTGTCGCCCGGGCGCAGCCGGACGGAGTAGAAGTCGGCGTCGAGCTCCTGGCTGGCGATCGCCACCCGGTAGTCGCCGACGTCGGCGCCGCCGGCGCCGCTCCCGGAGTCGAACGGGTCCGCCGGCAGCGGGTCGAAGGCGTAGCCGCCGACCATGACGTAGTAGGTGCCGGGTGTCGCGGGCTTGTAGGACAGGGAGCTGGACGTGCCGGTGCCGCTGTCGTCGTCGGCGACGAGCGGCGTGCCGTCTGCGGCGTAGACGACGAGGATGGTGTCGGTGGTGCTCGCGCTGCCCTCGGTGTTGGCGGTCAGGGTCTGGCCCGCGACGACGTCGACGGAGTAGAAGTCGAAGTCGTTGCTCGCGGTGCCGGCGGGGCCGTGCGGTCCGTCGCCGAGCACCGAGGTGGTCACCGACGACCCGGACCCGACGATGCCGGTGGGCGTGGCGAGCGGGATGGCTCCCTGGTCCTCGGTGGTGGTCACGGTGCGCGGGGCGCTCGTGGGCGGGGCGGCCAGGCCGCCGAGGATGCGCACGGCCGGGATCCGGGTGGCGCCGGTGCCGAAACCGGGGATCGGCTCGGCGTCGACGTGCGAGTCGTTGGACCCGGAGGTGCCGGCCGGCTCCTCCTCGTCGTGGACGAACGGGGTCGGCACGGCGCGGGCCGACGTGCCGCGCCGGCCCGTGCCGAACGCCTCGCGACGGTTGGCCGCCAGCCGCTGGGACACCGCGCGCTTCTCGGCCTCGGCGTGCATGTCCTTGTTCCAGGCGAAGTAGTTGGCGTCCGTCAGGGACGGAAGGTTGGCGAGGTAGGGGTTGGGGTTGGTGTCGGCCGTCAGCGCGGCCGCCCCGGACTCCTTCGGCGCGACCTGGATGCCCAGGTCGAGGGCCTGCTGCTGGCCGGGGGTGGGCTCCTCACCCGGTGCGGGGGCGGCCCCGGACAGGGCTGCTGGGGTGACGAGGCACGCGGCGGCTCCGAGGCCGACCGCGACAGACACGGTTCTGCGCATGAAGAATGTTCCTCCCGAGATGGAGATTCGGACGCAGGGCCGAGCTCACGATGAGAAGAACAGGTCGAACAGGGCCCCGAGTCCCTGAGGTCCTGACGCTAGGGGCCCGCCGGGCGCGCGGATAGATACCGAAGAACCGTTTTTCCGCGCGACGTGCGAGGTCTCAGCTGGCGGAGTAGTTGGGCGCCTCGACGGTCATCTGCACGCCGTGCGGGTGGCTCTCCTTGAGCGAGGCCGACGTGATCCGCACGAAGCGGCCCTTGTCCTGCAGCTCGGGGATGGTGCGCGCGCCGACGTAGAACATCGACTGCGTCAGCCCGCCGACGAGCTGGTGGGCGACGGCCGACAGCGGCCCGCGGTAGGCGACCTGGCCCTCGATGCCCTCCGGCACGATCTTGTCGTCGCTGGCGACCTCGGCCTGGAAGTAGCGGTCCTTGGAGTAGGACTTCTTCCCCCGGCTGCTCATCGCGGCGAGCGAGCCCATGCCGCGGTAGGACTTGAACTGCTTGCCGTTGACGAACACCACGTCGCCGGGCGACTCCTCGCAGCCGGCCAGCATCGAGCCGACCATCACCGAGTCGGCGCCGGCGACCAGCGCCTTGGCGATCTCGCCGGAGTACTTCATGCCGCCGTCGGCGATGAGCGGAACGCCGGCGGGCCTCGTGGCCAGCGACGCCTCGTAGACCGCGGTCACCTGCGGCACGCCGACGCCGGTAACGACGCGGGTGGTGCAGATCGAGCCGGGCCCGACGCCGACCTTGACCGCGTCGGCGCCGGCGTCGACGAACGCCTGGGCGCCCTCGCGGGTGGCGACGTTGCCGCCGATCACCTGCACGTGGCGGGTGGCGGGGTCGGACTTGAGCCGGCGCACCATGTCGAGCAGCAGGTGGACGTGGCCGTGCGCGGTGTCGGCGACGAGGACGTCGACCCCCGCCTCGACCAGCGTGGTGGCGCGTTCCCACGCGTCGCCGAAGTAGCCGATCGCCGCGCCGACGAGCAGGCGGCCGTCGCCGTCGTAGGACGCGTGCGGGAACTGCTCGCCCTTGACGAAGTCCTTGACCGTGATCAGCCCGCCGAGGCGGCCCTCGCCGTCGACCAGCGGCAGCCGCTCGCGCTTGTGGGCGCGCAGCAGGGAGGTCGCCTCCTCACGGGAGATGCCGACCGGGCCCGTGATCAGCCCCTCGCTGGTCATCACCTCGGTGACCTTGGTGGTGGCCCACTCCGCGACCGGCGTGAAGCGCAGGTCGCGGTTGGTGATGATGCCGAGCAGGTGGTCGTCCACGTCGACGACGGGCAGGCCGGAGACGCGGTACTCGCCGCACAGGCGGTCGAGCTCCTCCAGCGTCGCGTCGGGACCGATCGTGACGGGGTTGGAGATGATCCCGGTCTGGGTGCGCTTGACGAGGTCGACCTGGCGGGCCTGGTCCTCGATCGACAGGTTGCGGTGGAGCACGCCGATGCCGCCCTCGCGCGCCATGGCGATCGCCATGCGCGACTCGGTGACGGTGTCCATGGCGGCGCTGATCAGCGGCACCCGGATCGAGATCTCGCGGGTCAGCCGCGTCGTGGTGTCGATGTCGCTCGGGGCGAGGTCGGACTCCCCCGGCAGCAGCAGCACGTCGTCGTAGGTGAGGCCCAGGGCGGCGAACTTCTCGGGGATCTCCACCCCCTCAGTCTACGGGCGTGTCGGGGGTGCTCTGCCACCATGTCGCCATGGGGGGGAGCCCGGCGAGGTGGGGGCGCGTGGTCTGGCTGGCCGCTGCGGCCGCGTTCGTGGCGCGCTTCCCCTCCCTGCTGTGGCCCCTGCGCCCCGACGAGGCCGGGTTCCTGCTGGTGGCACGCTCGTGGCGACCCGAGCCCGACTCCCCCTACGGCCACTACTGGGTGGACCGGCCGCCGCCGATCATCTGGCTGGTGCGCGCCGCCGATGCGATCGGGGGCCCGTACGCCCACCGGCTGGTCGGCGCGCTCGGCTGCGCGCTGCTGGTGGTGGCCGCGGCGGCAGCAGCGCGGGAGGTCGCGCGCCGCGCCGGCGTCGTCGACCCGGCCGCGGTGCGGCGCCTCGCGGGATGGGTGGCGGTCGGCACCGCTGCCCTGGTCGCCAACGCCCAGATCGACCCGGTGGGGGCCAAGGGCGAGCTCTTCGGCATCCCGCTCGTCATGGCCTCCTGCTGGCTCTCGCTGCGCGCCGCGCGCCGGGCCTCGGCCGCCGACGCCTTCCTGGCGGGGCTGCTCGGCGTCCTCGCGCTCGGCATGAAGCAGAGCATCGTCGGCGGGCTGGTGCTCGGCGGCGTCGTGCTCGTCGGGTCCGTGGTGGCGCGTCAGCTCCCGTGGCGGGTCGGCGTGCGGTGCGCCGCCGCGGCCGTGGCCGGCGGGGCGGTGCCGGTCCTCGCGGTGGTCGCCTGGGCGCTGGCGGCGGGCGTCCGGCTGCCGGCGCTCTGGTATGCCGCAGTCTCGTTCCGCTCCGACGCCAGCCGCGTCCTCGCGGCGCAGAGCACGGTCGGGGAGAACAACCGGATCTCGGTCCTCCTGCTGATCTTCCTCGGCACGGGGATGGTGCTGGTGCTCGCGTGGTTCGTGCTCCGGCTGCCGGCCCTCGTGCGCCACGACGCGGTGCCCGCCGTCGGCGTCGCGGCGATGCTGCTCGTCGACGTGGTCGCCGTCGCGCTGAGCGGCAGCTACTGGACGCCGTACCTGTTCGTGCCGATCCCGTCGCTGGCGCTCGCGCTGGCCCTGCTCCTCGCCCACGGCCACCTGGGCGTGGTGCCGCACCGGGACCCACACCGGGTCTCGGACCGGGTCTCGCTGGCGACGGTGGGCCTGCTGGTCGCCTCGAGCGTCGTCGCGATGGCGTGGTGGACCGTGACGTGGACGGCCGGCCGGGTGCCGGTCGAGGTGCGGACCGGCGAGGCGATCGCCGCCGCGGGACGACCGGGCGACCGGGTGCTGGTCTACGGCGGCCGCGCCGACATCCAGTGGTCGAGCCGCGCCTCCTCCCCCTACCCCCACCTGTGGTCCCTGCCGATGCGCACGCTCGACCCGGGCCTGGAGGACCTCGAGTCGGTGCTGACCGGGACCAACCCGCCGACCTGGTTCGTCGAGGCGGTCTTCCTGACCACCTGGACCGAGCTCGGCACGCGACCCATCGAGCGCAACGTGATCCGCAAGTACGAGTTCGTGGGGACCGCCTGCGAGCGCTACCGGGTCTACCACCTCAACACGGTCGCGCCCGTGGACATCGACGTCGACTGCACGACGCCGTTCCGGGGGATCTGGGGCGACTGAGGGCTCGGCCCCCGCTCATCCCTCCCGTCAGCCGCTGACGAGCTGCCGGACCGGGATCCGGACCGTGAGCTCGTCGGAGCCCATGCGGATGCGTCCGCGCAGGTTGGTGCCGAGGACCAGGGGCAGGACCGCGGGATTGTCGGCGGCGGTGCGCACGACGATCTCGCTGGCCCCACCCGCGCGGGCCGCGCGGGCCGCCTCGAGGAGCAGCCGCGACCCGATGCCCTGCCGGCGCCACACCGGGTCGACGCGCAGGTCGAGGTGCCAGGCGGACGCCTCGTCGACCTCCCAGGTGGCGGATCCGACGACCACCTCGCCGACCCAGGCGCGCACGGCACCCGGCGAGGCGTCGAAGGTCGGCGGGCCGTGCTGCACCGGGACGTCGGCGCTGCGGCTGGACGACCGTGCCGCCGCCAGCACGTCGGTCACCAGCTCGGCGAGCGCGGTCCCGCGGGCGTGCTCGGCGGCCGTGAACGGCGCCGTACGGCGCAGCTGCACCAGCACCTCGCCGATCTCGAGGTCCATCCCGCCGAGCGCCGGGTCGAGGTCGGACTCCGCGGGCTGCGCCTCGGCGTCGAACAGCTGCGCCACCACGTCGGGGAAGGTCGTCGGCTCGGCCAGGATGCTGCGGGCGGCCAGCACGTAGCGCGTGGGCTGGTCCGAGAGCGCCGCCTCAGTGCACGGCAGCACGCTCACGCGGGACCCGCCCGCGCGCTCGACCAGCCCGGCGAGGTCGGCGAGGTCCCAGTCCCCGGGGGTGCGGAGCACCAGCTCGTCGGTCACCCGGTCGACGCCCGGGAAGACGTGCAGGCCGAGGATGTTCACGCCGGCGTCCCCGCACGCCGCTGCCAGCTCGGCCAGCGCGCCGGGACGGTCGGCCAGCGTCGTCCGCACTCTCCACAACATGGCGCCGAGCATGCCGCGCCGATGTTTCGGGACCGGAAGCACCGGGTTTCGCGGGTGTCACATCTGCCCGGACACGAGCCAGGACGCCGAACGGCCCGCCCCGCCGTGAGGCGGAGCGGGCCGTGGGAGGCGGTGGCAGGTCAGTGACCGTGGCCGTGCCCGTGACCGCCGGCCGCGGGCTCCTCCTCCTCGGGCTTGTCGACGATCAGCGTCTCGGTCGTGAGCAGCATCGCGGCGATGGAGGTCGCGTTGACGAGCGCCGAGCGGGTGACCTTGACCGGGTCGAGGACACCCTGGGCGACTAGGTCGCCATACTCCTCGGTCGCGGCGTTGTAGCCGTTGCCGACGCCGAGCTCACGGACCTTGGCGGTCACGACGTAGCCGTTCACGCCACCGTTCTCGGCGATCCAGCGCAGCGGCTCGTCGGCCGCCTTGCGGACCACGCGGACACCGGCAGCCTCGTCACCGGTCAGGCCGAGGTCGTCCTCGAGCACCGACACGGCGTGGATGAGCGCGGAGCCACCGCCGGGGACGATGCCCTCCTCGATCGCGGCGCGCGTCGCGGAGACGGCGTCCTCGATGCGGTGCTTCTTCTCCTTGAGCTCCACCTCGGTGGCGGCGCCGACCTTGATCACGCAGACACCGCCGGCGAGCTTGGCGAGGCGCTCCTGGAGCTTCTCGCGGTCCCAGTCGGAGTCGGTGTTCTCGATCTCGGCCTTGATCTGGTTGACGCGGCCCTCGACAGCGCTGCTGTCGCCGGCGCCGTCGACGATCGTGGTCGTGTCCTTGGTGATGACGACGCGACGCGCCTGGCCGAGGACCTCGAGGCCGACCTGGTCGAGCTTGAGGCCCACCTCGGGGGCGACGACCTGGCCACCGGTCAGGGTCGCGATGTCCTGCATCATCGCCTTGCGGCGGTCACCGAAGGCCGGGCTCTTCACCGCGGACACGTTGAAGGTGCCGCGGATCTTGTTGACGACCAGGGTCGAGAGCGCCTCGCCCTCCACGTCCTCGGCGAGGATGAAGAGCGGCTTGCCGGTCGCGATGACCTTCTCCAGCAGCGGCAGCAGCTCCTGGATCGAGGAGATCTTGCCCTGGTGCAGGAGGATGTAGGGGTCGTCGAGGACGGACTCCATCGACTCCGGGTCGGAGACGAAGTAGGCCGAGATGTAGCCCTTGTCGAACTGCATGCCCTCGGTGAACTCGAGCTCGGTGCCCATGGTGTTGGACTCCTCGACCGTGATCACGCCGTCCTTGCCGACCTTGTCGAAGGCCTCGGCGAGCAGGTCGCCGATGTGGCTGTCGCGGCTGGAGATCGTGGCGACGGACGCCATGTCCTCGCGGGACTCGACCTCGCGGGCGGCCTCGCGCAGAGCGTCGCCGACGGCCTCGGCCGCAGCGTCCATGCCGCGCTTGAGGCCCATCGGGTTGGCGCCGGCCGCGACGGCGCGCAGGCCCTCGTGGACCATGGCCTGGGCCAGCACGGTGGCGGTGGTGGTGCCGTCACCGGCGATGTCGTTGGTCTTGGTGGCCACCTCCTTGGTGAGCTGGGCACCGAGGTTCTCGAACGGGTCGTCGAGCTCGATCTCGCGAGCGACGGTCACCCCGTCGTTGGTGATCGTGGGGGCGCCCCACTTCTTGTCGAGGACGACGTAGCGGCCCTTGGGGCCGAGCGTCACCTTGACGGCGTTGGCGAGGGCGTCCACGCCGCGCTCGAGCGCGCGGCGGGCGCTCTCGTCGAACTCCAGGATCTTGGGCATCTGTGTGCTCCTAGGAAGGTTTCGGGACGTGCGGGATCCCGGCCGGCAGGCAGCCGGCCGGGATGCCTAGCTCGTCAGGAGACGACGGCGAGGACGTCGCGGGCGGAGAGGATGAGGTACTCCTCGCCGGAGTACTTGACCTCGGTGCCGCCGTACTTGCTGTAGATGACCTTGTCACCCACCGCGACGTCGATCGGGACGCGGTTGCCGTTGTCGTCGACGCGGCCGGGACCGATCGCCACGACCTCGCCCTCCTGGGGCTTCTCCTTGGCGGTGTCCGGGATGACCAGGCCGGAAGCAGTGGTCTGCTCGGCTTCGAGGGTCTGGACGACGATGCGGTCCTCGAGGGGCTTGATGTTGACCGACACTTCGGATCAACCTCCACTTTCTCTTCACGAGATTCTTCAGGAGCTTGCGCTCCCAGGACGTGGGCTCGCGGTCCGGGGCGGCACGCCGTCGCGGGGGTCGTGCCAGGCTCGCGAGCGTTGGCATTCTCAGGGTGAGAGTGCCAGAGGCGACGCTAGCACTCTCCCTGACCGAGTGCTAGCGGGGGTTGCTGTCAGGATGCCCCCGTGGAGATCGAGACGCTGGCATGGCTGCAGACGACCGAGGGCGGCCGGCTGCTCGTCCACGCCGCCCGGGCCTGGGCCGAACACCCCGGCGACCCGGTGCGGGTCGCGAGCGTCGTACGCCGCCTCGAGCCGGACGCGGCGAAGGCCGCCGCGGCCACCACGCAGGCGCAGCTGCGCGAGAGGGCGGCGGCGAAGTTCGGTGAGTCGGCGACGCGGATGTTCTTCACCCCCGACGCGCTCGAGCAGGCGACCCGCTCGCGGGTCGCCGAGCACCGGGCCGCGCGCCTCGCTGCGGCGATCCCGGGTGGCAGCGTCATCGACCTCGGCTGCGGCATCGGTGGCGATCTGCTGGCGTTCGCCCGCGCCGGGCTCATCGCGGCCGGGCTCGAGAGCGACCCGGTCCGCGCCGCGATGGCGCAGGCCAACCTCGCGGCCCTCGGGCTGGCCGGCGCCGTGCAGGTGGGCGACGCCACGACCGTCGACCTGAGCGGCTTCGACGCGGCCTTCGCCGATCCCGCCCGCCGGAGCGGACGCGGCCGGGTGTTCGACGTCGAGGGCTGGACCCCGCCGTGGTCATGGGTGCTGGCGCTGCTGACCCGGCGCTCGCTGGTCAAGGTGGCGCCCGGCATCGGCCACGACCTCGTGCCTCCCGGCGTGGAGGCCGAGTGGGTCAGCGACGGCGGCGACGTCAAGGAGGCCGTGCTGTGGTCGCCGAGCCTGTCGACGACGGACCGGCGCGCGACCGTGATCGGCGAGCGGGGCCTGGCCACGATCACCGAGGAGGACGACCCGGGGGCCGACGTGCGCGACGTCGGCGCCTACCTCTACGAGCCCGACGGCGCCGTCATCCGCGCCGGCCTGGTGACGGCGGTCGCCGCGGGGGTCGACGGCGGCCTGGTCGACCCGCACATCGCCTACGTCACCAGCGACGAGTCGTTCCGTACGCCGTTCGCGCGCGGCTACCGCGTCCTGGAGCACCTGCCCTACCGCGAGAAGCAGCTCCGCGCCGCCCTCCACGAGCGCGGGGTCGGCCGGCTCACCATCAAGAAGCGGGGCGTGCAGGTCGTGCCGGAGGAGCTGCGCAAGCGGCTCGCGCTCAAGGGCGAGAACGAGGCGACGGTCGTGCTGACGCGGGTCGCCGGGCAGGGCACCGCCCTGCTGGTGGAGCCCTTCTAGTCGAGACCTCCTAGTCGAGACCTTCTAGCAGCCGGGGCGGGCGACGCCGGCGACCTTGACGGGGAGCCGGCCGGGGGCCGTCGCCGCGCCGGTCAGCACGTCGACGAGTGCCGCCATGGCGCCCGGGGTGTCGCCGTAGGTCGCGATCCGTGTCGGGGCGCCCACCTGCCCGAGCACCCAGGGGCTGTCCGTCGCGACGGCGATCGTCCCGTCGACCGGGGCGTCGCGATATCCCGTGAAGCCGATCGGGGTGCCGGCGGCGAGCCTGGCCTCCTCGCGCGCGGTCCACGCCTCGAGTCGGCGTGCGCGCGCGGTGTCGGCCTTCTTCCAGGCCCGGAGGCGCTTCTCGAACTTCTTCCTGCGCTCGCCCTTGCGTCGCTGCGGCCGCGGATCGGCCTGGACCAGCGCCGCCGGCGGCGACCGGCGGAGCAGCACCGTGAGGCCGGCGCCCTGCGCGGCCGCGGTGAACGTGCTCACGGCCCCCGGGTCGCCGTAGGCGTGGAGCGTGTCACCGACCAGGCGCCCGGAGCACGCCCCGTCCGTGACGGTGACGGCGGCCGCCGACAGCGCGCGCGAGGCCGCCCGGGCGGAGCCGACCGGCTTGCCGCGGGGACCGGCGAGGTGGGTGAGCAGGGCGATCTGCCGCGCGGCGGCCTGCTCGAGCCGGTGGCGCGGCAGGGTGCCCGTCCTGACCGCCTCGACCAGCGCGGCGCGGGCGACGGCCGGCGCAGGGGGCATGAGCAGGACGTCGGACCCGGCGCGCACCGCCTGCACGGCGACCCGGCGTGGCGTGCGGCCGCGGGTGACCCCGGCCATCGCCAGCGAGTCGGTGACGACCAGCCCGTCGAAGCCGAGCTCGTCGCGCAGGAGGCCGGTGACCACGGGCCTCGACAGCGACGACGGAACCCGCGGGTCCACCGCGCGGACGTCGAGGTGGCCCACCATGACCGCCGGCAACCCGGCCTCGACGGCGGCGCGGAACGGAACCAGGTCGGCGGCGGCCAGCTCCTCGACCGACCGCGTCTGCACCGGGAGCGTGAGGTGGCTGTCGGCCGGCACCGACCCGTGCCCCGGGAAGTGCTTGATGACCGGCAGCACGCCCGCGCCGGCGAACCCCCGCGCCGCGGCGACGACATGCTCCGCCACGTCCGCGGGGCGCGAGGAGGCGGCGCGGGACCCGATCGTGGGGTCCCCCGGCCCCGACGTGACGTCGGCGTCCGGCGCGAAGTCGACGGTGAAGCCGAGGCCGCGCAGCTCAGCGCCACTGGCGGCGTACGCCCGCTCCGTCAGCGCAGGGTCGTCCGCGGCACCGGCGCTCATGAAGGTCGGCAGCCGGGTGGCAGCACCGCGCAGGCGCTCGACCACCCCGCCCTCCTGGTCCACGCCGAGGAAGAGCGGCCACTTCCGCGGCACCTGTCGGGTCAGCGCCGCGTTCACGCCCCTGACCTGGGTGGCGGAGACGACGTTGGAGTCGAACGCGATGACGCCACCGAGGTGCAGGCTGCGGACCAGCTGCACCGGCGCAGCGGTCCCCCGCCACTCCGCGACGATCACCTGCCCCGCCAGGTCGGGGAGCCGCATGCGTCGAACGATGGTCGCGGCGCGGTCGAGCTCGGCGCGATCGGGCCCCCACCCCTCGGTCAGGCCCAGCCGCTCGGACGGCGTCGGCGGCACGGTCGGGCTGCTGCTCGCCGGCGCCTCCTGCGACGCGGGGTCGCCGTCCTGCTCGTCGCTGCCGCTGTCGCACGCGGTCACGGCGGTCAGCATGGCGAGGGTCGCCAGCAGCGCCGTCGACCTCCCCGTCGACCGTACTGTCCGCCGTCCGCGCATCAGGTCATGGTGGCACGCGGCGCGCAGGACCACGATCTCCGCTCGACCGCAGCGACCGGGCTCAGCGACCGGGCCCAGCGACCGGGCTCAGCGACCGCGGCGGTCGGGGCGCTCCCATGGCCAGTCCGAGGCCAGCCACTCGGCCACGGCGTCCGCGAGCGGCCCGTCCAGCTCCGCCCGGTCGGCGCGTACCCACGACTGCACCTGGACGTCGTGGTCCGGCGACCGCGTCGGGTAGACGTACACGCACCCGATCACCTCCGACCCGGCCGGATCCAGGACCGTGAAGGTGAACCCGCGCCGCGCGTCGAAGTCGGCCGCGTGCCTGGTCAGGTCGGCGAGGTTGTCCTCGGCGGACATGCCGTTCTCCGGCGGCCAGCCACCGTCGGGGTAGCCGGGCGTGGAACGGATGTGCTCGATGCTCGAGGTCCACGCCGCCAGGTCCGCCACGTTGTGCTGCGGCCCCAGCGGTTCCAGCCGGAACCGCTCCGTCACCAGAGTCGTCGGCGGACGAAAGTCCTCGGGCACGAACGCGTGGTCGGTCACCCACCCGACGCTAGCCCGCGCGACCCGCCCCGACGACCCCTTTCCCCCGGCGCCTGTCCCGCCTCCCCCTTGTCCCTCGGCCGGTCTCCGCCACCCGGCTCCCCCACCACCACCCCTGTCGCTCGTCCGGTCTCCACCACCCCGCTCCCCCACCACCACCCCGCCGCCTCACTACTCCTTGAGTCTTCGGGCGACTCAGGTGCCACTGCCCCGCGAGCGAGCCCGTGCTCCACCTCGCGAGGCCGCACTACTCCTTGAGTCCCCGGGCGACTCAGGTGCAACTGCCCAGAGAGGCAGGTCAGGTCTGCGCCGCCGCGAGGGCTGTGGATGAGCACGCCGGGATGTCGGTGGGTCGCACTGCACTAGGGGGACGACCGACACCGACAGCAGGAGGAAGGCATGGACGCGCAGCCGCAGGCCGAGGGCATGAGCAAGGAGGAGCTGGAGTGGTTCCTGATGGGGCCGACGGACGGAGGGGTGCCGGGGCTCGTACGCCGGGTCCGGCGGATCCTCGACGTCTCCCAGCGGGGGCTGGCGGCGATCGTCGGCGTCTCGCAGTCCGTCGTGGCCCGCTGGGAGACCGGCCGGACGAGCCCACGGGTGAGTGCGCTGCAGGAGCTCATGCGGCTGGCCCGCCTGCGCGTGCGCGTCGAGGACCCAGCGACGGACAAGGAGGTGCTGCCGTTGCGGGGAGACGGGGCGCGGGACCGGAGCGGGCGTCGCTACCCGGCGCACGTCGACCTCACCGTGGCCGGCTGGTGGGTACCGCGGGGGTCGGGGTCCACGGCCGACTGGCTGCTGTGGCGGCGACGGTCGCGGGCCCGACGCGACCCGGCGATCAGGTTCCACACCACGCTGCGGCACCTCCACCGGCTGCTCGACGGGACGCCCGTCGACCATCCCTCGCTCACCCAGTGCGTCGCCGAGGCCGTCCACCTCGACGAGCGCCGGGAGGAGCGGCGCCGGCGGATCCTGGCGGAGTCGCCGTGGCTGCGGCCGCCGGCCGGCTGGCTGACCGCCTGACGGCGCTCGCGCTGGGACGTCCCGCCCTCAGACGTTCCCGCGCTCGGCCCCGATCGTGGTGTCGGGTCCGTGGCCCGTGTGCACGACCGTCTCGTCGGGCAGCTCGAGGAGCCGGCGCCGGATGGAGTCCTTGATGAGGTCGGCGTCGCTGTAGGACCGGCCGGTCGCGCCGGGGCCGCCCTCGAAGAGGGTGTCGCCGGTGAAGACGCAGCCCAGGTCGTGGACGTAGAGGCAGACCGCTCCGGGCGCGTGGCCCGGAGTGTGGAGGACGGTGACCGCGGCGCCGCCGATGGTGAGGGTCTGACCGTCGGAGAGGTCGACGTCCCAGAGCTCGGCCCCCTCCTCGTCACCGCCGTGGGTCAGCTCCCACAGGGGGCGGTCGTCGGGGTGCAGCAGGATCGGCGCACCCGTGGCGACCCGCAGCGCGGGCGCGACGCGGACGTGGTCGTCGTGGGCGTGGGTGCACACGATCGCCTTCACCGCGCGACCCGCCACGACCTCCAGGATCGCCTCGACGTCGTGCGGGGCGTCGATGACGATGCACTGCTCGTCGTCGCCGACGACCCACACGTTGTTGTCGACGTCGAAGGTCTCCCCATCGAGGGTGAAGGTGCCGGACACGACGGCGTGGTCGACGCGCACCCCTCGAGGCCCGGCCATCAGAGCACCACCACCGAGCGCAGGACAGAGCCCTCGTGCATCTTGTCGAACGCGGCCTCGACGTCGCCGATGCCGATCTCCTCGGTGACGAAGGCGTCGAGGTCGAGGCGACCCTGCTGGTAGAGGTCGACGAGCATCGGGAAGTCGCGCGAGGGCAGGCAGTCGCCGTACCACGACGACTTGAGCGAGCCGCCGCGACCGAAGACGTCGATGAGCGGGATGTCAGGGACCTTCATGTCCGGCGTCGGCACACCGACGAGCACGACGGTGCCGGCCAGGTCGCGGGCGTAGAACGCCTGCTTCCACGTCTCGGGCCGCCCGACCGCGTCGATGACCACGTCCGCGCCGCCCTCGTGGCCGGTGCCGTCCGGCGGCGGGGTCAGCTCGCGGATAGCGTCGACCGCGTCGACCTGCGACGAGTTCACCGTGTGGGTGGCGCCGAGCTTCTTCGCCGTCTCGAGCTTCCGGTCGTCGATGTCGACCGCGATGATCTTCGACGCACCGGCCAGCGCGGCGCCGGCGATCGCGGCGGCGCCGACACCGCCGCAGCCGATCACCGCGACCGTCGAGCCGCGGCCGACGTTGCCGGTGTTGATCGCGGCACCCAGCCCGGCCATCACGCCGCACCCGAGCAGCCCGACCGCGGCCGCCCGCGCCGACGGGTCGACCTTGGTGCACTGTCCCGCCGCCACCAGCGTCTTCTCCGCGAAGGCGCCGATGCCCAGAGCCGGGGAGAGCTCCGTGCCGGCGAGGTGGCCCTCGGCGAGCGTCATCCGCTGCGTCGCGTTGTGCGTCGCGAAGCAGTACCACGGCTCGCCGCGGTCGCAGGCACGGCAGTCGCCGCAGACGGCGCGCCAGTTGAGGACGACGAAGTCGCCCGGCTCCAGGCCCGTCACGTCGGGACCGACGGCCTCGACGACGCCCGCCGCCTCGTGCCCCAGCAGGAACGGGAACTCGTCGTTGATCCCGCCCTCGCGGTAGTGCAGGTCGGTGTGGCACACGCCGCACGCCTGCACCTGGACCACGGCCTCCCCCGGCCCCGGGTCGGGGACGTTGATCGTGGTGAGCTGCACCGGCTCGCCCTTGGCGAGCGCGACGACGGCCTTGACCTGCTGCATGGATTCCTCCTGCGCGACGGGGATCACGACGATGTTGCCTGCGTCTGTGGACGCCAGCCAACCAGATGCAACCCCACCGGCGTCGAACGCGTCCTCACCCCGACACGCCCTGCTCCCAGGGCGCGGAGTGAGGCAGGAGGTGGATGGTGACCGCGACACTCGTCGACATGGGTGTGCACCGGGATGGGTCCGACAAGGACTCGGAGTTCTCGGCGTACATGTCTGCGCGCCAGCCTGCCCTCTACCGCACGGCGTACCTCCTCGCCGGCGACCACGCCTCGGCCGAGGACCTGCTGCAGGTCGCCTTCGCCAAGCTCTACCTGTCGTGGGACCGGGTCCGCGACCGGGAGGCGCTCGACGGCTACGTCCGCCGGATCATGGTCAACGAGAACAGCTCGCTGTGGCGCCGGGCGTGGAAGCGCCGCGAGCACACCACCGACACGCTGCCCGAGACCGGCACCCACGACGCGTACGACGACGGCATGGGCGGGGTGCTCTGGTCCTTCGTGCAGACCCTGCCGCCCAAGCAGCGGGCGGTGGTCGTGCTGCGCTACTACGAGCAGCTGAGCGAGGCGGAGATCGCCGACGTGCTCGGCATCTCCGTCGGCACGGTGAAGTCCCAGGCCAGCCGCGCCCTCGCCGGACTGCGCGCCCGCGCACCCCGGTCGCTCGACCCCCACGACTCCGGAGATGACGCCCGATGAACGACGCTCCCCTCGAGGACCGGGTCCACGACGGCCTGCACCGCCGGGTCGACACCCTCCAGCGCGCACCGCTCACGGTGACCGACGTCCGCACCCGGGCCCGCCGGATCCAGCGGGGTCGTCGGGCGGTTGCCGGTGCGGCCGTCGCCGCCGTCCTGGCGGTGGCCGTCCCGCTCGGCCTCGCCGCGACCGGCCCCACCCAGCGCAGCGACGTACCGCCGGCCGCGGACCCGCCGGCCCCCGCGGTGGCGGGGACGGTGCGCATCGACCCGCGCAGCGCACCCGTCGGCGGCGCGTCTGCCGTCCCGCTCATCAACGTCGACGACCCGAGCCTCGTGGTCGGCGGCGAGAAGACCCCGCTCCCCCGCGACTACCGCCAGCTCACCCCCTACCTCGACGGCTGGGCGGGGCTCACGGTGAGCGACGAGCCGGCCGGCTGGATCCAGACCCTGCAGGTGCTCGACGCCGACTTCGGGGTCCTCGACGAGGCGACGTCGGCCAGCGTGCTGGCGGTCTCGTCGGACGCCTCGCGCCTGGCCTGGGCGGAGTACGACGGCGGTCGCTGGGTCCTGGTCGACCGGGCCGCCGACGGTGCGCGGGACGAACGGCGTACGCCGCTGCCGCCGGGCCCGGAGCAGGCAGACGTCCGCCCGGTCGGCTTCCTGCCGGGCGAGGCGATGGTCGTGTCCCGCACCGATCCCGCGACCGGCGACGAGTCCGCGCTCGTCGTCTCCCCGGACGGCGCGACGACGTCGGTGCCCGGCTTCATCCACCCCGGCTCCGCCGACCCCGTCGGCGGCCTGGTGAGCGGGCAGACCAGCTTCAGCGGTGACGGCTCGTGCTGGCAGGTCCGCGACGCCGTCACCGAGGGCGCCCCGGTGGTGTGGCGCACGTGCGACTACTCCGTGCTCGCCTTCAGCCCCGACGGCCGGCACGTCCTGGGCTTCACCGACTACCTGACGCCCGACGGCTCCCCGACCCTCGCGATCCTCGACGCGGCGAGCGGCGAGCGCGTGGTCGACTTCGAGCTCGCCGGCGCCCGCACCGGGGTCGTCGGGATCAACCCCGAGGTGGCCTGGGAGGACGACGACACGCTCGTCGCCGCCGTGGTCACCGGCGGCCGGCAGTACGCCGTCCGGCTGGGCCTCGACGGAACCGTCGAACGCGTCGGCGGAGCCGGCGTCGAGGTGCGGCCCGGAGCCGTCGCCCTCAAGGTCGCCGCAGCCGCGGGCTAGTCGAGGTCGGTCTTGAAGGAGGCGAGCAGGCTGTCGATGACGCCCTGCTCCTCCTCCTCGGTCAGCGTCTCCGGCACGCCCTCGAGGTTGATCCGGATGATGATGAGCCAGGCGGAGTCGAGGAACATCGTGCCGAACGTGTGGACCCGCTGGGTGGGGTCCGACGTGGTGTCGACGACGTGCCACGCGGAGTACTTGCCGCCCGCGACGGCGTCGTCCTGGCGCACCTGGACCTGGCGTCCACCGTGCTCGCGGATCCACTCCCGGGCGTAGGCGTCCAGGGACGGGGCCATGGTGAGACTCGGGGACAGCGTCAGCGAGCTCTGGCCGTCGCGGTATCCCTGGACGATCCCGAAGTCGCTGTTGCGCTCGTAGGTCGGCAGCGCCCGCATGCTGGCGCCGGGCACCTTGACCAGCTTGCCGTCGGCCGGCTCGACGACGGGCGTCGATGCGGGGGCGGGCGAGGAGGGCGACGGCGTCGACGGTGACGACGTCGCGCTGGTCGTGGGGTCCGCGGGCTCCTCGGCGGAGGACTGGCAGCCGGTGACGACGGCGAACGCCAGGACGCCCACGCACGCACCGACGAGACGACGAGATCCCCGAGCACGCATGGCACGAGCCTACCGATCCCCGAAGATGCTGCCGGCGACAGATCGGCCACCTAAAGTGGTTTTGGTTCTGCGACCAGGGGGAAAGGACAGACCATGCTGCCGTTGGAAGACCGGGAACTGCTCAACCAGACCATGGTGGGGCTCAACATCGATCCCGAGACGATCTCCTCCCTGATGGCGTCCTTCGACAAGGCCGCCGAGGGTGTCGAGAGCAAGCCGATCACGCCGGTGCAGAGCTCGTCGTTCGGCGAGTCCTACACCGGGGGCTACCGCCTCGGGACCAATGCCGAGATGGCCCACAAGGCCGTCGCCGAAGAGCTCAAGAAGGTGGCCGCCGGGCTGCGCGGGATGGGCTCGTCGGTCGAGGCGTTCCGCAAGGACATGGAGACCACGACCGAGCAGACCACCGCCACGATGAACCTCATCCAGGCCTCCACGGACTGCGTGGCCGCGCCTGACTTCAGCTCCAACCAGTGCACCCTGCCGACCGAGGAGGACTGAGCCGTGACCAAGGGACCCAACCGCCTCGTCCTCGACCAGTACCTCGACTCCGCCGCCGAGGGCATGGTCCAGAACGCCGGCTCCGCCTGGAAGGACAAGGCCGACGACCTCCAGGTCCTCGGTGAGGCGCTCAGGCAGGCGGCCGGCCAGGCCGAGCTGCGCATCGGTGAGCAGACGATGACCGGCCCCGCGCTGCGTGCCGGCATGGAGGAGTCCTCCGCGTCGATCCTCACCAAGTCCGAGCAGCTCCGCGCTGCAGGCGAGGCGCTGCGCCAGGTCGGGCAGCAGCTCTCCGACGCCCGCGACGCCCGCGACGCCCTCAAGGACCTCGGCGAGAAGCCCGCGACCTACCAGGCCCCGGCCAACACCACCGGTGTGGAGCCGACCAAGGAGGAGCTCACCGCGCAGGCGGCGGCCTCGCAGGCGCGGCAGAACGAGCGCACCGCCTGGCAGAACGAGTACGACAAGCAGGAGGCGCGGGCGCTCGCCCTCACCAAGCAGATGGACGCGGCCTTCCTCGGGGCCATCCCGCCGATGAAGGACATCCACGGCGAGAAGGACCCGACCGAGCCGCCCCCCCACGTGCCCTCCGGTCCGCAGGGCCCCTACCTGCCCGGCACCCAGGCACCGCCGGTCACGGGCGGCGGCAAGGACGGCGACGGCGGCAACGACCCGACGCTGGTCGGCATGCCCGACCGCGACCCCGACAAGCCGGACCGCGATCCCGACCGCGATCCCGACCGGGATCCCGAGAAGGACCCGACCAAGGACCCGACGAAGGACCCGACGAGGAATCCCGTCATCGAGGGTCCGGGGCTCACCCCGACGACTCCCACCGGCCCGACCGGCCCCACTGGCCCGACCGGGCCCCTGACGCCGATCGGCCCCGAGGGCCCCACCACCACGGTCGGTGGCTCCTCGCAGACCGGTGTGACCTACCAGCCCGGCACCGGCGTCTCCGCGCCCGCGGCCTCCGTGGGCGCGGGCGGCGCGTCGGCCGCGTCACTGGGGGCCGCGGGCGCAGCCGGTGCGGCGGGTGCCACGGCGGGTGGCATGTCCGGCGGCGCGGCCGGCTCCGTCCGCCCGGGCCTCACGGCATCCAGCAGCAGCGCGAGCCCGGTCCGGGCCATCGGTGCCACGGGCCGCGCCGGCAGCGCCGGTGCGCTGTCGCGGCCCACGACGGCCGGCTCGGCGGGGAGCGCCTCCGCCCGCAGCGCGGGCGCCGCCGGCAGCGCGGCCTCCCGGGGCGCGGCAGGCTCGGCAGCCGGTCGCGGCGCGGCCTCGGGCAGCACCGCCGGTCGCGGCGGCGCGGGAGGTCGCGGAGCCGCCACCGGCTCCAGCGCGGGCTCCCGGTCGGGCGGTCGCGGCGCCAACGGCGCCGGCGGCGCCCGCAGCGCGGGTTCCGCCGGGTCCGGCGCGGGGGGTCGCGGCGGACGCAAGGGCGATCGCGACAAGGCCGCCCAGCGCGACAGCCTCGTCTTCGACCAGGACTGGCTCGGCGACGAGGACGTCGCCCCCGGGGTGCTCGACTGAGATCGGTCGGCGCCACCGCCGGCACAGCTCCGTGACGCAGGTCCCCGCTCCCGGGCGGGGACCTTCGTCGTTCCCGGGGCGGCGCCTAGGCGACGACGGTCGTGATCGGCTGTGAGGAGTCGGCCGGCAGGTCGAGCAGCGACGGCGTCCGCCCCCGCGAGACCAGCTCGGCGCCGAGCGCGGCGACCATGGCCCCGTTGTCGGTGCACAGCCCCGGGCGCGGCACGCGGACCCGGATGCCCCGCGCGGTCGCGCGCTCCTCCGCCATCGCGCGGAGGCGGCTGTTGGCGGCGACCCCGCCACCGATGAGGATGTCCTCGATGCCGCGGCTCGTGGCGGCGTCGATCGCCTTGCGGGTCAGCACGTCGCAGACCGCCTCCTGGAAGGAGGCGGCGACGTCGGCGACGTCGATGGTCGCGCCCGCGCGCTGCTGGGCCTCGACCCAGCGCGCCACCGCCGTCTTGAGCCCGGAGAAGGAGAAGTCGAAGCGGTGCCGCTCGAGGTCGCGACGGCTGGTGAGGCCGCGCGGGAAGTCGATGGCGACGCTGTTGCCGCTGCGCGCCTCCCGGTCGATGTGCGGGCCGCCGGGGAACGGCAGGCCGAGCAGGCGGGCGACCTTGTCGAAGGCCTCCCCCGCGGCGTCGTCGATCGTGGACCCCATCGGCTCCACGCCGACCGTGACGTCGGTGACCTCCAGCAGGCTGGAGTGGCCGCCGGAGACGAGCATGGCCAGGCAGGGCTCCGGCAGCGGGCCGTGCTCGAGCTGGTCGACCGCGACGTGGGCGGCCAGGTGGTTGACGCCGTAGATCGGCTTGCCGAGACCGAGGGCGAGCGCCTTGGCGCTCGCGACGCCGACCAGCAGCGCGCCGGCGAGTCCGGGCCCGCTGGTGACCGCGACCGCGTCGATGTCGCTGAGCGCGATCCCGGCCGTGTCGGCGGCCCGCTCGAGGGTGGGCACCATGGCCTCGAGGTGCGCGCGGCTGGCGACCTCGGGCACGACGCCGCCGAAGCGGGCGTGCTCCTCGACGCTGCTCGCGACGGCGTCGGCCAGCAGCGTGTGGCCGCGCACGATGCCGACGCCGGTCTCGTCGCAGGACGTCTCGATGCCCAGGACGAGGGGCTCGTCAGTCATGCGCCGTCGCCGTCTCCGCCCGGGCCGCGCCGGGGAGCCAGCGACACATCACCAGCGCCTCGGAGCCGTCGCGGTAGTAGTGGGGGCGTACGTCGATCACGCTGAACTGGCGCGCGACGTAGAACCCGAGCGCCGGTGCGTTGGACACGCTCACCTCGAGCAGCATCCGCGAGGCGCTCTCGGTGTCGACGAGCAGCTCCTCGAGCAGCCGCGAGGCGATCCCGGTGCGCCGCGCCGAGGGGCGTACGCCGATGCGCAGCAGGTCGACGATGTCGCCGGCCGTCATCGTCACGGCGTAGCCCGAGAGGGCGTCGGCCACGACGAACTTGCGCCCCGGGCCCTCGATCTCCTGGCGCACCAGCGCCTCGTTCCAGGCGTCGTCGCCGAAGAGCTCCTGCTCGAGCGCGACGAGGGCCGGCAGGTCGGCGAGGGTGGCGGGACGGATCACGAGACGGGCTTCCTTGGTGCGCCGGCGACCGCGTCGGGTCGCCGCAGGTAGAGGGGTTCGGGGTCGAGCAAGTCTACGAGCTCCGAGCTCACGCCCGCAGCCAACCAGCCGGCACCGGGCCGTGCCGGGGCGATCGCGTGCGGGAAGGCGTCGGGGTAGAGCCCGGGGCCCGCGCCGGCGACCGGGGCGTCGGTCGCCACCTCGGCGGGCCGGGTCACCACCGGGCCCTCGAGCCGGCGTCCGTCGGCGTCGTAGGAGGCGAGGTAGACCTCCTTGCGCCGGGCGTCCGTGGCGACGAGGAAGCTGCCGGTCGTCGCGCCGGTGCCGACCACCTCGAGCGCCACCGCGTCGAGCGAGCACACGCCGTAGACGGGGACCTCCAGCACGAGCCCGAGCGTGCGTGCCGTGACGACGCCGACCCGCAGGCCGGTGAACGGGCCCGGGCCCACGCCGACGGCGACGGCGGTGAGGTCCTGACGCACGATGCCGGCGTCCTCCATGGCACGGGCGATGAGGGGCGCGAGGTGCTCGCCGTGCTTCATCGGCTGCTCGGACGTGTGCTCCACGACGACCCGCTCGCCGTCGTGGAGGGCGACGGTCACCAGCGGCGTCGCGGTGTCGAAGGCGAGGAGCACGGCGTCGAGGTTACTGTCCGACGACCCAGCGGAGGGAAACGCGGCGGGGATCGAGCTCGTCGTCGGCCGGGCCGTCCCCGACGGCACGCTCGATGAGCACCTCGAGGCGCGCCTCGGCCAGCGCCTCCGCGAGCCCGGCGCCCCACTCCACGACGGTCACCGCCTCCTCCAGGGAGGCGTCCAGGTCGAGGTCGTCGAGCTCGGCCAGGCCGCCGAGCCGGTAGGCGTCGACGTGGACGAGGTCCGGACCGCCCACCACGGACGGGTGCACCCGGGCGATCACGAATGTCGGAGAGGTGACGCCGCCCCGGACCCCGAGGCCCTCGCCGAGGCCCTGGGTGAACGTGGTCTTGCCCGCCCCAAGCTCGCCGGTCAGCACGACGAGGTCGCCGGCGGCGAGGCTGCGCCCGACCCGCTCCCCCAGCGCCCGCATGGACTCCGCGTCGGGCGCCTCGAAGGAGGTCGTGAGGGCGAGCTCGAGCTCGACGTAGGGCGCCGACCGCGTCGTCTCGACGAAGCCGTGCCGCTGCCAGAAGGCGACGGTGTCGGGCAGCTCCTCGCGCGCGAGGACGACCACCCGCTCGCGTCCGACCGCGGCCGCGACCGCCTCCTGCACCAGCGCGGTCGCCGCGCCCCTCCCCCGGGCGGCGGGCACCACGCCGAAGCGCCGCAGCCACAGGCTCTCCGCCCGCGGGTCGAGGACGACGCACCCCACCGGCCGGCCCTCGATCGTCGCCAGCAGGCCGCCGCGGGCGCGCAGCAGTCGCGCGACGGTGTCCACGTCCTCGCCGAGCGCGTCGGCCGGCGGGTCGAGCGCGGGGCGGGCGCCGAACGCCTCCCGGACCACGGCCAGGACGTCGGCCGCCGCCTCGGGACCGACACGTCGTACGACGACGTCCCTCGCGCCGCTCACGACGGGGTCCTCCCCTGGGCGAGCGAGATGAGGTCGTCGAGCTCCGCGGTCACCTGCTTGTGCCGCTCGAGCACGACCATGTGGCCCGCCCCGTCGCACTCCAGCAGGCTGGAGCCGGGGATCTTGCTGTGCAGCTTGCGGCTGTGACCGGTCGAGGTGATCTTGTCGGCGGTGCCGCAGATGATCGACGTGGGCACCCGGCTCAGCGGCTCGAGGTGGTCGAAGTGGTCGAGGGTCGCGAACGCCGGGTAGAAGTCGGCCACGACGGCGAACGGCGTGGCGTTGAGCATCGACATGACGAACTCGACGTAGGCGACGGGCACGTCGTCGTCGCCGAACGCGTAGCGGTCGGTCACCACGTCGGCCACCGCGCGGCCCCACGAGCGGGCCACGTCGACCACCCGGTGGCCGCGGTCGAGGGTGCGCACGGCGCGACCGACGAACCGCCCGCCGATGCCCAGCGGCAGCATCGGGAAGAGGATGCGGCCCGGGTCGAGACCGCCGGCGGTGGTGGCGATGAGCGCCGCTCCGACGACCTTGTCGCCGAACAGCTCGGGGTAGTGCTGGGCCAGCGAGACGACGCTCATCCCGCCCATGGAGTGGCCGACGACCACGCAGCGCCCGGGGACGGTGTCCTCGATGACCCGGTGCAGGTCGTGGCCGAGCTGCTCGAGCGTGCAGTTCTCCTCGCTCGAACGCCCCGACCGCCCGTGGCTGCGCTGGTCGTAGAACACCGTGCGGACCTGGCCGCGGTAGGCGGCGCGCTGGAAGTGCCAGCAGTCGAGGTCGAGGCAGTAGCCGTGCGCGAAGACGACGGTCAGGTCCTCGTCGGTGGGCTCGTGCCCCCCGAAGTCCTGCGGCTCGTCGATCTCCACGTGCAGGTCGAGGGCGTCGTCGGCGACCACCACCCGGGCCGGGCTGCGCAGCTCGCCGAAGGCGACGCGCTCCCCGGCGGCACGGTTGCCGATGATGCGGTTCTGCCGGGCGATGCCCACCGCACCGGCCGCCGCGGCCAGGCCGGCCGCTCCGACGACGGTGCCGAAGATGCGGCCCTTGATGCTCAACGCGTGGTCTCCTCGGTCTGGTGCTCGGTCTGGTTTTCGGTCTGGTGCTCGGTCAGGTCGGTGTCGACGTGGCGGCGGGTGAGTCGGCCGCCGACCCGCGTCACGATCTCGTAGCTGATGGTGCCGACGGCCTCGGCCCAGTCCTGCGCGGTGGGCTCGCCCCGGTCGCCGGGACCGAAGAGCACCACCTCGGTGCCGCTGGGCGGCAGCTCGCCGTGCAGGTCGACGACGAGCTGGTCCATGCACACGCGCCCGCGGATCGGGCGCCGTGAGTCCCCGACCCACACCGAGGCGGTGTTGCCCGCGGCCCGCGGGATCCCCTCGCCGTAGCCGGCGGGCACGACGCCCACGCTGGTGGCGCGGTCGGCCACCCACGTGTGGCCGTAGGACACCCCGTCGCCCGCATCGATCGGCTTGCTCATGAGCAGCCGCGCCCGCACGGTCATCGCCGGCCGGAGCCCCAGCCGCGGGGTGACGCCCGGGGCCGGGTCGAGGCCGTAGGACGCGATGCCGCAGCGGACCAGGTCGAAGTGGGAGGACGGGCGCAGGACCGCCGCGGCGGAGTTGGCGAGGTGGGTCACCTCGGGGTCGAGGCCCGCGCGGTCCGCCGCCGCCAGCGCGTCGCGGAAGGCCGCCTCCTGGCGGTCGTTGGCCGGGTGCTCCGGCTCGTCGCTGGCCGCGAAGTGCGACCAGACCCCGGTGACGCTGATCCGCCCGGCGGACTCGTGGGCGGCCGCAGCGGTGAAGAGGCGGTCCCACTCCGCGCGCGGGGCCCCGCCGCGGGACAGGCCGGTGTCGACCTTGAGCTGGACGCGCGCCGGCCCGGCGGCGGCGATCTCGTCGAGCTCGGCGACGGTGTAGGCGGTGATCTCCACGCCGGCCGCGACGGCGGCGGCGAAGTCGTCGCCGGGGGCGCTGAGCCAGCACAGCAGCGGGCCGGCGTCGCCGGCGGCGCGGAGGGCGAGGGCCTCCTCGATCGTCGCGACGCCGAGCCAGTCGGCGCCGCCGTCGCGGGCGGCCGCCGCGACCTCGACCATCCCGTGGCCGTAGCCGTCGGCCTTCACCACCGTCATCAGCTGCACCGGCCCGTCGACCGACACGAGGTCCTTGAGGACGCGGACGTTGTGCCGCACGGCAGCGAGGTCCACCACGATCTCGGCACGAGGCGCGGGACCGGTCATGGGAGCGATCATCCCCGATCCGCCAGCGTCTCGCGCACCACCTGCGGGATCTGGACGGCCACCCGGCTCGCCGTCAGCGGGCCGCCGTCGGCGGCCTCGGTGGCGGCGGCGCCGTGCAGCCAGGAGCCCACGGACGCGGCGTCGTACGGCTCGAGGCCCGCGGCGAGCAGCGCACCGATGAGGCCGGCGAGCACGTCACCGGCGCCGGCCGTGGCCAGCCACGGCACGCCGGTCGTCGTCACCCGGACCCGACCGTCGGGGTCCGCGACGAGGGTGTGGTGACCCTTGAGCAGCACGACGCACCGCCAGCGGTCGGCGGCGTCGCGGGCGTGCTCCAGCGGCGCTGCCTCGACGTCCTCGCGCGGCACGTCGAGCATGCCGGCGAGCTCGCCGGCGTGCGGCGTCAGCACGCAGCCCGGCAGCGTGCCGTCGACGTGTCGCAGGGCGTCGGCATCCACGACCACGGGTACGCCGTCCGCGCGGGCGTCCCGGAGCATCCCTCCAGCGTCGTCCCCTCCGCCCGGGCCGACCACCCAGGCCTGGACCCGGCCGGCGCCGACGACCTCGGGGTGGAGGGTGCGCACGGTGTCGGCGACGTGCTCCGGGCCGACGTAGCGGACCATGCCGGCCAGCCCCGACGCGGCGCCGGACACCGCCAGCAGGGCCGCGCCCGGGTAGGTGCCCGACCCGGCGCGGACGCCGACCACGCCGCGGGTGTACTTGTGGGCGACCTGGCCGGGTCGCGGCAGCAGCCGACGCACGTCGTCGGGCTGGAGCGCCTCGACCGCCGGGGTGCCGAGCTCGCGGGGGTCCAGGCCGAGGTCGACGAGGTGCACCGCGCCGCTGGCGAGGGAGGCCGGGTCAGCGAGGTGGGCGACCTTGTGGGTGCCGAAGGTGACCGTCACGTCCGCGCGGACGTGCGGACCGTCGAGGCGACCAGTGTCGACGTCGACGCCGGACGGCACGTCGACCGCCACCACGGGGGTCCCGGCGACGTGCTCGAGGGCCGCGACCGCCTCCGGCCGCAGCCCGGGCCGGCCGCCGATGCCGACGATGCCGTCCACCACCACGTCCGGTGAGGCGTCGACCTCGCCGAGGTCGCGGGTCGCCCGGCCGCCGGCGGCGCGCAGGGCGGCCAGTCCCTCGCGGTGCACGCGGTCCGCGAGCAGCAGCGCCTCGACCCGCGCGCCGCGTCCGGCGAGCCGGGCGCCGGCCCAGAGCGCGTCGCCGCCGTTGTCGCCGGGGCCGACCAGCAGCAGCACGCGGCGGCCGTAGCCCCCGCCCAGCAGGTCGAGCACCGCCGCGGCCAGGCCGGCGGCGGCACGCTGCATCAGGGCGCCGTCGGGCAGCCGGGCCATCGCGGCGGCCTCCGCGCGGCGTACGTCGTCGACCAGGTGGGCGCGCAGCACGTCAGGACTCCAGCACCACGACCGCCGAGGCGATGCCGGCGTCGTGGGACAGGGACACGTGCACGTGCGCGACGCCCAGCGCCTCCGCGCGGGCCGCGACGGTGCCGCGGATCTCGAAGCGCGGGCGGCCGGTGTCCTCCGAGACGATCTCGGCGTCGTGCCACGCCATCCCGACCGGCGCGCCGAGCGCCTTGGCGATGGCCTCCTTGGCAGCGAACCGAGCCGCCAGCGAGGCGGGCGGTCGTACGGACTCGGCCTCGGTGAACAGGCGCCCGCGCAGGCCTGGGGTGCGCTCGAGGGACCGGACGAAGCGGTCGATGTCGACCACGTCGATGCCCACGCCGATGACCGGCACAGTCCTACTCGACCGTGACGGACTTGGCGAGGTTGCGCGGCTGGTCGACGTCGTGGCCGAGCTGGGTGGCCAGCTCGCACGCGAAGAGCTGGAGCGGCACGACGGCGACGATGGGCTGCAGGAGCACCGGCACCTGCGGCAGCGTGAACAGCACGTCGGCGTAGGGCTCGATCGTCGTGTCGCCCTCCTCGGCCAGGCACAGCGTGCGCGCCCCGCGGGCCCGCACCTCCTGGATGCCGCTGATCATCTTGTCGTGCAGCTGGTCGCGGCCGCGCGGGGGCACCACGCAGAGGATGGGGAGCCCCTCCTCGACCAGCGCGATCGGGCCGTGCTTGAGCTCGCCGGCCGCGAAGCCCTCCGCGTGGAGGTAGGCGATCTCCTTGAGCTTGAGCGCCCCCTCGAGCGCGACGGGGTAGCCCGCGTGGCGGCCGAGGAACAGCACCGAGCGGCTGTCGACGTGGTCGCGGGCGAGGGCGTAGATCTCCTCCGCCTTGGCCAGGACGGTCTCGACGTGGCCCGGCATCTCCTCGAGCTGGTCGACCACCTGCGAGATCTCGTCGCCGAAGCGGGTGCCCTTGACCTGCGCGAGGTAGAGGGCGAGGAGGTAGCAGGCGACCAGCTGGGTGAGGAACCCCTTGGTGGAGGCGACGCCGATCTCGGGGCCGGCGTGGGTGTAGATCACGCCGTCGGACTCGCGCGGGATGGTGGAGCCGTTGGTGTTGCAGATCGCCAGCACCTTGGAGCGCTGGACCCGCGCGTGCCGGATCGCCTGGAGGGTGTCGGCCGTCTCGCCGGACTGGCTGATCGCGACGACGAGGGTGGCGCTGGTGAGGATCGGGTCGCGGTAGCGGAACTCGCTGGCGAGCTCCACCTCGACGGGGATGCGGCACCAGTGCTCGATGGCGTACTTGGCCACCATGCCGGCGTAGAACGACGTACCGGCGGCGATGATGATGATCTTGTCGATGTCGCGCAGGTCCTGGTCGGACAGGCGCATCTCGTCGAGCTGGAGCAGGCCGTCGGCGCCGCGGCGGCCGAGGAGCGAGTCGGCCAGGGCGCGCGGCTGCTCGAAGATCTCCTTGCGCATGAACCAGTCGTGGCCGTCCTTCTCGGCGGCCGAGAGGTCCCAGTCGACGTGGTAGCGGCGGCCCTCGGCGGGCGTGCCGTCGAAGCCGGAGACGCTCACGCCCTCGCGGGTGATGGTGACGACCTGGTCCTGGTCGAGCTCCATCGCCTCGCGGGTGTGCTCGATGAACGCGGCGACGTCGGAGCCGAGGAAGTTCTCCCCCTCGCCGATCCCGACGACGAGCGGGCTGTTGCGGCGGGCGGCCACCACGCGGTCGGGGTCCTGCGCGTCGACGGCGACGAGGGTGAACGCGCCCTCGAGGCCGCGGCAGACGGCCTGCATGGCGACGGTGAGGTCGACGCCCGTCTCGAGCTGCTCCTCGAGCAGGTGCGCGGCGACCTCGGTGTCGGTGTCGGAGGCCATCTCGACGCCCTCGGACTCGAGGCGGCCACGGAGCTCGGCGAAGTTCTCGATGATGCCGTTGTGGACCAGGGCCACCCGGCGGGCGCGGCCGAGGTGGGGGTGGGCGTTGCGGTCGGTCGGCGGTCCGTGGGTGGCCCAGCGGGTGTGGCCGATCCCGGTCGTGACGGCGGGCAGCGGCGACTCGGCGATGGCCTTCTCGAGGTTGGCGAGCTTGCCGGCGCGCTTGTCCGCGACGAGCGATCCGCCGTCGACGAGGGCGATCCCGGCGGAGTCGTAGCCGCGGTACTCCAGTCGCCGGAGGCCCTCGACGATGACTGCCTCGGCCGGCTGGTGGCCCACGTACCCGACGATTCCGCACATGGGCCGAGAGTCTATCGGCAGGGCGCCGCACAGCCGTGCCCCGGCGCGGTGCCACAATCGCACCCATGTCCGAGGTCCCGGAGCCGCACCACGGCGGTGAGGCCTCTCCCTACGTCGAGCTCGAGCGGGCGGCCTGGGCGCAGCTGGCCGGCACGGCGGAGACCGTGCTCACCCCCGACGAGGTGGTCCGCCTCCGCGGCCTCGGCGACCAGCTCGACCTGCGCGAGATCGAGCAGGTCTACCTGCCCCTCTCGCGGCTGCTCAGCCTCTACGTCGCCGCCAACTCCCGGCTGCACCGCGAGCAGGAGGAGTTCCTCCACCGCGTCACCCCGCCGCGCACGCCGTTCGTCATCGGCCTCGCCGGGTCGGTGGCGGTCGGCAAGTCCACCACCGCCCGCGTGCTGCAGCAGATGCTCGCCCACTGGCCCGAGCACCCCAACGTCGCGCTGGTGACGACCGACGGCTTCCTGCTGCCCAACGCCGAGCTCGAGCGCCGCGGGCTGCTGCACCGCAAGGGGTTCCCCGAGTCCTACGACCGCAAGGCGCTGCTCAAGTTCGTCATCGACATCAAGTCCGGAAAGGACGAGGTCGAGGCCCCGATCTACTCCCACCTCGTCTACGACGTCGTCCCCGACGAGAAGGTCGTCGTCAAGCGGCCCGACATCGTCATCGTCGAGGGCCTCAACGTGCTGCAGCCGGCGCGGGTGCGCGACGACGGCCGCACCGGCCTGGCCGTCAGCGACTTCTTCGACTTCTCCGTCTACGTCGACGCGGCGCTGACCGACATCAAGCGCTGGTACGTCGACCGGTTCCTGCGCCTGCGCGAGACCGCGTTCCGCGACCCGGCGTCGTACTTCCGCAAGTACGCCGCTCTCTCCCACGACGAGGCCGTCGGCCAGGCCACGCGCATCTGGGACTCCATCAACGAGCCCAACCTCGTGCAGAACGTCGCCCCGACCCGCTCCCGCGCGAACCTGGTGCTCCGCAAGGACACCGACCACTCGGTGCGCTACGTGCGGCTGCGCAAGCTCTGACGCAGGCGGGCCGGCGCTCCTGGTCGGGGCCGGCGCTCCCGGTCGGACGTCATGGCCGCTGGTCGCCCCGGCAGCCGCCCGCCATGACGTCCGCCGACGCGACCTCACGCCGCCCGCCCCCATCCACCCGCCCGGAGCCCCCGCTCGACCTGGGCGAAGAAGTCGTCGGCCGCCACACGCAGGCCCAGGAGCGGGAGCCGGAGCACGTTGGACCGCCCGAGAGCGATCTCGTTCTGGCGCAGGGCGTCGGGCACGACGCTCGACGCCCAGGTGTGGTGGATGCCGTCGACCTCGACGACGAGGTGGAAGTCGTCCCAGCAGACGTCGAGGTAGTAGCGGCCGTCCCTGCCGCGACGCACGACCTGCCGGTCCGGCTCGGGCAGCCCACGGCGGCGACACTGCCGGGCGACGTCGAGCTCGCCGAGCGAACGGACGCCGCCCAGGAGGTCGGTGACCACCGCGTGCATCAGCTCGCGCCGGCGGTCACGCCGGACGGCGAGGAGCGCTCGCCCCACGTCGGCGGCGGTGGTGAGCCCCTGCTGGACGGGCAGGGTGAGCAGGAGGGCTGCCTGCTTGTCGCTCCGCGCCCACATCGCTGCCCTGACGGCGGCCACCGGGACCCTCGTCCGCGGCACGCCGGTCGCGACGCGGTCCTCGGCCGACCACCGCCGGGTGCGGCGTACGTCGAGCCCGGCGCCCCGGAGCGGCTTCACGCCCCGTGGCACCGACACCCGCCACGCGTCCGAGCGGTAGTGCTCGAGCCCGGAGGCGATGAGCGACGACTCCCCGTCCAGCATCGCCCGGTCCCCGCTCTCGAACACCGCGGCCCACTGCGCGCCCCTGGTCGCGAGCGGGCCCGTGTGCAGGCAGATCGAGCGCGACCACACCCGCTGCCACCGCCTCGCTCGCAGCTGCGCGCGCAGCTCGCCTCGCGTCAGCCCCGCGGCGTACGCCTGCGCTCGGGAGACCACGCCACCCTGCTGCTCGGCGGTCGCCGTCAGCTCGTCGATGATCCGTTGCCGTTCGGCGGCGCTGTGCCGCGTGCCCTGGTCGTCCATGCGACGAGGCTCGGGCCCGCCCCGGACAGTCCGGGAGCGACGGGGAGACCTGCTGTGGACGACACGGTTCGACGCGTTCCTGTGGACACTCCTCGGCCACCGACCACCATGTCGGCGCCGGCCCCTGAGCTCGCCGGACGTCATGGGCGGTGGCCGTCCTGACCACCGCCCGCCATGACCTCGGCGTACGACGTCATGGCCGGCGGTCGCCGGAGCAACCGCCGGCCATGACGCCCGGGCCGAACGGGCTGAACGGTCCGGTCGGCCCGCGACCCTCAGGCCGACGCGACGGTGAACCGCCGGCGGCGGTGCTGGCCCTGCTCGACCTCGTCGACGAGCGCGACGGCGTAGTCCTCGGCGCTGACGAAGTCGCCGGCCGGGGTGTCGAGGGCGGTGGCGTAGGTGCCGGTGCGCTCGCCGGGCGCGATGACCGGCGCCGGGCTGAGGTAGGTCCAGTCGACCGACTCCGGGGCGGCGCGGAAGAGCTCGAGGGAGGCGGCGCCCGTCGTGGCCTCGGGGAGGTACTCCGGCGGGAAGCCGTCGGTGTCGAGGAGGCGGTCGCCGTCCGGGGTGAGGAGCGAGCCGGCGCCGCCGACGAAGAGCACGCGGGTGCCACCGGCGTGGGCGATGAGGTTCTCCACCGCGTCCAGCCAGGGCTGGTGGGGCTCGCCGGTGCGGCTCGGCCCGGTCGCGGAGACCAGTACGTCGTGCGTCTCGGCGGCCCCGCGCACGGTCTCGGGGTCGGCGACGTCGCCGCCGGTGGAGCGGCTCAGGCCGGTGACGTCGTGGCCGCGCGCCGTGGCCTCGGCGGCGATGCGGGAGCCGATCATGCCGGTGGCGCCGAACAGGGCGATCTTCATGGTGCAGTCCTTCGGGTCGGTCGTACGGGGTCGTCTGTGGCGCCGACGGTAACCACTGGTAACCGATGACTTCAACGTGCTATAAGTACCTCGTGGTAACCAACCGACCTGCGCGTGGCGACGCCTTCGACCCCGACTGCCCGACCCGCGTGGTCCTCGACCGCATCGGCGACAAGTGGACGGCGCTGGTGATCGGCGCGCTCGTCGACGGCCCGCTCCGCTTCAGCGTGCTCCGTGCGCGGATCGGCGGCGTCGCGCCCAAGGTCCTCACCCAGACGCTGCGCGCGATGGAGCGCGACGGCCTGCTGACTCGCACGGTCCACGCCCAGGTGCCGCCCCGCGTCGACTACGAGCTCACCGAGCTCGGCGCCTCGCTGACCGGGCCGATCGCGGCGCTCACCGACTGGGCCGAGACCCACCTGTCCCGCATCCTCGCCTCCCGCGACGACTACGACGCCGCCGCCGAGGCGCGCTGATCAGCGCTTCTTCTGCAGCTCCAGCAGCGTCTCGATGGTGCGGTAGCCCAGCGCCTCGTTGACGGCGTTCATCCAGGTGTTCACCTCGGCGTTGGAGGTGTCCAGCGAGACCAGGTCGGGGTACGTCGCCACCGCCAGGTCGTGCGTGGCGAGCTTGAGCGCGAGCCCGAGCCGGTGGCCGCGGTGGGCGGGGTCCACGATCGTGATGCCGACCTGTCCGTACGCCGGGTCGCTGTCGTCGACGCGTACGTCGGACACGCCCGCCACGGAGCCGTCCGGGGCGATCGCCATGGCGGTCTGCACGTGTCGGCCGACGTCGACCTGGCGCTGCTCGGCGTCGCGGATGCGCTCCGGGGTCCACTCCGAGGCCGCGAGGTCGAGCTCGCCCAGCGGCACCTCCGACATGAGCATGCCGAGCAGCCGGCCGAACGAGTCGAGGTGCTCCTCGGGGCAGACGGTGTCGAACGTGATGACCCGGTAGGCGTCGGCGGCGGACGCCTCGACCGCGAGGGCGTCGCGGCGGGCGAGGTAGTCGGTGAGCGTCAGCTCCTTGATCGCCTCGCGGCTCGCGACGTCGTACCCCATGGCTCGCGCGAACGCCTCGGATGCGCCGGTCCCGCCCGGCGGGAGGTAGGCCTCGCTCTGGATCGTCGAGCGCCCGTCGCCGGCGGCCACGACCTCGAGCTCCTCCACCAGCCGGCGGCCGATGCCCTCGCGGGTCCGGTCGGGCCGGACGTAGGCGAACGCCATGGCGGTGTGCAGGTTCTCGCGCAGGGGGCGGGTGAGCAGGCCCGCGCCCACCATCTCGCGGCCGTCGATCGCCCCGATGAGCGTCACGGCACGCTCGGGGTTGTCGGCGGGCAGCGCGACGCGGCTCTGGTCCCACAGCGGCCACGGCTTGCCGGGGCGCTCGGCGGTCGCCGCGGCGCCGACCTCCCACCAGGCCCGGAGCGCTGCCTGGTTGCGGGGGTTGATCTGCTCGATGTCGACCACGCCGCGACCGTAGCCGCGCCGCCGCCGCCCGTCACCCGGATAACCCCGTGCGCGCCGGGCCGCTCGTTGGCAGGCTCGACCCGTGACCACCGACTCCCCGCTCCGCTCCCGGCTGCGCGCCGCCCTGCTCGAGGCCCGCCGGGCCCGGGACGCCGGGACCGTGTCCGCGCTCCGCACCACGCTCGCCGCGCTGGAGAACGCCGAGGCGGTGCCGACGGCGGCGCGGGCCGGGGCGATCGAGGAGGCGCCGGTCGGCGTCGGCTCGACCGAGGCGGCCCGGCGCGTGCTGGACGACGCCGACGAGCTGGCCCTCCTCGAGAGCGAGATCGCCGCGCTCCGGGAGGCCGCGCTGGCGTACGACGACGCGGCCCCCGAGCGTGCGGCGGCGGCCCGTCGGGCCGCGGACCGGCTGGTGGCGCTGCGGCCGGGGTCGAGCGGCTAGAGCGCCAGCTGGCGCTTGACCACGTCGGCCAGGCGGACGGCGACGCCGTGCGCCTCGTCGTGGGTGGGGGCCTCGACCATGACGCGCACGATCGGCTCGGTGCCCGAGGGGCGCAGCAGGATCCGCCCGCGCTCGCCGAGCACCGCTTCCTCCTCGGCGACGGCGGCCGCCAGGACGGCGTCCTCGTCGGCGCGCGACTTGTCGACGCCGGCGACGTTGAGCAGCACCTGCGGCAGCCGGGTCATGACCGAGGCGAGCTCGGCCAGCGACTTGCCGGTGGTGGCCATCCGCTCCATGACGTGCAGCGTGGTGAGGATGCCGTCACCGGTGGTGGCGTGGTCGCGGAGGATGACGTGGCCGGACTGCTCCCCACCCAGGGAGTAGCCGGAGACCTTCATCGCCTCGAGGACGTAGCGGTCGCCGACCTTGGTCTGGCGCACGCCGACGCCGCCGGCGCGCATGGCCTGCACGAAGCCGAGGTTGCTCATCACGGTGGCGACCACGGTGTCCTTGGCGAGCCGCCCCTGCTCGAGGAGCGAGAGCGACAGGATCGCCAGGATCTGGTCGCCGTCGACGACGTTGCCCTCGGCGTCGACGGCCAGGCAGCGGTCGGCGTCGCCGTCGAGGGCGAAGCCGGCGTGGGCGCCGTGCTCGACCACGGCGGCCTGGAGCGACCCGAGGTGGGTCGAGCCGCAGTTGTCGTTGATGTTGAGGCCGTCGGGGTCGGCGTGGATCGCAATGACCGTCGCGCCGGCGTCCTCGAGGGCCCGCGGCCCGGCGGCGTGGGCTGCGCCCTCGGCGCAGTCGAGGACGACCTTGAGCCCCACCAGCGGGTGGGTGATCGTGCTCTCGAGGTGGGCGGCGTACTCCTCGACGGCCGTGTCGTAGGCCTGCACCCGGCCGACGTCGCCGCCGGTGGGACGCGCCCAGGGCTCGCCCATCCGGCGCTCGATGGCGATCTCGATGGCGTCGTCGAGCTTGTGGCCGCCGCGCGCGAGGAACTTGATGCCGTTGTCGGGCATCGGGTTGTGCGAGGCCGACAGCATCACGCCGAGGTCCGCGCCGAGGCGCTCGGTCATGTAGGCCACGCCGGGCGTGGGCAGCACCCCGAGCAGGAGCACGTCGACGCCCGCCGAGGCGAGGCCCGCGACGACCGCGGCCTCGAGGAACTGGCCGGAGATGCGCGTGTCCCGGCCCACCACGGCGAGGGGACGGTGCCCCTCGAACTCGCCGCGGTCGGCCAGGACGTGTGCGGCACAGACGGAGAGGTCCAGGGCCAGCTCTGCCGTGAGATCGGCGTTCGCCAGGCCCCGGACCCCGTCCGTGCCGAAGAGTCGCGCCAAGGTCAGCGCTTGGAGAACTGGCTGGCCTTGCGGGCCTTCTTGAGACCGGCCTTCTTGCGCTCCACGACGCGGGCGTCGCGGGTCAGCAGACCGGCCTTCTTGAGCGCCGGGCGGTTGGCCTCGACGTCGACGGAGTTGAGCGCGCGGGCCACACCGAGGCGCAGGGCGCCGGCCTGGCCGGCGATGCCGCCGCCGTGGATGCGGGCGATCACGTCGAAGCGGCCCTCGAGCTGCAGCTCGGCGAACGGCTCGTTGGCGATCTGCTGGTGCAGCTTGTTGGGGAAGTAGTTGTCGAGCGTGCGGCCGTTGATGGTCCACTCGCCGGTGCCCGGGACGATGCGGACGCGGGCGACGGCCTCCTTGCGGCGGCCGGTCGCGCCGGCGGGCGCGATGGTGGCCGGGCGGGCGGGGGTGTCGGCCGAGGCGTCGCTCTCGGACGTGTAGGCAACGCCCTCGGCGTCGGTCTCGAAGGTCTCCTCGACCTCGGTGGTGTTCTCAGTCATCTGTGAGTCCTCAGTCGTCACTGGGAGATCTGCGAGATCTCGAAGGGAACGGCCTTCTGGGCCGCGTGCGGGTGGTCGGGGCCGGGGTAGACCTTGAGCTTCTTCAGCATCTGGCGACCGAGCTTGTTCTTCGGGAGCATGCCCCACACGGCCTTCTCGATGGCCTTGCGGGCGTCCTTCTCGAGGAGCTCACCGAACGGGGTGGCCGAGAGGCCGCCCGGGTAGCCGGAGTGGCGGTAGGCCATCTTGGTCGTCTTCTTGCTCCCCGACAGCGACACCTTCGACGCGTTGACGATGATCACGAAGTCGCCCACGTCCATGTGGGGGGCGAAGGTCGGCTTGTGCTTGCCTCGGAGGAGGTTGGCGGTCTGGACGGCGAGGCGTCCGAGGACCACGTCGGTGGCGTCGATGACGAGCCACTCACGCTGGATGTCAGCGGGCTTGGGGCTGTACGTGCGCACGGCATGTCCCGTTCTGGTTCGTGGGTCCCGCGCCTCGGACGAGGAGCGGGTGGTGGTGCTGCGGCCTCTGACGAACACGGCCCGGATCGCTCCCCCGCTCCGCTCGGCGGAGACTGGGGATGACGTCCGGATCTGCACCCGCTCCGGGTCTCCGTGGGGAGGGAGCGGACGCGGCAGGAGTCGCGACCAGCAAGAGTACGGCGCCCCCGCGCGGGGGGTCAAAACGACGGGGCGGGCGTCCGGGAGCCACCAGTGCCCCCAGAATGGCGGCGTGCGCAACGGTGGCGTCTCCTTCTGGTGGCAGCAGGTCGGGCTGCCCACCCCCACCGACCTGCTGGACGGCGACGTGACGTGCGACGTCGCGATCGTCGGCGGCGGCCTCACCGGCCTCTGGACGGCCCTCTACCTCCACGAGGCCGACCCGGGCCTCGACGTCCGCGTCGTCGAGGCCGAGTTCGCCGGCTTCGGCGCCTCCGGGCGCAACGGCGGCTGGCTCTCCAGCGAGCTGGCCGGCAGTGCGTCGACGTACGCCGAGGTGGCGGGCGAGGCCGGCGTGCAGCGGCTGCGCGACGCCCTGCGGGCCACGGTCGACGAGGTCATCGGCGTCGCGGCCCGCGAGGGCATCGAGGCCGACATCGTGCGCAGCGGCGTGCTGGTGGTCGCCCGCTCCGAGGCCCAGCGCCGGCGCCTCGGCGGCGAGCTCACCGCCGACCAGGTCGCGGCCCGCGTCCGCGTGGCCGGCGCCGTCTCGGGCCACCACGACCCCGACTGCGCGCGGGTGCACCCGGCCCGGCTGGTCGCCGGCGTCGCGCGGGTCGTGCGCGAGCGCGGCGTCCGCATCCACGAGGGCACCCGGGCGCTGGCCGTCGAGCCGGGCGTCGTGCGCACCGACCGCGGGACCGTGCGTGCCCCGGTCGTGCTGCGCTGCCTGGAGGGCTTCACCGCCGGGCTCGCCGGCCACCGCCGCGACTGGCTGCCGATGAACTCCGCGATCGTCGTGACCGAGCCGCTGAGCGACGCCCAGTGGGCGCGGATCGGCTGGGACGGCGCCGAGCTGCTCGGCGACGAGGCGCACGCCTACTGCTACGCGCAGCGCACCGCCGACGGCCGGATCGCGATGGGCGGGCGCGGGGTGCCCTACCGCTTCGGCTCGCGCACCGACGTCGACGGGCGCACCCAGCCGGCCACCGTCGAGTCGCTGCGATCGACCCTCACCGATCTGTTCCCGTCGCTCGCGGGCATCGGCCTCGACCACGCCTGGTGCGGGGTGCTGGGCGTGCCGCGGGACTGGAGCGCCAGCGTCTGCTTCGACCCCGGCACGGGAGTCGGCCACGCCGGCGGCTACGTCGGGTCCGGACTCACCGCGACCAACCTCGCCGCTCGCACGCTGCGCGACCTGGTGCTCGGCCACGACACCGACCTCGTCCGGCTGCCGTGGACCGGTCACCGCGTCCGCCGGTGGGAGCCCGAGCCGCTGCGCTGGCTCGGCGTGCACGCGCTCTACCGGCTCTACCGGGCCGCCGACCGCCGCGAGGACGCCGGGCTGCCGCGCACCAGCCGGATCGCGCTCGCCGCCCACCGCGTGGCCGGCCGCTGACGCTGCTCGGCCCGGGCGCGACCCGGGTGGTGGACACCTGGTTCGCGCTCCCCCGACAGCCGCGGCTAGGTTGAGGGGACACCAGAAGACGTACACACGTATGGGACAGGAGCCGACGTGACCGACGTTGCGGCCAAGGATTCCCTGACGGTCCGGGACAACCGGACCGGTCAGGAGTACGACATCGCGATCACCGACAACACGATCGCGGCCAAGGACCTGGGGCAGATCCGCCTCACCGACGACGAGCCCGGTCTCGCCACCTATGACCCCGGCTTCGTCAACACGGCCTCGTGCCGTTCGGCGGTCACCTACATCGACGGCGACAAGGGCATCCTCGAGTACCGCGGGTACCCGATCGAGCAGCTGGCCGAGAAGTCCAACTTCCTCGAGGTGGCCTACCTGCTCATCCACGGCGACCTGCCCACCAAGGAGCAGTACGACGCCTGGGTGCACGAGATCACCTACCACACCTTCGTGCACGAGAACGTCAAGAACTTCATGCACGGCTTCCGCTACGACGCCCACCCGATGGGCATGCTGATGGCCTCGGTCGGCGCGCTGTCGACGTTCTACCCCGACGCCCGCAACATCAGCGACGCGGACAACCGGCACATGCAGATCGTGCGCATGATCGCCAAGATGCCGACGCTCGGCGCCTGGTCGTTCCGGCACGCGCAGGGCAAGCCCTACGTCTACCCCGACAACGACCTCGGCTACACCGCCAACTTCCTCTCGATGCTGTTCAAGATGAGCGAGCAGAAGTTCGAGGCCGACGAGCGGCTGGTCAAGGCCCTCGACGTGCTGTTCATCCTGCACGCCGACCACGAGCAGAACTGCTCGACCAACGCGGTCCGCTCCGTCGGCTCCTCGCAGGTCGACCCCTACTCGGCCGTCGCGGCCGGTGTGGGTGCGCTCTACGGGCCGCTGCACGGCGGCGCCAACGAGGCGGTGCTGCGCATGCTGCGCCGCATCGGCTCGACCGAGAACATCCCGGCCTTCATCTCCGGGGTCAAGGACGGCAACGAGCGGCTGATGGGCTTCGGCCACCGGGTCTACAAGAACTACGACCCGCGCGCGAAGATCATCAAGAAGTCCGCCGAGGACGTCTTCGAGGTCACCGGCACCAACCCGCTCCTCGACATCGCGCTCGAGCTGGAGAAGATCGCGCTCGAGGACGAGTACTTCGTCAAGCGCAAGCTCTACCCCAACGTCGACTTCTACTCCGGCCTCATCTACGAGGCGTTCCAGTTCCCGCCCGAGATGTTCACGGTGCTCTTCGCCATCGGCCGTACGCCGGGCTGGCTGGCGCAGTGGTCGGAGCTGGTGCAGGACAAGGACCAGAAGATCGCCCGGCCCAAGCAGATCTACACCGGCGACCGCGAGCTCACCTTCACCTCGGCCTCGGAGCGCTGGGCCTGACGCCCACCACCTCGCACCACCTCACCAGGCCCGCACGACACCGACGCCCCCGGCACCCGGCCGGGGGCGTCGGTGCGTCCGCCTCGTGGCCGCGGGTGGGAGCATCGCCGCGTGAGGTGCTGTGGTTCACCAGCGCCGAGGGCGGCACCGAGGAGGTGAGCGACCTGCAGTGGAGCAGCATGGTGATCTCTCCCGACCGGTCGACACTGGCCCTGCTGGACGGCTCGCGCGGCCCCACCGACGAGTACGGCACGCACGCCCTGCAGGTCGTCGTGTTCGACACCCGCACGGGCGAGCAGCTCTACCGCACCCCGGACACCGCCCGTCACCGCTCGAACACCGCGGTGGTGCGCGCCGGCACGGTCACCGCGTCGTCAGCCACCGTGCTGCTCCGGACGACCGCGTCGCCGCCCGTCGCCTGCACCGGGTGCAGCGACCACCGCGCGCCCGTCCCCGACACGGTCTGCGGCTGCGGCGTGGCGTTGACGACGACGAGGATCGCGTCGCGGTCCGGATCGGCGTCCGCTCCGACCGTGTCGTCCAGCAGCATCGCCACCACCCCCGGCTCCGCGTCGAGGAACGACACCTTCTCCTGCACGGCGCTCGCGCTGCCGAGCCGGAAGAGCCGCGAGGACGACCGGATCCGGAGCAGGTCCAGCGCCCGCTGGTGCGCCTCGTCCATCGCGGCAGCATCCGGACGCAGCGCGGGGTCGCCCAGGAGCGGCCGCATGAACACCCACTTGTCCTCGTTGTCGGCGCGCGGCGGCAGCCCCGAGCCGAAGGTGTTCTCCCGCCGCTGCCAGTCGACGCGGTTGAACCAGTCGCCGGAGTCGTAGGAGTTGCGGTCCAGGCTCTTCGAGCGCAGCAGGTCGGTGCCGGCGTGCCAGAACACCACGCCCTGGCCGAGGGCGACCGTCGACAGCGACACGGTGTTCATCCGGACCCGGTCGGCCATCGGCGTCGCACGCGGGAGCTTGAGAGCGAGGGAGTCCCACAGCGTCTCGTTGTCGTGCGCGTCGACGTACGCCACGGTCTCGGACGGCTCGGCGGCGTAGCCCGCCGGCCGGCCGTCGTGGTCGACGTCCGCGCCCCGCACCTCCTGCCCGGTCCGTGAGGAGGTGAACCGGAAGTCGGCGAGGTTGCCGGCCATGCCGAGCTTGACGAGGTCCTGCTGGTGCAGCAACTGCGCGCGCTGCTCCTCGGGGGTGCCGTTGACCTCGGCGCCGTTGGGGTCGGTGAGGAGCCCCGAGCCGAAGCCCTGGGCGCGCGGGTCCTCGTCGAAGGGTCCGCCGCCGCGCACGGCGTCGCGCAGCCGGTCGTTGAACGAGCCGATCCCGGTGCCGGCCAGGTGGCGCTGGGTCGCCTGCACGAAGCGGGCGTCGTCGGCGACCTCGCCGAAGTTCCAGCCCTCGCCGTAGAGGTAGACCCCGCGTCCGTCGACGCCGTCACGGCTCACGGTGAGGCCGTCGAGGGCCGCCCGCAGCCTCGTCATGTTCTCCAGCGAGTGGTGGCCCATCAGGTCGAAGCGGAAGCCGTCGACCCTGTAGTCCCGTGCCCAGGTGAGCACGGAGTCGATCATCAGCTTCTCCATCATCCGGTGCTCGGTGGCCGTGTTGGAGCAGCACGTGGAGCTCTCGACGCGACCCGCGGCGTCGAGACGGTGGTAGTAGCCGGGCACGACCTTGTCGAGCACGGACCTCTCGGCCTGGCCGTCGGCGGCGGTGTGGTTGTAGACCACGTCCAGGACGACCTGCAGCCCCGCCCGGTGCAGGCCCTGCACCATCCGGCGCAGCTCGAGGGTCCGGCGGGTGCCCTCCGGGTCGGTGGCGTACGACCCCTCCGGTGCCGTGTAGTGCAGGGGGTCGTAGCCCCAGTTGAAGCCGTCGCCGGTCCGGACCGCCTCCACGCACTCCTGCTGGCGCTCGGAGTCCGGCGGCAGTGACGCGAGGTCGCAGTCGGGCACCAGCTGGGCGGCGCGACGCTCCTCGATGGTCGCGATGTCGAACACCGGGAGCAGGTGCACCGTGTTGAGCCCCGCCTCGGCCAGGTGGCGCAGGTGCCGCATCCCGGCGGTGTCGTCGTGGTCGAAGGCCAGGTAGGTCCCCCGCTCGCCCTCCGGCACGGTCTCGTCGCCGATCGAGAAGTCGCGCACGTGCAGCTCGTAGATCGTGCGGTCCACCGGCCGCGCGATCACTGGCGGCGGCGTGTCCGCCCAGCCCGCCGGCGCGAGCGCCGGGTCGCCCAGGTCGACGACGAGTGACTGCGCGGAGTTGGTGGTGAGGGCCACCGACCAGGGGTCCGTCACCCGGTTCGTGACGACCGCTCGGGCGCTCGGCGCCCACACGCGCACCTCGTAGGTGTACGCCGCGTCCTTCCAGGAAGGAGACCCGGTGACCGTCCACGTGCCGTCGCGCTGTCGCTCCATCGGCACGCGCTTGCCGCCGACGACGGCGGTCACGTCCTGCGCGGTCGGCGCCCACACCGCCAGCGTCGGCGTGCCGCCGCGCCAGGTGACGCCGAGCCCGCGGTCCGCGGCGTCGGCGTACAGGTGGTCGAGGACCCCGGGCACCTGCACGCCGGTGGCGTCGCGCAACGTCCCGTCCGGGGCGTACGACGCCACGGCGAGCTGGCCGGTGAGGATCCCGCCCGCCCGCGCGGCCGCCGACGGGTCGAGCCGGAACGCCGGGAGACCCCCGAGGTGGGGGAACTGCGCCAGCACGTCGGCGGGGAGGCCCGCGGGGTCGTGGGTGAGCCGGACGCTCGAGCCCCCGGTGACGGCCTCTGCGTCGACGGCGAGGTCGCCCTGGTGCGACCAGTGCAGGCGGTGGGTCCCGTTCCCCGCGTCGGGCACGTCCCACGCGACCAGGTCGGCGCGCAGCCAGTGGGCCCGCGCCTGCGTGAGGTCAGCCGCGGCGTCGGTGGAGCGGGCGCTGGCGGTCGAGGGGCGTGAGGACACGTCGCCAGTGAAGTCCACCCGACCCAGACGTGGGAAGCGGGCCCGCCCCGCGGTCCGGGGGGCGACGTGACGGCTCCGTGCTCACTACACTCCGGCGACGAGGTCGACCGTGGAGGTGTCGTGGGGACACGTGGGGCGAGCACGCTGGGTCCCCTGCTGCGTGCGCTCCGCGAGGACGCGGGGCTCTCGCAGGAGGAGCTCGCCGAGCGCGCGGGCCTCAGCCCGCACGCCATCAGCGCCCTCGAGCGAGGCACCCGCACGCGCCCGTACCCGCACACGCTCCGCTCGCTGGCCGCGGCGCTCGGGCTCAGCGAGGAGGGCCGGGCCGGCCTCCTCGCCGCGGTCCCGTCGAGGTCGCCGCGAGCGGCGGCCTCCACGCCCGGGCCGGGGCCGCGTGACCTGCCGGTCCCCGCGACCCCGCTCATCGGCCGCGACGACGACGTCCGCCGGGTGACGGACCTCGTGCGGACCAGCCGGCTGGTCACCCTGAGCGGTCCCGGCGGCGTCGGCAAGACGCGGTTGTCCCTGGCGGTCGGGACCGCGGTGCGCGCGCGGTACGTCGACGGCGTACGCCTCGTCGAGCTCGCGCCGCTGCGGGAGCCCGCGCAGCTGCTCCAGGCCGTCGCCGACACCGTCGACGTGGCGCGCGACCCGAGCCGCCCGGTCCTCGACGACGTCGTCGAGCGCCTGCGCGGGCAGCAGCTGCTGCTGGTGCTGGACAACGTCGAGCACCTCCTCGACGCTGCCCCCGACGTGGCCGCGCTGCTCGCGGCGGTGCCGGACCTCACGGTGCTGGCGACCAGCCGCGCACCGCTGCGCGTGCGGGGCGAGACCGAGTACGCCGTGGAGCCGCTGGAGGTCGAGGACCTGCCGGACGGGTCGCCCTCCCCCGCGGCGCGCCTGCTGCTCGACCGGGCACAGCGGGTCAAGCCCGGGTGGGGTGCGGACCCCGGGGACGCGGACGCGGTGACCGCGACCTGCGAGCGGCTCGCCGGCCTGCCACTGGCCCTGGAGCTCGCTGCGGCCCGCGCCCGGCTCCTCGACCCCGCCTCCCTCCTCGACCGCCTCGACTCGGCCCTCGAGGCCGGACCGCGCGACCTGCCGCCGCGGCAGCGCACCATGCGCGCCACCCTCGACTGGAGCCACGGCCTGCTCGACGAGCCCGGGCGACGGTTGCTCCGGCTGATGGGCGTCTTCGTGGGGGGCACCACCCTGGGCGACCTCGAGGCGGTCGCCCAGCGCGCCGGGACCGACCGCTCGGAGGTGGCCACGAGCCTCGAGGAGCTGGTCGAGCACTCGCTGGTCCTGGCCGACGGTCCGGGTCGGCTGCGACTGCTCGAGCCGGTCGCGCAGTACGCCCGCGACCTGCTGCAGGAGTCCGGCGAGTGGGAGCGGGCCACCGCCGCCCACGCCGCCCACTACCTGGCCGTCGCGACCGAGCACAGCGCGAGCTACCGCGACGGTGGCCAGGTGGAAGCCCTCGCCCGCATCGACCTCGAGCACGCCAACATGAACGCGGCCGCCGAGCGGGCTCTCGCCGCCGGCGACGTCGAGACGCCGGCCCGGATGGCGTGGGAGCTGTGGCTCTACTGGTGGCTGCGCGGGCACCACGAGCACGGCCGCCGCTTCGCCGAGGGCGCCCTCGAGCACGCCGACTCGCTCGAGGCGCAGGTCCGTGCTCGGGCGGCCCTCGGCGCCGCCACGATGGCCTTCGCGATGGACGACGTGCCGACCGCTGCCGGGTGGTGGGGCGTCGCGCACCAGCACGCGGGCGGCAGTCCGGACATCCTGTCCAACGCCGTGGCGGGCGAGGGCCTCGTCGCGCTGATGGCGGGCGACCTCCCGCGGGCGCAGCGCCTCTTCGACGAGGCGATCGTCCACGCGGAGGCCGGCGGGCCGCCGGTCGAGTGGACCTGGGCGCTGGGGCACATCTGGCTGGGCACCGTGGCGCTGCTGCGGGAGGACCCCGACGAGGCCGTGCGGCTCATCGGCGAGGGGCTCGCCTCGGCGCGGCGGCGCGAGGACCGGCTGACGTCCTATATCGCGCTCTACAACCTCTTCCAGGTCGAGCTCGCCCGCGGCGACCACGCGGCCGCCCGCCGGCACCTCGAGGAGGGCACGGCGCTGTCACTCGAGACGGGCGACCAGGCCAATCTCGCCTACCTGCTCGACGCCGGCGCGGTCCTGGCCGCGGCCTCGGGCCAGCACGCGCGCGTCCCGCTGCTGCTCGGCGCGGCCCAGGCCATCCGGGAGGCGCAGGGCTCGCACGGCTACGGCTACTACCGCCCCGACCCGGCGACCATCACCGCCGCCGCGGACGACGCGCGCGCCCACCTGGGTCCGGACCGCTACGACGACGCGCTCGACACCGGCCGCGGGCTGGCGCCGGCCGCCGCCGCCGCGATGCTGCGCGACCCCGCCGCCGGAGCCCGGCTGCCCGACCGGGCCGGCTGACCCGCCTGCCTGTCCGCCCGCCTGCCCGCTGCCTGACCCGGCCGGCACCCGTACACCTCTCGTACAGCTGCCGCTGTCCGTGGTCCCGACCGTCCCGCGCGGCGCAGGGTGCTGCCACGGCACACCACCGTGCCGCCTCACCCAGGAGCCGCCATGAGCACCACCCTCGACCCGTCCGCCCGGTCCGGATCGCGCCACGATCCCGGCACCGGCTCACCCACCCGGCCGCGCGGCCCGGGGTGGGTGCTCGCCGGGGTCGGCGCCGGAGCCGCGGGCATCGTCTCGATGGTCGCCAGCAGCCTCGTCGACGCCGTCTACGACCCCGCGACCAGCGGTGACGCCGACGCGATCGCCGAGGCCATGTCGAACCAGGTGGCGCAGGTCCTGGTCTTCCACACCGCGACGATGCTGTCCTGCGCGCTGCTCGTGGTCTTCACCGCGGGGCTCCACCGCCAGCTCCGCCACCGCACCGGCCCCGACAGCCTGGTGCCGGGCGTGGCCGCCATCGGCCTGGTCCTCGTCGCGGTCGCACAGCTGATGGGCGCGGGCCTGACGACGGAGTTCGCCTTCGCGTTCGCCGCTCCGGACGACGCGTTCGTGCCCGAGACCGTCGCCTTCTTCGGGCACTGGGTCGGCACCGTGCCGTGGCTGTGGGGAGCCGCCGGCCTCACCGGGCTCGCCGTGGCGGCCGCGACGTTCCGGCAGGGCGCGTACCCGCGCTGGATCGGGTGGGTCAGCATCGTGCTCGGCGGGCTCACCGCCGTCTTCCTGGTGAGCCCCGCCCAGTACATGGCGGGCATGACGGGGCCGGTCTGGCTGCTCGTGGTCTCGCTCGGCCTGCTCCGCACCGCCCGCGAGGCCTGACGTGCCCGCGGAGGAGCAGGTGGGGACCGGCGCGGACGCGGACACGTGGGCCGACTTCGCGGCGTACGTCGCCGAGCGCAGGCCGGTGCTCCTCCGCTGGGCCCGGGCCGTGGCCGGGGACCCGCACAGCGCCGAGGACCTGCTGCAGGAGTCGCTGCTCAGGGTCCTGCCGCACTGGGCGGGGCTCCGCGACCGCGCAGCGGCCGACGCCTACGTCCGCCGCACCATCACCCGCCAGCACGTCTCGGCGCTGCGCCGGCCGTGGCGCCGCGAGGTCACGACCGCCTCGGTACCCGAGACCTGGCGGCCCGACGAGCGCCGCACACCGGAGGTCTGGGGTCTCGTCCTCGCCCTCCCCGGCCGGCAGCGCTCCGCGGTGGCGCTGCGCTTCTACGAGGAGCTCAGCATCGCCGAGACCGCCGCCGTCCTCGGCTGCTCCACCGGCACCGTGAAGTCCAACACCAGCCGCGGCCTAGCCGCGCTCCGCCGCGTCGCCGACCAGGCGCTCGCCGGCTGACCACCCTGAGAGGATCGACCATGACCAGCCCCGACCCCGCACCCTGGCTGCCCGACGACTTCGTGCACCCGACCCGGGTGGAGGTGCCCTTCGGGCACCACCTGCGCCCGATCCGGGCGGAGGACACCGACCTCGACATGGTGGCGGTGATGGGCTCGCGCGAGCGGCTGTGGAGCATCTACGGCGCGGCGTGGGGGTGGCCGCCGGCCGACATGTCGCACGAGGCCGACCGGACCGACCTGGCCCGCCACGCCGCGGAGATGGAGACTCACGAGTCCTTCAACTACGCCCTGCTCGACACCGACGAGACGGCGCTGCTCGGCTGCGTCTACATCGACCCGCCCGAGAAGCCGGGAGCCGACGCGGAGATCTCCTGGTGGGTCGTGGACGAGTGCGTCGGCACCGAGCTCGAGCACGCCCTCGACGAGCTCGTCCCACGCTGGATCGCCGAGGACTGGCCCCTCGAGCGCCCCCGCTACGTCGGCCGCGACCTGTCGTGGGCGGAGTGGATGGCGCTGCCCGACCTGCCCCGCTGACAGGTCTCGGCGCCTTCCCAGCGGTCTCTCAGCATGGCCACAGGGACGCGGGGCACAGTGGACGCATGAGCTCGACACCACCCCCCTACGCCTCCGACGACCCGTACCAGCCCCGCGGGACGGAGCAGCCCGCGCCCGGGTCCGCCTACCGACCCGAGCAGCCCCCGCGCCGCCGGCGTACGGGCCTGGCTGCCGCGGTCCTCGCGACCTCGCTCCTCGTCGGCGGTGGCGCCGGCATCGGCGGTGCCGCGCTGTGGGACGCGACCCAGGACGAGACGTCCACCCCGGCCCGGGACGACCAGGTGTCCACCTCGCCCGTCGCGGACCAGTCGCAGGCCCCCGCCGCGGACGGCTCGGTCGAGTCGGTCGCGCAGAAGGTGCTGCCGAGCGTGGTGAAGATCGACGTCGCCACCGCCGAGGGCGGCGCGTCCGGCTCCGGCATCGTCCTCACCGCCGACGGCACGATCCTCACCAACAACCACGTGGTCGAGGGTGCCGAGGAGGGCGGCTCGCTGCGGGTCTCCTTCGACGACGGCACGAGCGCGGACGCCGAGATCCTCGGCACCGACCCGCTCACCGACACCGCCGTCATCAAGGCCTCGGGCGTCACCGACCTGACCCCCGCGACCATCGGCAGGTCGGCCGACCTCGGGGTCGGCGAGGGCGTCGTCGCGATCGGCTCGCCCTTCGGCCTCGACGCCACCGTGACGAGCGGCATCGTCAGCGCGCTCGACCGTCCGGTCAACGTCGGCTCCGACGACCAGGGCAACTCCACGACCTACCCCGCCGTCCAGACCGACGCGGCGATCAACCCGGGCAACTCCGGCGGCCCGCTCGTCGACATGACCGGCGCGGTCGTGGGCATCAACTCCTCGATCCGCACCGCCGCGTCGGGCTCGCCCTACGGCGAGGCCCAGTCCGGCTCGATCGGCCTCGGCTTCGCCATCCCCATCGACGAGGTCATGCCGATCGTCGACCAGATGGCCGCCGGCGAGACCCCGACCCACGCCCGCCTCGGCATCCAGGTCGGCGACGCGGAGACCGGCGACGAGGCCGGCGCGGTCATCCGCGAGGTCAGCGCCGGCTCGACGGCCGAGGAGGCCGGGATCGAGGCCGGCGACGTGATCACCTCGATCGACGGCCAGCGCATCACCGGCGCCGACTCCCTCGTCGCGACCATCCGGTCCTACCGCCCCGGTGACGAGGTGGAGGTCACCTGGACCCGTGACGGCGAGTCGCAGGACGCCACCGTGACCCTCGACAGCGACGCGACGGGTGGCTGAGCGCCCAAACCTTCGACACCACCGTCGCCTCGTCAGGCCGGCCGCGCCATGATGGTGCGGCCGGCCTTCGGCGTTCCTCCGCCGTCGTCGTCCCCGTCGTCGTCCCCGTCGTCGTCCCCGTCCCGAGGAGTCACATGCAGCTCGAGCTGAGCCCCACCGACGCGGAGTTCCGCGACCGGATGCGGGAGTTCTTCACCACGAAGGTCCCGCAGGAGATCCGCGACACCGTCCTGGAGGGGCGCCACCTCACGCGGGACCAGATCGTGGAGACCCAGCAGGTGCTCAACGCGGAGGGGCTCGCGGTGCCGCACTGGCCGGTGGAGTGGGGCGGGCAGGACTGGACGGACCTCCAGCGCCACCTGTGGCACGAGGAGATGCAGCGCGCGGGCGTGCCGATCCCGTTGGCCTTCAACGCATCGATGATCGGCCCGGTCATCGCACACTTCGGCACCGAGGAGCAGAAGCAGCGCTTCCTGCCCCCCACCGCCAACCTCGACATCTGGTGGTCGCAGGGCTTCTCGGAGCCCGACGCGGGCTCCGACCTGGCCAGCCTGCGCACGACCGCCGTGCGCGACGGCGACGACTGGGTCGTCAACGGCCAGAAGACCTGGACCACGCTCGGCCAGTTCGGCGACTGGATCTTCACCCTCGTGCGCACCGACCCCGAGGTGAAGAAGCAGGCCGGCATCTCCATGCTGCTCATCGACATGACCACCCCCGGCGTCGAGGTCCGGCCCATCGAGCTCATCGACGGCGGCCACGAGGTCAACGAGGTGTGGTTCACCGACGTCCGCGTCCCGGGCGACCTCCTCGTGGGCGACCTCAACGGCGGCTGGACGATCGCGAAGTTCCTCCTCGGCAACGAGCGCGTCGGCGTCGCGCCGGTCGGCGCGACGAAGCGGGCGCTGGCGACGCTCAAGGCCACCGCCGCCGACCAGCTGCGCGACCCGCTGGTGCGGGCCCGCGTCGCCGACCTCGAGAACGAGCTGCTCGCCCTCGAGCTCACCGCCCTGCGGGTCGTCGCCCACTCGGCGGGCGGCGAGCCGCACCCCGCCTCTTCCGTCCTCAAGCTGCGCGGCACCGAGCTGCAGCAGGCCGTCAGCGAGCTCGCCCTCGACCTCGCCGGCCCGGCCTCGCTCGCCGCTCGAGCCGGCGAGGACTCGCCGCAGGAGGGCTGGGCCCGACGCACGGCACCGACCTACCTCAACCTCCGCAAGGCGTCGATCTACGGCGGGTCCAACGAGATCCAGCGCCAGATCATCAGCCGCACGATCCTGGGACTGTGAGGGGAACCGACATGGACTTCACCTACGACGACGAGCAGCTCGCCCTCCGCGACGCCGTCCGCGGCCTGCTCGCGACGGCGTACGCCGACCACGAGGCGCGGCGTCGCGCCGTGGCCGAGGACCCCGGGTTCGACCGCGCGCTCTGGGGCCGGCTCGCCGAGATGGGCGTCCTCGGGCTGCCCTTCAGCGAGGACGACGGCGGTGTCGGCGCAGGCCCGGTCGAGATCGGGGTCGTGTGCCGGGAGCTCGGGCGGGTGCTGGCACCCGAGCCCTACCTCTCCGGCGTGGTGCACGCCGGAGGGCTCGTCGCGGCCGTCGGCTCCCCCGAGCAGAAGGCCGACCTGCTGGGCCGGCTGAGCGCCGGCGAGCTCGTCCTCGCCGCCGCCGACGCCTCGCCCGGCGCGCGCTGGACCTCGCGGGCGGACGGCGTACGAGCCACCGTCTCCGGCGACGTCTGGACCCTCGATGGCGTGGCCGACCCAGTGATGGGCGGCGAGGGGGCCGACGTCCTCGTGGTGACCGCAGCGCTGCCCGACGACGGCGGCACGGGCGTGTTCATCGTCGACGCCGGAGCGGTCACGCGGACCGGCTACGCAGCCGCCGACCTCACCCGGGCGGCGAGCATCACCTTCGACGGCAGCGCCGCGACCCCGCTCGGCGAGCCGGGCCGCGACCTCTCCCCCAGCGTCGCCACGATCAGCGACCTCACCCGGATCATGGGGGCCAACCAGGCGCTCGGCGTGATGCAGAGCCAGGTGCGCGCGACGACCGACTACCTGAGGTCGCGCAGGCAGTTCGGGGTCACCCTCAACACGTTCCAGGCGCTCACCTTCCGCGCCGCCGACATGTACGTCTCGCTCGAGCTGGCGCACAGCATGGTCGACTGGGCGACGATGACCATCGCCGGCGGCGACCCGGACGCGGTGGCGGTCGCCGCCGACCGCGTCGGCCTCCACGTCTCGCGCGCGGCCCGCCACATCGGCCAGGAGGCGATCCAGCTCCACGGCGGGATCGGTATGACGGCGGAGTACGCCGTCGGGGTCGGCACCGCGCACCTGACCGTCCTCGAGCAGTGGCTGGGCAACCACACCCACCACCTGTCCCGGCTCGCCGGGCGGGTCGACGACCACGAGCTGGTCGAAGCCGTCTGATGGACCTCTCCCTCACCGAGGACCAGCGGGCGTTCCGCGACCTGGCCCGCGACTTCCTCGAGCGGGAGGCGGTCCCGCACCGCATGCAGTGGGACCGCGACGAGTCCGTCGACCTGGCCATCGTCGCGAAGATGGCCGAGCTCGGCTTCTTCGGCCTGACCATCCCCGAGGAGCACGGCGGCGTGGGCGGCGACTACGTCACCTACGCGCTGGCCATGGAGGAGCTGGGCCGCGCCGACTCCGCCCTGCGCGGCATCGTGTCGGTGAGCAGCGGGCTGGTCGGCAAGTCGATCCTCGCCCACGGCACCGAGGAGCAGAAGCGGGAGTGGCTGCCGCAGCTCGCCGCCGCGACCCGGCTCGGCTGCTTCGGCCTCACCGAGCCCGGCACCGGCTCGGACGCCGGCAACCTCACCTCGCGCGCGACCCGCGACGGGTCCGACTGGGTCATCCACGGGCAGAAGCTGTTCATCACCAACGGCACCTGGGCCGACCTGGCGCTCGTCTTCGCGCGCACCAGCGACGACGGTCCGCGCGGCGTGACCGCCTTCCTCGTGCCGACCGACACCCCGGGCTTCACCACCCGCGAGATCACCGGCAAGCTCGGCCTGCGCGGCCAGGCGACCGCCGAGCTGTTCCTCGACGACGTACGCGTCCCCGCCTCGTCCGTCCTGGGCGAGGTCGGGCAGGGCTTCAGGATCGCGATGGGCACCCTCGACAAGGGGCGGCTCGCCGTGGCGTCCGGCTGCGTGGGCATCGTGCAGGGCTGCCTCGAGGCCTCGGTCGCGTACGCGACGGAGCGCACGCAGTTCGGCAAGCCGATCGCGTCATTCCAGCTCGTGCAGGACCTCATCGCCGACATGTCGGTCGACGCCGACGCCGCGCGGCTGCTCGCCTGGCGCTGCGCCGACCTCATCGACCGGGGCGAGCCCCACGGCACGGCCGCGTCCAAGGCCAAGCTCTTCGCCTCGGAGGCCGCCGTCCGCGCGGCGAACAACGCCATCCAGGTGCACGGCGGCGCCGGGTACGTCGACGACTTCCCGGTCGCGAAGTACCTCCGTGACGCCCGGGTGATGACCCTCTACGAGGGCACGTCGCAGATCCAGAAGCTCCTCATCGGGCGGGCCGAGACCGGGATCAGCGCCTTCACGTGACGGCCGGCTGAGGGACGGCTGACCGACGGCTGGGTGAAGGCTGGGTGACGGCGCGCCCGACCCGCCCTAGAGTCGGCGCATGCGCATCGTGGGTGGGGCGGCCGCGGTCATCGGCCTCGGCTCCGCCGCCCTCGTCCTCGCCCTGACCGGCCGGTCCGGACCGGCCACCACCGACCCCGGCGCGGTCGCGGTCCCCGCGGAGCTCGCGGGCTACTCGCACCTCACGGGTCGGGTGTCGGACTCCGCGCCCGGAGCGGCCGTGGCGCTCTACCAGCACGGCTTCGGCGTCGAGCTCCTCGACTCCCCGCAGGCCGTGGTGCTGGGAGCGGGCGGCGACACCTACCGTCGCGTCGACGTCGCCGAACGCCGTGCGGGCGCCGAGACGCAGGGCGACCCGGCACCGATGCTCCTGTCCCCCGACGGCACCAAGGTCGCCGTGGGTGACCACGACACCGACCGTCCCGACGTGGTCGTCGTCGACCTGGTCACCGGCGAGACCACCGAGCACGCGCTGCCGGCCGGCCGCAGCGTCGTACCGGTCGCGTGGTCGAGCGACGGCCGCACGGTGGCGCACCTGCTGTCCCCGGAGCCGACGAGCCCCTACTCCGGCGGATGGATCACCGGCGACGTCGGGCTGCTCGACCTCACGGACGACAGCACCACGGTGCTGGAGGAGCGGACGGCCGTCGCAGCCGCCTTCTCCCCCGACGGCTCGGAGCTGGCGGTCGAGCGGACCGGGACCGCGGCTCGCATCTCCGTCGTCGACCTCGGCACCGAGGCGCGACGCGACGTCGAGGCGGACGGCGTGCTGGCCGGGCCTGCCGCCTGGTCGCCCGACGGACGGCTGCTCGCCACCACGACCACGCGACCCGACCCCGGGGCACCGGGCGAGTCCCCCGGCCGGCCCACGGGGCTGACGTTCGTGGACGTCGCGGACGCGGGCGCCGAGGTCCCCGCACCGCTGCCGCTGTCCCTCGCCGGCCCGGGACGCGTCCTCGGTTGGAGCGGGCCCGAGGAGGTGGTGGTGCTCCTCGACACGGAGAACGACGACCCCTGCTGCGGCTCGGACACGCTGACGCTGTCGGGCGTCCCGCTCGACGGGTCCGCACCCGCTCCGCTGATGCGCCTCACCGACCTCGGGAGCTTCGGCGTCGGCCGGTTCCAGCTGGCGTCGGCCACCGTGGACGACCTGCGCGTGGTGCGCCCGACGGAGGTCGACCGCGGTCCGTGGCCCCTCGCGTTGCGCGGCTGCCTGGTGCTCCTGGTCGGCCTGGTCGCCTGGCTCGTGGCCCGGTCCGCCCTGCGCCGGCGGTCCCGACGAGGGTCGACCCGGCACCCGTCCCCGTCGCCGCGTCCGGCGACGGACGTCCGGCAGCTCACGGACCAGCGTCGATGACCCGGCGTGCCTCGTCGAGGTCGAGGTCGTAGGGCCCGATCCGGGTGAGCACCCACGACGCGCCCCGGTCGAGCCAGGGCGCGACGTCCTGCTCCGGCCGCAGGTCGACCACCACCTCGAAGCCGGGCGGCGGGTCGTGCTCGGCGAGACCGGAGGTGACCGCGTCGAGGTCGTCCGGACCGTCGAGGCCGATGACGAAGAAGCCGTCGTGCCGCGCGGCCCGCCGCACCGGCGCGCGGTTGCCGAACCGCCCGGCGAGCCAGATCGGCACGGACGGTGCCGGACGGAACCGCACGTCCCGGGCGACGTAGTGCTCGCCGTCGTGGTCGACCCGCTCGCCCGCGAGCAGCCCCGTCAGGACCTCGAGCCCCTCGTCGAGCATCCGCCCCCGCCGCTTGGGATCCGGCTCGTCGCCGAAGGCGCTGAACTCCCCGACCCAGTCGTCGCCGAGCCCGAGGCCCAGCACGAACCGGCCACCCGAGAGCACCGCCAGGCTGGCCGCCTGCCGGGCGAGGACCTGCGGCCGACGCCTGGCGAGCGGGGTCACCATCGGCCCGAGGACCAGCCGCTCGGTCCGCAGGGCGATGGCGGCGCAGCAGGTCCACGGATCCGCGACGGCGGCGACCCGCTCGCCGTACTGCAGGTGGTCCCAGACGAAGAAGCCGTCCCAGCCGGCCTCCTCCGCGGCGGCAGCCAGGTCGCCGACCACCCGCGGGTCGGCGAGCACGTCGAACGGGGCGACGAAGAGTCCGCGGCGCGTGGTCATGGACCGATCATGCCTGCACCCTCGCCGGCCCGGTCAGACGGACGCGAGGAACGCGAGCACGCGCTGCACCAGCAGCGCCGACGCCTCGGAGTCGTACGCGTCGAGCGAGGAGTCGGCGAACAGGTGCTGGTCGCCGGGGTAGACGAACAGCTCCGCGGCGGGGGTGGAGGCGACGAGCTCGCGCGCCGCCGGCAGGTCCTCGTCGAAGAACTCGTCGTCCTCCTTGCCGTGGACCTGCACCGGCACGCCCTCCGGCCACGCATCGCCGAACTCGGAGACCGGGAGGCACGAGTAGACGAGCAGGGCGCCACGCGCACCGGGACGGGTCTGCGCGAGCCGCTGGGCGATGGTCACCCCGAAGGAGAACCCGGCGTGGACCAGGTCGGGACCGAGGTCGTCCGCAGCGGCTGCACCGCGCTCGCGGATGGCGTCGAGACCGGCGGAGCGGGCGTACGCGAAGCCGTCCTCGATGCTGTCGAACGTCCGGCCGTCGAACAGGTCCGGGGTGTGCACGGTGTGACCGGCGGCCCGCAGCTCGTCGGCGAACGCCCTGACCCCGTCGGTCAGGCCCTGGATGTGGTGGTGCAGCAGTACCTCGACCATGCGCTGTCTCCTCGGTGAATGATCCATGATTCCGGAACGTTCGACGATGCTAGTCTGATCTGCCATGGTCGACAACCCGCCGCCCGGCCACGAGCTCGCCGACCGGATGGCGCTGACCACGCCGGCTCAGGTGAGGGCCATCGGGCACCCGCTCCGCACCACGATCCTGCAGCTGCTCCACGAGCGGGCGGCGACCGTCACCGAGCTGGCCTCGGCGCTCGAGCGGCCGAAGAGCACCGTCGCCCACCACGTCGAGGTGCTCACCCGCGAGGGACTGCTCCGGGTGGTGCGGACCCGCCGGGTGCGGGCGATCGAGGAGCGCTTCTACGGACGCACCGCGCGGATGTTCTACGTGTCGGCCGAGCCCTCGGCCGCGGGCGAGCAGGCGCCGACGGACTTCAACGACTTCGAGGTGGCCGCACGCGAGTCCGCGACGGCGTTCGAGCAGGGCAGGCTGTGGGGCTTCATCCGTCACGCCCGCATCTCCGAGGACCAGGCCTCCGCCTTCTGGGAGAGGATGGCCGAGCTGGTCGCCGAGTTCGACCGGGCACCGAGGTCCGGCGACACCGTCTACGGGTTCGCGGTCGGCATCTATCCCACGGACCACCCGGCGCTGCCGTTCGAGGACTGAGCGCCCCTAGCTCGAGAACACCGTCAGGACCGACCCGTCGGGGTCTCGCATCCACGCCACCGCCAGGCCGTCCTGGCCGACCGAGACGAGGTCGTCGTCGAGGTCGAACGGCAGGTCGTCGGGACCGAGGAACGACACGCCGCGCTCACGCAGGGTGCGGACGGTCGCGTGGACGTCGTCGACGCGGATGGTGGCCACCGGCCAGCTCGCCGATCCGGCGTCCGCGACGTCGGGCAGCAGGTTCAGCACCGTGCCGTGGTCGCCCGCGAGCACCCAGCCCCCTCCCGGCGCGGGGCTGCCCTCCAGCCCCAGCTGGTCCTCGTAGAAGGACCGGGCGCGGTCGAGGTCGGTCACGGCGATGACCGGGGCGATGTGGAAGGGCGCGGGACGCGAGGCCATCCCGGCACCGTACGCCCTGATGCCGCCCGGATGCTGTCGACCGAGCGTGCGTCCGGCGTAGCCTCCTCGCACGAGGCAGCGCTCCGTCCCGCCCGGCGGGACACCGACTGACCGGGGAGGCTCCATGAAGCTGTTGCTCACGTCCGGCGGGGTGACCAACCCCAGCATCCACGCGGCGCTGGCCGGGCTGCTGGGCGGGCCGACGACCGAGGCCACCGCGCTCTGCGTCCCGACGGCGCAGTGGGGACATCCGATGTGCGGGCCGGTCTCGGTCCGGAACTCCGTGACGGGCGAGCCGCCGCACGGTGGCCTGGCGGCGCTCGGGTGGAAGTCGCTGGGGCTGCTCGAGCTGTCGGCGCTGCCCACGGTCGGCGCTGATCGATGGGTGCCGTGGGTGCGGGAGGCCGACGTGCTGCTGGTCGACGGCGGCGACGCCACCTACCTGTGCCACTGGATGCGCGAGTCCGGCCTGGCCGACCTCCTCCCGGACCTCACCGACACGGTCTGGGTGGGCATCAGCGCCGGCAGCATGGTGCTGACCCCTCGCATCGGCACCGACTTCGTCGAGTGGGCGTCGGCGCCGGACGACCGCACCCTCGGGGTCATCGACTTCTCGATCTTCCCGCACCTCGACGTCTTCCCGGAGAACACGATCGCCGACGCCGAGCGCTGGGCCGAGGGGATCGACGGCCCGGCCTACGTCATCGACGACCAGACGGCGATCAGCGTCGACGGCGAGGCCGTGGAGGTCGTCTCCGAGGGCAGCTGGCGCCTCCTGGCGCCGTAGGACCTCCCGGGGACTGCCTCACTCCCCCGCGGACGCTCCGGCGTCGTGTGGGCCGACCGGTGCCGGCAGCGCCGCCAGTGCCGTCTCGGCGATGCCGAGCAGGTCCTCGGTGGTGCCGCCGTCGCGGGCGCAGCCGGACATGCCGCGGAGGACGGCCACGACGAACGACGCGAGGTGCCCGGCGTCGGTCCCGGGGGGAAGGTCCCCGTCCCGCACTCCCTGCTCCAGGCGGTCCTCGAGTCGCTGGCGGAGGACCTCGCGCTGCGCGTCGAGTCGCGGCTCGGTCAGCATGAGGCACCCGGGAGGAGTCGCGGCACCGGTGTGGGCATGGGCGGTGTCCCTGAGGACCTGGGCGACCGCGTCGCGTGCGGTCGGCAGCGCGAGGGCGCGCTCGACCGCCTCGCGGGTGCGCTCGAAGTAGACCGTCGACGCCTCGTCGAACAGGCGGACCTTGTCGCCGAAGGCGGCGTAGAGGCTCGGAGGCGTCACGCCCATCGCCGCGGTCAGCGTCGCCACGGACGTCCGGTCGAAGCCCGCTCGCCAGAACTCCCGGACGGCGACCGCCAACGCTGCCTCCCGATCGAAGCTCCGTGGACGGCCGGCCATGGGCACCATCATAACGTATCGATCACTACGAAATGTGCTACGGTCACGGTCGACAATCAATAGTGATCACTACGGAATGGATCTCCATGGACATCAACGGCGCAGTCGTGCTCGTCACCGGCACGAACCGCGGCATCGGCGCGGAGTTCGTCGAGCAGCTCAAGGCACGCGGAGCGGCCAAGATCTACGCGGCCAGCCGCGATGCAGGCGCCATCGACGCCGAAGGCGTGCACGCGCTCCAGCTCGACGTCACCGACCCGGCCCAGGTCGACGCGGCGGCGTCGGTCGCGACCGACGTCGACGTGCTCGTCAACAACGCGGGCGTCTCGACCGGCACCCCGCTCGTGACCGGGGACGAGTCGACGATCCGGCGCGAGATGGACACCAACTTCTACGGTCCGCTGCTGATGACGCGCGCGTTCGCCCCGATCCTCGCGTCGAACGGAGGAGGGGCGATCGTCAACGTGGTGTCGGCGCTGTCGTGGTTCACCCTGCCCGGCGCGGGTGCGTACGCCGCCTCGAAGGCTGCGGCGTGGGCCCTGACCGACAGCACCCGGCTCGAGCTCGCCGGGCAGGGGACGCACGTCGTCGGCGTCCACATGGGGCTCGTGGACACCGACATGGCCAAGGGCGTCGACGCCCCGAAGATCTCGCCCGCGGACCTGGCGAACGCCGGCCTCGATGCCGTCGAGTCGGGCGTGCAGGAGGTGCTGGCCGACGACTGGGCGCGGTTCGTGAAGTCCGGACTGGCCCTGGACCCGCAGGCGCGCTACGAGCGGATCCTTGCTGCCCTGGGGTCGTGAGCGACGTCTCCTGACAGGGCTGGGCGGGCTAGTCCCCGGCAACCTCCGCCACCAGTGCGGCCACCTCGCGCGCACAGCCCCACCCGATCGTGATCCCCGAGCCGCCGTGGCCGTAGTTGTGCACGACCGGCACCTCCATCGAGTCCTCGACCAGCTCGACCCGGACCTCCGGTCGCCCAGGTCGCAGGCCCACGACTGTGTCGATGACCTCTGCGCCCGCCAGTCCGGGGGCGATGTCGGTGCACCGTCGGAGGATCGCCGCGGTCTCGGCAGGGTCCGGCTCGGTGCTCCAGCTGCCGACGTCCAGCGTCCCACCGAGGATGCAGTCCGCGGACCGGGGGTGCACGTACGCCCGACCACCGGGGTGCTGCTCGTCGCGGACGGAGAGCGTCAGGCCAGGATTGGTGACCCGGACGATCTGCCCGCGGACGGGGTAGACGGTGTCGTCGTGCACGAGCGCGCCGGCACCCATGCCGGCCGCGTTCACGATGACGTCCGGGGCGAGGTCCAGCACGTCGTCCAGTCGTGCCACCCGCCGCATGACCCGGCTGGCTCCTGCTGCCAGCACCTGCTCGTGCAGGTGCGGCAGGTAGTCCGGCATCTCCACCAGGGGAACGGCGAACCGCAGCCCCCGCGCATAGCCGGGAGGCAGCTCGTCCGGGTCCGCCTCGCGCACCTCGCCGACCGCTGCCGCCCACGCAGGCTCGGGACGCGCGGGGTCGCGCGCATCGCGGTAGAGGACGAGCGACTCGCGCATCACCACGCCGGGGACGAGGGCCCTGGCCTCCTCCGACAGGATGTCGTACGTCGTCGCGCTCCAGCGCGCGACGGCGTCCGCCGGTCCCGCCGCGGTGGGGAACCACACCGCCGCTGCGAGGTAGGAGGTCGTGCGGTCGAGCGGGTCGCCGCTCACGATGGCGACGTCGTGGCCGTCTTGGAGCAGCAAGCGGGCACAGCTCAGACCGCTGACCCCGGCTCCGACCACCACCACGCGCACCTCTGGATGATGGCACGCAACCTCTCCAGGTCCGCCCGTTGATCCGGGTGAGCTGCACCCGCCTCTCGGGCGTGAGCGTGTGCCGGTAGCCCGGGTCGTGGATCAGGTGGTGGTGGTAGGAGCAGAGCAGCATGCCCCGCTCGAGAATGCTGCGACATCCCCTGTCCCGGATCGCCAGGGCGACCCGCTGGGACGGGGTGACGACGCGGCGCTTGCGGCCGACGTCGAGGACCTCGCTCCGGTCGCGGACGCCGTGGAGCGCGCCCGGCTCGACACAGCCGGCTCGCGACAAGGTCCCTCAGGTCTGGGCCGTCAGTGCCAGCCAGAGCAGCATCTTGTCGCGCGGGTCGGTGAGGTCGCGACCGGTGAGCCGCTCGATCTGCTTGATGCGGTACATGACGGTGTTGCGGTGGCAGTAGAGCTCCTCCGCGGCGTGCGTCGGCGAGCCGTCGTGGGCGAGCAGCGAGCGCAGGGTCTTGAGCAGGGTGTCGGCCTGCGGGTGGTCCAGCAGCGCACCGAACGCCTCGTGGATGAGCAGCGGCGTCACGTGCGAGTCGCCGGCCAGCAGCACCTCGGGCAGCCGGTCGGTGACCCCGACGACACCGCCGCCGACCGGGACCGTCCGTGCCGAGCGCATCGCCAGCTGGAACGCCGTGCCGAAGCCGTGGACGCCGTTGCTCGACGCGACGGCGATCCGCCCCTCGGCCGCCGGCTCGATGAGGGCGACGAGGCCGGGCTCGTCCGGCAGGCGACCGGAGAGGAGGCCGTAGGCCACGCCGGAGCGCACGTGCCAGTGCGAGCTGATGCCCTGGCGCTGCAGCTGGTCCTCGAGCCGGCCGACGGGGTCGCAGTCCCCCGGCTCGGCGATGACCACCACGCAGGCGACGGCGTCGCCGGGGCCGAGGCCGAGAGCCGCGCGTGCCGCCTCGGCGAAGGTGGGGTCGCCGCCCCGCCCGTCGGCGAGCCCGTCCATGACCGTCTGCTGGCGCTGCTGGTCCCGGCGGTGCACCCGGTCGCGCTCGCGGTGGTAGGCCTCGATCAGCACGGCGCTCTGCACGTCGAGGTTCGACCACACCGCACGCGCCGCCACGAGGAGGTCGGTGTCCGGGACGTCGTCGGCACCGGCGCGACCGGCCGCCTCGGTGAGCGCCTCCCACAGCACCCGCGCCCCCATCGTGTAGGCGTTGAGGACGAGCTCGAGGGGCACGCCCTGGCGCGCGCGCCGCCGTCCGGTCTCGCGCCACAGCTCGACGGCCGACGCCTTGGCGGAGTCGATCCCGGACAGCACCTGCAGTCCGCGGCGGATGTGCTCGCGGCAGGAGTGCCGGATGTCGTCGGGCAGGTGCTCGCTCATCTCGGCGTAGGCGTCGAGGTCACGGGCCAGCAAGCGGGCCGAGATCATGTCGGCCACCTCGTCGGAGCGGTGCAGGATCGAGCGCCACGCCCGCTCGACGCGCTCGGCGGCCACCGTCGGCTCGTCGATCGCCCGGGTGTCCACGAGCCCACCGTGGCACCCGGTGCACACACATAGCCACCACCGGGCCCGAAATCGCCTCCGGTTCTGTGCTGCCCGCCCAATGTGCTGGCAGCCCGATCCGGTGACAGTGGTCCACGTCAGGTCCCGGACCGGGGAGGGTCGGCTGCACGTGGACGAGCTCGAGATGGACGCCATCACCGTGACCTTCGGCGGGCTCACCGCGCTCGACGACGTCGGCCTGCAGGTCGGTCCGCGGCAGGTGCACGGGGTGATCGGGCCCAACGGCGCCGGCAAGACGACGCTGTTCAACGTGGCGTGCGGCTTCGTCCAGCCCGACAGCGGCGAGGTCCGCCGCCGTGGCGAGCGCATCGACCCTCTGCGTCCCCGCGACCTGCCCGCGCTCGGCATGGCCCGGACGCTGCAGGGGCTCGGGCTGTTCGACCGGATGTCGGTGCTGGACAACGTGATGGTGGGGGCCGACCACCACGCCCGTTCCGGCTTCCTCGGCTCGCTACTGGCCCTGCCACGGGCCGGCCGGGACGAGCAGGCACTGCGCGACCGGGCCCGGGCGGTGCTCGACGACCTCGGCGTCGCGGCGTACGCCGACCGCTACCCGCCGAGCCTGCCCTACCCCGTCCGCAAGCGGGTCGCCCTGGCCCGCGCGCTGGTCTCCGCGCCCGACGTCCTGCTCCTCGACGAGCCGGCGAGCGGGCTGTCGGCCGACGAGATGGACGAGCTCGGCGAGCTGGTGACGGCGCTCGCGGCGACGACCTCGGTGCTCCTCGTCGAGCACCACATGGACCTCGTCATGCAGGTCTGCACGCAGATCACCGTGCTCGACTTCGGCCGCGTCATCGCGCAGGGAGTGCCCGAGCAGGTGCGCGAGGACCCGGCCGTGCTGGCGGCCTACCTCGGGGAGGAGGTCGGCTGATGCTCGCCATCACCGGCCTCTGTGCGGGCTACGGCCCCATCACCGCCCTCGACGACGTCACCCTCACCGCCCGCGAGGGCGAGATCACCGCCGTGCTCGGCGCCAACGGCGCCGGCAAGACCACGCTCCTGCGCACCGTCTCGGGGCTGCACCGCGCCCGCTCCGGGACGGTCGAGCTGGCCGGGCGCTCCCTCCACCGCGTGCCGGCCGAGCGGATGCCCGGGCTCGGGATGGCGCACGTGCCCGAGGGCCGCGGGGTCATCACGGAGCTGACCGTCGAGGAGAACCTGCGCCTGGGCGGCCTCGGGCGCGGCGGCAAGGTCGGCGGCGACGACCTCGACCGGGTCTACGACCTCTTCCCGGTGCTGGGCGACCGCCGGTCGGCGCTGGCCACGACGCTGTCCGGCGGCGAGCGGCAGATGCTCGTGGTCGGGCGCGCGCTCATGGCGCGGCCCAGGATGCTGCTCCTCGACGAGCCCTCCTTGGGACTCGCGCCGCGGATCGTCGCGCAGATCTTCGGGCTGGTCCGCGACCTCGTCCGCGCCGACGGCCTCACCGTCCTGCTCGTGGAGCAGAACGCCCGCAGCGCCCTGTCCGTGGCCGATCGGGGCGTCGTGCTGAGCCTCGGTCGCGTGGTCGCCGACGCGCCGGCCGACGAGCTCGCCGGCGACGAGAAGCTCCGCCACGCCTACCTCGGATTCTGAGTCGGGAGACCCTGTGCAGCAGCTGCTCAACACCGCCCTCACCGGCCTGACGCTCGGCATGGTCTACGCGGCCTTCGCCCTGGCGCTGGTGCTGATCTGGCGCTCCACCCGCATCGTCAACTTCGCGCAGGCGCCGATGGCGATGGCCACCACCTTCGTGGCGCTCGTGGTCATCGACGCCGGGTACGGCTACTGGCTGGGGTTCGCGGCCGCGCTGCTGTCCGGGCTCGTGCTGGGCGCCGTCCTCGAGCGCCTGGTCATCCGCCCGGCGGAGGGCGGCCCCGAGATCAACGCGGTGATCCTCACGCTGGGCCTGTTCATCGTGCTGCACGGCGTCGCGGCCGTCGTCTTCGGCAACCGCTACCGGTCGTTCCCCGCGCCGTTCGGGCTGCGCGGGTTCGAGGTCGGCGCCACGACCATCGCGCTCAACGGCTTCGGCGTCTTCACCATCGTCTCGGTGCTGGTCGTGATGGGCGCGCTCGTCGCACTCTTCCGGTTCACCGACGTGGGCCTGCGGATGCGGGCGGCCGCCCTCGACCAGGAGGTCGCGCGACTGCTCGGCGTACGCGTGGGGCACATGCTCACGCTCGGCTGGGCGCTGGCGGCGCTGGTCGGCTCGCTCGCCGGCCTGCTCATCGCGGGCGGGAGCCTGGTCCACCCCTCCTACATGGACTCCGTCGTGGTCTTCGGCTTCGTCGCCGCCGTCCTGGGCGGGCTGGACAGCCCCCTCGGATCGGTGATCGGCGGGCTGGTGCTGGGCGTCTCGCTGAGCTTCGTCAGCGGTTACGTCGGCTCCCAGCTCGTGCCGCTGGCGGCGCTGGCCATCCTGATGCTCGTCCTGACGCTGCGCCCCGGCGGCCTGTTCGCCCACGCGCCGGAGCGGCGGGTCTGATGCGCGCCCGGCTCGGAGGGCTCTGGCGCTCCACCCTCGGCAGGCACCTGGTGGTGGCGCTGGCCGCGCTCGTGGTGCTGGTCGTCGTGCTCGAGAGCGTCTCGGACTACCGCAACACGCAGCTCGCCGCCATGGCCTACCTCGGCATCGCGGCCGGCGGCCTGACCGTCCTCACCGGCACCAACGGCCAGCTGTCGCTGGGCCACGGCGCGCTGATGGCGGTCGGCGCCTACACCGCGGCCCTGCTCCTGCCCGACAGGGACACGTCGGTGCCGCTGAGCGTGGTCATCGTCGCCGCCGTCCTGACCACGCTGCTCGTCGGCACCGTGGTCGGGCTGGCCGCCGCACGCCTGCACGGGCCCTACCTCGCCGGCGCGACCCTGGCGCTGGCCGTCGCCGTCCCGGGCATCGCGCTCTACTTCAAGGAGACCCTCGGCGGCGAGCAGGGGTTGCCGGTGGTGATGCCCGAGATCCCCGTCTGGGTGCTCGACCTGGCCTTCTTCGTCACCGGTCAGGACCTCACCCGCTCGCGCTTCACGGCGTACGTCGCATGGCTGACGCTCGTCGTCGTCTACCTGCTGCTCGCCAACCTGGGCGCCGGGCGCACCGGACGCCGGTGGCGCGCCGTGCGCGACGACGAGGTCGCCGCCGAGCTCGCCGGCATCGACCTGGGCCGGGCCCGGGTCTCCGCGTTCGTGGTCAGCGCCGCCGCGGCGGGAGCCGCGGGCGCGATCCTGGCGTTCACCGTCAAGCTCGCCGCGCCGAGCGCGTTCACGCTCACCCTGAGCCTCACGCTGCTCGCCGCGATCGTGCTCGGCGGCCTCGGCAGCCTGACCGGAGCGCTGATCGGGGCGGCGCTCCTGACCTTCCTCCCCGGCGTGGTCACCGACCTCGGCCGCTCGGCCGGGCTCGGGGACATCCGCGCGGCCGAGCTCGCGCCACTGGTCTACGGGCTGGTGATGGTCGCGGTCGTCCTCCTCGCCCCCGCCGGCATCGTCGGCTCCCTCCGGGGAGCGCTCGCGCATCGACGCAGCACCCACCGCAGCACCTCATCGAAGGGAACAGCAGCATGAGCAGACACAACCGGGTCGCAGGACCCCTGGCGGTCGCCCTGGCGGCCTCGCTCGTACTCGGGGCGTGCGGCGCCGGCGGGCGCGACGACTCCGAGGACGGGGACGGCAGCACCGGCGCCCCCGATCCGGGCGTCACCGACGACTCGGTCACCATCGGCGGGACCTTCCCGCTGACCGGCGTGGCAGCCCCGGGCTACTCGGAGATCCCCACCGGCGCCCAGGCGTACTTCGACTACGTCAACGAGGCCGGCGGCGTGCACGGCCGCACGATCGACTACATCGTCAAGGACGACGCCTACAACCCCACCAACACCAGCACGGTGACCAACGAGCTGGTGCTGCAGGACGAGGTCTTCGCCACCGTCGGCTCGCTCGGGACGCCGACCCAGGCCTCCGTCGCCGACTACCTCAACGACGAGGGCGTGCCGCAGCTGATGGTCTCCTCGGGCTCGCTCCAGTGGGGCGACGACGTCGAGGCACGGCCGCTGACGTTCGGGTGGCAGCCCGACTACGAGTCGGAGGGCAAGATCATCGGCCAGTGGGTCGCGGAGAACATGCCCGACGCGAGGGTCGGCCTCTTCCTCCAGGACGACGACCTCGGCGAGGACGCCGAGAAGGGCGTGCGCCAGTTCGTCGACGACCAGATCGTCGCCGTGGAGCGCTACACCTCCGGCAACACCGACGTCGCCCCCCAGGTCACCGGCCTGCAGGCCGAGAAGGTCGACCTCGTGCTCGCCTTCAACACGCCCTCCTACACCGCGCTGAGCCAGCTCGTGGCGCTCAAGACCGGCTTCACGCCGACGTGGTTCTACGCCAACATCGGCTCCGACCCGGCCCTGGTCGGCTCGCTGCTCGAGCGGTTCTCCGAGGGCGCGGTCGCCGGCGACTCGGCGGCGCTCGACGGGGTGATGACGAGTGAGTACATCCCCGGCATCGACAGCGCCGACGACCCGTGGGTCCAGCTCTGGCAGGAGGTGTGGGACGCCCACGGCGGCGAGGGCGAGCTCACCAACTACCGCATCTACGGCATGTCCCAGGCGTACGCCTTCGTGCAGGCGCTCGAGGCGGCCGGCGAGGACCTGACCCGCGAGGGACTCGTGGCGGCGATCGAGGAGGGTGGCGCCGACTGGGAGGGACCGCAGCTCGCGCCCTTCCGCTACAGCGCCGACAGCCACATGGGCATCGCCGGGATGCGCCTGGTGGAGCTGCAGGGCGGTGTGGGCGAGCCGCTCACGGACGTGCTGGTGACCGACATCGGTGACGCGGAGATCACCACCGACGACTCGGGGCAGGCCGACGACGCACCGCCGGAGGGCGGGGTGCCGACCAGCTGAGCACGGCCGGCTCGGGGACCCTCAGCCCAGCTTCTTCTGGAAGTCCCCGAGCCGCGCCACCGGGCGGAACCCCAGGGCCTCGTTGACGCCGACCATGTGCGTGTTGACCTCGGCGTTGTAGGTCGTCACCCGCACGATGTCGGGACGCTCGCGCTGCAGGAGCCGGAGGTTGGCGACCTTGGTCGCCACCCCCAGGCGGTGCCCGCGGTGCGCCGGCCGCACCAGCGTCCCCCACTGGTAGGCCCGACCCGGCTCGTGGACGGTGGTCGCGAGGTCGGAGTAGGCGACGACCGCTCCGGAGGCGTCGAGCGCGACGGTGTTGTACTTCGTGCGGCCCTGCCGGCGCACGGTCTCCTCCCGGTCCCGCACGGCGTCGGTGCTCACGGCCTCCCGCTCCACCTCGAGCGCGCCGGTCGGCGCCTCGGTGACGAGCATGGACGTGATCTCGGCCCAGCCCTGGAGCAGCTCGTCGGGCACCGGCCCGGCCCAGGAGCGGAGCGTGTACGCCGTGTGGCGCGCCGCGGCCTCGTCGGCCAACCGTCGGAGCAGCGCGTCGTCCACGGGCAGGGCCAGCTCGCGCTGCACCTCCGACAGCGCCAGCTCGAAGCCCCGCGCCGCCGCGAAGCCCGGCCCGGAGCCGCCGGCGCCGTCCGAGCCCGCGTCGTGGGCCCAGGAGGCGAGGCCGGTGAGGATCCGCCGACCGCGCTGCCGGGCCACTTCCTCGAGCCGGGCGAGCAGGGCCGACCCCACGCCGCGCCGGCGGTGCACCGGGAGCACGTGGACGGCGACCTCGGCGAGCTCGAGGTTGTCGAGCAGCGGCGTCCGCATCCAGCCGGCGCCGACCACCTCGCCGTCGAGGACGGCCGACCAGCCCCCCAGCCACGCCTGGGTGGTCGTGCGCTGCATCATCGCGCGCACCTCCTCCAGCTGCCATGCCGTCGCGGCCGCTCCGAGCTCGAAGGTCTCGGCCACCGCGTAGACACCGTGCCAGGCGTCGAGCGCGGCGTCGTCGAACGGGTCGAGCTCGTGGATCTCGGGCGCGGCCGGTGAGGTGCTCATCGCGCGCGCGCCACCCGGCCCTCGTCCCACACGGGCCCGTCGGACTCGTAGACCTCGCCGTCCGCGCCGTAGACGAGGAACCGGTCGAAGCCGCGGGCGAACCACCGGTCGTGGGTCACCGCAAGCACGGTGCCGTCGAAGGCCTCGAGCCCCGCCTCGAGGGCCTCGGCCGACTGCACGTCGAGGTTGTCGGTCGGCTCGTCGAGCAGCAGCAGGGTGGCTCCGGACAGCTCGAGCAGCAGGATCTGGAAGCGCGCCTGCTGTCCGCCGCTGAGCGAGTCGAAGGTCTGCTCGCCGGCGTGGGCCAGCTCGTAGCGGTCCAGGACCCGGCTGGCCTGCTCACGCCCCATGCCGGCACGCCCGTCGGGCGAGCCGTCCCCGCGGTGCAGGATCTCCAGCAGCGTGCGCCCGCGCAGCTCCGGGTGCTCGTGGGTCTGCACGAACCAGCCCGGGCGGACCCGGGCACCCAGCTTGGCGGTGCCCGCGTGCGGCACCGGCTTGGGGGGATCCGTCACGGGCCGGTGCTCCACGTCCGGGTCGGACCCACCGGCCGCCAGCAGGCGCAGGAAGTGCGACTTGCCCGAGCCGTTGGAGCCGAGCACGGCCACCCGCTCGCCGTACCAGACCTCGAGGTCGAACGGCTTCATCAGCCCGGTGAGCTCCAGGTCGGTGCACACGACCGCGCGCTTGCCGGTGCGGCCGCCCTTGAGGCGCATCGTCACCTGCTGCTCGCGGGGCTGCTCGATCGGCGGCCCGGCCTCCTCGAACTTGCGCAGCCGGGTCTGCGCGGCCCGGTACTGCGACGACATCCCGTCGTTGTACTCCGACTTGATCTTGAGCCGCAGCACGAGCGCCTTGATCTTCTCGTGCTCCTCGTCCCAGCGCCGGCGCAGCTCCTCGAAGCGCGCGAACCGGTCGGTCCGGGCCTCGTGGTAGGACGCGAAGTCGCCCGGGTGCGTCCACACGCGGTTGCCGGCGCTGCCGAGCTCGACGGTGACGATGCGGGTCGCGGTGTTGTTGAGCAGCTCGCGGTCGTGGCTGATGAACAGGATCGTCTTGGCCGACTCGCGGATGCGCTGCTCGAGCCAGATCTTGCCGGGCACGTCGAGGTAGTTGTCCGGCTCGTCGAGGAGCAGCACCTGGTCCGGTCCCTGGAGGAGGTACTCCAGCACCAGCCGCTTCTGCTCGCCGCCGGACAGGGTGGTCAGGGACCGGTGGCGGGCGCGGTCGAAGGGCAGCCCCATCGCCGCCGTGGTGACCTTGTCCCACACCACCTCGAGGTCGTAGCCACCGACGTCGCCGTAGTGGCCCAGCGCCTCGGCGTAGGCCATCTGCACCGGCTCGCTGTCGTCGTCCATCAGCCGCAGCTCCTGCGCCGCGACCTCCTCCGACCAGCGACGTACGTCGGCCGGCGCGACGGAGAGCAGGAGGTCGGCGACCGTCTCGTCGGCACCCCCGTGACCCACGAACTGACGCATCACCCCCAGCCCTCCGGAGCGCGTCACGACCCCCGCGTGCGGCTTGAGGTCGCCGGTGACGATGCGCAGCAGCGTCGTCTTGCCGGCGCCGTTGGCGCCGACCAGGGCGACCTTCTGCCCGTCGCCGACGCGGAAGCTGACGTCGTCGAGCAGCACCCGCCCGTCCGGCAGCTCGTAGCGCACTCCAGCGACGTCGACGTGTCCCACGTCGCAGGATTCTCCTATGCCGGGTGGGACCGCGTCATCCGGTTTCCGCCGACCGTCGGCATGGGAGCGGGGGGCGCGGGTACTTCCCGGCCACACCCCACGACAGGAGCAGGGCACATGGGCGAGGGATCCGGGCAGGGCGCTGCCCCCGAGCAGCGCGACGGCACGACCGACCAGCACGCCGACGAGGGCGGGCGCCCGGAGGACGTCGGCGCCCGCGACGGCGCCGCGGCCGCAGGCAGCGCCGGCGCCGTGGGCTCCGACGACTCCGGCGGCTCCGGCGGGCAGTCCGCCGACGACGGCGCCATCCCCACCGAGGGCCCGGACCCGACCATCGGTCCGGACTAGGTCCCGGGAGCGGGGCGCTGACAACTGGTCTGGACCGGTCCTAGGGTGAAGCGCATGGCTACCCAGACCCCCGAGGAGCAGGCCACCGTCCCGCGGTGGAAGGTGATCGGCCCCGGCCTCGTCGTCGCGGCCACCGGCGTCGGTGCCGCCGACCTCGTCGCGACCCTCATCGCCGGGCAGAAGTTCGGCTACGCGCTGCTGTGGTGCGTCGTGGTCGGCTGCGTCATGAAGATCGTGCTCGTCGAGGGCGCCGGGCGCTACTCGCTGGCGACCGGGCGCACGATCTTCCAGGGCTGGCGCTCCCTCGGCGCCTGGACGACGTGGTACTTCGCGCCCTACATCGTGCTGTGGGGCTTCGTCTACGGCGCTGCGGCCATGGCGGGCACCGGGCTCGCGCTCGCCGGGCTCCTCGGCGGGCTCTCGGTGACCTGGTGGGGCATCCTGTCCGGCCTGCTCGGCCTCGCGCTCGTGTGGACCGGCCGCTACAACGTCTTCGAGAAGGTGCTCGCCGCCCTCGTCGGCATCATGTTCGTCACGATGGTGGGCGCCGCCCTGCTCACCCTGCCCAACCTCGCCGACCTGCTGGCCGGGCTCGCACCGCGCATCCCGGACGGCGGCCTGGTCAACACCCTCGCGCTCGCCGGCGGCGTCGGTGGCACCATCACGCTGGCCGCCTACGGCTACTGGCTGCGGGAGAAGGGGTGGGTCACCCCGACGCACATGCGGGTGATGCGCATCGACAACACCGTCGCCTACGTCGTCACGGGGCTGTTCGTCCTGGCCACCCTGGTCGTCGGCGCCGAGCTGCTCTACTCCACCAGCGTCGCGATCGAGGAGGGCGACGCGGGCCTGCTCGACCTCGGCGTCGTCCTGCAGGACCGCTACGGCGAGTGGGCCGGCAAGCTGTTCCTGCTGGGCTTCTGGGCGGCCGCGATGTCGTCGCTCGTCGGGGTGTGGAACGGCGTGAGCCTGATGTTCGCCGACTTCATGACCAATGTGACCGGCGGCGACAGCGACGACCCGGACGCCCGCGCCGGCGGCAAGTGGTACCGCCTCTACATCCTGTGGCTCACGTTCCCGCCGATGACCATGATGTTCCTCGGCAAGCCGGTGTGGCTGATCCTCGCCTACGGCGTGCTCGGCGCGTTCTTCATGCCGTTCCTCGCCGTCACGCTGCTGTGGCTGCTCAACACCGACCGGACCCCGGCACAGTGGCGCAACAAGCTGCACTCCAACGTGCTGATGGTGATCATCGCGCTGGCCTTCGTCGCGCTGTGCGTCAACGAGGTGCGCAAGGCCGTCGGCGCTGCATGACACTGCCCCCGACCGGTGACGGTCGGGGGCAGCGCGGTGGGGGTTCGGTGAGGGTGCTGCGGGTGGTGCCGCGGATCAGCCGGCGATGATCTCCGCGAGGTCCTCCTCGAAGAGCTCGATGACGCGCTCCGCGGAGAGCACGAGGCTCCTCGGCTTCGCAGCGGCCGCCAGGTCGGCGCCCCAGTCCGCGGCGCGCTCACGCTGCAGCGGGGTGCCGTGGTGGCCCGGGCTGGCGAAGGAGCAGTCCCCGACGCTGTAGAAGCTGAGCAGCGCGTCGGTGACCCGCTTGCTGTTGAGCGCCAGCCCCTTCTTGTGGGTGGCGTAGTAGGACGCCATGGCGTCGGCCATCAGCTCGGTGCGACGCGTCGCCTCGGCGGGGTCGGTCGGGCCGGTGTCGAACGTGCCGAGCTCGAACTGCACGTGGTGGGCGAACTCGTGGGCCATGATCACGCGCGGCCCCACGTCGCCGAGGCCGATGGCGTCGTACGCCTCGAGGATGCCGTCGCCGAAGACCAGCTTGTCGGGCAGGGCGGCGATGACCGGGTCGGTCTCGCCCTCGGCGGAGAAGGCGTACGCGTTGAGCGTCCAGAGCGGGTTGTCCTGGAACGCCTCGTCCTGCGCCTGCATGAAGGTGGCGACGGTCTGGGCCTCCTGAGCGATCGCCGCGTCGGTCATCGGCGGCAGCTCGCCGGCGTCGACCATCGCCTCGAGGGTCCGCGCGATGCGGACGGGGTCGAGCAACGAGTCGCTGTGCATCGCCATCAGCTGGATGTCGTCGGACTCGATGTTCCAGAACCGCTGCAGGTCGCGGTAGGTGTTGCGCAGCTGCGCGGCGTGGGAGTCGAGCGCGTAGTCCGGGTCGCCGGCGGTGCCGAAGAACAGGGCGTCGTAGGTCGGCACCGACAGCAGGACGTCCTGGTGGGCGACGAGGAAGGCGAACTGTGCGTCCGACATCTCGGCGAAGAGCTGGTCGATGTAGCCGTCGAGGAGCGTCGGTGCGCACTCGCTGGGCGCGACGGCATCCTGGAGGGCATCCTTCGCCGGGAGGTCGACGAGGCGGTGCTGGGAGTGTGCGGCGCTGCTCGGCGCGGGGGCAGCGGTGGCGGTGGTCGCGACCATGCCAAGCGGCAGGAGGGTCCCGGCGGCGAGCGCCGCGGACCACTGGAGGGTTCTCTTCACAGGGGGTCTCCTCGAGATGTTCCCGGTCGCCGGGAGCGGCCGGGCGGAACGGGTGGTCGACCCAACGTAGGTCGGGCCCGGCGGGGTGGCGAGACCCCCTAGGGAGGGGGTGCGTCCTTTCCCGGAGGCAGGTCAGGCGCCCGTCGGGTGCCGGACCCAGACGTTCGGCTCGACGTACGTCGCCGTGCCGTGCTCGGCGTCGCACAGCACCGGCGCCAGCGCGCCCGGCACCTCCACCGGCCCCGTCCGGTCGAAGGGCAGGCCGGTCCACGCGCGCCACTCCGCGACCGTGCCCGGGATGACCATCGAGCGGGGCGCCACGCGGTCGATGCGACCGCCCGCGCGCACGTGGACGCGCAGCCAGGGGTCGACCGGCAGCCCGTCGTCGCGGGTGCGGGCGGCGTACGCCGCCATCGGCTCGCGAACGTCGGTCTTGCCGTTGGGCCGCACCGGCGCCACCAGCTCGCGGAAGCCCAGCCGGCCAGCGTTGTCGCGCAGCGCGGCGACGATGCGCCCGGAGAGGCCCGCGCCCTGGAGGGCCGGCTCGACGGCGATCTCGACGGCCGACACGACGTCCGGCTCCTCCCCGCGGAGCCGGGTCAACAACGCGTCCTGGATGGCGCCGTCCCAGCCGGCGTCCGGGAGCTCGCCGTCACCGAGCCGGAAGGGCACCGAGTGCGCCTTCGCGACCTGCCGGCCCGTCTCGTCGAGGCAGACCAGCACGAACTCGTCGAACGCGTCGAGGGCGTCGTAGTAGGCGTTGCCGATCGGGTCGTGCTTCATGAACTCCGGCCACGACGTCTCCATGTCCCAGAAGGTGTCCCTGAGGTCCGGGCGCGCGGCGAGGGTGACGATCTCGAGGTGCATGGCGCCATCCTCGCCGAGCCGGGCGCCGCGGCGCCCCTCGATCTCAGAGCCGCTCGGCGACCCGGCGCGCCGCGATCTGCAGGACCTCCCAGGCCGTCGCGAAGGGGGGCGCGTAGGCCAGGTCCATCCAGGCCAGGTCGTCCACGGTGCCACCGGCCCAGAGCACGGCGGCCGCCGCGTCGACCCGCTTGCCGGCGCCGTGGCCCCCGACGACCTGCACGCCGAGCAGCCGTCGCGACGACCGGTCGGCCATCACCCAGATGGCGATCGGCTCGGCCTCGGGCATGTAGCCGCTCGCGGTCGTGCCCTCGGTGAGCAGCGCCACCGGGTCGAGCCCGGCCGCCTCGGCGTCGCGTCGTGACAGCCCGGTCCGGGCGATCTCGAGGTAGACCTCGCCGAGGGCGAAGCGGGTGATGGAGGAGTCGACCATGCCGTCGAAGGAGAGGGTGCCCCCGGCGAGGCTGTCGCCGAGCGCCCGGCCGTGCTTGGCGGCATGGGTCCCGAGCGGGCGGAACACCCACGTGTCGTCGATGCGGCGGCGCACCTCGCAGCAGTCGCCCGCCGCCCAGAGGTGCTCGGCCACCCGACCGTGGGGGTCGGGTCGCAGCGCGCCGTTGTCGGCCATCTCGACGCCGTTGCCCGCGAGGAAGCCCGTCGCGGGGCGCACGCCGATCGCCACCACCACCAGGTCGGCCTCCCGGCTGCCGCCCTCCCACTGCACCCCGGCCACCCGGCCGTCGACGACGTCGACACCGGTCACCTCGACGCCGAGCACCACCTCCGCGCCCGCCTCGCACAGGGCCAGGTCCACGCGCTCGGCCAGCTCGTCCTCGAGCATCGACATGCCGCGGCCGCGGGTGAGGACGGTGACGCCGAAGCCGTGCCGCATGGCCGCTTCGGCGACCTCCACGCCGACGTAGCCGGCACCGACCACGACGACGTGCGCGCCGTCGCCGGCAGCGGCGAACCGCTCCCGCCACGCCGCCCCGTCGTCCAGCGTCTTGACGACGCCGATGCCGTCCCAGCACGCGCCGTCGGGTCCGAGCGCCCAGTCGGGCACGGAGGCCGGGGCCCCCGTGGCGACGACGAGCTCGTCGTAGGCCACCCGCTCGCCGTCGGCGGTGGTGACCGTCCGAGCGGCCAGGTCGGCGGCGACCACCTCGACGCCGAGGCGCAGGTCGATCCCCGCCTCGCGGTGCTCGTCCGCGGTGCGGGCCACCAGGTCGTCGCCGCTGCCGACGTCCCCGGCCATCCAGTAGGGGATCCCGCAGGCGCTGTAGGACGTGTGGGTGCCCTTGTCGAGCACGGTGACGGCGAGCTCGCGCCCCGTCCGGCGCGCAGTGCGCAGCGCCTGGTGGGCCGCCGACATGCCGGCCGCGTCGGCACCCAGCACGAGCACCCGGGTGGGAGCGCTCGCGCTCACTGCTCCGTCTGCTTCGCCCAGAGGTTGATCCCCGACTCGACGGCGTAGCGGTCGATCTCGGCGCGGTCCACGCCGGTGAGCGGCGGCCCGGAGAGCGCGTCGAGATTGGTGTCGAGCTGCTCCACGCTGGAGGCGCCGATCACCGCGCTGGTGACGCGCTCGTCACGCAGCACCCACTGCAGCGCGAGCTGGGCGAGCTCCTGGCCGCGGCTCCGGGCGATGCCGTCGAGCGCGCGCACCCGCTCGAGCACGTCGTCGTCCAGACCGGTCATGGTCGAGTCGGCGCGCGCGGCGCGCGAGTCCTCCGGGACGCCGTCGAGGTAGCGGTCGGTGAGCAGGCCCTGCGCCAGCGCGCTGAACACGATGCAGCCCATGCCCTGCTGCTCGAGCTCGTCGAGCAGGCCGCCCTCGATCCACCGGTTGAGCAGCGAGTACGACGGCTGGTGGATCAGCAGCGGCGTGCCGAGGTCGCGGGCGATGGCGGCCGCCTCGCGCGTGCGCGCCGCGGAGTAGGAGGAGATGCCGACGTAGAGCGCCCGCCCCGACCGGACCGCGGCGTCGAGCGCCATCATCGTCTCCTCGACGGGCGTCTCCGGGTCGAAGCGGTGGCTGTAGAAGATGTCGACGTAGTCGAGGCCGAGCCTCTCGAGCGACTGGACGAGCGAGGCGAGGACGTACTTCCGCGACCCGCCGCCCTGGCCGTAGGGGCCGGGCCACATGTCCCAGCCGGCCTTCGTCGAGATGACCAGCTCGTCGCGGTAGGGCTTGAAGTCGTCCTTGAGGTAGCGGCCGAAGTTCTCCTCGGCGCGGCCGTAGGGCGGTCCGTAGTTGTTGGCCAGGTCGAAGTGGGTCACCCCGCGGTCGAAGGCGCGCCGCAGGATCGCCCGCTGCGTCTCCTCGGACCGGTCCGTGCCGAAGTTCTGCCACAGCCCCAGCGAGATGGCCGGCAGCTTGAGGCCGCTCCTCCCGGAGGCGCGGTAGTGCATGCCCGTGGCGTCGTCGTACCTGTTCTCCGCTGCTTCGTAGGCCATGGCCCCATCCTGCCGGGTCCGGGGTCGGGGGTCTCCCCGAGCGCGACTCGGGGTCATGCCTGATGGCACGAGGCGCCGCGACACGGTTGACTTGCCCCATGCCAGTCTCCCTGCGCCGTGCGGCCCTCCGGGTGGCCGTCTCGTCGGCCCGCCGGGTGCCGGCGAGCATCCGCTACCCGCTGCAGCGCGACGGCGTGGATCCGGTGCCGCGGCTGGAGGAGAGCCGGCGCGAGGGCGACGTGGTCCAGCTCGCGCGGCTGCTCGGCACCCGCGTCTGGCTCGTCACCGGCTACGACGTCGCCCGGTCCGTGCTCGCGGACTCCGACGCCTTCGCCAACGACGTGCGTGCCCTCATCGGCCGGCAGGACCGCGCACCCGCCGAGCGGATCGGCGGTCTCGGGATGACCGACCAGCCCGACCACGGTCGGCTGCGCCAGGTCCTCACCCCCTACTTCACCCGTCGGCGGCTGGCCGAGCTGCAGGACGACATCGACCGGGTGGTCGGCGCCGCGCTCGACGACATGGCCGCCCACGGCCCCGAGGTCGACCTGGTCGAGCGCTTCGGCTTCCAGGTGCCCTTCGGCGTGATCTGCGACCTGCTCGGCATGCCCGACGTCGACCGGCAGGCCTTCCGGCGCCAGGGCGCGGCACGCTTCGACCTCCGCGACGCCGGCGCCGGCATCTTCGACACCGCCGCCGGGACCCGGCAGTTCCTCATCGACCTCGTCGCCACCGAGCGCCGGGACCCCTACCTCCCCGACGGGATCATGTCGCGGATGGTCGCCGACCACGGAGCGGACTTCGACGACGTGGAGCTCGGCGGCCTCGCCGACGGCGTCTTCCTGGGCGGCTACGAGACCAGCGCCAGCATGCTCTCCCTCGGCACGTGGGTGCTGCTGCAGCACCCCGAGTCGTGGCAGGTGCTCCGCCGCGGCGACCCGCGCGAGGTCGACCTCGTCGTCGAGGAGCTGCTGCGCTTCGTGTGCCCGGTGCAGGTCGCCTTCCCCCGCGTGGCCCGCCGCGAGCTGCGCGTCGGGGACCGCACGGTCCGCGAGGGCGACATCGTCGTCGTCTCCCTCACCGGCGCGGGGCGCGACCCGGCCCGCCACGTCGACCCCGCCCGCTTCGACCCGACGACCGCCGCCGCGGGCACCCTCGCCTTCGGGCACGGCCTGCACCGCTGCGTCGGCGCCGAGCTCGCCCGGATGGAGCTGCGGACGGCGCTGGTCGCGCTCGCGCAGCGGTTCCCCGACCTCGCGCTGGCCTGCGACCCCGCCGACCTCGCCTTCACCGAGCTCGCCGTGGTCCACGGCGTGGAGCGGCTGCCCGTGCACCTCGGCTGACCGGCCACCCGCGCGCTGCCCACCCGCTCCGTACCGTGGAGCGGGTGGCAGGCAGGTTCGGCGTCCTCCTCGCCGCGGTCGTGGCAGTGGTCGTGGCCGCGGCCGTGACGTCCTGCGCGGCGGACGGGACCCGCGAGTCGTCGCCGTCGCCCGCCGAGCGGCGTACGACGAGCGCACCCCCGGCGGCCCCGGCGTCCCCGGAGGCCCCGGCTCCCGGCAGCACCCCCACCGCCGGTCCCAGCGCGAGCCCGACCGCCGAGCCCGAGCCCGAGCGCCCCGAGCCACGGCGCTCCTTCGTCACCATCCCGGCCATCGGCCTGCGCGACTTCCCGGTCGTCCGCTACCGGGGCTCCCCCGACGACGCGCCCGGCACCGCGCTGCAGAACGCGGGCGAGATGGCCTCGCCGCGCGGGCCGCGCGGCGGCACGGGACCCGGCGAGGTCGGCAACTTCATCGTCACCGGCCACCGGCTCACCGGGACCGCTCCCCTGCGCCAGTCCCCCTCGCTGCGCCCCGGTGACCGGATCCTGGTCCGCACCGGCGACACGGTCCACGTCTACGAGGTCCGGCGCACCCGCTGGACGTCGTTCCGTGAGCCGGCGTCGCTGCGCGCGCAGCGGGCACCGGTCCCCGGTCGGCCGGGGCAGGCCGCCAGCCGGCCGATGATCACCGTGTCGACCTGCGCCACCCTCGAGGACCACGCCAACGGCAACTACTGGTCCGACCGGTTCGACAACCCCGAGCACCGCATCGACAAGATCGGCGTCCTCGTCGCGACCCGGCCCGCCTGAAATCCCGTTGTCCGGCGCTCCGCCCGCGCGGTTGGATGCGGCATGGACGCTCTCGAGCAGCGCTGGCGGGACCCCGCCTTCCTCGCCGCCGCGCACACCTGGATCGACGCGAGGCTGCGCGAGCTGGGCCGGTCCCGCACCGGGGAGGTCTCGCAGCCGCACGTCACCGGGTGGTCGACCGCGATGCGCGTCCCGACCGGCGACGACGTGGTGTGGTTCAAGGCCAACGACGAGGCCATGGTCCACGAGGCCGCGGTCCTCGACCTGGTCGCCTCCCGCTCGCACGGTCGTGTGCCGGCGCCGCTCGCACACGACCCCGCCTCCGGGTGGATGCTCCTCGCCGACGCCGGGACGCGGCTGCGCGACGTCATCCCCGAGGAGCGCAGCCTCGAGCGCTGGCACGACGTGCTCGAGGCCTGTGCGCGCATCCAGATCGCCTGCGAGGGCGACGTCGACGCGCTGCTCGACCTCGGCCTGCCGGACCGTCGCCTCCCCACGCTGCCGGGGGCGTACGCCGACCTGCTCGCGGCCGTCGACGACACCGACCCCCGGCTGCCGGGCCCCGACGCGATCGAGGACCTCTGCGACCGCCTCGCCGCCTTCGGCATCCGCGAGACCGTGCAGCACGACGACCTGCACGACGGGCAGGTCTTCCTCGGCACCGGCACGCACCTGCTGCACGACTGGGGCGACGCGTGCGTCTCGCACCCGTTCTTCACTCTCGCCGTCACGCTCGAGGGCGTCATCGCCTGGGGCGTGGACGACGAGGAGGACTCCGAGGACCTCGGGCCGCACCTCGACGCCTACCTGCGCCCCTACGAGGCGGCGTACGACCTGGCTTCCGCCGACCTGCGTGAGGCCGCCCGGATCGGGACGAGGCTGGGTTGGGTGTGCCGCGCGGTCAACGGCGCGCTGCCGCAGGACCCCGGCAGCACCCGCACCCGGCTGCGGATGTTCCTCGACGGCAAGCCCTAGCCGCGGCGCGTCTCCAGCACGCGGAAGCCCTTGCTGCTGGCCAGCCGCTCGGTCGGCCAGCCCTGCTCGGTGAGCCAGCGCTGGAGCGAGTCGCCCCCGAGGTTCTTGCCGACCACCATCACCATCCGGCCACCCGGCGCCAGGCGCGGCAGCCAGGTGAGGAGCAGCTCGTGCAGCGCCTCCTTGCCGATGCGGATCGGCGGGTTCGACCAGATCTCGTCGAACACCTGGTTGCCGGGCACCTGCGCGGGCAGGCAGGCCACGAAGCGGGGGTCGAGCCCCGCCGCGCGGGCGTTGTCGTTGGCCAGGAGCAGCGCCCGCTCGTTGACGTCGACGCCGATGACCGACGACAGGGGCACCGCGGCGGCGATGGCCAGGCCGATCACGCCGTAGCCGCAGCCGAGGTCGAGGAACTGCCCCTGCACCGGGGGCTCCAGCTCGCGGAACAGCACCGCGGTCGCGTGGTCCAGGTGGCCCCTGCTGAACACGCCCGAGCCGGTGTCGAACGTCAGCTCGTGGCCCCACAGCTCGGCGGTGAAGGACTCCCGCTCGAACGGGACGCTCGGGTCGGCGGAGAAGTAGTGCTCAGGCATCGATCGCCTCTCGTCGGGCGCGGGCCCGGTCGGCCTGCGCGGACAGCTCGTCGTCGTCGGGGTAGCCGACCTCCTCCAGCGTGAGGCCGTGGGCGTGCAGCACGCGTACGCCCGCGTCGCGCCGACGGCCGGCCATCACCTCGGCCGGCCAGGTGGCCGGCTGTCGTCCCTCGCCGACCGCGACGAGGCTGCCGACCAGTGCCCGCACCATGTTGTGGCAGAAGGCGTCGGCACGCACCGCTCCGACCACCAGCCCCGACGCGTCGCGGCTCCAGCCCAGCTCGAGCAGGGTCCGCACGGTGGTGGCGCCCTCGCGCTGCTTGCAGAAGGCGGCGAAGTCGCGCAGCCCGACGAGCGGGGCGGACGCCTCGTTCATCGCGGCGACGTCGAGCCGGCGCCCCCACTCCAGCACGTGGCCGCGCACGAGCGGGTCGGCGAGCTCGCGGTCGTCGGCGATCCGGTAGGCGTAGCGGCGCCAGGTCGCGGAGAAGCGGGCGTCGAAGCCGACCGGCGCCTCGCGCACCCGGCGTACGCGCAGGTCGGGCGGCAGGATCCCGTCGACCCGGCGGGCCAGGGCCCCCAGCGGCGGATCGGTCGACCGGCCGGCGGACGCCTCGACGACCTCCCGGTCCACATCGACGTGGGTCACCTGCCCGCGGGCGTGCACCCCTGCGTCCGTCCGCCCCGCCACGGTGACCCGCAGCTCCGGCAGCCGCAGGGCGGTGGCGAGGGCCGCCTCCAGGGTCGCCTGCACGGTCCTCCGCCCCGGCTGGGCGGCCCAGCCGGAGAAGTCGGTGCCGTCGTAGGCACAGTCGATCCGCAGGCGCACGCAGCGATCCTAGGCGGGGGCGCCGGCCGGCCCCGCGGCGCCCGGCCGCCGTCGGGACCCGTATTCAACCCGAGGGTTGACAACCAGCGGACCAGCGGCCTACCGTCTATTCAACCAATCAGTTGAAGAAGGTGCTCCGTGACCGACCAGCTCTCCCGTGTCTTCGCCGCTCTCGCCGACCCGACCCGCCGCGACATGGTGGCCCGCCTCACCGAGGCCGACCACACCGTCAACGACCTGGCGGCGCCCTACGACGTGAGCCTCCAGGCGGTCTCCAAGCACCTCAAGGTGCTCGAGGACGCCGGCCTGGTGAGCAGGACCCGGGAGGCGCAACGGCGGCCGGTGCACCTGGAAGCCGAGGTGTTCGACCTCATGACCAGATGGATCGAGCGCTACCGCCGACGGGCCGAGGAGCGCTTCTCGCGCCTCGACGCCGTGCTCGCGCGGATGCAGGACGACGACGACCCCGCCCACGAGGGCGACAACCCCACGGAAGGAACCGCATCATGACCACCATGCAGACCCCCGACACGACCACCCGCTTCCCGGAGGCGCAGATCCTGGCCGACGAGCACGTGCCCGCGATCCACATCTGGCGCGACTTCGACGCCACTCCGGCGCAGCTGTTGCGGGCGCACACCGAGGCCGAGATCTTCGCGCAGTGGGTCGGCCCCCAGGACGTCGGCGCCGACGTCACCCACTGGGATGCTCGCGACGGCGGCAGCTGGAGCTACTCCGTGCGCGGCACCGACGGGCGCCAGGAGTTCGAGACCTCCTTCCGCGGCTGCTTCCACACCGTGCGCGAGGACCGCCTCGTCCAGACCTTCACGTGGGACGGCATGCCCGACGCGGTCTCGCTGGAGACCATGACCTTCGAGGACCTCGGTGACGGCCGCACCCGGCTGCACGCGTTCAGCCTCTGCGACTCCTTCGAGGGTCGGGACGCCTGGCTGCGCAGCGGCATGGAGACCGGCGTCAACGACGGCTACGCCGCGATCGACCGGATGCTGGCGGAGGGCTCGCTCTGATGTCGCTGCCCGAGTCCCCGGCCGCCCGGCACGAGGCGGTGGCCGGGGAGTTCTCCCGGCTGGTGGATCGGACGACCGACTGGGCGGCGCCCGCGCCGGTCGACGGCTGGACGGCCCTCGACGTCGTCGAGCACCTCGTCACGTGGTTCCCCGGGTTCCTGGCCGGAGGTGGTGTGGAGCTGCCGTCCGGCCCGCCGGTCGCCGACGACCCCGCTGCCGCCTGGCACCACCAGGCCGGCGCCGTCCAGGCGCTCGTCGAGGAGCGCGGCGAGGAGGAGTTCAGCCACCCCCGCGCCGGCACGCACCCGGTCGGGGATGCGGTCGACCGGTTCTACACCGCCGACGTCTTCATGCACTCGTGGGACCTCGCCCGCGCGACCGACCAGGAGCCGCGGCTCGACCAGGACGTCGCCGGGCAGATGCTGGAGGGGATGCGGCCCATCGAGGCGATGCTCCGCGACTCGGGGCAGTACGGCCCCGCGGTGCCCGTGCCCGACGACGCGGCCCCCGTCGAGCAGCTGATGGGCTTCGTCGGCCGCGACCCGGCATGGCGCCCGCCCGCGAGAGGCACGTCGTGAGCAGGGTGGTGCTGCACGCGGTCGTCTCGGTGGACGGCTTCGTCGCCGACCCCCACGACGATCCCGGCCCCCTGTTCGACTGGTACTTCAACGGCGACCAGCCCCTGACCGCGCAGGACATGGCCGATCCCGCGCCGGGCGGTCTGCGGGTGTCCCGGACGTCGTACGACTACGTCAGGCCCGAGTGGGACGCCACCGGGTGCATGGTGATCGGCCGACGGCTCTTCGACATCACCGACGGGTGGGAGGGCCGGCCACCGACCGGCGACCACGTGGTCGTGGTCTCCCACCGCTCCAGGCCCGACGGCTGGCACCCGGAGGCGTCCTACCACTTCGTCGACGACGTGACCGCCGCCCTCCGCACGGCGCAGGAGCTCGCCGGCGACGGGACGGTCGCGGTGGCAGCGGGCGACGTGGGTGGGCAGGCACTCGCCCTCGGCCTGGTCGACGAGGTGGCGATGGACGTCGCACCCGTCGTGCTGGGCACGGGCAAGCGGTTCTTCGGCTCGCTCGAGGCCCAGCAGCTGCTCGAGGACCCGCACGTCGTCATCCAGGGCGACCGGGTGCTGCACCTGCGGTTCCGCGTCCGCCGCTGAGCGTCGCCCTCCGGCTGACGGGCCGAGCCGTCCTCGTAGGGTCGAGGACATGGAGTACGTCGTCTACGGAGCCGGTGCCGTCGGTGGGGTCATCGGCGGGCACCTCCACCTCGCGGGCCGCGGGGTCACGCTGGTCGCCCGCGGTGAGCACCTCGCCGCCATCCGTGCAGGCGGACTGGTGCTCGACGCCGGCGACGGCCGGCACCGCATCGACGCGCCGGCCACCGACACCGCCGCCGAGGTCGCGTGGACCGACGACACCGTGGTGCTCCTGGCGGTGAAGTCCCACCAGGCCGCCGCGGCGCTCGCCGACCTGCGCGCGCACGCGCCCGCGGACACAGCCGTCGTCTGCGCCACCAACGGCATCGCCACCGAGCTCGCCACGCTCCGGCTCTTCGCGCGGACGTACGCCGTGTGCGTGATGCTCCCCGCCACGCACCTCGAGCCGGGCGTCGTGGTGGCGGGCTGCCACCCGACGACGGCCATCCTCGACATCGGCCGCATCCCGCACGGCACGGACGCCACCACCGCGGCCGTGGCGGCCGACCTCCACGCCGCCGGCATCGCCTCGGAGGAGCGCGCCGACATCATGGCGTGGAAGCGGCGCAAGCTCCTGCTCAACCTCGGCAACGGTGTCGACGCCTCCTTCGCCCAGGACGAGGCCGCCGACGAGCTCGCCGAGCGGGCGGTCGCCGAGGGCGAGCGCGTGCTCGCCGCCGCCGGCGTCAGCCTGGTCACCGCCGAGGAGGACCGGGAGCGGCGCGGGTCGGTCCTGCAGCGACGCACCGACCTCGAGCGCCGCGGCGGGTCCACCTGGCAGAGCCTCACCCGCGGCACCGGTGACTCCGAGATCGACTACCTCGGCGGAGAGATCGTCCTGCAGGGCCGCCTGCTCGGCCTCCCCACCCCGGTCAACGAGGCCGTCGTCGCCGCCACCCGGCACCTCGCCCGCACCGGCGGCGAGCCCCGCAGCCTGCAGGCCTCGGACGTCCTCGCCCGCCTCTGAACCCCCGGCGGGCGGTGGGTGAGGCACCTTCTGCCGCCCCGAGAACCTGCCTCACTCACCGCTCGGGCAGCGCCGCGGTGTCGTCGTACGCACGAAGGCCCGCCACCCCGTGGGGGTGGCGGGCCTCGCGATGGTGCAGGTGACCCGGATCAGGCCTTGGTCTCGTCCTCGGCGTCGGCCTCGGCGGCCGGCTCCTCGGTCGACTCCTCGGTGGACTCGGACGCGGTGTCCGCGGTCTCGACCTCGGCGGCGTCGCCCTCGGCCTGCGGCTCGACGGCCACGACCTCGGTCTCGCCGTCGACGTTCTCCGCCTCGACCTCGGTCGGGGCGGCCTCGGCCGGGGCAGGCTCAGCAGCAACCGGAGCGGCCGCGGCCTGGGTCTTCCTGTCCGACGGGGCCTTCGGGCTGTAGGCCTCGGTCACCAGCTCGATGACCGCCATGGGGGCGTTGTCGCCCTTGCGGGGGCCGATCTTGGTGATGCGGGTGTAGCCACCGGGACGCTCGGCGAACGTCGGCGCGATCTCGGTGAACAGTGTGTGGACGACCGACTTGTCGCGGATGGTCTTGAGGACCTCGCGACGGTTGTGCAGGTCGCCCCGCTTGGCCTTGGTGATCAGCTTCTCCGCGACCGGGCGCAGCAGGCGCGCCCGGGTCTCGGTGGTGGTGATCCGGCCGTGCTCGAACAGGGCGGTGGCCAGGTTCGAGAGCATCAGGCGCTGGTGGGCCGGGCTACCGCCGAGGCGGGGACCCTTCTTGGGCTTGGGCATGGTGGTGGTTCCTTCTCTCGGGCCGTGTCAGGTACCCGGGTAGACGACCCCGGTCAGGGCCGATTTGGGTGGTGGAGCCGAGGTCAGAGCTGCTCGTCCTCGATGAACGCGTCGTCGTCGTCGTCGCCGTAGGCGGCGAGGGCGGCGTGCGGGTCGAAGCCGGGCGCGCTGTCCTTGAGCGAGAGGCCCATCTCGACGAGCTTGGCCTTCACCTCGTCGATGGACTTGGCGCCGAAGTTGCGGATGTCGAGCAGGTCCTGCTCCGAGCGGGAGATGAGCTCACCCACGGTGTGGATGCCCTCGCGCTTGAGGCAGTTGTAGCTGCGGACCGTGAGCTGCAGGTCCTCGACCGGCAGGGCCAGGTCGGCGGCGAGCTGCTCGTCGACCGGCGACGGGCCGATGTCGATGCCCTCGGCCTCGACGTTGAGCTCACGGGCCAGGCCGAACAGCTCGACGAGCGTCTTGCCGGCCGAGGCGATCGCGTCGCGGGGACGGATCGACGGCTTGGTCTCGACGTCGATGACGAGCTTGTCGAAGTCGGTGCGCTGCTCGACACGCGTCGCCTCGACCTTGTAGGTCACCTTCAGCACGGGGCTGTAGATCGAGTCGACCGGCATGCGGCCGATCTCGTTGTCGGCGCCCTTGTTCTGCACCGAGGAGACGTAGCCGCGGCCGCGCTCGACGACGAGCTCCATCTCCAGCTTGCCCTTGTCGGACAGCGTGGCGATCTTCAGCTCGGGGTTGTGCACCTCGACACCGGCGGGCGGGGTGATGTCGGCGGCGGTGACGTCACCGGCACCGGACTTGCGCAGGTACATCACGACCGGCTCGTCGTGCTCGGAGGACACCACGATGCCCTTGAGGTTGAGGATGATCTCGGTCATGTCCTCGGTGACGCCCTCGATGGTCGAGAACTCGTGGAGGACGGAGTCGACCTTGATGCTCGTGACCGAGGCACCCGGGATCGAGCTGAGGAGCGTACGCCGCAGGGAGTTGCCGAGCGTGTAGCCGAAGCCCGGCTCCAGCGGCTCGATGACGAACCGCGAGCGGAACTCGTCGACGGTCTCTTCCGTGAGGGTCGGGCGCTGAGCAATAAGCACGGAGGTTTTCCTTTCCGGATCCACCCACTATTTGACGGATCCGAACCTGATGGAGTTGGCGGAGAAGAGGACTTGGAAGAGCGGGCGCCGGTGGCCGTCCGATGTCTCGGACGACCACCGGCCGTGAGTCACTTCTTGGAGTAGTACTCCACGATGAGCTGCTCCTGGACCGGCACGTCGATCTGCGCGCGGACCGGGACCTGGTGGACGAGGACGCGCATCCGCGACGGGATGACCTCCATCCACGCGGGGACGACGCGCTCGCCGTGGGTCTCGCGAGCCACGATCAGCGGGGTCAGCTCGAGCGACTTCTCGCGCACGTCGATGATGTCGTGGTCGGTGACCTGGAAGGACGGGATGTCGACCTTCTTGCCGTTGACCAGGAAGTGGCCGTGCACGACGAGCTGGCGGGCCTGGCGACGCGTACGGGCGAAGCCGGCGCGGTAGACCACGTTGTCGAGGCGGCACTCGAGCAGCTGCAGCAGGTTGTCGCCGGTCTTGCCCTGGCGGCGGCTGGCTTCCTTGTAGTAGCGGACGAACTGCTTCTCCATCACGCCGTAGGTGAAGCGAGCCTTCTGCTTCTCACGGAGCTGCAGCAGGTACTCGGACTCCTTGATGCGACCGCGGCCGTGCTGGCCGGGGGCGTACGGACGCTTCTCGAAGGCAGCGTCGCCACCGACGAGGTCGACACCGAGACGGCGCGACTTGCGGGTCATGGGACCGGTGTAGCGGGCCATGTGTCAGTCTCTCTTTCTCAGTCTCGGGTCAGACGCGGCGGCGCTTGGGCGGCCGGCATCCGTTGTGGGGAGTGGGCGTGACGTCCTGGATGGTGCCGACCTCGAGGCCGATGGCACCCAGCGACCGGATGGCGGTCTCGCGGCCCGAGCCCGGGCCCTTGACGAAGACGTCGATCTTCTTCATGCCGTGGTCCATCGCCCGACGGCCGGCGGCCTCGGCGGCCATCTGCGCGGCGAACGGGGTCGACTTGCGCGAGCCCTTGAAGCCGACGGTGCCGGCGGAGGCCCACGAGATGACGGCGCCGGTCGGGTCGGTGATGGTGACGATCGTGTTGTTGAACGTGCTCTTGATGTGGGCTTCGCCCTGAGCGACGTTCTTCTTCTCCTTGCGGCGGACCTTCGTCGCGCGGCTCTTGGGAGGCATTCACTAACTCCTGATGAGGTCTGGTCGAAAAGCTTCTGGGAAGAGTGCGGTGATCACTGCGCCGGGGCGCAGGTCACTTCGCCTTCTTCTTGCCGGCGACGGTGCGCTTGGGGCCCTTGCGGGTGCGCGCGTTGGTCTTGGTGCGCTGGCCGCGGACCGGGAGGCCCATGCGGTGGCGGCGACCCTGGTAGCTGCCGATCTCGATCTTGCGGCGGATGTCCGCCTGAACCTCACGTCGGAGGTCACCCTCGATCTTGAAGCTGGCTTCGATCTCGTCGCGAAGCTTGACCAGCTCCTCGTCACCGAGCGTGTGGACCCGGGCGTTCGGGTCGACGCCGGTGGCAGCCAGGAGCTGCTGGGCGCGGGTACGGCCGATGCCGTAGATGTAGGTGAGCGCGATCTCGATGCGCTTGTCGCGCGGGAGGTCGACACCAACGAGGCGTGCCATGTGGCGTTTCCTTGTCTGTTCGTCGCTTTGGTTTCTGGTCGTGTCGCGTCTCATCCCGCCTCGGGTGAGCTCCGGCCAAAGCGCCGGAGGTGGATTCGGTCAGGCGGTGCCTGGCCTAGCGATCACGTTGTGGGTTTCAGTTGGTGCTGTGGTCCTGCTGGGGTTCAGGCCCGCTTGCCGCAAGCGGCTGCGCGGCTCGCTCGGTCGCTGTGCCCGGGCTGCGCCCGGTCTCAGCGACCTCACATCACCCTTGCCGCTGCTTGTGGCGGGGGTTCTCGCAGATGACCATGACCCGGCCGTGACGGCGGATGACCTTGCACTTGTCACAGATGGGCTTGACGCTGGGGTTGACCTTCATGTCAACGAATCCTTGCTACTCGGCTGGCTGGACGCTGACCGACGAGTCCCTCGCGGGGATCGGTCACTTGTAGCGGTAGACGATCCGACCCCTGGTGAGGTCGTAGGGCGAGAGCTCCACCACCACGCGGTCCTCGGGGAGGATCCGGATGTAGTGCTGGCGCATCTTGCCGCTGATGTGGGCGAGCACCTTGTGTCCGTTGGCGAGCTCCACACGGAACATGGCGTTGGGAAGGGCCTCCACGACGGTGCCCTCGATCTCGATCACGCCTTCTTTCTTCGGCATGTCCTCCACAATCTGTTGTCTGGTTGTCTACCGTGGCCCGGGAACCGCCCGGCTCCTGCGAGCAGGAGACCGGTGGACCTCGGGGGCGGATCCGGGAGCCTCTTCCCGGGCACGCTCCGCACCGTCTGGGACGAGTCGGAGGCGTTTGCGGGCAGCCGCGAGGCACCACGAAACACAGCCCACGTTGGGCCGACGCACCAGTTTAGTCAGGCGTCCCTCGAGAACGCCAATCTGCGAGCCTGCGCAGCCGGGCGGCACGGCCGGGCGTGTGCCGTGGCTCCCCCGCGCCGTCCGCCTGGCCCCCAGCAGCGGCGTCCGCAGCCCCGTCCGCAGCGGTGCCAGTGGCGGACGGGGCGGCCGCGGCGGCCTGCCCCCGGCCGCCCGGGCGCAGCGAGCGGAGGCTGACCGCGGCGCGGACGCGCTGCCACCGCCCGACCTCGCGCGACATGGCGCGGCGCTCGGCGTCGACCGACTCCCAGTAGGTCGTCGCGGAGGCCACCTCGGGCGTGCGGGGCCCGAACACGAAGCTGTCCGCGCGACGGGCCAGCGCGCCGGCCTGGCCGGAGACGATGCCGGCGGACTGCTCGCGACGGGTGACGCTCGGTCCCAGCGGCACGACCTGGCCGAGGTCACGGGCGTGGTCCACCAGCTCGCGCCACGCGCCCACGAAGCGCGCCGAGGCGGAGTCGGCGCTGCGGCGGCGGTGCCGGCGCCACGCCTTGATGCCGACCACGGCACCGAGGAGCAGCGCGACCACCAGCAGCGGCACGCCGACGTAGGTCAGCACGACCCCGAACCACCCCGGCACGTCCGGGATCAGCCCGTCCTCCTCGTCCTGCTCGGCCTTCTTGCGGGTGGCCCTGCGCTCCTTGAGGTCGGCGTCGCTCTGCTCCCCCGCGTCCGACGGCGGCGGGATGGGGTTGGGCGGAGGGATGACGGTGCCGGACATCGGGGTGTTGGTCTCGGGGACCTGGTCCGCGGGTGGTGTGATCGGCGTGAACGACTCGGTCGGCAGGGTGCGCCACGAGCCGTCTGCGGCGCGGAGCTCGACCCACGCCGCGACCTCCTTGCCGGTGACGCGGCCGCCCTCGGGCACGACCGCACCGAGGACGACGCGGGCGGGTACGCCGATCTCGTTGGCGATCAGCGCCATCGTGGCGGCGTACTGCTCGTCGTTGCCGACGATCTGCGGGGCGTTGACGAACTCGTCGGAGAGCCGCCAGGAACTGTGCCCGGCGACGTAGACGCGCTCGGTGCGTCCGACGCCGTCGGAGTACTTGCCCTCGCTCCGCAGGTGCTCGGCGGCGGCCAGCACCCGGTCCATGGGGTCGGTGCCGGCGCCCTCGGTCCACTTCTCCGTCGGCTGCTGGATGAAGGCGGCCGCCGGGGACAGGACGGTCGGCTCGGCCGAGCCGACCGTCTCCTCGGTCAGCTCGTCGTCGGGCTCGACCGCGGTGAAGGTGTAGCGGTCGCCGGGCTGCAGCCCGGTGGGGACCACCGCCGTCGAGGTGGCCAGGTTGTAGCGGAAGACCTCGGCCTTGGCGCGCGCGTCGGCGGTCTCGAAGGACATCGACCGCAGCGCCCCGACCGTGGGCAGCCAGACACCGCTCCAGCCCTCGCCGAGGGTGATCGTGACGTCCACCTCCTCACCGTCGACGGGGTTGTCGATGGTGGAGGAGACGCGCTGGAAGGAGTCGTCGGCCGGGCCCGGGAGGGCGTTGTCGGTCGCGCCCCACACCATGCCGTCGTAGCGGTCCATGGCCGCGAAGCGGACGAGGGTGCCGGCCGGCACGCCGTCGACGTCGAGCAGCGTCTTGTCGTAGACGTTGGTCGGGTCGGTGCGGCCCTTGAGGTCGACGTACTTGCGGAACCCGGCCAGCGGCGAGGGGTAGCGGCCGATGTCGAAGGGCGGCTCGACCCAGTTGCGGGCCACCGCCCGGCGGTCCTCGTCGCCGGCGATGACACCGCTGGCGGGCAGGGCGACGCCGGCGGCCAGCGCCAGCATCGCCAGGGCGCCGGCGCCGCGGAGCCAGGAGGTGCTGCCGCCCTGCACCGACGCGCTGGCGCGACGCGCCCGCAGCGCGAGCCAGGCCAGCGACAGCGCGGCGAACACGGCCCCCTGCACCACCAGTGACTGGGGACGGCGCACACCCAGCACGATCGCGCCGGACAGGACGACCGTCATGCCGATGACCGGGAGCGCGGCGGCGAGCCAGGCGCGGCGCACCGGCAGCCCGGCGAGCGCGAGGCCGACCAGCCCGGCGAGCATCCCGGCCATCCACGGGAGCACGAGGAGCGGGCCCTCGCCGTCGATCGGGGGCAGCGTCGTGAGCAGGTCCTTCCACCCGAACACCGCCTGGTCGGCCACCCGGCCCAGCGTGGACGCGCCGGGGAGGAACGACGTGTCGCCCAGCGAGCGCAGGCACAGCGGCCCGCCGAGCAAGAAGAAGAGCACCAGGCAGATGACCACGGCCGAGACGATCGGCCAGCCGGCCGCACGGGTGAGGTGGGTGACGACGACCGCGATGACCGCGCCGAGCATGCCGACGACGAGGTAGGTCGAGCCGGTGAACGAGGTGCCGAACGAGCTCAGCACCACCGCGGCCAGCACGAGCGTGAAGCCGATGTCGGTCCAGGTGTGCCGGTCGGGCAGCAGCGCGTGGGGGCGTACGCGGGTGCGGGTGCCGGTGCTGCCGGAGCCGGGACCGCGCTCCCGGGCGGCGTGGCGGGAGGCCGCGCGGGTCGACGGGCTCATCGCACGCTCCAGCGCAGGAGGCCGCCGAGGTCCTCCTTGGCGGCCAGGTGCAGGACCGGCAGACCGCCGGTCTCGGTGACCCGGCTGTTGCCCGCCGGGTCGACGACGATGGCGAAGCGGCGCACCTCGGGCGGGAACGCCGCGGCCGAGCGGAGCAGGTCGGTGAACGGCGCCTCGCTGCCGCTGACGAAGAAGGCGAGGCTGGTGTCGGGCGCGAGCATGCTGGCCTGCCGGCCCGACTCGACCAGCCCGCGCTCGCCCGTCTCGGCACGGCAGACCGCGTCGAGCGCGAGGTGGCCGTCGGAGCCCGACGAGGCGGAGGCGCCGCAGACGAACGAGACGTCGAACTCGTCGAGCACGGCGCGGACGGCGATGGAGGCGGCGACCGCCATCGCGGTCTCGAAGTCCTCGGGGTCGGCCCAGGCGGAGAGCCGGTCGTCGACCACGATCGTGGCGTGGCTGCGCCGGGTGTCGAGGTACTGGCGCACCAGCAACGACGACTCACCCGTCGAGGCCATCACCTTGGCCGAGGAGCGCCAGTGGATGTGGCGCAGGTCGTCGCCGGGGACGTACTCGCGCAGCGCGTGGAAGGCGAGGTCGCTCTGGCTGACGGCGTCGGTCGAGACGCCCTCGAGATCGCGCAGCAGGCCGGCGCCCAGCGACTCCATCGGCACGAGGTGCGGGCGCACCAGCACCTCGCGCACCGGCGTCCACACCACGTCGCGGGAGAAGATCCCGACGGGGTCGCCGCGCCGGGTCATCGCCGGGCCGACCGGGATGACACCGCGCCGCTCCGTGCGGATGGTGAACGACTCCTCGTGGGTGGCGCTCGGCGCCAGGGAGCTGATGCCGTAGCGGTGGATCGCGGAGCCGACCGGCACCTCGAGCGTGGTGGGGACCAGGCGGGAGGAGGCGCGGTTGACGACGATGACGCCGGCGGCCACGGACTCCCCCGCCGCGACCCGCTCGGGCTGGAGCCGCAGGTCGACGGAGACGGAGGTGCGGCCGACGAGGAAGGGCAGGGCGAGGACGAGCAGGGCCAGGCAGGCGCAGCCGAGGACGGCCAGCTCACGCCACAGCGTGACGCTGGCGACCAGGAGCGCACCCAGGCCGAGCCCGAGGATCAACCAGCCGATCGGCTTGATCACCTCGAGCGCATCGTTCAACCGCTGCCTCATGGCCTGGGTCAGACCCCCACGCGGTCGGTCGGGGGTGCCACGGCGTCGAGCAGGCGCGAGATGACCGTCTGCACGTCCACGCCGCTGAACTGCGCCTCGGCGTCGAGCAGCAGGCGGTGCGAGAGCACCGGCTCGGCCAGGTCCTTGATGTCGTCGGGGACGACGTGGTCGCGCCCGTCGGCAGCGGCCCACGTCTTGGCGACGCGGACGAGGGCCAGGCAGCCGCGCGGCGACAGGCCGAGCTTCACGTGGGGCTGGCGGCGCGACTCCTCGGCCAGCTCGGCGACGTAGCCGATGACGGCCGGGTCGACGTAGACCTGGTCGGCCAGGCCGCTCATCTGGGCGATGGTCGCGGCGGTGATCACGGGGGTCACCAGCGCGGCCCGGTCGCGCACGGCGGCGTTGTTGAGCAGCTCGACGGTGGCCTGCCGGTCGGGGTAGCCGACCGACGTCTTCATGAGGAAGCGGTCGAGCTGCGCCTCGGGGAGGCGGTAGGTGCCGGCCTGCTCGATGGGGTTCTGGGTGGCGATGACCAGGAACGGCTTGCCGACCGGGTGGGCGACGCCGTCGACGGTGACGCGGCCCTCCTCCATCACCTCGAGCAGCGCGGACTGCGTCTTGGGCGAGGCCCGGTTGATCTCGTCGGCGAGGACGATGGTGTGGAAGATCGGGCCCGGGTGGAACTCGAACGTGCCCTTGTGCTGGTCGTAGACGGTCACGCCGGTGACGTCGGAGGGCAGCAGGTCGGGGGTGAACTGGATGCGGGCGTGGCTGCCCTGCACGGTGTTGGCGAGGGCCCGCGCGAGCATCGTCTTGCCGGTCCCGGGGAAGTCCTCGAGCAGGACGTGGCCCTCCGAGAGCAGGCAGGTCAGCGCCAGGCGTACGACGTGACGCTTGCCGAGGACCGCCTTCTCCATGTTGTCGGTGAGCTGGTCGAAGGTGGACCTGAACCACTCGGCCTGTTCGGGGCTGATCGTCATGTGCTGTTCCTGTCGCGGGGTGGGGCAGGGCGGGGCGGTGAGGGGGGATCGAGGGCGGGATGGGGCGGCCGTGCCGGCGCCGGGTCTACCAGGTCTGGGAGCCGCTCGACGTGCGCTGCCAGAAGCCGTTGCCCTGGCAGGTGACGGTCGCTCCGCCGCCGCTGGGGGCGTACCAGTCGGTGTCCTGGGTGTTGGTGTTCTGCCCGTTGGCGCCGAAGGAGTAGGTGCGCCAGCCGGTGTAGCCGTTCCAGGTCATGCTCACCCGGCAGGTGAAGCCCTCGTAGAAGCCGTTGACGTTGAACCGGATGAACCCGCAGGACTCGACCTCGCACGGCGGCGGCTTGCCCGAGCCGTTGCCCTGCCAGCAGTTGTCGTCGGGGCTGTCGTTGTCGTCGCGGCAGGCCGAGAGCTTCTCCACGCTGACACCCGGCTGCGGCACGCCGCTCCGGGCGCGGTCGTCCTGGTAGGTCTCGCCGCGCCCTCCGGGCGAGGAGTCGCGCAGGCGCACCTCGAGCCGGGTCTCCTGGCCGAAGTCGGCCGTCGTGGTCGAGATCGACTGGCTGAAGGCACCGACCCCGCCGAGCTGGATCGTCGGCTGCTGGGCGCCGTCGATCCAGTAGGCCAGCTCGGCCGGGTCGCCGTTGCTGGAACCGGTCACCGTCCAGGTCACGGTCTTGCCGTTGACCACGGGGTCGCTGATGTCGCTGAGCATCCCCTCGAGGCGGCCGTAGGTCTGCACGTTCTGCACGCCGCTGAGCGTGCAGCCCGTGGGCGCGCGCTCGTTGCACACCCGGAGCTGGACGGGGTAGGGCTGCTCGTTGCCGGGCGTCGGGATCCGGGTGGTGAAGGAGCCGGTCTGCTGCCCGAACTGCTTGACGACCCCGCCATTGACGAGGACCTCGACCTTGCTGACGTTGCCGCGCGAGTCGGGGACCGTGTAGCGGACCTCGGCCTCCTGGCTGGCGCCGGTCGCGAACACGTCGAAGCTGCCCCACGGCGCGGGCCGGCCCACGGCCTGGATCGCGGTGCCCTCGCTCGGCTGGGAGCGCTTGCCCGGCTCGTTGGCGGCCACCACCCGGTAGGTGTAGGTGGTGCCGTCATAGGGGATGCCGGCGTGGGTGCAGGACAGCGCCACCAGCTTCTGGCAGCCGGGCACCGTGCCGGACGACGTGCCGTTGGAGTAGCTGACGGTGTAGGAGGTGGGTCCCGGCCCCTCGGGGAGCACGGCCTGCCACGCGATGCGGACGGAGGTCTGGTTGGCACCCGACTCGAGGTCGGCGACGGCCGGCGCCGCCGGCGCCGGAGGCGTGCCGAGCGGCTGCATCTCGACCGACGTGCGGGGCGCGGAGTAGTCGACGACGTTCTGGGCCTTGACCGTGAACGCGTACTGGGTGTTGTTGTCGAGGCCGGTGGCGGTGTAGCGGGGGTTGTCCCCGGCGACGACGCCGACCGGGCCACCGGGCCACGTGATGGTGTAGTCGAGGATCCGCGAGGTGTTGGTGGTCGGCTTGTCCCAGGCGATGGTGATGTAGCCGTCGCCCCGGTCGACCATCCGGATGTTCTCGACGCGCCCCGGCGCCGTGTCGGCCCGGGCCGTCTTCGAGAGACCGCTCCAGTCGCTCTTGCCGACGCGGTTCACGGCCTGCACGCGGAAGCTGTAGTTGCCGCCGTTCTTGAGCTTGCGGAAGACGCAGACGTTGGTGTCGCACCGCTGCGTGGCGCCGGTCTTCTCCTCGCGCACCAGGTAGTGCAGGATCGGCGCGCCGCCGTCGTCGCGCGGCGGCGCCCACGACATCTCCACGGCGCCGATCTGGTCGGTGCGCGGGAACGGACGCGGCTCGCCGGGCGCCTCGGGGGTCCCGACGACCTGGAACTCGATGCGCCCCTCGGCGGTCCGCGAGGCGGGCGGGTCGTCGGACGAGACGTCGCTGACCACCAGCCGGAAGCTGGCACGGGCGCCGCGGGCGTCGTCGGTCGCCGTCAGCGTCAGCCTGCCGCCGTCGGCCGACGCACGGACACCGGGGTTGCCGGTGCTCTGCACGGAGACGATCGTGGGGTCCGGGTCGGACACGCCGGCCTCGAGGTAAGAGCCGACGTCGTAGCTGCGGCTCTGCCCGGCCTCCATCGTCTCGACCCGGATGGGCAGCAGCCTCGGGGACGGCGCCTGGGCCAGCTGGAAGCGCACCAGCTGGGTGTTGCTGTCCCCCGCCTGCACCGTGAGGGCCGCCTGGCCGCCCTCGGTCGCGGTCTCCGCGGCGGTCACCGACACGACGGAGCCCTCGGGGCTGCCGACAGCGAGCCCGTCGAGGGGCTGGCTCCAGTCGGCGGTGTAGGAGAGCCCGGCCGCGTCCCGGGGGTCGAGGGTGAAGACCTTGCAGAACGTGGCGATGTCGAGGGCGTAGTCCTGCCCGGCCGAGATGGGGACGACCGTGGAGGGGCACGTGAGCTCCGGCTTGTCGTCACCCACCTGGACCGGGATGGAGAGCAGGACCGTCGCACCGTCGTCGGTGGTGGAGGTGTCCTCGTTCCCGCTGGCGTCGGTCGCCGAGGTGACCTCCACGAGCACGGCACCCGGTCCGCGGAACGCGGCGGGGGCCGACAGGGTGAAGCGGTTGTCGCCGTCGGGACCGACCGCGAGGGACGTCGGCGAGGCGGACCACGAGCGCCGACCCGACGCCAGGCGCACCTCGGCGTCCCCGGGTGCCGCGACGTAGTCGGAGAGCTTGCCCGTCGTGGTGGCACCGGGCTCGAGCTCGATCAGGGCGTCGTCGACCACGTAGGGCAGGCCGTTGCCGGTGGGCGGGATGTAGACGGATGCGACGGCCACGGCGCCGTCGGCGTCACGGACCTCGAACGGCAGCACCTTGGGCGCCGCCCCGCGGTTGGCGCGGACCTCGACGCCGTCGACGACACGCGCCGAGTCGTCGCCGCTCACGTCGGTCACCTCGAGGCCCTTGGCGGGCCCGTCGGGGTCGTAGGCGCCCTCGAGGACGTCGACCACGACGCTGCCGCTGTCGTCGGCGCGGCCGAAGGCGTCGTAGACGATCGGGGGGTTGTTGAAGCCCTCGGCCGTCTGCAGGGTCATCGTGGCGCGGGACTCCTGGAGGCCGTTGGTCACGCGGTAGACGACCACCACCGGCGGGGCCGTGAGCTCCCCGGGGGCGGGCACCGACACCAGGTTGGTCCGGGGGTCCAGCTCGACGCCCGCCGGGGCGTCGACCAGCTCGACCTCCACCGAGTCGCCGGCGGCGATGAAGTCGTTGGCCAGCGGGTCGAAGGTCGCCGTCCTTCCGGGCTCGACCGTGAGCCGGTCCGCGACCGCCAGCGGCGGCTGGGGCTGGCCCACCTCGACGACCGCGATGCGGACGGTGCCGGTGGCGAAGGCGCCCTGCGAGTCGACGAGGGAGTAGGTGAACTCGTCGGTGCCGACCGTGCGGGGGTAGGCCTGGTACTCGAGGAAGTTGCCGCCGTAGGAGACGATCCGGCCCAGCCGGGGCGCCGAGGTGATGCCGGTGACGGTGACCGGGTCGCCGTTGCGGTCGACGCCGACGCCCGGGACGCGGACCTTGATCGCGTCGCCGGCGACCACGCGACCCTCCAGGGTCGGCGGCTCGGGCGGGTCGTTGGGGTCGTCGGCCGGCACGACGGTCACCGAGAGGACCCCCTGGGCTCGCTTTCCCTCGAGGTTCTGCGCGACGTAGGTGACGGTGTAGGTGTCGCGCTCCTCGACCTGCTCGGGGGCGACGTAGCGCACCACGCGACCCGAGACGAACGCGCGGCCCACGTCACCCGTGACGTCGATCGGGGGGACGACCTCGAGCTGGCCGGGCGTCTCGCTGTCGACCAGGTCGTTGAGCAGCGTCAGGCGGTCGCCGGCCGGGGACACGTCGTTGTCGAGGACCGGGGCGGCCACGGCGCCGCCTGCGCGCACGACCACCTTGTCGGCCGCCGTGATCGGGGTGTTGTCCGCGGGCTGGGGGCGCTGGGTGACGACGACCTCGCCGCGGACGCCGGAGCTGGCCCCGTTGCTGATCGTGTAGGAGATGGTCTGCGTGCGGGGCGACAGCGCCGGCTGCACGGCGGAGATCCGCAGCCACCGACCGTCGATGATCGCGACGTCGAGCTGCCCCTCGCGGTCCGCGGCGGCACGCTGGACCACCAGCAGGCCACCCGCCGGGTCGAGGTCGTTGGCCAGCACGTCGACGATCCCGGGCGCCTGGCCGAAGACGGTCAGCGTGTCGGGCATCGCCACCGGCTCGGCGGCACGCTTGGGCTTGGGCTTCACGTCCACGCGAACCGTGCCCTGGTCGAGCGGGGCGTTGCCGTAGGCCGCGTCGTAGCTGAGGAAGTAGGTGCCGGCGCGCTCCCCGGTGAAGGTGAGCTGTCCCCCGTCGAGGTCGGAGACGATCCTGGCGTTGGGCTGCTGGGGCACCTTGCCCCCGAGCGCGAGCTCGGCGTCGGGCGTGTTGGGGTCCGAGCCGGGCAGGTCGTTGAGCAGGGGGCGGATCTTGATCGGCTTGCCGACCTCACCGCGTACGACGTCGGGCTCGGCGCTCGGGGCGAACGCCTTCTGGTCCTTGGGGGCCTGCACCTGGAAGCTCAGCGACTTCCGCACCGGCGTCGAGCCGTCGGTGACGGCGAAGTCGACCCGGACCAGCTGCGGGCCGGACGCGGCGGTGGTCGGCGCGGTGAATCGGATCCGGCCGTCCGAGGTGGTGCGCGCAGCAGCGCCGTTCTGCGCTCCGTCGACCGCGACGGCGGAGTCCAGGAGCAGGGTGTCGCCGTCACGGTCGTCGCGCCAGTCGGCCAGGACCGGGACCGACAGCGCGCCGCCGTGGGGCACGCGGTAGGTCGGCTTGCGGTAGCCCTCGCGCAGGTCCGGCGGCTCGTTCTCCTCCTGGCCGCGGACCTCCACGTCGACCGTGGCGCTGGCCGACAGGCCGTTGCGGCCGTCGTCGATGACGTAGTCGAACGTCGCGGGGCGCGCCTCCTCCGGCATCTGCAGCACGAGGGTCTGCCCGTCCGGGCTGATCTCCACGCGGGCGCCGCCGGAGGGCTGGACGACGTCGACGATGCTCAGCAGCCGGCCCTCGGGCGCGGAGTCGTTGTCGAGCGGGTGCAGGACCGTGGTGCGACCGGCGCGCACGCCGTAGGAGTCGGGCTTGGCGCGGGGCGGTCGCCGGTCGGCGTCGGTCTCGTTGTCGTTCTGGTCGTCGTCGTCGTCCTTCTGCTTCTTCGACGTGAAGGCGTCCCAGTTGTCGATGCGGGCCGGCTTCTCCTGCTCGACGTCCCACACCGCCCCGCTGTCGGCGTCGTTGAGGACGATCTCGCCGCGGTTGACCCGGAACGCCAGGCTCGTCGCGTCGCCACCGAGGGACCTCTCGTTGACCTCCTGGGCGCCGCACTGCACCGCGAGCGCGCCGACCCCTCCCGACCAGGCCCCGAAGACGCACGCGCCGAGCCGGACCGGCTCGACCGGCTCGCCGGACTGGGTGGACACGGTCGTCGTCTCCCCCGTGTCGAGGTCGACGCTGAGCAGCCCGTCGGCCGCCGCGACCAGCACGGCGTCGTAGGCGGGTCCGGGCTGCTGGAGGACGCTGCCGGGCGGGACCGTGGCCTCGGCGCCGTCGAGGACCCGCAGCACCCCGGCGTCCTCGTCGAGGGTGACCACGCGCTCGCCGACCGTGGTCACCGACGAGACCTGGCCGGCGGCACGCGGGAGGTCGCGCGTCACGGGCTCGCCGAGGACGGTGTCGTCGGGGGCGAGCGTGGTCACCGTGCCGTCGACGGCCGACGTGGCCACGACGGTGCCGGTGGTGCTGACCGCCAGGGCGGCCTGCTCGCCGACCTCGGCGAGCGGGTCGGCCTGCCGGTCGACGGCGCTCACCACGGGCTTGCCGAGCTGGTCGTCGTAGCGGACCGCCCAGATCGCACCGGTCTCGGCGTCGACGCTGGCGAGGGTGCCGCCGGCCATCTGCACGTCACCGAGCGTGGGGACCGCGGCCGCGCCGCCGTCCTGCAGCTCGAGGCGACTGGTCTCCAGCGCCTGGCCGCGGGCGGCGTCGGTGTTGAGCGTGACGACGGCCGCGCCGTCCTGGACGACGTCGAGGCGGGCCTTGCCGTCGGGGTTGGGCACGACGCCGTCGAGCTGGTTGACGGGCTTGTTGAGCCGGCCGGACCAGCCCTTCTTGCCGTTGACGACCCACACGCCGCCGTCGTTGAGCTCGGCCTCGTGGGCCTTGTAGCCGCTGGCGGTGACGGCGTAGGCGACGACGGCTCCGGCAGCGACGCTCAGCGCGAGGCCCGAGGCGATGCCCGCCCGGTGTCGACGCACGAACGTCGCACGTGCCACGCCAGCCCCCCTTGGCCCCCGCGGATGACGTGCGCCCGCCGCACTCACCCAGAGGAGGGTAAGTATGGAGCGACGTTACGACAAGTCGGGACTGCCTGCGCCGGAACGGCGCGATGGGTGATGATGGAGCGGTGGGCGCGTACGAGGGGAGCCGACGTTGATCGTGGAGGCGAGGTACGCCGGGGGGACCGGTGTGCTTCTGGGCAGCGGGGCCCACTGGGTGCTGCTGACCGACCCCGGTGACGAGCAGGTCGTCCAGGAGATCTGGGACGTCCTGGCCATGACCGCACCCTCCGGATCCTCCGTCGTGGAGCGGGTGATGGCCATCGTCGAGAAGTCCTTCGCCGGCGATCCCCCGGGGCTCGCCCTCGTCGACTTCACCTCTGGGGCCTCCACCGCGCTGTCACGCGGCGCCGGGCACGTACGCCTCGCCGGTCCGTCGCGCATCCTCAGCCTCGACGGCGGCGACGACCCCGACCGCCTGGTCCCGACCCGGCGCCTCGTCGGCGGGGTGGTCGCCGCGGACCGCGTCGAGCTCGCGCCGATCTCCACCCGCACCGCCCCACCTGCCCAGCCGACGGCGCAGGCGACCGCACCCGCCGCGCCGGGAGGTGCGCTCATCGACGGCATCCCGGCCGCGATCCTCGCCGCCAAGGGCCCCGACGGCCCTCCCCCGCGCACCCGCACGCGCCGCCCGGTCGAGGACACCGGGTCGCTGATGGACACCTCGGAGCCCGACCCGCTGGCCATCCAGCGCATCGAGGAGGGCTCCCACACGACCATCCGGCCGGCGTCCGCGCCGCACCGCGCCCCCGAGCCCGGTCCCGCCCCCGACGACCACGACGGCTCGACCTCGATGCGCCCGGCGCACCTGTCCCACAGCACCGCGCCGACCGTGCTGGCGGTGAGCTGCCCGCTGGGCCACCTCACGCCGCCCGTCTCGCCGCAGTGCCGGGTCTGTCACCAGCGGGTCGCCCCGCAGGAGCCGCGTCGCGTCGAGCGACCGTCGCTGGGCGGGCTGCGCCTGCCGACCGGCGAGGTCGTGCCGCTCGACCGCGGCGTGATCCTCGGCCGCAAGCCCGCGCCCGCCGAGGGCAGCACCGACTGGCCCCACCTCGTCCACCTGCCCGCCGACCACTCCTTCGTGTCCCGGAGGCACCTGCAGATCGAGCTCGACGGCTGGGACGTCGTGGCGCGTGACCTCGACAGCCGCGGTGGCACCACCGTGGCCCCGCCCGGTCGCGACCCGCAGCGGATGCGGCCCGGCGACGCCTACGTCCTCGAGCCGGGCACCGTCCTCGACATGGCGCACGTCTACGCCGTGCGGTTCGAGACCGGAGCGGTCGCCCGGTGAGCGCCCCTGACATCCCCGGGTTCGCGTTCGTCGAGCACCTGGGCAGCGGCGGGTTCGCCGACGTCTTCCTCTACGAGCAGCAGTGGCCGCGCCAGCGCGTCGCGGTCAAGGTCGTCCGGCCCGACGTGCCGCTCACCGACCGGGAGAAGTACCTCTTCACCGCCGAGGCCAACGCGATGGCGCGACTGGCCGACCACCCCTACATCGTCTCGGTCATCACCGCCGGCGTGACCGCCGAGGGCGGCCGCCCGTTCCTGGTGATGCGCTACTGCCCGCCGCCGGACCTCGGCATCCGGGTGCGCTCCAACCCGATGGCGCCCGTCGACGCGGTGGCGACCGGCATCAAGCTCGCGAGCGCCATCGAGACCGCGCACCGCTCGGGCATCCTGCACCGCGACATCAAGCCCAGCAACGTCCTCGTGACGACCTACCACGAGCCGGCCCTGACCGACTTCGGCATAGCCGGCCACATCGCCGACATCGAGGGCGACAACGACGTCCGCATCTCCTACCCGTGGTCACCACCCGAGCTGCTCGACGGCCGCAGCAACGGCTCGGTCGCCTCCGACGTCTACTCCCTCGGCGCGACGATCTGGCACCTGCTCGTCGGCCGCTCGCCGTTCTCCATCCCCTCCGGCGACAACTCCACGCGGGCGCTGAGCGCGCGGATCCTGCACGCCGCTCCCCCGGCGACCCAGCGGCCCGACGTCCCACCGGCGCTCGACCGGCTCCTCCAGCAGTGCCTCGCCAAGCGCCCCGAGCACCGTCCGGCGAGCGCCCTGGAGCTGGCCCGCGCCCTGCAGCGGATCGAGTCGGCCGCCGGCTGGGCCCGCACCTCCGTGGCGGTGGAGGGCGACCGCCCCGACGCCTCCGTCATGGCGCCGGAGGTCCCGGAGGCGCCCGAGGACGCCACCGCGATGAAGCCGGTGACCGTGATCTCGGCCAGCGGCCCGCGGCGGATCGCCGCGCAGGTCGCCGAGCCCGCCACCGACGAGGACGACGACACCGGCCGCACCTCCACGCTGGTGTGGGCCGGCATCGGGGCCGCGGTGGTGGCGCTGGTCGTCGGCTTCCTGCTGGTCCGCGGTGACGGGCGCGGCGAGGACCCCGGCGTGGTCGTCCCGACCGAGTCGCAGACGCCGGCCGACGTCGTGCCCGACGTGCTCACCGAGGCGCCCACGCTCACCGGCAGCCGCACGGCCCGCGGCGTGCTGTTCGAGTGGCGACCGCCCGTGCCCCTCGAGCCGGGCGACTCCTTCAGCTACTACCGCGACGACACCCGGACCTACGGCAGCACCCGGCAGCGACAGCTGCTGGTGCGCACCGACGAGCCGGTGTGCCTCGACCTGCGGATGACGCGGGGGTCCGACAACTCCCCCAGCGACAGCCAGTGCGTGACCTGAGCGGTCGAGCCACGCTCAGTCGTCCTCCCAGTCGCGGCGCGGACCGGTGGCCGCGTCCTGCTCCTCGGGGCTCATCCGGCTCGAGACCCACAGGGACAGCACGGCCGTCACGGCGAGCGTGGCGATGATGACCACCAGCGAGAGCCAGATGGGGATCTCGAGCCACGCGTAGTCGAGGTGCTCGCCACCGTTGATGAACGGCAGCTCGTTCTCGTGCAGCGCGTGGAAGAAGAGCTTGACGCCGATGAACGCGAGCAGGAACGCCAGGCCGTAGGACAGGTAGATGAGGCGCTGCAGCAGCCCGCCGATGAGGAAGTAGAGCTGGCGCAGCCCCATCAGGGCGAAGATGTTGGCGGTCAGCACCAGGTAGGGCTCCTTGGTGATGCCGAAGATCGCCGGGATCGAGTCGAGCGCGAACAGCAGGTCGGTCGTGCCGAGGGTGATGATCACGATGAACATCGGCGTGATCATCCGCTTGGCGTTGCTGTCGTGGACGAACAGGCTCTTGCCGTGCCACTCCGAGGTCGCCGGGAAGCGGCGCTCGATGAAGGCGACCAGCTTGTTCTCCTCGAACTCGTCGTCCTCGTCCTCGCCGCCCTCCTTGGCCAGCTTGAACGCGGTGTAGACCAGGAACAGGCCGAACAGGTAGAACACCCAGCTGAACTGCTCGATCGCCGCCGCGCCGACCGCGATGAAGATGGCGCGCATGACCAGCGCCATCACGATGCCGATCATCAGGGCGTACTGCTGCAGCTCACGCGGCACGGCGAACTTGGCCATGATGATGATGAAGATGAAGAGGTTGTCGATGGAGAGCGAGTACTCCACCAGCCAGCCGGAGTAGAACTCCAGGGCGTACGTGCCGCCCGAGGTGTACCAGACACCGAGCCCGAACAGCACGGCCAGGCCGACGTAGATCGAGAGATAGGTCGCGCACTCCTTCATGCTCGGCTCGTGCGGCCGGCGGCCGACCACGGCGAGGTCGAAGGTAAAGATCGCGAGGGTCACCACGCCGGTGGCGATCCAGACCCAGGTGGGGACGTCCACTCTGTTGCTCCTAGGGATGAGGCGAGTCGGAGTCCGCGCAGCACGCGGACGCCGGAGGTCTCTTCCGCTCGCGCGCCGTGGGACAACAGCAGTGCGGCGAACCAGTGGCACCGGACGCCGCTCGCGCGGACGCCGTACTGACGACACCACTGCCGGGGAATACTCCCCTCCAACGCAGGCCAGTCTCCCACGCCCGCCCGGTGGCGGGCGAAACGGGACTCAGCGTCCGCCGAATGGGACGCCGAGCGCCCCGAGGCGGGCCTCGCCGCCGTCCACGGCGGTGAGCACCCACGCCCCCCGCTCGGTCACGGTGAAGGTGTGCTCGAAGTGGGCGGCGAAGGAACCGTCGACGGTGGCGACCGTCCACTCGTCCTCGAGGAGGTCGGTGTGCTTGCTGCCCAGCGTGACCATCGGCTCCACGGCCAGGGCGAGGCCCTGGACGATCGAGGGACCGCGGCCCCGTCGGCCGTAGTTGGGCACGTTGGGGGCCATGTGCATCTCGGTGCCGATGCCGTGGCCGGTGTAGTCCTCGAGGATGCCGTAGCGCCCCTGCGCGCGCACGTAGGTCTCGATCGCGTGGCTGATGTCCGTCACCCGCCCGCCGAGCCGCGCCGCGGCCATGCCGCGCCACAGGGACTCCTCGGTGACCCGGAGCAGCTCGCGCACGTCGTCGGCGACCTCGCCGACCGGGACGGTGATGGCCGCGTCGCCGTGCCAGCCCTCGACGATGGCGCCGCAGTCGATCGAGACGACGTCGCCCTCGACCAGCGCGCGGGCACCCGGGATGCCGTGCACGACCTCGTCGTTGACCGAGGCGCAGATGGTGGCGGGGAAGGGCGGCTGGCTGTAGCCCTTGAACGACGGGACGCCGCCGTGGTCGCGGATGTGGGTCTCGGCGAGCGTGTCGAGCTCCAGCGTCGTCACACCCGGTCGGACAGCGTCACGGAGCAGCTCGAGGGTCTCCCCCACGAGCCGCCCGGCGACGCGCATCAGCCCGATCTGGTCGGGGGTCTTGATCTCGAGCCCGCGGTCCCGGAGCGCCATGGGTGGCTCAGCTCTGCGGGACCACGTCGAGGGCGTCGAAGATGCGGGTCGTCACGTCGTCGACCTCACCCATCCCGTCGACCTCGATGCAGATGCCACGACCGCGGTAGACCTCGATGAGCGGCGCGGTCTGCTCGGCGTAGACCTCCTGGCGGCGACGGATCACGTCCTCCGTGTCGTCGGCGCGGCCGTCGGTCTGCGCCCGGTGGAGCAGGCGCTGGACGAGCTCCTCGGGGTCGACCGTCAGCACGACGACCGCGTCGAGGCGGTGGCCGGTGAACGCGATCATCCCGTCGAGCTCGGTGACCTGGGCGAGGGTGCGCGGGTAGCCGTCGAGCAGGAAGCCGGGCTTGGCGTCGTCCTCGTCGATCCGGTTGCGGACCATCTTGTTGGTGACCTCGTCGGGGACGTACTCACCGGCGTCCATGTAGCGCTGGGCCTCGATCCCCAGCGGCGTGCCCCGCGAGACGTTGGCGCGGAAGATGTCGCCGGTGGAGATCGCCGGGACCCCGAAGTGGTCGGCCACGAAGCGGGCCTGCGTGCCCTTGCCCGCACCCGGCGGGCCCATGAGGATGAGTCTCATCTACTTCAGGAATCCTTCGTAGTTGCGCTGCTGGAGCTGGCTCTCGATCTGCTTCACCGTGTCCAGCGCGACGCCCACCATGATGAGGATGGACGTGCCACCGAACGGGAAGTTCTGGCTGGCGTTGATCGCGGCGAAGGCGATCAGCGGCACCAGCGAGATCAGGCCGAGGTAGAGAGCTCCGGGGAACGTGATGCGGGACAGGACGTAGGACAGGTAGTCCTCGGTCGGCTTGCCCGCCCGGATCCCGGGGATGAAGCCGCCGTACTTCTTCATGTTGTCCGCCACCTCGACAGGGTTGAAGGTGATGGAGACGTAGAAGTACGTGAAGAAGATGATGAGGGCGAAGTACATCGCCATGTAGAGCGGGTGGTCGCCGCCGACGAGGTAGGTCCCGATGAAGTCGAGCACCGGGTTCTGGCTCTCGGGGTTGAACTGGACCGCCATCGCCGGCAGGTAGAGCAGCGACGAGGCGAAGATGACCGGGATGATGCCGGCCTGGTTGACCTTGAGCGGGATGTAGGTCGAGTTGCCGCCGAACATCTTGCGTCCGACCATGCGGCGGGCGTACTGCACCGGGATGCGGCGCTGCGCCTGCTCGATGAAGATGACGCCGGCCACCAGGATCAGGCCGATCACCATGACGACGCCGAAGACGACCCAGCCCTGCGAGGTCTGGACGCTCCACAGGGCCGCCGGGAAGGTGGCGACGACCTGGGTGAAGATGAGGATCGACATGCCGTTGCCGATGCCGCGGTCGGTGATGAGCTCGCCGAGCCACATGATGACGGCGGTGCCGGCGGTCATGGTGACGACCATGACGAGGAAGGTGCCCGTGCCGTTGTCGTGCAGCAGGTCGCGCTCACAGCCCTGGAGCAGGGCGCCGTTGCGGGCGAGCGCGACGATGCCGGTCGCCTGGAGCACGGCGAGGCCCAGCGTCAGGTAGCGGGTGTACTGGGTGATCTTCGTCTGCCCCGCCTGGCCCTCCTTCTTGAGCGCCTCGAGCCGTGGGATCACCACGACGAGCAGCTGCAGGATGATGGAGGCCGTGATGTAGGGCATGATCCCCAGCGCGAAGATGGTCAGCTGGAGCAGCGCGCCGCCGGAGAAGAGGTTGATGAGGCTGTAGAGCCCGCCCTCCTCCAGCTGGTTGATGCAGGCCTGGACGTTGGCCACGTTGACACCCGGGGTGGGCACCTGAGAGCCGAGCCGGAAGATCGTGATGATCAGCAGGACGAAGAGCAGCTTGCGCCGCAGGTCCGGCGTCCGGAAAGCGTTGGCGAACGCGCCTAGCACTGGTTCCTCTTTCGTAAGGGTGCCCGGCCCAGGATCAGGCGGGCGGACGAGAGGCCCCTCACCGCTGTGGGGCGGAGGGCCCGGGGAAGCCTAACAGCCGGTGTTCGACCCGCTTCCCGGGTAACGACGAAGGCCCGGCCGACAGTTCCCACTGTGCGGCCGGGCCTTCACCGAGTGTGCGATCAGATGGGCCCTCAGGCCACGGTCGCGGTGCCGCCGGCGGCCTCGATCTTCTCCTTGGCGGAGCCCGAGAACGCGTTGGCGCTGACCTGAACGGCGACCGAGATGTCGCCCTGGCCCAGGACCTTGACGGGCTGGCCCTTGCGGACCGCGCCCTTGGCGACGAGGTCGTCGACCGTCACCGAGCCACCGTCGGGGAAGAGCTCCCCGAGGCGGTCGAGGTTGACGACCTGGAACTCCACGCGGAAGGGGTTCTTGAAGCCCTTCAGCTTGGGCAGGCGCATGTGGATCGGCATCTGGCCACCCTCGAAGGCGACCGGGACCTGGTAGCGAGCCTTGGTGCCCTTCGTACCGCGGCCCGACGTCTTTCCCTTGGAGCCCTCACCGCGACCCACGCGGGTCTTGGCGGTCTTGGCGCCCGGAGCGGGACGCAAGTGGTGCAGCTTGAGCGTCATGTCACTCCACCTCCTCGACCGTCACGAGGTGACGGACGGTCTGGACCATGCCGCGGATCTCCGGGCGGTCCTCCTTGACGACCACGTCACCGATGCGCTTGAGGCCGAGCGAGCGCATGGTCTCGCGCTGGTTGGCCTTGCGTCCGATGGTGGACCTGGTCTGCTGGACCTTGAGCTGTGCCATTACTTCTGCACCCCCGCAGCAGCCTCGAGCTGGCCCTCGGCGCGCGCCCTGAGCAGCGCGGCCGGGGTGACGTCCTCGACCCGCATGCCACGGCGAGCGGCCACGGCCTCGGGCTCCTCGAGCATCCGCAGCGCCTCGACGGTCGCGTGGACGATGTTGATCTGGTTGGACGAGCCGAGCGACTTGCTCAGCACGTCGTGGATGCCGGCGCACTCGAGCACCGCACGCACCGGGCCACCGGCGATCACGCCGGTACCGGGAGCGGCGGGACGCAGCAGGACGACGCCTGCGGCCTTCTCGCCCTGCACCGGGTGCGGGATGGTGCCCTGGATGCGGGGGACCTTGAAGAAGTGCTTCTTGGCCTCCTCGACACCCTTGGCGATCGCCGCGGGGACTTCCTTGGCCTTGCCGTAGCCGACGCCGACCAGACCTTCACCGTCACCGACGATCACGAGGGCGGTGAAGCTGAAGCGACGACCACCCTTCACGACCTTGGCGACACGGTTGATGGCCACGACCCGCTCGATGTAGACAGACTTCTCGGCCTGGCCACGACCGTTGTCGCGTCCGCGACGGTCGCCCGAGCCACCGCTGCGCTGTCCGCGCTGGGCTCCGCTCATGAGATGTGCTCCATATCTAAGTTCTCTCTCTGGTCGCGGTGGGCGATCAGAAGGACAATCCGCCCTCCCGGGCGGCATCGGCGAGGGCCGCGATGCGACCGTGGTACTTGTTGCCGGCGCGGTCGAAGACGACGCCCTCGATGCCTGCCGCCTTGGCGCGCGAGGCCACGAGCTCCCCGACCTTCTTGGCCTGGGCGGTCTTGTCGCCACCGCCGGTGCGGACGTCCTTCTCCATGGAGGAGGCGTACGCGACCGTGGTGCCGGCGAGGTCGTCGACGACCTGCACCGTGATGTGGCGCGCGGACCGGGTCACGACCAGGCGCGGACGCTCGGTGGTGCCGTGGATCCGCTTGCGGCCCCGCGCCTGACGGCGCAGGCGCGCACGGACCCGCGTGGCGGTGTGCTTGTTGTTGGACAGCGAGATCGCCATGTCACTTACCGGCCTTTCCGACCTTGCGGCGGATGTGCTCGCCGGCGTAGCGCACGCCCTTGCCCTTGTAGGGCTCAGGCTTGCGGAGCTTGCGGATCTTGGCCGCAACCTCGCCGACGAGCTGCTTGTCGATGCCGACGACACCGAGCTTGGTCGGGCCCTCGACGGTGAAGGTGATGCCCTCGGGGGCGTCGAAGATGATCGGGTGCGAGTAGCCGAGCTGGAACTCCAGCTGGGTCGGACCCTTGGGCAGGACGCGGTAGCCCACGCCCACGATCTCGAGCTTCTTCTCGTAGCCCTCGGTGACGCCCACCACCATGTTGTTGATGAGCGTGCGGGTCAGGCCGTGCAGCGAGCGGCTGGTGCGCTCGTCGTCGGGCCGGTTGACCTCGAGGATGCCGTCCTCGCCCTTGGCGACCGTGATCGGCGCGGCGATGGTGTGCGACAGGGTGCCCTTGGGGCCCTTGACGGTCACCAGCGACTGGTCGATCGCGACGTCGACACCGGACGGGACCGCGATGGGGAGCTTGCCAATGCGCGACATGCTTCTCTCTCTTCCTGGTCTCAGTTGGTCCGGGTCACCAGACGTAGGCGAGGACTTCGCCGCCCACGCCCTTCTGGTTCGCCTGGCGGTCGGTCAGCAGGCCCTGCGACGTCGAGATGATCGCGACGCCGAGGCCACCGAGGACCTTGGGCAGGCTGGTGTGCTTGGCGTAGACGCGCAGGCCGGGCTTGCTGATGCGGCGGACACCCGCGATCGAGCGCTCCCGGTTGCGGCCGTACTTGAGGGTGACGGTCAGGGTCTTGCCGACGGCGGGCTCGCCCTCGACGGACACGTTGTCCGCGACGTCGTAGGAGGTGATGTAGCCCTCCTGCTTGAGGATCTCCGCGAGGCCGGCCTTCATCTTGCTGTAAGGCATCGACACCACGTCGTGGTACGCCTGGTTGGCGTTGCGCAGACGAGTGAGCATGTCTGCGATCGGGTCAGTCATCGTCATGATGTGGTTCTTTCTCGTCGTGGTTTCGAGCGGCTCGCGGCCGGCCGACCTTCAACGTGTTGAGGTGGTGAGCGAGGGGACCGAGGTCACCAGGAGGACTTGGTCACGCCGGGCAGCTCGCCGCGGTGGGCCATCTCGCGCAGGCAGATGCGGCACAGGCCGAACTTGCGGTAGACGGACTTCGGGCGACCGCAGCGCTGGCAGCGGGTGTAGCCGCGGACGGCGAACTTCGGCTTGCGAGCGGCCTTGACCTTGAGAGCAGTCTTCGCCATGTCAGTTCTCCTTGAACGGGAAGCCGAGCTGCTTGAGCAGCGCGCGGCCCTCGTCGTCGTTGGTGGCGGTGGTCACGACGGTGATGTCCATGCCGCGGGACCGGTCGATCCTGTCCTGGTTGATCTCGTGGAACATGACCTGCTCGGTGAGACCGAAGGTGTAGTTGCCGCGACCGTCGAACTGCTTGGGCGAGAGCCCACGGAAGTCACGGATGCGGGGCAGCGCCAGGGACAGCAGCCGGTCCAGGAACTCCCACATGCGGTCGCCGCGCAGCGTGACGTGCGCACCGATCGGCATGCCCTCGCGCAGCTTGAACTGCGCGATGGACTTGCGGGCCTTAGTGACGGCCGGCTTCTGGCCGGTGATCGCGGTGAGGTCACGGATCGCGCCCTCGATCAGCTTGGAGTCGCGAGCCGCCTCGCCGACGCCCATGTTGACCACGATCTTGGTCAGGCCGGGCACCTGCATGATGTTGGCGATGTCGAACTCGGTGCGCAGGGCGGGGACGATCTCCTCGCGGTAGCGCGCCTTGAGACGGGGAATCTCAGTGGTCTGGGTCTCGGCCATCTCAGATCTCCTTGCCGGTCTTGCGGGACACGCGGACCGAGCGGCTGGCGGCGTAGGTCGAGCCGTCGGGACGGCGCTTGGTGACCTCGTCGCGGCGGAACCCGACGCGGGTGACGCCGTCGTCCTCGACGAGCATCACGTTGGAGACGTGGATGGGCGCCTCGCGGGTGATGATGCCGCCGGTGGTGTTGGTCTGCTGGACGGACTTGGTGTGGCGCTTGACGAGGTTGACACCCTCGACGATCACGCGGCTCTCCTCGCGGAGCACCGAGATGACCTTGCCCTGGGCACCCTTGTCCTTGCCGGCGATCACCTTGACGGTGTCGCCCTTCTTGATGTTCATGTCCTTACCCATCTCTCACAGCACCTCCGGGGCGAGCGAGATGATCTTCATGAAGCGCTTCTCGCGCAGCTCGCGGCCCACGGGGCCGAAGATGCGGGTGCCGCGCGGCTCGCCGTCGTTCTTGAGGATGACGGCGGCGTTCTCGTCGAAGCGGATGTAGGAACCGTCGGCGCGGCGACGCTCCTTGACGGTGCGTACGACCACGGCCTTGACGACGTCGCCCTTCTTGACGTTGCCACCGGGGATCGCGTCCTTGACGGTGGCGACGATGACGTCACCGATGCCGGCGTAGCGACGGCCAGAGCCACCGAGAACACGGATGCAGAGGATCTCCTTCGCACCGGTGTTGTCGGCGACCTTGAGTCGCGACTCCTGCTGGATCATTGATTTCTCCTGGTTGTCGAGCTGGTTCTCCCAGCCCTCGCGGGGCGGGAGCCTGGCCGAACTGGTGGGGTTCTGGTGGTGCTGGGGCGGTGGGGCGAGCGGGGCTCACCTCACCGCGGGATCACTTGGCCTTCTCGAGGACCTCGACGAGCCGCCAGCGCTTGGTGGCGGACAGCGGGCGGGTCTCCATGATCAGGACCCGGTCGCCGATGCCGCACTGGTTGGTCTCGTCGTGGGCCTTCAGGCGCGACGTCTTGCGCAGCACCTTGCCGTAGAGCGCGTGCTTCACGCGGTCCTCGACAGCGACGACGATGGTCTTGTCCATCTTGTCGCTCACCACGAGGCCCTCGCGGACCTTGCGCTGGTTGCGCTCGGCGGCCTCGGTCGCCGTGTTCTCGCTCGAGTTCTCGCTCATGCCTTCGCCTCTTCGTTGGTGCCCGGCGTGGTGCGGATGCCGAGCTCGCGCTCGCGGACCACGGTGTAGATGCGGGCGATGTCCTTCTTGACCGTGCGCAGCCGGCCGTGGCTGTCCAGCTGGCCGGTGGCCGCCTGGAACCGGAGGTTGAACAGCTCCTCCTTGGCCTCGCGCAGCTTCGCCTCCAGGTCGGTGGCGGTGAGCTCGTCGAGCTCGTGGGCGTTCAGCTTGGTAGCCATCAGAATTCACCGGCCTCTCGGGAGATGAACCGGCACTTCATCGGGAGCTTGTGCATCGCGCGGCGCATGGCCTCGCGGGCAGTGATCTCGTCGACGCCGGAGAGTTCGAACATGACGCGGCCGGGCTTGACGTTGGCGACCCACCACTCGGGCGAGCCCTTGCCCGAGCCCATGCGGGTCTCGGCCGGCTTCTTGGTCAGCGGGCGGTCCGGGTAGATGTTGATCCAGACCTTGCCGCCACGCTTGATGTGGCGGGTCATGGCGATACGGGCCGACTCGATCTGCCGGTTGGTCACGTAGTGACCCTCGATCGCCTGGATGCCGAAGTCACCGAAGGCCAGCGTGGTGCCGCCCTTGGCGACGCCACGGCGCTTGGGGTGGTGCTGCTTGCGGTGCTTGACGCGACGGGGCATCAACATGAGGTCAGGCCTCCTGTCCGGTGCTCGGTGCTGCCTCGGCGGCCGGGGCCGCTGACGAATCAGCAGTGCCCTCGGCGCGAGGAGCGCGGTCGCCGCGCGAGCCACGGCTCGGACGGTCGCCGCCACGGGTGTTGGGACGACCACCGCGGCCGGGGGCACCGGCGCGGGCGGCCTGCTGGGCCTGGCGCTCGGCACGGGTGCCGGCGACCTCGCCCTTGTAGATCCACACCTTGACGCCGATGCGACCGAAGGTGGTGCGGGCCTCGTAGAAGCCGTAGTCGATGTCGGCACGGAGCGTGTGCAGGGGCACGCGGCCCTCGCGGTAGAACTCGGTGCGCGACATCTCGGCGCCGTTGAGGCGACCCGAGCACTGGATCCGGATGCCCTTGGCACCCGAGCGCATCGAGGTCTGCATCGCCTTGCGCATGGCGCGACGGAACTGCACGCGGCCCGAGAGCTGCTCGGCGACGCCCTGGGCGACCAGCTGCGCGTCCACCTCGGGGTTCTTCACCTCGAGGATGTTGAGCTGCACCTGCTTGCCCGTGAGCTTCTCGAGCTCGCCGCGGATGCGGTCGGCCTCGGCGCCGCGGCGGCCGATGACGATGCCCGGACGCGCGGTGTGGATGTCCACCCGGACGCGGTCGCGGGTGCGCTCGATCTCGACCTTGGAGATGCCGGCCCGCTCCATGCCCTTGGAGAGCAGCTTGCGGATCGCGACGTCCTCACCGACGTACGACTTGTAGAGCTTGTCGGCGTACCACCGGCTCTTGTGGTCGGTGGAGATGCCCAGGCGGAACCCGTTCGGGTTGATCTTCTGGCCCATCAGGCACCCCTTCCGTTCTTGTTGGCGCGGCCGTTCTTCACGGTGATCGCGTCGGCCGGCTGCACCGCCAGGGTGATGTGGCTGGTGCGCTTGTTGATGCGGGTCGCCCGACCCTGGGCACGCGGACGCCAACGCTTCATCGTCGGGCCCTCGTCGACCATCGCGACGGAGAGGACCAGGTCGGCCCGGTTGAGGCCCTCGGTCGTCTCGGCGTTGGCGACGGCGCTCTCCAGCACCTTGTAGACGGTCTCGGAGGCGGCCTGCGGCGCGAACTGCAGCAGGGTCAGGGCCTCGTCGACCTGGAGGCCGCGGACCATGTCGACGACACGGCGGGCCTTCATCGGAGTGATCCGTACGTAGCGTGCGCTGGCGAACGCGCCCGGCTGGTCGCCGAGCAGCGACTCGCGGCGCGCACTGGTGCGGCTGCGCTCGGTGGTGCTCATCGACGGCGTCCCTTCCGGTCTTCCTTGACGTGCCCGCGGTAGGTGCGGGTGGGGGCGAACTCCCCGAGCTTGTGGCCGACCATCGAGTCGGTCACGAAGACGGGGACGTGCTTGCGGCCGTCGTGGACGGCGATGGTGTGACCGATCATGTCGGGCACGATCATCGACCGGCGCGACCAGGTCTTGATGACGTTGTGCGAGCCCTTCTCGTTCTCGGCGTCCACCTTCTTCTGCAGGTGGCCGTCCACGAAGGGGCCCTTCTTGAGGCTACGAGGCATGTCGGTTACTTCCTACCCTTGCCGGACTTGCGACGACGGATGATCTGGGAGTCGCTGGCCTTGCGCTTGCGCGTCCGGCCCTCGGGCTTGCCCCACGGGGAGACCGGGTGGCGACCACCGGAGGTCTTGCCCTCGCCACCACCGTGCGGGTGGTCGACCGGGTTCATGACGACACCACGGACGGTCGGGCGCTTGCCCTTCCAGCGCATGCGGCCGGCCTTGCCCCAGTTGATGTTCGACTGCTCGGCGTTGCCGACCTCGCCGACGGTGGCGCGGCAGCGCACGTCGACGAAGCGCATCTCGCCCGACGGCATGCGCAGCGTGGCGCGCGAGCCCTCGCGGGCGACCAGCTGGGCGGAGTTGCCGGCGGAGCGGGCGATCTTCGCACCGCCGCCGGGACGCAGCTCCACGCAGTGGATGGTCGTGCCGACCGGGATGTTGCGCAGCGGCAGGTTGTTGCCGGGCTTGATGTCGGCGTTGGGGCCGGACTCCACGGCGGTGCCCTGGGTCAGGTCCTTCGGCGCGACGATGTAGCGCTTCTCGCCGTCGGCGTAGTGCAGCAGCGCGATGCGGGCGGTGCGGTTGGGGTCGTACTCGATGTGAGCGACCTTGGCCGGCACGCCGTCCTTGTCGTAGCGACGGAAGTCGATGACGCGGTAGGCGCGCTTGTGGCCGCCACCCTGGTGACGCGTGGTGATGCGCCCCTGGTTGTTGCGACCGCCCTTCTTGGGCAGCGGACGCGTCAGCGACTTCTCCGGCGTGGTGCGGGTGATCTCGACGAAGTCGGCCACGGACGAGCCACGACGGCCCGGGGTGGTCGGCTTGTACTTGCGGATAGCCATATCAGTTCCTATTCACCAGCCCGGTCAGGAGACCGGACCTCCGAAGATGTCGATGCGGTGACCCTCGGCGAGGCTGACGATCGCCCGCTTGGTGTTGGGACGCTTGCCCATCCCGTAGCGGGTACGACGCGTCTTGCCCTGGCGGTTGATCGTGTTGACGGAGGTGACCTTGACGTCGAAGACCTTCTCCACCGCGATCTTGATCTCGGTCTTGTTGGCGTCCGGGCGGACGATGAAGGTGTACTTGTTGGCGTCGAGCAGGCCGTAGCTCTTCTCGGACACGACCGGTGCGATCAGGACGTCGCGGTGGTCCTTGTGCAGGGTGCTCACTGGTCGGTCTCCTTCTCGTCGGAGCGGGTCAGCCCGGCGGCCTCGGCGTCCTCGGCGGACTTGAACCAGAAGTCACCGGCCCCGGTGTCGTAGCCGGCGTCGCCCTCGAGGAGGTAGACGCCCGACTCCTGGCCGAGCACGTCGTAGCCCTTGGGGTTCTTGCCGCTCTTGAGCGGGGCCTTGGCGCCGGCCGGCACGGCCGGCTCGTCGGTGGCCTGCTCGGCAGCGGCGGTCTCCTCGGTGACCTCGGCCGTGGTGGCCGTGGCGGCGGAGGCGCCACCCACGAAGACGTCGTAGGCGCCCTTGGTGAACACCACGTCGTCGGAGTTGAGCACGTCGTAGGTGTTGAGCTGGTCGACCGCGACGATGTGGACCTCGGGCGCGTTGCGCAGCGAGAGCCAGGTGATCGCGTCCGAGCGCTCGAGCACCACGAGGTAGCCCACGCGGTCGGTCAGCGAGACCAGCGAGGCGAGCGCGGCCTTGGTGGAGGGCTTCTCGCCCTGCACGAGACCGTCGACCACGTGCACACGGCCGTTGCGGGCCCGGTCGGAGAGGGCACCGCGCAGGGCGGCGGCCTTCATCTTCTTGGGGGTGCGCTGGTCGTAGCTGCGCGGCTGCGGGCCGTGGACGGTGCCACCGCCGGCGAACTGCGGAGCGCGGGTCGAGCCCTGACGGGCACGGCCGGTGCCCTTCTGCTTGTAGGGCTTGCGGCCACCGCCGCGGACCTCGCCGCGGGTCTTGGTGGCGTGCGTGCCCTGGCGCGCGGCGGCCTGCTGGGCCACGACGACCTGGTGGATCAGGGGGATGTTGACCTCGACGTCGAAGATCTCGGCGGGGAGGTCGACCTGGACGGTCTGGACAGCCATGCTCAGGCCTCCTTGCCAGTGACAGCGGAGCTCTTGGCGGCCGAGCGGAGGACCACGAGGCCACCCTTGGGGCCGGGAACGGCGCCCTTGAGCAGGATGAGGCCCTTGTCGGCGTCGACGGCGTGCACCGTCAGGTTCTGGGTGGTGACCGTGTCGTTGCCCATGCGGCCCGCCATGCGGGTTCCCTTAAACACGCGACCCGGGGTGGCGCAGGCGCCGATCGAGCCGGGCTTGCGGTGGTTGCGGTGGGCACCGTGCGAGGCGGAGACGCCGTGGAAGCCGTGACGCTTCATGACACCGGCGAAGCCCTTGCCCTTGCTGGTGGCGGTGACGTCGATCTCCTCGCCGGCGGCGAAGGTGTCGACGCCGATCTCCTGGCCCACGGTGTAGGCGGAGGCGTCAGCGGTGCGGATCTCCGCCACGTGACGACGCGGGGTGACACCGGCCTTGGTGAAGTGACCGGCCTCGGGCGAGTTGACCTTGCGGGCCTCGATCTCGCCGTAGCCGACCTGGATGGCGTTGTAGCCGTCCACCTCGGGCTGGCGGACCTGGGTCACCACGTTGGTGCTCGCCGCGATGACGGTCACGGGGACGACGCGGTTGTTCTCGTCCCAGAGCTGGGTCATGCCGAGCTTGGTGCCCAGCAGTCCCTTGACGTTGCGTTCGAAAGTCTTTGCCATGTCGCGCCTCAGAGCTTGATCTCGATGTCGACACCGGCAGGCAGGTCGAGACGCATCAGCGAGTCGACGGTCTTCGGCGTCGGGTCGATGATGTCGATCAGGCGCTTGTGGGTGCGCATCTCGAAGTGCTCGCGGGAGTCCTTGTACTTGTGGGGCGAGCGGATCACGCAGTACACGTTCTTCTCGGTCGGCAGCGGCACAGGGCCGGCGACCTTGGCACCCGTACGGGTGACGGTGTCCACGATCTTCCGCGCCGAGGTGTCGATCACCTCGTGGTCATAGGCCTTGAGCCTGATGCGGATCTTCTGTCCCGCCATAGGTCTCTCTCGTCCTCTTCGATCTCGTACGCCTGGTCTCTCGGCGCTCAGCCCCCGTTGGGCGAGCACCGCCTGTCTCTCCTCCACCCTCCGACCCCCGCGGTCGGGCGTGTCGCGCTGGTTACTCGTGACACGACCCCGTGGGGAAGCGGTACTGCTCTGGGTGGCACCCGACGGTCGTCGGATCTGGTCGGGTCTCCGATCAAGAGTTCTCGATCCGGTGCGGCGCACACAGACGACTGGCTCGATCAAAGGAGACGCGATTCAGAAGTCAAGGTGTGCCGCACCCCGGCGACCCGCCGGAGCAACCGGAACATCTTGACAGACTCCGCCTGCCCACGCCAAATCGCAGTGGCGGGAGGCCGACCCGCACCCTCCCCGCGGTGGCGGGCGCCTGTGGAAAGCGTACGTCGCGACTCCCGCCGCACCTCCTCGGGACCTCGTCGACACGTCCGGGCGGGACCTCTTGTGCCGGTGTCGGGGCCGACCTACCGTCGAGGGATGACCGGGCCGGTCGACGCCCTCCTCCTCGCCGTGCTGCTGGGCGCCGGGGCGGCCGTGGTCTGGTGCGACCGCGTCCGCAGCGCCTGGCGACGCGTGCAGGACCGGGTGTCCCCTCCCCCGCCGACCCCGGCCGGTCCCGCGATCGAGGACCTGGCCCGGTCGCTGCGCCGGGTCCGCGCCGAGGTCCTCGCGCCCGCCCCCGGCACGACGATGGCGCGCCGGCGCGGCACCCGGGCGGCGTACGAGGACCTGCTCCTGCAGGCGGCCGCGTGCCTCGGCGTGCCCGACACCCTCAGCGAGGTGCCGGAGGGCACCGACCGGGAGGCGGAGCGGCTACGCCTCGAGCACCTGCTCCGCGAGGCCGGGCTGTCCCTCGACTGATCCGTCGGTGGTGCGCCGGTAGAGGAAGTCGCTGATCTCGCGTCCCACCTCGACCCCCTTGCGCTCGAACCGGGTCACCGGCCGCTCGGCCCAGCGCTCGACCCGGCCGCCCTCGAGGGTCGGCTCGGCGTCGAGGACGTCCTGCATCTGCTCGGCGTAGTCCCCCCAGTCGGTGGCCAGCCGCCAGGCACCGCCCGGCACGAGCCGCGAGGAGGCGAGGGCCGCGTTGGCCGGGTTGACCAGGCGCCGCTTGCGGTGCTTGGTCTTGCGCCACGGGTCGGGGAAGAACGTCCACAGCTCGGCGAGGCCGGCGGGCGGGATCAGCTGCTCCAGGGTCCACACGGCATCCACCGAGCAGAACCGCACGTTGTCGGCGCCCGCCTCCGCGACCCGCCACAGCGAGTCGGCTACGCCGGGACGCCACACCTCCAGCGCCAGGACGTTGTGGTCGGGGCGCGCCGCGGCCAGCACGGCGGTCGCCTCCCCGACTCCCGGGCCGATCTCCACGATCAGGGGCGCCTCGCGGCCGAAGTACTCCACCAGCGAGAAGTCCGGCCGGTCGACGGCCTCGTCGGGGATCACCCAGTCCGCCTGGTGCGCCGCCCACGCCTCGGCCTGCCGCGGGGTGAACCGGTTGCCGCGGCGCGAGTAGGTCAGCACCTCCCGCATCCGCCGCCCGTCCTCGGTGAGCTTGAGGTGCGGTCGGGCGGGGCGTACGTCGGTCACGGGACCATTGTCGCCGCACGCTCGGCGCTGCGCACATCGGGAGACGGGTTGCTCGTCCGGCTCGCGACCCGGCCGCCTCGTGCGGGGGACGGTGCTGATTGGCTCGCTTCGCTCGTCGTGCTCGGCGCCCTGGAAGACGTCGTCTTCCCTCCTCGCTCGGCGGCGCTGCCTCGCTGCGCTCGTCACGCTTGCTCGCTCGTCAGTCCAGACGACGTCGGGCGCCGAGCGCGTGGGCTGAGGCGATCGCGCACGACCTCACCCGTGGCGCAGCGAGCGTGGCGAGCCCCGAGGTCAGACGATCTGGAGGCTCGGCGCCCGGCGATGTCTGGACTGACGAGCGACGCGAGCGCAGCGAGCAAGCCGAGGAGGGAAGACAGCGCCCCCAGGGGCGCCGAGCACGCGAGCGGAGCGAGCCATCCAGCACAGCACGCGCGAGCGAAGCGAGCGCCATCTAGAGGTGCGCCAGCGCCCCCGTCAGCACCGAGCGCAGCCGCTGCTCGATGTCGTCGAACTCCGGCTGGCCGATGATGAGGGGCGGCGCGAGCTGGATGACCGGGTCGCCCCGGTCGTCGGCGCGGCAGTAGAGGCCGGCCTCCCACAGCGCCCCGGAGAGGTAGCCGCGCAGCAGCCGCTCGGACTCGGCGTCGTCGAAGGTCTCCTTGGTCTCGCGGTCCTTGACCAGCTCGATGCCGTAGAAGTAGCCGTGGCCGCGGACGTCGCCGACGATGGGGATGTCGAGCAGCTTCTCCAGCGTGGAGCGGAACGCCGGGGCGTTGCGCTGGACGTGCTCGGTGAGGCCCTCGCGCTCGAAGATGTCGAGGTTGGCCATGGCGACCGCGGACGACACGGGGTGGCCGCCGAAGGTGTAGCCGTGGGCGTAGGCGGTGGTGCCGGTGCGGAACGGCTCGAAGAGCCGGTCGCTGGCGATCATGGCGCCGATCGGCGAGTAGCCGGACGTCATGCCCTTCGCGCACGTGATGATGTCGGGCTGGTAGCCGAACTCGGACGCGCCGAACATCTCCCCGACCCGGCCGAACGCGCAGATGACCTCGTCGGAGACGAGCAGGACGTCGTACTGGTCGCAGATCTCGCGCACCCGCTCGAAGTAGCCGGGCGGCGGCGGGAAGCAGCCGCCGGCGTTCTGCACCGGCTCGAGGAAGACGGCGGCGACGGTGTCGGGGCCCTCGAACTCGATGGCCTCCGCGATGCGGTCGGCGGCCCACCGGCCGAACGCCTTCTCGTCGTCGCCCACGAACTCGGGCCGACGGTAGAAGTTGGTGTTGGGCACCTTGTGGGCACCGGGGACGAGCGGCTCGAACATCTCCTTCAGCGGCGGGATGCCGGTGATGGAGAGCGCGCCCTGCGGGGTGCCGTGGTAGGCCACCGCGCGGGAGATGACCTTGTGCTTGTTGGGCTTGCCGGTGAGCTTGTAGTACTGCTTGGCGAGCTTCCAGGCGGACTCGACGGCCTCGCCGCCGCCGGTGGTGAAGAAGACGCGGTTGAGGTCGCCCGGCGCCATCGCGGCGATCCGGTCGGCGAGCTCGACGGCGCGGGGGTGGGCGAAGGACCAGAGCGGGAAGAACGCAAGCTCCTTGGCCTGCTTCGCCGCCGCCTCGGCCAGCTCGTCGCGGCCGTGGCCGACCTGCACGACGAAGAGGCCGGCCAGGCCGTCGATGTACTCGCGGCCGTGGCTGTCCCAGATCTTGTGCCCCTCGCCCTTGACGATGAGCGGCATCTCGCCGCCCTTCTCGTAGGTCGAGTGCCGGGTGAAGTGCAACCACAGGTGGTCGCGGCCGGCGGCCTGGTAGTCGAAGGACTCGTGGTCGCTGGACGGCTGGCTCATCGCGTTCCCCAGTTGTAGTGCTGCTTGTTGAGCTTGAGGTAGACGAAGGTCTCCGAGGAGACGACTCCCTCGAGCTCGCGGACGGTTCGGATGACCTCGAGCAGGTGCGGGTCGTCCTCGCACACCACCTCGACGAGGAGGTCGAAGCTGCCGGCGGTGGTGACGACGTAGTCGACCTCGCGGACCTCCGCGAGACGGTCGCCCACCTTCATCGGGTCGCCCTCGGTGCGGACGCCGATCATCGCCTGGCGGGTGAACCCCACCTGGGTCGGGTCGGTGACGGCGACGACCTGCATCACCTCGGAGTCGAGGAGCTTCTGCACGCGGGCCCGGGCGGCGGCCTCGGAGAGGCCGACGGCCTTCGCGATCGCCGCGTAGGAGATCCGGCCGTCCTCCTGGAGGAGCTCGATGATGCGCTTCGCCGTCGCATCCAGCCGCACAGGACCCTCACTCATGCCCACATCGTGCTGTGCCGCGGGACCGAGATGCAAGCCGACCGACGCGGAATCCGCATTTCGTGGCCGTTGATTCTGCGCTTCCGACAGTTTCTTTGCCCGCAGCTATGGAGATTGGCCCGTCACCCGTCCTAGTCTCCCCTCACCGCACCCGACCGGGAGGATCCTGTGACCAGCCCACGCACGTTGCGCAACTTCATCGGCGGCACCTTCGTCGACAGCACGGCCGGAGCCACGAGCGACGTCGTGGACCCCACCACGGGACAGGTCGTGGCGCAGGCGCCGATCAGCGGGACGGAGGAGGTCGACGCCGCCTACGAGGCGGCCGGGAAGGCCTTCGGCGAGTGGGGGCGTACGACGCCCGGCGAGCGGCAGCAGGCGCTCCTCCAGCTCGCCGACGCGGTCGAGTCGCACGCCGAGGAGCTCATCGACCTCGAGTCGGCCAACACCGGCAAGATCAAGGCGCTCACCGCGAGCGAGGAGATCCCGCCGATGGTGGACCAGCTGCGGTTCTTCGCCGGCGCCGCGCGCGTCCTCGAGGGCAAGGCCGCCGGCGAGTACATGGCCGGCCACACGTCGTGGATCCGGCGCGAGCCCATCGGCGTCGTCGGCCAGGTCACGCCGTGGAACTACCCCCTGCTCATGGCGGTGTGGAAGATCGGTCCCGCACTGGCAGCCGGCAACACCGTCGTGCTCAAGCCGAGCGACACCACGCCGGAGAGCACGCTGCGCCTCGCCGAGCTCGCCTCGGAGTTCCTCCCCGCCGGCACGCTCAACGTGGTCACCGGCGACCGCGAGACCGGCCGCCTCCTCGTCGAGCACCCCACCCCGGGCATGGTGGCGATCACGGGCTCGGTGCGCGCGGGTGCGGAGGTCGCGGCCAGCGCCGCCCCCAACCTCACGCGCGTCCACCTCGAGCTGGGCGGCAAGGCACCGGTCGTGGTCTTCGACGACGCCGACATCGAGGCCGCCGTCGAGGGCATCGCGATCGCCGGCTACTTCAACGCCGGCCAGGACTGCACCGCCGCCACCCGCGTGCTGGTGGCGCCGGGGATCCACGACGACTTCGTCGCCGCGCTGTCCGACTACGCACGCGCCTCCGCGCCGGTCGGCCTCCCCGACGACGCGGACGCGCTGTTCGGGCCGGTCAACAACGCCACGCAGCTGGCGCGCGTCAGCGGGTTCATCGAGAACCTCCCCTCGCACGCGACCGTGTCGGCCGGCGGCAACCGGCGTACGGACCTCGGCGACGGCTACTTCCTCGAGCCCACCGTGCTCTCCGGGCTGCGGCAGGACGACGACGCGATCCAGCACGAGATCTTCGGACCCGTCATCACCGTCCAGCGGTTCAGCGACGAGGACGAGGCGGTCCGCTGGGCCAACGGCGTCGACTACGGCCTGGCGTCGTCGGTGTGGACCAGGGACTTCGGCCGGGCGATGCGGATGTCGAAGGCCCTCGACTTCGGCTGCGTGTGGATCAACACCCACATCCCGCTCGTCGCCGAGATGCCGCACGGCGGCTACAAGAAGTCCGGCTACGGCAAGGACCTGTCGATGTACGGCTTCGAGGACTACACCCGGATCAAGCACGTGATGGCCAACATCGAGAGCTGAGCGCGCCGCACCATCGCAGACCACAGCCACTCGGGGCCGAGCGGAGGACTTGAGACCATGACACCCATCCCGCGCCGGGCACGGCGCCAGCTGTCACCCCCTGCGGCCGCCCTCACCCGGGCGACCGGCGGGGGCCTGAGCCGCCGGGCGCTGCTCGGCACCGGCCTGGCCGCCGGTAGCGGGCTGGCTCTCACCGCCTGCGCGCCGCCCGCCCCGCCGTCCGGCGGCCCGGCCAGCCTCGACCTCCCCCAGGACGTCTCCGACGAGGAGAAGATCCTCAAGTGGGCCAACTGGACGGCCTACCTGGACATGAACGGCAAGGAGACCCGGTCGCCGACGCTCGAGGCCTTCATCGAGAAGACCGGCATCGAGGTCAGCTACAGCGAGGACATCGACGACAACGACTCCTACTACGCCAAGATCGGCCCGCAGCTGCGCGCCGACCAGAGCATCGACCGCGACATCATCACGATGACCGACTGGATGGCGGCCCGCATCATCCGTGACCAGCTGTGCCAGCCGCTGGAGCTCATCCAGATGCCCAACGTGGTCAACAACCTGCTGCAGCCCTTGAAGGACGTGTCCTTCGACCCGGGCCGCCAGCACTCCATCACCTGGCAGAGCGGCTTCGCCGGCATCGGCTACAACCGCGACAAGATCGGGCGCGAGCTCAAGACGCTCGACGACCTCTGGACCGACGACCTCAAGGGCCGCATCGTCGTGCTCTCGGAGTTCCGCGACACCGCCGGGCTGGTGATGCAGTCGCAGGGCGTCGACATCGAGAGCGACTGGGGCCGCGCCGAGTTCGAGAGCGCGCTGGACTTCATCGAGCAGAAGATCGAGGAGGGCTACATCCGCAAGGTGAAGGGCAACTCCTACATGGAGGACCTCACCAGCGGCAACGCCGTCGCAGGCATCACCTGGAGCGGCGACATCTTCGTGCTCGCGTTCGACACCGGCGACCCGAGCTGGACCTTCACCATCCCCGAGTCGGGCGGGACGCTGTGGTCGGACAACATGATGGTGCCGATCACGTCCACGCACCGGCGCAACGCCCAGCGGCTGATGGACTACTACTACGACCCGGCCGTCGCGGCCCAGGTCGCCGCCTGGGTCAACTACGTCTGTCCCGTCGACGGCGCGCAGGCCGAGATGGAGAAGATCGACCCCGAGCTCGCCGAGAGCCCGTGGATCTTCCCCACGGCCGAGTTCATCGCCGACAACAACGTCCAGTCGTTCCGGGTGCTCGACGCCGACGAGGACATCGAGTTCGCCGACCTGTGGTCCACGAAGGTGATGGGGAACTGACATGGCCGGATTCCGGGAGGCGCGCGGCGACCTCCGCCTCGAGAGCGTCACCAAGAGCTTCGGCGACTTCACCGCCGTCGACGACATCGACCTACAGGTCCCCCGGGGGTCCTTCTTCGCGTTGCTCGGCCCCTCGGGCTGCGGCAAGACGACCACCCTGCGGATGGTCGCCGGGCTCGAGCAGCCCACCGCCGGCCGGGTGCTGATCGGCGACACGGACCTCACCGGCTCGCGACCCTACGAGCGTCCGGTCAACACGGTGTTCCAGTCCTACGCGCTCTTCCCGCACCTGACCATCCGCGACAACGTCGCCTTCGGCCCCAAGCGGCGCAAGGACAAGGACGCCACCACGCGCGCGGCCGAGGCGCTCGAGCTCGTGCAGATGACGCAGTTCGCCGGGCGCAAGCCGGCGCAGCTGTCCGGCGGCCAGCAGCAGCGGGTCGCGCTGGCCCGGGCGCTGGTGAACCACCCCGAGGTGCTGCTGCTCGACGAGCCCCTCGGCGCGCTCGACCTCAAGCTGCGCCGCGAGATGCAGGTGGAGCTCAAGCGCATCCAGACCGAGGTCGGGCTCACCTTCATCCACGTCACCCACGACCAGGAGGAGGCCATGACCATGGCCGACACGGTCGCGGTGATGAACCGGGGCCACATCGAGCAGCTCGGCCCGCCGGAGCAGCTGTACGACCTGCCGCGCACCCGCTTCGTCGCCAACTTCCTCGGCCAGGCCAACACCGGGGTGGGGACCGTGGAGGACACCGACGGCGACCACCTCGTCGCCGACGTCCTCGGCACCAAGGTCAAGATCCTCGCGTCGCGCTCGCAGGTGCAGGGCGGCGACGTGCTCTTCGGGGTGCGTCCGGAGAAGGTGACCGTCTCACGCAAGCAGCCCGAGGGCGTCGGCAACGACGTCAAGGGCGTCGTGCGCGACGTGTCCTTCCTCGGCGTGGCGACCAGCTACCTCGTCGACATGCCCAGCGGCACCACCTGGAGCTGCTACGAGCAGAACCTCGACGTCGACCCGATCGACCTCCGGCCGGGCGACGAGGTCTGGCTGACCTGGAACCCGGGCCACGCGTTCGGCGTCCCGGTGGAGGACGCATGAGCACCGCCCGGGAGCTCGCGTGAGCGCGCTGGCCCACGTCGCGGGCGACCCGTCGGTCGACCGGTCGCCGGACCCGGCCGCGCCGGCGCCGGAGACGACCCGGCGCAGCTGGACGGCGTACCTCCTCCTGCTGCCGGGGGCGCTGTGGCTCGGCGTCTTCTTCGTGCTGCCGCTGGTGCAGCTGGCCTCCGTGAGCCTGCAGAGCCGCTACCCCGGCTTCCCGGGCTACTACTACCGCGACCTGAACTTCGAGAACTACCTCAGGGCGCTGACCGACTACGCCCCGCACTTCGCCCGGTCGTTCCTCTACGCCGGGCTGGCGACCCTGCTCGCGTTCGTGGTCGCCTACCCGCTCGCCTACGCCATGGCGTTCAAGGCCGGCCGCTGGCGCAACCTGATGATGATCTGCGTCATCGCGCCGTTCTTCACCTCGTTCATCCTGCGCACCTTCGCGTGGTCGCAGATCCTCGCCGACGAGGGCTGGGTGGCCGGGATCCTCAACTTCCTGCACCTGCTGCCCGGCGGCAACATCATCAACACCCCGTTCGCGGTGGTGGCCGGCCTGACCTACAACTTCCTCCCGTTCATGGTGCTGCCGATCTACGCCTCCCTGGAGCGCGCGGACCCGCGCGTCATCGAGGCCGGCGGGGACCTCTACGCCAACGGCTTCACGACCTTCCGCACCGTGACGCTGCCGATGTCGATGCCGGGCGTGCTGGCCGGGACGCTGCTGACCTTCATCCCGGCGGCCGGCGACTTCGTCAACATGGAGCTCCTCGGCCCCCAGCGCGGGAAGATGGTGGGCAACGTCATCAACGACCAGTTCCTCGCCATCCCGGGCGGCTATCCCGTCGCGGCGGCGCTGTCGTTCACGTTGATGGCGGCGATCCTCGTCATGGTCTTCCTCTACGTCCGCCGCTTCGGCACCGAGGAGCTGGTGTGAGGTGGCGACGATGACGACGTCCCGGACGACCCCCACACCTCCGGCGGACTCCCCCGCCTACCGCCCGTCGGCGGCGAAGCGCGCGCAGCTGTGGCTGGCCAACCACTTCGCGGTCATCGCGGCGGTCCTGGTGCTGCTCTACCTGTTCCTGCCGGTGGCCTACACGTTCGCGTTCTCCTTCAACGACCACGGAAAGACCAACATCGTGTGGCAGGGCTTCACGCTCGAGCACTGGAAGGACCCGTGCGGGGTGCCCGGGGCCTGCGAGTCGCTGGTGACCTCGCTGCAGGTCGGTGCGATCTCCACGTTCGTGGCCACGGTCCTCGGGACGCTGATGGCGCTGGCGATGGTCCGCTACCGGTTCCGCGGCAAGGCGGCCAGCAACGTGCTGATCTTCGTGCCGATGGCCACCCCCGAGATCGTGATGGGCGCCGCCCTGCTGACGATCTTCGTGCAGGGCTTCGCCAACATCGGCGTCGACCTGGGCTTCGGCACGATCGTGTTCGCCCACATCATGTTCTGCCTGAGCTTCGTGGTGGTCACGGTGAAGGCCCGGATCCAGTCGCTGGACCCGCGCATCGAGGAGGCCGCCCAGGACCTCTACGCCAGCCCGATGCAGACCTTCTGGAAGATCACCTTCCCGCTGATCCTGCCCGGGATCCTGGGCGCGGCCATGCTCGCGTTCTCCCTGTCGTTCGACGACTTCATCATCACGAACTTCGTCTCGGGCAACGAGAACACCTTCCCCAAGTTCGTCTACGTCGCCTCCCGTCGCGGCATCCCGGCCGAGGCCAACGTCATCGGCTTCTCCATGTTCGTGCTCGCCGTCCTGCTCGTCGTTGGCGCGCAGGCCGTGGGATCCGTGCGGGCGTCCAGGTACAAGAACCGAGTCGAGGAGTGAGATGCCGGAGCCGATGCGGGTGCTGATGATCGGAGCGGGTGGTGTCGGTGACGCCGCCGCCCGGATCGCGGTCGAGCGCGACTTCTTCGAGGCGTGGGTGGTCGCCGACCACGACCCGTCGCGCGCCGAGCGCACGGTCGCGGCGGCCCGCGAGCGGCGTAAGGGCGAGCAGCGCTTCACCGCGGCGCAGGTGGACGCCTCCGACGCCGGGGCGGTCACCGCGCTGGCCCGGGAGGTCGGTGCCACGCACGTCCTCAACGCCGTCGACCCGCGCTTCGTGATGCCGATCTTCACCGGCGCCCTCGCCGCGGACGCCGACTACCTCGACATGGCGATGAGCCTGTCCGTGCGCGACCCCGACGCGCCCTTCGAGAAGGTCGGGGTCAAGCTCGGCGACGAGCAGTTCGCGCGCGCGGGCGAGTGGGAGTCGGCCGGGAGGCTGGCCCTGCTCGGGATCGGGGTCGAGCCCGGCCTGTCCGACGTGCTGGCCCGCTACGCCGCCGACGAGCTGTTCGACCACATCGACGAGCTCGGCACGCGCGACGGCGCCAACCTGGTGATCCGCGACGACGACGGCAACGAGGTCTTCGCCCCGGGCTTCTCGATGTGGACGATCATCGAGGAGTGCCTCAACCCTCCCGTGGTGTGGGAGCGGGCCCGGGGCGGCGGCGACCTCGAGGCCGGATTCTCGGTGCTGCCGCCCTTCTCCGAGCCGGAGGTCTTCGACTTCCCCGAGGGGATCGGCCCCGTGGAGTGCGTGCACGTCGAGCACGAGGAGGTGCTCCTCATGCCGCGGTGGCTCGAGGCCGACCGCGTGACGTTCAAGTACGGCCTGGGCGAGGAGATGATCGCCATCCTGCGCACGCTCCACACGCTGGGCCTCGACTCCACCGAGCCGGTGACGGTCAAGGGCGTCCAGGTCTCGCCGCGCGACGTGGTCGCCGCGTGCCTGCCCGACCCGGCGACGATCGGTCCCCGCATGGAGGGCAAGACCTGCGCCGGGGTGCTCGTCACCGGCACCGGCAAGGACGGCGCGCCGCGCTCGACCTACCTCTACCACGTGGTCGACAACGCCGACTCGATGCGCGACTACGGCGCCCAGTGCGTGGTCTGGCAGACCGCGATCAACCCGGTGGTCGCCCTCGAGCTGCTGTCCGACGGCACGTGGAAGGGCACCGGGGTCCTCGGTCCCGAGGCGCTGGCACCCCAGCCCTTCCTCGACCTGCTGTCCGCCCCGAAGCCCGAGGGCTACGGGTCCGCGTGGGCGATGGAGGAGCGGGCATGACGCTCTCGCAGGAACGCATCCTCGCCACCGAGATCCCCGGCCCCCGCTCGCAGGCGCTGCAGGCCCGCAAGCTGGCGAGCGTCTCCGCCGGCGTCGGCACCACGCTCCCGGTCTACGTCGAGCAGGCGGGCGGCGGCATCCTCCGCGACGTCGACGGCAACCAGCTGATCGACTTCGGCTCCGGCATCGCGGTCACCACGGTCGGCAACGCCGCCCCGCGGGTGGTCGAGGCCGTCCAGCGCCAGGTCGCCGACTTCACGCACACCTGCTTCATGGTGACTCCCTACGAGGAGTACGTCGCGGTCTGCGAGAAGCTCGCCGAGCTCACCCCCGGCGGGTACGAGAAGCGCTCCGCCCTGTTCAACTCCGGCGCCGAGGCGGTGGAGAACGCGGTGAAGGTCGCGCGCCACCACACCGGTCGCGACGCGATCGTCGTCTTCGACCACGCCTACCACGGCCGGACGAACCTCACGATGGCGCTGACGGCGAAGAACATGCCCTACAAGCACGGCTTCGGGCCGTTCGCCGGCGAGATCTACCGCGCCCCCATGGCCTACCCCTACCGCTGGCCGGGCGGCGCCGAGGCGTGCGCCGACGAGGCGTTCGACGCCTTCGTGTCGACCGTGCACGCGCAGGTGGGCGAGGACAACTGCGCGGCCGTCCTCATCGAGCCGATCCAGGGCGAGGGCGGGTTCATCGTCCCGCCGCCGGGCTGGCTGCGCCGGGTCGCCGACTGGTGCCGCGAGCACGACGTCCTGCTCATCGCCGACGAGATCCAGACCGGCTTCGCGCGCACCGGCGACTGGTTCGCCTGCGACCACGAGGACGTCGTGCCGGACCTCCTCACGACGGCCAAGGGCATGGCCGGCGGGCTCCCCCTCGCCGCCGTCACCGGCCGGGCCGAGGTGATGGACTCCGTCCACGTCGGCGGCCTCGGCGGGACCTACGGCGGCAACCCGGTGGCGTGCGCCGCCGCCCTCGCGGCCATCGAGACGATGGAGGCCTCCGACCTGCCCGGTCGGGCACGCGAGGTCGAGGCGGCCTTCCTGCCGCGCCTGCGCGCGCTGGCCGAGCGGCACCCCGACCGGGTCGGCGACATCCGCGGTCGCGGCGCCATGCTGGCGGTCGAGCTGGTCGCCGACGGCCCCGGTCGTACGCCCGACGCGGCGCTGGCCGGCGCCGTGCACCGGGCCTGCTCCGCCGAGGGCCTGGTCACTCTGACCTGCGGCACCTTCGGCAACGTCTTCCGCTTCCTGCCGCCCCTCGCGATCGGCGACGACCTGCTCGCCGAGGGCCTCGACATCTTCGAGGCCGCCTTCGAGGCGTCCCTCGAGCAGGACGCACGGTGAGGGGCCGGGGCGCGGTGGGACGGACGGTGGCAGGGTGGAGGGATGGCTTCCGTGACTGACCGCCCTGACCACGACGAGACCGTGGTCGAGAAGGTGCCCACCCAGCTGCTCATCGGCGGCGCGTGGGTCGACGCCACCGGAGGTGGCACCTTCGAGGTGACCAACCCCGCCGACGAGCGGGTGCTGGCGCGCGTCGCGGACGCCACGCCGGCCGACGGCGGGCGGGCGCTCGCAGCAGCGGCCGACGCCCAGCGGGAGTGGCGGGCCACCGAGCCCCGCGCCCGGGGCGAGGTCCTGCGCAGCGCCTTCGAGCTGCTCACCGAGCGCGCCGACGACTTCGCCCGGTTGATGACGCTCGAGATGGGCAAGACCCTCGCCGAGGCGCGCGGCGAGGTGACCTACGGCGCCGAGTTCTTCCGGTGGTTCTCGGAGGAGGCGGTGCGCATCCACGGGCGCTACTCCGAGGCGCCGTCGGGCGGCACCCGCCTCATCACCATGAAGGCACCGGTCGGTCCCACGCTGATGATCACGCCGTGGAACTTCCCGCTGGCGATGGGCACCCGCAAGATCGGCCCCGCCATCGCCGCCGGCTGCACGATGGTCGTCAAGCCGGCCGGTGAGACGCCACTGACGATGCTCGCCCTGGCGGCGCTGCTGGAGGAGGTCGGCCTGCCGGCCGGCGTCCTCAACGTCGTCACCACCACCGACTCCGGCGGCGTGTGCGAGCCGATCATCCGCGACCCGCGGCTGCGCAAGCTCACCTTCACCGGCTCGACCGGTGTCGGCAAGGTGCTCGTCGGCCAGGCCTCCGAGCAGCTGCTCCGCGTCTCCATGGAGCTGGGCGGCAACGCCCCGTTCGTGGTCTTCGAGGACGCCGACCTCGACGCCGCCGTCGACGGCGCCATGCTCGCGAAGATGCGCAACATCGGCGAGGCGTGCACGTCGGCCAACCGATTCCTGGTGCACGAGTCGGTGGCAGAGGAGTTCTCCCGCCGGCTGGCCGAGCGGATGGGCGCCCTCACGGTCGGCGACGGCACCGAGGCCGGGGTCGACGTCGGGCCGCTCATCACCGAGAAGGCCCGCGCCGGCGTCCACGAGCTCGTCGACGAGGCGGTGACCACCGGCGCCCGGGCGCTGGTCGGCGGCGCCGTCCCCGAGGGTCCCGGCTGGTTCTACCCGCCCACGGTGCTGGTCGACGTCCCCGCCTCGGCGCGCGTCTTCCGCGAGGAGATCTTCGGTCCCGTGGCGCCCGTGTCGACGTTCCGCGACGAGGAGGAGGCCCTGCGCCGCGCCAACGACACCGAGTACGGCCTCGTGGCCTACGTCTTCACCCGCGACCACGCGCGGGTGCTGCGGGTCAGCGAGGCGCTGGAGTTCGGCATGGTCGGCGTCAACACCGGCATCGTCTCCAACCCCGCCGCGCCGTTCGGCGGCGTGAAGCACTCCGGCTTCGGGCGCGAGGGCGGCTTCGAGGGGATCGAGGAGTACCTCGAGACCAAGTACGTCGGCAGCGCCCTGTGACCGGCATCGACCGGACCCGGCTCGCCGCCCTGCACGCCGAGGAGAAGGAGCGGTTCGTCGAGCTCCACCCCACCTCGGCGCGACTGGCCGCCGAGGCGGGCGAGCACCTGCTCGCCGGGGTGCCGATGCCGTGGATGACCCGGTGGCCCGGGTCGTTCCCGCTGTTCGTCGAGTCGGCCGGCGGCGGCCGCTTCACCGACGTGGACGGCATCGACCACGTCGACCTCTGCCTCGGTGACACCGGGTCGATGACCGGGCACTGCCTGCCCGCCGTCGCCGAGGCCGTGCGTGAGCGCACCGAGCGCGGCATCACCACGATGCTGCCCTCCGCGGACGCCGCCTGGGTCGCCGCCGAGCTGAGCCGGCGATTCGGGCTGCCCCGCTGGCAGATGGCGATGACGGCCACCGACGCCAACCGCTTCGTCCTACGCTTCGCGCGGCACCTCACCGGCCGGCCGCGCATCGCGGTGATGGACTGGTGCTACCACGGCACCGTCGACGAGACGCTGGCCGTCCTGGCGCACGGCCGCGCGGGCGACCGGGTCGTCGCCCGGCCCGGCGCCCTGGGACCGCAGGTCGACGTCGCGGTGACCACCGCGGTGGTGCCGTTCAACGACCTCGACGCGCTCGACGCGCGACTGGCCGAGGGCGACGTCGCCTGCCTGCTGATGGAGCCGGCGCTCACCAACATCGGCATCGTCCTGCCCGAGGAGGGCTACCTGGCCGGCGTGCGGGAGGTGACCCGCCGGCACGGCGTCCTGCTCGTCAACGACGAGACCCACACCATCTGCGCCGGTCCCGGCGGCGCCACGGCGGCGTGGGACCTCGAGCCCGACCTCGTCGTCATCGGCAAGCCGATCGGCGGCGGGATCCCGGTCGCGGCCTACGGCATGAGCGCCGAGGTCGCCGAGCGCCTCGAGGGGCCGATGCTGGGCCACGACATCGACGTGGCCGGCGTGGGCGGGACGCTGTCGGGCTCGGCGCTGGCCATGGCGGCCGTGCGGGCGACGCTGTCCACGGCGCTGCGCCAGGAGGACTTCGACGTCGCCATCCCGCTCGCGGAGCGCTTCACCGACGGCATCCGGCAGGTCATCGACACCCACGACCTGCCCTGGCACGTCCAGCGCCTCGGGTGCCGCGCGGAGTACTGGTTCTGCCCGCCGCCGAGGGCCGGCGCCGAGGCGGCCGCCGCGGTCGACGAGGAGCTCGACGCGTTCTTCCACCTCTGGACGGTCAACCGCGGGGTGCTGCTCGCGCCCTTCCACAACATGTCGCTCTTCTCCCCCTTCCACACCGAGGCCGACGTGGACGTCCACACCTCGGTGTTCCGCGGGGCCGTGGAGGCGCTCCTCGGATGAGCGAGGTGCGCCGCGTCCCCGGTGACGTGCTGATCCACCTGCGCCGCGCGCGGGACCACCTCGACCGGCACTTCGCGGAGCCGTTCGACCTCGACCACCTCGCGAGCCTCGCGGGCATGAGCCGGTTCCACTTCCTGCGCTCGTTCGCCCTGACCTACCGGACCACCCCGGCCGCCTACCTGGCCCAGCGCCGCGTCGAGCGCGCCCAGGACCTGCTCCGCGCCGCGAACCTCACCGTGACCGAGGTGTGCCACGCCGTCGGCTACAGCAGCCTCGGGTCGTTCAGCTCGACCTTCCGCGAGATCGTCGGCGAGAGCCCCAGCGCGTTCCAGCGCAGGTACGCCGCCAGCGGCAACCCCCGCATCCCCGGGTGCTACGTGTTCATGGCCGGGCTCGTCGAGCGCTCCGCAACGCAGGAGAAGCCGGACGACGCCGACGCTTCCTAGGCTCGGGGCATGATCACCAACATCTCCCTCCTGTCCGTCTGGGTGAAGGACATCGACGAGTCCCTCGCCTTCTACACCGACGTCCTCGGCTTCGAGGTCGGCGACGACCTCCAGCTCGGCCCCGACTTCCGGTGGTGCACCGTCCACCACCCCAAGCAGCCCGAGGTGCACCTCCACCTCACCACCCCGAGCGGCCCCCTCCCCGACTACCTCATCGAGGCGATGAACCGCGCCCAGGACGAGGGCGGGCTGCCCGGCATCGGCATGGACGTCGACGACTGCCGCGCGACGTACGAGGACCTCCGGGCCAAGGGCGTGGAGTTCCTCCAGGAGCCCGAGGAGCGCCCGTACGGCGTCGAGGCGCTGATGCGCGACAACTCCGGCAACTGGATGGTGCTGGTCGAGCGACGCGACTACACGCCCGAGGACTTCGAGGGCGTCGACATGGGCTGATCGGTCCGCCGCGTCACGGCGCCGGGGTCGCGATCACGCCGGCGGCGCGCGCCGCCACGGCGTACGCCGTCGCCAGCGTCTCGACCGTCTCGTGCGCGTTGAGGCCCGACGGGTTGGGCAGCACGAAGACCTGCGACGTGCCCCAGCGCGGCTGCTCGCCGACCTGCGCCCGGCGCTCGCCGAAGGCGGTGCGGTAGGCGGTGACCCCGGCGACCGCCACGACCCGTGGGCTCCGCTCCGCCACGAGGGACCGCAGCCGCTCGCCGCCGACGCGCAGCTCCTCGGCGGTGAGCTCGTCGGCGCGGGCGGTGGCGCGCGCGACGAGGTTCGTGATCCCGATCCCGCGTCGGCGGAGCGCGTCACGGTCGTCCTCGGTCATGCCCGCGGCCTGGTCGACCGCCACGTCGAGGATGCCGGCGCGCAGCAGCGCCGGGTAGAAGCGGTTGCCCGGGTGGGCGAAGTGCGTCTGCGTGGCGGCCGTCCACAGTCCCGGGTTGATGCCGACGAAGAGCAGTCGCAGCGGCTCACCGGGGGCGGGGAGCAGGTCGGGCACCTCGACGTCGCGGAACGACTCCAGCTCCGCCCTCGTGAACCCCATGGCCCCATCCTGCCGTGGCCGACGGTGCCGGACGCACGAGACCCCGCCTCCCTCACGGGAGACGGGGTCTCGGTGTGCTGCGGGTGCCGGTCAGCGACCGGCGGTGATCACTTGGTGATCTTGACGACGCGGCCGGCGCCGACCGTGCGGCCACCCTCGCGGATGGCGAAGCGCAGGCCCTCGTCCATCGCGATGGGCTGGATGAGCTCCACCGACATCTCGGTGTTGTCACCCGGCATGACCATCTCGGTGCCCTCGGGCAGGGTCACAACACCGGTCACGTCAGTCGTACGGAAGTAGAACTGCGGGCGGTAGTTGTTGAAGAACGGCGTGTGACGGCCGCCCTCGTCCTTGCTGAGGATGTAGACCGAAGCCTCGAAGTTCGTGTGCGGGGTGGTCGTGCCCGGCTTGATCACGACCATGCCGCGCTCGACGTCCTCGCGCTTCGTGCCACGGAGGAGCAGACCGACGTTCTCACCGGCCTGGCCCTCGTCGAGGAGCTTGCGGAACATCTCGACACCGGTGACGGTGCTCTTCTGCGAGCCCTCGCGGATGCCGATGATCTCGACCTCCTCGTTGACCTTGACGATGCCGCGCTCGATGCGACCGGTGATGACGGTGCCACGACCGGTGATCGTGAAGACGTCCTCGACGGGCATGAGGAAGGGCTTGTCAGTCTCGCGCTCCGGGGTCGGGATGTAGTCGTCCACGGCCTGCATGAGCTCGGCGACCGAGTCGCCCCACTTGGCGTCGCCCTGCAGCGCCGGGAAGGCGGCAACGCGGACCACGGGGATGTCGTCGCCCGGGAACTCGTACTCGGAGAGGAGCTCGCGCACCTCCATCTCGACGAGCTCGATGAGCTCCTCGTCGTCGACCATGTCGCACTTGTTGAGCGCCACGACCAGGGCGGGGACGCCGACCTGGCGGGCGAGCAGCACGTGCTCGCGGGTCTGCGGCATGGGGCCGTCGGTGGCGGCGACCACGAGGATCGCGCCGTCCATCTGCGCCGCGCCGGTGATCATGTTCTTGATGTAGTCGGCGTGACCGGGGCAGTCGACGTGCGCGTAGTGGCGCACCTCGGTCTGGTACTCGACGTGCGCGATCGAGATCGTGATGCCGCGCTGACGCTCCTCGGGAGCCTTGTCGATCTGGTCGAACGCCGAAGCCTCGTTGAGGTCCGGGTACTTGTCGTGCAGCACCTTGGTGATCGCCGCGGTCAGCGTCGTCTTGCCGTGGTCGATGTGACCGATGGTGCCGATGTTGACGTGCGGCTTGGTCCGCTCGAACTTCGCCTTAGCCACTGGGGCTCCTCCTGATTGTTGTTACTTGACTCGTGGGTGTGGGGTGGTGCTGGTGCCGAGGATCCGGGGCGAACTACTCGCCGCGGACCTTCTTCACGATCTCGTCGGCGATGTTCGTCGGAACCTCGGCGTACGAGTCGAACTCCATCGAGTACGACGCCTGACCAGAGGTCTTGGACCTCAGGTCGCCAACGTACCCGAACATCTCTGACAGCGGCACGAGGGCGTTGACGACCAGGTCGCCGTGACGCTCCTCCTGTGCCTGGATCTGGCCCCGGCGGGAGTTGATGTCGCCGATCACGGTGCCGAGGAAGCTCTCCGGCGTGGTGACCTCGACGGCGAACATCGGCTCGAGGAGGACGGCCTGCGCGCGCTGCGCAGCCTCCTTGAAGGCCTGGATGCCGGCGATCTTGAACGCGAGCTCGGAGGAGTCCACGTCGTGGTAGGCGCCGTCCTCGAGGGTGACCTTGACGTCGACCATCGGGAAGCCGGCGCGCACACCGAACTGCAGCGCCTCCTGGGCGCCCTGGTCGACCGAGGGGATGTACTCCCGCGGGATGCGACCACCGGTGACGGCGTTGACGAACTCGTAGCCCGCACCGGTGCCGGTCTCGGGGTTGATGTTGGGCTCGATCGTGATGACGACCTTCGCGAACTGACCCGAACCACCGGTCTGCTTCTTGTGCGTGTAGGAGTGGTTCTCCACCTTGCGGCGGATGGTCTCGCGGTAGGCGACCTGCGGCTTGCCGACGGTGGCCTCGACCTTGAACTCGCGCTTCATCCGGTCGACGAAGACCTCGAGGTGGAGCTCGCCCATGCCGGCGATGATGGTCTGGCCGGTCTCCTCGTCGGTCTTGACGGTGAAGGTCGGGTCCTCCTCGGTGAGCCGCTGGATCGCGGTGCCGAGCTTCTCCTGGTCGCTCTTGGTCTTGGGCTCGATCGCGACCTCGATCACCGGGGCCGGGAACGTCATCGACTCGAGCACGACCTGGTTCTGCGGGTCGGACAGCGTGTGGCCGGTCTTGGTGTCCTTGAGGCCCATGACCGCCACGATCTGGCCGGCGCCGACCGACGCGATCTCCTCACGCTTGTTGGCGTGCATCTGGTAGACCTTGCCGATCCGCTCCTTGCGGCCGTTGACCGAGTTGACCACGGTCGAGCCGGCCTCCAGCTTGCCGGAGTAGACGCGGACGTAGATCAGCTTGCCGAGGTGCGGGTCCGAGGCGATCTTGAACGCCAGGCCCGAGAAGGGCTCCGCGTCGCTCGGCTGGCGCAGGATCTCGGTGTCCTCGTCGTTGGGCTTGTGGCCGACGATGGCGTCGACGTCCAGCGGCGAGGGGAGGTAGTCGACGACCGCGTCGAGCAGGGGCTGCACGCCCTTGTTCTTGAAGGCGGTGCCGGTGAGGATCGGGTTGAGCTTGTCGGCCAGCGTCGCGCGGCGGATGGCGGCCTTGAGGGTCGGCACGTCGAAGACGTCGCCGTCCTCGAGGTAGACCTCCATGATGTCGTCGTCGGCCTCGGCGAGGGTCTCGACGAGCTTCTCGCGGTACTCGGCGGCCTTGTCGGCGAGGTCGGCCGGGATCTCCTCGACCGTGTAGTCCTCACCCATCTCGGTCTCGCCGCGCCACACCTTGGCGTGCATCTCGACGAGGTCGACGACGCCGATGAAGTCGGACTCGGCACCGATGGGCAGCTGCAGCACGAGCGGGGTCGCGTGCAGGCGCTCGACGATGGAGTCGACGACCTTGTAGAAGTCGGCACCGGTGCGGTCGAGCTTGTTGACGAAGCACATGCGCGGCACGGCGTACTTGTTGGCCTGGCGCCACACGGTCTGGGACTGGGGCTCGACACCGGCGACGCCGTCGAACACCGCGACGGCCCCGTCGAGGACGCGCAGCGAGCGCTCGACCTCGACGGTGAAGTCGACGTGACCGGGGGTGTCGATGATGTTGATCTGGTGCTTCTTCCACCAGCAGGTCGTCGCGGCGGACGTGATCGTGATGCCGCGCTCCTGCTCCTGCTCCATCCAGTCCATGGTGGCCGCGCCCTCGTGGACCTCACCGATCTTGTAGGTGATGCCGGTGTAGAAGAGGATGCGCTCGGTGGTGGTGGTCTTGCCGGCGTCAATGTGCGCCATGATGCCGATGTTGCGGACCTGGTTGAGGTCGGTGGTGATGTCGACGGCCACGTCTGTGTCTCAGTCCCTCGGAGTTGGTGGGGTGGTGGGGTGGAGGGCCGTACGCCGCGCAGTGCGGGTCGTACGGCCCCCCGCGATCACCAGCGGTAGTGGGCGAAGGCCTTGTTGGACTCGGCCATCTTGTGGGTGTCCTCGCGCTTCTTCACAGCGGCACCGAGGCCGTTGCTCGCGTCGAGGATCTCGTTCATGAGGCGCTCGGCCATGGTCTTCTCGCGGCGGTCGGCGGCGTAGCCCACGAGCCAGCGCAGGGCCAGCGTGGTGGAGCGGTTGGCCTTGACCTCGACGGGGACCTGGTAGGTCGCGCCGCCGACGCGGCGGGACTTGACCTCGATGGCCGGCTTGACGTTGTCCATCGCGCGCTTGAGCGTGACGACGGGGTCGGTGCCGGTCTTGTCGCGGCAACCCTCGAGGGCGGTGTAGACGATGCGCTGCGCCACGGCCTTCTTGCCGTCCTGGAGGACCTTGCTGACGAGCTGGGTGACCAGCTGCGAGCCGTAGACCGGGTCGACGACGAGGGGGCGCTTGGGAGCGGGACCCTTGCGAGGCATTACTTCTCCTTCTTCGCGCCGTAGCGGCTGCGGGCCTGCTTGCGGTTCTTGACACCCTGGGTGTCGAGCGAGCCGCGGATGATCTTGTAGCGGACGCCGGGAAGGTCCTTCACACGGCCGCCGCGGACGAGCACGATCGAGTGCTCCTGCAGGTTGTGACCGACACCCGGGATGTAGGCGGTGACCTCGACGCCACTGCTCAGGCGCACGCGGGCGACCTTGCGGAGGGCGGAGTTCGGCTTCTTCGGGGTGGTGGTGTAGACGCGGGTGCAGACGCCACGGCGCTGCGGGGATCCCTTCAGGGCAGGCGTCTTGTTCTTCGACACCTTGTCCTGGCGGCCCTTGCGGACCAGCTGGTTGATGGTGGGCACCGGGTGGTTCCCTCTCTCTGTCGTCTCGTCACGGCCCGGCGCGGTGCCGGACTCGGGGTCGTGCGTTGCTGCGGTGTGCCTGTTGCGAGTGCTGGGGGTGCTGCGCCCCGGGCCTGCGCCCTGCGAATGGGCGCCGTCCGTGCATGCGCATGGGTCTGGACGAGCCAGACACACAAGGAACGAGGCTACTCGGGCGCCACGGCAGGGTCAAAACGCCGCGGACGCCCTCTCCGCGGCCGGTCGGCCGGCCTCGACGACCCGCTCCCGACGCGCCCGTTCGAGCCTCAGGTACATGATCGCAGACAACGCAACCCCGGCGATCGTCATGAGCCCGCCGCCGATCAGCGTCCAGCGCGCGCCGTACTCCTGGCCGATCCAGCCGATGATGGGCGCGCCCACCGGGGTGCCGCCCATGAAGATCATCAGGTAGAGCGCCATCACCCGCCCGCGCACGCCGGCGTCGGTGTGCAGCTGCATGTAGGTGTTGGCCGCGGTGATGAAGGTGAGCGCCGTGAGGCCGGTGACCGGCGCGAGCAGCGCGAAGGTCAGGTAGGACGGCATCAGCCCGGCCAGCACCACGGTCGTGCCGAAGGCCAGGGCGGAGCCGACGACCAGCCGGTGCCGGACCTGGGCGCGGCGGGCGGCCAGCAGCGCCCCCGTCAGCGAGCCGACGGCCAGGAAGGTGCCGAGCAGGCCGAACTCCTCGGGCCCCTTGCCGAAGACCTCGGTGGCCATGAGCGCGGAGGTGATCTGGAAGTTGAGGCCGAACGTGCCGGCGAAGAACACCATGCTCAGGACGAGGAGCAGGTCGGGGCGGGCCCGGACGTAGGCGACGCCCTCCTCGATGGCGCCGGGCCCCCGGTCGGCGGGCGCCGCGGCGTCGATGCGGCTGACGTCGAGGTGGCGCAGCGACCAGATCGGGGCGGCGTACGACACCGCGTTGAAGAGGATGACCCAGCCGGTCGCTGCCGCTCCCCCGCCGAAGGCGGCGATGAGCACGCCGGCGAGGCCGGGGCCGACGAGGCGGGCGGCGTTGAAGCTGGCGGAGTTGAGGCCCACCGCGTTGGTGAGGTCACCGGGGTCGACGAGCTCGGAGACGAACGACTGGCGGGCCGGGGCGTCGAAGGCCGACGCGGCGCCGAGCAGGAGGGCGAGCAGGTAGACGTGCCAGACCTCGGCGGTGCCGGTGACGGCGAGGACGCCGAGCACGGCGGCGGGCAGCGCCATGCCGAGGTTGGTCAGCTGGAGCAGCCGCTGCTTGGGCATGCGGTCGGCGACGAGGCCGGCGATCGGGGTCAGCAGCAGGAACGGCAGGAACTGGAGCCCGGTCGTGATGCCCAGCGCGGTGGCGCCGGACCCGACGGCGAGCTCGAGCACCAGCCAGTCCTGCGCGACGCGCTGCATCCAGGTGCCGGTGTTGGAGACGACACCGCCGGCGGCGTAGCGGCGGTAGTTGGCGTTGGCCAGGGAGCGGAAGGTGGGACTCGTGGTGACTCCTCAGTCGGTGGTGCGGTCAGCAGGTCAGTCGGTCATCGCGAGGCGGGCCAGGATCGGGGCAGCCTCGCGGAGGGTGGCGCGCTCGGCGGGGGTGAGCCGCGCGAGCTGCTGGGAGAGCCAGGCGTCACGACGCTGGCGGTCGGCCAGCACCGCCGCCCGGCCGGCGTCGGTGAGGGTGACGACGACCTGGCGGCCGTCGCTCTCGTGGGGCCGGCGCACGACGTAGCCGTCGGCCTCCAGGCAGTTGACCGTCCGGGTCATCGACGGCGGCTGCACGCGCTCGGCGCGGGCCAGCTCGCCGATGCTCTGGTCGCCGAGGCGGACCAGCAGCCCGAGCACGACCATCTGCGGGATGCTCAGGTCGTTGTCGGGGTGGCGCTCGGAGACCAGTCGGCGGCGCAGGCGCATGACACCTGCCCGGAGCTCGGAGGCGAGCCCGGCGTCGGAGCGGAGGTCTCTGGTCGGCATGTCGTTAGCATAACTCATTACCTGTGCTAACTATTCCGGCGGTGGTGCAAGGCGGGGCCTGCCGCTCGGGGGTGCGTCGGCTCTTCGGCTCGCGCCTCGTGGTGGCGGCACATCGCAGCGCGGGCGACGTACGGGGACGATCTGCCGCCACCCTGGGCGCCGCCTGACGGGTCACCGCCGCACCCGGCCGTGGACATCTCGAGGCAGTTCCGAACTTCTGGGGGTGTGTACACCCCTGGAAGTTCCGGTTTCCCCGCATATGCGGGGAAACCACGGGGTGGCGGGGGCCGGCCCGCCGACTCCCTGGGCGGGGACTCCTGCACGACGAGGACGGCCAGACCGGACCCTCAGGTGAGCCAGGAGGTGATCGGGTCGATCGCGAAGTAGACGACGAAGAGCGCCGCGACGAGCCACATGAGCGGGTGCACCTCGCGGGCCTTGCCGACCACGACCTTGATGAGGACGTACGCCAGGAAGCCGGCGCCGATGCCGACCGAGATGGAGTAGGTGAAGGGCATCAACACGATCGTGAGGAACGCCGGGATGGCGATCTCGAGGTCGTCCCACGCGATGCCCTTGACCTGCTGCATCATCAGGAAGCCGACCAGCACCAGCGCAGGGACCGCGGCCTCGGAGGGGATCGCCTCGACGATCGGCGCGAAGAAGGTGCTCAGCAGGAACAGCAGCCCGGTCACGACCGACGCCAGGCCCGTACGGGCGCCTTCGCCGACGCCGGAGGCGGACTCGATGTAGGAGGTGTTGGACGAGACGCCCGCGGCGCCACCGGCCATGGCGGCGACCGAGTCGACGATGAGGATGCGCTGGGCGTGGGGCGGGATCCCCTCCTCGTCGTTGAGCCCGGCCTCGGCGCCGATGGCGGTCATCGTGCCCATGGTGTCGAAGAAGTCGGCCAGCAGCAGCGTGAACGCGAGCAGCAGCGCGGCGAGCACGCCGACGGAGGAGAACGCCCCGAAGAGGGAGAACTCGCCGAGGGTGCCGAAGTCGGGCACGTCGACGACGCCGTTGAGCTCGGGGACGTTGAGCGACCAGTTGCCCGGGCCCTCCTCGGCCACCGAGCCGAGGTCGAGCACGGCCTGGATGACGAACGCGAGGACGGCGGTCGCGACGATGGAGATGAGGATCGCGCCGCGCACGTGGCGCACCCACAGCGCGATGATGAGGACGACGCCGACGGCGAAGACGAGGACAGGCCAGCCGGTGAGCGTTCCGCCGCTGCCGAGCTGCACCGGGACGGTCGTGAGGGCGGCGTCGGGGATCCGGGTGACGAAGCCCGCGTCGACGAAGCCGATGAGCGCGATGAAGAGGCCGATGCCGACCGAGATGGCGATCTTGAGCTGCTGCGGGACGGCGTGGAAGACGGCCTTGCGGAACCCGGTCAGCACGAGGACCAGGATGATGATGCCCTCGAGCACGATGAGCCCCATCGCGTCGGCCCACGTGGACCGGGTGGCGATCGCGTTGGCCACGAACGCGTTGAGGCCGAGCCCGGTGGCCAGCGCGAGCGGGAAGTTGGCGACCGACCCCATCAGGATCGTGAGCACGCCCGCGACCAGTGCCGTGCCGGCGGCGATCACCGGCAGGTTGGAGCCGTCGCCGGTGCCGCCGCCGAGGAAGGCGCCGGTCGAGTCCGGCACGAAGCCCAGGATGAGCGGGTTGAGCACGACGATGTAGGCCATCGTCAGGAAGGTCACGACACCGCCGCGCACCTCCCGGCCCACGGTGGACCCGCGCTCGGTGATCTGGAAGAACCCGTCGAGGCCCGTGGCCCTGGGGGACTGCTCTGCCGTCTTGGTCTCGTCGGTCACGGGACGGCAGTGTGGCAGAAGCGTGCTACGCCCGTGTTTCCGCCCGTGTCGCGCGTGTAGCGTGACCGCGTGGACCTGGGCGACGAGCAGCCGACGCAGCACGAGATCGGCAACCGCACCTACGTCGTCGCGCAGGTCGAGCCGCTCGACGTCGACGGGGTCCGCACCACCGAGGTCGGCACCGCGCTGTGGCTGCTGGCCTTCCTCGGCCTGCTCCCCTTCTGGGGCACGCTGCAGGACAACGGCCGGACGTGGTGGCTCTGGACCTGCCTGGCCGGCTTCGGCCTCGGGCTGTGCGGCCTGGAGTACTGCCGCCGCCGCCGCAAGGAGCGCGCGCTCCAGCAGGCCGGCCGATGAGCCTGCCGCCCACCCGCTGGGAGCTGGCCGGCGAGGGCAACCGCGGCTACGGCGAGCACTTCGCCGAGCGGGTGGCGCGCGGCGACGACGTCGACGGCGAGGCCCGGCTGGCCGACGCCCTCGTGCCGCGGGGAGCGCGGATCCTCGACGTCGGCTCGGGCATGGGACGGGTCGCCGCCGCCCTGGCCGCGCGCGGGCACGACGTCGTCGCGACGGAGCCCGACCCGGAGCTGCGCGCGCAGTCACAGGCGACGTACGCCGGTCTCGAGGTGCTCCCCCACGAGGCGCTGGCGCTCGACCCCGAGCAGGTCGGCGGCTTCGACCTCGTGGTCGTGGTCGGCAACGTGTTCATCTACCTCGGCGAGGGCACCGAGCGTGCGGTCCTGGCTCGGCTGCGCGACCTGCTGGCGCCCGGCGGCCGGGTGCTCGCCGGCTTCCACCTCAGCGCGGTGAAGACCGGGAGCCGGACCTACCCGCCGGACGAGTTCGTCGCCGACGTGGCCGCGGCCGGGCTCCGGGTGGTGCACCGGTTCGGCAGCTACGAGCTGCACGAGCCCAACGACGAGTACGCCGTCTGGGTGCTGGCGCGGGACTGAGCCCGCGCGCCTCAGAGCTGCTCGATCTCGTCGTCGGTGAGGGTGTCGAAGACGTGGTCCGGCATGGGCAGCGGCTGCTGCTTGCGCGCGAGCTTGACCTCGGAGTGCGCCCCGCAGCCGTGGTCGAAGGTGACCACACGGCCGTCGTCGTTGGCGTTGCCGTTGGCGCAGACGCCGAACCGCTCGGAGAGCGAGCCGTTGAGGCGCACCAGGAAGCCGCACGACCAGCAGGTGTCCGGGGCGCTCTTGGCCAGGGGTGACTCGGGACCGCCGGGACCGGCGTACCAGCGCTCGGCGGCCATGTCGATGCCCTCGCGGCTCAGCGTGCGGACCCGACCGAGGCCGAGGTCCTCGGCCACGCGGCGCACCTGCGCCCGGGCGTCGCCGTCGAGCGGGGTGTCCAGCGGGTCGTCGCCGACGAGGTAGGTCGGCACCAGCCGCGCGTCCTCGTCCTCGACGGGGAGCAGGTCGCCGGGCGACAGGTCGCCGGGCTGGAGGCGCTCCTTGTAGGGCAGCCACGCGGGAGCGACGATCGCGTCGTCGCCGGGCAGCAGCACGACCTCGTTGACCGTGAGGTCCTTGCCGCGCTTGGCGCGGGTCAGGGTCACCGACCAGTGCCAGCCCGGGTAGCCGGCGCTGAGGCACGCGAAGTGGTGGGTGACGAGGCGCTCGCCCTCGGCGTGCGCACCGAGGTGGTCGCCCACCTCGGACGCGTCGGCGAGCTCGAGCACGACGCTGCGCGCCAGGTCGACGGCCTTGACGAGGGTCGAGTCCGGCTTGCCGGCACGGGTGGGGAGAGCGATCACGTGGGCATTGTGGCAAACGCCCACCACTCCTGTCCTGCCGGGCCGCGCGCCGGAGCGTCGCGGACGTCCTCCCCCATCACCGCCTTCACGTCCTCGTCCGCGTCCTCCCCCGCGTCCTCCTCCGCGTCCTCCTCCGCGCTGTCGGGTCGGTAGGCCAAGATGGTGCCCGTGACCTCCGACCGCCCCGACCCCGCCCCGGGGCCGCGTCGGGAGCAGTCCTCGCCGCCCCGCTCGGGAGCCGTACGCCGCTCGCTGTCGGGCGCCGCACGCGGGGTGCGGGCCGCCGGCCGGGGCGCGAAGGTGGCCGGGCGCGGAGCCGGCACGGCGGGCCAGTTCGCGGTGTCCCAGGCGCGTCGGGCCGCACGGGCCGAGGGAGCCGGTGACTCCGGGCTGTCCCGGCTGATCGAGCTGCACGCCTTCAACGCGGCCGGCGACGCCGCGGTGGCGATCTCGCTGGCCGGCACGCTGTTCTTCCAGGTGCCGACCGGCGAGGCACGCGGCCAGGTGGCGCTCTTCCTCGGCCTCACGATGCTGCCGTTCGCGATCGTGGCGCCCCTCATCGGCCCGTTCCTCGACCGGTTCAGCCACGGTCGTCGCTGGGCCGTCGGCGCGACGATGGCCACGCGCGGCTTCCTCTGCTGGGTCCTGGCGACCGCGGTCGTGACCGAGTCGGGCTGGCTGTTCCCCGCGGCGCTGGGCGTGCTGGTCGCGTCGAAGGCCTACGGCGTCACGCGCGCGGCCGCCGTGCCGCGGCTGCTGCCGCCCGACCTCACCCTGGTCAAGGCCAACGCCCGGGTCTCGCTCGCCGGCATCGTGGGGGCGGGCATCTCGGCGCCGCTGGCCTTCGTCGCCTCGACGTTCGGTCCCGAGTGGTCGCTGCGCTACGCGTTCGTCGTCTTCGTGCTCGCCACCATCTGGGCGATCCGCCTGCCCGAGAAGGTCGACGCCAGCCAGGGCGAGGGCGAGCTCACGCTGACGGGCGACAGCGAGGACGCCGGCACCGGCCGGCGACCCCGCACCCGCATCCCCTCTGCCGTCGCCTTCGCCCTGCGCGCCAACTGCGGACCGCGGTGGCTGTCCGGCTTCCTGACGATGTTCATGGCGTTCCTCCTGCGCGACAACCCCATCGGCGACTACGCCCCCGAGCTCCTGCTCGCGCTGGTCATCGGCGCGGCCGGCTTCGGCAACACGCTCGGGATCGCCATCGGGTCGCTGCTACAACGGCTCAACCCGTCGGTGACCGTCGTGCTGGCCCTGGTCGCCGACGCGGCGGTCGCCCTGCTGGCCGCGCTGTTCTACGGACTGCTCACCCTCGTGCTGCTCGGGCTGACCGCCGGCCTGGCGCAGTCGCTGGCCAAGCTGTCGCTCGACTCCACGATCCAGCGCGACGTGCCGAGCCGCATCCAGGCCAGCGCCTTCGCCCGCTCCGACACCACGCTGCAGCTGGCGTGGGTGATAGGCGGATTCATCGGCATCGCCATGCCGCTCATGCCCCAGCTCGGGCTCGGCATCGCCGCCGGCGTGCTGGGCCTGTGGGCGACCTTCGTCCTGGTCCGCCGGCCGCAGCGGAGCGCACCGACGCCCGTGCGGCACGACGGCGTACGCCCACCGACGGGCGCGGGCCAGGGACCGGGCTAGATCTCCAGCTCGTCTGCGAGGGCGCGCAGCACCTTGGCGGTGCCCCGCGCGGCCGCGCGCTCGGGGTGCCGGCCGCGGCGGTAGGTCTCCTCGACGCCCTCGAGCATCTTGATGAGGTCCTCGACGATGGTGACCATCGCCTCGGGCTGCTTGCGCTGGGCGTTGCGCTGGTTGCGGCTGACCGAGGCGGGCGCGTCGAGCACGCGCACCTGCAGCGCCTGGTCGCCGCGGCGGCCCTGGGCGATGCCGAACTCGACCTTCGTGCCCGCCTTGAGCGTGGCGATCCCCTCGGGAAGCGCGTCGGAGTGGACGTAGACGTCCGGTCCGTCGTCCTGGGACAGGAAGCCGAAGCCCTTCTCCGCGTCGAACCACTTCACCTTGCCACTGGGCACGGTCCACTCCACTCAGCTCCGCCGGACGCGGCGTGGATCCACGCGCGCTGGCACAGAATAGGCGGCGCTCCCAGCGCTCGACCAACGGGTTCTGCCGTCCCGCGTTTGATCGGGGGGCGAGGCTGCTGGGACCATGGAAGACTCGTGGGACGACCGATGACCAGCAGACCAGCGGAGAGGACGGGCGCGGTGCCGGCACGACGGGTGGGACGGATGCTCGGGACCGGTGCGCTCGCGCTCGCGCTCGGTGTCCCCACCCTGGCCGCGGCGACCACCGCACGCGCTGACGGCGCACCGTCGGGCCCCGCCCCCGCGCAGCCGTTGACCCTCGTCACGCTCCAGGGCGCGGGCACCGCCGCCGGCCGCGCGGACGCGCCGGAGCTCCTCGCCCGCCAGGACGCCGCCCTCGCGGCGATCGGGGCCGGCGAGCCCGTCTACCGCTGGACGACGGCCCTCAACGGGTTCGCGGCCCCGCTCACCGAGGAGCAGGTCGCCGTCCTCGACGACCAGCCGGGCATCGCCGCCATCGAGGCCGACACGGTGCGCCCGCTGGCGGCCCGCCCGGCCTCGGCCGCCGTCGACGGCGCCGCGGCCAGCCCGAGGCTGCGCGGCGGCGCCGGCGTGGTCATCGGCGTCGTCGACTCCGGGATCGCCCCGCAGTCCCCCGCCTTCGCGGTGGTGCCCGGGCTCGGCGCCGATCCGCAGGGGTTCGCGGGCACGTGCGCCGAGGGTGAGGGCTGGACGGCCGAGGACTGCACGCGCAAGGTCGTGGGCGCCCGGTGGTTCGTCGACGGCTTCGGCGCGGACCGGGTCCGCTCGTCGGAGGCGCTGTCGCCCCTCGACGTCCTCGGCCACGGCACCCAGGTCTCGTCGGTCGCCGCCGGCAACGCCGGCGTGAGCGTGCGCGTCGACGGCCGTGACGCGGGCCGGTTCGGCGGCGTCGCGCCGCAGGCGCGCATCGCCGCCTACAAGGCGTGCTGGGGCGCACCCGACCCCGCTGACGACGGCTGCTCGACGGCCGACGTGGTCTCCGCCGTCGACGCCGCCGTCGCCGACGGTGTGGACGTGCTCACCCTGGCCCTCGCCGGTGGCGAGGGCGTCGACACGCTGCAGCGCGCCCTGCTCGGCGCAGCGGAGGCCGACGTCGTGGTGATGGGTGCCGCCGGCAGCGCCGCCGACGCGTCGTACGCCGCCCACGCGAGCCCGTGGGTCACCACGGTCGGTGCCGCCGTCGGGCGGATGTCGCGAGGTCGGATCACGGTGCCCGGCGGGCAGTCGTGGACCGGCGGTGGTCGGCCGGTCGGCGTGCGCGGCCGGGCCGTCCGGGCCCAGGACGCTGCGGCGCCGGGTGTCCCCCGTCGCGTCGCCGCCCAGTGCCGGCAGGGGGCGCTCGACTCCCGGCGGGTCGCCGACCGGATCGTCATCTGCCGCCGCGGCGGGATCGGCCGCATCGACAAGTCCGAGTCCGTCGCCCAGGCCGGCGGACGAGCCATGGTGCTCGTCAACCAGCGCCCCGGCGGCGTGACGGCCGACTTCCACACCGTCCCGACGGTCCACCTCGCCGCCGACGCCGGTCGCCGGCTCAGCCGGTGGGTGGCGCGACACCCGGCCGCCCGGCTGCGGATGGCTCGGGTCGAGGGCGAGCCCGGCACCCGGCGCACCGCTCCCTGGAGCGCGCCGGGCGACCCGCGCGGTGCGGCGCTCAAGCCCGACGCCGTCGCCGACGGTGACGCCGTCCTCGGCGCGGTCCCCGACTCCCTGGGTCGCGGGTGGGGCGTCTTCAGCGGCAGCTCCGCCGCGACCGCCCACGCCAGCGGACTGGCGGCACTGGTGCTCGGCGAGGACCCGGACCGCTCCGCGGCGGTCGTGCGGTCCCTCGTCGTCACGTCCGCCCGGCCCGTCCCGGGCTCGTCCTCCCTCGAGCAGGGCTCGGGCGCCCTGCCGGGTCGCGCCCCCACCGCCCACCTCGCGCTCGACGTCGACCCCGCCGCGTGGCGCCGCGCGCTGCGCACCCACACCCTGGCCGACCTCAACACCAGCTCGCTGCTGCTGTCGGCCCGGCAGACCACGGCGGTCCGCCGGGTGACCAACATCGGCCGCCGCGCCGAGTACTTCTCGGTCACCGCCCGGGGCTTCACCTCGCACCGGGTGAGCGTCCGGCCCCTCGCCGTACGCCTCGCGCCGGGGCAGTCGGCGAGCTTCACCGTCACGGTCAGCGGGCCCCGCTCCCCCGGCCGCCTCGACGACGGCCAGCTCGTCTGGCTCGGCGCTCGGGGCGGGGTCACCCGGGTCCCGGTCGCGCTGACCCGCTAGGCCTGCGGGCCGGGCGCTGGTCAGCGCTCGCGGGTGATGACCATCTCGCGGTCGCCGTAGACGACCTTGTCGCCGTCGACGAGCGCGGCCGGCTTGCCCGGGGCGAGCTGCCGCGACATGCCCTGGCGCACCAGGATCGTGCCGTTGGTCGAGCCGCGGTCCATCACGACGATCGTGCCGTCGCCGGCCGGACCGAACTGGGCGTGGGTCTTGGACACCGACATGTCCGCGGACGCGAGCGGGATGAGGTGGGCGACCTGCTCGCCGCTGCGGGCCTCGGGACGACGGCCGACGAGCGCGAGGCCGGCGATGACGAAGCTCTCGCCGTTGTCGAAGTGCACCCGCCACCTCGCCGGGCCGGCAGGCACCCGGCCGGGCGGGCCCTGGGGGGACGGCGGCGCGGCGTGCTGCGGAGGCGCCTGCTGAGGGGGCGCCTGCTGAGGGGGGCGCTGCTGCGGCGGTGCTGCCTGCGGCGGGGCCGCGTGGCGTGGGCCCGGCTGGTGCTGCGGCTGCGCCGGCGGCGGGGTCGAGCGGGGTGGAGCGGCCGGGGGGACGGCGCCCGCCGGAGGCGTCGTCACCTCGGCGGGGAGCGGCTGGCGGCGCACGGAGTGCTCCGACCTCTCCGGCGTGCGGACCGCCTCGACCGGCGGGGCGGGCACGAGCCGCATCGCGGTGAGGTTGACGATGTGACGCGGGCCCTCGTCGGCCTCGGTGTCGGCGACCTCCGGCACCGGGCGTACGTCGACCACGACGGTGTGCGCCAGGTGGTCGTGCCAGCCGCGACGCTGGCGGCCGCGGTCCTCGACCGCCGTCCAGGCCAGGGTGGCGAGACCGAGGCCGAAGGTGGGCAGGCCGGCGATGCCGAGCACGAGCGAGCGCAGCAGGGCCGGGCCGACGCCGATGGGCGTCCCGGTGCCGTGATGGACCACGCGGAGCCCGGACATCGCCTTGCCGGGAGAGGTGCCGCTGACGCCCAGGACGACGGCGAGCACCAGCCAGAGCAGCACCATGGCGGCGGCGACCGCGCCGACCACGGTCCACACCTCGTCGGACACGACGAGGTAGGTGACCACGCCGACCAGGGCGAGGAGCGACCAGGCGAGTAGCCGGTCGACGGCGAACGCGGTGAAGCGCCGCTCGAGCTGGGCGACCGGGTAGGTCGCGGGGTGGGGGTGCTGGGTCACGGCGGTGTCGCTCAGGGGTTGGTGACCTGGATCGTGACGCCGTCGCCGAGGTCGAGGACCGCGCCGGGGATCAGGCTCACCGCGATGCCGGGCTTGAGCTCCTCGGCGTCGAGGCCCGGCTGGGCCAGCACCGTGCCGTTGGTCGAGCCGAGGTCGGTCGCGATGGCCGACCCGTGGTCGGCGCCCGCGCCCGGGCGGATCTCGAGGTGGGTGGAGGAGATCTCCTGGTGCGGGCTCGGCACCGTCACGACGTGGGGCTGGTCGTGCGAGGCGAAGCGTCGCGCCTCGGGGGCACGCCCGACGAGCACCGCGCGGTCGACGGCGACGACGTCGCCGGTGGAGAAGACCAGCGACGCCACCGGGTCGGCGACCACCTCGGGGGCGATCTCCTGCCCGGGGATGGGCGGACGGTCGAACGCCGCGGCCGGTGGTCCGGCCTGGGTCTGGCCGTCGAGGTCGGGCCACTCCGGCTGCTCGGCCGGGACGGCCGGCGTCTCGCCGGTGGGCGTCGGGTCGTCCTCGGGCCGGCCGAAGGTGAGCGGTGGTGCCGCGACGGGCTCGGCCTCGGCGACGAAGGGCGCCGGGGCGGGAGCCTGCGCGGGGACGGCGACGGGCGCCGGCGCGAGGACGGGCATGGCCTCGGTGGCCGGTCCGTCCTCGGCGGCCGGGGCAGTGTCGGACTGCTCGGCCGGAGCCTCGGACACGGCGGGGGCGGCCGGGGACTCGGGAGCGGCGGGCGCGCGGTGGGCCGGCTCACCGAACTCGACCACGGAGACGCGGGCGAGGCCGGGCGTCAGCACGTGGTCCGTGGGACCGTCGCCGGTGAGCGTCACGCGGAGGCTGGTCACGCCGGTGACCAGCCGCTCGGCCCAGGCCGTGCCCGCGGCCGCGGTGACGACGTCGTCGCCGGCCGTGGTCGAGACGGCGGCGGAGGGGGCGCCCCGCACGATGAGCCGGGTGGAGTCGTCGCTGTGGGCGACGAGCGCGAAGTGGTCGAGCGAGGAGAGGCCGCCGGCGAGCAGCGCGTCGAGGACGGCGTCGGCGTCGGCACCGGAGTCGGCGAGGTCCCACAGCCCGGCGACGCGGTCGCGCCGGCTGCCGGGCAGGATCACCGTGACGCGCTCGCCCACGACGGCGTACCAGTCCCCCGTCGCGAACCTGGCCTCTGTGCTCACAGTCGTCCCCCCAGCTTGGATTCGAGACTCTCCAGCTGGCGCTGCGAGTCGTAGGTCGCGTCCTTCACCAATCCCACCACATCGACGACGACCGCCGTGGCGTTGTCACGACCTCCGGCCGCCACCGCGGCCCGCACCAGCTGGTCGGCCGCGTCGCGGGGGTCGGCGACGGACTCGAGGATCTGCTCGATCTCCTCGTCCTCGATCATCCCGGTCACGCCGTCGCTGCACAGCAGGAGCCGCTCGACCGAGCCGAGCGGCAGCAGGAAGAAGTCGGGGTCGATGCCCTCGGGACTGCCGAGGGCGCGGGTGATGACGTGCCGCTCGGGGTGGGTGGCGGCCTCCTCGGGGGTGATCCGGCCGGAGTCGACGAGCTCCTGCACCACGGAGTGGTCGACGCTGACCTGCTCGAGGCGGCCCTCGGTGATCCGGTAGATCCGTGAGTCGCCGAGGTTGGCCAGGAGCCACTTGGCCACGCCGTGGTCGTCGACCAGCACGGCCACGACGGCGGTGGTGCCGGCGTGCCAGCCGGGCTGGAGGGCCCGGTGGGCCTCGCCGTAGTCGACGATGCGCGCCTGGGCGCGGGCGAAGGCGGCGGCGACCTGCTCCGCGCCCCGCGCGGGGTCGTAGTCCTCGGCGAGGCGCTGGAACTCCTCGACCGCCATCTGGCTGGCGACGTCGCCGCCGGAGTGGCCGCCCATGCCGTCGGCGACGGCGAACACCGGAGGCGCCACGAGGAACGAGTCCTCGTTGACCTTGCGGACCAGCCCGACGTCGGTCGAGGCCCCGTGGTGCAGATCGACGTTCTTCATGCCCGGCCCTCTTCGCCCGTGTCGAGATGTGGGGGCGGTGGTGCCGACCCGGCGAGTAGCGTAAGAGGGATGTCCAGCCCAGCGTCGACGACACCCGCGCGCACGTTCGCCGACCAGCTCCGCAGCTGGTCGGACGAGCGGCTCCTCGCGCTGCTCAGGGCCCGTCCGGATCTCGCCACACCCGCCCCTCAGGATTCCTCACAGCTGGCCTCGCGGGCCGCCACTCGTTCGTCGATCCACCGCGCCCTGGACGGCCTGGACCGCCTGGAGCTCTCCGTGCTTGATGCCCTCCTCGTGGCGGGCCAAACCACCTCGGAGCAGCTGATCTCGATCGTCCACGCGGACCCGGCCCGGACGAGGGCCGCGCTGCAGCGGCTGCTCGACCTCGCCCTGGCCTGGGAGGGCTCCGGCGGGGTGCGGGCCCTGACCGCCGTGGCCGACGCGATGCGCGGCATGCCGGGGGTCACCAGCGGGCTCCGGCCGGCGAGTCCCGAGCCGGCGCCGCCGGCCGAGGTGGAGGCCCGCCTGGCCGAGCTGAGCCCGGCGGCCGCGGCGATGCTGCGCCACGTCGACGCGCACGGCGGCGAGGGCACGACGGGGTCGGCCCGGCGCACCGTGTCGCCCGACGAGGCCCGGTCGCCCGCCGAGGAGCTGATCAGCCGGCGGCTGCTGGTGCCGCGCGACGGCGACACGGTCGTGCTGCCCGGCGAGGTGGGGCTCGCGCTGCGCGGCGGCCGGACGACCGCCGATCCCGTCGACGACGTGCCAGCCCTGGCCACCTCCACGCGCGACGCCGCGCTGGTCGCCCGCAGCGCGGCCGGCGCGGCCTTCGACGTCGTACGCCGGGTGGAGCTGCTGCTCGACGGCTGGGGGGTCGCGCCGCCGAGCGTGCTGCGCAGCGGCGGGCTCGCGGTCCGCGACCTCAAGTCGGTCGCCCGCGAGCTCCACGTCGACGAGGCCGGCGCGGCGCTCCTCGTGGAGGTCGCGCTGTCGGCCGGCCTGGTGGCCGAGGCCGCCGTCGCGGACGGGACGCCGTCGTGGCTGCCCACCGACGAGTTCGACGTGTGGTCGACGCTGCCCATCGCGGAGCGGTGGGCGCGGCTGGTGGGCGGGTGGCTCGACAGCAGCCGCGTCCCCTCCCTGGTCGGGTCCCGCGACGCCGCCGGCAAGTCGTGGAACGCCCTGGCGCCCGAGCTGTCGAGCGGGCTCGCGGAGGAGGCGCGGCGGCTGGCCCTGCGGGTCCTCGCCGAGGTCCCCGACGGCGAGGTGCTGGCGGCCGGCACCGGGATCGCCTCGCTCGTGCAGCGCGTCGGCTGGCTGCGGCCGCGCCGACCCGCGGTGTTCACCGACCTGGTGACCGCGGCGCTGACCGAGTCGGCGGCCCTCGGCGTCAGCGGGGCCGGCGCCCTCCCCCCGAGCGGCCGGCTCGTCGCGGAGGGGGACCTGACCGGAGCCGCCGCCGCGATCGCGCCCCACCTGCCACGGCCCGTCGACCACGTCCTGCTGCAGGCCGACCTCACCGCGGTGGCGCCCGGGCCGCTCGAGACGGAGGTCGCGCGCCGGCTGCACCTGCTCGCGGACGTCGAGTCGCGCGGCGGTGCCACCGTCTACCGATTCACCTCCGGGTCGCTGCGGCGCGGCTTCGACGCCGGCTGGTCCGCCCTCGAGGTCCGCGACTTCCTGGCGTCGGTGTCCCAGACGCCGGTGCCGCAGCCGCTGGACTTCCTCGTCGACGACGTCGCCCGCACCTTCGGCAGCGTCCGGGTCGGCCACGCCGAGGCGTTCCTGCGCGCCGACGACGAGGCGGCGCTGGCCGCCCTCGTGCACGACGCGCGGGCACGGTCGCTGGGCCTGCGCCTGCTGGCGCCCACGGTCGCGATCGCCACCTCGCCCCTCGACGTGCTGCTGCCGCGGCTGCGCGAGCTCGGTGCCGCCCCGGTCGTCGAGGCGGCCGACGGGACCGTCCGGGTCAGCCGCCCGGACCTCCACCGCGCCCGCACCCGTCGGGGTCGGCGTCCGGCCGGTGCGGTCCACGCGCGGCAGGTCGCCCAGGCCCAGGCCGTGGCCACCGCGATCCGCGCCGGCGACCGGGCCGGGGCCTCGCGCCCCGCCACCACCGAGACCACCACGCCGTCGGGCGCCCTGGCCGCGCTGCGGGAGGCGATCGAGGCCGGCAGCACGGTGGTCATCGGCTACGTCGACAACCACGGCGCGACGGGCGAGCGCGTCGTGGACCCGCGCCGTCTCGACGGCGGCCGGCTCTCGGCCTTCGACCACCGCGCGGACGACGTACGCGAGTTCGCGGTGCACCGCATCACGGGCGTCCGTCGCGCCTAGGTCGAGCGTTCGGCGCCTCCCGCCCGCTCCGTAGAGTGGTGGGATGGACTTCATCCGCTACGCCGAGCGCTCCGCCGCGCTCGTCAACGCCGAGCTGCCCGACGAGGCAGCCCTGCGTGAGCACCTCGCGGACCGGTCCTGGCTGCACCGCTCGCTGGTGCCGGCCGACGTGGCCTCGCTCCAGGACTTCCAGTCCCGGCTGCGACAGGTCTTCGAAGCCTCCGACGCCGACGACGTCCCCCTCGTGGTGAGCCTGCTCAACGACCTGCTGGCCGCGCACCCCGTCACCCCGATGATCTCCGACCACGACCCGGCCAACCTGCACATGCACGTGGCCAACAAGGCGGCGTCGGTGTCCGAGCTGCTCGTCGGCGAGGCCCTGATGGGGCTGGCCAACCTGGTCTGCGACCTCGGCGCGACCCGGCTCGGCACCTGCTCGGAGGTCCGCTGCGACCACGTCTTCGTCGACACCTCCCCCAACCAGTCGCGTCGCTACTGCTCCGACCGGTGCTCGTCGCGGGCCAACGTGGCCGCGTTCCGTGCCCGGCAGAAGGCCGCCTCGGCCAGCTGAGCGCGGACGCCGGCCCGTCGCCACAGGGTCGTCCGTAGGATTGGCGGGTGAACGACGGTCCCCTCATCGTCCAGTCGGACAAGACGCTCCTGCTCGAGGTCGACCACCCGTCGGCGGCCGAGGCTCGCAAGGCGATCGCGCCCTTCGCCGAGCTCGAGCGCTCGCCCGAGCACATCCACACCTACCGCCTGACGCCGCTGGGCCTGTGGAACGCCCGTGCCGCCGGCCACGACGCCGAGCAGGTCGTCGACGCCCTCCTGACCTGGTCGCGCTACGCCGTCCCGCACGCGCTGCTCGTCGACGTCGCCGAGACCATGGGCCGCTACGGCAGGCTGCGCCTGGAGAAGCACCCCGTGCACGGGCTCGTGCTGTCGTCGGTCGACCGCCCGGTCCTCGAGGAGGTGCTGCGCGCCAAGAAGGTCGCCGGCATGGTCGGCGCCCGCATCGACGACGACAGCGTCGCGGTGCACCCCAGCGAGCGCGGCAACCTCAAGCAGGCCCTGCTCAAGCTCGGCTGGCCGGCCGAGGACTTCGCCGGCTACGTCGACGGCGAGGCCCACGCGATCGACCTGGCCGAGGAGGGCTGGACCCTGCGCCCCTACCAGCGCGAGGCGGCCGAGTCGTTCTGGGACGGCGGCTCCGGCGTCGTCGTGCTGCCGTGCGGCGCCGGCAAGACGCTCGTGGGCGCCGCCTCGATGGCCCACGCGCAGGCCACGACCCTCATCCTCGTCACCAACACCGTCAGCGCCCGGCAGTGGAAGGACGAGCTCGTCGCGCGCACGTCGCTGACCGCCGACGAGATCGGCGAGTACTCCGGCGCCGTCAAGGAGATCCGCCCGGTCACGATCGCGACCTACCAGGTGCTGACGACCAAGCGGAAGGGCGTCTACCCGCACCTCGAGCTCCTCGACGCCCGCGACTGGGGCCTCATCGTCTACGACGAGGTGCACCTGCTGCCGGCGCCGATCTTCCGGATGACCGCCGACCTCCAGGCCCGCCGCCGGCTCGGGCTGACCGCCACCTTGGTCCGCGAGGACGGCCGCGAGGGCGAGGTCTTCTCGCTCATCGGGCCGAAGCGCTACGACGCGCCGTGGAAGGACATCGAGGCGCAGGGCTACATCGCCCCGGCCGACTGCGTGGAGGTGCGCGTCACCCTTCCGGACGGCGAGCGGCTCGCCTACGCCACCAGCGACCCCGACACCCGCTACCGGCTGGCCTCGTGCACGCACGCCAAGATCGACGTGGTGCGCGACCTCGTGCGCCAGCACGCCGGCCAGCCGACGCTGGTGATCGGGCAGTACATCGACCAGCTCGACGAGATCGCCGAGCTCCTCGACGCCCCGGTGATCAAGGGCGAGACCCCGGTCAAGGAGCGCCAGCGCCTCTTCAACGCCTTCCGCTCCGGCGAGGTCGGCCTGCTGGTGGTCAGCAAGGTGGCCAACTTCTCGATCGACCTGCCCTCGGCGGAGGTGGCCATCCAGGTGAGCGGCTCGTTCGGGTCGCGCCAGGAGGAGGCGCAGCGACTGGGCCGCCTCCTGCGTCCCAAGACCGAGGGGCGCAGCGCCCACTTCTACACGATCGTCTCGCGCGACACCGTCGACGCGGACTTTGCGCAGAACCGGCAGCGGTTCCTGGCCGAGCAGGGCTACGCCTACCGGATCATCGACGCGGGGGACCTGTCGGCCGACGCCTGATCGCGCGCGTGAGCGCCCGCCGACGGGGTACGGAAGCCTCCCGACGCGAGACAGGTGGTAGCACGATGAGGACGAAGGACCGGACCGAGGTGCCGATGGCGCTCCTCGTCGACGGGCTGGCGACGTACCGCCTGGTGAAGCTGGTGCGCGACGACCGCATCACCGAGCCGGCGCGCGAGGCGGTCGAGGCCCGGCACGGCACCCCGGAGCAGTCGAAGATCACCTACCTCCTCAACTGCCCGTGGTGCCTGTCCATCTACGCCGGAGCCGCCCTGACGCTGGCCCGCCGACGCTGGCCGGTCGCCACCTCGCTCGTGGCCCGTCCCCTGGCCCTGTCGGCCCTCACGGGACTGGCCACGGTGCACCTCGAGCGCTGAGGCGACCGGCCTCGGTGCTCCGTCCTCAGCCCAGCGTGCTGGTGTCGATGACGAAGCGGTAGCGCACGTCGGAGGCCAGGACCCGCTCGTAGGCCTCGTTGACCTCGTCGGCGCGGATCACCTCGACCTCGGAGACGATGCCGTGCTCGGCGCAGAAGTCGAGCATCTCCTGGGTCAGCGCCATGCCGCCGATCATGGAGCCGGCGAACGAGCGGCGCCCGCTGATGAGCGCCATGGCGTTGACCGGCAGCGGCTCCGGCGGCGCCCCCACGTTGACGAGGGTGCCGTCGACGGCCAGCAGGCCGAGGTAGGCGTTGACGTCGACGGCTGCGCTGACGGTGTTGACGATGAGGTCGAAGCTCCCGGCGAGCGCGTCGAACGTGCCGGGGTCGGACGTCGCGAAGTAGTGGTCGGCACCGAGCCGGAGGCCGTCCTCCTGCTTCTTCAGCGACTGCGAGAGCACGGTGACCTCCGCGCCGAGGGCGTGGGCGATCTTCACGCCCATGTGGCCGAGGCCACCGAGACCGACGATCGCGACCTTCTTGCCCGCGCCCGCGCCCCAGCGGCGGAGCGGGGCGTACATCGTGATGCCGGCGCACAGCAGGGGTGCCGTCGCGGCCGGGTCCATCCCCTCGGGGACCGACAGCACGAAGTCGGCGTCGACGACGACGTGGGTGGAGTAGCCGCCCTGGGTGGTCGTGCCGTCGCGGTCGGTGGCGGCGTACGTCCCGACCATGCCGCGGGCGCAGTACTGCTCGTCGCCGCGCCGGCAGCTGTCGCACTCGCCGCACGAGCCGACCATGCAGCCGACGCCGACGCGGTCGCCGACGCGGTGCCGGGTCACCTCGGCGCCGACCTCGGTGACGCGGCCCACGATCTCGTGGCCCGGCACGACGGGGAAGGGCTGCGGTCCCCAGTCGCCGTTGACGGTGTGGATGTCGGAGTGGCAGATGCCGGCGTACTCGATCTCGATGAGCACGTCCCGGGCGCCGACGTCGCGGCGCTCGATGGTGGTCGCGGCGAGGGGCTCGCCGGCGGAGGGTGCTGCGTAGGCGTTGACGCGCATGCTGAAGTCTTCCGTTTCCTCGGGGGATGTGTGGATGTGGTCCGGGACCGGACCTAGTCGTGCGTGACCGAGCGCAGCTCCTCGGCGAGCGCGAGCGCCTCGGCCGAGAGCTGCCGGGTCCGGGACACGTCGCCGTCCTCCACCGAGCGCCAGTAGGCGATCTTGAGGTCGACGTAGCGACGGCGCAGGACCAGCCGCTCCGCCTCGACGGCGAGGTGGCGCTGCTGCTGCTCGAGCAGCTCGCGCTGGTCGGCCGCCGCGGAGGACCCGCGCCGGCCGTTGGCGACGTAGGCCCGCATGTCCCCCACCGACATGCCGGTGGCGGCCAGGCAGGCGACGGACATCAGCTGGTCGAGGTCGTCCTCGTCGTAGACGCGGTGTCCGCTGGTGGCGCCCCGGCTGACCGGCGCGATGACGCCGATCTGCTCGTAGTAGCGCAGCGTGCTCGCCGGCAGCCCGGTGAGGGCGGCCGCCTCCTTGATGGAACAGCTGCGGGGTGCAGCGCTCGTGGTCATGTCATCGACCGTAGGAACTTCGAGTACTCGAAGTCAAAGGTCGCCTCGGTCACACCGGCGCAGGGGGTCGACGGGCGGCGCCTCGTCGGCCAAGGTTTGTGGAGCCTTGGCTAGATTCGATCGTGTGACCCTCCGCGAGCGCATCGGCGCAGAGCTCTTCCGCAAGGTGGCCGGACCCGATGGCGACCGGGCGCGCGAGCGCGTGCACGGGACGCCCGGACCGCGGTGGTTCGCTCCCGACTCCCCCATCGCCCGGGTCCACGGCGACGCCTCCATGTTCGTCGGCGGCCTCCGCGCCCTCATGCTGCAGTCGCTGCACCCCGCCGCGATGCAGGGGGTGGCCGACCACTCCGGCTACAAGGGCGACATGTGGGGGCGGCTCGCGCAGGTCTCCACCTACCTCGCGATGACGACCTTCGGCACCGAGCGCGACGCGCTGCAGGTCATCCGCGCCGTGCAGCGCGCCCACGAGTCGGTCACCGGCACGATGCCCGACGGGACGCCGTACGCCGCCAACGACCCGCACCTGCTCGGCTGGGTCCACGTCGCGGAGATCGACAGCTTCCTCGCCGCCCACGACCGCTACGGACAGCGTCGGCTCGTGGGGCCCGAGCGCGACGAGTACGTCGCCCAGACCGGCGTCGCGGCCGGTCACCTCGGCGTCATCGACCCGCCGCAGACCGAGGACGAGCTGCGCCGGATGCTGGCGGCCTACGGCTCGGAGCTGCGCGGCACGCCGGCCGCCCACGACGCGATCCGGTTCCTGCTGCTGCACCCGGACCTCCCGCTGGCAGCGCGTCCCGGCTACCTGTCGCTGGCCACCGCCGCGATCGGCCTGCTGCCCACCGACGCGCGCCGCGAGCTGCGGCTGCCGCCGGTCCCGCCGGTGACCAACCGCGTGCTCGGCGCCGCCGCGACCCGCACCATCCGCTGGGCCATGTCGTCCGGGCACGAGCACGCCCGGACGCTCCAGCAGCAGACGGCCGGCGCATGAGCCTGGCCGACCGCTGGCCGCTCGGCGACCGGCACGACCTGCGCGACGAGCTGCTGGCCGCCTGGGACCGCGACGGCTACCACGACCTGCTCCACCTCACCGAGGTGCTCGACCGGCTCGAGGAGCTGTCCGCGGCCGGCGCCGCCTTCGACGAGGTCGTCGTCGGCCTCGCGGCGTGGTTCCACGACGCCGTCTACGACGGAGCCGACGACGACGAGGAGCGCTCGGCGCAGTGGGCCGAGTCCGCGCTGCCAGCAGCCTCCGCCGACGAGGTCGCGCGGCTGGTGCGGATGACGGTCCACCACCGCCCGGCCGACGACGACCCGGCGGGCTGCGCGCTGAGCGACGCCGACCTGGCCATCCTCGCCGCGCCGCGCGAGCGCTACGACGCCTACGTCGCCGGCGTCCGCGCCGACTTCGCCCACCTGCCGGACGACGAGTTCAGGGCCGGGCGGGCGGCGGTGCTCGGCGACCTCGCCGCCAATCCGCACCTCTTCCACACGCCGCAGGCCCGCGAGCTGTGGGAGTCGCCGGCGCGCGCCAACCTCGAGCGCGAGCTGTCCCAGCTGCGCTGAGGGCCGACCGGTCGGGCGAGGGCTCAGCGGTCGGCGAGCTGGAGGTAGACGGTGAACCGGTCGTGGCGGTAGCAGGTGCGCGAGACCTCGACGATGCGACCCTGCGAGACCGCCCGGCGGGCGTGGCGCAGCACCGGGTCGCCCTCGGCGATCTCGAGGACCGACGCCTCCTCCGCGCTGGCGCGGTCGGCGCTGATCGAGTCCTCGACCTCGGTGGGGCGCAGGCCGCGGGTGGCCAGCGCGTCGTAGAGGCTCGTCGGGGTGCCGTGCTGCAGGAAGCCCGGCAGCAGCACCTCGTTGAGGTAGGCGTCCTCCACGCAGACGACGGCCTGGTCGGCCCGGCGCAGGCGGCGCCAGTGGAGCACCGGGTCGCCCGGGGAGATGTCGAGCGCACGCGCGACCCCGGGGCCGGCCTGCTCGACGCGGGCGAGGAGGGTCTGGGACTCCGGCAGCATGCCCCGGCGGCGGATCTCCTCGGTGAAGGAGGTCAGTCGGCCGGCGGTCTTGGGCGGCTGAGCGACGAACGTGCCACGTCCGGGGATGCGCTCCAGGAGACCCTCGGCGACGAGCGCGTCGAGCGCCTGTCGTACGGTCATCCGTGCCACGCCGAAGCGAGCGACCAGCTCGCGCTCGGACGGGGCGGCCGAGCCCGGGGGCTGGGCCTCGATGAGGCTGCGGACGTGCTCACGGACCTGGACATGCTTGAGTGCCCGCTGTCGAGGCACGACGAGGTCCGCGTTGTCCATGCAGTCAGGCTAGGACTGGGCTGGACCAGAGTCACCTAATTGACGAAGTCTGTGGTAAACCCTTGATCGTTTCTTGACTCGAACGGATGTTCGATGATGGGCTACGATCATGGTCGTGGACTTCCAGACGTCCCTCTTCGCCAACGCGGCGACCGGTGCCACGGCGCTGGCGCCCGAGCGCCGCCGGCTCTCCCGCGGAGCCTGGGTCGACGTCCAGCGCAACTGGCTCGCCGAGCCCGACGCCGTCTTCGCCGCCCTGGTGGACCGCGTCCCGTGGCGCTCCGAGCGCCGCGAGATGTACGACAGCGTGGTCGAGGTGCCGCGGCTGGTCCACACCTACCTCGCCGACGACCCGCTCCCCCACACCGCCCTCACGCAGGCCCGCGCCGACCTCACCGCGCACTACCTGCCCGAGCTGCGGGAGCCGTTCGTGACGGCCGGATGCTGCTACTACCGCGACGGGCGCGACTCGGTGGCCTGGCACGGCGACACGATCGGCCGCGGCCGCACGGCCGACACCATGGTGGCCATCGTGAGCGTGGGCGACCCTCGCCGGCTGCTGCTGCGGCCACGCGGCGGCGGTGCCTCGATCGCGCTGACGATGGGTCACGGCGACCTCGTCGTGATGGGTGGCTCGTGCCAGCGCACCTGGGAGCACGCGGTGCCCAAGGTGGCCCACGCGGGCCCCCGCATCTCCGTGCAGTTCCGTCCGCTCAACGTCTTCTGAGCAGGCGTCCGGCAGCCCGGAGGCTCACCGCCGGCGCCTCCGGCGCCACCGGCGCATGAGGGCGACACCGACCACGACGGCGAACGCCTGCCTCCAGTACGACTTGGCCAGGACCGGGACGACCGCGCTCCCCAGGTCGAGCGCCTCGGGCTGCGACCTGACCGCGGCCGGGGGCGGTGGCGCCGGCGGGGCGACCGGCGGGGCGGCGACGGCCGGTCCGGTGGCCAGCGCGACCGTCGTCGCGTCCGGCTCCGGCGGCGGCTCGGCGGTCGTGGCGTCAGCGGGCGCGGCGGGCGCCGGGGCGGACGCGGGCTCGGGAGCGGCGAGCCGCTGCTCGAGGCACGCCACGAACTGGCCGAGCAGCTTGTCGGAAACGTCCTGCATCACGCCGCGGCCGAACTGCGCCGGCTTGCCGGTGACGGCCAGGTCGGTCTCCACCGAGACGTCGGTCGCCCCGGCGGCGTCGGTCATCGAGACGGTGACCTTCGCCCCCGCCGTGCCGTTGCCGCGCTTGTCCTTGCCCTTGGCGTCCACGACGAAGCGGTGCGCGTCGGGGTCCTTCTCGACGAACGTGCCGGAGCCGGTGTAGAGCAGGGCGATCGGGCCGAGCTTCACCTTGACCGAGCCGGCGAACGAGGACTCGTCGGCCTCGGTCACCACCGCCCCCGGGAAGCACTCCGCGACCGAGGCGATGTCGTTGAAGTGCGCCCAGGTCTCCTCGACGCCGATCGGGACGGTGAACCGGTGGGACAGCTCCACCTCAGGCCCCCGCGGCCCTGAGGACGGCTCGCGCCGTCAGCACCTGCGCGAGGTGGCGGCGGTAGTCGGCGGCACCGTTGAGGTCCGACGGCGGGTTCGTGCCCTCGACCGCCAGCTGCGCGGCCTCCCGCACGCCGTCCTCGGTGGCGGTCGCGCCGGCGAGCGCCGCCTCGGTCGCGCTCGCCCGCAGCGGTGTCGAGCCCATGTTGGTCAGGCCCACCCGCGCCTCGTCGATCGAGCCCCTGACGGTGGCGGCGACCGCGACGATCGGCCACTGGTGCGCGACCCGGACGAACTTCTCGTAGTGCGCGCCCCAGCCGGTGTGCTTGGGCACGCGCACCTCGGTGAGGATCTCGTCCTCGCCGATGGCGGTCTCGAACAGGTCCACGAAGAAGTCCGTGGCCTCCACCGTCCGCGTGCCGCCCGGTCCGGCGATGACGAACTGGGCGCCGAGCGCGAGCACGGGGGCCCCGAGGTCGCCGGCAGGGTCGGCGTGCGCCAGGGCGCCGCCGAAGGTGCCGCGGTGGCGGATCTGGGAGTCCGCGACCTCGGCGGCCGCCTTGGAGATCAGCAGCGCGTGCTCCTTGACCAGGTCGTGGTCGCGGACGTCGTGGTGGGTGGTCATCGCTCCGATCACGATGGCGTCCCCGTCGTCCCGGATACCGCGGAGCGAGGAGATGCCGCCGAGGTCGATCACCACCTCGGGCGCGTTGAGCCGCATCCGCAGCACGGGCAGCAGGCTCTGGCCGCCGGCCAGGATCTTCGCCTCGTCGCCGTGCTGGCCGAGCGCGGCGAGCGCCTCCTCGACCGACGTGGGCGCGAGGTAGTCGAACTTCACCGGGATCACTGGCCTGCTCCGTCCTGGTCGATGGCTCCGTCGTGGCTCTGCTGGTTGGGCTCGCCGTCGACGAAGTGCGGCATGGCGTCGGGCGGCGTCTCGGTCGCTCCCCCGGCCTTCGAGCCCTGGATCGCCCGCCAGACCCGCTCGGGCGTGCAGGGCATCTGGATGTCGCGCACGCCGAGGTGCCGGACGGCGTCGACGACCGCGTTGACCACCGCCGGCGTGGACGCGATCGTGCCGGCCTCGCCGACTCCCTTCGTGCCCAGGGTGTTGGTCGTGCAGACGCTGGGGTCGTCGACGTGGACCACGTCGAAGGAGATCGTGTCGGCCGACGTCGGCAGCAGGTAGTCGACGAACGAGCCGCTGACCAGCGTCCCCGACTCGTCGTGCACCGCCTCCTCCCACAGGGCCTGCGCGATGCCCTGCACCAGCCCGCCGTGCACCTGTCCGGCGACGATGAGGGGGTTGATGATGACGCCGATGTCGTCGCAGCAGGTGTACTTGCGCATCGTCACGGCGCCGGTCTCGGTGTCGACCTCCATCGCGCACAGGTGCGTGCCGTGGGGGTAGTTGAAGTTCACCGGGTCGTACGTCGCGTCGGCGTCGAGGCTGGGCTCCATGTCCTCCGGGTAGTCGTGCGCCGCGAAGGCCGCGGTCGCCAGCTCCTGGATGGCGATGCCCTGGTCGGTGCCGCGGACGGTGAAGCGCCCGTCGGCGTAGTCGAGGTCGTCCTCGCTGGCCTCGAGCAGGTGGGCAGCGAGGTGCTTGGCCTTGTCGACGACCTTGTCGACCGCCTTGACCAGCGCCTCACCACCGACGACGAGGGACCGGGAGCCGTAGGTGTCGAGGCCCTTGGGAGCGACCTGGGTGTCGCCGTGCAGCACCTCCACGTCCTCGAAGGGCACACCGAGCCGGTCGGCGACGATCTGGCTGAACGCCGTCTCGTGGCCCTGGCCGTGCGCGCTGGCGCCGGTGACGATCTCCACCTTGCCGGTGGCCAGCATCCGCACGCTCGCGCTCTCCCAGCCGCCGGCGCCGTAGTCGAGGCTGCCGAGCACCCGGCTCGGCGCCAGTCCGCACATCTCGGTGAACGTCGAGACGCCGATCCCCAGCTGCACCCGGTCACCGCGCTCGCGGCGCTCGGCCTGCTCGCGGCGCAGCTCGTCGTAGCCGAACGACTCCTTGGCCTTCGCCGTCGCCGCCTCGTAGTTGCCCGAGTCGTACTCCAGGCCCGCCACGGTCGTGAAGGGGAACTCCTCGTGCGTGATCCAGTTGCGCTCGCGGATCTCCAGGGGGTCGACGCCGACCTCGGCGGCGAGCTCGTCCATCAGCCGCTCGATGGCGTACGTCGCCTCGGGCCGGCCGGCGCCGCGGTAGGCGTCGGTGAACGTGGTGTTGGTCAGCACGGTCTGGCACTCGAAGCGGTAGGCCGGGAACTTGTAGATCGCGTTGAACATGAAGGCGCCGAGCACGGGCACGCCGCCACCCACGACGGCGATGTAGGCGCCGAGGTCGGCGTCGAGGTGCACCTTGAGGCCGGTGACCTTGCCGTCCCGGTCCGCCGCCAGCGTGAGCGTCTGCACCTGGTCGCGACCGTGGTGCGCGGCCATCAGGCTCTCGCTGCGGGTCTCGGTGTACTTCACCGGCTTCGACAGCCGCCGGGCGACCGCCCAGGCGATCCACTCCTCGGGCGTGGTCTGCAGCTTGCCGCCGAAGCCACCACCGACGTCGGGGGCGATGACCCGGATCTTGGACTCGGGCACGCCGGTGGTGGCCGCCAGGGCGAACCGGAGGATGTGCGGGATCTGCGTGGCCGACCACATGGTGAGCTGCTCGCCGGTGGGGTCCACCACCACGCTGCGGGGCTCCATGAAGGCGGGGATGAGGCGCTGCTGGCGGTACTCCCGCTCGATGAGGATGCCGTCGGCGCGGGCCGCCTCGATGGCGGCCTCCACGTCCGCCCCCGTCCCGGCATCGGCGGAGTCGAGCACCCACAGCGCGGACTTGTTGGTGCCGAGGTCCGGGTGGGCGAGGACCACGTCCTGGAGGGCGTTCTTGATGCCGACCACGGCGGGCAGCTCGTCGTACTCGACGTCCACCAGCTCGGCGGCGTCGCGGGCCTCTGCGGCGGTGCGCGCGACCACGACGGCGACGACCTCACCGGCGAAGGCGACCCGGTCGGCCGGCATGGGCGAGTGGGTCGGTGTCTTCTGGTCGGGCGTGATCGGCCAGGCGTTGATGCAGACGCCGAGCTCGTCGCCGAAGTCCTTGCCCGTGAGCACCGCGACGACGTTGGTCGAGGCCCTCGCCGCCTCGGTGTCGATGGAGGTGATGGTGGCGTGCGCGAAGGGGCTGCGCACCATCGCCAGGTGGAGCATCCCGGGCAGCGTGATGTTGTCGGTCCAGCGCGTACGTCCGGTGATCAGGCGCTGGTCCTCCTTGCGCCGGCGGTCGCGGCCGATCTCGGCGGCGGCAGGGCGGGCCTGGGTGGCGGTCATGCCTTCGCTCCGTCGGCGGCGTGGAGCACGCTCCGGACGATGTTGTGGTAGCCCGTGCAGCGGCAGAGGTTGCCCTCCATGCCGAGCCGGACCTCCTCCTCGGTGGGGTCGGGGTTCTCCGCGAGGAGGTCGACCGCCTGCATGATCATGCCCGGCGTGCAGAAGCCGCACTGGAGGCCGTGGCACTCGCGGAAGGCCGCCTGCACCGGGTGCAGGTCGCCCTCGGCCGTGCCGGCGAGGCCCTCGATGGTGGTGACGGTGCGCCCGGCGGCCTGGACGGCCAGCACGTTGCACGACTTCACGCTCGTGCCGTCGAGGTGGACGGTGCACGCCCCGCAGTTGGAGGTGTCGCACCCGATCACGGTGCCGGTCTTGCCGAGCTTCTCCCGCAGGTACTGCACCAGCAGCATCCGCGGCTCGACGTCGTCGGAGACCGCGGCCCCGTCGACGGTGAGTTCGATCTTGGTCATTCGTGCCTCCGGGCGTGTGAGGTGGGTCACTCGCCCCGGACGCTAGGCCGCCCTGGTTGGTCGATGGTTGGGGGCAGGCCGACCGCGAGCGAGGCACGAGCTCGCGGTCGAGGCTGTCCCGGTCGAGCAAGCGGCGCTGCCGAGCGCGCGAGGCAGTGGTGGCGCGTCGAGACCACCTCGCACGCCCGGCAGCAGCCGGGCTGGAGCCGGAGCGCTCAGTAGCGCAGCACCACGCCCCTCGGCTTCTCCGACAGCACGTTGGCGCTGACGTAGAGGTCCCCGTCGGCCCACTCGACCGCGGCGGGCATCATCGTGCTGGCGTACGGCTTGGCCGTGCTGCTTCCGCTGCGGACGCGCGAGACCTGGCCGGCGAAGAGCTGGGCGACGTAGACGTCACCGTTGTCGGCGACGGCCACCCCGGTGGCGCCGGCGAAACCGGAGGCGACCTCGCGGACCTTGCCGCTCTTCGCCTTCACCTTGACCAGCCGGCCCTGCGCACCGGTGCTGCCGTCCTCGGGGCCACCGGGCAGCAGCGTGACGTAGAGCCAGCCGCCCTTGCCGACCTCGACGTCGGTCGGGACCGGCTCGAAGTTGTAGGTCTTGCCGACGGTGCACGCCGGCAGCGCGTTGGCGGCGGCCGCTTCGGCGGTGACGACCACGGGGACCGGGGGCAGCACCGCGACGGTCGAGACCTTGCCGTTGTCCTTGACGCCGACGATGGTGTTGCCGGCGGCGTCGGCGACGTACGTCGTGCCGCGGTGCACCGTGGAGCCGTAGGGGTGTGACTCGAGGATGCCCGTGTAGGTGGCGGGCACGTCGGGCGGGACCTGCGCAGCGCAGGCGGGGTCGAGGCCGACGAAGCCGTAGGCCTGGTCACCGTCGGGGTTCTTCGTGCGCTCGTGCTTCCACAGGTCGGCGATCTTGCTCGGCCGGCTCCCCGGACGCATCGACCACAGCTTGGTCGCCTTGCCCTTGGTGGTGGCGAAGCGGACGGTGCCGCCCGCCTCGGACAGGGCGCCGACCTCGGTGCCCTTCTCGGCCGCGAAGACGACCTGCGGCTTCTTGCCGGGCACGACCGCGGTGAGCAGTCCGGCGAAGTTCTGGCTGACGTAGGCGGTGCCGTCGCCGGCGACCACCATGCTGAGCGGTGTGACGAGCTTCTTCGCCACCGTGGTGGGTTCGGGGGCCGCCACGGCACCCGCTGCGGGCGTGGCGAGCACGCTCCCCACCAGGATGGTCACCGCTGCTGCAGCCGCTCCGCTTCGTGTTCTGGTCATGCGTTCTCCCTCGGACATGGCCACGTCCTCCCGGCGCGGCACGTCATTTCAGGATCGCCACGACGTCCCGGCCCGGCCGTGTGGTGAAGGGATATCCCCAATTCGGAGGTCACCGCGCGCTGGCGAGCTTGCCCTTCAGCAGCGGGGCGACGGGGTGGTGCACCGGCAGCGCGGCGAGGCAGGCCTCGACGACCGCGGTGTCGTACGGCGCGAGGTCGCTGTAGCGCAGGACCGCGTCGGGATCGGGGTCGGCGAGCAGCGCCTCGCGGACGCTGACGGCGAGGTAGTCGGCCATCTGCACCAGCGCCGGCGAGTCGGTGCCGGGGAGCAGGTCCCCGCCGTAGGCGCGCACGGCGGCCCGGACGTCGCCGCGCCGCAGGAGCCGCTGCACCTGCTCGACGTCGCTCGAGACGGGCATGGTGAGGCGGTAGGGCCGCGAGGACAGCTGTCCGGCCAGCGCCGCCCGGAGGTGCGAGACCTCCGCCTTGAGGGTCGAGGTGGTGACGGCCGAGTCGCCGTAGAGCAGGGAGTGCAGGTGCTCGACCGAGAGGCCGCCGGGGTGGAGCGCGAGCAGGGCCAGGATCTCGGTCTGCCTCCGGTTGAGCAGCAGGCGCTGCCCATCGAGCCACACCTCGGCCGTGCCGAGCAGGGTGAGGGTCAGGCCCGGGGCCTCGGGCCCGGTGTCGCCCGCCGCCGACGTACGCCGCTCGGTGGGCAGCGCGCCCTCGATGAGCCGCGCCATCACCCGGGCGGTGGCCAGGCCGATCGGGTGCGTGCGGTCCCAGGTGGTCGACAGGTCGATGACGCCGAGCGAGCGACCGGTGGCGGGGTCGAAGACCGGCGCGGCCCAGCAGACCCAGTTGTGCACGACCTGGGCGTAGTGCTCGGCGCTGAAGACCATCGACGGCGCGCCGGTGCGGCCGGCGATGGCGAGGGCGTTGGTGCCCACGCTCTTCTCGTCCCAGCGTCCGCCGGGCACGAAGTTGACCGTCTCGGCCTTGCGCCGCATCACCCGGCCGCCGTAGGTCCAGAGGATCCGCGTCTGCTCGTCGGTGATCGCGATGACGAGGTCGCCGTCCTCGGCCGTGCGGCGCAGCTCGTCCTGCACCCGCTCGACCGCGGTCTGCAGCGGCGAGTCGTTCCAGAAGTCGGTGGTGTCGTCCTCGTCGGCCAGCGGGGCCTGGGTGACGTCGGGCGAGACGACTCCCGACAGCTGCCAGCTCCGGAGGATCTCTGGCCGCACCGCGTCGGAGTCGTCGTCGCTGGCCGAGACGAAGCGCGTCCAGGCGCGCACGGCGTCCACGCGGCGGGCGTGCAGGTCATCGATGCTCATGGCGGCTCCCGGTCGGTCGCCGCCAACCTAGCCCGAGTGTGATGACCGCAACAGCAGACGCGTCAGCGCGCTCGCCTGAAGGTGGCGACGATGCCCGGGTGGTCGGTGACCAGGTTCCGGTAGGAGTGGAAGGAGTGGATCCGGAAGTCCGAGTCGCGCTCGCCCATCACGTAGTCGATCCCCGAGCCCCGGCGGTGCCGGTCGGCGGAGTAGTTGGTCTCCAGCCGGAGCGGCCTGGTGATCCGTCCCCGCACGAGGTGGTCGGTCGTGTCGCGGTTGGCCGTGACGTTGCAGTCGCACATCGCGACGAGCTGGTGACCCTCCGGCGCGCGCTGCCCGATCGAGCGGATCCTGCTCGCCATCCGCCACATGGCCTCCACGCCGCGGCGGTTGGCGTAGTTGGGCCCGCCCGTGCGCCGGTTGTGGAGGTGGTTGGGCAGGTGGAAGCTGACGGCCCGGATGACGTGCCCGCTCCTCCGGTGCCTGAGCACCGCCGCGACGCCGTACTGGTCGTGGGCGATCCGGCCGGAGTAGCGCCGCCACGTGGTGGCGGTCAGGAGGGGGGCCCAGGTCCGCTCGAGCTCCCAGACGTCCTTGTCGAAGGCGATCGGGTTGTCGTCGGTGCCGGTCGGGCCCTTCGGCATCAGCAGGGTCCACGACTTCGGCAGGGCCGCCCGCAGTGCCGGGCGGCTGAAGAGCCGCTCCTGGAAGCCGATGACCGAGGCCTCGCCGTCCAGGACCTGCCCGATGTCGTGGCGCATGCCCGCGACCCGCATCCCCTTCTTGAGGTTCAGCGACGCCACGACGAACTCCTTGCCGGGGCCGGACGTGGCGGCCGAGGCCGACGCGCGGTCCTGCTCACGCGCCTGCGCGGGTGGACCACCCGCCGCACCGGTGGTCAGCAGGACCGTGGCCGCGAGGAGCGCGGTCGGTCGGGCGAGGACACGGGGCAGGGCGGGGAGCGAAAACACCCGCACGACCATAGGCGGGTCGTGCCGGTCGTCCAACTCCCCGGCGCGGGGCAGCGGCCTCCGGTCAGTCGTCGTGGTGGATGCGGCCGTGGGTCGTGGCGAGCCGCTCGCCCGACCCGCCCCACTGCCGGGCGACGATCTCGGCCGCGATCGAGACCGCCGTCTCCTCGGGCGTACGGGCACCGAGGTCGAGGCCGATCGGGGACGACAGCAGGGCGAGCTCGTCCGCCGAGAGACCCGCCTCGACGAGCCGCGCCATCCGCTCGTGGTGCGTGCGCCGCGACCCCATGGCGCCGATGTAGCGCGGGCGGACGTCCTCGCCGAGGCGCAGCGCCACCTCCAGCAGCGGCACGTCGAACTTCGGGTCGTGGGTCAGCACCGCGAGCACCGTCCGCGGGTCGACGCGGCCGGCATCGACCTCGGCCGCGAGGTAGCGGTGCGGCCAGTCGACGACGACCTCGTCCGCCCCGGGGAAGCGCGACGTCGTGGCGAAGACGGGACGGGCGTCGCACACCGTGACGTGGTAGCCGAGGAACGAGCCGACCTTGGCCACGGCCGCCGCGAAGTCGATGGCCCCGAAGACCAGCATCCGCGGCTTGGGGGCGAACCCCCACACGAACACGCGCATCCCCTCGCCGCGCCGCTCCCCGTCGGGGCCGTAGGTCACGGTGGCGTTGGTGCCCGCGGCCAGGAGGCCGAGGGCGTCGTCGTGGACGGCGGCGTCCGCGCGCCCGGAGCCGAGCGAGCCCTCCGCGGGTCCCTCCGGCCGCACGACCATCCGCCTGCCCACCCGCTCGGGGTCGGGGTGCTCGATGACCGTGACCAGGGCGACCGGCCGCCCCGCCTCGATGTCGGCCGCGACCCCGCCGAGCTCGGGGAACGTCTCGCGCGAGACCCGCTCGACGAAGACGTCGAGGATGCCGCCGCAGGTCAGGCCGACGGCGAAGGCGTCGTCGTCGGACACGCCGTAGCGCTCGAGCACCGGCTGCCCGGTGCCCACCACCTCCTGCGCGAGCTCGTAGACCGCGCCCTCCACGCAGCCGCCGGACACGGAGCCCACGGCGGTCTCGTCGGGCCCGACCAGCATGGAGGCGCCGGGGGGCCGCGGCGCGGACCGGAAGGTCGCGACGACCGTGCCGACGCCGATGGTCTCGCCGGCCTCCCACCACGCGAGGAGGTCGGGCAGCACGTCACGCACGGGCGATCACCCCGGTGAGGTCGGCGAAGGTGGAGAGCGAGTGGCCGGCGAGGAAGTCGTCGCAGTGCGGCAGCGCGGCCACCACGCCGCCCTGCAGCGGCTCGTAGCCCGCCTTCCCTCGGTGCGGGTTGACCCAGACGACGCGGTGGGCGACCCGCTGGAGCCGGGCCATCTGCTCGCCGAGCAGGCCGGCGTCGCCGCGCTCCCACCCGTCGCTGAAGACGACGACGACGGCGCCGCGGGCCATGCCGCGCTGGCCCCACCGATCGAGGAACACCTGCAGCGTCTCCCCGAGCCGCGTGCCGCCCGACCAGTCCGGGACGACCTCCCCCGCGACCACGAGGGCGCGGTCGGCGTCCGGCGAGCGCAGGGCCCGGGTGAGGTGCGTCAGCCGGGTACCGACCGTGAACGTCTCGACCGTGCCGCCGGTGGTGCGCGCGGACTGGGTGAGGCGGTGGGCCAGCCGCAGCAGCGCGTCGGCGTACGCGCTCATCGAGCCGCTGACGTCGACCAGCAGCACCACGCGCCGCGGCCGGGTGCCGCGACGGCGCCACGCGATCTCGCCCGGCTCGCCGAGGTGACGCAGGGAGCTGCGCAGGGTGCGGGCGGCGTCGACCTGGCCGCGGTGCCACCTGCGGTGGCGTGCCGTACGCCGGCTCGGCGGGCGCAGCGAGAGGCGGGCGAACATCCCGGCCAGCCGTCGCTTCTCGGCGGCGTCGAGCGTCGCGACGTCCCGGTGCCGCAGCGCCTCCGCGGCCGACGCCCGGGCGCGGACGACGTCCTCGTCACCCTCGCCCTCCGTGCCGGCACCCTCGGCGTCCGGCAGCAGGTGCGCCGCAGCGGGGCGCGGCGTCTCGCGCGGCCGCGCCCGCGGCAGCCCGTCGCGCGGGTCGAACCACGCGGCGAACACCTGGTCGTAGCGGGCCAGGTCGTCCGGCGAGCCGCACAGCGTCGCCCGCCCGGCCCAGTAGGTTGCCCGGCGGTCGTCGGCGCCGACGGCGGCCACCGCGGCGAGGAAGCCCTGCGACCGGTCCTGCGTGACCGCCACGCCCGAGGCACGCAGGGCACGGGTGAAGCCGAGCAGCACCTCGTCCGCGGACCGACGTCCGGGCGACGCCGGACCGGTCGGGCTGGTCGGGGCGGTGCTCATCGCACCATCATCCGGTCGAGCGCGGCCTTCACCCGGTCGGCGTCCTCGCGGTACTTCAGCAGCGCGCCGAGCGTCGCGGCCGCCGAGGCCAGGTCGAGCTCCGCGGCACCGAGGTAGGTCAGCGCGCGTGCCCAGTCGAGGGTCTCCGCGACGCCCGGCGGCTTGAGCAGGTCGTCGCGCGAGCGCAGCTGCTGGACCAGGCCGACCACCTGCTGGGCCAGCACCTCGCTGACCTCCGGGGCGCGCGAGCGCACGATCTGCACCTCGCGCTCGAGGCCCGGGTGGTCGATCCAGTGGTAGAGGCAGCGACGCTTCAGCGCGTCGTGCAGCTCGCGGGTGCGGTTGGAGGTCAGCACCACGAGCGGCGGCTCGGGCGCGGTGACCGTGCCGAACTCGGGGATGGTCACCTGCCAGGTCGAGAGCACCTCCAGCAGGAACGCCTCGAACTCGTCGTCGGCGCGGTCCACCTCGTCGACCAGCAGTACCGCCGGCGCCTGCCGCAGCGCGGCGAGGACCGGACGCGAGAGCAGGAAGCGCTCGTCGTAGAGGCTCTTCTCCGCCTCGTCGGGGTCGACGTCACCGGCCGCCTCCAGCGCCCGCAGGTGGAGGATCTGCCGCGGGAAGTCCCAGTCGTAGAGGGCCTGGCTGGCGTCGATCCCCTCATAGCACTGGAGCCGGACCAGCGGCAGGTCCAGGCTCTGGGCCAGCGCCTCGGCCAGGGCCGTCTTGCCGGTGCCCGGCTCGCCCTCGACGAGCAGCGGCCGCTGCATGCGCGCGGCCAGGAACACCACCGTGGCCAGCTCCTCGTCGGCGAGGTATCCCGTCCCGCCCAGCCGGGCAGCCACGTCCGCAGCGGAGTCCATCCTCACAGGCATGCGGTCAGGCTACGACCCGGCACGTTGGTCGCACGTTGGGCTGCGCCGGACGGGTCAGCGGGCGTCCACGTCGGCGCCGGTGGCGAGGTCGGCGCACTCGACGAGCGCGACCTCGTGCGTGGCGAGGTAGTCGCGGGCACCGCGGTCGCCGGCGGCGGTCGCGGTGACGCCCGCCCAGTGCTCCCGCCCGATCAGGACCGGGTGGCCCGGCACGCCGTCGTACGCCGCTCGCGCCAGGTCCCCGGGCCCTTCGTGCGCTCCGAGCAGGCGGGACACCACGGCCGGGCCCACGTCGGGGAGGTCGACCAGCGAGACGAGCGCAGCGTCGTGCGCGGTCGGGCCGAGGGCGTCGAGGCCGGTGCGGAGCGAGGCCCCCATCCCGTCGGCCCAGTCGTCCGCGCGCACGCGCCACACCGACATCGGCAGCAGGGCGGCGGCCCGCTCTGCCTCCGCGCCCAGCACCACCACGACCTCGGCGCACGGGCGGAGCGCCTGCACGGACCGGAGCAGCCACGAGGTGCCGTCGTCGTCGCGGGCCAAGGCTTTCGGCCCGCCGAACCGCTCCCCGGCGCCTGCGGCGAGGAGCAGCCCGGCCACGGACGTCACGACGCAAAGGCCTCCGCGTAGAGCGCCTCGAGCTCCGGGGACTGCTCGCCGGAGAAGCCGCAGAGGCTCACGCGGTCGCCGTCGGCGCTCACCAGGTAGGCGGCGCCCTCCTGGAAGTCGACGGCCATGAGCAGGTCCTGCAGGTCGTCCCCGGGCGCCTCGACGGTGACGGTCGAGGCCTCCTCGCCGGCGTACCACTGGTCGACCTCGAGGGTGGCGGTGCCGCCGTCGATCGAGGTCACCGTGCCCGCGAACGCGGTGTCGAAGGTGGCCAGCGTCTCGGCCGACGGCATGGCGCACTTGCCCGCGAGCGACCCGTCGGCGGTGAGGGCCCGGGTGCCGGAGCCGGACGAGCCCGACTCGTCGTTCGCGCCGGCCCCGGACTCGCTGGAGGCGCTGCTCGAGGGGGTGCTCGTGTCGGTGCCGCTGTCGGCGTCGTCGGACCCGCAGGCGGCCAGGCTGCCCAGCGCGAGCAGCGAGACGAGGGTGACGGAGAGGGTGCGGGGTCGGCTGGTGTTCACGGTTCCTCCTGTGGTCCGGGCCGGTGTCCTCACCGTGCCACACCCCTTGGACGCCTAGTGGCGCCGGCCCGTTCCGCCTCAGGCGTCGTCGTCCTCCTCGAGCTTGCGCTTGAGCCGCCCCACGCCGGGGATCTTGCCGAGGAGCTCGTTGAGCTCGCGGGACACCTCGAGCAGCTCGTGCAGGTCGGGAGCCACCGTCTCGAGGGTCTTCATCACCGGCACCACGTCGCGCTCGACCTGCTCGGTGAGGGCGGGCAGGTGGTCGACGAGGCGCACGAGCGCGGCCACCTCTTCCGGGTGGGTGGTGTCGGCGAGCGTCTGCAGGACGGGCTGCAGCGTGGTCAGCGAAGGCTCCATCGCGTCGAGGAGCGTCGTGGCGCGCCCCACGAGCAGGGCCGCGTCGTCGGAGACCGCCGCCACGCGGTCGATCTGCTGCTGCGCGCCGTCGGAGACCGCCGCCACCCGGTCGATCTGCTGCTGCGCGCCGTCGGAGACCGCCGCCACCCGGTCGATCTGCTGCTGCGCGCCGTCGGAGACCGCCGCCACCCGGTCGATCTGCTGCTGCGCGCCATCAGCCACCGCCGCCACCCGGTCGATCTGCTGCTGCGCGCCATCAGCCACCGCCGCCACCCGGTCGATCTGCTGCTGCGCGCCATCAGCCACCGCCCCGACGCGATCGATCTGCTGCTGCGCGCCATCAGCCACCGCCCCGACGCGATCGATCTGCTCCTGAGCGTCGTCGGCCACCGCCCCGACCCGGTCGATCGTCGCGGAGGCCCGCGCCACCAGCACCTCGGCCTGGTCGAGCAGGGCCAGCATGCGCGGCACGGCTCCGAGCAGGGCCTCGACCTGCTCCCCGCCTCGCTCGAGCGCCGAGAACAGGTCGCGGGGGCCGGGCACGGGGAGGCGCATGTCCCATTAGTACCAGTGCCCACCACCTCCCTCCGGACCACTGACGCCACGGGGCCGCAGACGCAGCGAGGGCCCCCGCCGGAGCGGGGGCCCTGCTGGTGGTGCTGTGGTGGAGCGGTGGTCCTGACCGTCAGGTCAGAAGTCCATGCCGCCCATGCCGCCCATGTCGCCACCGCCGGGCATGGCGGCAGCCTTCTCGGGCTTGTCGGCCACGACGGCCTCGGTGGTGAGGAACAGCGCGGCGATCGACGCGGCGTTCTGCAGCGCGGAGCGCGTGACCTTGGCCGGGTCGATGATGCCCTCGGCGATCATGTCGACGTAGTCACCGGTCGCGGCGTTGAGGCCGTGACCCGCCTCGAGGTTGCGCACCTTCTCGGACACGACGCCACCCTCGAGACCGGCGTTGATCGCGATCTGCTTGAGCGGGGCCTCGATGGCGACGCGGACGATGTTGGCACCCGTGGCCTCGTCGCCGGTCAGGTCGAGCTTGGTGAACGCCTCGGCACCGGCCTGGACGAGCGCGACGCCGCCACCGGCGACGATGCCCTCCTCGACCGCGGCCTTGGCGTTGCGCACGGCGTCCTCGATGCGGTGCTTGCGCTCCTTGAGCTCGACCTCGGTGGCCGCGCCGACCTTGATGACGGCCACGCCGCCGGCCAGCTTGGCGAGGCGCTCCTGGAGCTTCTCGCGGTCGTAGTCGGAGTCCGACTTCTCGATCTCGGCGCGGATCTGGTTGACCCGGCCCTCGATCTGGGCCTGGTCGCCGGCGCCCTCGACGATGGTGGTCTCGTCCTTGGTGATGACGACCTTGCGGGCCTGGCCGAGCAGCTCGAGACCGGCCGACTCGAGCTTGAGGCCGACCTCCTCGGAGATGACCTGGCCACCGGTGAGGATGGCGATGTCCTGCAGCATGGCCTTGCGGCGGTCACCGAAGCCCGGAGCCTTGACGGCGACGGAGCGGAAGGTGCCCTTGATCTTGTTGACGACCAGGGTCGACAGCGCCTCGCCGTCGACGTCCTCGGCGATGATCAGCAGCGGCTTGCCGGACTGCATGACCTTCTCCAGCAGCGGCAGGAGGTCCTTGACCGTGGAGACCTTGGAGTTGGCGATGAGGACGTAGGGGTCCTCCAGCACGGCCTCCATGCGCTCGAGGTCGGTGGCGAAGTAGGCCGAGATGTAGCCCTTGTCGAACCGCATGCCCTCGGTCAGCTCGAGGTCCAGCCCGAAGGTGTTGGACTCCTCGACGGTGATGACGCCTTCCTTGCCGACCTTGTCCATCGCCTCGGCGATGATCTCGCCGACGGTGGTGTCAGCGGCGGAGATCGACGCGGTGGAGGCGATCTGCTCCTTGGTCTCGACGTCCTTCGCCATGGCGAGCAGCTGCTCGGACACGGCGGCGACGGCGGCCTCGATGCCGCGCTTGAGGCCCATCGGGTTCGCGCCGGCCGCGACGTTGCGCAGGCCCTCGCGGACCATGGCCTGAGCCAGGACGGTGGCCGTCGTCGTGCCGTCACCGGCGACGTCGTCGGTCTTCTTGGCGACCTCCTTGACCAGCTCGGCGCCGATCTTCTCGTAGGGGTCCTCCAGCTCGATCTCCTTGGCGATCGAGACACCGTCGTTGGTGATGGTGGGGGCGCCCCACTTCTTCTCCAGGACGACGTTGCGGCCCTTGGGGCCGAGGGTGACCTTGACCGCGTCGGCGAGGGTGTTCATCCCTCGCTCGAGGCCGCGGCGGGCCTCCTCGTTGAAAGCAATCAGCTTGGCCATATCGCGTGCGATTCCTATCGACGTGAGTCTGTGTGTCGACGCCGGGCGGGCTGCCCGCGACGGACGACCCGCTCCGCCGGCGATCCATTCACGCCGACTTCTGCGGACCTCAGCGTCACCCGGGTCGTTGTCACTCTCATGACGAGAGTGCCAACCTCATGTTTAGCACTCGACCCCGGAGAGTGCAAACGCCACCCCCGGCCCGGCCGGGGGTGGCGTCATGCGTCGGGAGGAGCCTCAGGGCAGCTTGATCAACCTGATGCTGTTGCTCACCTGGTTGAGCGCGGTCTTGAAGATCTCGGCGAGCTCGTCGCCCTTGGTGGCGCAGAAGAAGTAGTCACCATCGATGTTCTCCGCCGCGATGCCCGCGGGGGTGGTGCAGTCGCCCGCCGTGCTCGGACCGCCGCTGGGTGCGTTGGAGGCCGCCGAGGCGAGCACGTCCTTGACCTTCTGCTCGCCGGCGAAGTCGAAGTAGCGCTCGCAGGTCGCGGTCGTGGCCGAGCCGAAGCCGATCGTGATCACGATGACGCCGGCCCCCTTGGCGTTGGTGGCTACCTCCTTGAACCGGTTGCAGCCGTTGGTGCCGTTCTTGACCGAGGAGCTCGTGGACTGCTGGCCGCTCCACAGCTCGCTGGTGGTGCCGATGGCCGTGCTTCCCGTCGCGCTGCCGACCTCGTCGGGCTGGCCGTCGGTCTCGAAGATGACCACCTTGCGGGGAGTGCCCGGGCGGTCGGAGGCGCCGGGGACGGTGCTGCCGCCCATCACCTTGCGCACCGCCGCCTTGAGCGAGCCGCCGATGTTGGTGCCGTACTCGCCCGAGGCCGACTCGGGCAGGCAGCTGATGGCGTCCACCAGCGCACTGTTGCTGACCAGCGCGCCCGTCTCGGTGAGGTAGCCGTTGGTCCAGTCCACCGGGATCCAGGTGCCCTCGTTGCGGGTGTCGGCGGCGACGCGGCCGTTGAGGCGCACCGCCTCGGACCGGCAGATCCCGTCGCTGTCGGTCTCGCCGGTGCCGTCCCAGCCCGCCGACTTCGAGAACGCGGACTCGCCGGCCTCCCAGTCGGCGACGGCGGCGTTGTAGACGGTCTGCTTGGCGGTGTTGCGGTCCCGGCAGGCGTTGCGGGTGGACGTCGTCGTGAACCTGGCGCAGTCCTCGTAGACCGGGGTCGCCGGGTGCGTCGGGCGGATGAAGCTGCCCTTGGGCGTGAAGCCGGAGGTGCGGGACTTGGCCAGGGCACCGAAGGCGACGTGGTGCAGCGACGGCGTCATCGTCTTGAGCGAGTTGAGGATCGCCATCTTCATCTGCGCCCGGTCCGCCGACGGCATGGAGGCCGTGCGGTCGGCCATGATGACGATGTCGAGCGGGTTCGGGACCTCGCTGCCGCACGGGCCCTTGCACGCCGCCGAGGCGACGGAGCCGGTGTTGCCCTGGTCGAACCCGATGATCGGCGCGAAGCCGTAGTCGACCGGCTTCTCGGCTCGCACCTCGATCGTGTTGCACTTGGCCGCGGTGCCGGTGGCGCACGGGATGGCACAGATGTAGCTGTTGCACCTCAGGCCCGGGTAGCGCGACGCCGTGAAGGGCGCGCCGGGCGGGCCGGGGTTGCACGTGCTCGGGATCTGCGACGCCTTGACCTCGCGCGTCACGCCGGTGGACGCCACGATGCACAGGAGCTTGGTGTTGGCGCCGGCCGTGAGGTTGAGGTCGCCGTCCTGGCTGTTGGCCATGCTGAGGGCCGCGGTCTGTGCCTGGGTCCCGGTGCCGGGAAGCGCGAAGGCGCCGGCGTGAGCGGCGGAGTCGACGTGGTCGTGGAGCCGCTGCCGCTCCATCGCGAGCGAGCTGATGTCGACGGCGAGAGCGGCCGTGGCGAAGAGGACGGTGGACAGCAGGCCCACCATCACGGCCGTGGCCCCCCGCTCGTCGCGCGGGCGGATGGTTCGGCGGCGCAGCTTCATTCGATCCTCATTCGGCTGGTCTTTCGGATGACAAGGCCATCGCTGATGGTCGCCCCGACCGGCGTCAGCCACTCGACGACGTAGGTCACCTCGACGAGGGCGGTGCCCCCCGAGGCGGCGTCCCCCCAGGACCCGCAGGCACCGCCGGTGGGGGTGAGGCAGTTGACCTCCACGTCGATCTCCGCGCCGTCGAGGCCGGAGTCGGACAGGGAGTCGAGGACGGAGGCCGCGACCTCCGAGGAGTCCGTGCCGAGGCTGGCCAGGCGGACGCCCTCACGCGCGGCGTTGTTGATCACGGCGTAGCGGTTGATCGCCCACCCGAAGTCGATCATCCCGAAGACGAGGACGAAGAGCAGCGGCACGACGAGGGCGAACTCGACGGCGGCAGCACCCCGCTCGTTGGTTCGCTTGCGGCACAGAGACACCGTCTCCCCCTCTCGTGTCATGACCGACCCCGGACCCACGGGCCGACACCGATCGACGCTATCGGCGGACGCTCAAGGATGCCTCGGCACACCGGCCGGACTTAATAGCCCGATATGACCACTGCGCCGTAGGCCATCCCGGCGCGGGACCGACACCGGACGGGCGCGGGGGCCCCGAGGGCGCGGCCTCCAGGTCGCTCAGCGCACGTCGCGCAGCCGGGCCTCGAGGAGGTCGGCGAAGGGCCCGGCGTTGGCCGGCGAGACGTCGAGGTAGAGGCCCGGCTCGATCAGCTCGAGCTCGCTGACGACCCAGTCGCCGTCCCACTGCAGCAGGTCGACGCGCAGGTAGTCCATCGGCCGGCCGAAGCGCTCGGCCATGGCGTCGTACGCCCGCATCGCGAGGTCGCCGACCTCACCCGTGTCCACGGCCCGGACCCGCCCGCCGAACTCCTCGTTGACGCGTACGTCGCCCGGCCCCGGCTGCTTGTCGAAGCGCTGGGTCAGCCGGCCGCCGAGGACGTAGACGGACACCTCGCCCGAGGTGCGGATGGACTCCACGAGCGGCTGCACCACCCACGGGCCGTCGACCTCGGGGTAGTCGGGGTGGCTGCGCACCGGCCGCCCCAGGCGCGGGTCGTCGGGATCGGTCACCACGATCAGCCCGGCGCCTCCGGCACCGACGCGCGGCTTGACCACGGCGGTGCCGAGCTCCGCGACGGCGGCCGCGAGGCTCGCGCGGTCGTCGGCGAGCAGCGTCGGCACGGCCGGGAGGTCGCCGAGGTCAGCGAGGTAGCGCTTGTCGTGGTTCCAGGCGAAGACGTCGGCGCCGTTGAGCAGCCGGGCCTGGTCGAGCGAGCCGGCCCACTCGAGGAACTCGGTGTGCCGGGTGACGTAGTCCCAGGTGGAGCGGACCGCGACGAGGTCGGCGCCGGCCCAGTCGACGGCGGGGTCGTCCCAGCGCACCCAGGCGAAGTCAGTGCCGCGCTCGTGGAGCACGCTGTCGAGCGCGGCCGCGCCGGGCTCGCCCTGCGGCAGGTCGCCGCTGGTCGCGAGGAGGACGGTCATGCGAGGACCCTCATGCCTTGGGGAGCTCGGAGGAGCCGTGGAACTGGTGGGCGGCGTGGTCGCGGTTGGTGCCCTCGCGGTTGTCGCCCTTCTCGATGATCACGAGGTTGTGGTAGCAGTGCACCGCGCGGACCCACTGGTCGGTGTAGCTCGGCTCGTAGCCCTCGACCAGGAACTCCTCGTGGTTGAGGCCGTCGACGAGGTCCTTGACCAGGTCCATCGACGTCCCGGGCGCCCGCGGGTCGAGCTGACCGCCCCAGGCCGGCCAGTAGGAGGTCTGGGTGTCCTCGATGCAGTAGATCGCACCGTCGGGCAGCAGCGGGAACAGGATCCGGAAGGACTCGCGCACGTGGGCGGGGATGTGGCTGCCGTCGTCGATGACGACCATCGGCGCACCCTGCTCCTCGATGATCCGGTGCAGGACCTCCGGGTCGGTCTGGTCGCCGAGGTAGGTGTGGATGTGCCCGCGGGTCAGCCAGCTCTTGTCCTCGATGTCGAGGCCGACGATGCGGGCCCGAGGGAAGAACCAGCGCCACATCTTCATGGACGCCCCGCTCTTGCGGCGCTTCTTGTAGCCGCCGATGCCGAGCTCGAGCAGCGTGAAGGACTCCCCCCGCAGGTGCTGCAGGTGGCGCTCGTAGTGCGGGGTGTACTTGTGCACGCCCCACTTGTCGGTGCGGAACTCGATGGCCAGCTCGGTCAGGTTGCTGGCGAGGAGCCGCCGCCGGCGCTCCGCCCGGGCGTCGACCTCGACCGCCGGGAGCGGCTGCTCCAGCGGCTCGGGGGACGGCTGCATGCGGCCGGCCTTCTTCGCCGCCTTCTTGACGGCCTCGCCGGCTCGTCGAGCAGTGGTGCGCACCCGCGAACCCTAGCCTGACCCGCCCACCCCCGGGACGTGGTGCCCGAACGGCACGACCTCCACCAGCCCGAGGGCCGCGAGCACCGACGGCAGCATCGCCTTGGCGGTCCGCTTGTAGCCGTGGGCGCTCGGGTGGAAGCGGTCCAGGCTGAACATCTCGTCGGGGTTGCTGATGAAGAACGGGCCGACGACGTGCGCGAGCGAGACCACCCGGGCACCGCGCTCCAGCGCCTCCGCCCGTTGGGCGGCCGCGAGCTGGCGGGACGCCCGCGAGCCCAGCGCGCGCAGCGGCTGCGGGACCGGGCGCAGCGCGCCCAGGTCCGGGCAGGTGCCCACGACCACCTCGGCCCCCCGGGCGCGCAGGTCGTCGATCGCGGCGCCGAGGTGGCGCACCGACTCGGCGACCGGCACCCGGTGCGTGACGTCGTTGCCACCGACGATGATGACGGCGACGTCGGGGCGGTAGGAGTCGGGCAGCGACGCCAGCTGCCCGGCCAGCATGCTGCTCTCGGACCCGACGACGGCAGCGGTGCGCAGCCGTACGGACCTGCCGGCGTGCTTCGCGATCCCGCGCGCCAGGCGGCTGCCGAGCGTGTGCTTGGGCCGCTCCGCCCCGAGGCCCGCGGCGATCGAGTCGCCGAGGACGAGCAGGTCGACGGGCTCGCCGTACTTGCGCTTGTAGTGCTTGTCGGCCGAGGGCGCCTGCTCCCCCAGCGGCTTGCCGATCGCCCGCCGCGCCTGGGCGGCCTGGCGCTGCAGCAGCTCGCGGGCGCCGTACGCCGTACCGCCGGCGACGCCGCCGAGGAGGGTGAGCGCCACCCCGGCGCGGGTCAGGTGCTTGCTGGACACGGGTCGGTTGAACCACACGGACCTGAACGTCGGCACAACCCCGGTCGACGGAGCGCCCAACGGCTCACCCACACCCGGGTCCGCGTACTCACGACACCGGCCCACCGGCGGACGACGGTGGGGACATGACCGAATCCGTCAGCCTCCCACCCCGCCCCGTCCCCCCGCGCCGGCTGTCCTGGCTGCGATCCGAGCTCGACGACTGGACCGCGCAGGGCCTCATCACCGAGGGCCAGGCCGCGCGCATCTCGACCCGCTACCGACCCGAGCGCCACGCCCGGCCGCTCCTCGGCGGGCTCCTCCTCCGGGTCGGCGGTGCCTTCGTCGGCACCGGGCTCGTCTGGCTCGTGGCCGCCAACCTCGACCGGCTCGCTCCCCTCACCCGCTTCGGGCTGGTCGCGGCCCTCTGGCTGCTCTTCCTCGTCGGGGGCGAGGTGCTCGCCCACCGACGCGCGTCCCCCTCCGTCGTCGGGGCCGCCCGGCTCCTCGCCGCCCTCGGCCTCGGCGCGATGGTCTTCCAGGCCGCCCAGTCGCTGCAGGTCCCCGCGTTCGAGCCGCGCCTCGTCGGCCTGTGGGCGGCCGGAGCCCTCCTGCACGGCTACCTGACCGGCGCCTTCGCGCCCTTCGCCGTCGGCGTGGTCACCGGCGTCGGGTGGTGGCTGGCCCGACCGCTGTGGGACGAGCAGACCGGGCTCACCGTCGTCGTGCTCCTCGGCGCGGGCGCGGTGCTCGCGGCCGCGCTGGCGGTGGTCCACGACGGGCGCGCCGACCGGTTCGCCCGCGCCTGGCGCACCGTGGCTGCCGGCATGGCGCTGCTGGCCGGGTTCGTCGCCGCCGTCCCGGGCATCGGCTCGGACGGCATCGTGTGGTCGACGTCCCTCGTGCTCGCGCTGGCCGTCGCAGCCGCTGCGGCAGCGCTCGCCGCCGTCACCCGGCCCGGCGCCCGGATCCTCGAGCCGGTCGGTGCGATCGGCGTGCTGCTGGGCGCCGGCGCCCTCGCCCTGTGGACCACCGGTGCGGACGCCTCGGACGTCGGCACGGCCGACTGGCTGCGCGCCGCCGTGGCCGTCGCCGCGTACGCCGCCCTCGCCGTCGGTCTCGTCGCGCTGGGCGCGCTGCGCGACCACCCGGCGCTCACCTGGATGGCGACGACCGCGCTCGTCGTCTTCACCACGTTCCAGAGCTTCGCGGTCTTCGCGCCGATCGTCACCGGGGCCTGGCTGTTCGTGGTGCTCGGCACCGTCTTCCTCGGCACCGGGTTCCTCTTCGACCGGGCCCGCCGCGGGCTGGCCCAGGCCCTCGAGGCCCCGCCCACCCCGAGCTCTCCCGACACCTCCACCGACGCCTCCTGAGGAGCAGACCCGTGAACCGCACCACCACCACCGCCGCCACCACCGCCGCCACCACTGCCGTCGTCGCCGTGACGCAGCTCGCCCTCGTCGGCCTGTCCGTCGCCCCGCAGCTCTCCGCCCGGGCCACCGGCGAGACCTACCTCCTGAGGGTCGCGGCCCTCGACCCGGTCGACCCGTTCCGCGGCGCGTACGTCGCGCTCGACTACCCCGACCTGCCCCGCGGCGGGCAGGTCCCCGACGACGGGGAGCGGGGCGACGTCTACGTCAGCCTCGTCCCCGACGGCGAGGTGTGGGTCGCCGACGGGTGGTCGCGCGAACGGCCGGGCGAGGGCCCCTACCTCGCGTGCGACGACGGGTCGTGGCAGCTGCGCTGCGGGATCGAGAGCTGGTTCCTGCCGCAGGACGAGGCGGCGGCGGCCGAGGACCTGCTGCGTGACGGCGCCGTCGCCGAGGTGCGCGTCGACGGCCGCGGCCACGCCGCCGTGGTCGACGTACGGGGGCCGTGAGTGTCGCTGCGGCTCAGCCGCCCGCGACCGCCGGGATCACCGAGACCTGGACGCCGTCCGGGGTGGGCGTCTGCAGGTCCTCGAGGAACCGGACGTCGTCGTTGCCGACGTAGACGTTGACGAAGCGCCGCAGCGCACCCGCCTCGTCGAGGATGCGGCCCTTGATGCCGGCGTAGTGGGCGTCGAGGTCGTCGAGGACCGCGGCCAGGGTGTCGCCCTCGGCGCTGACCTCGGACTCGCCGCCGGTGTAGGTGCGCAGGATGGTGGGGATCCGGACGGAGACTGCCATGGGTGGTTCCCTCTCAGAGGACGCCGGACGCGACGAAGGCGTCGTAGCTGGGTGCGATGGTGGCGGCGGGGCCGACGCGGTCGGCGACGGCGTCGAGGGTCTTGAGGCCCATGCCGGTGTTGATGACCACGGTCTCCAGCGTCGGGTCGAGCTGGCCGGTCTCGACGAGCTTCTTGAGCACGCCCACCGTGGTGCCGCCGGCGGTCTCGGTGAAGATCCCCTCGGTGCGGGCGAGCAGCAGGATGCCGTCGCGCACCTCGTCGTCGGTGATGTCCTCCACGGCGCCGCCGGAGCGCCGGCAGATGTCGAGGACGTAGATGCCGTCGGCCGGGTTGCCGATCGCGAGGCTCTTGGCGATGGTGTCGGGCTTGACCGGGCGGATGGCGTCGGTGCCGGCCTTGTAGGCGACCGAGACCGGTGAGCAGCCGGTCGCCTGCGCGCCGAAGACCTTGTAGGGCTTGTCCTCGACGAGGCCGAGGGCGACCAGCTCGCGGAACGCCTTGTCGACCTTGGTCAGCTGCGAGCCGGAGGCGACCGGGATGACGACCTGGTCGGGCAGCCGCCAGCCGAGCTGCTCGGCGATCTCGTAGCCCAGCGTCTTGGAGCCCTCCGCGTAGAAGGGGCGCACGTTGACGTTGACGAACGCCCAGCCCTCCTCCTCGCCGGCGATCTCCGAGGCGAGCTTGTTGACGTCGTCGTAGTTGCCGTCGACCGCCACGAGGTGGTCGGTGTAGACGGCCGAGTTGACCTGCTTGGGCTTCTCGAGGTTGCTCGGGATGAAGACCACCGTCTTCATGCCGGCCCGCGCACCCGCCGCGGCGACCGCGTTGGCCAGGTTGCCGGTGGAGGGGCAGGCGAAGACCTTCGCGTCGAGCTCGCGCGCGGCGCTCAGCGCGCACGCCACCACGCGGTCCTTGAAGGAGTTGGTGGGGTTGGTTGAGTCGTCCTTGACCCACAGCGTGTCGATGCCGAGCTCGCGACCGAGGTTGTGCGCCTGGAGCAGGCGGGTGAAGCCCGGCTCGGTGTTGGGGCTCTGCTCGATGTCGGACGGCACCGGCAGCAGCGCCTTGTAGCGCCAGATGTTGGCCGGACCCGCGGCGATCTCTTCGCGCGTGACGTTCGGGAAGTCGTAGGCCACCTCGAGGGGCCCGAAGCACTCCGGACAGGCGTACGACGGCCCGAGCTCGACCTCGTGCCCGCACTCGCGGCAGGCCAGGGCGCGGGCGTGGCCGAAGGCGCCCTCCCGGAGCCCCTTGCGGGTCGAGCCGGTCGACGCAGCGGCGGTGGTGGTCTCGTGCAGCACGGTGCTCATGAAGTCCTCCTTCTCATCTGTCCCCGCGACTCTCGCGTGGGCCGGATTTGGCACCTGCTCCCATGACTGCCGGGCGTGGGCCGGGCAGGAGGCTCATGGGTGGTTGCCGGGACTTCGTCGGGCCGTTCCCTCAGTCCCTCGTGATGAGCACGCTCAGCCTAGGACGGCCGTCTCACGATGCGCACACCGAGTCCACGATGTGGATGAGGGGCGTCCGCCCAGCGGTCAGCGACGCAGGAGGAGGCCGCCGAGCAGCTCGACCACGCCGTCGGGGCCGTCGACGACGACGTCCGCGAGGTCGACGAGCTGGGGCTGCTCGGTGGAGGCCGAGCACACGACCAGGCCCGGCAGTCCCTCGGCGCGCAGCGCCCGGACGGCCTCGAACGCCTCGACGTCCCCGAGGTCGTCGCCGCCGAAGATCACGCCGCTCGCCTGCTGCTCGGCGACGAAGGTCCGCAGGGCCTGTCCCTTGTGCATGTCGCCGGAGCGGACCTCGACGACGTTGCGGCCGGGCTCGACCGTGAGGTGGTGGCGGTGCGCCAGGGCGGCCACCGGCTCGACCAGGCGCTGGAAGGCGTCCGCCGGGTCCGCCATCCGTCGCGTGTGCACGGCGACGGCGAGGCCCTTCTGCTCGATGAACGCGTCGGCGGCGCCGGCGCCGCGCAGCACCGCCGGCAGCTCGCGCTCGAAGCTCGCGAGGCCGGCAGGGGGGCGCGGCGAGCGGATCCGCTGCTCGGTGGCCGACCAGCGCTCGTTGCCGTACTGGCCGAAGACGAAGAGCTCGGCACCGCGGTCGAGCATGGCGTTGCCGAGCGCGTCGAGGTCGCCCATGGCGATGGCCTGCCGCGCGGGGCGGCCGGTGATCACCGCGACCGCGCGCACCGCCTCGGCGAGCTCGAGCAGGGCCCCGGGCGCGCCCGGGTGCAGGCGGGCCGCCTCGGGGTCGTCGACGACCGGGGACAGCGTGCCGTCGAAGTCGAGCCCGACCACGACACCGTCGAGGACGTCGCGCACGGCGTCGTAGTGGGCGCGCGCGTCGTCGGAGGTGAACTCCATGACCGAAGCCAACCACGCAGGGCGGACGCCCGGCCAACCGGCCGGCGGGCGGCGCGCCCGGTGGGACGGTGCCGGGGCTACTGGGGGGCGTCGGTGGTGAGGATGATGGTGAGCCGGTCGCGCTTCATCACGCCGACCGCCGGCGCGGTGCGCTTGATGCCGAGGTCGAGCGCCAGCTGCTCGCCGGCGGCCCGGAGCCGCGGCGGGAAGTAGACCGTGGTGGTCGGCACCACGCCGTACCAGTTGTCCTCGCCGACCACGGCCCAGCCGACGCCGGTGGCCTTGGCGGCGGTGGTGGCCGCCAGGCCCTTGATGCCGGAGTTGTTGAACACCTCGACGTAGACCTCGCCGCGCTTGATGCGGGGCTCCGGCTTGGGCTTCGGCTTCTCGACGGCCGTGTCGCTCGGCTCGGCGCTGGGCGACTGGTCGGCGCTGGCGATGGTGGCGGTGTTGTCGACGCGGCGCTCCGTGGGCGCCTGGTCGCGCGTCGCGACGAAGGTGATCGAGGCCATCGCGACCGCCAGCACGGAGAGCATCACGAGCGGCGAGGGGAAGGCCACGCCCCGCTCGTCACGCGGGCGGCGCAGCAGCCCGCGGCGCGGAGGGAGGGCGGAGGTCGAGCGGAGCAACCTGGGGAAGGTGGGGAAGGTCATGGGGAAGGTGACCAATCGTGAGTCGTGGATGCAGTGCGGGAGGTGCCGGTCAGATCTCGAAGCCGAGGCGGCGGGCGGAGCGCTGCCGCTGGCGCGAGGCGCGCAGCCGGCGCAGCCGGCGGACGAGCAGCGGGTCGGCCTCGAGGGCCTCGGGACGGTCGATGAGCGCGTTGAGGACCTGGTAGTAGCGGGTCGAGGACATGTCGAAGTTGTCCCGGACCGCCTGCTCCTTGGCGCCGGCGTACTTCCACCAGTGCCGCTCGAACTCGAGGATCTCGCGGTCGCGCTGGCTCAGCCCGGCCGCAGTCTCCTGCTCCGCTGCGATGTGCGACGCTGCGTCCATCTGCCTTCTCCTCCTCGACCCCACGTCCACCCGTGACCGAGCGGACTGGCGTCAGTCTAGGCGACGAACGACAACGATGTCATTCGCTCCCGGCGAGTCGTCTGGACAAACCCGGCTCACGGCACGTGCCTGCGGCGGGGCGCCTCGGGGCGGACGCACCGCGGGGTGGTCTGCGGGCACCGCGCGGCTGGTTAGGGTGACGGGGTGAGCCGGACCTCCAAGGCAGACCTCGTGATCGTGGCCAACCGGCTACCCGTGGACCGGGTGAGCCAGCCGGACGGGTCGGTGACGTGGCGCCCCTCCCCCGGCGGCTTGGTGACAGCGCTCGAGCCGGTGCTGCGCGCCAACGACGGCGCCTGGATCGGCTGGCCCGGGTCGGCCGACGAGGACGAGATCGAGCCGTTCGTGGAGAACGGGCTCTCCCTCGTGCCGGTCTCGATGAGCTCCCAGGAGGTCGAGGAGTTCTACGAGGGCTTCTCCAACGGCACCCTCTGGCCGCTCTACCACGACGTCGTCGCCAAGCCGGAGTTCCACCGCGAGTGGTGGGAGTCCTACGTCGCGGTCAACCGGCGCTTCGCCGACCGCGCCGCCGAGGTCGCCGCCGACGGGGCGACGGTCTGGGTGCAGGACTACCAGCTCCAGCTCGTCCCGCAGATGCTCCGCGAGCAGCGGCCCGACCTGCGGATCGGCTTCTACCTCCACATCCCGTTCCCGCCCGCCGAGCTCTTCTCGCAGCTCCCGTGGCGACGCCAGATCCTCGAGGGGCTGCTCGGCGCCGACCTGATCGGCTTCCAGCTGCCCGGTGCCGCCGCCAACTTCGTACGCCTGGTGCGCAGCCGCGTGGGCCACAAGACCCACCGCGACACCATCTACCTCCCCGACGGGCGGCCGGTGAAGGCCACCGCGTTCCCGATCTCCATCGACACGGCCGGATTCGAGGAGCTGGCCCGCAGCAGCGGCGTCGACGAGCGGGCCGCCGAGATCCGCGAGGCGCTCGGCAACCCGCGCAAGATCTTCCTCGGCGTGGACCGGCTCGACTACACCAAGGGCATCTACTCGCGACTGCGCGCCTTCGGCGAGCTCGTCCGCGACGGACACCTCGACGTGGAGGACGCGGTCTTCGTGCAGGTCGCGACGCCGTCGCGCGAGCGCGTGGAGCAATATCGCATCCTGCGCGACGACATCGAGCGGCTGGTCGGCCGCATCAACGGCGACCACGGTCGCATCGGGCGTCCGGCCATCTCCTACATGCACGTCTCCTACCCGCGCGACGAGATGACGGCGCTCTACCGCGCGGCCGACATCATGGTCGTCACGCCGTTCCGCGACGGGATGAACCTCGTCGCCAAGGAGTACGTCGCCTGCCGCTTCGACAACAAGGGCGCGCTGGTCCTCTCCGAGTTCGCCGGCGCCGCGCAGGAGCTGCGCCAGGCGTGGCTGGTCAACCCCTACGACATCGACGGCATGAAGGCCTCGCTGCTCGAGGCCTACGCCGCCGACGACAAGGAGACCGGTCGCCGGATGCGCGCCATGCGCAAGACGGTCGTGGCCAACGACGTGTCCAAGTGGGCGCGCGACTTCCTCGACGAGCTCGCGGCGGTGCCCGACCACCACGACAAGACGGTGCGCCGGACGCCGGCAGGCTGAGCCGGCCGCTCACCTGCCGGGACCTGCCGGGCCCACTGGACCCCGCCGGCCCGTCAGGGGTGCTCGTCGACCGCGGTGCCGTGCGTGGCCGCCTGGGCGACCATGAGCGACTGGATCTCCTCGACCAGGCGGGGGCCCAGGCGCGGCCACGTGGGGTCGTAGCCGTAGGTCCCGGCCAGCCCGACGGCCGAGCGGGTGCCGTCGAGGATGTCGATGTCGCCGGGTCCGATGAGCCCGGGGTGCACGACGCCGATCGCCTCGGACACCTTGAGCAGGTCGCGGCGCAGGGAGCGGATGTAGTTGGCCGCCCGCACGCTCTTGAGGCTGACGTCGAGACCGCGCGTGTAGCGCGGGTCCTGGGTGGCGACGCCGACCGGGCAGTGGTCGGTGTGGCACTTCTGTGCCTGGATGCAGCCGATGGCCATCATGGCCTCGCGGCCGACCTGCACCATGTCGACGCCGAGGGCGAAGGCGACGATGGCGTTCTCGGGGATGCCGAGCTTGCCGGCGCCGAGGAACACCACGTCGTCGGTGAGGCCGGCGGCCGCGAAGCGGCGGTAGACCTCGGCGAAGCCGATCCGGAAGGGATAGGCCACCGAGTCGGCGAAGATCATCGGCGCGGCACCGGTGCCGCCCTCGCCGCCGTCGATGTTGACGAAGTCGACCCCGCGGCCGCCGCGGGCCATCTCCTCGGTGAGGTCGTCCCACATCGTGAGGTTGCCGACCGCCGACTTGATCCCGACCGGCAGGCCCGTCGCCCCGGCCACCCGCTCCACGAAGTCGAGCATCGAGTCGACGTCGTGGAACTCCGCGTGGCGGCTCGGCGAGGCGCAGTCCTTGCCCTCCGGGATGCCGCGGATCTCGGCGATCTCCCGGCTGACCTTCTCCCCGGGCAGCATCCCGCCCAGCCCCGGCTTGGCGCCCTGGCTGAGCTTGATCTCGATCGCCCTGACCGGCGCGGAGTGGACGAGGTCGACGAGCCGGTCCAGGTCGAACCGGCCGCGCTCGTCACGGCAGCCGAAGTAGGCCGTGCCGATCTGGAAGATGATGTCGCCGCCGTGGCGGTGGTGCGGGGAGAGGGCCCCCTCCCCCGTGTTCTGCAGGGACCCCGTCATCGCCGCACCCTTGTTGAGCGCCTCGATGGCCTTGCCGGACAGCGATCCGAAGCTCATCCCGGAGACGTTGACGACCGATCCCGGGCGGAAGGCGTGCGTACGCCCGCGCGCGGCGCCCATCACCTTGGCGCACGGCAGGACGACCTCCTCCTGGGCGTGCGGCATCGTCGCCGCACCGGGCCCGGCGAAGGTCCGGTGCTTGATGACCGGGTAGCCCGCGGCGTTCTCGACGTCGTTGTCGGTGCCGAAGCCGAAGTAGTTGTTCTCCAGCTTGGCGCTGGCGTAGACCCAGCGCCGCTGGTCGCGGCTGAAGGGCCGCTCCTCGTCGTTGCTCGTGACGATGTACTGGCGCAGCTCGGGTCCGAACTTCTCCACCAGGAAGCGGGCGTGGCCCACGACGGGGAAGTTGCGCAGGATCGCGTGCTTGCGCTGGACCAGGTCGTGCGCCGTCGTCGCGGCCGCGGCCGCCACCGTGCCGCCCAGGACCGCGTACCTCCACCTCATGGTTCGTTCCTAGTCCCCGGACGGCGCGATGTCGAGGACTCCCGCCCCTAGGGCGGTGGTGGGTGGCGGCTGCGGCGGCGGACCGGGCAGGACCGCTCAGGCGAGCTCGCCGCGGGCGAGGCTGACCCCGGAGTGGGTGGGGTCGCCGTCCTCGGGCTCGATGGAGATGTCGACGATCCGGTAGCCGTCGTCGATGAGCCCCCGGGGGACCTGGAACTCGCCCGCGTCGCCGTTCGCCAGCACGCCGAGGGCCACCATGCGGGTGCCGTCGACGTTGATGAGCCAGACCTCGTGGAAGCCGTCCTCCTCGCCGAGCTCGCGGGCGCGCACGCGGAGGGTGACGGTGTCCTCGGAACGCACGGCGCTGGCCTCGCCGCGGGCGGCGTCGCTGTCGAGCGCGGTGAGGTCGGCGGCCGCGACGACGGTGGCGGACTGCGTCGGCGGGTCCACGGCCTCGGGGGCGGCGTCGCCGTCGCCCAGGACGCGGCCGAGGCCGAGTCCGGCCACGAGGGCCAGTGCGGCGGCGAGCCCGGCGGCCCACACGGGGACGCCGCGTCGCCCGGAGGGGGCCTGACCCGTGCCGGTCGTGCGGTGCGAGCCGCGGCGCAGCGGGATGGGCGGAGAGGGAGCGGAGGTCGGGGCGTCGGCGGCGGCACCCGGCGTGCGCACGTGGGCGAGCACGCGGTCGCGGACGTGGCGCGGCGGGGCGACGAGCGGGCCCTCGCCGGCGAGGTGCCGGGCCTCGGCGAGGGACGCGACGACGGCCCTGCACTCCGGGCAGGAGGCGACATGGCGACGCACCTCGTCGGAGGTGTCGTCGTGGTCGAGGGCGACCCCGGCGAGCTCCTCGAGATCAACGTGGGACACGGCGCACCCCCTCGAGCTTCTGCTGGACCTGGACGAGGCCACGACGGACGTGGCTCTTGACGGTGCCGAGCGGGAGGCCGGTGGTCTCCGCGATCTCGGCGTGGCTGCGTTCCTCCCAGAACGCGAGGAACACGATGGTGCGGCGCGGGTCCGGGAGGTCCTGGACGGCCTGGCGGACGACGAGGCGGTCGGCGACCTCGCGGTCGACGGCCTCCACGAGGTCGTGGTGGGCCTCGGGCTGGGCGGCGACCGCGGCGACCCTGTCGCTGTCGCGGGCCCGCGCGGCCCGGGCGTCGGCGACCTTGTGCCGGGCGATGCCGATCAGCCAGGCGGGCAGCGCCGTCGGGCTGGGAGTCAGCGTGTGCCGGCTGCGCCACGCGGCCACGAAGACCTGCTGCGTGACGTCCTCCGCGTCGTGCGGGTCGCGGAGCGCCCGGAGGGCGTAGGTGTGGACCAGCGCCGACCAGCGGTCGAAGATCTCCTCGAGGGCGAGCTCGTCACCGTCCACGAGACGAGCTGCGACCGAGCGGACGTCATCGTCCTGCTCGTCCTCGAGTGCGACGCCGGTGACCACTGCGCCACCGTACCGGCGTGGCGCGCGGGCGGGGAACGCGACGGTGCTCATCCGCGTCCCCCACCCAGCGCCTGTTCTCGGTGTGCTCCGACTCGGTCCGACTCAGAGGTCGATCGGGCGCAGCACGCGGTCGATGCCGTGCGCGACCTGCTTGTTGCCCTTGTTGAGGTCGAGGGCGTCGAGCACGGCCTTCGGGTCGGTGGCGTCCTTGTCGAGGTCCTTCAGCGTCACCGACACCTTGGGCTTCATGGTCACCTTGACCTTGATCTTGCCGCCCTGGGCGGTGGCGAGCTTGGCGCCGTCGGCCTTGAGGACCTTGCCGCTGGTGAGGGTCTTGCCCGGGACGACGTGGTAGAGCAGCACGGTCTCGATGGTGTCGACACCGGCGAGCTCGACGAGCGCGTCGAAGATCGCCTTCTCGGACTTGATGTTCTTGCCGGTCAGGTCCTTGGCCAGCAGGCGGAAGGCCTGGTCGGTGGGAGCGAAGACGGTGAGCTTCTGGCTGCCGTCGGCGAGGAGGGCCACCGGCGAGTCCGGCTTCGCGCCGACGATCGCGAGCGCGGCCTCGGTGACGATGTCGAAGTCGTTCTTGTTCTTGTCGAACGTGTTGCCGTCCGAGGTCAGGAGGGCGGCGAGGCTGTCCTCCCCGGGGGCGGCCTGGGCGCTGGCAGCGGGGGCCGTGGCCTGCACCGCGCCGAGCGCGAGGGCAGAGGCGGCGAGAAGGGCGGGAACGCGACGCTTCATGGGGTGTTCCTTCCGTCGGGGGCGCCGGTCGGCGCCCGTCACACCCCCTTCTCCGTCCGGAGCCCGCCACTGGATGCACCCGGGCCGTAAGTTTCTCGCATGGACCTCATCCCCACGCCCGGACAGGTGGTGTCGGCGGCCGGGAACGTGGCGCACACCGTGCTCCACGGCGGGCTGGCCGACCTCCGCCGGATGCCGCGGACGCTGATCGACGACGGGGAGCTGCGCGAGGTCTACCACTACCTGCCCGCCCCCGAGGTCCCGCAGACCGGCGACCCGGTCCTGCTGGTGGCGCCGCTCGCCGCGCCGGCCCTGTGCTACGACCTGCGCCGGGGCTGCTCGCTGGTGGAGCACCTGATCGGAGGGGGCCGTCCGACCTACCTCGTCGACTACGGGCGGGTGCCCCTCGAGGACCGGACCGTCGGCATGGAGCACTGGGTCGACGAGGTCCTCCCGCTGGCCGTCCGGGCAGTCCACGAGCACTCCGGCGGCCGCGGCGTGCACCTCGTCGGGTGGAGCCTCGGCGGTCTCTTCGCCCTGCTCACCGCCGCCGACGCCCAGGACCTCCCGATCGCCTCGCTCACCGTCGTCGGATCACCGGTCGACGTCACGAAGGTGCCCCTGGTCGCCCCGGTGCGCCCGCTGCTCGACCTCACCCAGGGTCGGGGCCCGGTCACCCGTGCCCACCGGGCGCTGGGCGGCGTGCCGACGTCGCTGGTCGGCTGGGCCTTCACCGCGGCGTCGGCGCAGCAGGTGGTCGCCAAGCCGCTGGCGGTGCTGACCCACCTCGACGACACGGACTACCTCGCGCAGGTGGAGGCGGTGACCCGGTTCATGTCCAACACGACCGCCTACCCCGGCCGCAGCTTCGGCCAGCTCTACCACCGCTTCCTCGAGGGCGACGCGCTCGTGGGCGGCAGCACGGAGATCGGCGGGCGCACCGTCGACCTGGCCGCGATCGAGGTGCCGGTGCTCGTGTTCGCCGGCAACACCGACGGCATCGCGCCGCTGCCCGCCGTACGCCCTGTGGTGCCGCTGCTCAGCGGATCGCGCGAGGTGCGCTTCGAGATCGTCCCCGGCGGCCACCTCGGCATGCTCACCGGACGCGCGGCACGTGGCACGACGTGGACGACGATCGACGAGTGGGTGGAGCAGTGGTCGGCCGGCCCGGAGCCGACCGGCCCGCGCACGATCGGCGCCAACCCGTCGCGCCGCTACGGCTCGGCGGGCTCCCGGTCCCTGGGCCAGCGGTGACGAGCACCCTGGACACCTCGCGGCTGTCCCGTGGCGTCCGGATCGGCTACGGCAGCGGGTCGGTCGCCACCGGCGCCTTCGGCACCGTGCCCGGGCTGATGCTGCTCCCCTACCTCACCGACGAGCTCGGCATCGCCGCGCTGTGGGCCGGGGTGATCGTCTTCCTCCCCAAGGCCTGGGACGTCGTCCTCAACCCGGTCGCGGGGCGGGTCAGCGACCGGACCATCGACCCGGCAGGACCGCGCCGGCCCTGGCTGATCCGCGCCGGGCTGATGCTGGCGGGCGCCTTCGCGCTCATCTTCGCGGCGCCCGACCTCGGGAGCTCGCTGCTCGAGGCGGGCTGGGTGCTGGTGTTCTTCGTGCTCGCGGCGTCGGCGTACGCGTTCTTCCAGGTCCCCTACGTCGCGATGCCCGCGGAGATCACCGCGTCCTACGACGAGCGCACGCGGCTGATGACGTGGCGGGTGGCGATCCTGGCGTTCACCATCATGCTGGCCGGTGCGACGGCACCGGTGATCCGCGACGCGATCGGCGGCCGCGACGGCTACCGCGTGATGGGCGTGGTGATGTCGGTCCTGATCGCGGTCGGGGTAGTGAGCGCCTGGTGGGGCACCCGCCGGGCGCCGGTCGGCGCCGTCGCCGCCGGAGCGGGGTCGCTGCGCGAGCAGCTGCGGATCGTCGGGCAGGCGCGCGACTTCAGGGTCCTGCTCACCACCTTCGTCCTCCAGGCGCTGGCGACCGGCTGCATGCTGGCGGGGGTCGACTACCTCGCGGGCGACGTGCTGGCGAGCTCGGGAGCGGCCACCGTCCTGTTCGTCTGCTTCGTCGGCCCGGCCCTGCTGCTGACGCCCGTGTGGACCGCGGTCGGCACGCGGATCGGCAAGCGACGCGGCTACGTCATCGCCTCGCTCGTGCTGGCCGCAGGGGCCGTGCTCGCGGTCACCGCGCGGATCGCGCCGCCGGCGGTCGTCTTCGCCGCGACCGCCCTGGTCGGCGTCGGCTACGCCGGCTGCCAGGTCTTCCCGATGGCGATGCTGCCCGACGCGGCGGCGGTCGACTCGGCCCGGACGGGCGAGAACCGCGCGGGCGTCTACACGGGCGTCTGGACGGCGGGCGAGACCCTCGGCCTCGCCCTGGGACCGGCCGTCTTCGCCGTCGTGCTGGCGCTGGGCGGCTACCTCTCGAGCGAGGGCCGGGAGATCACCCAGCCCGGCTCGGCCCTGACCGCGATCACGCTCGGGTTCTCCGTGCTGCCCGCGGCGCTGACCCTGCTGAGCCTGTGGTGGCTGCGGCAGTACACCCTCGACGCCGCCGAGGTGGCGGCAGCGGAAGGAGCCCCCCATGACCTCCGGCACGGCTGACCCCCTCGAGCGCCTCCGGGCCCTGCAGGGCGCCGACCTGCCCGTCCACGGCGGGCGCACGCTGGCCTACGTCTACGACTCCGGCGAGCCCGAGGTCGACCGGGTCGCACGCGAGGCCGTGGCCGCCTACGCCGCCTCCAACGCCCTCGACCCGACCGCGTTCCCGTCGCTGCTGCAGATGGAGAACGAGCTGGTCGGGTTCACGTGCGCCCTCCTCGACGCCCCGGGCACGGCGGTCGGGACGGTCACCTCCGGCGGCACGGAGTCGATCCTGCTGGCGGTGCAGGGTGCGCGCGACAGCAGGCCCGACGTCGTACGCCCCCGGATGGTGCTGCCCTCGACCGCGCACGCCGCGTTCCACAAGGCCGCCCACTACTTCGGCGTCGAGGCGGTGCTGGTGCCGGTCGGTCCCGACTTCCGCGCCGACCCCGTTGCGATGGCCGAGGCGATGGACGACGACACCGTCCTGGTCGTCGCCAGCGCACCGTCGTACGCCCACGGGGTGGTGGACCCGGTCACCGCCGTCGCGGCCGCCGCGGCCGCCCACGGGATCCGCTGCCACGTCGACGCCTGCATCGGCGGGTGGGTGCTGCCCTACGCCGCCCGGCTCGGCCGCGCGGTGCCGCCGTGGACCTTCGCCGTCGAGGGCGTCACGTCGATCTCGGTGGACACCCACAAGTACGCCTACGCGCCCAAGGGCACCTCCCTGCTGCTCCACCGCGACGCGGGCCTGCGCCGGCCGCAGTTCTTCGCGTCGGCGGCCTGGCCGGGCTACACGATGCTGAACGCGACGACGCAGTCCACCCGCTCGGGAGGGCCGGTCGCCGGGACCTGGGCGGTCGTCGAGCACATCGGCGACGCCGGCTACCTCGAGCTAGCGGACCGGGCGCTCGTCGCGGTCGACGCCATCGTCGAGCGCATCGAGCGGGAGCCGGCGCTGCGCCTCGTGGTCCCGCCCGACTCGACGCTGGTCGCGATGGCGACCGACTCCTCGTGCGACCCGTTCACCCTGACCGACGAGCTCGTCGACCGTGGCTGGTACGTCCAGCCGCAGCTGTCGCACGGCGCCGACGGAGCGAGCATCCACCTCTCGGTGAGCGCGGGCACGCTCGCGCACGTCGAGGAGTTCGCGACGGCGCTCACGGAGTCGCTCGCCGCGGCGCAGGCCGCCGGACCGGTCGCGGTGGACGCGGACGTGGTGGCCTTCATCGAGGCGCTCGACCCGACGACGTTGGACGACGACGACTTCGACGGCCTGCTGGCGGCATCCGGCCTGGTCGGCACGGCGGCCGACGGCGGGCTCGAGCTGCCGACGAGGATGGCCGCGGTCAACGCGATGCTCGACGTCGCCTCGCCGCCCATGCGAGAGGCCTTGCTCGTCGCCTTCCTCGACCGGCTCCAGCGACCGGTGCGCCGCTCGTGAGCGCGCTCGCCGGGCTCGTCGAGAAGGACCTCGTCGCCGCCGACTGGGCGGAGGCGCTGGCCCCGGTGGACGACCGCATCGCGGCGATGGGCCGCTTCCTGCGCGAGGAGGTGGCGGCCGGCCGCGGCTACCAACCTGCCGGCGACCTGGTCTTCCGGGCGTTCCGGCGCCCGCTCGCCGACGTACGCGTCCTCGTCGTGGGCCAGGACCCCTACCCCAACCCGAGCCACCCGATCGGCCTGAGCTTCGCCGTCGAGCGGCACGTGTGGCCGCTGCCGCCCAGCCTGGTCAACATCTACGTCGAGCTGCGCGACGACCTCGGCATCGTGCCGCCCCGCCACGGCGACCTGTCGGCGTGGGCGGACCAGGGCGTGATGCTGCTCAACCGGTCGCTGACCGTGCGCCCGGGTGACTCCAACAGCCACCAGGGCAAGGGCTGGGAGGCCATCACGGAGCGGGCGATCACCGCCCTCGCCGAGCGCGGCGGTCCGTGCGCGGCCATCCTCTGGGGCCGGCACGCACAGTCGCTCAAGCCGCTCCTCGGCGACATCCCGTGGGTGGAGTCGGCGCACCCGTCGCCGCTGAGCGCGCGCCGCGGGTTCTTCGGGTCCAAGCCGTTCAGCCGGGTCAACCGGCTGCTCGAGGAGCAGGGCGCGGAGCCGGTCGACTGGGGCCTTCCGGAATATAATTGAATCCCGTACTATTGAGCCTGTCATGACGACCCCCATGCCTGCCCTCTACATCGGCCACGGCGCGCCGCCGCTGCTCGACGACCCGATCTGGTCCGGGCAGCTCGCCGCCTGGGCGCAGGACCTGCCCCGCCCCACGGCGGTCCTCATCGTCTCGGCGCACTGGGAGTCCGCTCCGGTCAGCCTCTCCGCGAGCGGCGCACCCCTCGTCTACGACTTCGGCGGCTTCGCGCCGAAGTACTACGAGATGACCTACGAGACCCCGGACGCGACGGCGCTGGCCCGACGCGTCGCGGCCATGATGCCGAGCACTGAGCCGGTGCACCAGCACGTCTCCCGCGGCCTCGACCACGGGGCGTGGGTGCCGCTGAAGATCATGTATCCCGACGCCGACATCCCGGTCCTGCAGATGTCGCTGCCCACCGACGACCCCCACCGGCTGATGAAGCTGGGCGAGCGGCTGCGGCCGCTCCGCGAGGAGGGCGTGCTCATCGTCGGCTCCGGCTTCCTGACCCACGGCCTGCCGTTCCTCACCGACTGGAGCATCGACGCCGCGGCTCCCGGCTGGTCGCAGGACTTCGACCTGTGGGCCGCGGAGGCGCTGGCGCGGGGGGACGTCGACACCCTGTCGGACTACCGCGCGAAGGCGCCGGGCATGCCCTACGCCCACCCGACCGTCGAGCACTACACGCCGCTCTTCGTCACGCTCGGTGCAGCGACCGCGGCCGACGAGCCGGCGACGCAGGTCATCGACGGCTACTGGATGGGGCTCTCGAAGCGGTCGCTGCAGGTCGCCTGACGGGGGCGGCGAGGCACGAGGCGGCCCGCTGTCAGGCGAGGTCGAGTGCGCCCACGACCGAGGCACGAGGTCGTGACGGCGTGCATCGAGACCTGAACTAGTCTCGGGGGGTGCGCGTCCTCTCCATCCAGTCCCACGTCGCCTACGGCCACGTCGGTAACTCCGCAGCCGTGTTCCCGCTCCAGCGTCTCGGCCACGAGGTGTGGCCGGTCCTGACCGTGAACTTCTCCAACCACACCGGCTATGGCGCGTGGCGCGGCCCGCTGATCGCGGCCGAGGACGTCGCCGCGGTGATCACCGGCATCGGCGAGCGCGGTGCGTTCGCATCCTGCGACGCGGTGCTCTCGGGCTACCAGGGCTCGCCGGAGATCGCCGACGTGATCGTCGACGCGGTGGCCCAGGTCAAGGCGGCCAACCCCGCGGCAACGTACACCTGCGACCCGGTGATGGGCAACGCGACCTCGGGGTGCTTCGTCAACCCGGCCATCCCGCCGAAGTACCGCTCGACGATCATCCCCGTCGCCGACGTGCTGACGCCCAACCAGTTCGAGCTCGGCTTCATCACCGATCGCGACGCGCTCAGCGGCCCGTCGACGCTCGACGACGTCCTGTCCGCGGTCGACGAGGTGCGCGGCCTCGGGCCCTCGACGGTGCTGGTCACCTCCGTGGACCGCGCTGGCGCGGCCGAGGACGTCATCGAGATGCTCGCCGTGACCGGGGACGGCGCCTGGCTGGTCACGACGCCGCGGCTGCCCATGAAGGCCAACGGCTCCGGCGACATCACCGCCGCGCTCTTCACCGCGCACCTCAGGACGACCGGCTCGGCCGCGGACGCCCTCGCCCGCACCGCCTCCTCGGTCTTCGCGGTGCTCAAGGAGACCCTCGACTCCGGGGAGCGCGAGCTGCGGCTGATCGCCGCGCAGGACGCGATCGCGTCCCCGGCCTGCGAGTTCGAGGTCGAGCAGGTCCGCTGACGGTTCATCACGAGTCATCACGAGATGGAGCCGGTGACAGGAATCGAACCCGCGACATCATTATTACAAGTAATGCGCTCTACCAACTGAGCTACACCGGCGTGCGCCCGCGGGCGCGGCGGCCATCCTAGGTGAGGAACAATCACGCCCGTGAGCCTCCTCCACCTCCCCCACCACGACGGCTCCCCGCTGCACGTCTCGCATGAGGCGCCCACGCTGGGGCAGACCGTCACCGTCCGCGTGCGGACCACCGTCCAGGACCCGGTCGAGGAGATCTGGCTGCGCACGACGTACGACGCCGAGCCGGTCTTCCACCCCACGACCGCGACGGCGGCGGGCGACGTGGTGTGGTGGGAGGCGCAGCTGCCGGTGCACAACCCGGTCACCCACTACCGCTTCCTCCTGGTGCGCCCGGCGCCGGACGGCGAGGGCGCGGCGGAGGGCGAGCAGGAGTGGCTCACCGGCTCGGGGATCGTCGGCCACGACGTCCCGGACGCGACCGACTTCCGGGTCGCCGCCTTCCCGCCGGCCCCCGACTGGGGTCGCGACGGCGTCGTCTACCAGGTCTTCCCCGACCGCTTCGCCCGCTCCGCGGCGGCCGACGAGCGCGAGGCCCCGGACTGGGCGCTCCCCGCCGAGTGGGACGACGAGGTGGTCTTCGAGGGCAGCGACCCCCGCACGCCGATGCAGCTGTTCGGCGGCGACCTGGACGGCATCACCGAGCATCTCGACCACGTGGCGGCCGTGGGCGCCGACGTCGTCTACACGACGCCCGTCTTCCCGGGCGAGAGCAACCACCGCTACAACGCGACCACGTTCACGCAGGTCGACCCGCTCCTCGGCGGGGACGAGGCGTACGCCCGGCTCAGCACCGCGGTGCACGAGCGGGGCTGGCGCATCCTGGGCGACCTCACCACCAACCACACCGGCGACACCCACGAGTGGTTCCTGGCCGCCGCGGACGACCCGGAGGACCCGCACCGGTCCTTCTACTACTTCGACGAGGACGGCACCTACGCCTGCTGGATGGGCCACGGCACGCTGCCCAAGATCAACCACGCCAACCTCGACGTCCGGCACGCGATGGTCGAGGGGCCGCACTCGGTGGTCGGGCGGTGGCTGCGCCCGCCGTACGACGTCGACGGCTGGCGCATCGACGTGGCCAACATGACCGGCCGGCTGGGCGACATCGACGTCGCCCACGAGGTCGCCCGGGCCGTGCGCGCGACCGCCGCCGAGCTGCGCGACGACCCGTGGGTCATCGGCGAGCACAACCACGACGCCACCGGCGACGTCGACGGGGACGGCTGGCACGGCACGATGAACTACTCCGGCTTCTCGTGGCCGGTGTGGTCGTGGCTGCGCGACCCGGCCTCCCCCGCTCGCGCGTTCGGCCGGCCGCTGCCGGTGCCCCGGCGCGACGGCGGCGCGGTCGTCGACACCTTCCGCTCCTGGCAGGGCACCCTCGGCTGGCGCGCCACCTCGTCGAGCTGGAACATCCTCGGCTCGCACGACTCCGCCCGGATCCGCACCGTGGTGGGCGGCGACTGCGCGGTGCACCGCGTGGCGGCCGGCCTGCAGTTCACGATGCCGGGCGTGCCGATGATCTTCGCTGGCGACGAGATCGGCCTCGAGGGCGTCAACGGCGAGGACGCCCGGCGCACCATGCCGTGGCACCGCCGCGGCGAGTGGGACACCCGCACCCTGGGGACGTACGCCGACCTGGCCACGCTGCGGCGAGAGCACCCGGCCCTGCGGCGCGGTGGCCTGCGGTGGGCGCACGTGGAGGCCGACACCATCGCCTACGTGCGCGAGCACCCGGACGAGTCCGTCCTCGTCGTCGCGCGCCGGGCCGCCGGCGGCGGCTTCACCCTCCCGCTCGGAGCGGGCCGCCACGTCTTCGGCTCGGAGCCTGGCGGCAGCGACCTCGCGGCCGCCGACGGAACGAGCACAGGCTCCGGCATCGAGGTCCCCGCGACCGACGGCCCGCGGTTCGACGTCTGGGTCCTCGACGAGGAGTAGCGTCGCCCCATGGCCATGCGGATCGTCGCCAGCCGGCCCGACCCGGCGATCCTCGGGCTGCCCTGGGACACCTGCCTGGAGGAGTGGCCCGACGACGTCGTGGTCCCGCTCCCGCGGGGACTCTCGCGCCACGTGGTCCGCATCGTGCGCCTCGGCGAGCGCGTCTACGCGGTCAAGGAGACCAACGACGACATCGCCTTCCGCGAGTACCGCATGCTGCGCGACCTGCAGCGGCTCGGGCTCCCGGCGGTCACGCCGCAGGGCGTCGTCACCGGACGCGAGGGCCGCGACGGCGACGAGCTGCCCGCCGCGCTGATCACCCGCCACCTGCAGTTCTCGCTGCCCTACCGCAGCCTGTTCAGCCGCGGGATGACCGCCGAGCACGTGCCGACCCTCATCGACGCGATCGTCGTGCTGCTGGTGCGCCTGCACCTCGCCGGCTTCTACTGGGGCGACGTCTCGCTGTCCAACGTGCTCTTCCGCCGCAACGCCGGCGAGTTCGCCGCCTACCTCGTCGACGCCGAGACCGGCGAGCTGCACGACGCGGTGAGCGACCGGATGCGGGAGTACGACATCACGGTGGGCTGCGAGAACATCTTCGCCGAGCTGATGGACCTCAGCGCGAGCGGCGCGGTCCAGCGCCCGATCGACGGCTTCGCCATCATCAGCCACCTGCGCGAGCGCTACGAGGCGCTCTGGAGCGAGCTGACCGACCTCGAGGAGTTCCGCGCCGAGGAGATGTGGCGCATCGAGCGCCGCGTCGAGCGGCTCAACGACCTCGGCTTCGACATCGACGAGCTCGACATCGTCACCGACCTCGGCGGCGAGACCATCCGGATCCAGCCGAAGGTCGTCGACCTCGGCCACCACACCCGCGAGATCCAGGCGCTCACCGGCATGACGGTCGAGGACAACCAGGCCCGGCGGCTGCTCAACGACCTCGCCTCCTTCACCGCGCACCACGACCTCGGCCGCGAGGACCGGCACCTGGTGGCCAGCCGGTGGATGCACGAGATCTTCGAGCCGATCATGGCGATGATCCCCCCGGACGCGACCGGCAAGCTGGAGCCGGCCGAGGTCTTCCACGAGATCCTCGAGCACCGGTGGTACCTGTCCGAGCAGGCCGGTCACGAGGTCGGCATCCACGAGACGGCCCGCGACTACATCGACCGCTACCTCACCGCGAAGCCCGACGAGGTCATCACGGGAGAGGAGTGACCGGGCTCCAGTCGCCGACCAGCCACGACCCGTCGGTGCGCAGGCGCACCCACTGCAGCCCGGTCGGCCGCCCGTCGGCGTACGTCACGAGGCTGACGTCGGCGTCGCGCCGCGGCTTGCTGCCGATGGCGATGGCGTACGCCGCCCCGCCGGTCGTGCCGTTGGTCCAGGTCCAGCCGGTGGCGCCGTCCTCGCCCTCGACGGCGTCCGGGCCCGCCTGCACGTGGGTGTGCCCGCCGAGCACGAGGTCGACGCAGCCGCGGCGGAGGGCCTCGCGCCCCAGGTTGGCGTCGTGGACGAGCACGGTGCTCACGCGCTCGCCGTCCTCGGCCGTGGAGCAGGCCGCGTCGGCGAGGCGCTCGCCGACCTCGTCGAAGCTGAGCCCGGTCTCGTCGCGCCAGCTGCCCAGCCCGCTGCTGCGGGGGTCGTCGACCCCGAGGAGGCTGGCGCCCCACGGGGCGTCGACGACCTCGCCGTCGAGCATCGTCCAGCCCTGGTCGGCGAGGTAGGTGCTGACGAAGGGGCCGTTGTCGTGGTTGCCGGCGACGGCGTAGCGGTCCCAGTCGTCGAACGTGGCCGAGAGCGAGTCGAGACTGAACGCCTCCCACGGCTGGCCGGTGGAGGTGTCGTCACCCGCGTCGAGCACGACGCTCGCCCCGGCGGCCTCGCCGATGGCGCGCGCGACGCGGTCCATGCCGATGTTGTCGTGCCGGTCGCTGACGACGAGGGCCACCGTCTCCCCCTCCTCGGGCTCACGCACGTCGAGGTCGGCCGCCCCCTCTGCGGCGGCGGAGTAGAACTCCTTGCTGCGGTCGTAGGTGTCGATCGCGCTCAGCACGAGCCGCTTGCTCTGCGTGGTGACCGGACCGACCCGCACCTCGACGTCGCGCACCTCCTCGGGGAGGACCACGTCGGGGCCGGCGAGCTCGGCCAGGGTCTGCCAGGCGCCCTGCTCCTCCTGGGTCTCCTCGTCCACCTCCCACGGCTGCCACACCAGCACCGGCAGGACGAGCAGGAGCACGAGCGCGACGACGCCCTGGCGCGACCGGATGCCGCGGAACAGCTCGCCGCGCCGGTGCCGCCCGAGCAGCAGGTAGACCGCGACCGGGACCAGCCCCACGGCGAGACCCCGGAGCGCGGCGGAGACCGCCATGTCGACCACGACGCCCTGCACCTTCTCGACGGGCGCCGTGGGATCGCCCGCGATGAGGGCGTAGCGCTCGACGAGCTCCTCCACCGAGCCGACCTCGGTCTTGCCGAGCGCCAAGGTCACCCCGACCGGACCGACGTCGCGGATCCGGAGGTCCGGCAGCAGCGGGCCCGTCTGCACCACCGCGTCGTCGGCCAGCGTCGGGCGTACGACGGTGTCGTGGCCGACGAGCACCACGGTCCGGCTGCTGGTGAGGAACAGCGAGACCGCCACGGTGACGCCGAGGGCGACGGCCAGGCACGCCAGCAGCACCCCGACCAGCACGCGGCGGGGCAGGCTCATCCGGCTGACGTCATGCCAGGCGGGCCTGGGAGATGGCGTAGAGGGCGACCGAGGCGGCGACGCCGGCGTTGAGGGACTCGAGCTGGGCGGCCATCGGGATGGAGACGATCTGGTCGCACGTCTCGGCGACCAGCCGGCTGAGGCCCTTGCCCTCCGAGCCGACGACCACGACGAGCGGGCCCTCGGCGAGGCCGCCCGGCGCGACGAGCTCGGGCAGCGAGAGGTCGCCGTCGGCAGCCAGGCCGACGACCATGCAGCCGGCTTCCTGGTAGGCCTTGAGCTGGCGGGTCAGGTTGACGGTCTGGGCGACCGGCAGCCGGGCCGCGGCGCCGGCGCTGGTCTTCCACGCCGACGCGGTCATGCCCGCCGCGCGGCGCTCGGGGATCAGCACCCCGTGTGCGCCGAAGCCCGCGGCGGACCGGATGACGGCGCCGAGGTTGCGGGGGTCGGTGACCTGGTCGAGCGCCACGACGAGGGCCGGCTCCTTGAGCTCGTCGGCCCGGTCGAGCAGGTCGTCGGCGTGGGCGTACTCGTAGGCCGGCAGCCGGGCGGCGAGGCCCTGGTGCACGGCGCCGTTGGTCATCCGGTCCATCTCGTTGCGGGTGACCTCGAGCAGCCGGACGCCCTGCTCGGCGGCGAGCTTGAACGCCTCGCGCAGCCGGTTGTCCCGCTCGGCACCCTCGGCGACGTAGAGCGCGGCGACCGGGACGCCGCCCTGGAGGAGCTCCACCACCGAGTTGCGGCCGGCCGCCCACTCGGCGTCGGACGTCGTACGCCGCTTGGGCCGGGTCGTCTTGTCGCGCTCGGCACGCTTGGCGGCCTTGTGCGCCTGGTGGTAGGGCCGGTCCTTGGCCTTGGGCGTGGGGCCCTTGCCCTCGAGCCCGCGCCGGACACGGCCGCCGGAGCCGGCGGTGGGGTTTCCCTTGCCGGTCTTCTTGATGGCGCCCTTGCGCTTCGAGTTGCCTGGCACGTCACACGCTCCACTTCGGGCCGGTCGGGGTGTCCTCCACCTCGACGCCGGCCGCCTTGATCTGGTCTCGGATGGCGTCGGCGCGCGCCCAGTCCTTGGCTTCGCGCGCCGCCGCCCGCTCGGCGAGCAGTCCCCGCACGAGCGCGTCGACGACCTCGGTCAGCCGGTCGTCGGAGCCGCCGGTCGCCCAGGCCGCGTCGGCCGGGTTGAGCCCCAGCACGTCGAGCATCGCCAGCACCTCGCCGAAGCGCAGCGACAGCGCCTCGGAGGGCCCGTCGGCCAGGAGCCGGTTGCCCTCGCGGACGGACTCGTGGATCACCGCGACCGCGGCGGGCGTGCCCAGGTCGTCGTCCATCGCCTCGACGAACGCGTCCGGCAGCGCCGCGAACCAGCTGCCGACCACGGGCGCCGCACGGTCGAGGAAGTCCTCGATGCGGCGGAACCCCTTGGCAGCCTCGTCGAGCGCCTCGAAGGAGAACTCGACGTGGGAGCGGTAGTGCGCCGCGACCATGTAGTAGCGCAGCTCGATGCCCCGCACCCGCTCGAGCACGGACGGGATGAGCAGGGAGTTGCCGAGCGACTTGCTCATCTTCTCGCCGGCGGTGGTGATCCAGGCGTTGTGCAGCCAGTAGGACGCGAACTCGCGGCCCGCGGCGCGGGACTGCGCCTGCTCGTTCTCGTGGTGCGGGAAGCGCAGGTCGACGCCGCCGCCGTGGATGTCGAAGGCGGGGCCGAGGTACTTGCCGGCCATGGCGGAGCACTCGATGTGCCACCCGGGCCGACCGCGGCCCCACGGCGAGGGCCAGGACGCCGTCTGCGGCTCCGACCCGGTCTTCCAGCCCTTCCACAGGGCGAAGTCACGCGGGTCGCGCTTGCCGCGGGGGTCGGCGTCGCCGGCCGGCTCCATGTCCTCGAGCCGCTGGCGGGTGAGCTCGCCGTAGGTGGGCCAGCTGCGGACGTCGAAGTAGACGTCGCCGCTGCCGTCCTCGGCGGCGTAGGCGTGGCCCCGCGCGACGAGCTCCTCGATCAGCTCGACGATCTCCGGCACGTGACCGGTGGCGCCGGGCTCGTAGGTCGGCGGGAGCACGTTGATGGCGGCGAGGGCGGTGTCGAGCTCGCGCTTCATCGCGGACGCGAGGGCGTACCAGTGCACGCCCTGCTGCTCGGACCTGGCCAGGATCTTGTCGTCGATGTCGGTGACGTTGCGGATGAAGTCGACCTCGTAGCCGCTCGCGGCCAGCCAGCGCCGCAGCACGTCGAAGTTGACCGCCGAGCGCACGTGGCCGACGTGCGGCTCGGACTGCACGGTGAGGCCGCACACGTAGATCCCGGCCCTGCCCGGGACGAGGGGTGCGAAGTCGCGCGTCTCGCGCGTGGCGGTGTCGTGGAGCCTCAGGGTCACCCGCCAAGTCTAGGGCGCGCGGGAGGATCCACCCCTTCGGCGAATCCTGTGACTCCTGTGACCGGTGGGACGAGTCGGGTTATCGTCGGGCGGTGCTCCGACGCCGCGCCGCCCTGGTCCTCGCCCCCCTCCTGCTGGGCGGCCTGCTCGCGCCTCCCGTGGGCGCCGCGACCGCCGACCCCGGCCGCCGGGCGGTCCCGCAGGTCCAGCTGACCTCCTGGAGCAGCTACGCCGACCTCAAGGCCGGCAGGCGGGCGGGCCTCAAGCTCGGGCGCGGACAGGTCTCCCTGCTCGCCCCCGCTCCCCGGACGGTGGCCGGCAAGGCCTACGAGGCGGGCACCTGGACCTCGCCGTGGGCCGCGCCCGGCTTCGACGCGACGGCCCTGGTCCCGAGCTGGGAGGCGACGACCCCCGGTCGCAGCCTGGTGCGCATCGAGGTCCGCGGACGCGGCGCCGACGGCCGCGCCGGCAGCTGGGACACCCTCGCCGACTGGGCCCGGACCAACCGCCCCGTGCCGCGCACCACCTACTCGGGCCAGGCCGACGACCTCGGCCGGGTCAGCGTCGACACCTGGTACGCCACCAGCACGGTCAGCGCGTGGCAGGTCCGGGTGACGCTGATGCGACCGAAGGGCTCGAGCCTGGCCGTCAGCCTGGAGCGCGTGGGAGCCGTCGCCTCGGCCGACGCCTCGGCTCCGCGCCCGACCTCGACCCCCGGGCCGGGCGTCGGCACCGTCCTCGACGTGCCGACGTACTCCCAGATGGTGCACAGCGGGCACTACCCGCAGTGGGGCGGTGGCGGCGAGGCCTGGTGCTCCGCGGCCTCGACCGCCATGGTCCTCGCCCACTACGGCATCTTCCCCACCCCGACCGGCGTTGCCGGGCACGCCGACCCGGTGGTCGACCACACGGCGAAGATGGTCTACGACCACGGCTACGACGGCACGGGCAACTGGGCCTTCAACACCGCCTACGCCGCCACCCTCGTCGGCGGCGACTCCTACGTCACGCGGATGCGCGACCTGCGCGAGGCCGAGGACCACATCGCCGCGGGGGTGCCGCTCGTCGTGTCCGTCGCCTTCGGCCGCAACCAGCTCACCGGAGCGCCGATCTCCTCGAGCAACGGCCACCTGCTCGTCATCGTCGGCTTCGAGGCCGACGGCGACGTCGTCGTCAACGACCCGGCCGGGGCCACCAACGGCGAGGTGCGGCGCGTCTACGACCGCGCGCAGCTCGAGCGGATCTGGATCGCCGCCTCCGGCGGGACGGCGTACGTCATCCGCAACGGCTGAGCGGCCCCGCGGGCCTCACGCCGACGCGCTGATCTCGATGGTGTGCAGCCCGGTCGAGCCGTCCGGGTCGGGCGAGCGCAGCACGCTCGTCTGCGTGGCGCCGTCCTTGCCGACGGCGCGCACCCGGACCTCGTGGTCCCCCTCGGGCACGTCGACCGTGAGGGCCCACTGGACCCAGGTGTCGACCGAGGGCACCTGACCGAGCTCGGCGCGGCCCCACGCGCCGCCGTCGACCTGGACCTCGACCGCCGCGATCCCCGTCTGCTGGTGCCAGGCGACGCCGCCGAAGGTGACCTCACCGGCCGGGACCTCGTCACCGGAGCGGGGGACGTCGATGCGGGAGGCGATCTTGACCGGTCCCTCGGCGGACCAGCCGCGGGTCGTCCAGTAGCCGACCGAGTCGGCGAAGGTGCTGACCTCGAGGTCGACCACCCACTTCGTGGCCGAGACGTAGCCGTAGAGCCCCGGGACGATCGTGCGGACCGGGAAGCCGTGCTCGATCGGCAGCGGCCGGCCGTTCATCGCCACGGCGAGCATGGCGTCGCGCTCGTCGGTGAGCGCCTCCAGCGGGGTCGCGCACGTCCAGCCGTCGTGCGAGGTCTGCAGGACGCAGTCGGCGTCGGCGGAGACGCCGAGGTCGGCGAGCAGGTCCGCGATGCGTACGCCGCTCCAGCGCGCGTTGCCGACCAGGTCGCCGCCCACCTCGTTGCTCACGCAGTTGAGCGTGATCCAGGACTCCGTGACGGTGCGCGCGACCAGCTCGGAGTAGGTCAGGGTCAGCTCCCGCTCGACCATGCCGTGGATGCGCAGCGACCAGTCCTCGGGCTCGATGGCGGGCAGCGCGATGGTGGTGTCGATCCGGTAGAAGTCCTCGTTGGGCGTCTGCCACGGCGCGACGCCGGGCAGCCCGAGGGAGGTCGCCGGCGGCGCCTGCCGCCGGGTGACGCCGGGGATGCGGAGCAGGCGGCGGCTCACCTCCACGTGGCGACGGCCGGCGCCGACGAAGCGGCCGGCGACGGCGATGCCGAGCGAGGCGACCGAGATCGCGCCCGCCACCATGAGGAATACGCGGCGCTCGCGCGACTCGAGCTCCGGTCGGCGCCGCGCCCGCAGCAGTGCGTCGGTGAGGGCGGAGTGGACCGTGACCCAGGTGAGCAGCCCGACCACGACCGGGGCCGCGTCGATGGGGGCGGAGCCGCGCTGCCCCATGACGGCGACCAGACCGACCGCGCCGAGCGCGACCCACACCAGCACCGGCTGCCACCAGCCCCGACGGGCCAGGGCGCCGGCGCCGGCGAAGCAGGCGAGGAGCAGGAGGAGGATCCCGATGACCAGCGCGGGCTTGTCGAGCGTGCCGAGGAGGGAGATGGCGCCCTCGGTCACCGCGTCGGGGGCGAGCCGGATGACCTGCTCGGCCACGGCCACCACCGGGGACTCGCGGATGGTGAGCACCATCGCGGTCGCGTAGCTGGTCGCCAGCCCGGCGAGCCCGGCGAGGACTCCGGCCAGCACCCAGGGCGGTCGGCGAGTGGTCACCCGACCATTGTGACGGGGCGTCGGGCATGATGCCGACGTGACCACCCCCCTCGCCGGCGCGCGGATCGGCATCGGCACCGACGTGCACCGGCTGGTCCCCGGCGTCCCGATGCACCTCGCGGGCCTCGCCTGGCCCGACGAGCCGGCCGGGCTCGAGGGCCACTCCGACGCGGACGTCGCGGCCCACGCGGCCTGCGACGCGCTGTTCTCCGCCGCCGGGATCGGCGACCTCGGCAGCAACTTCGGCACCTCGGAGCCCGAGTGGGCCGGGGCGTCGGGTGCGACCCTGCTGGCCGAGACCGCTCGCCGCGTGCGGGCGGCGGGCTGGGAGATCGGCAACGTCGCCGTGCAGGTGATCGGCAACGTGCCGCGGCTCGGCCCTCGCCGCGAGGAGGCCGCCGCCACGCTGTCCGCCGCCGTCGGCGCCCCCGTCACCGTCTCGGCGACCACCACCGACGGCCTCGGCCTCACCGGACGCGGCGAGGGAGTCGCCGCGATCGCCACGGCCCTGGTCACCGGCTGATGTCGACCGCGGTCGTCATCCTCGCCGCGGGCTCCGGCAGCCGGGTGGGCGCCGAGGTCAACAAGGTGCTCCTCCCCCTGCTCGACGTCCCCGTCCTCGTGTGGTCGGTGCGCGACGCGCTGGCGCTGCCGGACGTACGCCGGCTCGTGCTCGTGGTGCGTCCCGAGGACCGCGCGGCGGTGGCCGACGCGGTCGCGCCGCACCTCGGAGAGCGCGAGGTGGTGCTGGTCGACGGCGGCGCCACCCGCCACGCCTCGGAGTGGGCCGCCCTGCGGGTGCTGGCCCCGGACATCGAGTCGGGCGAGGTCGACGTCGTCGCGATCCACGACGGTGCCCGGCCCCTGGCGGGCGTGGTGCTGTGGGAGCGGGTGCTGGACGCCGCGCGCGAGGTGGGTGGCGCCATCCCGGTGGCTCCGGTGCGCGCCCTGCTGCACGCCGACCTCTCCGTGGTCGACGGGGCCGTGGGCGCCGTGCAGACGCCGCAGGCCTTCCGGGCCGGCGAGGTGCTGGCGGCGTACGCCGCTGCGGAGGCCGACGGGTTCGAGGCGACCGACACCGCGGGGTGCGTCGCGGCCTACCGCGGGCTCGACGTCGCCGCGGTCCCGAGCAGCGCGCTCAACCTCAAGGTCACGTTCCCCGAGGACGTGGCGCTCGCGGCCGGGATCAGCCCCGGTCGCGGCCCTGGGCGGTCGTGAGGGCCTCCAGGAGCCGGACGTCCTCGAGCGAGGCCACCCGACGCCCCTGCGGCGGGGCCTGCCGCGTCTCGACGCGGTGACCGTCGGCGGCGAGGTCGGCGACCGCCTGCGCGAGGTCGGACGCGGGCCGGCGGGCCAGCGCCGCCAGGACGACCGCGGGGATGACGAGCGGTGAGGCGACGGCGAGCAGCTCCTCGCGGTCGAGGGTCTCGCCCACCACGCCGTCCGCCACCGCCTTGACGGTGTCGGTGACCGGTCGGGTGCCGACCACCGGCCGCCCGGTCTCCCGGGCCTGCTCCAGGCAGTCGGCGATGAAGCCCGGCGGCGTCATCGGGCAGAGCGAGTCGTGCAGCACGAGGTCGAGACCGGCCTCCGTGAGCTCCGGCCAGGTGACCGAGGCGTCGACGAGGTCGACCCCGGACTCCCCGAGCGCCCACGCGGCGCACGCCACGAGCGCCTCGCCCTGCAGCAGCGCGAAGGGCAGCGAGCCGCGGTCCTCGTCCAGAACGAGACCGAGGCCCCTGGGGATCTCGTCCCAGGGGCCTCGGTCGGTGTCGTTGCTGCTCAGGAGGCGAGCACCTCGTCGAGCATGGCCTCGGCCTTGTCCTCGTTGGTCTTCTCCGCCAGGGCCAGCTCGGAGACCAGGATCTGGCGCGCCTTGGCCAGCATCCGCTTCTCGCCGGCCGACAGACCGCGGTCGCGCTCGCGGCGCCACAGGTCGCGCACGACCTCCGACACCTTCATGACGTCGCCGGAGTGGAGCTTCTCCAGGTTGGCCTTGTAGCGGCGCGACCAGTTGGTCGGCTCCTCGACGTGGGCGGCACGCAGGACGTCGAACACGCGGTCGAGGCCCTCCTTGTCGACGACGTCGCGGACACCGACGAGGTCGAGGTTGCAGGCCGGCACTCGGACCACCAGGTCCTGCTGGGCGACAATCCTCAGGACGAGGTACTGCCGGTCCTCTCCCTTGATCGTCCGCATCTCGATGTCCTCGATGACAGCGGCCCCGTGATTGGGATAGACGACCGTTTCGCCAACGGTGAAAGTCATATGTTCAGTTCCCCTTCCTAGGTGACCATTCTAACACGGGTTCGAATCTCTTCCGAACGCGTTTGTGCAGGTCAGAGGGCACTTCCGGGCTTGACAGAACGCGGGTCTCTGTGGTCCTGCCCGACCGCGGGCCGGCCGCGGGAAGGCGCTCGGCCATACTTCGGGCCATGGCGACGACCCCGGCGCTGGCCCTCCTCCGAGCCGCCCACCCGCGCCAGGCCGTCGGCACCGCGACGGCCCTCGCGGCCGCGGCCGCCGTCGCCGGGAGGCCGCTGCGCGAGGTCGCGCTCGTGCTCGCGACGGTGCTGGTCGGCCAGTCGGTCCTGGGCTGGGCCGACGACCTGACCGACCGGGGTCGCGACGCCCGTCGGCGTCCCGACAAGCCGCTCACCTTCGGCGCGCTGGAGGCCGGGACCGTCTGGTTCGCGATCGCCTGCGGGGTCCTGCTCGTCGTCCCGCTCGCGGTGGCCCACGGCCGCCGGGCGGCGACGGCGTACCTGGCCCTCCTGGCGCTCTCGGCGATCGGCGACCGCCTGCTGCACGCACGGCCGCTGTCCTTCGTCCCGTGGACGGCGAGCTTCGCGCTCTACCCCGCCTTCCTGGCGTACGGCGGCTGGAACGGCGTCGGCGCCACGACGCCGCCCACCGCGGCGGTGGTCGCCCTCGCCGCGGCCCTCGGCCTGGGCGTCCACGTGCTGCTGTCGCTGCCGGGCCTGGTGGACGACCACGAGGAGGCCGAGCGGTCGCTCCCGATGCTGCTCGCGCTGCGCACGGGGACACCGCGGCTGCTGCTCGTGGCGAGCGTGTGGACCACCCTCGTCGTCCTCGGCATCCTCATCGCAGGGCGGACCGTCGGACTGACCTGAGCCGACGCTAGGCTGTGCGCCATGCAGCAACGACTCATCGCGACCGCCGCTGCGGTTCTTGCGCTCGCCGCTCCGCTGTCCTCCTGTGGCTTCGACTACGCCACCGATCGGGAGTACACCGTCAACAGCGCGGCGGACAACCGCCAGGCGCTCGTCGACGTCCTCGGAGCGGTGGTCGTCTCGGGCCAGGAGGGCTCGGGCACCTTCGTGGCCTCGTTCTCCAACAACGACGACACCGAGGAGCAGAGCTTCACCGGCGTCGGGGGCGACGAGGGCGAGTCGATCACTGCAGCCGAGTTCGAGCCGGTGGCCATCCCGGCCGGCGGCTTCGTCAACCTCGCGGAGCCCCCGGTGGGCATCGTGCTGACCGGCGAGTTCACCGCCGGCGACTTCGTCCCGCTGGCGATCGAGTTCGGCAACGGCGAGACCGTCACCATGAAGGTCCCCGTGATGCCCGACGACAGCGGCTACTGGGAAGGTCTGGACGTCTCATGACGCACACGTTGGTCCTGCTCCGCCACGGCGAGAGCGAGTGGAACGCCAAGAACCTCTTCACCGGCTGGGTCGACGTCGCGCTCACGGAGAAGGGCCGGGCCGAGGCGGTGCGCGGCGGCCAGCTCATCCGCGAGGCCGGGCTCACCCCCGACGTCGTGCACACCTCGCTGCAGCGCCGCGCGATCAACACGGCCGCGCTGGCGCTCGACGCCGCCGACCGCCACTGGATCCCGGTGAAGCGCAGCTGGCGCCTCAACGAGCGCCACTACGGCGCCCTGCAGGGCAAGGACAAGAAGCAGACGCTCGAGGAGTACGGCGAGGAGCAGTTCATGCTCTGGCGGCGCTCCTTCGACGTCCCGCCGCCGCCGCTCGACGACGCCGACGAGTACTCCCAGGCCGGCGACCCGCGCTACGCCGACCTCGGCGACGAGCTCCCGCGCACCGAGTGCCTCAAGGACGTCATCGCCCGGTTCCTGCCGTGGTGGGACGCCGAGATCGTGCCCGACCTGCAGAGCGGCAAGACCGTCCTGGTCGCGGCCCACGGCAACAGCCTGCGCGCCCTGGTCAAGCACCTCGACAAGATCAGCGACGAGGAGATCGCCGGGCTCAACATCCCCACCGGCATGCCGCTGGTCTACCGCCTCGACGAGGACCTGCGCCCGACGGTCGCCCGCGGCGAGTACCTCGACCCCGAGGCGGCGGCAGCAGCCGCGGCCGCGGTCGCCAACCAGGGCCGCTGAGTCCGGGCCCGCTGAGTCCGGCCGCTGAGTCCGGCCTTCGAGCCGGGGCCGCTGGGCCCCCGGCTCAGTCGCGGGGCGGCAGGTCCCCGGTGACCACGAAGACCACCCGGTTCGCGACCGACACCGAGTGGTCGGCGATGCGCTCGTAGTAGCGGCCGAGCAGGGCGATGTCGACCGCGGCCTCGACGCCGTGCTGCCAGTCGGTGGAGAGCAGCTCGGTGAAGCTGCGGCGGCGCAGCTGGTCCATGACCTCGTCGTCGCGGCCGAGCTCGATGGCGGCCTCGACGTCGCGGTCGACGATGATGCCGCGCACGCGACGCACCATGTCCTCGGCCGTCTCGGCCATCCGCTCCATGGTGGGTCGCAGCTCGTCCGGCACCGCGACGGCGGGGACGCGCAGCCGAGCGATCTTCGCGACGTGCACCGACAGGTCGCCCATCCGCTCGAGCTCGCTCACCATGCGCAGCGCGGACACGATCATCCGGAGGTCGCCGGCGACGGGCTGCTGCAGCGACAGCAGGGCGAACGCGGTGTCGTCGACGCGCTCGCGGGCGGCGTCGATCGCCTTGTCGCCGCTGATGACCTGGTCGGCGGTGTGGATGTCGCCGGTCATCAGGGCCTTGGTCGCCTCGCGCACCGCGACCTCGACCTGCCCGCAGATCTCGGAGAGGTCGGCGAAGATGCCGTCGAGCTGGTCATGGAAGGCCTCACGCATGCCGCCACCCTAGGGAGCCGAAGCGAACACACGTACGTGCCCGATGAACGGCGCGTGAACAGTCGGCGCCCGGTGTCCAACCCGTCTGGACGGTCGTGCCGGTTGCGTACGATGGTGGGCGTGGACCCGACGATGCAGGCTGGTCTGGCCGCGATCGTCGGGGCCATCGTCGCCGGCGGTGCGGTCCTCGCCTGGCACATCAGCGAGCGCCAGCGCCACACGCTGCCCGCCGCGGAGGAGCCGGTCGTGCAGGCCGGCGTGGCCGCCGTGCTCAGCATCCTGCGCTCGAGCGCGATCGTGGTCGACGCGTCCGACCAGGTCCTCAAGGCCTCGGCGCCGGCGTACGCCTTCGGGCTGGTGCGCGGCAGCACGGTCGTGGTCCCCGAGCTGCTCGACGTCGTCGCGCAGGTGCGCCGCGACGGCCAGATCCGCGAGAGCGAGCTCGAGATGCCCGCGGCCGCCGGCGGCATCGACCGCACGCTGACCGCGCGCGTGGCGCCCCTGGGCGCCCGGCTCGTGCTGGCCCTGGTCGAGGACCGCACCCGCGAGAGGCGCGTCGAGGCGGTGCGCCGCGACTTCGTGGCCAACGTCAGCCACGAGCTCAAGACCCCCGTCGGCGCCATCCGGCTGCTGGCCGAGGCGGTCACCGACGCCGCCGACGACCCGGAGGCGGTGCAGCGCTTCGCCAACCGGATGCTCAAGGAGAGCGACCGGCTCTCCAAGCTCGTGCAGCAGATCATCGAGCTGTCCCGGCTGCAGGGCCACGACCCGTTCGAGACGCCGGTCATGGTCGACCTCGACGCCGCCGTCGCCACCGCCGTCGACACCAGCGCGATGGAGGCCGCCGCCAAGGAGATCACCGTCGAGTCGCGCGGCCAGCACGGCCTGGAGGTCTTCGGCTCGCAGGAGCAGATCGGCGCCGCCATCAGCAACCTGGTCGCCAACGCCGTCGCCTACTCCAACAGCGGCTCGCGCGTGGTGGTCACCACCCGCTCCGAGGGCGAGCAGATCCAGATCAGCGTGGTCGACCAGGGCATCGGCATCCCCGCCGAGGACATCGACCGCATCTTCGAGCGGTTCTACCGCGTCGACCCCGCCCGGCACCGCTCCACCGGCGGCACCGGCCTCGGGCTGGCCATCGTCAAGCACGTCGCGGCGACCCACGGCGGCGACATCTCGGTGTGGTCCGTGCAGGGGCAGGGCTCGACGTTCACGTTGACGCTCCCCCGCAACGCCGAGACCGACCAGGGCTCCGGGCGCACGCCCGTCGAGCTCGTCGTGCCGGCACGGCCGGCCACCACGTCCACCCCACGCAGGAACCAGCAGGAGGTACGCCCGTGACACGGGTACTCGTCGTCGAGGACGAAGAGAGCTACAGCGACGCGCTCGCCTACATGCTCCGCAAGGAGGGCTACGAGGTGGCCATCGCCGCCGACGGCAACACAGCCCTCACGGAGTTCGACCGCTTCGGGCCCGACATCGTGCTCCTCGACCTGATGCTCCCCGGCATCCCGGGCACGGAGGTGTGCCGCCAGATCCGCCAGACCTCCTCGGTCCCGGTCATCATGGTCAGCGCCAAGGACGACGAGGTGGACAAGGTGGTCGGGCTCGAGCTCGGCGCCGACGACTACGTCACCAAGCCCTACTCCCCCCGCGAGCTCGTGGCGCGCATCCGGGCCGTGCTGCGGCGCGGGCACGAGCCGGACCTCATGCCCGACACCCTCGAGGCCGGGCCGGTGCGGATGGACGTCGAGCGGCACGTGGTGACGGTGGACGGCTCCGAGCAGCGGCTGCCGCTCAAGGAGTTCGAGCTGCTGGAGATGTTCCTGCGCAACCCGGGGCGGGTGCTGACCCGCGGCCAGCTGATCGACCGGGTCTGGGGCTCCGACTACGTCGGCGACACCAAGACCCTCGACGTCCACGTCAAGCGGCTGCGCGCCAAGCTCGAGCCCGACCCGGGCGAGCCGAAGTACCTCGTCACCGTGCGCGGGCTGGGCTACAAGCTCGACCTCTGAGCCACGGCGGGATGTCGGCGTTCGGCGTCCGAAAACCGCTGGCGCCCGGTCATGACCGTACCTAGCCTTGACTCGTGACGACCACGACGCAGTCCCCCACCGGCGCACCCGGCGAGACCGGGGCACCGCCCGCCTGGCTCCCCGTCGCGGCCGGTGGCGTCACGCTCGTGATGTGGGCCTCGGCGTTCGTGGTGATCCGCCACGTCGCCCACGACGTCAGCCCGGGCGCGCTCGGCTCCGGCCGGCTGCTCGTGGCCGCGCTCGTCGTCCTGCCGCTGGTCCTGCGCCACGGCTGGGTCCGTCCGACGCGGCGCGAGTGGACGCTGCTCGCCGTCGGCGGGATCGGCTGGTTCGGCGTCTACAACCTGGCGCTCAACGCGGGTGAGCGGCACGTCGATGCCGGCACGGCGGCGATGATCATCCAGATCGGCCCCGTCATCGTCGCGCTGCTCGCGGTGCCGCTGTTCGGGGAGCGTCTCCACGGCTGGCTGCTCGCCGGCATGGTCGTCGGCTTCGCCGGCGTCGCGGTCATCGCCCGCGGGTCCTCCACCGAGGCCGGCGCGAGCGTGCTGGGCGTGCTGCTCGTGCTGCTCGCGGCGGCGATGTACGCCGTCGGCGTGCTGACGCAGAAGGTGCTGCTGCGCCGGCTCCCCTCGGTGCAGGTGGTGTTCGTGTCGTTCCTCATGGGCGCGGTGGTCTGCCTGCCCTTCTCGGGCGACCTGCCGGGCATCGTCGCCGACGGCGGTGCCGAGCTGTGGTGGATCGTCTACCTCGGCGTCCTGCCGACCGCGGTCGCGTTCACGACCTGGGCCTACGCACTCACCCACACCGACGCGGGCGCGCTGTCGCTCACCACGTTCCTGGTGCCCGGCATCGCGACGCTGATCGCCTGGCTGACGATCGACGAGGTGCCGCCGTCCCTGACGTTCGTCGGCGGGGCGCTCGCGATCGTCGGCGTGCTGATGACCCGGCGCAAGCCCCGCGCCGGGGCCTAGGGGATCCCGGCGCCGGTCCTCACGGCTGGGAGGTCACGGCTGGGCCTCGAGCCAGCCGCGGAACGCCTCGAGGTTGCGGGTCGACTCCCCGCGGGAGGTCCGCCACTCCCACTCCTTGCGGATCGAGGAGGCGAAGCCGAGCTCGAGGATGGCGTTGAAGGACTCGTCGGCATTGGCGAGCACCGAGCCGAGGATCCGGTCGAGCTCGTCGGCGCTGACCGCGGCCAGCGGCAGCCGTGCCTCGAGGTAGATGTCGCCGTGGCGGTCGACGGCGAAGGAGACGGCGTACATCCGCAGGTTGCGCTCGAGCAGCCAGCGGTGGACGCGCGCGTGGTTCTCGTCGGGGTTGCGGCACACGAAGGCGTGCACGCCGAGCGCGTGCGGGCCGACGTCGAGGCGCACGGGGGTCTGCAGCTTCTTCTCACCCGGCAGGGTCAGCGAGAAGCGGGCGCCGGGGACGCCCTCGCGGCTCGTCTCCTCGTGCTCGATCTCGTTGTCGGCGAGGTAGGCGCGGATCGTCTCGAGGGCGCTCATGAGGCCATCTCAGCACGCATCCGGCCGGCGGCGCGCTCGTAGGCCTTCAACGTCAGGGCGGCGGTGTGCTCCCACGAGAACTCCTGGGCGTGCGCCACGGCACCACGTCCGAGCCGCTCCACGAGCGCCGGGTCGTCGACGAGGCGGCGGAGGCTGGCCGCCCAGTCGCGGGGCTCGTGGGTGGCGACCAGGAGGCCGCTGACGCCGTCCCGCACCACGGTGGTGAGGCCACCGACCGCGGCCGCGACCACCGGCGTACCGGTCGCCTGCGCCTCGACGGCCACCAGGCCGAACGACTCGTTGTAGGACGGCACCGCCACCGCGGTGGCCGCCGAGGACCACACGGCCAGCTCGGCCTGCGTGACCGGCGGGACGAACCGGACCACGTCGCTGATGCCGAGGTCGGCGGCCAGGTCGGCTAGGGAGGTCGGGTGTTCGAGCCCGGAGCCGGAGGGGCCGCCCACCACGGGTACGACGAGGCGCCCCCGCAGCGACGGGTCCTCGTCGAGCAGCACCGCCACGGCGCGGAGCAGCACGTCGGGCGCCTTGAGCGGCTGGATGCGGCCCGCGAACAGCAGCACGACGGCGTCCTCGGGGAGGCCCAGCTCACGGCGGGCCTCGGCGCGCCCGCGGGGGGCGAAGACCGACAGGTCCACCCCGGGGTGGATCACCTCGACCGCGTCGGGGCTGGCGTCGTAGAGGTCGACCAGCTGGCGCGCCTCGGTGTCGGTGTTGGCGACCAGCAGGTCGGCGGCCTCCACCACCTGCTCCTCGCCGATGACGCGCGACAGCGGCTCGGGGGTGTCGCCCGCGGCGAGCGCCTCGTTCTTGACCTTGGCCATGGTGTGCATGGAGTGCACGAGCGGCACGTTCCACCGGTCGCGGGCCAGCGCCCCGACCTGGCCGGAGAGCCAGTAGTGGGAGTGCACGGCGTCGTAGTGCCCGAGCGGCTGCATCGCCTCGGCGCGCAGCACCTCGCGGGCGAAGGTGCACAGCTGGCCCGGCAGCTCGCCCTTGGTGAGGCCCTCGAAGGGCCCGGCGGCGACGTGGCGCACCAGCACCCCGTCGGCGGCCTCGACGACCTGCGGCAGCGCCGAGGACGTGGCGCGGGTGAAGACGTCGACGTCGATGCCCTGGGCGGCCAGCCGCTTGGAGAGCTCGATCACGTAGACGTTCATCCCCCCGGCGTCACCGGTGCCCGGCTGGTCCAGGGGGGAGGTGTGCAGGCTGATCATCGCCACCCGCTCGCCCACGCTGCCTCCTGTGTCCGCCCGTCCGGGGAGTGCCCGGACGCGGGCACCTCCGGTGCAACCGCGCGAGGGGCCCCGGTGTTCCCGGTGGTGTCGTCCACCGCGCCCGGAGGGGTGGGTTCAGCGCGAGTGGGCGCCGGCCCCGGGCCGGCCGGAAGCGCCGCGCCTGCCGCGCACGAGGCCCAGTCCGCCCAGCAGGACGGCGAGGACGCCCCAGCCGCCGTCGTACCAGGGGGTGTCGGCGGGGCGGAAGGCCTCGGTGAGGGACAGCGCGAGGAGCCCGGCCGCCAGGCCCACGGTCACCCGCATCGCGACCGCGTCGCTCCGCACGAGCGTCGTGCCGAAGACGGCCGCCCCGACGAGCAGGAGCGCCAGGCCGATGAGGAACAGCGTGCCGGCGAGCGGGTCGGAGCCGCCGCCGAGGAGGGCACGGACGACCCAGAGCAGGCCGCCGAGGAGGGCCGCGGCTGCGGCGAGCTTCGCTGGAGGCATCCCGGAAGTGTGCCACGGCGGCCCGGCGCCGGCGCGGCTCACGACCCGTCGGTCCGCCGGCGCCACTGGTCCCCCGCGCGCTCCCAGACGCCGCTGCGCACCGCTGCGGACGGGTCGCCCGGGACCCGCCAGCCGAGCCGGACCGTGTCGCCGTCCAGCAGGTCGAGCGACACCACCTCGACGTCGGGCGCGGTGGGCGCCGGAGCCGCGTCGGCGAGGACGACGACGTCCGGCTCCTCCGGGCCCAGGCCGGAGAACAGGTCCGGCTCCGGCTCGACCTGCCCGACGCTGGCGGCGGGGTGGGCGGTCGAGCTGTCCGGGATCCCCGGTCCGGGGTCGGGCTCGCGCCCGTCGCGGTACGCCGCCGCGGCCGCGTTGGCGAGCCGGTCGGCCGCCTCGTTGAGCTCGTGCCCGGCGTGGCCCTTGACCCACACGAAGTCGACCCGGCGGCCCTGCATGGCAGCGTCGAGGCCCTTGACCAGCTCGACGTTCATCACTGGCTTGCCGTCGCCCTTGCGCCAGCCGCGCCGCTTCCAGCCGGCCATCCACTTCGTCACGGTGTTGATGACGTAGGTGCTGTCGCAGTAGACGCGAAGCTCGTCGTCGAGGTGCGCGGTCTGCTGCAGCAGGTCGAGCACGGCCATCAGCTCGCCCATGTTGTTGGTGCCGTGGGGCCACCCGCCCGAGGCCCAGCAGTCGTCGTCGACGTACCAGGCCCAGCCGGCCGGACCGGGGTTGCCGAGGGCCGAACCGTCTGCCGCCGCGATGATCACCGGGACATCTTGGCAGGATGGCTCCATGACCCAGGACCACCCCCACGACCACCCCCACGGCCAGACCCACGATCCTGCCCACCCCCGCACCGCCGTCGTCACCGGCGCCTCCAGCGGCATCGGCGCCGCCACCGCGCGCGCCCTGGCCGCGCAGGGCTTCCGCGTCGTCTGCGCCGCCCGGCGCACCGACCGCATCGAGGACCTGGCCGCCGAGATCGGTGGCGAGGCGATCACCTGCGACATCACCGACGCGGCGTCGGTCGAGGCCCTGGCCGCGGCCGTCCCGGTGTGCCACGCACTGGTCAACAACGCCGGCGGAGCGGTCGGCGTCGACCGGGTCGACGCGGCCGACCTCGACGCCTGGCGCTGGATGTACGACGTCAACGTGCTCGGCCTCGTCCGGGTCACCCAGGCCCTGCTCCCCTCGCTCCGCGCGAGCGGCGACGCGGTCATCGTCAACGTCGGCTCGACCGCCGGGCGCTGGGCCTACGAGGGCGGCGGCGGCTACACCGCGGCCAAGCACGGCGTGAAGGTGGTGACCGAGACGCTGCGGCTCGAGCTCAACGGCGAGCCGATCCGGATCACCGAGGTGGCGCCCGGGATGGTGCGCACGGAGGAGTTCTCCCTGGTCCGCTTCGGCGGTGACCAGGAGAAGGCCGACGCGGTGTACGCCGGCGTCGCCGAGCCGCTGCTCGCCGAGGACGTCGCCGACGCCATCGCGTGGGTGGCCACCCGGCCGTCGCACGTCGACATCGACGAGCTGGTCATCAAGCCGCGTGCCCAGGCCGCGGCGCACAAGGTGCACCGGGCCTGAGACGTGGGAGACTGCCGCGCGTGAAGACCATCGGACTCGTCGGCGGCATGAGCTGGGAGAGCAGCGCGGTCTACTACCGCGACCTCAACCTCGGGATGCGCGAGCGCCTCGGCGGGCTCTCCTCGCCCAGGCTGGCCCTGACGACGGTCGACTTCGCCGAGGTCACCCACCTCGAGGACGACGAGCGCTGGGACCAGGTCGGCTCGCTGCTCGCCGAGGCGGCGCGGGGCGTCGAGCGGGCCGGCGCGGACTTCCTGCTGCTCTGCACGACGACCTTTCACAAGGTCGCCGACCAGGTCGAGGAGGCCGTCGACATCCCGGTGCTGCACCTCGCCGACGTCGTCGCCGCCGCGGTGCGTGAGGCGGGCGTCGAGACGGTCGGGCTCATCGGGACCAAGGTCGCGATGCAGGAGCCGTTCTTCGTCGACCGGCTGCGGGGCCACGGCCTCTCGGTCGTCGTCCCCGACGTCCGCCACCACGACTTCCTCAACGACGCGATCTACGAGGAGCTCGTCCACGGCGTCGTGCTGCCCCGCACCCGCAACCGGGTCGTGGAGATCATCGAGGAGCTGTGGGACGCCGGGGCCGGCGGCGTGCTGCTCGGGTGCACCGAGCTCGAGCTGCTGGTCAAGCAGGCCGACGTCGAGCTGCCCGTCTTCCCGTGCACGACGCTGCACGTCCAGGCCGCGCTCGACGAGGCGCTCGCCGAGCCCTCTGCCTCGGCCCGGGTCCAGGCCCGGGCCTAGGCCGGGAGCGGTCTCCCCGTCGCGGCCGCGAGCCACCGCAGCGCCGTCCACGCCGGCGACTGCAGGGCGGTGGTGCGGGCCGCGGGCGGCAGGTCCACCTCCAGGACCTGCGACCGGGCGCCCTCCGTGCTGACCAGCAGGCGCCGACCGGCCAGCGCGATACCCTCGCCCTGGTCCTGCTGCGGCAGCTCCCATGAGGAGACGGGCGCCCACGACGGGAACGCGACGAGGTGGGCGTGGGAGTAGGTCCGCATCACGACGCCGCCCCCGCCCGGCAGGAACGTGGCGTCGGTGACGAGCCCCGGGGCGTCGCCGACCTCCACCAGCCGGTTGGGCCGGTCGGCCCGCAGCTGGAGCGGAGCGGCGTACGCCGTGCCGGCGAAGACGCCCTTGGTGACCACGAGGAGGCGGCCCGTCAGCGGGTCCGCCAGCAGCGCCTCGGCGTCGCCGGCGCCCTCGGGATAGACCAGCTCGTACGACTCGGGCGTCACGCTGCGGTCGCCGCGGCCGACCGGCACGCGCAGGACCTCGACGGAGTCGCGCGCGCGGGCGTTGTCGCCGATGTCGCCGACCCAGACGTGGCCGGGACCGGCCGGGGCGAGTGCCTCGACGTCGACCGGGTCGCCGGCCCACGAGGTCACGCCCACGGTGTCACCGGTGTCCGGGTCGACGGCGAACACCCGTCCGGAGTCACCGGAGTCGTTGGTGGTGACGACGAGGCCGCCGGCCGCAGGACCCTCGAGCACCACGAGGCCGCTCGACTCGACCACGTCGGTGTCGGAGAACCGGAAGGCGACGTCCTCGGCTGCACCGGGCGCACCGGCGGCGGCGCCGAGCAGGAACGGCAGCGCGACCACCGCACCCACTGCCACCCGTCGGACCTCCATGGGCCCACGGTAGCCGCGGGGTCAGGCCAGCAGCACGATCAGGCCGGCAGCACGATCAGGCCGGCAGCACGATCAGGCGAGGAGCTCGCCGAGCCGGGGGCGGACGCCCCAGGCGGCGACGAGGTCGTCGTACTCGCCGCGGGACCGGGAAGCGCCGTCCGTCCGCACCGCGCGGATGAGGGTGTTGCGCGGGGTGTGCGCGCTCTCGACGAACTGGACCACGTCGACCCGGTAGCCCGTCCCGCGCAGCAGCTCGGCCCGCAGCGCGTCGGTCAGCGTGTCGGCCAGCCGCTCGCGCAGGATGCCGTCGCGGGTCAGCGCGGCGTACGGCGCGGGCGGCGGCGCCTTGCGGAGCTGGGCCGCGATGTCGTGGTGGCAGCAGGGCGCCGCCAGCACGAGCGCGGCCTCCCACTCCACGGCGCGGGCAAGGGCGTCGTCGGTCGCCGTGTCGCAGGCGTGGAGGGCGAGCACCACGTCGGGCGCCTGCTCGAGCCGGGCGTCCTCGATGGAGCCGACGACGAAGTCCGCCTCGATCCCGAGCTCGGCCGCCACCGACGCGTTGTGGTCGGCCGACTGCTGCTTGACGTCGACGCCGGTCACCCGGACCGGCAGGCCGCGTCCGCCCCGGTCGGTCGGCATGGTGAGGAACTGGTGCGCGGCGAAGGTGAGGTAGGCGTTGCCGCAGCCCAGGTCCACGATCCGCAGCGGGTCGTCGGGCGTCGGGGTGCGGACGTGACCCTTGGCCAGGCCGTCGGACAGGCTGGCGTCGAGCAGCCGGAGGAACTCCTCCACCTGGCGGTACTTCGCCTGACGGCTCGGCTTCACCCGGCCCTGGGCGTCGCTGATGCCGAGGGCGACCAGCACCGGGTCGTCGCCGCGCAGCAGCCGGTCCTTGTCGCGGTCGTGGGCGCGGGTCACCTCCACCGCCTCCGCGCGGGCCGAGGTGTGGAGCATCGGCACGCCCTTCTTGGTCACCCGCAGCTGGTGGGTCTCGGTCGCCGTCTCGACGTGCCAGTTGGCGAACGGCTGCGCCAGCAGCTCGTCGACCGCCGTCTCGGCGGCCTCCCCGAGCAGGTGGTTGGCGGTGTGCGCCTGCGTGGCGTCGTACGACGTCACCTGCAGGTGGCGCCCGGCCCGCAGGTCGACGACCCGGAGCTCGAGCCGCTGCACCTCGCGGCCACCCGTCACCGGCGCCGGCTGTCCCCTGCGCCGACCACTGGCCAGTCCGCGGACGAGCTGGTCGGCGTCGAGCAGCGCGGCCCGCAGCCGCGACCACTCGGCGCTGTCGCGGAGCTCGTGCGTGAGGTCCGGTGCACTCACAGGACCGCGGCGAGGACGACGATGAGGATGAGCGTCCCCAGTGCCACCGGGATCACGAGTCGGCGGTGGCGGGGGTTCATGCTTCCATCCTAGGTCGCCCGGTCGAGGCATCCCGCTTCCTGCCGTGGAGCAGCCGGAATGGGCCCCCCGCTCCGGTCGTGAACCGTCGGCCGCGCTGGCCGTCGAACCAGGCTCCCGGCTCGTCGAGTACGAAGGCATACGCCCGCCGCGTGTAGTCCGACCCGGGCGGGGAGGAGGCGATCCGCGCCTCGCTGAGCGCCGCGCCCTCGTCCGCCAGCGCGGCGTCGATACCGCGGATCTCGGCCCCGAGCACCACGATCCCGCCGCAGGTCGCGACGAAGGGCACGCCCTTGTACTGCCCCACGCCGCGCAAGAGCGCCTCCAGCCGGAAGCCCAGGTGCCACCACCCTCGCACCGCGTCGAGCTGCTGGGGGCGCGGTGCCAGGACGTCGGCGCCGCGCCACGTTCGCCACGAGCTCGCCGGATCTGGGGTGCGTGGCGCCACGCGCGCCACGAAGATCGGCCGTCCCGTCCGCTGGCGGATCTCGCACGGCGGGTCCATCCGATCGAGGACGGCACACACGGCGCGGGCGTCGTACAGGAGCGTGCCCCCTGCCGACAGCGGGCGTCCCGCCACGTTGGCCTTCAGGGCACTGCGCGCTGCGTCGCGACCGACGCCGGGCACCATCAGGTGCCTGGTCGCCTGCCGCTCGGTCCAGAGCTCCATGTCATCGACGGTAGGGACCGGAGCGGGCGGACGGGCCGTCCTCCACAGCCAGGTTCGGATGGTCTCCACGGAGTACCGTGCGCCAGCGGCCCTGTCAGGCACAGTCGTTGTTCGGCTCCACCTGTACGGAAGCACCCCAAAGCACTCGCGTACACCTGGCGGTGAACATCGACTGCTCGGACCACGGGGGCGGCGGACTCACCAGTGCTCGAGCGACTCCCGGAACACCGTCGCCAGGTCCTCGGCCGTGACCGCGATGGGGGCGGTCGCGAGCAGTCGCTGCTGCTTGAGCGCGCCCTCCACCAGGTCGTCGACGTCGGCCGCGCCGTAGCCGAGCTCGGCCAGGCCGCTCGGCAGGCCCACGTCGCGCATCAGCCCGCGCAGCACGGCAGGGAGTGGCTCGCCGTCACCGCCGAGCAGCTCGGCCGCACGTCGGTGCCGCTCGGGCGACGCCTCGTGGGTGAGCGCAAAGGCTGCGGGCGCCGTCATCACGACGGCCATCCCGTGCGGGACGATGGGCTCGTCGGCCGGGTAGCCCTCGGGCCGGTAGTCCCGGACGCGGCCGGCGATCGGGTACGCGCAGGCGTGGGGGACGTGCACGCCGGCGTTGCCGAAGCCGAGCCCGGCGAAGGTGGCGGCCAGCGCCATCTGCTCGCGCGCCTCGCGGTCGCTGCCGTCGCGCACCGCGGTCCGGAACGCACCGGCGAGCAGTGACAGCGACTTCTCCGCCCACATGTCGGCGATCGGGTTGGCGCCGCAGTAGGGCACCCGCTGCTCGGGCTGCTTGGCGTCGAAGTCGCCGAACCAGCGCGCGGTCCAGCTCTCGAGGGCGTGGCACAGGATGTCCATCCCGCACGAGGCGGTCACCATCGCCGGCTGCGTCATGGTGAGGTCCGGGTCGACGACGGCCAGGGTGGGCCGCAGGCGGGCGTGGGAGATGCCGGTCTTGACCTTGAGCGCGAGCACGTCGAGGACGCAGATGGTCGTCGACTCCGCCCCGGTGCCGGTGGTGGTCGGGACGGCGACGAGCGGGAGGAGAGGGTGCTCGGGGGCCCGGCCGCCGCCGACGGGCGCGTTGACGTACTCCATGAGCGACCCGGCGTTGGTCAGCAGCAGGTCGACGGCCTTGGCGGTGTCGATCGCGGACCCGCCGCCGACGGCGACGACGGCGTCGAAGGGCCCGGCGTCGCGCGCGAAGGCGATGGCCTCCTCGAGCGAGGCGTCCGTCGGCTCGACCCGGGCGCCGGCGAACACCGTGACGTCGAGGCCCCGCGCGGTCATCGACGCCGCCACCCGGTCGGGGCTGCCGGTCGCCGCCACGCCGGGGTCGGTGACCAGCAGCACCCGCCGGGCCGAGCCCGCAGTGGCGACGAGCTGCTCGACGTCCCAGCCGATCTCGTCGCTGGCGCCGCGGCCGAACTTCAGGCCGGGTGCGGCATAGGTGAAGACGGTCTCAGTCATGCGTGCTCCTCGTGGCATAGCGGACCAGGTCGAGGACGTCGACGGCGCCGGCCTCGATGTCGGCCATCGGCACCCACGCGACCGCCTCGGTGGTGCCGTCGACCTCCTGCACGTGCGGCTCGCCCTCGCCGACCGTGGCGGCGTAGACGAGGTGGATGCCGTGGTAGTCCTCGATCCGACCCGACGGCGCGTGCCCGGCGAAGTGGGTGTCGTGGACGCCGAGCAGCCCGGTCACCTCGCAGGGCAGGCCGCACTCCTCCTCGACCTCGCGGGCCAGCGCCACGGACGGGTGTTCGCCGTGGTCGACCCCACCGCCGGGCAGCGTCCACCTCCCCGGGTGCGCGGCGCGCGTGGAGAGCCGGGTGAGCAGCACGTCGTCGCCGCGGCGGACCAGGGCGTACGCCGCGACGCGCTGCAGCCGGTGGGGCTGGTGGTCGACGAGGGCGTCGGTCACCTGCGTCGCGACCGGGACGGCGCCGGAGGCCACGTCCTCGAGCCGGTGCCAGGCGGCCTCGATGGTGGACCCGTCGACCTCGACGACCCGGGGTGCCGGGGCGTCCGGCGGGACCCAGGCGTCGTAGACGATGCGGATCGCGTGGGCGTCCACGAGCAGCCCGTCGCGAGGCGCGCGAGGCATGTGGGCGCTGTAGACGTGGGCCGTCTCACCGACCGCGGCGGCGAGCCCGGTCTCCTCGTAGATCTCGCGCACCAGCGCCGCACGGGGGTCCTCACCGTGGTCGACGCCGCCGCCCGGGAGCGTCCACATCTCGGCGCGCGAGACCCGGGGCGCGAGGCGGCTGAGCAGGATCTCGACGCGCCCTCCACGCTCGCGGAGCATGACGGCGTACGCCGCCACTCGCTGTCTCCTCGGCAGGGAACCCATGCCTCCAACCTAGTGAAGAAGGTGAAGTAGGTTGTCCGCCGTGTCCCCCGCGTCCCGTGACCCGTGGCTCGACAACGTCAAGATGGTGCTCGTGACCCTGGTCGTGGTCGGTCATGCGATCGGGTTGGTCGAGGAGACCAAGGGCAGCCACTGGGTCTACGACTTCATCTACCTGTGGCACATCCCCGCGTTCGTCTTCATCAGCGGCTATCTCTCCAAGTCGTTCGAGTGGGACCGGCGGCGGCTGAAGAACCTCGTCTACACCCTGGCGGTGCCCTATCTGCTCTTCGAGCCGGCGCTGTTCTACTACCGGCGCGAGGTCGTCGGGGAGGGCGTGACCGGTCCGTTGTGGCTCGAGCCGCACTGGACGATGTGGTACCTCATCGTGCTGCTCATGTGGCGGCTGGTGACGCCGATCCTCAAGCTGCACTGGCTGTTCCTGCCGCTCTCGGTGATCGTCAGCCTGCTCGGCGGGCTGTGGACCGACGACGCCCTGATGATGCCGCGCTTCCTCGGCCTGCTCCCCTTCTTCGTGCTGGGCCTGCACCTCAAGCCGCGCCACCTCGCGCACCTCGACGACGTGTGGGTCCGCCTCGCCGCGGTCCCGACGCTGGTCGGCATCGGCATCATGGCGGTCTACACCGACACGTGGGCCGAGACGGCGCTGCTCTGGTACGACACCGGCTACTCCGACCTGCCCATCGACAACGAGATCGCGTTCCAGACGCGGCTGACGGTGATGATGGTCGGCCTGGCGGGGGCGTTCGCCGCGATGGCCCTCGTGCCCCGGCGCGACCTCGGCTGGTTCACCACCATGGGCACGGCGACGATGGTCATCTACCTCTTCCACGGCTTCGTCATCAAGACGTTCCTGGCGCTCGGTTGGCCGGACTTCACCGCGGCGCAACCCATCCTCGGGCTGGTGCTGACGATCCTGGGTGCGGTCGCGCTCACTCTCCTGCTCGCCAGCCCGCCGGTCCGTCGCGTGCTCGAGCCGTTCACCAACCCGCTCGGCTGGATCGAGCAGCGCCGCAGGAGCACCCGTTCGGAGCGCACCCCGGCCTGAGGACCCGGCCGCCGGAGCGTGCTCAGGCGAAGGGCGGCCGCGCGTCGCGGGCCATCGACCGGCGACCGGCCCACCGCCACACCCGAGCGGCGCGGTCACGGTCCGCGTCGTCGACGAGGTTGCCCATCCACCGCAGCGCCAGCGTCATCAGCCAGTCCGAGCGCATGCCGGCCGGGCCGAGCGCGGCCACGACCCGGGGCTGGGTCGCGATCCCCGCCAGGCGCCGGGCGATGGAGAACGCCTCGCCGTAGTGCTCCACCAGCGTCGAGCGCCACGATTCGCCGAGCCCGGCTCCCCCGGCGATGTGCTCGGCGACGAAGCGGCCGGTCTCCAGGCCGTAGTCGATGCCCTCGCCGTTGAGCGGGTTCACGCACGCAGCGGCGTCGCCGATGAGCGCCCAGTTGGGGCCCGCGACGTTGCTGACGGCACCGCCCATCGGCAGCAGCGCCGAGGTCGGCATCCTCAGCTCGCCGGACAGCCCGAAGTCCGCGCCGATCGTGTCGGCGTAGGTCTGCATGAGCGGCTTGATGGCCACCTCGGCGGGCCGTCGGCTCGTCGCCAGCGTGCCGGCGCCGAGGTTCACGGTGCCGTTGCCCAGCGGGAAGATCCAGCCGTAGCCCGGCACCAGCTCGCCCGCCTCGTCGCGGAGCTCGAGGTGGGAGCTGATCCACGGGTCGTCGGACAGCTCGGAGTCGACGTAGGACCGGCCGGCGACGGCGTACACGGTGTCGCGGTGCCACTCGCGGCCCAGCACCTTGCCCAGTGGCGAGCGCACGCCGTCGGCCACCACGAGCCACCGGCAGGCGACCTCGTAGGTGCCCGCGCCGTCGCGCAGCTCGACCGCGGCCACCCGCTCTCCATCGCGGCGTGCGCCGACCGCGCGGGTGCCGTCGACCGCCTGGGCGCCGCTCTTGATCGCCACCGTGCGCAGGTGGTCGTCGAGCTCGGTGCGGGCGACGGCCGAGCCCCAGTCGGGGAGCGAGCCGCCCGGCCAGGGGAGCAGCAGCGTCTGGCCGAAGCCGTGCGCGCGCAGTCCCTCGTTGACCGTGTGGGCGCGCAGCCAGTCCTCGAGGCCGAGCCTCTGCATCTCCCCGATCGCGCGCGGGGTGAGACCGTCGCCGCAGGTCTTGTCACGCGGGAACGTCGCCGCGTCGACCAGCACGACCTCGAGCCCGGCCCGCGCCGCCCACGCCGCGGCGGCCGAGCCCGCAGGCCCGGCGCCGACGACGAGGACGTCGGCCGAGGTCGGTCGCGAGGAGGGCGCGGTCACGCCGGAATCCTCTCAGACCTCCCCAGCCGGTCGCGGACCAGTCGCGACCTCAGTACTCCAGGTGGTCGAGGTAGAGGTGACCGACCGCCGCCGAGAGCAGCGGTGCCGCAGGGTTGTCGGGAGTGTCGTTCTCGACGATGTACTCCTCGACCTCGTGGTTGCGGAAGAGCTCGGGGAAGTCGATGACCCCGACGCCCAGGTCGCACATGTCGGCCTCGGCCTGGGTCGTGCCCATCGCGGTGCGGTCCTTGACGTGGTACTGCCGGACCGCGAGCGGGGCGTCGTTGACGACGTCCTTCGCGAACTCGAGCGCCGACTCGGCGGTCGTGTGCCCGGTGTTCACGCCGGCGGTGAAGGCCCAGTAGAGGTCGACCTCGAGGTGCACGAACCGGCGGTCGAGGCGGTCCATGAACACCTCCCACGGCGTCAGCCCGCCGCCGAGGTCGATCGTGAACTCGTGGGCGTGGTTGTGGTAGCCGTAGCGCAGCCCGTAGCTCCTCGCGACCCTGGCCTCCTCGTTCATCTGGTCCGCCCACCTCTGCCAGTCGGCGAGCTTGTCGGAGTTGAGGTAGGGCACGTTGACGTAGCGCTGGCCCAGCGTCCGGGCGTTCTGGAACTTCAGGTGCGCGGCACCGATGGTGGCGCTGATGCCGTCGTGGCTCGACGTGGCCCGCAGGCCGAGGTCGTCGAGGGTGGCGCGCATCGCGGCCGCCGTCTGCCCGTAGAGACCGGCGAGCTCCACCCGCTCGTAGCCGTAGCGGGCGAGCGCCTCCAGCACCCGCAGGTAGCCGATCTTCACCGGGTCGCCCACGACGAGCTGGTCGGCCGCCGAGCGGAGCGTGTAGAGCTGGATGCTGATGCGGTCGTGCGGCACCTCGCGGCGCCGCCCGTGCCCGTGGCCGTGGCCGTGGCCCGGTCCGCGGCCCTGGGCGAGCGCCGGCGTCGCCGTCGCGCCGACCGCGGCGGCTCCTGCCGCGACGCCTGCCGCTCCGCGGAGCAGTCCGCGCCGGCTGGCGCCCTTCTGGGCGAGGGAGCGCTCGAGCGCCGCGTCCCCGTCATGTCCGAAGCACATGGTGGCCACCTTTCGTCCGAGGGGTGCGAGGTGGTGGTCGTCACATCGCGTCTCGACGCTAGGCCGACTTGTGTCGGAGGTCAATCAAAAGTCGCTCCCGTCTCGACATGAGGGCATGACGAAAGGCCCCGGCCTCCCGTGAGGGAGACCGGGGCCTGTCGATCCGACTCAGTTCTGGTACGACCCGAAGTCGAAGTCGTCGAGCGCGACGGCCTGCGACGACGGACCGAAGTCGTAGTCGTAGGAGTCGTAGCCCGTGACCGAGTAGGCCGCGGCACGCGCCTCCTCGGTGGGCTCCACCCGGATGTTGCGGTAGCGCTCGAGGCCGGTGCCGGCCGGGATGAGCTTTCCGATGATCACGTTCTCCTTCAGGCCGCGGAGGCTGTCGGAGCGGCCGTTGATCGCGGCGTCGGTGAGGACCCGGGTGGTCTCCTGGAAGGAGGCCGCCGAGAGCCACGACTCCGTCGCGAGCGAGGCCTTGGTGATGCCCATGAGGACCGGGCGACCCGAGGCCGGCTTGCCGCCCTCGGAGACCACGCGACGGTTCTCCTCCTCGAACCGCACCCGGTCGACCAGGTCCGACGGGAGCAGGTTGGTGTCACCGGACTCGATCACCGTCACCCGGCGCAGCATCTGCCGGATGATGATCTCGATGTGCTTGTCGTGGATCGACACACCCTGCGAGCGGTAGACCTCCTGGACCTCGTCCACGAGGTGCTCCTGCGCCTTGCGGACACCGAGGATGCGCAGGACGTCCTGCGGGTCGGGGGTGCCGGAGGTGATGTGGTGACCCACCTCGATGTGGTCGCCGTCCTCGACGTTGAGGCGCGAGCGCTTGGAGACCGGGATCTCCTGGACCTCGGAGCCGTCGTCGGGGGTGACCACGACGACGCGGGCCTTGTCGCTCTCCTCGATCTTCACGCGACCGGCGGACTCCGAGATCGGGGTCCGGCCCTTGGGCGAGCGGGCCTCGAAGAGCTCGACCACACGGGGCAGACCCTGCGTGATGTCGTCCGCGGAGGCGACGCCACCGGTGTGGAAGGTGCGCATGGTCAGCTGCGTGCCGGGCTCACCGATGGACTGGGCGGCGATGATGCCGACCGCCTCACCGATGTCGACCAGCTGGCCGGTGGCCAGCGAGCGGCCGTAGCACTTGGCACACGTGCCGGTGCGGGCGTCGCAGGTGAGGACCGAGCGGACCTTCACCTCGGTGATGCCCGCGGACACGAGCTCACCGATCTTGACGTCACCCAGGTCCTCGCCGGCGGCGGCGAGCACCTCACCCGTCTCCGGGTGGGTGATCTCGACGGCGGCGGAGCGGGCGTAGGCCGAGGTCTCCACGTGCTCGTCGTCGATCCGCTTGGGCAGGCCGCGCTCGGTGCCGCAGTCGTCCTCACGGATGATGACGTCCTGCGACACGTCCACCAGACGACGGGTCAGGTAGCCCGAGTCGGCGGTGCGCAGCGCGGTGTCGGCCAGGCCCTTGCGGGCACCGTGGGTCGAGATGAAGTACTCGAGCACCGACAGGCCCTCACGGAAGTTGGCCTTGATCGGGCGCGGGATGATCTCGCCCTTCGGGTTGGCCACCAGACCACGCATGGCCGCGACCTGCCGGATCTGGTTCATGTTTCCGGAGGCACCCGAGTCGACCATCATGTAGATCGGGTTGGTGCGGTCGAAGTTGGTCTCCATCGCGCGACCGACCTCGGCAGCAGCCTGGGTCCACAGCTCGATGAGCTCCTGACGACGCTCGTCGTCGGTCATCACACCGCGCTCGTAGTTCTTCTGGACCTTCTCGGCCTGCGCCTCGTAGCGGCCCAGGATCTCGGCCTTGCTGTCCGGGGTGGTGACGTCGTCGATCGAGACCGTCACGCCCGAGCGCGTGGCCCAGTGGAAGCCGGCGTCCTTGAGGGCGTCGAGCGACGCGGCGACCTGCACCTTGGTGTAGCGCTCGGCGAGGTCGTTGACGATCGAGCCGAGGCGCTTCTTGCCGACCTCCTCGTTGACGAACGGGTAGTCCGCCGGGAGCGTGTCGTTGAAGTAGACGCGACCCAGGGTCGTCTCGAGCAGGATCGCGGTCCGCTCCTCCCAGTCGGCACCCAGCTCGAGGTCGAGCGGGGGCACGATGTCGTTGAGGCGGATCTTGATCTTGCTCTGCAGCCCGATCTCGGCGCGGTCGTAGGCCATGATCGCCTCGGCCGGGGACGAGAAGATGCGGCCCTCGCCGACCTCGCCCTCGCGCTCCGCGGTCAGCCAGAAGAGGCCGATGATCATGTCCTGCGAGGGCATGGTCACCGGACGGCCGTCCGAGGGCTTGAGGATGTTGTTGGTCGACAGCATCAGGATCCGGGCCTCGGCCTGCGCCTCCGCGGACAGCGGGAGGTGCACGGCCATCTGGTCGCCGTCGAAGTCGGCATTGAACGCGCCGCACACGAGCGGGTGGATCTGGATGGCCTTGCCCTCGATCAGCTGCGGCTCGAAGGCCTGGATGCCGAGGCGGTGCAGGGTGGGCGCGCGGTTGAGCAGCACGGGGTGCTCGGTGATGACCTCTTCGAGGACGTCCCACACGACCGGGCGCGCGCGCTCGACCATCCGCTTGGCGGACTTGATGTTCTGCGCGTGCGAGAGGTCGACGAGGCGCTTCATCACGAACGGCTTGAAGAGCTCGAGCGCCATCTGCTTGGGCAGGCCGCACTGGTGGAGCTTGAGCTGCGGGCCCGAGACGATGACCGAACGACCGGAGTAGTCGACGCGCTTGCCGAGCAGGTTCTGCCGGAAGCGACCCTGCTTGCCCTTGAGCATGTCGGAGAGCGACTTCAGCGGACGGTTGCCCGGACCGGTGACGGGGCGGCCACGACGGCCGTTGTCGAAGAGGCTGTCGACGGCCTCCTGCAGCATCCGCTTCTCGTTGTTGACGATGATCTCGGGGGCACCGAGGTCGAGCAGTCGCTTGAGGCGGTTGTTGCGGTTGATGACGCGGCGGTAGAGGTCGTTCAGGTCGGAGGTGGCGAAGCGGCCACCGTCGAGCTGGACCATCGGACGCAGGTCCGGCGGGATCACCGGGACGGCGTCGAGCACCATGCCGATGGGCTGGTTGCCGGTCTTGCGGAAGGCGTCGACGACCTTGAGGCGCTTGAGGGCGCGGACCTTGCGCTGGCCCTTGCCGTTGGCGATGGTGTCGCGCAGCGACTCCACCTCGGCCTCGATGTCGAAGTCCTGGAGGCGCTTCTGGATCGCCGTGGCGCCCATGTGGCCCTCGAAGTACTTGCCGAACCAGGTCTTCATCTCGCGGTAGAGCAGCTCGTCGCCGAGCAGGTCCTGGACCTTGAGGTTCTTGAAGGTGTCCCAGACCTCCTCGAGGCGCGCGATCTCGCGGTTGGCGCGGTCACGGAGCTGGTTCATCTCACGGTCGGCACCGTCGCGCACCTTGCGCTTGGCGTCGGCCTTGGCGCCCTCGGCCTCGAGGGTGGCGAGGTCCTCCTCAAGCTTCTTGGCGCGGTCCTCGATGGAGGCGTCGCGACGCTTCTCGAGGCGCTCGCGCTCGAGCCCGACCTTGTTCTCGAGGGACTCGGAGTCGCGGTGGCGCGCGTCCTCGTCGACCGAGGTGATCATGTAGGCGGCGAAGTAGATGACCTTCTCGAGGTCCTTCGGCGCCAGGTCGAGCAGGTAGCCCAGGCGCGACGGCACGCCCTTGAAGTACCAGATGTGGGTCACGGGGGCGGCGAGCTCGATGTGGCCCATGCGCTCACGACGCACCTTGGAACGGGTCACCTCGACGCCGCAGCGCTCGCAGATGATGCCCTTGAAGCGCACGCGCTTGTACTTGCCGCAGTAGCACTCCCAGTCCCGGGTGGGACCGAAGATCTTCTCGCAGAAGAGGCCGTCACGCTCCGGCTTGAGCGTGCGGTAGTTGATGGTCTCCGGCTTCTTGACCTCGCCGTGGCTCCACGTGCGGATGTCGTCCGCCGTGGCCAGGCCGATCTGAAGCTGGTCGAAGAAGTTCACGTCGAGCACGATGGCTGATGTCCTTCGTTAGTTCTGGGAAAGAGTGGAGCTGGGACTGAGGGCGGTACGCCGGCCGGAGCCGGCGTACCGACGCGCTCAGACTTCTTCGACGCTGCTGGGCTCGCGGCGGGAGAGGTCGATGCCGAGCTCCTCGGCGGCCCGGAAGACGTCTTCCTCGGCATCCTTTAGCTCGATCTGGGAGCCGTCCTGCGACAGCACCTCGACGTTGAGGCAGAGCGACTGCATCTCCTTGACGAGCACCTTGAACGACTCGGGGATGCCCGAGTCGGGGATGTTCTCGCCCTTCACGATGGCCTCGTAGACCTTCACGCGCCCCGGGACGTCGTCGGACTTGATCGTCAGCAGCTCCTGGAGGGCGTAGGCAGCGCCGTAGGCCTCCATCGCCCAGACCTCCATCTCGCCGAACCGCTGGCCGCCGAACTGGGCCTTACCACCCAGGGGCTGCTGCGTGATCATCGAGTAGGGGCCGGTCGAGCGAGCGTGGATCTTGTCGTCGACGAGGTGGTGGAGCTTGAGGATGTACATGTAGCCCACCGCCACCGGCGCCGGGAACGGCTCACCCGAGCGACCGTCGAAGAGGGCGGCTTTGCCGTCCTCCTTGACCATCCGCTCACCGTCACGGTTGGGCAGCGTCGCGCCCAGCAGACCGGTGATCTCGTCCTCGCGGGCACCGTCGAAGACCGGGGTCGCGACCTTGGTGCCGGGCTCGCTCTTCTCGGCGTGGATCGCCATCAGGCGGTCCTTCCACTCGGCCGAGCCCTTGTCGCCGTGGAGGTCGATGTCCCAGCCCTGCTTGGCCAGCCAGCCCAGGTGCAGCTCGAGGATCTGGCCGATGTTCATCCGTCGCGGCACACCCAGCGGGTTGAGCACGACGTCGACCGGGGTGCCGTCCTCCATGAACGGCATGTCCTCGACGGGCAGGATCTTGGCGATGACGCCCTTGTTGCCGTGGCGTCCGGCGAGCTTGTCGCCCACCGAGATCTTGCGCTTCTGGGCGACGTAGACGCGGACCAGCTGGTTGACGCCGGGGGGGAGGTCGTCGCCGTCCTCGCGGTCGAAGACCCGCACGCCGATGACCGTGCCGGACTCACCGTGGGGCACCTTCATCGAGGTGTCGCGCACCTCGCGCGCCTTCTCGCCGAAGATCGCGCGGAGCAGGCGCTCCTCGGGGGTGAGCTCGGTCTCGCCCTTGGGCGTGACCTTGCCGACCAGGATGTCACCGGTGGTGACCTCGGCGCCGATGCGGATGATGCCGCGCTCGTCGAGGTCGGCCAGGCCCTCCTCGGAGACGTTGGGGATGTCCCGCGTGATCTCCTCGGGGCCGAGCTTGGTGTCGCGGGCGTCGACCTCGTGCTCCTCGATGTGGATCGAGGTGAGGACGTCCTCCTGCACCAGGCGCTGGCTGAGGATGATCGCGTCCTCGTAGTTGTGGCCCTGCCACGGCATGAAGGCGACGAGCAGGTTGGTGCCCAGCGCCATCTCCGCGTTGTCGGTGCACGGACCGTCGGCGATCGGCGTGCCGACCTCGAGGCGGTCACCGGTCTTCACCAGCGGGCGCTGGTTGATGCAGGTGCCCTGGTTGGAGCGGCGGAACTTGGCCAGCTTGTAGGTCTGGTAGGTGCCGTCGTCGTTCATCGTCTCGATGGCGTCGGCGGACACCTCCTTGACCACACCGGCGTTCTCGGCGACGACCACGTCACCGGCGTCGACGGCGGCGCGGTACTCCATGCCGGTGCCCACGAGGGGGCTGTCGCTCGTGATGAGCGGCACGGCCTGGCGCTGCATGTTGGCGCCCATGAGCGCGCGGTTGGCGTCGTCGTGCTCGAGGAACGGGATCAGGGCCGTCGCGACCGACACCATCTGGCGCGGGGAGACGTCCATGTAGTCGACCTCGTCACGCAGGATCGCGTCGACCTCGCCGTTCTTCTGGCGGACCAGGACGCGCTCCTCGGTGAAGCGCATCTTGTCGTCGAGCGGCGCGTTGGCCTGCGCGATGACGTAGCGGTCCTCGTCGTCGGCGGTGAGGTAGTCGATCTGGTCGGTGACCACACCGGCCTGCACCTTGCGGTAGGGCGTCTCGACGAAGCCGAACGGGTTGATCCGGCCGTAGGAGGCCAGCGACCCGATCAGGCCGATGTTGGGGCCTTCCGGGGTCTCGATCGGGCACATGCGGCCGTAGTGCGACGGGTGGACGTCACGGACCTCCATGCCGGCGCGGTCGCGGGACAGACCACCGGGGCCGAGGGCCGAGAGGCGACGCTTGTGCGTCAGGCCGGCGATCGGGTTGGTCTGGTCCATGAACTGGCTCAACTGCGAGGTGCCGAAGAACTCCTTCAGCGCCGCGACCACGGGGCGGATGTTGATCAGGGACTGCGGCGTGATGGCCTCGACGTCCTGGGTCGTCATCCGCTCGCGGACCACGCGCTCCATGCGGGCCAGGCCCGTGCGGAGCTGGTTCTGGATGAGCTCGCCGACCGTGCGCATGCGGCGGTTGCCGAAGTGGTCGATGTCGTCGGCCTGGACCTTGACGGGGGCACCGTCGGGACCCTCGACCACGGCGCCGGAGGCGTCGACCAGGTCGGGCGCCTCGCCCTGCACGCCGGCGGCGTGCAGCTGCACGACGTAGCGGATCGCGGCCACGACGTCGTCGATGGTCAGCGTCTGCTGGTCGAAGGCCTCGTGGAGGCCGAGCTTCTTGTTGATCTTGTAGCGGCCGACCTTCGCCAGGTCGTAGCGCTTGGGGTTGAAGTAGTAGTTGTTGAGCAGCGTCTGCGCGGCCTCGGCCGTCGGCGGCTCGCCCGGGCGGAGCTTGCGGTAGATGTCGAGCAGTGCGAGGCGGGTGACCTCGTCGTTGACCTGCTCGGCGGTGGGGGCCTCGCCCCGCGCCTTCTTCTGCAGCTCCTCGTGGACGACCTCGTAGCGGACGCTGTCCTTCTCGAGGGTCAGCATCATGGACTCGTACTGGCCGAACTCCTCGCGGATCTGGTCAGTGGTCCAGCCGAGGGCCTTGAGCAGGACGGTGACGTTCTGCTTGCGCTTGCGGTCGAGGCGTACGCCGACCAGGTCGCGCTTGTCGATCTCGAACTCGAGCCACGCGCCACGGCTCGGGATGAGCTTGGCGGTGAAGATGTCCTTGTCGGACGTCTTGTCCGGGCTCGACTCGAAGTAGACGCCGGGCGAACGGACGAGCTGGGACACGACGACCCGCTCGGTGCCGTTGATGATGAAGGTGCCCTTGCGGGTCATCATGGGGAAGTCGCCCATGAAGACCGTCTGGCCCTTGATCTCGCCGGTCTCGTGGTTCATGAACTCGGCCGAGACGTAGAGCGGGCGGGAGTAGGTGAAGTCCTTCTCCTTGCACTCCTCCTCGGTGTACTTCTCGTCGAGGAAGACCGGGTTGTCGAAGGAGAGCATCATCGTCTCGGAGAAGTCCTCGATCGGGGAGATCTCCTCGAAGATCTCCTGCAGACCGGTCTTCTCGGAGACGTCCTCACCGGCAGCCCTGCGGGCCGCCACCGTCTCCTCCCAGCGCTCGTTGCCGACCAGCCAGTCGAAGCTGTCGGTCTGGAGCGAGATGAGGGGGGGAACCTCGAGAGGCTCGGTGATCTTTGCAAAAGAAGTGCGACGGTAGTTACCAGCGGAGCTGCGCGCGGCCAAGAGGTGTCCTCACGAATGATCAAGTGATCTGGCGCCGGCCGACCACCGCAACAACCGTCCGAAGGCGTCGGGCATCTGAGGGCAGGCGCAAGGAACCACGATAGCGCAACTGCGGACACGCTTCAAACGCGGGGTCGATTCCCGAAGGGAGAGTGCCACGCGTTGGCCACGACTATGAACGTCGCGGGGCCCCGGGTCAAGCAGAACGCGCCGTGACCACCCGCATGGGCGCCCCCGGCACGGCCCCGACCACCCGCCCGCGGGCGGCCCGGGGCCCGTTCGGGTCAGCCGCGCCGGCGGCGGATCTCGGCGTTGACCGCCGGGATGACCTCGTGGAGGTCGCCGATCACCGCGTGGGTGGCCTTGGTGACCATCGGTGCGTCGGGGTCGGTGTTGATGGCCAGGATGGCCTTGGCGCTGCTGCAGCCCGCCCAGTGCTGGATGGCACCGCTGATGCCGCACGGGATGTAGAGGTCGGGGGCGATCCGGCTCCCGGTCTGGCCCACCTGCTCGTGGTGGGGGCGCCAGCCGAGCGAGGTCACCACGCGCGAGACCCCGAGGGAGGCGTCGAGGAGGTCGACGAGCTCGAGGATCTCGCCGAAGCCGTCGGCCGAGCCGGCCCCGCGCCCCGCGCCGACGACGACGCGCGCCGACTTCAGCGCGCCGGACAGGTCGGGCGCGGGCTCGTCGGTGGACACCACGCGCGCGACGAGGTCGGCCTCGGCGACGTCCGGCGTCTCGACGACGAGCTCGCCCGCACCGGGGGCGTCGGCGGGGGTGGCCTGCACGGCGTGCCCGGCGACCGTGAACACGGCGGGCCGCTGCCCGAGCTGCATCTCCTCCAGCGCGGCGCCGCCCACGACCTGGCGGGTCACCGTGAAGGGCGACAGGCCGCCGAAGGAGACGGCGTTGGCGGCCATCGGCACGCCGGTGCGTGCCGCTGCGTGGGCCAGCACCTCGTTGCCGCGGGACGTGCCGGCGGCCATCAGCACCACCGAGCCCGCCCGCTCGCGGACCGCGAGCATCCCGGCGGCCCAGGCTGCACCGGCATAGGCGTCGTACGCCGACCCGGTGAGCGCGTGGACGCGCCGGACGCCGTAGGACGCGAGCTCGCCGACGAGCGCGTCGTCGGGCCGGCCGACGACGACGGCGTCGATGGCGACCCCGCCGCCGGCGGCGGAGAGGTCGCGGGCGAACGTGAGCGCCTCGCACGAGGTCTCGACGGCCTCGCCCGCAGGCGTGACCTCCACCAGGACCAGGATCATCGGGCCAGCACCCCCAGCTCCTCGAACAGGTCGACGACGGCGGCCGCGGCGCCGGCACCCTCGCCGAGCACCTGGACGCTCGAGGCCGACGGCGGCGGCAGCACGAGCCGCACCCGCGACGGGCCGACCGGCTCGCCGGTGGGCTCGCGCTCCTCGATCGGGGCCTTCTTGGCCTTCATCCGGCCGGGCACGGTCGGGTAGCGCGGCTCCACGCCGCCCTCGAGGATCGTGACCACGGCCGGCAGCGGCAACCGGTAGGTCTCGAAGCCGTCGGGGCCGGCGCCGCTCGCGGTCACCTCGCCGTCGGACACCGAGACCGTGCTGACGCCGTTGACGACCGGCCAGCCGAGCTCGTAGGCCAGGCGGATGCCGACCTGGAAGTCGCCGGTGTCGGCGGCGTCGTTGCCGAGCAGCACGAGCTGGTGCGGCGAGCCGGCCGCCTCGTGGTCGCGGACGACGGCGGCGATCTCGCGGGCGACGTCGGCCGGGCCGTAGCCCTGCGGGTCGGCGAGGACGTGCGTCGCGGCGCCGCACCCGACCGCGAGCGCGGAGCGCAGCTGCTCCACCGCGTCGGCGTCGCCGAGCGTCATCACCGTGACCGTGCCGCCGTCGGCCGCGGCGACCCGGACGGCGAGCTCGACGGCGCACTCCTCGTGGGCGCTCGTGGTGAAGCCCGCGAAGCGGCCGTCGACGCCCTGGCCGTCCTCGGTGAGGACGACCTCGCTCGAGGAGTCGACGACGCGCTTGACGCAGACCAGGGGCGAGGTCACTTCAGACGCTCGTTGGTCGGGTCGAGCAGTGGGGTGGCGTCGACCGAGCCGACGGTGACCGGGTAGAGCTCCTCCATGTAGGACACGGCGAGCTCGTTGCCGAGGACGGCCTGGTCGGGCGGGAGGTAGGCCATCAGCACGTGGGCGCCGAGCGAGGGCGCGGAGCCCGCGCTGGTGACGTAGGGGTGGTGGCCGTGCCCGTCGGTGAGGACACCTCCGTCGCGGGTGAGGATCGGCTCGCCACCGAGCATGTATCGCTTGGTGCCGGACGCCGACGTGTGGTCGTCGACGGTGAGGGTGCAGAGCACCGACTGCGGGGCGGCGTCACGCTGCGCGAGGTAGGCCTCCTTGCCGACGAAGTCGGCCGCCTTCACCTTGGGCCGCTGCATCCCGGCCTCGACGATGCTGCGCTCGGCGTCGAGCTCGGCACCGAAGGCGCGGTAGCCCTTCTCGATCCGGCCCGTCGTGCCGTAGACGCCGATGCCGGCCGGGACCGCACCGTGCGGGGCGCCGGCCTCGAGGAGCGCCTCCCAGAGGTCGGCCGCCTGCGACATCGGGACGTAGAGCTCCCAGCCGAGCTCGCCGACGTAGGAGATGCGGGACGCGAGGACCGTGATCCCCTCCCCCGAGCCCGCGGAGACCGTGATCTCGCGGCACGTCAGGAAGCCGAAGCCGCCGTCGGAGACGTCGTCGGAGGTGAGCGAGGTCAGGATGTCGCGCGCTCGCGGACCCCAGACGCCGATCGTGGAGACGTCGTCGGTGAGGTCGGTGAGCCGGGTGGAGCCGTCCTCGGGCAGGTGCCCCGAGAACCAGGCCCGGTCGGCCATCCCGTGCGCACCGCCGGTGACGACCCGGAAGTGGTCGTCGCCGAGGCGCATCACGGTCAGGTCGGAGCGGAAGCCGCCCTTGGCGTCGAGCACCGGCGTGTAGACGACCTTGCCGGTGGCGACGTCGCACTGCGCCACACAGGTCCTCTGGACGACGTCGAGCGCCCCGGGGCCGGTGATGTCGAAGATGCAGAACGCCGACAGGTCGATCACCGCGGCGGCCTCGCGCATCCGCAGGTGCTCGGCGTTGATGATCGGGCTCCACCAGCGCGAGTCCCACTCGTGCTCACGCGGCATCACCGCGTCGCCGTACTGCTCGAGCAGCGAGGCGTTGGACTCGTACCAGAAGGGTCGCTCCCACCCGGCGGTCTCGAAGAAGACGGCGCCGAGCTTGGCCTGCGAGTCGTGCATCGGCGAGAGCCGCTGGTCGCGGTCGGACTCGTACTGCTCGCCGGGGTGGATGATGCCGTAGGTCTTGATGAACGACTCGGTCGTGCGCAGGCGGGTGTGCTCGCGGCGCTTCTGGTGCTCGTGGAACCGCGCGATGTCGCTGTGGTGCAGGTCGATCTCGGAGTGGCCGTGGGTCATCCACTCCGCGACCGCGCGGCCCACGCCGGGCCCCTCCTTGATCCAGACGGCCGAGGCCGTCCAGAGGCCGGCGACCTCGCTCTCGCCCAGGATGGGGTTGCCGTCGCAGGTGAGCGACAGCAGGCCGTTGATGGCGTAGCGCATCTCCGCACCCTCGGCGCCCAGCAGCTCCGGCATCAGCTCGTAGGCCTGCTCGAGCTGGGGGTCGAAGTCGTCGGAGGTGAACGGCATCTCGGTCGGCGACAGCTTGGCCTGCTCGATCGAGGGGATGTCCTCGGGCTCGTGGAGGATCGCGCGGTGGGCGTACGAGCCGACCTCCATGTCGGCGCCGTGCTGGCGCTCGTAGCAGAAGGTGTCCATGTCGCGGACGATCGGGAAGGAGATCTCGCCTTCCTGCTCGGCCAGCTGCGGGCAGGGGCCGACGCTGATCATCTGGTGGACGGCGGGGGTCAGCGGGATGCTGATGCCGGCCATGTCGCCGAGCTTGGGGCTCCAGACGCCGGCCGCGATGACGACGGTGCCGGCCTCGATGTCGCCGCCCGTGGTGCGCACGCGGGTGATGCGCCGGTTGCCGTTGGCGCCCTCCTCGGTGTCGAGGCCGACGACCTCGACCGTGGGGACGACGGTCAGCTCGCCGGTCGCGAGCGCGCGCTCGCGCATGATGGTGCCGGCGCGCAGGGAGTCGACGACGCCGACCCCGGGCGTCCAGAACGCCCCGATGAACTGGTCCTCCTCGATGAAGGGGACCTTCTCCTTCACGAAGGCCGGGCTGACCAGCTCGGCCTCGATGCCCCACGCGCGGGCGCTCGACATCCGGCGCCGCAGCTCCTCCATCCGCTCCTCGGTGCGGGCGATCTCGAACCCGCCCGACTGCGTGAAGACGCCCATCTCCTCGTACTGCGCGACCGAGTCGAGGGTGAGGTCGGTGATCTCGCGGGAGTGGTCGACGGTGAAGATGAAGTTGGACGCGTGGCCGGTCGAGCCGCCCGGGTTGGGTAGCGCTCCCTTGTCGATCTGCACCACGTTCTTCCACCCGAGCCGGGTCAGGTGGTGCACGAGGCTGTTGCCGACGATGCCGGCTCCGATCACGACGACGTCCGCGGTCGCGGGGACCTCTGCCATGGCTGACCTTCCTGGAACGGGTGGGAGACTCCGGTGTTGCGTATCATGCAACGGGTTGCGCAATGTGCGACATGCAGAAATGTACGCCGCCGCTCCCCGGCACTGTCAAGGACGTCCGGGGAGCGGTCGGCGGGGTGCGGCCGCGGTGGACCGGTCAGTCGGTGCGGCGCTGCTCCCGGGCGGCCTCGGCGCTCGCCTCGGCGCCCGCCTCGGTGCTCGTCCCGGCCCTCGCGTCGGTCCTCGCGTCGGTGCTCCCGCTGGCGCTGCTCCCCGCAGGGCCCGGGCTCACGTCGTCGGGGTCGGCCCCGAGCGCGGCGAGCGCGACGGAGTGGTTCTCCATGGAGTCGTAGCGCTGGGCGTGGAGGACGGCCTTGCGCACCCGCGGCGGCAGCGTGGACTCGTACGGCTCCTCGCGCAGCGCCTTCATCAACGACACGCACATCGCGCAGATGACCAGCATGAAGGGGCCGGCCACGATGATCACCAGTGTCTGCAGCGCCCCGAGTCCGCCGGAGAACAGCAGGATCGCAGCCACCGCACCCTGGGCGACGCCCCAGAAGACGACCAGCCAGCGCATCGGCTCCTCCTTGCCGTTCTGGCTCAGCATGCCCATCACGATGGAGGCGGAGTCGGCGCCGGTGATGAAGAAGATCGCCACGAGGAAGACGGCCAGCACCACGGTGATGCTCGCGAGGGGGTACTCCCGCAGCATGGCGAACAGCGCGCCCTCGCTGCCCGTCGCGAGCTCGTCGGTGAAGTCGCGCGCACCGGAGAGCTGCAGGTCGAAGGCCGAGCCGGCCATGATCGAGAACCACACGAACGACACCAGGCTCGGCACCAGGATCACGTAGATGACGAACTGGCGGATCGTGCGGCCCTTCGAGATGCGCGCGATGAACATCCCGACGAAGGGCGTCCACGAGATCCACCAGGCCCAGTAGAAGATCGTCCAGGCGCTCAGGAACTCGGTGCCGCCGAAGGCGCCGGTGCGGAACGCCATCGTCGGCAGGTGCGTGAGGTAGCCGCCCAGCGATTCGGTGAAGGTGCTGAGGATGAACACCGTCGGACCGACGACGAAGAGGAAGAGCACCAGCAGCAGCGCGGCGACCGCGTTGGCGTTGGAGAGGATCTGGACGCCCTTGTCGACGCCCGTGACCGCCGACAGCACGAAGCAGAGGGTCAGGACCGCGATGACGCCGACCGTGAGCCACCTCGACTGGCCGCTGCCGAAGACGTCGTCGAGCCCGCCGGTGATCTGCAGCGCGCCGAGGCCCAGCGAGGTGGCGGAGCCGAAGAGCGTGGCGAAGATCGCGATCACGTCGATGGCCTTGCCCGGGCCGCCCTTGGCGTGCCGGCCGAGCAGTGGCCCGAAGGCGCCGGACACGAGGTTGCCGGACCCCTTGCGGTAGGCGAAGTATCCGATGGCGAGGCCGATCACGGCGTACATCGACCAGGGGTGGAAGCCCCAGTGGAAGAAGGCGTACTCCATCGCGACGCGGGCGCTGTCGGGGGTGGACGGGTCGCCGCGGCCGGGCGGGATGCTCGCGGCGTCGGTGGCGGTGAGGTAGGTCAGCGGCTCCGCGACGCCCCAGAACATGAGGCCGATGCCCATGCCGGTGGCGAACATCATCGAGACCCAGGAGAAGGTGGAGAACTCGGGGGTGGAGTCGTCCGGGCCGAGCTTGATGTTGCCGTAGCGGGTGAGCGCCAGGTAGGCCGAGAACAGCAGGAACATCGCGCTGACCAGGATGAACAGCCAGCCGAAGGACCGCGTCAGCCAGCCGAGCACCTCCCCGGTGCCGGTGCCCATGCCTTCGGAGTCGAGGATCCCCCACAGCAGGAAGGCGCAGGCGAGCGCTGCGGCGACGCCGAAGGTGACCTTGTCGAGCGGGAAGTGACCGTCCCCGGTCCGGCCGCCGTCGCCGGGCGTGGGCACCCGGGTGTCCGGTCCCCCGATGGGTTCCTTGAGTGCCATGGTCCGCCCCATTCCGTTGCGCGTTGCGCAACCTAGTGCGTGGTTAGCAACACACAGTGGCCCCGCCCCGGTCGACTGTCAAGGGTCGACCGGGACGGCGGCCGTCAGCCGAGCCAGGCGTCGACCTTGTCCTGGTTGTCCTCGATCCACGTCGTCGCGGCCTCCTCCGGGGACATGCCGTCGCCCGCGATGTAGCCGGCCACGACGTTCTGGTCCTCGTTGGTCCACTCGAAGTTCTCGACCAGCCCGACGGCGGTGGAGTCCGAGGCGGCCCAGTCGGTGCCGACGATCTTCTTGAGCTCGGTCTCGGGGTAGTCGCAGGCGACGTCCTGCGGGTCCGCCTGGCAACCCTCCTCGTAGGGCGGCAGGGCGACCTTGGCGAGCGGCACCTCGGCCATGAAGTACTGCGGCTCGTAGAAGTAGCCGATGAGGAACTCCTTGTTCTCCTCGGCCTTGCGGAACGCCTCGATGCTGGCGGCCTCGGACCCGGAGAACACGACCTTGAAGTCGAGGTCGAGGTTGCTCACGATCGCCTCGTCGAACTGGACGTACGACGGGTCGGCGCCGAGGAACTGGCCCTGGCCGCCGGACTCGGAGGTGGCGAAGTCGGCGGCGTACTTGTTGAGGTTCTCCCACTCGAGGATGTCGGGGTGCTCCTCGGCGAGCCACGGCGGGACGTACCAGCCGATGATGCCGACGTTGCCCTGCGGCCCCATGTCCATCGCGGTGCCGTCGCCCTCGCCCTCGAAGAACTTCTTCTCGAGGTCGGGGTGGCCCCAGTCCTCGATGACGACGTCGACCTCGCCGGTGCCGAAGCCCTGCCAGGACACGTCCTCCTTGAGGTCCTTGTAGTTGACCGTGCAGCCCAGCTGGTCCTGGGCGACGGTGCCGACGACGTAGGCGCTGGCCTCGTAGCCCACCCACGGGTTGACGGCCATGTTGAGCTCACCGCACTCGCCGCCGGCCTCGGCGGCCTGCGACTCGTTGGCCTCGGTCTCGGCCTCGATGGACCCGCCCCCGCACGCAGAGAGGGCCAGGGTGGCGACGGTGGCGAGTGCCCCCAGCCGAGCCCCCCGGCTCGTGACGATCCTCATGGTGGTTCTCCTTCTCTCCTCAGCGGTCGACAGGACCGGTGGTTGTCAGTGGGGCGGCCCGATCGGCAGCCGGATGTGGAAGGCCCGCCGCGTGCCGGGCCCGTCGTCGCGGCGCACGTCGGCCGCCGCGCGGGTGATCCGGTCGAGCATGATGCCGAGCAGCACGATCGCGAGGCCGGCGGCGAGTCCCTTGCCCCACGCCTCGCTGCGGGAGAAGCCGTAGACGACGTCGAAGCCGAGCGCACCGGCTCCCACGAGGCCGCCGATGACCGTCATCGACAAGACGTAGAGCAGGCCCTGGTTGGTGGCCAGCACCAGCGAGCCCCGCGCCATCGGGAGCTGCACCTTGACGATCTCCTGCCACGTGGTCTGCCCGGTCGATCGACCCGCCTCGATCGTCGTGGGCGAGACGCCCTTGACCCCGTCGGCGACCAGCTTGATGGCCGCCGGGGCGGCGTAGACGATGGCGGCGACGATGGCGGTGAACCGCGACGGGCCGAAGAGGGCCAGCACGGGGATGAGGTAGACGAACGGCGGGATGGTCTGACCGGCGTCGAGGATCGGCCGGATGCCGAGGTCCACCCGGCGGTCCCGGGCCATCCAGACCCCGAAGACGAGGGCCAGCGCCATCACCAGCACGGTGGCGACCATGGTCATGGTGAGGGTGATCATCGCGTCGTGCCAGAGGTCGAGGTAGTAGATGCCGGCCAGGCAGACGAGCGTCGAGACCAGCGCCCGCGCGCCGCCGAAGACGAACGCGAGCGCGGAGATCGCGGCGAACGAGACGTACCACGGCGACTCCGCGAGGAGCGACTGCATGGGGTTGAGCAGCGCGTTGGTGATCGCGTCCTTGAACGCCCCGGTGAGCTCGCCGAAGGTGTCGGTGAACCAGTCGACGCCGTCGCCGACCGCGGACCCGATCCGGTCTCCGATGCCGTAGGTCGGGAACTCGGCGAGGGTGACGTAGGTGCGCGACAGGTAGACGGCCACCAGCGTGGCCGCGGCCCCGACGAGGAGCAGCACGCGGCGCACCCGCGGGTCACCACCCCCGCCCCGCGCGACCTTCTCCGCGCGCTCGCTCGCCGCCGTCGTGGTGCGGTCGAGCATCACCGCCATCACCACGATCAGTGCGCCGGGGACGACGGCGGCGCCGACGTCGTTGATCCGCAGTGCATCCAGCACCGGCTGGCCGAGCCCCGGGCCGTCGACGAACGCGGCCAGCGTCGCCATCGACAGTGCGGCCAGCGTGGTCTGGTTGAGGCCCACGATGATGGTCTTGCGCGCCATCGGGACCTGCACCTTGAGCAGCCGCTGCCAGTAGGTCTGCCCGGCCGAGTCGGTCGCCTCGATGGTCGTCTCCGGCACCTCCCGGATGCCGAAGCCGGCGATGCGGATCAGGGGCGGCAGCGCGTAGATGAGCGTCGCGACGACCGCGGCGCTCGTGCCGATGCCGAAGAAGAGCACGATCGGCAGCAGGTAGACGAAGGTCGGCATGGTCTGCATCAGGTCGAGGAAGACCGTGACCACCCGGTTGGCGCCGGCGTGCGTGCCGATGAGCACCGCCAGCGGCATCCCGATGACCACGACCATCGTCACCGCGATGCCGGTGACGATGAGCAGGTCGAGCGAGTCCTGCCAGAAGCCGAGGACGCCGAAGGACAGGAAGGAGGCGCACACGAGGATCGCGATCCGCCAGCTCGCGATCGCCAGCCCGACGTACGTCGCCAGCGCGACCACGCCGAGCCAGCCGATCTCCGGCACGGGCCGGGGCAGGTTGGGCTTGACGACCATCCGCTGCAGCCAGTCGACCCAGGAGCGGAAGAACTCAGCGATCGCGTTGGTCACCTGCATGACCGGGTTGGTGTCGCGCCCGGCGAGCAGCCAGTTCTGGAGCTCGGTGAAGCCGTCGTGCAGCTCGGTGCGGGCCACGCCCGGAAGCGGCAGCGTGTCCGTGCCCTCGGTGAAGGACCACACGACGATCCACGCCACCACGACCGCGGAGGCGGGGATCCAGCGGCTGAGGTGGGCCTCGGCCTCGACCGGCGGCGGCGCGCCCGGCTCGACGCGCCGCGGTGCGGCCTCCGGATCGGTCGCGGTGGCGGTCACGGCTCCTCCTCGGCCACGACGACGCGCATGATGTCCTCCTCGTCGACCACCCCGACGAGCCGGTCGCCGTCGACGACCCGGATCGGGTGCTCGGAGGCGATGGCGGCCCGGGCGGCCTGGCGCACGATCGTCGAGACCGGCAGCGCCGGCCCGTCCATCGACTCACCGGGTCGCGGCTCGCGCATCACCCACTTCAGCGTCAGCACGTGCGACTTCGGGACCTCCGAGACGAAGTCCTTGACGTAGTCGTCGGCCGGGCGGGCCACGACCTCGTCGGGGGTGCCGATCTGCACGATCGCCCCGTCGCGCAGGATCATGATCCGGTCACCGAGCTTGAGGGCCTCGGCGAGGTCGTGGGTGATGAAGACCATCGTCTTGCCGAGCTCGCGGTGCAGTCGGATGACCTCGTTCTGCATGTCGCGGCGGATCAGGGGGTCGAGCGCGGAGAACGGCTCGTCGAAGAGCAGCATCTCCGGGTCGCCGGCCAGGGCGCGGGCCAGGCCGACCCGCTGCTGCATGCCGCCGGAGAGCTGGTCGGGGTAGGACTTCTCGTAGCCGGTGAGACCGACGAGGTCGACGACCTGCCCGGCCTTCTCCCGCCGCTCCTTCTTGGGGACGCCGCGCACCTCGAGCCCGTAGGCGACGTTGTCGATGACCTGCCGGTGCGGCAGCAACCCGAAGTGCTGGAACACCATGGAGACCTGGGTGCGGCGTACGTCGCGCAGCTGGCTCTCCGAGGCCGAGGTGATGTCCATCCCGTTGAGCGACACCGTCCCGCTGGTGGGCTCGATGAGGCGGGTGAGCAGCCGCACGAGCGTCGACTTGCCGGACCCGGAGAGGCCCATCACGACGAACACCTCGCCGGGTGCGACCTCGAAGGAGACGTCCTTGACCCCGACCACGTTGCCGGTCTTGGTCTTGAGCTCGGCGCGCGACAGCTCAGCGTCGGCCGTGCCGATGATGCGGTCCGAGCGGGGACCGAAGATCTTCCAGAGACTGTCGACCGACAGGGCTGCCGTCATGGCTGCTCCTCCGCTGGGTGGTGGACGGAACCGGCGGGGACCGCGTTGCGCGGGTCCCCGGGCGGGTGGAGCGGGGACTGGTCACGGTGCCGGTAGTAGGGCACGTCGGCGGGAGCGAGCGGCGTATTACCCAGAATGAGGTCGGCAGCCTTCTCGGCGACCATCATCACGGGCGCGTAAATGTTGCCGTTGGTGACGAACGGGAAGACGCTGGCGTCCACCACGCGCAAGCGCTCGGTGCCGTGCACCCGGAGGCTCGCGGGGTCGGTGACGGACAGGTCGTCGGTGCCCATCTTGGCGGTGCACGACGGGTGCAGCGCGGTCTCGGCGTCGCGGCGCACCCAGTCGAGGACCTCCTCGTCGGTGCTCACCGACGGACCGGGCGAGAGCTCGCCGCCGTTGAACGGAGCGAACGCCGGCTGGTTGAGGATGTCGCGGGCGACGCGCACCGCCTCGACCCACTCCCTCCTGTCGTTGTCGGTCGAGAGGTAGTTGAAGAGCATCCGCGGCTTCTGCCGCGGGTCGGTCGAGGCGATCCGCACCCACCCGCGGGTGTCGGCGTACATCGGGCCGATGTGGACCTGGTAGCCGTGGGCGTACTTGTCCTGCCCCGCGGGCGCGGAGCCGTCGTAGCGGATCGCGATCGGCAGGAAGTGGAACATGAGGTTGGGCCAGTCGACGTCCTCGTTGGAGCGGCAGAAGCCGCCGCCCTCGAAGTGGTTGGAGGCCGCCGTGCCGGTGCGCCTGAACAGCCACTCCAGCCCGACCAGCGGCCGGTTGCGCCACTTGAGGCCCTCGACGATCGAGACCGGCTGGAGCGAGGCGTACTGGATGTAGACCTCGAGGTGGTCCTGGAGGTTCTCCCCCACGCCGGGCAGGTCCTGCACCATCTCCACGCCCAGCGGCTGCAGGTGCTCCGCGTTGCCGACACCGGACAGCTGCAGCAGCTGCGGGGAGTTGATCGCTCCGCCGCAGAGGATGACCTCGCCCGCGCTCACCTGCTCGTGGCGGCGGCCGGCGCGGAGGTAGTCGACGCCGACCGCGCGGGTGCCCTCGAAGCGGATGCGGGTGGCCTGGGCGAAGGTCTCGACCGTGAGGTTCTTGCGCTTCATGACCGGGTGGAGGTAGGCCCGGGCGGCCGACATCCGCACGCCCTTGACGATGTTGCGGTCGAAGCGCCCGAAGCCCTCCTGGCGGTAGCCATTGACGTCGTCGGTGAGGGGGTAGCCGGCTTGCTGCGCCGCCTCGAAGAACGCGCTGAAGAGCGGGTTGGTGGCCGGGCTCCGCTCGAGCACCAGCGGACCCGACCCGCCCCGCCAGGCGTCGGCGCCGACCTGCCCATCGGGCATGACCAGCGACTCCATCCGCTTGAAGTAGGGCAGGCAGTGGCGGTAGTCCCACGCCTCCATGCCCGGCTCGCGGGCCCACCGCTCGTAGTCCATCGGGTTGCCGCGCTGGAAGATCATCCCGTTGATCGAGGACGAGCCGCCGAGGACCCTGCCGCGGGCGTGGTAGATCCGGCGCCCGTCCATCGCCGGCTCCGGCTCGGACTCGTACTTCCAGTCGTAGAGGGAGTTGCCGATCGGGAACGGCAGCGCCGCCGGGGCGTGGATGAGCGGGTCGAAGCGGTCGGTGCGGCCCGCCTCGAGCACGAGCACCGACGTGGAGGGGTCCGCGGAGAGGCGGTTCGCGAGCGCGCAGCCGGCCGACCCACCACCCACGATGACGACGTCGTACCGGTCCGCAGCCACGGCCTACCCCGGCATCCTCGGCGAGAACCAGCTCTGCACCGCCGGCCGGACGTTGTGCCAGACGTGCTTGGTCTCGCGGTACTCCTCGAGCCCGGCGAGCCCGAGCTCGCGCCCGGTGCCCGACTGCTTGTAGCCGCCCCACTCGGCCTGGGGGACGTAGGGGTGGTAGTCGTTGATCCACACGGTGCCCATGCGCAGCCGCGCGGCGACGCGCTCGGCGCGCCCGGCGTCCTGCGTCCACACCGCCCCGGCGAGGCCGTAGATGCTGTCGTTGGCGATGGTCACCGCCTCGTCCTCGTCGCGGAACGTCTCGACGGTCAGCACCGGCCCGAACGACTCGTCCTGCACCACCGACATCGACGTCGTGCAGCGGTCGAGGACCGTCGGGAGGTAGTAGAAGCCGTCCGCCAGCGCCGGGTCGTCGGGGCGGGCACCGCCGCAGCGCAGCACCGCTCCCTCGGCGAGCCCGCGGGCGACGTACGCCTCCACCTTGTCGCGGTGGGCGGAGCTGGTGATCGGACCGGTCTCGGCGTCGTCGTCGAAGGGACCGCCGAGGCGGATCACGCCAGCGCGGGCGACGAGGGCGTCGACGAACTCGTCGTGGATCGACTCCTCGACGAGGAGGCGCGCACCCGCGGAGCAGACCTGGCCGGAGTGCAGGAAGACCGCGGTCAGGGCGTAGTCGAGCGCCACGTCGCGGTCGGCGTCGGCGAAGACGATGTTGGGGTTCTTGCCGCCGAGCTCGAGCGCCACCTTCTTGACCGTCGCAGCGGCGGCTGCGCCGATCCGGCGCCCGGTCTCGATGCCGCCGGTGAAGGACACCATGTCGACCCGCGGGTCCGTCGAGAGCGGCGCCCCGGCGGTGGCACCGGCGCCCAGGACGAGGTTGCCCACCCCGGGCGGCAGTCCCGCCTCCTCGAGCAGCCGCATGAGGTGGATGGCGGAGTGCGGGGTCAGCTCGCTGGGCTTGAGCACGAACGTGTTGCCCGTGGCCAGGCAGGGCGCGACCTTCCAGGACACCTGGAGGAGCGGGTAGTTCCAGGGGGTGATGAGGGCGCACACCCCGATCGGCTCGTGCACGATCCGGCTGACCACGTCGGGCCGACCGGTGTCGACCACCCGGCCCGCCTCCTCGGTCGCCGTGCGGCCGTAGTGGCGGAAGACCGAGACCACGTCGGCGACGTCGTACTGCCCCTCCACGAAGCGCTTGCCCGTGTCGAGCGCCTCCATCCGGGCGATCAGGTCGGTGTCGCGCTCGAGGAGGTCGGCGAGCCGCAGCAGCAGGTCGCCGCGCTCCCGGCCGGAGGTGGTGGGCCAGGGGCCGTCGTGGAAGGCCGCGTGGGCGGCGGCGATGGCGGCCTCGGTGTCGACTGCCTCGGCCTCGTCGACCTCGGCGACGAGGGTGCCGTCGGCCGGGCACCGGATCTCGCGGCGCGCCCCGGAGAGCGCGGTCGCCCACGCTCCGTCGATGTAGAGATCCGGCACGCGTGTCCTGCCCTCGGTGAGTTGTTGCGCATGTCGCAACCAGGTGCTCCGAGCGCAACCGGCGAGACACCCCGAAGGATGGTGCGCCGCCCCTGTCCCGTCAAGGGTCGAGCCCCGGGTGGTGGGGACAGTGTGACCTACCTGTGACCCCACCCGAGACGGTGGGACACCTCGCGGGCGGCCTCGACGACCGCCCGGACCACCTCGACCAACCGGTCCTCGGGCAGCCGGAACGACGGTCCGGAGACGCTGATCGAGGCGACCACGTCGCCGTGCGCGTTGCGGATCGGCGCGGCCACCGCGGTGAGGCCGACCTCCAGCTCGTCGACGGCGACGGCGTGGCCCTGCTCGCGGACCTGGGCCAGCTCCTCGCGCAACTGCGCGCGCCGGGTGATCGTGTGGGGGGTGTACGTCGCCAGCTGGCCGAGGACGGCCTCCAGGCCCGGCTCGTCCAGCCCGGCCAGCAGCACCTTGCCGTTGCTCGTCGCGTGGAGCGGGATGTGCTGCCCGACCCAGTTGTGCGGCTGGAGGGCCGAGGAGCCGGCGACCTGGTCGAGGTAGAGCGCGGAGCTCTCGGCGAGGACGGCGATGTTGACCGTCTCGCCCGTGTCGGCCGCGAGCTGGCGCGCGATCGGGCGGGCCTCCTGCACGAGGTCGAGGCGTGCCGTCGTGGCGCCCGCCAGTCGGAGGATGCCCATCCCGAGGCGGTAGCGGCCGCGGTCGGCGGTCTGCTCGACGAGGCGGTGCGCCTCGAGCGTCGCGACCAGCCGGAAGGCGGTGCTCTTGTGGACGCCGAGCTCGCCGGCGATCTCGGTGACGCCGGACTCGCCGGTGCGCGCCAGCACCTCGAGGATCCCCAGCGCGCGGTCGACCGACTGCACACCCGCACCCGTCACGGCGGAGCTCGCGGGCGCCTGCTCCTCGCCCCGGTCCTGCACGTCGGCACCCTTCGCCATGGGGGGACACTAGCGCAGCGGCTGTTGCGTATCGCAGACTGCGTTCCGTGGAGCGCAACAGCAGCGGTCCCATCGCCACCACCACGCCGGCCACCACGGCCGACCACTCGTCAGGAGACACCATGCCGCACGGCCCCGGCGGAGCCGCGTACGTCCTCACCCTCTCGTGCCCCGACCGCCCCGGCATCGTCCACGCCGTCTCGGGCTTCCTGGTGGAGCAGGGGGCCAACATCGTGGAGAGCCAGCAGTTCGGCGACCGCCTCACCGACACCTTCTTCATGCGGATCGGCTTCGACGCCGACGCTCCCGGCGGCGCCGACGCGCTCCGCAGTGCGTTCTCCGGGGTCGCCGAGCGGTTCGGCATGGAGTTCGAGCTGTGGGCGGCGGCCGCGCCCTACCGCACGCTGATCATGGTCTCCAAGCACCTGCACTGCCTCAACGACCTGCTGTTCCGCGCCAGCACCGGCGCCCTGCAGATCGAGATCCCGGCCGTCGTGTCCAACCACCCCGACGCCGGCGCGCTGGCGAAGTCGTACGGCGTGGAGTTCCACCACGTCCCGGTGACCCCGGAGACCAAGGCGGACGCCGAGAAGCGGCTGATGGAGCTGGTCGACGAGACCGGCGCCCACCTGGTCGTGCTCGCCCGCTACATGCAGGTGCTCTCCGACGACCTGTGCCGCCAGCTGTCCGGGCGGGCGATCAACATCCACCACTCGTTCCTGCCGAGCTTCAAGGGAGCCCGGCCCTACCACCAGGCCTTCGACCGTGGCGTGAAGCTGGTGGGCGCGACCGCGCACTACGTGACCGGCGACCTCGACGAGGGGCCGATCATCGAGCAGGACGTCCTGCGCGTGGACCACGGCTACGACCAGGACATGCTCGTCTCGGCAGGACGCGACGTGGAGGCGCAGGTGCTCTCACGGGCGGTGCGCTGGCACGCCCAGTCGCGGGTCCTGCTCAACGGCGAGCGCACCGTCGTGTTCCGCTGAACCGACGGCACCACCACTGAGGAGCCGCCATGCAGTCCGACATCGAGATCGCCAACGCCGCCGTCCTGCGCCCCATCCGGGAGATCGCCGAGGAGACGCTGGGCATCGCGGAGGAGCACCTGGTGCCCTACGGGCACGACAAGGCGAAGGTCGACATCGGCTACCTCACCTCGCTGGCGGACCGCCCCCTCGGCAAGCTCGTCCTGGTGACGGCGCTGTCGCCGACCCCGCCGGGCGAGGGCAAGACCACCACCACCGTCGGCCTCACCGACGCGCTGCACGGACTGGGCCACCGCACGGTCGCCTGCCTGCGGGAGCCGTCGATGGGACCGGTCTTCGGCATGAAGGGCGGCGCCGCGGGTGGCGGTTGGAGCCAGGTCGTGCCGATGACCGACATCAACCTGCACTTCACCGGCGACTTCGCGGCCATCGCGGCGGCCAACAACCTGCTCGCCGCCCTCATCGACAACCACGTCCACCACGGCAACGAGCTCGACATCGACGTGCGCAGCGTGACGTGGAAGCGCGTGCTGGACACCAACGACCGGGCGCTGCGCGAGGTCGTCGTGGCGATGGGCGGGCACGCCAACGGCTTCCCGCGCGAGGACGGGTTCGACATCGTCGTCGCCTCCGAGCTGATGGCGATCTTCTGCCTCACCGAGTCGCGCGCCGACCTCAAGCGCCGCATCGGCGACATCGTGATCGGCTACGACCGCTCGACCAAGCCGGTCACCGCGCGCGACCTCGGTGCCGACGGCGCGATGGCCGTCCTGCTGAGCACCGCGCTGGCACCCAACCTCGTCCAGACCCTCGAAGGGGCGCCGGCCTTCGTGCACGGCGGCCCGTTCGCCAACATCGCCCACGGCTGCAGCTCGGTGATGGCCACCCGGGCGGGGCTGCGGCTGGCGGACTTCGTCGTCACCGAAGCGGGCTTCGGCGCCGACCTCGGCGCGGAGAAGTTCGTCGACATCAAGTGCCGCAAGTCCGGCCTGCGCCCCGACGTGGCGGTCGTCGTCGCCACCGTCCGTGCCCTCAAGTACCACGGCGGCGTGGCGCTCACCGACCTCGGCACCGAGGACGTCGCCGCGGTCGAGGCCGGCATGGCCAACCTGCGCCGGCACCTCGCCAACGTCCGCGACGTCTACGGCATCCCGTGCGTCGTCGCGGTCAACCGCTTCCCCACCGACACCGACGCCGAGGTGGCCCGGGTGGTCGAGCTGGTCGCCGACGAGGGCGTGCGCGCATTCCCCGCCACGCACGTCGCCGACGGCGGCAACGGCGCCAAGGACCTCGCCGAGGGCGTTCTCGCCACGCTGGCCGAGCCGTCCGCCCAGGAGTTCTCCTTCACCTACGACGACGACCTGTCGCTGACGGAGAAGGTCGAGGCGATCGCCACCCGGCTCTACGGCTCCGGGCTGGTGACGTGGGACGCCAAGGCGCGCCGCCGGCTGGAGCGCATCGAGCGCGACGGCTACTCCGGCCTGCCCGTCTGCATCGCCAAGACCCAGTACTCGTTCTCCACCGACCCCAAGTCGCTCGGCGCGCCCTCGGGCCACGAGCTGCACGTGCGGGAGGTACGCCTCTCCGCCGGCGCCGGGTTCGTGGTGGTGGTCTGCGGCGACATGATGACCATGCCCGGGCTGCCCCGCGAGCCCTCCGCGGCGCGGATCGACCTGGCGGACGACGGGACGATCATCGGGCTGTCGTAGGCGGGCAGTCCGCCCAGAATGGGCGTGCGTCGAAACTGCTGCGAACGGCCTAGAAGGACGCAAGCCTTTCGCCGCCGTCTCAACCGCTTGTCGCAGGCCCGGGCGACCTATTCGGAATCCCCCTGCTGCGCGCCTCCGCCTGGCTGCCGTCGTGCGGCCAGGGCCGCCAATGCCTTGAGTGCAGCGAGTCGAAGATTCTCGGGGGTCGGCTTCTTCTCCCAACGATCGAACTCTTCGATGTCGTCGGCCAGCCGCTCCAAGTCCGGACGCAAGCGCTCAAGAACAAAGTCAAGAGGCACCCAACGCTCCAGGTCTGCCACGTCAAACTGTGAGATGACCTCGCCTGTGGCCCCGACGGCGATCGGAACGTTGGCGGCAACGAACTCCAGCGCGTCCCATCTCCCCTCTAAGATCTGAGCGCGAACCCACCCGGTCGCAGCCTCGGGGTCCACATGCCACCACATCCACAGGAAGTGCATCGGCCGGTTCCCGAGGGCAGTTAGAGGTTCGTCGGTATATGGAGCCATCGCGACAAGCACTCTCTGCGCCACGAATGCCGAAGCTCGCTCCCGCCAATGTATTGCAGGTTCGTGTCTGTCGCGCAAGATTGACGCGCACACGGTCACGGCGAGAAGAATGCCGCCATCCATGTCGCACATTTCCGACAACATTTGGAGCCCGCGCTCCTCGTCCACCTGTGAGAAAATTCGCTCGATGAACTTTTCCGCCTCACTTCGGCCTCGATAGTCAAATAGACCCTGGTCCGTTGGCATGTGATGGTAGGCAGCCCCGACCCATCGGACGGCATGCAATACAGAGTCATCAGCGATCCTGAGTTGCGATTCCAGTTTGCGCAGAACGCGACCTGGTTCCTTCGCTAGAGTATCGCGTACTGCATCGATATTCGATGACGGCGTCTCGCTATCTGCGGCCGCGAATGCCTCGGCGACTACTGCGTCTGGAAGATCCTCTCGTGGCACCTCGAGAGCGAAGTATCGATCGAAATAGTCCTCATGCCCAACGCCGCGGCGTCGTGCCACCATGTCATAGTCACCGCGCGGCAGGGTCGAGCCAGAGAGCTTCGCATCTAGCGCGGGAAACAAGACTCGAAGCAACCTCAGGACGCCTTCGACGTTGTCAGCACGGACATGTGCATTCTTCAATGCATCCCGCCACTGTTCGAGCAGCTCTGCGAAGTCCCGCTGTTTTGAAAATAGACCGGCAGGAGTTCGCAGCAGGTCCCCCCGGAGCCTCGGAAGGGCGCGATAAAGCGACGGCTCATGCGTTCTGATGTAGTTGATGAGGAAAAGGTCGACGAGATCAGCTTCTCCCTTCGCGGCAAGTCCGACCGCGACCTCCGCCTGCGCGAATAGGCGCTTGATTGACCGCGGCGTCCGGAGCGTGTGGATGAGAATTTCCCAGTACGCCTTACCGAGTCGCTCAGCAGCCGTCTCATCAATAGTCACACTCGGAGCACGCGTTAAGAGACCATTGAAGAAGCAATCGTTGAACAATTCGGAAACCTGGTGATCCCGGAGAGGTGGCATGTCCAGGCGCACTTGAATGACCTTCTCGAGATAATCTAGGGCCCGTCCTCGCTCATCGCCCACGAGCTCAGTTCGGGACAAGGTCTCAAGCAGCGTTTCTTCGTCGTATGCGAGCAAGTAGTAAACGTGAGGAAGGCGACCCACCAATCGCACAAGTTTTAGCGTTTGAAGCAATTCACTAGGAGCCAGTCGATCCAAGTCGTCGAAAATAAGCAGGATGGGACGTTGGAGCGCCTTCAATTCTCCTGTCAGGATGGCCTGCGCCTTTGCTGCGTTAGGCCCCTCTGCCAAGCTACGACCGAACGACTCCAAGATGCTCGATGAGTCAACCCCCCACCAGGCTAGTCAGTTTTCCAAGAGGGCTGATCGCCTGGCCAAACCTGCCTACAGATTCACGGGCCCGCTTCCACCGCCGATCGCGTGGCATCACATCCTGAAGCGTCTTCAAGAACCCCAAAAGCAAGGACTCTTCGTCCGAAAAGAGCCAAGGGTTGAATGTGGCAGTGAGCCATCTACCCTCCATGGTCTCCACGCGCGAAGCGACTGAACGCAAAGTCGACGTCTTACCAGCGCCCCAGGCGCCAATCAACGCAAGAACGCTGGAGCTGTCTTCAGATCGCAAGCTTTCGAGCACCTCGGCGATTCGCTGCGCCAGCGATGCATGGTCCAGTCGGTCTTGTGCGGGCTGCGAAGGGTCGAGCGGCTCGTCGCTCAGAGTTAGATTCTCAACCATCACATCCCCCTAGTGGCATCGGCGGGGACGACGCTACGTGAGATCGGCGATGGACCGAGCACACTCGTCGCGTGGCGTCTCATCGAGTCTCTACCGCGCACGATCGGTCGGCGCGAACCAGCCGCGTAGGAAGCGCATTCTTGAGCCATCGTCAAGCTTGTGGCTTCTTCAAGGATGCTGCCGTATCAGACTCGGGGGCCGTTGAGTTCTTCCGCCGCCTGTCGGCCCATCAACGCCAACCAGCGGTTTGACCGCCCGAGGACGCGAATCGCGCGCGGTTGAGCCAGCGCGCGATGCCTCCGTGCTCGTTTATCAAGCCCCTCGCCGGTCTTAGACATTGCGTCGCATGAACTCGACGGGAGATTCATAGGGAAAGGCGCGCAGCGCCCCGAGACCACGCGCCAGCGGGGTCATCAGTGCCTCAACGACGCGCTGCGGCGAGTCGCTCATCTCGCTTGCCGGTGCATACACGTCGTTCGTGAAGGTCTCTTCGGGATACTTCGCCGCACGCTCGAACGACCTCTCGTCGAGTGCGGCCCCGGACGGAACGCCGAGAAGCGATGTCATATGGACACCCAAGTGCCAGGTGCCGCTGTCGCTTCGCAGTCGGGCAACGTGCGCGGTTAGACGGACACACTGGTCGACGTGGATAAGGACGACGCTGAGCGGCACCACCGTGGCTTCGGGACGGTTGCCACCCGTGTACCGACTGCGGGTGCCAAGTCCTGCCGCGAAGTCGACCCCGCCGGTGTCACGGATCAGCAATCGCTTGGCGTACAGCTCATCGAGTTCGCGGTCCGACACAGACGTCGCCATAATTCCCCGAGGGTGTGTCTCGGTGTAGTTAAGCGATGTTAAGTCGCCCCCGCCGTACTCGTGGGCAGGGAATCGGGCCTCGACCGCCAGTTCCATCGGCCGCTTATTGTGATCCCACGGAGGCGGTCCCACCGGTGGCGTGAGCGGGACGGCGGTGAAGTAGAGGTGTCCATGGGAGCGATCCCGCGCAGGGACAGGGTCGAAAGTTCCGGCAAGACCGAGCAGGTGCTCGTTCAGCCCATCGTCGCGATTGCGTCGCGTAGCGAAGATGTTGGCGACGTGCGGTTCGGGTAGGACCCGCTTGCCTTCGGAGGACCGCCCCCAATACCGCTCATCGGCCTGATGGGGAGCGATAGGGGAGGGCGGAATTTCAACGATCACGCACCCGCGTGCCGAATCGTCGGGATCCATGACGACACGCACGTCGCAGACCATCGCGGGAGAAACCTTGCCCATGGCGATCCCGACCAGTCGGGTCTTAGCAGATTCGGGGTCGGTGATGCCGACGACCTCTCCTGCCTTCCCAGCGCCGGCGTCGCTAATCCCATAAACCATCACCCCTCCTTCGACGGTGAAGGAGGCCAAGTCGCGTGAGACTTCAGTGTTCTGCCCGGGCGGCGGGAGACCCTTCTTGAGTTCGCAGTAGGAACGTTCGTCGAGCAGGCCCTCACCAACAGCGAGAAGGATGTCCTCCCACTTTTCAAGGCGTACCCGACTGGTTCCGATCTGCACGTAGCTCACGTGCAGGACTCTAGGCAGTGCCTCCGACAGGGCGGGCGGGCTCAGGCCCGTCGGACGCGGCACTGCGCCTCGCGGACTTCCAAACGTGGCCGCGGCGACTCCTGCGCGCGTCTAACCGCCGCGTACCGTCCCGGGCCGCGACATTGCGCCGCGTACCGTCCGGGGCGCGACATTGCGCCGCGTGTCAGCGCCGTGTTTCGAATCCGCATGCAGATGACCACTTATTCGTATGTGCGTCTGGACACTCATTCGACCTGAGCCCGGCGAGGACGGCTAGGTGTACTGATCGGGCACGTTGGTCCAGATCGTGTGACGACACGATCTGAATGAGCTTGGAAGGCGAAGACCTCCGGGCGTGGAGTGGAGCTGTCTAGGAACCGCTCCCCACCCTGGAGGTCTTCGTGTCCCACGCTAACGCCGCACTCACCCCTCGCGCCCGTCTTCGGCTCGCGCGCCTGGCCGTCGATCACGGTTGGCCCATCGCTCGAGCCGCCGAGCGATACGACGTGTCATGGCCTACCGCGAAGCGATGGGCCGACCGCTATCGCCGGCTCGGGCCGGCTGGCATGAACGACGCCTCGTCGCGCCCGCACCGCTCCCCGAACCAGGTGCCGCAGCCGGTGGTGCGCAAGATCGTGCACCTGCGGTGGAAGCACCGGCTCGGGCCGGTGCAGATCGCGGACCGCGTCGGTCTGGCACCGTCAACGGTCCACAAGGTGCTGGTCCGGTGCCGACTCAACCGACTCACCCATGTCGACCGCGCGACCGGTGAACCGACCCGGCGCTACGAGCACGATCACCCCGGATCGCTGATCCACGTCGACGTGAAGAAGCTCGGCAACATCCCCGACGGCGGCGGCTGGCGCTACCTGGGACGACACCAAGGCGATCAGAACCGGATCGCGACCCGCAACCGCACCGGGATCAGCAACGCCTACCGGCAGCCGAAGGTCGGAACCGCGTTCGTGCACACCGTCATCGACGACCACTCCCGCATCGCCTACGCCGAAGTCCACGACGACGAGACGGCCGCCACCGCGGCCGGGGTGCTCTGCCGAGCCGTCGCCTGGTTCGCCGCGCGCGGCGTCGTGGTCGAACGCGTCCTGTCCGACAACGGCAGCGCCTATCGCAGCCACTTGTGGCGCGAGACCTGCGCCGATCTCGCCATCACCGCAAAGAAGACGCGTCCCTACCGACCACAGACCAACGGCAAGATCGAACGCTTCCACCGCACCATGGCCGACGGCTGGGCCTTCAAGAAGTTCTACAACTCCGAGTCAGCCCGCAGAGCAGCTCTGCCAGCATGGCTCCACGAGTACAACCACCACCGGCCCCACACCGCGATCGGCGGGTCAGCCCCCATCACCAGGTTGACCAACCTCACCGATCAGTACAGCTAGGGCGCCGGTCACGGCGGCCGTTCCGGGAAACACGCTCAAGTTGACTCGGCAAAGTGAGTCTCGGCTCCGGCCGGTTACACGGCAATGGGGTTCGCAGGAGTCAGGTTTAGATGGCAACCCTAAGTTCCGCGATCGCCCGATGGCGGTCGTTGAGGATGACCAGCGGCGCAACAGCAGCAGCCCGATCAGAAGCAAGAACCGTGCGTGTGAGAGCGCACCGTGCGCGAGCGCGCTAAGGAGTTTGGGTGCCGGTGACGACTTGGTGGTCGCGAGTCAAGACGGCGCAGCGGGTGAACTGCGCAGAACGGGCAAAATCCGCCGGGGAAACTCGGTTCGCGTTTGAAAGACCCGCTTGATCTACCCACCCCGGCTCGCCCGGGTGCGATGCTAGAAGGTTTCGGCGGGCGAGCCGCGCCCACAACTCACTCACATGCAACCCCATTACCAGGTCCACTCGCGCGGCCGCATCACGGAGCGCTCCGGCGTCGAGGCCCGCCCCAAAGGCCGCGTCGTATGCCGCACCCGCCGCATCCAACTCGGCACTAAGCACTGCGTCGGTCTGCGCTTCTGCCTCTTCGTCCACCTCGGCAATAAGGGAAAGGTCGATCTGGGCGAGTTCGGTCAGTGGAAGTTCCTCAGCGTTGATCCCTCCGCCGAGCCTTGAAAAGACCTCCCACGGGTCCAGCGGCGCACCTGGAACTTTCGCGACAGGATCGTCTTCTGGCCCAGCAACACCGCGGTTACGGACTGGACTAGCCAGAGGGTGCTCCGGAACACCGGCATTCGGCTGGTCCAACGTGGCGGCAGTCGGGCCGCTCATGAACAGGTCAGGATCCGCGCTAAGCCCGACGTCTCGTGCGTCGTTCGTCGGCGAGGGGGGCACCCATACTCCTCGGCGCGGGGGCGTTGTGTCTGCCTCGGTGAAACACCGGTAGACGAACTCAGAGCAACTCAAGCTGCGCTCGCCGTCACCTATGCTGCCGAGCATGACGGTAGACAGTGCAGTCAGCAGCTTGAACGCCAGCCGGTGTTTGTACAGCTCGTCCCGGTAATTAATGAGAAACCGCTGCTGCCCGATTAGAGCAAGGTCCACAACGGAGAACAGGTCCCCCTCGTCAAGGAATGCCTCGGCTCTCCGTAGGACCGGATCTAGACTGTCCGGCCTGTCGACGGGCCGAAGAAGGGTGATGGCCGAGATCCCGTGCGCGGCCAGGCGCCGGTGTAGGCACACCTTCCGTACCGCCTGATTCGCAGCAGGCGCCAGCCTGTGATCCGCGATGTCGCACGGCTCCGGGGCTTGTCTGTTTGCCTCGATTAGGTAGTCCTGATTGAGGGCAAGAGACACGTGGTTGAACGGTGCTGCGTCGGCCCATTTCGTGAGGCCAGCGATCCACGAGGTGGAGTCGAATAGTAGTAGGTCGCCAGGTCTGACCTGCGCCCGAAAGCGATCAGGGTCGTCGGTGAGCAGCACCGTCGCGTCTGGCATGTGATGACCTCGATCCTTGCACCCGACGGGAAGCACGGCCGTCACCCGCTGAATCTCGGGTCTTCTCACGAAAGCACCATGAGGCGCCCCGGTCAATGAGCGGCTTCTACCTGTTCGACGAGGCGGGGCGCCCACGTCGTCGTGCAGACATCGCCCAGTCGCGAACTCCACCCGGTTAACTAGTGGCAAACCAGCCGAATTACTCAAAGGGTCGAACCCTTTGGTGAGGAATCTATGTCGTGCAGGCACTCGTCTCGTTCAGGGCCGGCTGCAACGTGATGACTAGCGACTGTGTGGGCGATCTTCTAGCACAGCGGCACAGTTGAGCAATCCTAGTCTGGCTGCGGCCGGCCGCGACTGGGCTGCAAGCTCCTCCGCCTCGGGGGTTCGCCCGAGGTCTCGCAGGACGACGACGCGATCTGTCACGCACTGGACGACCCAGGGCCACCACGAGGCCCGCCGGCACTGCTCCTCGGCTGATCGGAGCAGAATAAGGGCCGAATCTGGCTCGCCCGCGGACGCGGTCAACCGCCCGAGGATCCGGTCGACGGGACCACGGGATCCTGTGACCTGCCCGAACACGATGAACTGACCGGTGTATGGCGCCAGCGTCTGGGTGAGCTCCTCAATATGGCGCAAGCCAGCACCGGCGAGCTCGGCCTCGGCCAGCAGTGCGAGAGCCAGCGGGGTGCTCTCGTCACCTACTGAGCCACGAATCGCAGCTATGACGGCATCGGCGGCCGACTGCGCCAGCTCGAGGCGTCCAGCTTGCACGGCCGCGATCGCCAGAGCCGCATTACCGAGTGCGTTGTCAGGCTGCTGCCTTGTATACGGCTCGACGACGGACAGCAGTGGAGCGACAGTCGAGGTCTCTAGGTCGGCGAGAAATCGGTGGATGAGGCTAGCTGGCGCCGCATCCGCTATCGAGAAGGCCACTCCGTGGAGCAGGGCACGTTCGGCACATTGGTCTGCCGCCGCATAGTCCCCCGACAGGCGGAGCAACGTCGTTCTGGCCAGCAGATTGTGCCAGGTCAAGCGGGGCGACTGGGACTGCTCCGCCCATCGGCCAAGCTCCCTGATCGACAGGTCGACAGCGTCGGCGTCACCCTCCACGAACTCGTCGTAGAGCCTGGCCATTCGAGCCGCTCCGGACCAGTAGGGGTCCCCTAGGCTCGCTGCCTCGTCCTCCAATCGCCGAGCCACTTCCCGACGACTGCTCAGGCGCGGAGTCGGACGCATCATCACGTGCTCGGCGTAGAGTGCGGTTACAAGCGCGAGAGAGTCTCCCACCGCTTCCGCGGCCTCGCGGACCTCATCGGCCAGGTGCTCGACCTCGGCGATCTGACCGCGTGCGGCGGCCTCCCCGATCAGAGCGCTCGAGAGTCTGATGCGGAGCGCGCTTGCAGCCGGGCCGAGCCTCGCCAGCGCTTCATGCAACAGCTGGGCCTCCTGACCACGCGAAAGCATCGTCCGACGCGCCCAAGCATGGGCAAGCACAGCCAGGGCGAACCGCTCGGGGTCCGCGATTTGGCGTGCCTCCTCGAGGGCGGTCCGCCACGTGCGTTCCGCGACCTCCATGTGCCCCTGCGATGCCTCTGCGCACGCGAGTGTGGTGAGCAGATCGACCCTGAACTTGGGAGGTGTCTGATGACCGAGGGCCTCGAGCACGGTCCCGCAGATGTCCACGGCTTCCTCGGGGGACCCCTTCCGTAGGCAATGTTCGGCGGCCAAGACCCCCACGCCAGCGGTCCTGGCTGGGTTCGCTGAACGCCCCGCTGCGACGAGGTGCTGTGCCGCCGGAACCAGGCCAGTCTCGCCGAACACCCGCTCGAGGCCCTCCGCGGCAGCGATGTGCAGTTGCTCCCGCTCGCGTGCGTCCACGACGGCGAGAACGGCCTCGGCGAGGTTACGACGACTCGGCCGGACACGTTGTCCCTCGCTGTCACCCAGCAGCCCGGAATCCTGACCCAGCCTGATAGCGCGCCCGAGGTCGCCGAGCTCCAGGCGCGTCGCCGCCGCAAGGACGGCGTCGTCGGCAAAGTCGCCCAGCAGCGCCGAGAGCACCACGACCTGCTTGGCTGGATCCGGAAGTTCGCTAAGCCGTGCGCCGACAAGGTCGCGAAGGGCCTCCGACACCGCCGGGCCGGATTGTCGCGCTGCGACCAGCCCGGCAGGTGGCGCGACCCGCGGTGCCCAACCGAGATGCGCCTCCTGCCGGAGAACGGCGCCTTCGAGCTCTTGGAGCTCCGGGCCGGGGTCGACGCCCAGCTCGTCGGCCAACCGCTGACGCGTCCGGGCGCACGCGGCGAGGGCGTCCGCCTGACGTCCGCTTCTGTAGAGAGCCAGCATCAATGCACGGGTCCTCCGTTCCCTGAACGGAGACTGAGCGACCAAAGCGGCCGCATCGGCGCACACGGCAGCGTGGTCACCTTGGGCCAGACGCACGTCGAGCAGTTCTTCCTCGACCGATTGGAGAACCTCCTCGAGGTGTTCCACCTGCTCCCGTACGGCCACCAGCTCGTCCAGGCCCAAAAGCACTCGGCCGCGGCGAAGCTCCAAGGCGCCGCGGAAATTCTGCGCCGCCGAGACATCGTCGCCGACGCTGAGGTCGGCGCGGGCCCGCTCAACCCTGCTCACAAACTCGGCGACGTCAGTGGTGACTGTAGTGGGATTGAGGACGTAACCAGTTACTTGGTGTGGCAGGGGGTCAGGGCAGTCGTCTTCGGGCACCAACGTACGACGCAGCCGTGCGATGTGGACACGGAGTGCAGCCGCGGCGGTAGCCGGCGGGGCTTCGGGCCATGCCTGCTCGACCAGCTCGTCCGCGGGTACTACGTGGCCGAGCCTGAGCGCTAGCAAGGCGAGCACGGCGCGCTGTTGCCGACCCGCCACCAAATGGTCACCATCTCGGCGCGAGATCACCAACGGGCCAAGCAGGCGGACCATGACCGCCTGGCTGGCGTTTGCCCAGCTTGCGCCACTAACCACCGTTGGCTCCCAGTCGCGGTTGCCACCGACTCCGTGCGGCGGCAACCACCACTAGTTTGCGCTGCCTTTGCGGCGCCGCACCAGTCTCAAGCCACGCACCGGACCTAGGGGCCCGGGGGCAGAAGTACACATCGCAAAGGAACGCCGAAGTGTTCTAGCCCTTCGGTGCACCAGCAGCTCGGGCTTGGACAACACATTCGGTCATCGCACCGCACAGATACCGGGAGCACCTTATGAACCCGCTCAACAGCAACCCAGAAATGGCCCTCACCCTCGCCCGCCACACCGTCGACGACCGGCTCCGCGACGCCGAGCAGCGCACTAGAGCCCTAGTTGTCCGAGGTAACCAGCGAGCCGCCCGCCGACCTTCGAGCGCAGTGCCCCGCGGCCGCTTCCCGCTACCGCTCGCGGCGTTCAGGTTCTTCAAGCCGGCCGTTAAGTCCGAACGACGACGACCCAGGACTACGTCATGATCACTCAACCCTCTTCCGCCGGGCGCGCAGGCACCACGAACGGGGACCCGCGGGCGGCCGACACGGCAGCCAATTCTGCATTCGTCACCACGACGGCCGTCCCGACTGGCCGCGGCGCCGCATTGAGCCAACTGCCAACGTGCGCATGCGGGCAGGACTTGTACGCAGTTGACCGCAAGCACTGCCCACGCTGCGGCATCACGCTCTCCACCGCGCGCCGCTCAGTCGTGGTCTGGCTTCAGGACCCGCAGGCATTCCTCAGCGGTCAGCAATCAGGCCCGCGCACCTCCCCCGTCGAAGCATTCCCTCGTAATCCCAAACAACACACTCAGGAGGTCAGCATGACAACCGAAACTCTTTCCGCCTCGGTCATCTCAATGGCGGATGAAGACGCGAACATCCCTAGTGGCCCACCTTCACGCTCTGCACGCGCCATGCCAACCGCAACGAGGCGCGTCGTAGGTGCAGCAAACGCCGCGGCGGGAGTGGCCGCCCTCCTCGCACTCGTCGGCGCTTACGGCCTTTCCGAGAGGCTCGTCGCAGCACAAGAGGCGGCGCCACCAGGCGCCATCGCGACCGAACCCCTGCTCGCACAGTGGGGCCTGGACGTCGAAATCAGCCTTGACATGAGCCTGCTCCTGTTGGGTGCCGTCGCAGGACTAGTGGGAAGCCTCATTCAACAGAGCCAGGTCTTCTCTCAGCGCGCTGGCCACGAAAATCTCGAGCAGGGCTTCGTCTGGTGGTACTTGCTCCGGCCCGTGTGGTCCGCCCTCTTGGGCGCCATCGTCGTTGTCGCCATCAGCGCTGGGCTCGTCAGCATCGGCGACACCACCACCTCCACCGCAGGCGTCACCGTGCTCACCACCGCAGGCGCACTCGCCGGACTTTTCACGGACAAGGTCCTCCGAAGGTTTCAGGACCTTCTGGGTGCATCCGACCCCGCCAGTTCCACCATTTCCCCCAACGCCTGACCTCAAAGGAGATAGTCATGCCCACCGATCAAGAAGCCGCCTACGCCCCGCAGACCGCAGATCTCGAAAGCGCGGCGGATGGCCTCGCAATCCACAGCTCCGACCCGGAACTCGCAGCCGCTCTCCACATCAGTGCCGTGCCGGTCGCGCGAGGAGCCAAGCCGCCAGACGGGACCTTCATCGTTGGTCCGAGGTCGCCGCGCGTCTTTCGCGTGACTGCCGGGAAGCGCAGGTTGATTCCGGACCTCGTGACGCTGTCGGCTCTCACACCCGACGGGATGAAGGCGGTCCGCGCCGTCACGGACAAGGTCTTGCGGTCCATCCCTCACGGGACTCCGATCCCGTCGAGGACCGATAACCGCGTGTACCGCAGCGAGAGCGGCGCCGACACCTTCGTGATGCTGTCGCATAAGCGGCACAAGATCCCGGACGCCGACACCCTCGAAGGCCAATTCGGCGGGGAGGATGCGGTCAAGTTGATAGCCGCGGACGACATGAAGGCCATCCCGCTCGGGGCGCCCGTCCCGTCAGTCCGCGACAGTCAGGCCGTCGATGCCTACCTTCGGTCGCTGCCCGACTTCACCACCAACCCGCCGGTCAATGACCACACGCCCCTTCCGCCGAGGACGACCACGGTCAACGGGGTCGCGTATGACCTTTCGCGTGAGGCGGCGAATCTGGTGACCAGCAACGACCACCCGTGGGTGCTCGCCCCGGTTACCGACATCCTGTACCCCGGCGCCGTGCTGCAGGGTACGAGCCTGGCAACCGGGCGGCTGGCGCCCATCGCGGGCGGGCTAAAGCGCTCGGGTGGCACACTCACGATCACGACGGACTTCGTGCAGGGCGGGGCGCCACGCTCGGCCAGCGTCGCGGTCGACAAAGTCGACCTCGCGGCGATGCAGGACGCGAGGACCCAGTTGCTCGCCGATCTCAATCCTCAAGACGGTGCCGCAGACGTGACCTTCGACAAGCACGAAGTACGCACAACAGAGCACGGTCTGGTGAGGATGGGTGTGTCATTCAGTTACGGGCCAGCGTCTGTCGATCTGAAGGCCTCGCTGACGCACGACGTCGAGCAGACCAGCGTGATGGTCTTCTATCGGCAGGTCTTCTACCGCGCTGCGTTCACTCCAGACGACGCGCCGAGTACCTTTTTCGCCGAAGGCGTCACGGTCGACCAGGTAGAGCAGGTAGCGCCCACATCCAATCCGCCGGTCTACCTGGCCGAGATTGACTACGGTCGAATGCTGCTCGTCACCATGACGGGGACGAAATCCGCCAACGAGATGATCGTCACGCTCGAGGCCGCGATTAATGCCGGGATTAAGGGCAGTTTCAACCTGACAACGGAGCAGAAGGAGACATTGCAGCAGTCCCGGGTCCAGGTCACAGTCGTAGGCGGAGCAGGCGAGGCGGCGAACAGCGTCGTCCTTGACCCTGTCAACCACCTAGCCGACTGGATCACGGGTGGCGGGACCTTGACCAAGGACAACCCCGGAGTCCCTCTGCGTTACCAAGCCAGGCACTGCGGGACAAGGAACGTCGTAGCGATCAACCAGACCTCTCAGTACGAGGAAGTCGTCGCAGCGCAGGGCCGTGACGTGCCGTCAACGACCTACTACGTTTGGGACGGGCCTGGTGGCGGTCCACGATCTACAGGAATCCTTGTAGCGAACGGGGACCAGCTCCATATCCGTGCGAGCGGTGTGAACTGGTCAGGGGTCGCATTTACCGGCGACTACGGGCCGGATGGATGGACCACATGGGCGCAGCCAAGCGGTAGCGGCTACCCTCTGCCCCGCAACCATCCGTTCTGTTTGGCCGGTGCCTGGGATGGCGCCATGGTTGGCGGGAACAACGACTGGTTTTACATTGGCTCGGGGGGCGACTGGACGATCGGTCACCCGCGCGCAGCCGTGCGCAGTCTGTGGCTGGGAACCAACGACAACAACCCGCTTAACGGTGACCCAAGCAAGAGGTTCAGTGTGCATGTGAGCGTGCAGCGCCGGCGACTGGCCAATGTCGGCCGAGCCACCATCTGACTCTGCGCCGGGCGACAGGTCAAGCTGGGGTGGGCAGGGAGGGGTCGGCATCGATTTCAACGCAGCTAGCGACTGCCCACCTCAGCGAGGTCCACACGGACGGCAAAAGGATCCGTCACGCCGAGCACCACGTGATTCTGGACCAGACGCGGCCGACCACACAGGCCGAGGTCACAGATAGGCGGCGACGACGCGCATGGACCCGGAGAGTGTCGGCCCTTAAGGCGCGTGTCCCGCTGCCCCTCCTATGACGCCACGAGCAACCGAGACAGGCACCATCCATGCCTTCGACGATGTGTGTCATTTGCCGCCTGTCGGCCCCGGTGCGAACGACCACTGCCGATGAGCGCGTGACTGCCTATCGGGCCGGACGAAAGGCGAGCGCCCTAGGCACCCGGTCGTCCATCTCCATTCGCACGACAAGGGCCAGCGTGTCGGCACGCTCGTCAGTAGACAGCGGCTGATCGTCCTCGCTGAGCCCGTCCGCCACCTGTTCACGCCAGGCCGAGTTCGTTTGCGTCGATGAACTCGCCGACGAGCGTCACGTCCTTGCCCAGGAGACGGTCGCCAAGTCGGACGAGGAGCCCGCGCAACTGCCCAGCAACTTCCTCGCAGTACGCACGGCTCACCCGCGAATCGTGCCAGACGCAACATCCGCACATGGCCGCATTGAGGGCGGCTGCGCTCGCCCGCATCTGCCGCGTTGAGTGCACGGATCTGGCACCGAGCTGTTTCTAGCGGCGTCAGCCGCGGAGGTACCCGACCAGCATGGTGAGGACGATCAGCACGCCCCATGTTTGCAGGCATCGAAGTGCCCAGTCCTGTCGGTGCCTCGTGCCCAGACTGCCGCCGAAGAACCGCGATGGCGGGTCCGCGTAGAACACCGGGACGACAGCTCCCGGGCTGACGTGGACGTCGAGCTCACGGACGCGGGCGGGGTCCCACCGCGGCGCAACCTGCACCAAGTGCGGGCCGGCGGAGACCTTAAGCAAGTTGTCTCCGACCCTGACGGGAACTTGGACTCCGTCCACCTGTACCCACGGCGCGTGACGGCCGCTGCCCATGGTCGGGGGACGCAGGTTGAGGCGAATCAGCCCGTCGGACTGCGTAGAGGTTTCACCTGTCACGAGCCCCATTGGATCAAGGAAACCGCCCAGTCGGGGCGACTTTGCCGGCACGGCCGGCCGGGCCTTGCTCACGCGCGTCGGCCAGCGCACGCTCCTGAACGAAGCGGCGCGACACTCGGTTGAGGCGTCCTACCGCCGCGATGCGGCGGCGGGATAGTCCGGTCCCCCTGCGGGTTCGATCCGCCTCTCTACGCAAGAACGGAGTGCCAACAGAGTCCGGAGGATCAGCACGACCAACACGAGTGGCGTCAGCACCAGGACGAGCTCTCCGGACATGTCGGGAGGTCAACCGCATTGCGGCACCTGCGGGACGGGTTGTTCAGCCCGGCTCGAGCACCCGCCGCAGGAATTGCTTCGTGCGCTCCTGCTGCGGGTCGTGGAGCACTTCGGCGCCGCCCTGCTCGGCGATGACGCCGCCGTCGAGGAACAGCACCTGGTCGGCGACGTCGCGGGCGAAGCGGATCTCATGGGTGACGATCATGAGGGTCCAGCCCGAGGTCGCCAGGTCGCGGATGACAGCCAGCACCTCGCCGACCAGCTCGGGGTCGAGCGCGGAGGTGGGCTCGTCGAGCAGCACGACCTTCGGGTTGAGGGCGAGCGCGCGGGCGATGCCGACGCGCTGTTGCTGGCCTCCGGAGAGCTGCGAGGGGTACTGGTCCTCGCGGCCGTCGAGGCCGACCTGCTCGAGCAGCCGGCGGGCGTCGGCGGTGGCTTCCTCGACCTCGCGGCCCTGTACCTGGACCGGCCCCTCGAGCAGGTTCTGCAGGACGGTCTTGTGCGGGAAGAGGTGGTGCGACTGGAAGACCATGCCGCTGTGCGAGCGCAGCGCGTTCACCTCGGCGCGCCGGGTGGATCGGTCGACAGAGGTGTCGCCGAAGTCGACGGTCGCGTCAGCGATGCGTACGGTCCCGCTGTCCGGCACCTCGAGGACGTTGAGGGAGCGGAGGATCGTCGTCTTGCCTGAGCCCGAAGGACCGATGAGGGCGGTGGCGGTCCCGTCGTCGGCGCTGAGGTCGACGCCCCTGAGCACGACGTTGTCGCCGAAGGCCTTGCGCAGCCCGTGGGCTTCGATCAGTGGCGTGGTGCTCACGCTGCGTACCTCCCGAGTCGCCGCTCCAGCGGCTCCTGCGCCTGCGCCACGATGAAGCAGACAATCCAGTAGTAGAGCGCCGCGAAGAGGTAGAGCGGCATGAAGTCCGCACTCGGCGACGCGGCGTTGATCGCCTGTCTCAGCAGCTCGGGCACGAGGATGACCGAGGCCAGCGAGGTGTCCTTGATCAGCGAGAGCAGGGTGTTGGACAGCGGCGGCACCGCGATCCGCGCGGCCTGCGGCAGCACGATCCGACGCATCAGCTGCGGGTAGCGCATGCCGATCGTGGTGGCTGCCTCGTACTGCCCGCGTGGGACGGACAGGATCGAGCCGCGGATGATCTCAGCGGCATAGCCGCCGACGTTGAGGCTGAGCGCGATGATGGCGGCGGGCACAGGCGGGATCGTCAGCCCGATCTGGCCGAGGCCGTAGAACACGATGAAGAGCTGGACCAGGAGCGGGGTGCCGCGGATCGCGGAGATGTAGACGCGGGCGGGCAGCTGGACGAGCCGGTTGGACGACATCCTGGCCAGTGCCGTGACCAGCGCCAGCACCAGGCCGATCGCGAAGCTGGCGGCAGTGAGCGGGAGCGTGTAGACCAGCAGTCCCTTGAGCATGGGCCACGCTGCGCCCCGCACGACCTCGGCGGTCGAGCGGGTGTCGGAGCCCCTCACGTCGGTGACCTCGGCGGCGTCCTCGACAGTCACGTCGGCGCCGAAGTAGTCCTCCGAGATGTCTGCGAGCGTGCCGTCGTCGGCGAGCCTGGCGAGCGCGTCGTCGGCCTCCTGCTGCAGCTCGGGACTGTCCTGGCGAAAGGTGAGCGCCTGCTGACCGACGTCCTCGCCGGCGTCGCCGACGATCTCGATCTCGTCCGACCCCGTGGAGGCGAGGTAGTCGAGGACAGCGATGTTGTCGTTGACGACGACATCGACGCGCCCCTGCACGAGCAGCTCAGCCGCCTGGGCGAACTGGTCGACCGCGCGGATCTCGGCGCCGGCGTCGCGGGCAACCTGCGCCCAGTTGCTCGTCTCGGACTCCGCGGCCACCAGGCCGTCGATGTCGTCGAGCGTCCTCACGTCGTCATTGCCGGCGGCGGTGACGATCACGCCGCGGGAGTAGGTGTAGGGCGTCGAGAAGAGGTACCGCGCCTCGCGCTCGGGGTTGATCGTGATCTGGTTGGCGATCACGTCGACCCGGCCGGCGTCCAGCGCCGGGAAGATCGAGTCGAAGGGCGCCTCGACGAACTCCAGGTCCCACCCGGCCTCGTCGGCCACGGCGCGGATGACCTCGATGTCGAAGCCGGTGAGCTCGTCGGTTCCGGGATCGTGGAACGTGAAGGGCGGGTACGTCCCCTCGGTCCCGACGCGGACCGTGCGCGCCTCCGCCGGGGTGCCCGTCGACTCCGCCGACGCCGCACCTCCGGTGAGGGCCAGGGGCGCGACGAACCAGCTCAGGACCACGAGGGCGAGTGCGCGCCGCGACTGCTGCATGAAAGTGACGTTAGTCGCTGCTGTTTCGATCAGTCGCCTGTGGCCGCCGGTTGACGGCGCCGTGATCGCGGGCCCTAGCCCGTAGCCCGGGTCCACACCGCGACACCGTGGAGCATGGTGCCCAGTTGTCGGTGGCGGCTGGTAGGACTGCGACCATGGACGAAGGCGCGCTTCCACTCTTCGGCAGCAGCGACCGTCATGTCTCCGGGGTGGACGAGACGTTCGGCACGGCGCACCGGGTGCAGCTCGACGCGCACTCCTGGGTGGAGCACGTTCCAGGTTGGCTGCTCGGTGCCGACGAGCTGTTCAGGGACCTGCTCGCGGGTGCCGATTGGCAGCAGCGGTGGCGCCGGATGTACGGCACGAGGGTCGAGGAGCCCCGCCTGACCGCCGAGCACCGCGACCTCGGCGACGCCCACGAGATGCTGCGCGACATGGCGCGCACGCTGACCGCGCACTATGGCGTCACCTACGACCGCCTGTGGATCAACCTCTACCGCACCCATCGCGACAGCACCGGATGGCACGGCGACGGTGCCTCGGCGCGCCGGCGCGAGTGCGTCGTCCCGGTGCTGAGTCTCGGCACCCCGCGGCGTTTCCTGGTGCGGCCGACGACGGGCGGCCCGAGCAGGACGTTCCGGCCACTGGCCGGTGACCTCATCGTGATGGGTGGCCGTTGCCAGGTCGACTGGCGTCACTCGGTGCCCAAGGAGGTCGGGCCATCAGGCCCCCGTATCAGCGTGAACTTCGCGGCGTCGAGCCAGTTCCGTCCGGACTGAGGACGAAGCGCGACTCGCCTGACACCACCCCGTTGGCCTGCACTGTCACGACGTGCTCGCCCGGATAGTGGTTCCGGGTGCTGATCGGGCGGAAGGAGTGCGTCTTGTCCACGACGACTGACTCCCCGGGCGCGATCCGACGCGAGGCCAGCTTGAACGTCCTGGGATGGATGGCGCCGTTGGCCCGCCGGAACCCGATCGAGTAGTCGATCGCCACCCGCGCCTCCGACGGACCGTCGTTGGTGATCGTCGCGCTGAACGAGAGCGAGCCGTTCCATGCCACTGATCGTGCGGACAGCACGGGCCGGCCCACCTCCAGGTCCGTCCCCGTGAAACCCACGAGCCGGAGCGCTAGCGCGCTGCACGGAGTCGCGCAGGGGAGTCGCTCGACCAGCCCTCCCACCAGGCGCTCCGGCACCTCCTCGCGTGGGGCCCGATGCGCCCGACCGCCCTGGCCGAGGTGCTCGACATCGGGGCGTCCTACATCAGCAAGATCGTGCGACGGCTCGAGGCTGACGGACTCGTGCGACGATCGGCCGACCCGTCCGATCGCCGGGCCACCCTGGTCACGCTCACCCAGGACGGGGAGAACGCAGCCCGTGGCGTGTACGCCCTGGGCGACCGGATGATCGCCGAGGTCCTCCAGGGCTGGTCGCCGGGCGAGGTCGAGGAGTACACCCGCCTGACGGCCAGGTTCGTCCAGGACGCCATCACGTCCGCCGACCGGATGCTCGAACGCGGGCTCCTCCCCCCCAGCGAGACATCGGAGTGACCCGCCGGGCCTCGCCACATGCTCGACCCCCGCCGGGGTACCGGCCGGGCCAGCACGTGCGCACACGTGCGAGCGGCCGAACCGTCGAGAGGATCGCTGAATGCTCCTCGCCGCGTCCGCCGATGTCACGGCTCCCGAGAGGGTCGTGCTGAGCTCGGCCCAGCACGACCTGATCGTCTTCGGCATCGTGGTGGCGGGCTTCGCCCTCGTCGCCCAGCTCCTCTACAGCTGGACCAGCCTGGGGGAGGTGAGCTCGCGCTACCGGCCGGCTGTGCTGGCGAGCCTGTGCATCGCGGGCGTCGCGAGCCTGTCGTACCTCATGGTGTTCCTGCAGGTCCACAGTGGCTACGACTACTCGGGCGGCAGCTACGTACCGAACTCGGAGGCGCTGTCGACCATCACCTCGCGCTACATGGACTGGGCCGTCACCGTGCCGCTGCTGATGGCCGAGCTCCTCGCCGTGTGCACACTCGTCGGCCGCAGGCTCGCCCGCACACGGGCGGTGGTGATGGCTGCGGCGTTCGCGATGATCGTCACCGGATACCTCGGGGACCAGGTGTTCAAGGAGGGTGAGGACACCTTCTGGCTGTGGCTGTGGTGGGGCGTCAGCATGGCCTGCTTCGTGGTGATCTACGTGGTGCTCGTCCCCGCGGTGGTGAGCTCGGTCAGGAGCCTGCCGGCGGATGTGGGACGCGGCCTCGGCCAGGCCGCGACGGTGCTGCTGTCCGTCTTCTTCGTCTACCCGGTCGTCTACCTGATCCCGATCTTCTTCGACGGCGGATGGTGGACCACGACCATCCACGTGGCGTTCTCAGCCGCCGACGTCATCGCGAAGGTCGGCTTCGGCATGCTGATCCACAAGGTCGCCAAGCTCCGGACCGCCGCCGACGTGGCCGCCGGCGACGAGACCCATCCCGAGTCGGTCTGGGTGAACAGCGTCCACCACAGCGACGGCGTCAGTCCCCCAGCTCGGCCCGCCGCCGGATGACGTAGTCCTCGAGCTCCTCGCGCACGGCGTCGTCGAGCGCCGGCTGCTCGTAGTCGGCCAGCGTCTTCTGGTAGCGCGCGGTCGCGCGGTCGTTGGCGTCGTGGCCGCCGTTGCGCATCCACCGCTCGTAGTTCTCCGACGACGACAGCAGCGGGCGGTAGAAGCAGGTGCGGAAGCGCTCCATCGTGTGCATGGCGCCGAGGAAGTGCCCGCCGTGGCCGACCTCCTGGTGGGCGTCGAAGGCCATCGACGCCTCGTCGATCTCCAGCGGCGTGAACTCGTGGCGCAGCATCTGCAGCAGCTCGATGTCGACGATGAACTTCTCGTAGCCGGCGACCAGGCCGCCCTCGAGCCAGCCGGCCGAGTGCATCACCCAGTTGGCGCCGGCCAGGAAGGTCGGCATCAGGGTCATCAGCGCCTCGTAGCCCGCCTGGGCGTCCGCCACCTGCGAGGACGTCAGCCCGCCGCCGGTGCGGAACGGCAGCCCGAAGTGCCGGGCGATCTGGCCCGTGCACAGCAGCCCGAGGCCGGACTCCGGCGTGCCGAACGTCGGCGACCCCGACTGCATGTCGATGTTGGACAGGAAGGACCCGAAGATGACGGGCGTGCCCGGACGGATCAGCTGCGACAGCGCGATGCCGGAGAGCGCCTCGACGATCTGCTGCACCAGGGCCGCGGGGATCGTCACCGGCGACATCGCGCCCATGAGGATGAACGGCGTGAGCACCACCGGCTGGCCGGCGTGGGAGTACTCGAACTGCGCCTCCAGCATCCGGTCGTCCCAGCGCAGCGGCGAGTTGCAGTTGATCAGCGAGATCGTCGCGGGGGTCTCCTCGATCGCCTCGCGCGAGCCGAAGAGGATCGAGGTCATCGCGAGCGTGTCCGCGGCGTTGACCCCGGACACGACGTTGCCCATGTAGACCTTGTCGGTCAGCGTCTGGAGCGCGTAGGTCATGTCGAGGTGGCGGCTGTCGAGCGGGGTGTCGTTGGGCTCGCAGATCACCCCGCCGGCCGAGTCGAGCACCGCGAACGACTGCGCCAGCTTGGTGAAGCTGCGGAAGTCCTCCATCGTCGCGTCACGGCGTACGTCGCCCTGCCGCACGAACGGCGGGCCGTAGACCGCGCCGAACGCCATCGAGTCGCCACCGATGTGGATGGAGTTCTCGGGGTTGCGCGCCTGCACGTCGAACTCGCGCGGCGCCTTGGCGACCTGCTCCAGGACGAAGTCGGGGTCGAGGAAGACGGTGTTGTCCTCGACGCGCTGGCCCGCCTGGCGGAACAGCTCGAGGGCGCGCTCGTCCATGAACTCGACGCCGATCTCGGTCATCAGTCGTCGCCACCCCTTGTCGAGGGTCGCCATCGCGTCCTCGGACAGCACCTCGTAGCGCGGCATCGTGTTGCGGAACACGGGCTCCTCCTTGACCTCGGCTCATGCGGGCTTCTAGCCTCATGATGTGGAACCACGGTTCCACATCATGGAACCCGAGGGAACCCCTCCAGCGAAGGAGCCGTCGTGAGCGACCCCGCCACCGGCACGCGAGCGCTGGACCGCGCCGCCGACCTGGTGGCCACCGTCGTGCACGCCGACGAGCCGATGAGCTTCGCCGACCTCCAGGACGCGAGCGGGCTGGCCAAGTCGACCACCTCGCGGCTGCTGACCGCCCTCGAGCGCTCCGGCCTGCTCGAGCGCGACGCCGCCGGGTCCTACGTCGCCGGCCGGCTGTTCTGGCTCTACGCCGCTCGCCACGACCCCTGGGACGAGCTGGTGCGGCTGGCTCGTCCGGTCATGGACGGCATCGGCGCCGACACCGGCGAGACCGTCCACCTCAGCGTCACCCGCGGCGAGCGCGTCGTGCAGGTGGCGCAGGTCGACTCCACCTTCCTGCTCGGCACCCGCGACTGGACCGAGGTCGACGTGCCGGCCCACTGCTCCGCGCTCGGCAAGGTCTTCCTCGCCTGGGACGCCCTCGAGCTGCCCGACGGCGAGCTGGAGCGGCCCACGCCCGCCACCCTCGCCGGCCGCGACGACGTACGCCGCGACTGCCTGCGCACCCGCGAGCGCGGCTGGGCGCTGACCCGCGACGAGCTCGAGATCGGCCTCACCGGCATCGCCGTCCCGGTCTTCGGCGTGCACGGCGACCTCGTCGCCTCCCTCGGGATCTCCGGGCCCACCCCCCGTCTGGAGGCGCGGCTCGACGAGCTCGGCCGCCGCCTGCTCGACCGGTCCACCGCGCTGTCGAGCCTGCTGCGCGGACCCGCGCGGCGCACCACCCACCCGCCCCACCGCTCGGACCACCGACCCGCCCACCGATCAGCACGCACCCAGGAGGTGGTCGCATGACCCCCGAGGACATCCTGCAAGCCCTCTACGACGAGACGCTGGTCGGCAACGCCCCCCGCGTCCTCGAGCTCACCAACGAGGGGCTCGACCTCGACATGGAGCCGCAGACGCTGCTCTTCGACGCGCTGATCCCCTCCCTCGAGGAGGTCGGGGCGCGCTTCGAGCGCGGAGACTTCTTCGTGCCGGAGATGCTCATCGCCGGGCGTGCGATGGCCGGCGCGATGGAGCGGCTGCGGCCGCTGCTCGCCGAGACGGGCGTCGAGACCGTCGGCAAGTTCCTCATGGGCACCGTCAAGGGCGACGTCCACGACATCGGCAAGAACCTCGTCAACATCATGCTCGAGGGCGCCGGCTTCGAGGTGATCGACCTGGGCGTGCAGGTGGCGCCGGAGAAGTTCGTCGCCGCGATCGCGGAGCACCAGCCCGACATCGTCGGCTTCTCGGCGTTCCTCACCACCACGATGCCGATGTTCAAGGCCAACATGAACGCCCTGGAGAAGGCCGGCATCCGCGACAGCGTCATCGTGATGGTGGGCGGCGCTCCCGTCACCCAGGAGTACGCCGACGCGGTGGGGGCCGACGGCTACGCGGCCGACGCCTCGCAGACGGTCAAGCGGGCCAAGAACCTCCTGCAGGAGAAGCGCGCCAAGGTGTCCGCCTGATGGCCGCCACTGGGCTGCACACCGTCCTGCGCTCGGCGTCCCGCGAGGTCGTCATCGGCCACGACCGGCCGTTCTGCCTCATCGGCGAGCGCATCAACCCCACGGGTCGCAGGATCTTCCAGGAGCAGCTGCGCGCGGGCGACTTCTCCGCGATCGAGCGCGACGTCAAGGCCCAGGTGGAGGGCGGCGCCGACGTCCTCGACATCAACATGGGCGTGCCGCTCACCGACGAGCCCGAGCTGCTCGCCAAGGCGATCCAGATGGTGCAGGAGCTCACCGACCTGCCGATCTGCATCGACTCCTCCGTCGTCGAGGCGCTCGAGGCGGGGCTCGCGGTCTACCAGGGCCGTGCGCTGGTCAACTCGATCACCGCCGAGGACGACCGCATGGCGGCGATCCTCCCGCTCGTGAAGAAGTACGACGCCGCCGTGATCGCGCTCCCCAACGACCACGACGAGATCCCGATGGAGGCCGACAAGCGCCTCGACCTCACCGCCAAGATCATCCGGGTGGCCACCGAGGAGTACGGTCTCGCGCAGGCCGACATCGTCATCGACCCGCTGGCCATGCCGATCGGCGCCGACACCAGCACCACGCTGGTCACCTTCGAGGTGATGCGGCGCATCCGCGACGAGTTCGGCGTCAACATGACCTGCGGCGCGTCCAACGTCTCCTTCGGCATGCCCGACCGGCACACGCTCAACGCGTCGTGGCTGCCGATGGCGATGACCTCCGGGCTCACCAGCGCGATCATGGACACCCGCACGCCGCGCGTCGTCGAGGCGGTCAAGGCGGCCGACGTGTTCCTCGGCCACGACGACTGGGGCATGGCGTGGATCTCGGCGCACCGCGCCAAGCAGGCGGCGGCGGCCGCGACGTGACCCGACCCCCCGAGGGGCCCGACTTCTCCCTCGCGGACGTCGCCCGCGAGGGCCTCATCGAACGGCCCGGAGCCGACCCCGCCGCGCACGACGGAACGGGTCGGGTCGACCTGTCCTTCACCGTCCACACCCGCGCCGAGGACGGCGCCGCCGTGCCGCCCAGCCAGCGCGGCGTACGCGTGCCGCCGGGCGTGACCGTCTTCGACGCCGCGTCGTGGAACGGCATCGCCATCGACTCCACCTGCGGCGGCCACGGCACGTGCCACAAGTGCAAGGTGCAGGTCACCTCGGGCGGCGAGGTGCCGGTCACCCGGCACGACGTCCGTACGTTCACGCCGGCGCAGCTGGAGGACGGCTGGCGCCTCGGCTGCCTGGTGCACGCCACCCGCGACCTCGCCGTCGAGGTGCCGCCGCTGGCCACCCGGCCCAAGGCAGCGACCGTCGGCATCGGCCGCCAGGTGATCCTGCGCCCGGCCCTGCAGAAGCGCTACGTCGAGCTCGACGAGGCCACCCTCGCCGACCAGCGCACCGACCTCGTCCGGCTCACCGACGCCATCGAGGACCTCGAGCTGACCGCCGACCTGCACGTCCTGCGGCGGCTCTCGACCGTGCTGCGCGAGGCCGACTTCAAGGTCACCGCGGTGATCCTCGACGAGTCGCTCATCGACGTCGAGCCCGGCGACACGACGGCGGCGCGCTACGCGATCGCCTTCGACCTCGGCACCACCACGGTCGTCGGCACCCTCCTCGACGTCGGCACCGGGACACCCATGGCCGTCACCTCGATGCTCAACGCGCAGCAGCCGTTCGGCGGCGACGTGATCACCCGGATCAGCGCCACCATGATGGACGAGGAGGCGCTCGGCCGGCTCCAGCAGGCGGCGGCCAGCACCCTGTCGTCCCTGGCCGGGCAGGTCTGCCGCGAGGCGGGCGTCGACCCGGCCCAGGTCTACGAGGTCGCCGTCGCCGGCAACGCCACGATGACCGCGCTCGCGCTCGGCATCGACCCGGAGCCGCTCGGGGTTGCGCCGTTCGTGATGTCCTCCTCGCAGCCGCCGTCGGTGCTCGCCTCGGAGATCGGCCTCACCCTGCACCCGCGCGCGCGGGCGTACTTCTTCCCGGCCCTCGGCGCCTACGTCGGCGGCGACATCGTGGCCGGCATGCTCGCCACCGGGATGGACCGCGACAAGCGCACCCGGCTCTTCATCGACGTCGGCACCAACTGCGAGATCGTGCTCAGCGACGGCGAGACCATCCTGTCGACCGCGGCGCCCGCCGGACCGGCGTTCGAGGGTGGCGCCATCCGCTGCGGCATGCGCGCGGCCGACGGCGCCATCGAGGTGATCAAGGTCGACCCGACGGCCCTGGGCGACGACCCGGCCGTCACCCTCGGCGTGATCGGCGACGTCGAGGCCAAGGGCCTGTGCGGCTCCGGGCTCGTCGACGCGGTCGCCGAGCTGGTGCGCGTCGGCCTGCTCGACGCCACCGGCCGGCTGGTCCCCGACGAGGCCGCGAAGGAGATCGCCCCCGCCCTGGCCGACCGGCTCGCCCGCATCGGCGAGGAGCGGGTCTTCATCCTGCACCGGCCGACGCCGGAGTCGGACCCGGCCGAGTGCGTCTACTTCTCCCAGCGCGACGTCCGCGAGCTCCAGTTCGCCAAGGCGGCGATCTCGACCGGCTGGTCGCTGCTGCTCGAGCAGCTCGGCCTCGAGCACCGCGACGTGCAGCAGGTGCTGCTCGCCGGCTCGTTCGGGAGCTACCTCTCCCCCGCGTCCGCCGTACGCATCGGGCTCGTGCCGCAGCTGCCGGTGCTGCGCATCGTCGCCGCGGGCAACGTCGCGGGCGAGGGCGCCAAGATGGCGCTGCTGTCGGTGCGCGAGCGGGCCGGCGCCCTGGCCCTGCTGGAGGAGGTGACCTATGTCGAGCTCTCGGACCGGCCCGACTTCAACGACGCCTTCGTCGAGCAGCTCTCCTTCTGACCGGCGCGGTCGCGTCGCGCTCGTCGCGTGCGGGGCGATCGCCCAGCCCGCGGCCGCGGTCGCCGAGCGGCGCGGCTGGCCGCTCGACGTGCACCCGCTGCCGCCCCTCCTGCACAACCACCCGGACCGGATCGCCGACGAGGTCCGCGTGCTGGCCACCCACCTGCGGACGTCCTACGACCACGTCGTCATCGGCTACGCCGACTGCGGCACCTACGGAGCCCTCGACGAGGTGTGCCTCCAGCTCGGGGTGCCCCGGCTCCCGGGACTGCACTGCTACGACGTCTTCGCCGGCCCCTCGCGGCTCGAGAGGTTCTTCGACGAGCAGCCCGGCACCTACCTGCTGACCGACTTCCTGGTCAGGTCGTTCTCCCGGACGGTCGTCCAGGAGATGGGGCTCGACCGCTACCCCGAGCTGTGCGACACCTACTTCGGCAACTACACCCGCGTCGTGTGGCTGGCGCAGTCGCCCGACGCCGAGCTGCGCGCGCTGGCCGAGGACGCGGCGGCGCGCATCGGGCTGCCGCTCACCGTCGTCGAGACGGGCCACGGCGGGCTCGAGCAGGCGCTGGCCGACCTCGTGGAGCAGCGGCTCGCGCCACGGGCGGGGCTGGCGACCTAGCCCCGCAACCGCTCCAGCATGCCGGTGCGCCAGGCCTCGGTCTCGCCGACCTGGTTGAACGTGAAGACGTGCAGGCCCTCGACCAGGGCCCCGTCCTCGCCGAGGGCGGGCGCGCACTTCTCCAGGAAGCTCTCGCCGGTGAAGCCGCCGGGCGCCGCGAGCCGCGCGAACAGCCCCTTGTTCTTGGCGAGGAACTTCGTCGACTCCCCCACCCCGATCCGCGTGGCCATGCCCAGCAGCTTGGTGCGCTCGACCGGGCCGGGCATGCCGAGCAGCAGGGGCATCGCGACCCCGCGGGCGCGCAGCCTCTGCACCCAGCTGCGGACGAGGGTGGGGTCGAAGGTCAGGTTGCTGACGATGTGGGTGGCGAACTGCCGCTTGTCCCACATCGACTGCACGGTGAGGTCGTCGTGGATCGTCGGGTGCGACTCGGGATAGCCGGTGATGCCGACGTGCGAGAACGGCGAGCCCATGGCCGCGAGGTCCTGCAGCAGGGCGAGCGCGTCGGGGTAGTCCCCGGCCGGCTCGGCGTCGCCGCCCGGGACGAAGACGCGGGTGATGCCCTTGCCGAGCAGCCGGTCGGCGATCTCCTCGAGCTCGGTGCGGCCGCTCACCATCCGCGCGGCGACGTGGGGCACGACGGCGTACCCGTGGCCGGCGAGCCGCTCGGCGAGGTCGAAGGTCGCCTCGAGCCCCTTGGAGGGCGAGGCCGTCACCGTGACCGTGCGGTCCCGGGGCAGGTGCTCGAGCACCTTGTCCTCCGTGGACGCGGTGGGCAGCACCTCGTAGCGCGCGTTCTCCAGCAGGCGGGTCAGCGTCGCGGCGGTCCGTTTGTTGCGCATGAGGCAACTCATTTCGTGATACGCATCGAGCGCTCTCACTGTAGTGCGTCGTCGCGCCGCGCGACAGACCCTGCTCGGCCGGGATCGGCGCACGCGTCGCACCGGAAATGGCACGAGGGGCGGCCACCTCTCGGTGACCGCCCCTCGTGGCGCGACTAGCGGATCGTCACTTGACGGTGACGGTGGCGCCGGCGGCCTCGAGGGCCTCCTTCGCCTTGTCGGCCGCAGCCTTGTCGACCTTCTCGAGGATCGGCTTCGGGGCGGCCTCGACGAGGTCCTTGGCCTCCTTCAGGCCGAGGCTCGTGAGGGCGCGCACCTCCTTGATGACGTTGATCTTCTTGTCACCAGCGGCCTCGAGGACGACGTCGAACTCGTCCTGGGCGGCGGCCTCGTCGGCACCGCCGGCGGCGCCACCGGCGGCCGGGGCGGCGGCCACGGCGACGGGGGCGGCGGCGGTGACGCCGAAGGTGTCCTCGAACTGCTTCACGAACTCAGAGAGCTCGATCAGGGTCATCTCCTTGAAGGCGTCAAGGAGCTCGTCGGTGCTGAGCTTCGCCATGGTGGCGGTTCCTTCCGTGTGTGGCGCGTCCGCGGTGGTGCGGGCGCGCCGGGTTTCAGGTGGTGTACGTCGGCCTGGTCAGGCGTCGGTGGACTCGGCGGCCGAGTCGGCCGCCTCGTCGGTCGCCTCGGGCTCGGCGGCCGCGGGGGCCTCCTCCGCCGGGGCGTCCTCGGCAGCGGCCGGCACGCCGGCACCACCTGCGAGGATCGAGGGGTCCTGCTCGGCCTTGGCCTGGAGCGCACCCGCGAGACGGGCGGCCTGGGCGATCGGCGCGTTGAGCAGGTAGACGGCCTGGGAGAGGCTCGCGAGCATCGCGCCCGCCAGCTTGCCCAGCAGCACCTCGCGCGACTCGAGGTCGGCCAGCTTGGCCACCTCGGCTGCGTCGAGCGGCTTGCCGTCGAGGACTCCACCCTTGATCACAAGGGCGGGGTTCGCCTTGGCAAAGTCACGCAGACCCTTGGCGGCCTCGACCACGTCTCCATTGATGAAGGCGATGGCGGTGGGGCCGGTCAGCAGGTCGTCGAAGCCGTCGATGCCCACCTCGGTGGCGGCGATCTTGGCCAGCGTGTTCTTGACCACGGCGTAGTTGGCGTTCTCGCCGAGGGCTCGCCGCAGGTCCTGCAGCTGCTTCACGGTGAGCCCGCGGTACTCGGTCAGCACAGCGCCGGCGGAGTCGTTGAACGAGTCAACGATCTCTGCGACGGCGGCAGTCTTTTCTGGCCGCGCCATGGGTCTCCTTCCGGGGTCGACCGCCGGCGTCCGGGCCACAGACGACGAACGCCCCGAGCACAGGCTCAGGGCGTTGGTGCGGCGAGTGCCGCTGCTCTGTCACCTGCGCCGGCCGTCCGCTGCTGCGAACCTTCGGTCACGGGCGAGGAGCTCGTGACAACCTGCGGTCTCTGGTTTCGAGTTGGAACAGTACGCGTCGGGTCCGCACCACACAAATCGGCGGCGGACCCGGGGCCGTGTGCCCATTCGCCTGCCGACGCGGGCCCTTGACTGGTTCCATGGGCGCGTGGACCACCAGCTCATGACCGTCGGGACCTCCCTCGCCCGCAGCGACGAACGCATGCTCACCGGGCGCAACGCCGCCGGTCGGGTGTGGAAGACCGGCTTCGGCGCCCTCGACCCGATGATCGGTGGCGGGATGCGCGCCGGCTCGCTGGTCCTGCTCGCCGGGCCGCAGGGACTCGGCAAGTCGACCTTCGCCCTCCAGGTGGCCCGCAACAACGCCGCGACCGGACGCCCGGTCCTCTACTTCTCCTACGAGCACGACGCCGAGGACATCACCCAGAAGCTCATCGCCATGGAGGCCGGCGAGCTCGACGACTCCGACCAGGTGCGGGTCACCAGCATCCGGTCCATCTTCGACGACCTCTGGGTCAGCTCGCTCGAGCACCGGCTCGAGTCGGTGCCCTGCGGCGTCGAGGCGCTGGCCAAGGTGGCGCACTACTCCGAGATGCTCTTCGTCCACCGCTCGACCGGCACCCGCACCGACCTGGCCGCCATCGGCGCCGCCATCCAGCAGGTGCGCGAGGCGTCGGGCGGCACCCCGCTCGTGGTCGTGGACTACCTGCAGAAGGTGAAGTCGACGCAGGTCGACGACGTGGCCCGCTCGACCGAGGTGGTCGAGGGGCTCAAGGACCTCGCGATCGACATCGGCGCCCCGGTGCTGGCCATCGCCGCCGCCGAGAAGGAGGCGCTGCGCTCCGGCAAGCGGATGCGCGCGAGCGACCTGCGCGGCTCGAGCGCGCTGGCCTACGAGGCCGACGTGGTGCTGGTGCTCAACAACAAGTACGACATCGTCGCGCGCCACCACCTGACGTACGACCTCACCAACGCCGAGCGGTTCCGCGACTTCGCCGTCGTGACGATCGAGAAGAACCGCTTCGGCCGCGACGGTGCGGTCCTGCAGTACCGCACCCGCTTCGACCAGGGCCGCTTCGAGCACGAGGGCACCGAGGTCAAGGAGCAGCTGATCGACGAGCGGATCTTCCGGGACTGACCCCCGGACGACGCACGAGGGCGCACGCGCCGGTGCGGCAGCGCGTACGCCCTCGCCGAGGTCCTCGTCCGACGTGCGGTCGGGGTCCTCAGTCCTCTCCCGGGATCAGGCGCCCGGGAAGTCCTCGGTGACCTCGCTGGCCGGCGGCGCCTCGATCTCGACGTCGGTGCCGAAGTCGGAGTAGGTGCCCTCGGTCGTGGAGCTCGTGGCCGGGCCGCCACCGGCGGCCGGCAGCTCCAGCGTCTGGGTGAACTTGCGCGGCAGGTCGTCGGCGTCGACCCACATCTCGGTGACGAGCTCCTGGGGCAGCATGTCGGCCATGGCCGGCGGGAACTCCATCGCCTCGAGGTACTTCGTCGGGTCGAGCGTGATGCGGTAGTGGTTGGTCTCGACGCCGTCGACGTCCTCGGTGCCCACGAGCTCCAGCTTCTTGGGCGTCTCCATGGCCTTGAACATGACCTCGGGGTCGGTGGCCTTGCCGATCATGCCGAACAGCGAGTTGGGGTCGCTCAGGTCGATCTTGATCCACTTGTCGCCGGTGCCGAGCGCGGGCGACTTCATGTACATCGCCTTGCCGAGCAGGATCATCTCCATCGCCTGGGCGCCGGTGCTCGACGCCTTCATCTCGACGCCGTCGTCGCCGAAGCGGGCCTGGCCGGTCATGTTCTGCGCCTGGCCGTTGGTCTCGGCGACCGTCTCGAAGTTGAACGTCTCGGCCTCGCGCATCGCGGCCATCACCGAGGGGTAGAAGTCCTCCGCGGACAGCTCGGCGAGCGAGGCCGCCTCGGCGTCACCCTCCTCCTCGGGGGCGTCGCTCTCCTCGGTGGAGGCGGCGCCCTCGTCGGTGGCGGAGCTCGGGGATTCCGACGACTCCGAGTCGTCGCTGCAGGCGGTGGCGCCGACGCCGATCGTCAGCACCAGGGCGGCGGTGCCGAGGCGGCGGGCAAGGGTGGTGACGCGCATGTGCAGCTCCTGGGAACGAGGCGAGGTCGAGGTCGAGCGGGGACGGGCGACGGTGCGCCCGACCCCTTCCTACCCGATGCTTCCACACCGAAACGGCGTCCCCGAAAAGCACGACGGTCCGGCCGCCCCGAGGGGCGACCGGACCGACGTGACCGGGGACGGGCCAGGCTCAGGCCTGGACGGCCTCGTCTTCCGAGGCGACGTTCTTGACGCGGTTGGGGTCGACCTGGATGCCGGGGCCCATCGTCGTCGAGACGGTGATCTTCTTGATGTAGCGGCCCTTGGAGCTGGCCGGCTTGAGCCGCAGCACCTCCTCGAGGGCAGCCGCGTAGTTCTCCGCGAGCTGGGCCTCGGAGAAGGACGCCTTGCCGATGATGAAGTGCAGGTTGGCGTGCCGGTCGACGCGGAACTCGATCTTGCCGCCCTTGATGTCCGAGACGGCCTTGGCGACGTCGGGGGTCACCGTGCCCGTCTTGGGGTTGGGCATGAGCGAGCGGGGGCCGAGGACGCGACCGAGGCGGCCGACCTTGCCCATCATGTCGGGCGTCGCCACGACGGCGTCGAAGTCGAGCCAGCCGCCGGCGACCTTCTCGATGAGCTCGTCGCTGCCGACGTGCTCGGCGCCGGCCTCACGGGCGGCGTCGGCCTTGTCGCCGTTGGCGAACACGAGGACACGGGCGGTCTTGCCGGTGCCGTGCGGGAGGTTGACGGTGCCGCGGACCATCTGGTCGGCCTTGCGCGGGTCGACACCCAGGCGCATGACGACGTCGAGGGTCTCGTCGAACTTCTTCTTGGAGCCGCCCTTGGCGATCTTGATGGCGGTCAGCGGGGCGTAGATCTCGTCCTTGTCGAACGACTCTGCCGCCGCGCGGTAGGTCTTGCTGCGCTGCATGGTCTTCTCGTTTCTGTGGTGCGAAGGATGTGGTCAGCGAGCCAGCGCGGCTCTCCCACGTGTCAGTCGGTGGTGACGCCCATCGAGCGCGCGGTGCCCTCGACGATCTTCATGGCCGCCTCGAGGTCGTTGGCGTTGAGGTCGGGCAGCTTGGTGGTGGCGATGTCGCGGATCTGGTCCTTGGTCAGCTTGCCGACCTTGTCCTTGTGCGGCACGCCCGAGCCCTTGGAGAGCCCGGCGGCCTTCTTGATCAGCTCAGCGGCCGGCGGCGTCTTGGTGATGAAGTCGAACGTGCGGTCCTCGTAGATGGTGATCTCGACGGGGATGACGTTGCCGCGCATGGACTCGGTCTGGGCGTTGTAGGCCTTGCAGAAGTCCATGATGTTGACGCCGTGCGGGCCGAGCGCCGTACCGACCGGCGGGGCCGGGGTGGCCGAGCCGGCCTGCAGCTGCACCTTGACCAGTGCGGCGATCTTCTTCTTGGGAGGCATTGCCTTCTCTTTCTCTCATGTGGTCATGACGAGGGCCGATGCCCCCTGCCACGGGTTGTCGCTTGTTCCATTGTCGCTCCGCGGGACGGAGGCGACGAAATCGTCAGACGCGCTGGATCTGGCTGAACGACAGCTCGACCGGCGTCTCGCGGCCGAAGATCTCGACCAGCGCCTTGACGCGCTGCGACTCGGCGTTGATCTCGGTGATCGTGGCGTGCAGCGTGGCGAACGGGCCGTCGACGACCATCACCGAGTCGGAGACGTCGAAGTCGGCGACCTCGACCGGCTTGCGCGGCGTGGTGGAGGCACCCTTGTCGCCGGACGCGGCGGCCTCGGCCTCGGCGACGGCCACGACGGCCGGCGCGAGCATGTCCTCGACCTCGCTCATGCTGAGCGGGACCGGCTGGTGGCTGTGGCCCACGAACCCGGTGACCGAGGGCGTGTGGCGCACGGCGGACCAGGACTCGTCGGTGAGGTCCATGCGGACCAGGACGTAGCCGGGCAGGACGGTGCGGGTGACCATCTTGCGCTGGCCGTTCTTGATCTCCGCGACCTCCTCGGTGGGGACCACGATCTCGTGGATGTAGTCCTCCATGTTGAGGGAGATGATGCGGTTCTCGAGGTTGTGCTTGACCCGCTTCTCCATGCCGGAGTAGGTGTGCACTACGAACCAGTCGCCCGGCTTGGCCCACAGCTCGCGGCGGAAGGCCTCGAGCGGGTCGTCGGCCTCGGTCTCGGCGGGCTCGTCGTCAGCCACGGCCTCGTCCTCGTCGACGACGTCGGCGGACGCCTCGTCGGCGGAGACGTCGGCGGCGTCCTCGTCGGCCTGCTCGGCCTCGTCGATGTCGGCGTCCACGTCGATGTCCACGTCGGTGTCGACCTCGGTGTCGACCTCGGTGTCCTCGACGGAGTCCACGCCGGCGTCCTCCGGGGTCGCCTCGTCGTAGGACTCGACCTGGTCGTCGACCGGGTCCACGTCACTGTTCTCAGACACGTCTCACTCCGTACGTCGTTGCTGGGGTCCGGTCACCGGGACCGGGGGGCCGGGATGACCCGGCGGATCACGAGCGGTGGAACCACTGCTCCGTCGTCACTGGGTGTTGCTGCCGGTGAAGACCTCGAAGACCAGCTTCCCGAAGGCCAGGTCCAGGAGCGTCACCAGCGCCATGATCACGATGACGAAGACCAGCACCACGAAGAAGTAGGTGATCAGCTGCTGCTGGGTGGGCCACACCACCTTGCGGAGCTCGGCCACCACCTGGCGCAGGAACGTGGCGGGGCTGGTGCGCCCACGGTCGTCGCCGCGCGAGTCGCGCCGGTCCTGAACCGCGTTGCCGTCGGCCACGTTTCCCACCTTCTCGTTGTTGCTGCTGCTGTGCTTCCTCGCAGGGCACGAGGGACTTGAACCCCCAACCTTCGGTTTTGGAGACCGATGCTCTGCCAGTTGAGCTAGTGCCCTCCGGTGGTCCCGTCCCCATCACTGGGGGCATGCCGAAGCATCTGGCGAAACCACCAATCGGGAAGCATACGGGGCCGATCCAGTCCCAGTCGAACCGAGGGGAGGATCCGCACGCCGGGCGGGTCGGTCGCCCCGCCTACGATGCGCGCATGACGGGTGAGGGGGTGGGCCGGGGCGAGCGGCCGCGCGAGGTGTCCGAGCTGCCGAAGGCGCACCTCCACCTGCACTTCACCGGCTCGATGCGCCACGCCACGCTCCTCGAGCTCGCCGAGCGCGACGACATCGCCCTTCCGGACTCCCTGGTCGAGGACTGGCCGCCCGTGCTCAGCGCCGCCGACGAGAAGGGCTGGTTCCGCTTCCAGCGGCTCTACGACGTGGCGCGCTCGGTGCTGCGCACGCCCGACGACGTACGCCGCCTGGTGCTGGAGGCGGCCGAGGACGACGTGCGCGACGGCGGGCGGTGGCTCGAGATCCAGGTCGACCCGAGCGGCTACGCCGCGCGGTTCGGCGGCATCACCGCGTTCACCGACCTGGTCCTCGACTGCGTCCGCGACGCCTCGGAGCGGACCGGCCTCGGGATGGCGGTGGTGGTCGCGGCCAACCGCACGCGCCACCCCCTCGACGCCCGCACGCTGGCCCGGCTGGCTGCGCAGTACGCCGGACGCGGGGTGGTCGGGTTCGGGCTGTCCAACGACGAGCGGCGTGGCCGGACCGAGGACTTCGCGGGCGCGTTCCAGATCGCCGAGCGGGCCGGCCTGGTGCTCGTGCCCCACGGCGGCGAGCTGCGGGGACCGGACCACGTCCGCACCTGCCTCGACAGCCTCGGAGCGCAGCGGCTCGGCCACGGCGTGCGCAGCGCCGAGGACCCCGAGCTGCTGGACCGGATCGTGTCCCGCGGCATCGCGCTGGAGGTGTGCCCGGTCTCCAACGTCTCGCTGGGCGTCTACTCCGACCTCACGTCGGTGCCGCTGCCCCAGCTGCTCGCCGCCGGCGCGACCGTCGCGCTGGGCGCCGACGACCCGCTGCTCTTCGGCTCGCGGCTGGCGGGGCAGTACGCCACGATGCGGGCCGCGCACGACCTCGACGACGCGACGCTGGCCCGGCTGGCGGAGATGTCGTTCGAGGCGTCGCAGGCGCCGTCCGACGTGGTCGAGGCGGCCCGGCGCGACATCGCCGCCTGGCTGGCCTGACGGGCTGCTCGAGGTCAGCCGTCGAGCGAGCAGCCCACGGTCACCGGCTCGTTGACGAGGGTGACGCCGAAGCGCTCGCGGACCCCGTCGCGGACCTCCCGGGCCAGGGTGAGCAGCTCGTCGGTCGTGGCGCCGCCGCGGTTGGTGAGCGCGAGCGTGTGCTTGGTCGAGAGGCTGACCCGCTCCCCCGCCTCGCCGCTCGTGAAGCCCTTCCCGAAGCCCGCCCGCTCGATCAGCCAGGCGGCGCTCGACTTCACGGTCCCGTCCGGCTGCTCCCAGCGCGGCGCGTCCGCCGGCAGCACGGCGGCCTGCTCGGGGGTGAGGACGGGGTTGGTGAAGAACGACCCGGCGCTCCACGTGTCGGGGTCGCCGTCGTCGAGGACCATGCCCTTGCCCGAGCGCAGCGCCAGCACCGCCTCGCGCACGGCTGCCAGCGGCGCCCGCTGCCCGACCTCGACGCCGAGGCGGCGGGCCAGCTCGGCGTACGTCACCGGCTCGGACAGGTCGCCCTGCCGCAGCTGGAAGGTCACCTCGAGCACGAGGTAGCGCCCGGGCTCGGCCTTGAAGCGGCTGTGGCGGTAGCCGAACCCGCAGTCCGCGGCGGCGAAGGTGCGCTGGGTGCGCTCGACCCGGTCCCACGTGCGGACCCGGGCGATGGTCTGGGAGACGTCCTGGCCGTAGGCGCCGACGTTCTGGATCGGGGTCGACCCGACGGCGCCGGGGATCCCGGAGAGGGCCTCGATGCCGGCCCACCCCTGCGCGACGGCGAGGGCGACGAGGGCGTCCCAGTCCTCGCCCGCGGCGACGGTGAGCACCACGCCGCCGCACTGGGCCAGGGCGTCGACGTCGCACGTGTCGGTGTCGGCGTGCACGCCGGTCGTGGCGACCTGCACGACCCGGCCGTCGAACCCCGCGTCGGCGACGACGAGGTTGGAGCCGCCGGCGAGCACCAGCACGGGCGTGCCCGCGGCGTCGGCGTCGGCCACGGCGGCGACCAGCTCGGCCTCGGTGGTGGCACGCACCCACTCCCGACCGGGGCCACCCAGGCGCAGGGTGGTGTGGTCGCGCAGGTCAGGCACGCACGACCGCCTTGGGCATGCCGAGCACCTTCTGGCCGCCGCAGGTGACCTCGAGCGCGAGGGTCACCAGGTCGTCGGCGACCGACTTGACCGTGCCGCCGACCACGACCTCGGCGCCGCCCTCGGCGGGCACCACGACGGGGCTGGTGAACTTCGCCCCCAGGTCGACGACCTCGGCGCCACCGGTCCACCCCGCGACGGCGGTGCCGACCAGGGCGAGGGTGTACATCCCGTGGGCGATCACGCCGGGGAGGCCGACGCTGCGGGCCACGTCCTCGTCCTGGTGGATCGGGTTGTGGTCGCCGCTCGCCTCGGCGTAGGCCACGAGGTCGGCGCGGGTGACCGTGAAGGTCGCCGGGGGCAGGACGTCGCCGGCGCTGAGGGTGCTCATGCGTCACCGTCCGATCCGGAGGAGTGCACGAGCGTGGCCTTGCCGGTGCAGACGACCGCGCCCGCGGCGTCGACGATCTCGCTGCTCGTCGCGATGATGTCGGCCCCGCCGATCTGGCGCAGGCCGGTGACCGTCAGGGTGGCGCGCAGCTCGTCGCCGGCCACGAGCGGGCGGGCGTAGGCGAAGCGCTGCTCGCCGTGGACGATGCGGTGCAGGTCGATCCGCTCGGCGTCGAGGAAGGCCTGCATGGCGTCGAAGGCGAGCACGATCGGGAAGGTCGGCGGGACCACCTCGGGGGCGCCGGGGTGGCCGACGGCCGCGGCGAAGGCGCTGACCCGCTCGGGGGTCACGGACAGGGGCGCCGGTGCGGGGAACGCGCGTCCCACCAGCGAGGGGTCGACGGGCATGGCACCGAGCCTACAAACACGACAACCCGTCCGAGTGCTCGGACGGGTCGGGTGCGACGACGGACGACGTCAGCGGGTCTCGCGGTGGATCGTGTGCCGACGGTCGCGCGGGCAGAACTTCTTCAGCTCGATCCGGTCGGGATCGTTGCGTCGGTTCTTCTTGGTGATGTAGTTGCGCTCCTTGCACTCCGTGCACGCGAGCGTGATCTTGGGGCGGACGTCAGAGCTCTTGCTGGCCATGGGAGATCCTTGGGTTGCGGGGTGGTGCGGCGTGGGACTGGTGGTAGCGGGGGCGGGACTCGAACCCGCGACACCACGATTATGAGCCGTGTGCTCTAACCACCTGAGCTACCCCGCCGCGGAGGACGGACACCCCGGAGGAGGTCCGACCCAGAGCCCCTTTACGGAATCGAACCGTAGACCTTCTCCTTACCATGGAGACGCTCTGCCGACTGAGCTAAAGGGGCAACGACGGAGAACGATACACAGGCCCCGCCACGATGAGAAATCGGCTCAGCCGGCCTCTGCGGAGGCGTGGATCCGGGGCCACCCGACGGCCTCCTCGAGCTCGTAGGACAGGCCCAGCAGGCGGGCCTCGCGACCCGCGCCGGCCCCCAGCATCATGCCCTGCGGCAGTCCCGCGGCCGTCGTGGCGAGGGGCAGCGAGACGGCCGGCTCACCGGTCGCGTTCTGGAGCGGCGTGAACGCCACCCACTCCATCAGTCGCGTCATGATCTCGTCGTAGTCCTGGTCGGGGCGCAGGTGTCCGACGCGGGGCGTCTCGGTGGCCAGGGTCGGGGTGAGGGTGACGTCGTACGACGCGCGGTGGCGGGCGGCGAGGTGCTGGGAGCGGCGCAGCACGGCGATCGAGTACGGCTGCTTGTGCAGGTTGCGGGCGGCGTGCCTGGCCAGCCCCAGGGTCAGGTTGTCGAGCTTGGTGGGGTCCCACGTGGCGCCGAAGTCCTTGCGGCCGCGGCGCGCGATCACCAGCGCGAGCATCGACCAGAACCGCACGAAGTGCTCCGGGAAGCTGTCGGGGATCGGGTTGTCGATCTCCTCCACGTGGTGGCCGAGCGACTCCAGCAGCGCGGCGGTGCGCAGGGTCAACTCGCGCACCTCGGGGCTGGAGTCGCGTCCGATGCCCTGGGTGACGACGGCGATGCGGAGCCGAGCACGGCCCGGCCGGGTGATGTCGCCGACCGGCGCGAGGAGCGGGTTGCGCCAGATCTTCTCGGCCTCGCGGTAGAACGCCGCGGTGTCGCGCACGCTGCGTGTCAGCACGCCGTCGGAGACGATGCGGACGGGCATCTCGCGCATCATCCGGTCCTGGGCGAGCCGGCCGCGGGTCGGCTTGAGGCCGACCAGCCCGTTGACCGCCGCCGGGATGCGGATGGAGCCGCCGCCGTCGTTGGCGTGGGCGATCGGGACGGCGCCGGCGGCCACCAGCGCGGCCGACCCGGCGGACGAGGCGCCGGCGTAGTGGTCGAGGTTCCACGGCGAGCGCACCGCGCCCAGCCTCACGTGGTCCGCGGCGCCGGAGAAGCCGAACTCGGAGAGCTGGGTCTTGCCCAGCGGGATCAGCCCGGTCGCGAGGTACATCCGGGCGAAGTCGCCGTCGGCCTTCGCCGGCTCGGCGGTGAAGGCGTCCGCACCGTGCTGGGTGGGCATCCCGGCGACGTCGACGTTGTCCTTGACGAACGTGGGCACCCCGGCGAAGAAGCCACCGCGCGGCGAGCGAGCCTCCTCGCGCGCCCGGTCGTAGGCGGCGTGGGCGACCGCGCCGAGGGCGGCGTCGACCTTCTCGGTGCGGGCGACGGCCGCGTCGACGACCTCCAGGATCGAGACGTCACCGGCGCGCAGGGCGGCCACCAGCCCGCAGGCGTCGAGGTCGGCCAGGGCGTCGTCGGAGAAGGCGTGCACGCGCGTCATGTCGGGAGGCTAGGCCATCCGCTCAACCCGCGACACCCCGCCGGTGGCAGCCCTCGAGGTGGTCGTCCACCAGGCCGATGGCCTCCATCAGCGCATGCATCGTGGTGGGTCCGACGTGGGCGAAGCCGGCCTTCTTGAGGGCCTTCGACAGCGCCAGCGACTCCGGCGACGTGGTCGGCACGTCGGCGGTCGTGCGCGGAGCGAGGCCCGGCTCGGGCCGGAACGACCAGATGAACGCCTCCAGCCCACCGCTGTCGCGCAGCGCGACGGTCGCCCGGGCGTTGGCGATGGCGGCGTCGACCTTGCGGCGGTTGCGGACGATGCCGGCGTCGGCCATCAGCCGCTCGACGTCGGCGGGACCGAAGGCGGCCACCGCGTCGGCGTCGAAGCCGGCGAAGGCGGCACGGAAGTGCTCGCGCTTGTTGAGGATGGTCAGCCACGACAGGCCCGACTGGAACGCCTCCAGCGTCAGCCGCTCGAGGTGGGCGGCCTCACCGTGGACGCGCAGCCCCCACTCGGTGTCGTGGTAGGCCAGGTTGACCGGGTCGCCGGCGCCCCAGGGGCAGCGCGCCACGCCGTCGGCGCCCACGACGGGGCCTGCGCCCCTGACCGGTTCCGTCTCCACGTCCGCATCCTCGCGCACGGCACCGACAGGAGGCTGGGCCTTCAGCCGACGGGCTGCACGGCACCCCGGCCGCGGCCGCGCCGGCCGAGCATGTAGGGCAGGCCCGCGCCGGCGGCGTACGCCGTCCGCGCGAGGCGACCGCGCCAGGTGGGCCGCGGCAGGGGCGTCGGGTCGCCAGCCGGGAGGTCGCGCACGTCGACGTAGAAGGCCCGCAGCGGACCGAACCCCTCGAGCACGGGCTCGACCTGCTGCACGTCGGCCGGCAGCGCCGGCGAGCCGCCGTCGTAGAGCTCCTCGCTGAGCAGGACGTACTCGCGCAGCGGGACGGGGTTCTTGAGCAGGCGGTGGACCAGGATGACGTCGATGCCGACCAGCTTGAGCCGGTCGCGGATCGTCTGCGTGGCCACCTCGCCGACGTGGGCGACGAACTTGAGGGTGAGGTTGGCGGCCTCCTTGCACCCCGAGCAGGGGCACAGGTTGGTGGCGACGTACTCGCGCTCGACGTGGAAGGCGCGGTGCATGGCCGCCGCGGAGCGGGCGACCTCGGCCACCAGCTCGTCGTGGTCGCTGGTGCCGACCTCGCGGTGGAGGAACGCGGCGTCGCCCTCGATCTCGATGAGCTCGAGGCCGGGCACGGCGTCGACGACCGTGGCGAGGAGCCGGCCGGTGTTGACCTCGGCGTGCGCGAGGCTCATCCGGTGGGTGCTCATGTAGTCGGTGTAGCCACCGATGTCGGCGATGAGCAGGAGCCCGCGCGCAGAAGCCATGGCTCACAGTGGCAGACCGGCGGACCACCCACCAGCCCTCACGACCCCGGAGGACTCCCGGTCGCCGGCCGGTCCGGGTCGTAGCGCTCGAGCAGCCGGTCGACGCCGACGACGGCCTCGCTGGCGCTGGGCGTCCAGCCCGTCACGACGGTCAGGAAGTGCTCCGAGCGCAGCGCCCGCAGGCGTACGCCGGTCCGCGCGACGACGGTGGCGGTGCGGGTGCTGCGCCGCAGCAGGGCGATCTCGCCGAAGCCCTCGCCCGGCCCGAGCGTGGCGACGACCCGGCCGTCGCCCACCACGTCGACCTCGCCGGACTCGACGACGTAGTAGCGGTCCCCCGTCTCGCCCCGGCTGAAGACGGTCGCCCCCGCCGGGAGGTCGACGGACTCGAGGCCGCGCGCGAGGTGCTCGACGGAGGGCAGCGGGAGGGTGCGCAGCATCGGCACGCGCTGGAGGAGGCCGACGGCCTCGTCGTGCACCCCGACGGTCCGGTCGAGGGCGCGCAGCCGCCACCACGAGGCGCCGGCCAGCACGGGGCAGACCAGGCCGACCACGACGAGGGCCGGGCGCAGGCCCCAGGCGGCCACGGCCCACGAGGCGGCGACGGCGCCCAGGCCGATCGAGACGGCGACCGTGCTCTCCAGGACGCCGAAGACGCGGGCCAGCACCGCGTCGGGCGCCAGCCGGCCCAGGAGGGTGAACCCCGCTACGTCGATGAGCGCGTTGCCGACGCCGATCATCGCCATGGCCACCAGCGCGGGGACGTCGTGAGGCACGAGCCCGACGAGCACGAGCGGCAGGCCCCAGAGCGTGACGCCGAGGGCGAACCACGCGCCGAGCCGGCGGGTGCCGACGAGCAAGGAGGCGGCGAGCGAGCCGAGGACGGCGCCGACGCCCACGGCGGTCATCAGCGTCCCGGCGCCGGGCTCGCCGCGGTCGAGCAGCTCGATGGATACCAGCACCGAGAAGACGGTGAGCGCCCCGCGCGTGAGGGACTGGGCCGCGGCGAGGCCGAGCACCAGCGCCAGCCCGCCGTCGCCCGCGACGGCGCGCAGGCCGTCGACCACCTCGCGCCCGAGGTGCCGGCCGGCGACCGTGGGCCGCGGCGGGGCGTCGTAGCGCAGCCGGAGCAGCAGCGCGGCCGACCAGAGCGAGGCCGCCGCGGCGACCCCGAACACCACGTCGACGTCGGCGACCTCGAGCAGCACCGCGGCCAGCAGCGGACCCACGAGCGTGGCCACCGAGTCGAGCATCCCGCGCACCACGTTGGCGCTGGCCAGCTCGTGCCCGGTGTGGCACAGGGACGGCAGGAGCGCGGAGTGCGCCGGCCGGAACAGCGTGGCGGCGACCGTCGAGAGGACGGCGAGGGCGTAGATCGCGATCGGGGCACCGCCGAGCGCGGCGACGACCGCGGCGGCCGCCGTGACGATCCCGCGCGCGGTCGAGACCACGACCAGCACGCGCTCGCGGCGCCCGCGGTCGGCGTACGGCGACAGCAGGGGCGCGCAGATCGCGGACGGCACCATCCGCAGCAGCCCGACGAGGCCGAGCGCGGCGGCGCCGCCGTCGCGGTAGGCCACGATGCCCAGGGCCACCGTGAAGGCCCACTCGGCGGTCCAGGCGCCGAGGAAGCTCAGCTGGGCCCGGCGCAGGAGGGGGTTGCGTGCGTTGCTGGTGAAGGCGGACGCGGCGTCGGCCAGCCGCTGGGTGCCCGTGACCGCCGCCATGGACCGACAGTAGGACGTGCCGCCGCGGGCGACATGCCCTCGATGAGGGAGGTCAGTGCCGGAGCTTGAGCCGGACGTGGGGCAGGGGCGGTGCCGGGATCGGGTCCATCTCGATGTCGACGAGGCCGTAGCGGCCGTCGACGATCCGGCCGTCGCGGATCTGCGCCTGCCACTCGTCGCGGTAGCCGACGATCTCGTCGTGGGTGCGGCCGATGAAGTTCCACCACATGACGATCGGCTCGCCGAACGGCGGCCCGCCGAGCACGAGCAGGCGCGACTCCTCGAGGGCGGTGACGGTCAGCGTGGTGCGTCCGGCGGCGACGCAGGCGAGGTCGGTCGGCTTGACCTCGGTGCCGTCGACCGCGAGCAGGCCGACGTCGAGCAGGACGCCGTGCTCGAACGTCTCGTCGACCTCGAGCTCGAGGGTCCGGCCCGTCGCCAGCATCAGCTCGGCCCCCAGCAGCGGCGTGTGGGTGGCCACCGGGGACTCCGCGCCGAGCAGGGAGCCGAGGAAGACGCGGGCCTCCCACCCGGGACCACGCACCGGCTGCGGGGCGAAGTGCTCGAAGCCGGGGTCGGTGTGTCGGCTCCCCTCGGGCAGCGCGATCCACAGCTGGGCGCCGTGGAGCACCGACGTCCCGGTCGTCGAGACCTCGGTGTGGCTGATGCCGCGGCCCGCCGTCATCAGGTTGAGCTCGCCGGGACGCACGACCGCCCGGTGCCCCGCGGAGTCGCGGTGCTCGATCTCGCCCTCGAAGAGCCAGCTCGCGGTCTGGAGGCCGGTGTGGGGGTGCGGCGCGACGACCATGCCGCCGGTCTGCTCGACCTCGTCCGGCCCGTAGTGGTCGACGAAGCACCAGGCACCGATCAGGGACCGGTGGCGCTGCGGGAGCGTGCGTCGTACGCGCATGGCCCGGGGACCGCCCAGCGGGACCTCGCGCGAGGTGAGCACGTCGATGTGCGAAGTCATCGTGGCCACCGTACCCGCAGGGGTGAACGGGCGCGCCCCCTCGTTAATGCTTAGGGCCGATGAGGTCCGGGCGCCTAGGGTTCGACCTGACATGCAGGACTTCCCTCCCCGGATCGCGACGTTCTTCTCCGGTTCAGACGACGCCCCCACGCCCGACCCCGACACCCGGTCGCCCGTGGCGTTCCTGCGGTGGGTCGTGGGCCAGCAGAAGGCACTCATCGCGCTGTCCTCGCTGTGCTACTCGCTGTGGTTCCTGCCGATGACCCTCGGGCCGTGGATCTTCGGCCGGGCCGTCGACCAGGGCGTCGTGGGCGGCGACGAGGCCGCCCTCCTGGGGTGGGCCGCGCTGCTCCTCGGCGTGGTCGTGATTGGGGGCGTCTTCGGCGTCGTCTCACACACGCTCGTGGTCCGCAGCTGGCTCGTCGCCCTCTACGGCACGCTCGAGATGGTCACCCGCAAGGTCGCGCAGATGGGGCACGTGCTGCCCCGCCGCTCACCCACCGGTGAGGTGCTGAGCGTCGCCTCCAGCGACTCCGACGAGTTCGGGGCGTTCACCGAGATCGTGGCCCGCGCGACCGGGCAGCTGGTGTCCTACCTGACGGTGGCGTTCATCGTGCTGTCGATGTCGTGGGAGCTGGGCCTGCTGACGCTCGTCGCCGCCCCCGTGCTGCTGGGCGCGGCGCTGCCGCTCCTGCGGCCGCTGCACCGCCGCCAGCAGCTCGAGCGCTCGCGCACCTCCGACCTCACGTCGATGGCCACCGACATCGTGGCCGGGCTGCGCATCCTGCGCGGCATCGGCGGCGAGCAGACCTTCGGCGCCAACTACGACCGCCAGTCGCAGTCGGCCAAGGAGGCCGGCGTCGGCGCCGGCATCTGGCAGGCCGTCGTCGAGGCCGTGGGCGTGCTGCTGTCGGGGATCTTCCTCGTGGCGCTGGTCTGGCTCGGCACCCGCGAGGTCGAGTCGGGCGACCTCAGCGTCGGCGAGCTCATCACCTTCCTGGGCTACGGCCTCTTCATGGTCGGGCCCATCCGCACCTTCTTCGAGTTCGCGCAGAAGGGCGTCCGCTCGCTCGTCAGCGCGCGCAAGGCCATCGCGATCTTCGAGCAGCGCCCGCCGTGGCGCGCACCGGCCGAGCCGGTCGCCCTCGACGGCTCCGCCGCCCTCCACGACTCCTCCAGCGGCCTGACCGTGCGGCCGGGCATCCTCACCGTGGTGGTGAGCGCGGTCCCGGAGCAGAGCTCGGCGCTCGCCGACCGCCTCGGTCGCTACCTGCCCGCCGACACCGAGCCCGTCCCGGCCGAGGACGACGACGACACCAAGGGCCGTGCCGCCCGGCGCGCCCGGGCCGAGCGTGCGCGCGAGCGGGCCCGCATCGCCGCGCTCGACGAGGAGAAGGCCCGCCGCGACTGGGGCGTCACGCTCGGTGGCGTCGACCTGGCCCGGGCCGACCTCGACGACGTACGCCGCCGGGTGCTGGTCAGCGACACGAGCAGCCAGCTCTTCGCCGGCACGCTGCAGGACGCCGTCGACCCGCACGCGCGGCTGACGCGCGAGCAGGCCGAGCAGGCGTTGCGCGTCGCCAACGCCGAGGACGTCTACGACGCGCTGCCCGAGGGCTGGCAGGGCCAGCTCGAGGAGCGTGGCCGCGGGCTGTCCGGCGGGCAGCGCCAGCGCGTCGTCCTCGCCCGCGCCGTCGCGGCCGACCCGCCGGTCCTGGTGCTGGTGGAGCCCACCTCCGCGGTCGACGCCCACACCGAGGCGCGGATCGCGGAGCGGGTCGCCGAGACCCGCCGCGGGCGCACCACCGTGGTCACGACCGTCTCACCGCTCTGGCTGCACCACGCCGACCACGTCGTGCTGCTGCACGACGGCACGGTCGTCGCGGAGGGCCGCCACGCCGACCTGCTGGCCGGGGACGACGACTACCGGCGCGTGGTCGCCCGGGCGCTCGACGCCGAGGAGGTCGTGCGATGAGCAGCTCGACGGGCACCGACCTGCTCGCGACCTCGGCCGACACCTGGCGCGACCGGACCGACGACCCGCCCGTCGTGCCACCGGAGCTGCACCCGCCGGAGCACGCCGGGCTCCGCGAGCGCCACCGCGCCCTGTGGCAGCGGCACGCCCTGCGTCGGCAGCGCGCCGAGGACGTCTACGACGCCTCGCGCAACCCGGTGCGCGGGTGGCCGGTCTCCGGCAACCGGGCGGTGCTCGCGTTCTTCGGTGACCTCGTGCGCCGCCGCAAGCGCTCGTTCGCCGTGCTGGTGCTCCTCAACGCGCTCGCCGCGGGCTCGGCGCTCGTCGTCCCGAGGCTGCTCGGCTCGCTGGTCAACCGCGTCCAGTCGCAGGGCGCCTCCGTCGACGGCCTCGACGGCCTGGCTCTCACCGTCATCGGCGTCGTGGTCCTGCAGTCGCTGTTCACCTTCGGCGCCCAGCGCACGTCCACCCACTTCGGCCAGGACCTGCTTGCCTCGGCCCGCGAGTACATCGTCGCCACGATCCTCCGGCTGCCGGTGGGCCGGGTCGAGGGCGCCAGCACCGGCGACCTCGTCACGCGCGTCACCCGCGACGTGGGCACCATGGCGCGGTCCGTGCAGTGGGGCGTGCCGAGGCTGCTGATCTCGCTGCTCACGGTCGTGCTCTCGGTCGTCGCCATGCTGCTGAACTCGCTCGTGCTGGCCGTCCCGGCACTGCTGGTCTTCGCGCTCTGCACCCCCGCCGTGCGCACCTACCTGCGCCGGGCACCGAAGGCCTACATCACCGAGGGCGCCACCTACTCGCGGATCAACACCACCCTCACCGAGACGGTCGAGGGGGCGCGCACCGTCGAGGCGCTGGGCCTGTCCGGGGCCCGGGTGCGGGCCGGCGGCGACGACATCGAGGTCTCGGCGCAGGCCGAGCGCTACGGCATGACGCTGCGCAACGTGCTCTTCGCCGCCCTCAACGGCGCCTTCCAGGTGCCGCAGGTCGTCACCCTCGTGGTCGGCGCCTACGGCTACAGCCGCGGGTGGGTGGACCTCGGGCAGATCACCGCCGCGATGCTCTACGTCGTCGCGCTGGCCGAGCCGCTCGACGCCGTGATCGGCGAGGTGGACCGCCTGCAGGTCGGCGCCGCGTCGACGAGCCGGCTGCTCGGCATCGCCGAGGTGCCGCCCGACCGCGAGCCCGGCGACCGCCTCCCCGACGGCGTCGAGCTGGTCGGCGACGACCTCCGCTTCGCCTACCGCGAGGGCCACGACGTGCTGCACGGCGTCGACCTGCGGCTGCGCACCGGCGAGCGCCTGGCCGTGGTGGGGCCGAGCGGCTCGGGCAAGTCGACGCTGGGCCGGCTCCTGGCCGGCATCAACCGTCCGCGCACCGGGTCGGCCCGTGTGGGCGGCGTCGACCTCGTCGACCTGCCGCTCGAGGTGCTGCGCACCGAGGTCGCGCTCGTCACTCAGGAGCACCACGTCTTCATCGGCACCGTGCGCGACAACATCGTCCTGGCGCGCGAGGCGTCGTCCGACGACGCCGTCCGCGAGGCGCTGCGGGCCGTCGGCTCGCTGGCGTGGGTCGAGCGGCTGCCCGAGGGGCTCGACACGATGATCGGCTCCGGCCGCTACGCGCTGACCCCGGCCCAGGCGCAGCAGGTCGCGCTCGCCCGCCTGATCATCGCGGACCCGCACACGCTGGTCCTCGACGAGGCCACCTCCCTCATCGACCCCCGGACCGCCCGCACGCTCGAGGGGTCGATGAACAACCTGCTCGAGGGCCGCACCGTGGTGGCCATCGCCCACCGGCTGCACACCGCCCACGACGCCGACCGGATCGCGGTGGTCCTCGACGGGCGCATCGTCGAGCTGGGCAGCCACGACGAGCTGGTCGAGCTGGACGGGGAGTACGCCGCCCTCTGGCGCGCCTGGACCTCCTGACGACTTCCGCCTGACGGGTGTCCAGGTCCGTCAGATGCGGTCGGCGACAGCCGGGGCCGCCGGGGCGGGGGCGACCCGGCTCACCGCGCGGTGCCAGCGCCAGCAGAGCCAGCCGAGGACCACGCAGACCGCGGCGGTGATCGAGAAGCCGAGGACCGAGCGGCCGGCGTACGGCGCGAGGACCGCCGCGCTCACGGCGTTGAAGACGAGGGTGACGAACGACGAGGCCGACATGAGCGCGCCGCGGCGCGTGGGGACCAGGTCGAGCATCAGCAGCTGGATGTTGGGGTAGGCCAGCCCGTTGCCGAAGGCGACCATCGAGATGCCGACCACGGCCCAGGGCAGGACCTCGCCCGCCGGCGTCAGCGCGATGCCGACCCCGACGACCGCTCCCACCGTGCTGACGGCGTAGCCGATGGAGACGAGCTGTGAGCTGGTGAGCACCCGGCCGAAGCGGCCGCTGCTCAGCGAGCCGACCACCATGGCGCCGATCATCGGGACGAAGAGCTTCCAGAAGTCGAGCTCGCCCTCGCCGAGCAGGTCGACCACGAAGATCGAGGCGCCGCCGATGTAGAGGAACTGCGCGCCGAAGACCAGGGTGCCGGCCCACGTCATCCGGTGGAAGGCCGGCTCGCGCAGCACCTCGCCGAGGCCGCGCAGGATCTCGCCGACCCGGAGCGGGACCCGGCGCTCGGGCGGGTGGCTCTCGGGCAGCAGGGTCACGGTGAGCACGACCAGGGCCACCGCGAGGCCGGCCATGAACCAGAACACCGACTCCCACGGCCCCACCTGGATGAGCAGGCCGCCGATGATCGGCGCGATCGCGGGGGCCACGCCGAACAGCACCGCGACCTGGCTCATCATCCGCTGCGCCTGCGGGCCGTCGAAGAGGTCGCGGATGATGGTGCGGCTCACGATCGTCGACCCGCCGGCGGCCAGGCCCTGGGCGACGCGGCCGACCAGCAGCCACTCCAGCGAGGGCGCGAACGCGCACGCCACGGACGCGAGGGCGTACACCACCAGCGACCACACGATCACCGGCTTGCGTCCCACGGCGTCGGAGAGCGGGCCGTGGAACAGGCTCATGGCGGCGAAGGCCAGCATGTAGACCGTCACCACCAGCTGCAGCTGCGCCGAGGTGACCGAGAGCTCGTCGCCCATCGAGGCGAAGGCCGGGAACGGGGTGTCGATGCTGAAGGGGCCGATCATCGACAGCATCGCCAGCACGAACGGGATCAGTGCCACGACCATCCCGGTCGGACGGGCCCGAGAAGGGGTCGTCATGCGTCGAGGCTACGGTCCAGGTTGATCACGGCCGAGACCAGGCTCAGGTGGGTGAAGCCCTGGGGGAAGTTGCCGAGCTGCTCGCCGTTGAGGCCGACCTGCTCGGCGTACTGCCCGAGGTGGTTGGCGTAGGTGAACATCTTCTCCAGCGCCAGGCGTGCGTCGTCGAGCCGGCCGGCGCGGGTCAGCGCCTCGACGTACCAGAACGAGCACAGCGAGAACGTGCCCTCCCCGTCGGGCGGGCCGTCGAAGCCGTCGGCGCCCTCGACCCCATCGTCCAGGGTCGCCGGGTCGTAGCGCAGGACGAGCTGGTCGGAGACCAGCCGGTCCTCGATGTGCGCCAGGGTGGAGAGGAACCGCGGGTCGTCCGGCGCCACCATCTTCACCATCGGCATGAGCAGCGTGCCGGCGTCGAGGACCTCCCCGCCGGCGTGGGCGGTGAAGGTGCCGAGGTCGTCGTTCCAGCACTCGGTCATCACCCGCTCGTAGATGGCGTCGCGGGTGGCGGCGAGCTCGGTGAGGTCGCCCGGCAGGCCTCGGCGCCGGGCTACGCGCATCATCCGCTCGACCGCCACCCAGCACATGACCAGCGACGTGGTGTGGGTCCGCGGCTCACCGCGCACCTCCCACATGCCGGCGTCGGGCCGCTCCCAGTTGTCCATCAACCACGACACGATGCGGCGCAGGTCGGTCCACGCGTCGTGGCTGATGCCGCTGCCGTGCTTGTCGAAGAGGTAGACCGAGTCGATCAGCTCGCCGTAGACGTCGAGCTGCAGCTGGTCGACCGCGGCGTTGCCGACGCGGACCGGGCGGGACCCGCGGTAGCCGGCGAGGTGGTCGAGCTCGCGCTCGTGCGGGACCGCGCCGTCGAGGTCGTAGAGCACCCGCAGCGGTCCGAGCCGCTCGACGTCGACGCCGTCGTCACCGGCCTCACCGAGCCGCTCGGAGAGGAACCGGACGAACGCCGAGGCCTCGTCGGTGAAGCCGAGGCGCAGGAGGGCGTAGACGCTGAAGGCCGCGTCGCGCACCCAGACGTAGCGGTAGTCCCAGTTGCGCGAGCCGCCGATCGTCTCGGGCAGGCTGGTGGTCGGGGACGCGACGATGCCGCCGCTCGGCTCGTGGCACAGCAGCTTGAGGGTGAGCGCCGAGCGGTCGACCCACTCCCGCCACCGGCCGGTGTAGGTGCTCTGCGAGAGCCAGCCGCGCCAGAACGCCGCCGTGCGGTCGAAGAGCTCCTCGACGTCCGACTCGCTGCACCCCTGCGCCGGCTCGTCCGGGGCGAGGACCTCGAGCACGAAGAGGGCGGACTCCCCCGTCGTCAACGACACCTGCGCCGACGCGGTGGTGCGGTCGACGTCGAGGGCCACCGTGCTCGACAGCGCCAGGTGCAGGTCGCCGTCGGCGAACCGCACCACCTCGTCGTCGGCGACGGAGAGGTCCGGCTCGGTGGTGCTGTAGTCCGGTCGCGGCGTCATCGTCATCGCCAGGTCGACCCGGCCCCGCAGGCCGACCACCCGCCGGACGAGGCGCTGGCGGTGGTCGGGGTCGTGGGCGCGCAGGACGGGCATGAAGTCCTGGACCTCGACGACCCCCTTCTCGGTCATGAACCGCGTGACGAGGATGTTGGTCTCGGGGTGGTAGTACTGCTGGCTCCGCGCGTCCGGGTCCTCCGGTCGCAGCCGCCACGAGCCGGCGTCTGGGTCGAGGATCGAGGCGAAGACGCTCGGCTTGTCGAAGCGGCCGGGGCAGAACCAGTCGATCGTGCCGTCGGTGGCGACGAGCGCCGCGGTCCGCAGGTCGCCGACGAGCCCGTGGTCGGCGATCGGCGGCGCCTCCCGGGGCTCAGTCGGCATCGGCGTCCTGCCGTCCCAGTCGCCAGCCGCCCTCCGGCAGGTCGAGAGCCGCCTGCGGTCCCCACGAACCGGACGCGTACGGCAGCGGGTCGGGGCGGTCGTCGAGCACCGGCTGGCAGACCTCCCACAGCCGCCGCGTCTCGTCGGCGTGCGCGAAGAGCGTGTGGTCGCCCTGCAGCACGTCGAGCAGCAGCCGCTCGTAGGCCTCCAGCGGCTCGTCGTCCGGCAGCTCCTTGCCGAGGTCGAGGCGCATCGTGGCGGGGGCGAGCTCCATCTCGGGGCCGGGCCGCTTGCCGAGCAGGTCGACGTGGACCTGCGCCTCGTCGGTCAGCTCGAGGACCAGCTCGTCGGGGGCCAGGCCGCTGCCGAACACGGACGACTCGGGCTGCCGGAACCGCAGGGTCACCGTGCGCCGGGTCTCGGCCATCGCCTTGCCGGTGCGCAGGTGGAAGGGGACGTCGCGCCAGCGGTCGTTGTCGACCCACGCCTCGAGCGCCACGAACGTCTCGACGGTCGAGTCCTCCTCGACGTCCTCCTCGTCGCGGTAGCCGTCGTACTGGCCGAGCACCACCCGGGACGGGTCGAGGGGACGTACGTCCTCGAAGACCGCCGCGCGCGCCCGGCGGACGGCGTCGGCGGTCCACTCGCCCGGGTCCTCCAGCGCGACGGCGCCGAGGATCTGGAACAGGTGCGTGGAGACCATGTCGCGCAGCGCGCCGGTCGACTCGTAGAACGAGCCGCGGCCCTCCATGGCCAGCGTCTCGGGGACGTCGACCTGCACCGAGGCGATGCTGCTGCGGTCCCACGCCGGCTCGAAGAGCGCGTTGGCGAAACGGAGCGCCAGCACGTTCTGCACCGCCTCCTTGCCGAGGAAGTGGTCGATGCGGAAGACCTGCTCCTCCTCGAAGACCGCGCGCACGTCGCGGTCCAGCTCGCCGAACGACTGGAGGTCGAGCCCGAACGGCTTCTCGATGACCAGGCGCGCCCGCTCCGCGAGGCCCTCGCGACCGACCATGCCGACCATCCCGGACATGGCCCCCGGCGGGACGGAGAGGTAGACCAGGCGCAGCGCGTCGTCGCCGAGGTCCTCCTCCGCCTCGCGCACCCGCGCGGCCAGGTCGGAGCCGTCGTCGGCGTCCGAGGCGACGAACGACGTGCGGGACAGCAGCTCGCGCGCGACGGCCTCGTCGAGGTCGTCCACCGAGTCGTCCAGGGCCTCGCGCACCTCGTCGCGGAAGACCTCGTCGGAGTCGGGCGCGTGCCGGCCGCTGCCGATCACGGCGTACCGCTCCGGCAGCCGACCCGCGGCGGCCAGGCGGTAGAGCCCGGGGAACAGCTTGCGCGCCGCGAGGTCGCCCCGCGCGCCGAAGAGGAGGAAGACACAGGCGGGCAGGTCCGGGACGCCCTGCGTCCCTGGCTCGGCACTCATGCCCGCCACGCTAACGACCACCCGAAGGGGTCCGGTCGGCTGTCGGCTTGTCGGCTTGCGCTGGAGTCCCTGGATATCCGGGAACTCCAGCGACAACGTGGAAGATCCGAGCCACCGGGTGACTCGGATCTTCCGTGATCTCGTCCTCGAGGCGACGGCCAGCGGCCGAGCCTCCGTCGCTCAGCTGTTGCTGTAGACCGCCGGCCCGCCGTCGTCGCCGGCGGAGTCGGGACCACGACCGGCCCAGGTCCAGGCGTACGCCGGGTCCTCCACCGCGCGACCGCCCTCCCCGAGCTCGAGGGGGGCGAAGGTGTCGACCATGACGGCCGACTCCTCGAAGTACTGCACACCGAGGGACGCCTCGATCGCGCTGGGCTGCGGTCCGTGGGCGTGGCCGCCGGGGTGCAGGCTGATCGAGCCGATGCCGATCCCCGAGCCCTTGCGGGCCTCGTAGTCGCCGCCGACGTAGAACATCACCTCGTCGGAGTCGACGTTGGAGTGGTAGTAGGGCACCGGGATGGCGAGCTCGTGGTAGTCGACCTTGCGGGGCAGGAAGTTGCACACCACGAAGTTCCAGCCCTCGAAGACCTGGTGCACCGGCGGCGGCTGGTGGACCTTGCCGGTGATCGGCATGTAGTCCTCGACGTTGAACGTGTAGGGGTAGAGGCAGCCGTCCCAGCCGACCACGTCGAACGGGTGGGTGGCGTAGGTGAGCTTCGTGCCGACGATGCCCGCGCTCGTGCGGTGCTTCACGAGCACCTCGACGTCGGTGCCCTCGACCTCGAGGGTCTCCGTGGGTCCGTGGAGGTCGCGCTCGCAGTAGGGCGCGTGCTCGAGGAGCTGGCCGAAGCGGGAGAGGTAGCGCTTGGGCGGGTGGATGTGGCTGTTGGCCTCGATGGCGTAGAGCCGCGACGGCTCGGCGGGCACCCAGCGGTGGTCGGTGGCGCGCGGGACCACGACGTAGTCGCCGGTGCGGTAGGGCACGACGCCGAAGACGGTCTCGACGGTGCCCGTGCCGGACTCGACGTAGACGCACTCGTCGCCGATGGCGTTGCGGTAGAGCGGTGAGGGCTCTGTCCCGGTCACGACGTACGCGATGCGCACGTCGTTGTTGCCGAGCACCAGGCGGCGGCCCTCGACGGGGCACCGGCCCGTCTCGAGGTCGTGCAGCCTGAGGTGGCGCGGCTTGAGCGGGTGGTTGGGGGTGCGCGACTGGTCGGCCAGCTCCCAGACCGTGCTGTCGGTGATCGCGCTCGGCACGCCGCGGTGGTAGAGCAGGGAGGAGTCGGAGGAGAAGCCCTCCTCGCCCATGAGCTCCTCGCGGAACAGGTGCCCGTCGTCGTCGCGCAGCTGCGTGTGCCGCTGGCGCGGCAGTCGTCCGACCGCCCGGTAGTAGGCCATCCGCGTGCTCCCGTCATCCGACTATCGGACGCTGACGTCCGCTATCTGGTGGCTAGAGTAGTCCCGTGCCTCCCTCCTCCGCACCTGTCGTGTCGCACCCGCAGCCCGGTCCGTGGCCCGAGCAGTGGCGCGGCCTCGTCGACGACGCGGCCGTATTCCCGCCCGGTGACGCCGACCTCGCCGACGCCCTCGCGGCGTACGCCGAGCGCGGCACGGCCTGGTGGTCCGGCCTGGCCGGGTCCTTCGTCGTCCCCGACACCGCCCTCGGCTCCGTCCCGGCCGACATGCCGGTCTCGGTCGTGCTGACCGGCGGCGCCGGTGCCGTGGAGGGCGTCGCCGCCCTGGCGGCGCGCAAGGGCCTGCGCCTCGCCGGACTCGAGGCGGCGGTCCGCGACGCCGACGACCCGGTCGGCAACGTGCGCCGCATCGACGCCGCGGCGCGGGCGGCTGGGCTCGACGTGCCCGTCTTCATCGAGGTGCCCGGCCCGCCGACCGCCGCCTGGCTCGCCGCCGCCGACGAGGTCGCCGCCTGCGACCACCGGCTCAAGCTCCGCCTGGGCCACGTCGACCACGACCTCGTCCCCGACTCGCGCACTGTCGCGGGCTGGATCGACGCCGCCCTCGACCGCGAGACGCCGTTCAAGGCCACCGCCGGCCTGCACCGCGCCGTCCGGCACGACCCCGAGGGCGGTGGCGCGCACGGCTTCCTCAACGTGGTGGCCGCGACCCGGGCGCTCTGGGACGGCGGCTCCGCCGACGAGGCGGTCGCCGTGCTCGAGCAGCGCGACGGCGCGGCCCTCGCCGACGGGCTGGCCGAGGCGGACGTGGCCTCGGCACGCCGGTGGTTCACCTCGTTCGGGTCGTGCTCGGTCACCGAGCCGCTCGAGGACCTCGTGGCCCTCGGGCTGGTGCCGTCCGCGGGAGCGGCGTCGTGAGCGCCGCGACGTGGGTCGAGGGCGCGGCCGGCTCGGGCTTCGACGTCGACCACCTGCCCTACGGCGTCTTCGCCCGCTCGGGCGAGCGCCCCCGCGTGGCGGTCCGCATCGGCGACCAGGTGCTCGACCTCAGCGTGGTCGCGGCGGCCGACATGGTGGACACGCACGAGCTGTTCGACCAGTCGACCCTCAACCCCTTCATGGCCGCGGGACCGGAGGTGTGGGCCTCGACCCGCGCGTGGGTGACCGGCCTGCTGACGGGGGAGGCCGAGCGCGACCTCGTCGAGCCGGCGCTGGCACCGGTCGACTCCGTGACGATGCTGATGCCCTTCACCGTCGGCGACTACGTCGACTTCTACGCCTCCGAGCACCACGCCTCCAACGTCGGCCGGATGTTCCGCCCCGACCAGGAGCCGCTCCTGCCGAACTGGAAGCACCTCCCGGTCGGCTACCACGGCCGGTCCGGCACGGTCGTGGTCTCCGGCACCGACGTTGTACGCCCGTGCGGCCAGCGCAAGGCACCCACGGACGAGCACCCGACGTACGGCCCCTCCCGGCGCCTCGACATCGAGGCCGAGCTCGGCTTCGTGGTGGGCGTGCCGTCCCGGATGGGCGAGCGCGTCACCACCGCCGACTTCGCACGGCACACCTTCGGCGTCGTCGGGCTCAACGACTGGTCGGCACGAGACCTCCAGGCGTGGGAGTACGTCCCCCTCGGCCCGTTCCTGGGCAAGTCGTTCGCCACGTCGATCAGCGCGTGGGTCACGCCCCTGGCCGCCCTCGGCGCGGCGTGGACCGACCTGCCGGGACAGGCCGACCCGGACGTGCTCGACTACCTGCGCGTCGACGGGCCCGCCGGGCTCGACATCGACGTGGAGGTCGTCCTCGACGGCGAGGTCGTCGCGCGCCCGCCCTACCGCACGATGTACTGGTCGCCCGCGCAGATGCTCGCGCACACCACGGTCAACGGGGCCAGCGTGCGCACCGGCGACCTGTGGGGATCGGGCACCGTCTCGGGTCCGGGCCGCGACGAGCGCGGCTCGCTGCTCGAGCTCAGCTGGGGCGGCGCGGAGCCCTTCACCGCCGCGGGCCGCGAGCGCACCTTCCTCGAGGACGGCGACGAGGTGACCCTGCGCTACACCGCTCCCGCGACCGGCGGAGGTCGCCTCACCCTCGGCGAGGTGACCGGGCGCATCCTCCCGGCCCACTGACGGCCGGGCGGGCATTCCCGTCCGTTCACCTCGCTGCGCCACCGTGCCCGCATGCGCATCGCCCAGCTGGCCAACTTCGTCGGACCCGCCTCGGGCGGCATGCGCACCGCGCTGCGCGCGCTGGGCGCGGGCTATGTCGACGCCGGGTGCCGGCGCCTGCTGGTGGTGCCGGGGCCCGAGGACGCCCGCACCTCAACGCCGCTCGGCGACGTCGTGCAGCTGCGGGCGCCGCGGGTCGGCGGGGGCTACCGCCTCATCGTCGAGCCGTGGCGGGTGACCGAGGTGCTCGAGGAGTGGGGGCCGACCTCCGTCGAGCTCAGCGACAAGCTGACCCTGCTCCCCGTCGCCCGGTGGGCGCGCCGCAGCGGCGTCGGGTCGGTGCTGCTCTCGCACGAGCGGCTCGGCGACATGCTCGCCCTCCGCACCGGCCTCGACACCACCTCCAAGGTCTCGATCGGGCTGCTCAACCGGCTGCTCGTCCGCAGCGTCGACACGGTCGTGGTCACCTCCGACTACGCCCGCCAGGAGTTCCAGCAGGCGGCCGACAATGCCGGCTGCCCCGTCGTACGCGTGCCGCTGGGCGTGGACCTCGAGACGTTCCGCCCCCGGAGCCGCCGGTCCGACCGCCCGTCCGACCGCCCGTCCGTCCCGGTGCTCCGGCTGGTCCACGCCGGGCGGCTCTCGCGGGAGAAGAGCCCGCACCTGGCCGTGGCGACCGCCGTGGAGCTGCACCGCCGCGGCACGCCGGTGCGGATGGACGTCTACGGCGTCGGCCCGCACCTCGACGAGCTGGTCGAGCTCGCGGGCGACGCGCCGGTCCGCTTCCACGGCTACGTCGACTCCCCCGCCCGGCTCAGCCGGGCCCTCGCCGACGCCGACGTCGCGCTGAGCGTCTGTCCCGGCGAGACGTTCGGCCTCGCCGTGCTCGAGGCGCTGGCGTCCGGCACGCCGGTGGTCACCGCCGACCGCGGCGGCGCGCGCGAGCTGGTCGACGGCGCCTCGGGCGCCTGGGCGCGCCCGGACGCCGCCGCGCTGGCCGATGCCGTCCTCGAGGTGGCGGGGCGCCCGGTCGTGAGCCGGCGGGCCGCCGCCCGCGAGCGCGCCGAGCGCTACCCCTGGTCGACGACGGTCGAGTCGTTGCTCGCGGTCCACTCGTCGGTCGCGATGCCGGCCAGCCGCTCGCGGGCGCGCCGGGTGACCAGCAGCAGCGCGGCCGCGGCGGCCACGACGAGGGAGCCGATCACGATCGCGAGGTAGGCGCCGTGCAGGGACGAGTCCATCGGCGCCACGAGGCCGGCGACCAGTGACACGGCGACCAGTGCGGCCGTCGCGGAGCGGCCGAGGCGGAGCACGGCGACGAACGGGACCACCCACAGGAAGTACCACAGGTGGACCACCGGGCTCAGCGCGACAGCCGCCCCGGTCAGCAGCGCGGCGGCGCGGACCGCCTGGGCGCCGTCACCCGTGCGCCACCTGAGCAGGACTGCGACCACCACCGCGACGAGGCCCGCCTGCGCCAGGAGGCGGACCGCGTCCAGGAACGTCCCGTCGCTCGTCCCGAGACCGACCAGCGGCGCGACCACGTCGAGCCAGCCCCCCACGAGCGTCGGCAGCGAGAGCGGGGTGTCGACGGTCCCGGGCACGGTGAGGGCGCCGAGCCAGCCGATGCCCAGTCCCCACACCACCCCAGGCACGACGAGGGCGGCCACCGACACCGCGGCGACCCGGGCGGCGTGGCGCACCCGCACGGCCACGCCGGCAGCAACCGGCGCGGTGAGCAGCACCACGGCGACGCACACGAGCCCGCCGGGGAGCTTCACGCCGGCCGCCAGGCCGCCGAGGACGGCGCCCGCGACCCAGCCGTGCTCGCGCGCGACGACGAGCGCGGCGGCCATCAGGCCGACCATGAGCAGGTCGTTGTGCAGCCCCGCGACGCCGTTCGCGACCGTCAGCGGGGACGCGAGCACGAGGCACGAGACGAGGGCCGGGTTGCTGCCGCACCAGCGCGCCAGTCGGGGCAGCGCCCACGCGAGCAGCGCGAGGCCGGCGAGCGCCATGACCCGGTGCGCGACCACGAGGAGCCACGGGTCGGCGGTCAGCCCGGCGGCGAGGTCGCCACCGATCAGCGGGACCGGCCCGTACGGCGCCGGCGTGGCCATCCAGCGCGGGTCGACCCCCTCGACGATCGGTCCGGGGACCGACCGGGGTCCGACCAGGCTCCACGGGCCGTGCTCGTAGGGCGAGATACCACGGTGGGCCAGCGTGCCCTGGGCGGCGTACGACCAGCCGTCGCGGGAGAACAGCGGCGGGGCGAGCAGGAGCGGCGCCGACCAGGCCACTGCGGCGGCGCGCACCAGGGCGATCGTGCCGGCCTGCTCCGACGCATCGGCACGGGCGGCCACGCGGCAGAGGCGCAGCCAGGCCGAGGCCAGCATGCCGAGGCCCACCAGCACGACGACGAGCCCGGCCATCCGTCCCGAGGCAGAGCCGCGCAGCAGCTGCAGCAGGTCGACGTCCGCGACCGTCGCGCTCGACGGGATGGTCGCGACGACCAGGCCCCCGAGCAGGACGAGCACGCTGCCGACGAGTCCCCGTGACACCACGCAGCGGACGGTACGAGCCGTGCTCGACCGCGACCCGACGTCCGGGTGAACGCCGGGCCAAGGCTCACCCCGGGACCGGAATCCGGTGGGGACGCGACGACGTCCGCCCCTAGGCTGCGTGCTGTGAGACAGCTCGGTCAGTACGCCGCCCCCCGGCACGCCGTCGCGCACCTGTCCGACCCGCACCTCATCGGTGGTGGCGCGCTGCACTACGGGATCGTCGACAACGCGGCCCACCTCCGGCGCGCGCTGGAGCGGCTGGCGGCGGTCCGCCCGGCGCCGCAGGCCCTCGTCTTCACCGGCGACCTCGCCGACCGCGGGGAGCCGGACGCCTACGAGACGCTGCGCTCCATCGTCGAGCCGGCCGCCGCAGAGATGGGCGCGGTCGTGGTGTGGACCATGGGGAACCACGACGAGCGCGGCCCGTTCGCCCGCGGGCTCCACGACTCCGACGACGACGGCTTCCAGGACCGGGTGCACGAGGTCGACGGCCTGCGGATCGTCGCCCTCGACACCAGCGTCCCCGGCTACCACCACGGCGAGCTCCGGCGCGAGCAGCTCGACTGGCTCGCCGGTGTCCTCGCCACCCCGGCCGAGCACGGCACCCTGCTCGCGATGCACCACCCGCCGCTCCCGCTGCCGATGCTGCGCGCGGCCGAGCTCATCGAGCTGCACGACCAGCAGGCGCTGGCCGAGGTCGTCGCCGGCACCGACGTGCGTGGGATCCTGGCCGGGCACCTGCACCTCGCGACGTGGTCGACCTTCGCCGGCGTCCCGGTCTCGGTCGTCCCGGCGACCTGCTACACCACCGACCCGGCCCCGCTCGACCGCCTCGTCTCCGGCGTCGACGGAGCACAGGCGTTCACGATGGTGCACACCTACGACGACCGGCTGGTCCACACCCTCGTCCCGCTCGAGCCCGGACCCGAGGTCACCCATCTCGGCACCGACATCGCCGAGGCGCTGGAGACCGTGCCGCTCGAGCAGGCCCGCGAGCTGGCGTCCTCCAAGACGTCGCAGTTCAACACCTGACCCGCTGCTCCGACCTTCGAACCACCGCCCCACCACCGACGAGGACCACTTGTGCGACTGCTGCTGATGCGCCACGGCCAGACCCACGCCAACGTGTCGGGCGAGCTCGACACGGCCCACCCCGGCGTCGACCTCACCGACCTCGGCCGGGCCCAGGCGGTGGCGGCGAGCAAGGCCCTCGCCGACGAGCACCTCGACGCGATCTACGTCTCCAGCCGCGTGCGTACGCACCAGACCGCCGCGCCCACCGCCGAGGACCGCGGCCTCGAGCCGACGGTCGTGGAGGGCCTGGAGGAGATCGCGGCCGGCGACTTCGAGATGCGCAACGACCACGACGCCGTGTCCGGCTACATCGGCACCGTCGCGACCTGGCTCGAGGGCGACCTCGCCCACCGGATGCCCGGCGGCGAGACCGGCGAGGAGTTCCTCGCCCGCTTCGACGCAGCGGTCCGGCGCATCGTCGAGGCCGGGCACGACGCGGCCCTGGTCGTCAGCCACGGCGCGGCGCTCCGGACCTGGGTGTCCACCCGGATGGCCCCGCACCCCGACGCGCCCCCGGCGACCCAGCCGCTGCACAACACCGCGCTCATCGTCCTCGAGGGCGACGACGAGTCCGGCTGGGAGATGGTGTCGTGGCAGGGCCACCCCGTCGGGGGCGACTACCTCGAGGACCCCACGGCCGAGGACCCGACCGGGGACCTCGACGCCGACGGGGACGGGGAGATCGGCTAGGGCTTCCTGGGACACGTGTCCGAGTTCTTGCCCTTGGGCGGCGGTGTCCGGGGCCACGCCCCGGACACGTGTCCGAGTTCCTGCCCTTGGGCGGCGGCGTCCCGGGCCACGCCCCGGACACGTGTCCGAGTTCCTGCCCCTGGGCGGCGGCGTCCCGGGCCACACCCCGGACACGTGTCCGAGTTCCTGCCCCGCTCGGCGACCTCCGGGGCGACATCTCGGACACGTGTCGAAGGTCGGGCGCGGCCGGGACGTCGTACGCCTCGCAGCCCCTAGGCTCGTCGCTCCCGAGACCCGAAGGCGACCAGGTGCACGTCTTCATCCGCCCCACGCAGAGCTTCCTCGCGTGCCACGTCTGCGGAGGGCTGGTCTTCGCCCGCCGCGAGGTGAAGATGACGACGACCGGGATGACGTTCTTCGACCTGGACTGGATGAACCGGTCGGCCGACGGGGTCATCTGCATCCGGTGCGGCTTCGTCCACACCTTCATGGGCGACGCCCACCAGTTCATCGACCCGGCCGCGGTCAGGCCCGAGGACCTGCCGGAGGACCCCCTCGCCCAGCCCCGCGCCTAGACCCCCTCGGTCCCGATCCCCGGGTGCACGAAGGGCTGCCCGGCCTTCATCTGCTCGATCGAGCCGGGGTGCACGCGCGCGAGGTGGGCGATGCCGCGACGGCGGTAGCGGAGGACCTGGACGACGCCGAGCGCCCAGAAGAGGTACTGCACGGCCATGGCGAGCTTGAAGTCGTCGAGGGTGTACGAGCCCATCCCGCCGGACGCCGACAGGTCGAGCACGATCCCGATGAGGCCCATGGTCAGCAGTGAGGCGGTGAAGCCACCGACGTTGACGAGGCCGTTGGCGCGGCCGGTCTCGTGGGCGGGCGTGAAGGACCGGGCGAGGTCGAAGGCGACCATCGCCGCGGGACCGCCGCTCGCGGTGGCGAAGGCCATCACGACCACCAGCCAGTCCGGCGCGGCGCCGGACCAGAGCAGCACGGCCGTCCACGGCACGACCATCGCGACCACGACGCCGACCACGATCCACGAGCGGTAGTAGGGCAGCCGGGCCACCAGCCGGGCGAGCGCCAGTCCGCTCACCACGGCCCACGCGGTCATCGCCATCAGCAGCGTGCTGGCGGCGCCGGTCGACCACCCCAGCCCCTGCACGAGGAAGGGATAGCCCCACAGGAGCGCGAAGACGGTGCTGGAGAATTGCGAGACGAAGTGGGACCACATGCCCAGCCGCGTCCCGGGGTTGCCCCACACCGTGCGGACCGACTGCGCGAGCGCCCGCAGCTTGATCGCCACGACGTCGTCGCGCCGGTAGGGCGAGTCCTTGACGAGGAGGGCGACCACGACGAGCAGCACCAGACCGATGCTCGAGGTGAGCGCGAAGGCGCGGGTCCAGCCGAGCTCGTGGAGGAGGTACGCCAGCGGGCCGGCGGCGGCGATCGCGCCGAGCTGTCCGGAGAGGCCGGTGACCTGGGTGACCATCGGTCCCTGGCGCACCAGGAACCAGACGGTGACGAGCCGGATCACGCTGATGAAGATCATCGCGTCGCCGGCGCCCACCGCGGCCCTCGCGGCCACCGCCGTCGGGAAGGACTCGGCGAAGGCGAACGCGAGCTGGCCGACGGTCATCAGCACCAGCCCGCTCAGCAGCATCGCCCGGGACCCGAAGCGGTCGAGCAGGACGCCGACGGGCACCTGCATGCCGGCGTAGACGACCAGCTGCAGCACCGTGAACGTCGCCAGGCTGGTGGCGCTGATGTCGAAGCGCTCGGAGGCGATGATGCCCGCGACGCCCAGCGAGCTGCGGTGGAACACCGCCAGGATGTAGACCGAGAGCGCGACGAGCCAGATCACCCAGGCCCGGCGCCTCCCGATGTCGTGGACCTGCTCCGCGCTCACCCCTGGCCCGCTCCGGAACCGCCGAGCGCGGCCGTCAGCTCCGCCCGCCACGGCGGGTCGGCACCGGGTCGCGAGACGTTGATCGCGGCGCCGATCGCGGCGGTCGTCACCGCGCCGAGGACGTCGCGGTCCGGCAGTGCCTGCAGCGCCGCCGCGCCGCCCGGGCCGCGCACGCCGAGGTCGAGGAGGGCGTCGAGCAGCACGCCGCTGAAGGTGTCGCCCGCGCCCACGGTGTCGGCCACGGCGACCGGGACCCCCGGCACCTCGAGCACGGCTCCGCCACGGCGTACGACGACCGCGCCGGCGCCGCCGCGGGTGATGACCACCAGCCCGGGGCCGGCCCCGGCCCAGCGGGCGGCGGTCGCGACGGGGTCGTGGTCGGGGTGCAGCCAGTGGAGGTCCTCGTCGCTGACCTTGACCACGTCGGCCAGTGCGACCAGCTCCTCCACCCGGGCGACCGGCCCGGCCCGGTCGGGCGTGATGGCCGGGCGGGCGTTGGGGTCGAGGGAGACGACGGCCCTGCCGTGCTGCGAGCGGACCGCCTCGAGCACCGCGTCGGCGCCGGGCTCGAGCACGGTCGCGATGGAGCCGACGTGCAGCACGTCGCAGTCCTCGTCGGGGACCGGGCCGAGGTCCCACGAGAGGTCGAAGTCGTAGGTCGCGGCTCCGCTCGCGTCGAGGGCGACGGCGGCGGTCGACGTGCGTCCGGTGACGGTCGGTCCGGCGAGCACCGTGACGCCGCTGGCCTCGAGCCAGGCACGCACCGCACCACCGCGGGCGTCGTCGCCCAGCAGGGTGACCAGGCGGACGTCGCGGTCGAGCCGGCCGAGGGCGATGGCGACGTTGGCGGGGCTGCCGCCCGGGTGGTCACGCGGCTGCCCGGACGCGTCCGGGACCACGTCGACGAGCGCCTCGCCGACGACGAGGACGCTCGCCGGCGCATCCGTCAGGGGTCCCGTCATGGGTCCATCATGCCGCTGGTCAGAGCCGCTCGAACGACGCCCCGGCGAGGGCGAGACCGGACGCCAGGCTCGGCGCCAGCGGCAGCCGGGGCAGCAGCGTGGCCTGGACGGCGTGGTAGAGGTCCGGCTTGCCCGGCCACACCGACGCCTGCGGGCGGTTGGCGGGATCGAGCTCGTGGTGCCACGAGCCGCGGTCGGTGTCGACGAGGTGCTCGGCCGCGTAGGCCCACCACTCGGCGTACCGCTCCGCGTAGCGGCTCTCGCCCGTGCGCCGGTGCAGCGCCGCGGCGGCGGAGATGCCCTCGGCCGCGACCCAGTGCATCCGTTGCCGTACGACGGGCGCGCCGTCCCAGTCGGTCGTGTAGACGAACCCGGGTGCGCCGTCGACGTGCCAGCCGTCGGCCACCGCCCGGTCGAAGAGCAGGCTGGAGGTGTCGAGGAGCCCGGGCGGGGCCGCCTCGCCCAGCGATGCCTCGAGGTGGAGCAGCAGCCGCGACCACTCCAGGCCGTGCCCGACGGTGGCACCGAAGGGCTTGAAGGGGTCGTCGGGACGGTCCCGGTTGAGCTCGAGGTCCACCGACCAGTCGGGGCCGAAGTGCTCGGGCAGCCGGCCGTCGTGTGCCCCCGCGAGGTCGACCACCAGGCCGGCGAGCCGGGCCGCCCGGTCGTGCCAGACCACCTCGCCCGTGACGTCGCCGACGGCGAGCATCGCCTCGACCGAGTGCATCGTCGCGTTGAGCCCGCGGTAGGGGTCGGCGTGCTCCCAGTCCCGGTCCCAGCCGTCGACGACGCGACCGAGGGCCTCGTCCCAGAAGTGCTCCTCGAACACGTGGGTCGCCTCGGCGAGCAGGTCCTCCGCACCGGGCAGCGCGGCGACGACCGCGGTCGAGCCGGCGAGCATCACGAACGCGTGGTCGTAGCAGGACTTGCCGGTGCCGCCGCTCGGCGCCCGGTCGGCGTCCACCGCACCGAACCAGCCGCCGTGGTCGGCGTCGCGCAGCGTCGTGGCGAGGCCGTGCAGCGCCGCGGTGGCGATCGACGAGCTGCCCTCGACCCCGAGCAGCGAGCCCAGTCCGTACACGTGCACGGTGCGGCTGGTGATCCAGGTGTGCACCGGACGCGACAGGTCGGGCGCCCCGTCGTCGTCGAGCCAAGCGGCGCCCCCGGCGGGGTGGGTCACCCGACGGCCGAAACCGAGGAGGCGGCGGCACTCGGCGGCGAGCCACTCGTCGGTGGGACCGGACTGCCGCGACGTCGTCTGCTCACTCACGCCGAAAGTCAGGCAGAACGTCGGCCGGCGGTCAAGCCGCGGGCTGCCGGGAAATGGCCACTCCCGGACCCGCTGCGCGAGTCCGGGAGTGAGGTGTGGCAGGTAGAGGATTCGAACCTCTGTAGGCAATGCCGGCTGATTTACAGTCAGCTCCCTTTGGCCGCTCGGGCAACCTGCCGGGCCGTGCGGAACAATAGCAAGGCACGAACCCCGCTACGAATCGCCGGGGCACCCCGGCAGCCCCACTGAAGGAGGCACACACATGGCTGACTCGAGCTTCGACATCGTGAGCAAGCTGGACCGCCAGGAGGTCGACAACGCCCTGAGCCAGGCCGCCCGCGAGATCGCCACCCGGTTCGACTTCAAGGGCACCGGCGCGAGCATCGAGTGGAAGGGCGAGAAGGCCATCGAGATCACCGCCTCCGCCGACGACCGCGCCAGCGCGGTGCTGAGCGTCTTCCAGGACAAGCTGGTCAAGCGCAACCAGAGCCTCAAGATCCTCGAGACCTCCGAGCCGCGCCAGTCCGGCCAGGTCTCCAAGATCGACATCGCGCTCAAGGAGGGCATCACCTCCGAGGACGCCAAGAAGATCTCCAAGCTCATCCGCGACGAGGGCCCCAAGGGCGTCAAGGCGCAGGTGCAGGGCGAGGAGCTCCGCGTGTCGTCGAAGAAGCGCGACGACCTGCAGGCCGTGCAGCAGCTGGTGAAGTCGCAGGACTACGACTTCGCGGTGCAGTTCACCAACTACCGCTGAACCGCAGCAGCTCGCCGACCAGCACCACGACCGCGCGCACGGCGTCGTCCGGCAGGGCGGTGGCGCCGATCTCGGAGACCGTACGCGCGTCCGCGCCGCGCCCGGCGACGTACAGGGGGTGCGCCGCGCTGAGCCGGCGCAGGGCCGTCGCGTGGGCGGTGAAGGCCGTCGACCGGGTCGCGGCGAGCACCACCGCGTCGGCCGCCGTGGCGCGCGCGACCGTGAGGATCGCCGGGACCGGGGTGTCCGCACCGAGGAAGCGGGTGCGGACCCCGCGCTCGCGGAGCATCAGGGCCACGCAGAGCAGCACCATGTCGTGCCGCTCCCCCGACGGGCAGGCGAGCAGCACGACGGGCGCCGACGCCGACGGGTCCTCGAGGACCGGGTGCGGCGGGACGGCGGAGAGCACGGCGAGCCTGCGCCGCAGCATGTCGGTCACGAAGTGCTCGTGCGCCACCGACAGCGTGCCTGACTCCCAGCGGTCACCGACCTCCGCGAGGAAGGGCAGCACGACGCCCGCGACCGCGCCCGACAGGGGCAGGTCCCACAGGAGCCTGGCGATGGCGATCTCCGCGGCCTCGGTGTCGAAGGGCCTCGACCGCCGCCCAGAGCTCCTCCCGGGTCGTCGTGTCCACCCGCGCACGCTAGTCGCGGGGGAGGGGTGGGTGCGCATCCTCGGCACCGCTCCCACCCCGAGGGCGGTCCTCAGCCGGCCACGGCCATCCGCGGCACCATCGTCGCGCCCGCGGCGGGGGTCAGCCACACCGTGCTGCCCTCGGTCAGGCCCGCGGAGCGGGCGTGGGCCCGGGTGACGACCACGGACACCTCGTCACCGTCGACCGTGAGCACGGTCATCCGCACCTCGAAGCCGATCCGCACGAGCCGCGCGACCGTGCCCTCGACGGCACCGGCCATCTTGGGCGCCGTGTCGACGTCGATGTCGTGGGGCCGCAGCGAGCTCCCGCCGAGGTGGGTCACCTCACCGAGGAAGGACATCACGAAGTCGTTGGCCGGCTCGTCGTAGAGCTGGTCGGGCGTGCCGACCTGCTCGACGCGGCCCTCGTTGATCACCACGATCTCGTCGGCGACCTCGAGGGCCTCCTCCTGGTCGTGGGTGACGAAGACGGTCGTGACGTGCACGTCGTCGTGCAGGCGGCGCAGCCAGTCGCGCAGCTCCTTGCGGACCTTGGCGTCGAGGGCGCCGAACGGCTCGTCGAGCAGCAGGACCGACGGCTCCACGGCGAGCGCCCGGGCCAGGGCCATGCGCTGGCGCTGCCCGCCGGACAGCTGCGAGGGGAGGCGGTGGGCGAACTGCGAGAGGTGCACCAGCCGCAGCAGCTCGTCGACCCGGTGCGCGATCTCGTCCTTGGGGCGCTTGCGGATCTCGAGGCCGAAGGCGACGTTCTTGGCGACCGTCATGTGCTTGAAGACGGCGTAGTGCTGGAAGACGAAGCCGACGTTGCGCTTCTGCGCGGGCAGGTTCGTGGCGTTGACGCCCTCGATGCTGACCGTGCCCGTGTCGGACCTCTCCAGCCCGGCGATGATGCGCAGCAGCGTCGACTTGCCGCCGCCGCTGGGCCCGAGCAGGGCGGTCAGCTGGCCGGTCGGGATGGTGACGTTGACGTCCTCCAGGGCGACGAAGTCGCCGAACTTCTTGTTCAGCCCTTGCACGTCGATGCTCATGGGTGGCCTTTCGGGGAAAGAGTCGAGAACCGGGTCGAGGACCGGTCAGGGGTGGTTCTTGGGACGGATGATGGCGACGATCACGATGCAGGCGACGGACACCATCGCCAGCAGGAACGCGGTCGCGTAGGCGCCCTGCTGGTCGAAGTTGAGGTACTTCTCCTCGACGACGAGGGTGGCGGTGCGGGTCTGCCCGAGCACGTTGCCGGAGACGACCTTGACCGCCCCGAACTCGCCGAGCGACCGGGCGAGGGTCAGCACGACGCCGTAGACGATGCCCCACTTGATCGACGGCAGCGTGATCCGTAGGAAGCGCTGGAGCGCGCTGGCGCCGAGGCTCTGCGCCGCCTGCTCCTGCTCGATGCCGATCTCCTCGAGCACCGGCACGAGCTCGCGGATCATCAGCGGCAGGGCGACGAACGTGGTGGCCATGATGATGCCCGGCGTGGAGAAGATGACGTCGAAGCCCCAGCCGGCGAGCGTCGGGCCGAACCAGCCGTTGCGCCCGCTGTAGACCAGGACGAGCGCCAGGCCCACCACGATCGGCGAGACCGAGAGCGGGATGTCGAGCAGGGCGTTGAGCACGCGCTTGCCCGGGAACTCGTAGCGGACGAGCAGCAGCGAGATCCCGATGCCGAAGACCGTGTTGATGATCACGGAGAACACGGCGACGTACGCGCTGAGCTGGAGCGCGACGACGGTGTCGGGGTCCTCGAGCAGCGCGGTGATGGAGCCGAAGCCGCCCTCGAACGTGTTCGTCACGACCAGGGACACCGGCCAGGCGACCAGGAAGAACAGGTACGTCGCCGCGATGATCCGCAGGACGTAGGTCATCGGGGTCTTGCGCACCCGCGGCGGCCGGCGGCGTTCCTCCACCGGCGGCGCGACGGGCTCGTGGACCAGGGTGTCAGCCACGTGCGGCCACCATCCTCTGGATGACGTCGAGCAGCACGATCACCGTGAGCGAGATGACCAGCAGCACCGTCGCGACGGCCGCGGCGGCCGCGACGTTGTCGTTCTCGATGCTGCTGAGGATCCGCACGGAGGTGACCTCTGTCTTGAACGGGAGGTTGCCCGACAGCAGCACGAGCGAGCCGTACTCGCTGACGCCGCGGGCGAAGGACAGGGCCGCGCCGGCCGCGATGGCGGGGGCGAGGCTGGGCAGGATGATGCGGCGGAAGGTGGTGACCCGGCTCGCGCCCAGGGACGCGGCCGCCTCCTCGACGTCGCGGTCGAGCTCCTCGAGCACCGGCTGGACCATGCGGACCACGAACGGCAGCGTCACGAAGAGGAAGGCGAGGAAGACCGCCGGCCGCTGGTTGGCGATGTCGACGCCGATCGGGCTGTCGGTGCCGTAGAGCGAGAGCAGCACCAGGCCCGCGACGATGGTCGGCAGCGCGAAGGGGATGTCGATCATCACCTCGAGCACCGACTTGCCCCAGAACCGGTCGCGCACCAGGACCCACGCGATGAGCGGGCCCATGACGACGTTGACGGCGGTGACGCCGAGGGCGGTGAACACGGTGAGCCGGATGGCGGCCGCGGTCTGGCCGTTGGTGATGGTCGACCAGAAGACGTCCCAGCCACCGTCGATGGCGGTGACCACGACGGCCATCAGGGGGATCAGGACCAGCGCGCTGAACCAGATCATGGCGATGCCGAGCCCGAGTCCCGACGACCGCGTGAGCGTGGAACGCGGACCCGACCGGCGAGGAGTCCTCGCCGGTCGGACCGCTGCGATCTCGGTGGAGGTCATGTGGAGGTGGGGCGGATCACTCGAGCGAGAGGCCGGCGTTGAGGATGGCCTCGAAGATGAGCCCGTTCTCCTCGTCGAAGAACTTCGTCGACACCTCGTCCCAGCCACCGAAGTCCTCGTCCACCGTCAGCAGGGTGGGGACCTCGGGGAACGGGTTGGACGGGTCGGTCGCACCCTCGACGGTGCCGCCGTAGTCGACGTCGTCGCGGATCGGGCGGAAGCCGGTCAGCGCGAACTGCTTCTGGCCCTCGTCGGAGAGGACGAAGTCCAGCCACGCCTGCGACGGCTCGGAGGCGTCCTCCAGGATGGCGCCGGCGTTCTCGATGAGGAGGGAGGTCTCGGGCAGGACGTACTCGAAGGCCTCGTCGTTCTGGGCCGCGAGGATCGCCTCGTTCTCGTAGGCCATCAGGACGTCACCCGTGCCGCCGAGGAAGGCGGTGGTGGCGTCACGACCGCTGCCGGGCAGCGAGACGACGTTCTTGAAGAACTTGTCGACGTACTCGGTCGCCTCCTCCTCGGTGCCACCGTCGCTGATCACCTGCCCGTAGGCGGCGAGGGCGTTCCAGCGCGCGGCGCCGGAGGACGCGGGGTTGGGCGTGACGATCTCGACGCCGGGCTTGACCAGGTCTGCCCAGGTCTTGATGTTCTTGGGGTTGCCGTCGCGAACACCGAACACCACGACCGAGCGGGAGACGACGCCCTTGTTCTCACCGGCGTCCCAGTCGTCGGCCACGAGGCCCTCGTCGACGAGGCGGGTGACGTCGGTCGGGACCGAGAAGTGCACGTAGTCGGCCTCGAGGCCGGCGGCGACCGCGCGGCTCTGGTCGCCGGAGGGACCGTAGGAGGTCTGGAACTGCACGCCCTCGCCCTCGTCGGTCTTGGTGAACTCGGCGGCGATGTTCTTGTTGGCCGCCTCGGGGACCGCGAAGCCGACGATGCTGATGGTGTTGGCCGCGTCGTCATCGCTGCCGCTGGCACCACCCGGCGCGCAGGCGGACAGGGCCAGGGCCCCGACCAGAGCTGCCGCGAGTGCGGCACGTGAACGGATCTGCATGGGGGGTACTCGACTTTCTCGATCGGTGAGCAATGTCGAGAAAGATACATGACTTTATGGATGTCGATGACATTGGTCCGAACCCCGAGCGTGTCGCCGTCCGAGCGCACCTCCGGGAACGCCCTCGGGCGCCCCTGCGGAGGCCACCTGGAACGCCACCGGGAACGCCACCCGGAACGCCACGGACCGGGAGCGGTCGACCGCTCCCGGTCCGGGCGTGCCGCCCCGCAGGGGCGACGTCCTGTTCAGCGCTGGATCAGTGCTCGATCAGCGCAGGCCGCTGCTCACGGCGGTGATGAGCTCACCGTTGGCGGTGTCGCCGGACAGCTCCCAGAAGAAGGCGCCGGCCAGGCCCTGCTGCTTGGCGTAGGCCATCTTCGTGCCGATCGTGGCCGGGGTGTCGTAGCTCCACCACTGGTCGCCGCACTTGGCGTACGCGGTGCCGCCGACCGTGCCCGTCGCCGGGCACCGCTGCTTGAGGACCTTGTAGTCCTCGATGCCCTGCTCGTAGGTGCCGGGGGCCGGGCCCGTCGCCGAGCCGCCGGGCGCGGCCTGCGAGACGCCGGACCAGCCACGACCGTAGAAGCCGAGGCCGAGGAGCAGCTTGGAGGAGGGGACGCCGAGGGACTTGAGCTTGGCGATCGCGGTGCTCGAGTCGAAGCCCTGCGTCGGGATGCCGGCGTACGACGTCAGCGGCGAGTGCGGCGCCGTCGGGCCCTGGGCCGCGAAGGCGCCGAAGTAGTCGTAGGTCATCGGCATGTACCAGTCGACGTGCTGCGCCGCCTGCCCGTAGCCACCCGCCTCGATCTTGCCGCCGCTCGTGCCGTCCGCGGTGATCGCCGCGGTGACCAGGTCGGTCCCGAAGGCACCGCGCAGTGCCTGCATCAGCCGCGGGAAGGCCTGCGTCCCGCTGGTGTCGCAGGTCAGGCCGCACGCGTTGGGGTACTCCCAGTCGATGTCGATGCCGTCGAAGACGTCGGCCCACCGGGGGTCCTCGACAAGGGCACGGCACGAGGCCGCGAAGGCCTGCGGGTTCTGGGCCGCCTGGCCGAACCCGCCGGACCAGGTCCACCCACCGAAGGACCACAGGATCTTGAGGTGCGGGTGCTTGGCCTTGAGCTTCCGCAGCTGGTTGAAGTTGCCGCGCAGGCTCTGGTCCCAGGTGTCGGCGACGCCGTCGACGCTCTGCGCGGCGGTGTAGGCCTTGTCGTGGTCGGCGTACGGGTCACCCACGGTGCAGCGACCGTTCTGGACGTTGCCGAACGCGTAGAGGATGTGGGTGAGCTTGGCGGCGGAGCCGGAGGTGTCGAGGTCCTTGGCGTGGAAGTTGCGGCCGTAGGTGCCCCAGTTGGTGAAGTAGCCGATGACCTTCTTGCCGCTCGGGCTCGGCGGGTTCGTCGTCGTCGGCGGCGTCGTCGGCGGCGTGGTGGTCGGCGGGTCGGTGGGCTGGGTGCCACCACAGGCGCCCAGGTCGGCCCAGACCCCCCACTCCCCGGTCGTCCCGGGCGTCTCGTTCTGGGTCCACCACTTGGCGCGCCAGGTGCGCCCGGCGTGGGTGACCTGGTTGTTCGCGGTGTAGACCGCGGTGGCGGTCCAGGCCGGGGCGGTGCAGGCAGCCAGGGCGGCAGGGCCGGCCGGCGCGAGCGTGGAGGCGGGTGCGGCGAGCGCGAACGGCAGCAGCGCCACCGTCAGCACGGTGGCGGCGACGAGGCCGACGGCCCGCCGGACGGGCGGTCGAGGGACGAGCGTGGACAGCATGGATCCTCCCGAGTGGATGGGGCGCGGTGCGCCCGGTCGCCTCGACCGTAGGGACTGCGTGACATCGGTCACAAGAGGTTCGTTAGTCGGCCTTACCAATTCGTCGCACGGATTCGTTCGGCGGACTAACAAAAGGGCAGGTCGCGGCGCGTGTCACGCTCACCGGGCCTCGCGGAGAATCGCCTCGGCGGCCGTCTCACATGCTGGAAGACGCGACGCGACAGCGTCCCGCGGCGGCCGCATGACCCCTGTCACACCCCCCGCTCGGCGGCCGTCCCACCACGCAGCCGAGCGTCGGTCGGTGACCGGGCGGCGGCTATCGTTGACGCTTGTGGTAGCACCCGAGAAGCAGGTCAAGCAGCTCGACCGCGTCATCATCCGGTTCGCCGGTGACTCCGGCGACGGCATGCAGCTCACCGGCGACCGTTTCACGCAGGAGACGGCCGCCTTCGGCAACGACCTGGTCACCCTCCCGAACTTCCCGGCGGAGATCCGCGCACCCCAGGGCACGCTCCCGGGCGTCTCGTCGTTCCAGGTCCACTTCGCCGACCACGACATCCTCACCGCGGGCGACGCCCCCGACGTGCTCGTCGCGATGAACCCGGCCGCGCTGCGGGCCAACCTGGGCGACCTGTCCAAGGGCGCGACGATCATCGTCGACACCCACGACTTCACCGCACGCAACCTGACGAAGGCGGGCTACACCGAGAACCCGCTCGACGGCGACGGCCTCTCCGAGTACGCCGTCCACACGGTCGACCTCACCGGCATGACGGTCGAGGCGGTCAAGGAGTTCGGGCTGTCGCGCAAGGACGCCTCGCGCGCCAAGAACATGTTCGCGCTGGGCCTGCTGTCGTGGATGTACGGCCGCCCGACCGAGACGACCGACGCGTTCCTCACCAAGCGCTTCGCCAAGGTGCCCGACATCCGCGACGCCAACCTCGCAGCGTTCAAGGCCGGCTGGAACTTCGGCGAGACCACCGAGGCGTTCGTGGTCCGCTACGAGGTCAAGCCCGCCAAGATGGCGCCCGGCAACTACCGCAACATCACCGGCAACCTCGCCCTGTCCTACGGCCTCGTCGCCGCGGGCGTGCAGTCGGGCCTGTCGGTCTTCCTGGGGTCGTACCCCATCACCCCGGCCTCCGACATCCTCCACGAGCTCAGCAAGCACAAGGGCTTCGGCGTGACGACGTTCCAGGCCGAGGACGAGATCGCCGGCGTCGGCGCGGCCATCGGCGCCTCCTTCGTCGGCCAGCTCGGCGTCACCACCACCTCCGGTCCCGGCGTGGCCCTCAAGTCCGAGGCCATCGGCCTGGCCGTGATGACCGAGCTGCCCCTCGTCGTCATCGACGTGCAGCGCGGCGGCCCCTCCACCGGGCTGCCGACCAAGACCGAGCAGGCCGACCTCCTGCAGGCGATGTTCGGCCGCAACGGCGAGGCCCCGGTGCCGATCGTCGCGCCGCAGTCCCCCGGCGACTGCTTCGACGCCGCGATCGAGGCCGTGCGCATCGCCGTCACCTACCGCACACCGGTGATGCTGCTCTCCGACGGCTACCTCGCCAACGGCTCCGAGCCGTGGCGCATCCCCTCCCTCGACGAGCTGCCGACCATCGACCCCGACTTCGCGACCGCCACCAACTACGGCGACGGCGACGACGCGGAGTTCTGGCCCTACCTCCGCGACGAGGCCACCCTGGCCCGCCCGTGGGCGATCCCCGGCACGCCCGGGCTCGAGCACCGCATCGGCGGGCTGGAGAAGGGTGACGGTCACGGCAACATCTCCTACGACCCGGCCAACCACGACTTCATGGTCCGCACCCGCCAGGCCAAGGTCGACCGCATCGCCGACTCGCTCCCGCCGCTCGTGGTCGACGACCCGGGCGCCGAGGACGGCCGCGGCGCCAAGGTCCTCGTCCTCGGCTGGGGCTCGACCTACGGCCCCATCGGCGCCGGCGTACGCCGTGTCCGCCGCGCCGGCTACCGCGTCGCGCAGGCCCACCTGCGCCACCTCAACCCCTTCCCCCACGACCTGGGCGAGGTGCTGCGCCGCTACGACAAGGTGCTGGTGCCCGAGATGAACCTCGGCCAGCTCTCGATGCTGCTGCGCGCGAAGTACCTCGTCGACGTGGTCGGCTACAACGAGGTCCGCGGTCTCCCGCTCAAGGCAGCCGTCCTCGCCGACGTGATCGGCGGACTGGTGGCCGAGGCCGAGGGGATCGACGTGGACCTCACCCCCACCACCGACCAGGAGAGCAACGATGACTGAGCCCCTGACCGACCTGGGCATCCCCGCCTTCCGCTCCGGCATCGAGGCGGTCCCGACCACCGACCAGCCCCAGACGGGCAAGGACTTCACCTCCGACCAGGAGGTCCGCTGGTGCCCGGGCTGCGGCGACTACGCCGTGCTCAAGGCCGTGCAGTCCTTCCTGCCCGACCTCGGCCTGCGCCGCGAGAACATCGTCTTCGTCTCCGGCATCGGCTGCTCGTCGCGCTTCCCCTACTACCTCGACACCTACGGCATGCACTCGATCCACGGCCGCGCGCCGACGATCGCCACGGGCATCGCCACGGCTCGCGAGGACCTGTCGGTGTGGGTCGTCACCGGCGACGGGGACGCGCTGTCGATCGGCGGCAACCACCTGATCCACACGCTGCGCCGCAACGTCAACATGACGATCCTGCTCTTCAACAACCGGATCTACGGCCTCACCAAGGGTCAGTACTCCCCCACCTCGGAGACCGGCAAGGTCACCAAGTCGACGCCGATGGGCTCGCTGGACCACCCCTTCAACCCGGTGTCGCTCGCCCTGGGCGCCGAGGCGACGTTCGTGGCCCGCACCATCGACTCCGACCGCAAGCACCTCACCTCGGTGCTCGCCGCGGCCGCCGCCCACCGCGGCACCTCGCTGGTCGAGATCTACCAGAACTGCCCGATCTTCAACGACGGCGCGTTCGACGCCATCAAGTCCCCCGAGACCAAGGCCGACGCGATCATCCCGCTGGTGCACGGCGAGCCCGTGACCTTCGGCGCCGCGCTCGACGACGGACGTGGCAGCAAGGCGCTGGTCCGCGACGAGGCGACGGGCGGCGTGAAGGTCGTCGCGACCGCCGACGTGGCCGCGGCCGACGTCGTGGTGCACGACGCCCACAGCTCCGACCCCACGCTGGCCTTCGCCATCTCCCGCCTGACCGACTCGGGCTACCTCAACACCTCGCCGATCGGCATCTTCCGCCAGGTCGAGCGACCGACGTACGACGACGCCGCCCGCGAGCAGGTGGCCAGCGCGACCCACGGGTCCGGAGACGGCGCCGCCGCCGACCGCTCCGCCAAGCTGGCGGCGCTGATCGGCGGCGGGGACACCTGGACGATCCTCTGACCCCGGTCGGGGTCGGGGACCGTCCGGGCGGGGCTCAGCGGAAGTAGAGCGTCCAGACCTTGCCCTTGGTGTTGCCGTAGCCGTTGGAGTTGTCGACCTTCGAGCGCCACTTCCAGCGGCCCTTCGAGGGGGCGTAGATGCGGGTCTTGAAGACGCCGCGCTCGTCGGTCTTCACCTTCTTGACGGTCTTCCACTTGCAGGAGCCGCAGGCCTTCTTGAGGATCTTCACCTTCTGCTCGGCGTAGGGCAGCAGGGTGCCGTCGACCTGGGGCTCGCTCACGGTGCCCTTGAGCTTGAAGGCGTTGTAGGAGACCTGCTTGTCGCCCGGCGGCACCTCGTCGATGATCCGCTTGGGCAGAGAGCCGGCGCTCGCTCCCGTGGCGAGCGCGCTGGAGACGAGCAGGGCGGCCACGAAGGCCGCCAGGACTGCGCGGAAGGTCCGCATGTGTAACTCCCCCTCGAGAGACGACTGGAACTGGTGCGACCGGGGTCCCGCCCCCGGGGCCCCACCATCGTAGGCGACGCCCGCCCCTACACTTCCCGAGTGCCAGATAGCCGTCGCGGCGTGATCCTCGGTGCGCTGGCCTACATCCTCTGGGGCACCTTCCCGCTCTACTGGACCCTGCTGGAGCCCGGCGGCGCTGTCGAGATCCTCGCCCACCGCATCGTGTGGTCGCTGCTGACCATGCTCGTCATCGTCGTGCTGTGGCGCCGGGCCGGCCAGCTCCGCGCCCTGGTGCGCGACCGCCGCAAGGTGCTCATCCTCACCGGCGCCGCCGTGGTCATCTCGTTCAACTGGGGCGCCTACATCTGGGGCGTCAACAACGGTCGGGTCGTGGAGACGTCGCTGGGCTACTTCATCAACCCCCTCGTCACGGTCCTCATGGGCGTGCTCGTCCTCGGCGAGCGGCTGCGACGCCTGCAGTGGGTGGCCATGGGCATCGCCTTCGTCGCGGTGGTCGTGCTGGCGGTCGACTACGGCCGACCGCCGTGGGTCGCGCTCGTCCTCGCCTTCAGCTTCGGCACCTACGGCCTCGCCAAGAAGCAGGCGGCCGTCGACGCGGTGGAGAGCATCACCCTGGAGACCCTCGTGCTGGCGCCGGTCGCGGCGGCGTACATCGCGTGGCTGATGTCGACGGGCGAGTCCAACTTCGCCTCGCACGGCACCGGGCACGCGCTGCTGTTCACCACGACCGGGATCATCACCGCCATCCCCCTCATGCTCTTCGGCGCCGCCGCCATCCGGGTGTCGATGGTGTCGCTGGGGCTGCTGCAGTACCTCGCGCCGACCATCCAGTTCGCCCTCGGCATCCTGGTCTTCGACGAGGCGATGCCCGCCAGCCGGTGGATCGGCTTCGGCCTGGTCTGGGTGGCCCTCGCGGTGTTCACGATCGAGATGGTGAACCACCGACGCCGACAGCTGCGCCTGGTGGCGCACGCGAGCGCTGCCTGAGGGCTGCGGGTCGGCGGTCGGTGGTCGCTCGTCTTCTTCGGTGGTCGCTCGTCTCCTTCGCTGGTCGCTCGTCTCCTTCGCTGGTCGAGTAGCCGAGGAACGAGGCGTATCGAGACCCCTTCCGTCGGGGTCAAGCAGCCGAGCCGAGGCACGATCGACGCGTATCCAGACCCGGGCTGCCTCGCTGATCGAGTAGCCGGGAACGAGGCGTATCGAGACGTCTGCAACAGAACTTCTTGAGCACAGTCCGTTGTCGGTGGTTGTCCGTAGAATCGAACACATGATCGAGACGCTGGCAGCGGCCCCAAGAGCAGAGGTCGAGGACCTCTCGGGCCCCGCGCTGCTGGCACTCGCCCACGACCGGAAGGCCGCTGAGGACCGCGCGGCAGCTGACCTGTTGGAGGTGGCCGCCCGGTGGGCCGACCTCCACCCGCCGGAGTCGATCCACACCGCCGCGGTGTTCACCGACGATGGCCGTTACGGGCTCGAGCACGAGGAGCCCATCGCCGGCGAGGGCTGTCCGGCGGTGGCGGAGTTCTGCATCGCCGAGCTCGGAACCGTGCTCGGCATCTCTTCCACCTCGGCGAAGCGGCTCATCGGTGCCGCCCTCGAGCTGCGGCACCGCCTCCCACGGCTGTGGGCGCATGTCCACGCCGGCCAGGTCCCGGCCTGGCGCGCCCGCACGGTCGCCGAAGCCACGATCCACGCCACCCCGTCCCTCACGGTCGAGGCGGCGCGGTGGGTCGACGCCCAGGTCGCGGCCGTCGCCGGACGCGTCGGTCCCGCACAGCTCGACCGGCTCGTCGCGGAGACCATCAAGCGCCACCACCTCGACACCCACGACCCCACGAGTGATCCCGAAGACGGGTGGCAGCACGTCGACCCGCGCCACGCCACCCTCCACTCCGACGACGTGCACTACGCCGGCACCATGCGGTTCGAGGCCGAGCTCGACATCGCCGACGCCCTCGACCTCGACCGAGCCCTCACCCACGGCGCCGAGACGCTGAAAGCACTCGGCTCACAAGCTCCGCTCGACGCCCGACGGTCCGCTGCGCTCGGCGACCTCGCCCGCACCCAGACCGCCCTCGACCTCCACGCCCGAGGCTCGACCGCCGCCAGGAGCGAGGACGGCCTGCCCGTTGCGCGAGAAGTCGTCCTGCACACCCACTTCCCGACCAGTCTCGACGGGCTGGACACCATCTTCGGCCCCACCGGGCAGATGGAGGAGGGCCAGCGGCTCGTCCTCCTCGACCAGGTGACGAACTGGTGCGGCGACTCCCGCACCAAGGTCACCATCAAGCCGGTCATCGACCTCACCGCCGAGCTCACCTCACCCGGCTACGACATCCCCGACCGCATCCGCGAACAAATCATCCTCCGCGACCGCACCTGCGTCTTCCCGTGGTGCACCCGACCAGCACGAGCCTGCGACATCGACCACGTCATCGCCTACGACCACGACGCTGCCGGCGAGGGCCGCACGCAACCCGGTCCGACAGTCAGCTCCAACCTCGCCCCGGAGTGTCGCTGGCACCACCGCCTCAAGACCCACACCGCCTGGCGCTACGAGGTGACCGCGCCGGGTGTCTACGAGTGGACCAGCCCGCACGGCCACCGCTACCGACGCGACCACACCGGCACGATCCGCATCGACACCCCGCCGCGCGCTGCTGCTGGGGCCGACCCGCCCGACCGACCATGACGCCGCCCCACACCCCGCCGACCTGAGGTCGGCGGGGGCTCTGGCACGCAACGGCGCGTCCCACTACCGAAGTCCGCGCCCCGCTCCGCTCGGTGCGAATGGGCAGCACCCTCACGTGCGGCACGGGCCCACGCCTGCTTCCACCGACGGAGCACCGGTCACGCCGGGCGTCGCCCTGACGAGACCGCAGGCACGTCGCGCGCGGCAACCGTCGGCTCAGGTCTCGCCGACCCGCTCCGCATCACCGGCGAGCCGGAGCCACTCCGCGTACTCGCGGGCGGAGCCGCTGTCGCTCACGCACAGCATCACCTCGCCGTCCGCGGTGCCGGCGACCCAGCGCGCCGGGGCGGCGAGGAGCGCTCGCGCATCAGCCGCGTCCAGGACGAGGTATGCGCCGTCCCGCGCGGCCCGGTCGCGCCATGGCGCGTCGGCGAGACCGGAGGGAGGCTCTGCATCGGCGACCAGGTCGAGCCACCCGGCCTGGTGCCACGGCTCGAGCACCGCCCGGCACTCATCCGGCTGCCAGGGGCCGTGCACGACCTCCCGTCCGTCACCGAGGAGGTCGGTCACCGCACGGGTCACCTCGCCGAGAGCCGCCTGCTCCATCACCAGGGTGAACATCTCCGAGACGAGGTCCAGCCAGCGCTCGCGGTCCATCGTCACCGGCACAGTGTCTCGCTCAGGAGTGCAGGCTGGTCACACCAGCCGCCGCAGGAGGTCCCGCAGCACCACGACCTCGTGCTCGTCGAGCCGACCCTCCGTGATGACGTCGTCACACGCGGACAGGACCAGGTCGGCGCGAGCACAGAGCGCGCGCCCGGCGTCCGTGGCGACGAGGCGGTAGGAGCGTCGATCGGCCGGGTCCGGTCCACGCTCCACCAGGCCCCGCGACTCCAGGCCGGCCATCAGCTTCATCGTCGTGGTGCGGTCGATCCCCAGCGCCGCGCCGAGGTGGCGTTGGTTGCGGGCAGCGTCGTCGTGGACCAGCAGCGCCAGCACGCCGTACTCGCGCCCGCTCAGGTCGAGGGTGGCGAGCGCCTCCTCGCCCGTGGCCTCCACACGCGCCAGCACCTCTCGCAGCAGGACCGCCGTGCGCGCGGTGAGCTCGGCGGGGAGCCCGTCCCGTACCTCGGCCCTCATGCGGCGTAGGTGTCGTGGGCTACCGTCAGCAGGACTGACGATCGACCACCGACGGACGGAGTGACGCCATGCGCGTGCTGGTGACCGGGGCGACCGGATTCGTGGGCTCCGCCGTGGTGCGGCGGCTGCTGGCCGACGGGCACGGGGTCGAGGCCCTCGTCCGCGACGCCGGCCGGGCGCGCAGGCAGCTGGGCGAGGCGCCGGTCCTGCGGGAGGGCGACATGCTCGTCCCGGGGACGTACGCGCACCTGGTCGAGGGTGTGGATGCCGTCGTGCACACCGCCATGCTGTCACTTCCGGGCCGGCTCACTGCACGGCGAGCCGAGCGGCTCTTCGATGCCGACCGGGTCATGACGCAGGCGCTCGCCGACGCGTGCGTCGGGCACGGTCGCCGGCTCGTCTACACCGGCGGTTGCTTCGACTGGGGCGACCACGGCGACGCGTGGATCGACGAGGCCACTCCCCTCACGCCCTCCCCGCTCGGCGTGGGCCATGCGCGGATGGCTCGGGAGCTGGACGCCCTCCACCGCGACCGCGGCCTCGACGTCGTCCGCCTGTCGCCCGGCTTCGTCTACGGTCCGGGGGGCCTGTTCGCCTCGGCGTTCGTCGAGCAGGCCGAGCAGGGCCGGTTGCGGTGCCTCGGCGCCGGGCGCAACTGGTGGAGCTGCGTGCACGTCGACGACCTGGCGGCGGCGTACGTCGCCGCGCTGGCCCGCGCGCAGCCGGGGTCGGCGTACGCCGTGGTCGACGACGAGCCGCTCCGGTTGCGCGAGCTCACCGACCTCGTCACCGACGCCATGGGACGCCCGCGGGTGGGCTCCGTGCCCCCGGCCCTCCTGAGGCTCCTGCTGGGAGGTCCCCTGGTCGACAGCCTGACGACGTCGTTCCGCATCCGTGGCGACCGGGTCCGCGCCGACCTCGGCTGGACGCCGAGCCGGCCGCGCTTCCGCGACCACGTGGGCGAGAGCGTCGCCGCGCTCGCGCGGGAGGCATGACCGGCCGCGTCACTTGTGCGGCGAGGCCGATGCCGCTTCACTTCCTCGGTGAGCAGCCGACTGTCGCCGCTCGCCACACCCGCCTTCCGCTACTTCTTCATCGGGCAGGTGGTCAACCGCGCCGGCTCGTCGATGGCCGGGGTGGCCCTCGCGTTCGCGGTCCTCGACATCGACGACTCCGCGTCGGCCCTCGGCTGGGTGGTCGCGGCGTCGAGCGTGCCGACGGTCGTCTTCATGCTCCTCGGCGGAGCGATCGCCGACCGCCTGCCGCGGGCGATCGTGCTGCGCGGGTGCAACCTCGTGCAGGGCATCACGCAGGCGCTGACGGCCGGACTCGTCATCAGCGGGCAGGCGGAGATCTGGCACCTCGTCGTCCTCCAGGCCGTGGCCGGCACCGTCTTCGCCGTGAGCTATCCCGCGTTCCTCGGCATGGTCCCGATCCTGCTGCCCGCCGAGGAGCGGCAGGCCGCGTTCCTGCTCATCGGGCAGGCCACCAGCGCGCTCGGGATCATCGGTCCCGCGCTCTCGGGCGTGCTGGTCGCGACCGTCGGGCCGGGGTGGGCGCTGGCGGTCGATGCGGTGACCTACCTCGTCGCGGCCGTCCTCCTGCTCCTCGTGCGGCTCCCTCCCGGGGACCGCAGCAGCGCGAAGCCCAGCGTCATCGGCGACTTCACCGCCGGCTGGGCGTACGCGCGTCAGCTGGGCTGGGTCATCCCGGCCGCGTCCGCAGCCCTCGTGTTCAACGCCCTCGTCAGCGGCGCGATCAACGTGCTGGGCCCCGTCATCGCCGACGACACGATCGGCAGCGAGGGCTGGGGCCTCGCCCGGTCCGCCCAGGCGGTCGGGGTGTTCGTCGCGGCGTTCTTCCTCGCCAAGGTCGTCGTCACCGCACCGATGAAGGTCATCATGGTCGCGTTCGTCGTGTGGTGCGTGCCGATGCTCGTGCTGGGCACGCACGTCGAGGTGTGGCTCCTCTCGACGGCCTTCGTCGTCGCCGGGGCGGCATTGAGCCTGCTCGACCTCTCGTGGAACCTCCTGGTGCAGGAGAAGGTGCCCGAGGCGATGCTGTCGCGCATCATGGCGATCGACGGGTTCTTCTCGTTCGTGGCCACCCCGATCGGCCAGGTCGCCGTCGGCCCGCTCGCCGTCGCCTTCGGCGCGGGCAGCGTGCAGCTCGGCTGCTTCGCCCTCGCCGTGCTCGTCGGGGCGTTCGCCCTCACCCGGCGCACGATCACCGGCGTCAGGCTCACCGGCGCGCCGCCGCCGCAGCTGACCGAGCAGGTCTAGCGGGGTCGTCGCGAAGCCCGGCGCCGAGCCGCCTCGTGCGCGTCCCGCAGGAGGCGGACCGCGAGCTCGTGGGTGGCCGCCCCCGGGACGACGATCGCCACCCAGCCCTGCGCGCGGTGGACCGGGTGGGGAAGGACCACGTCGGTGGCGGCGAGGTCCCACGTCCTCACCGGTGAGCGGGGGTCCTCCCCCAGCAGCTCGACGAATTTCTTAGTGCCGGCATGGATGTTCAGTCGCCACCGGTCGGGCTCGTCGAGGCGGGACGGGGCGTCGTCGGGATAGTTCTTCGTCACGATGGTGGCGTACGGCTGCTCGCGCGTCGGCACCTCGCCGTCGGGCGCGTAGTAGAAGAAGTGGTCGCCCCATGCCAGCTCGGGGAAGGCGCTGCCCTCGCCCGGGGCGAGCTCGAGCACCCCGTCGAAGGATCGGATCGTCCGGAGGACCTGGTCCATACTCATGGTTCAAGTGTGTGGTTGAAGTGCTTGTGGAGGGTTCGGACGATGCGCGCGGACCAGACGGCGCCACTGATGACGACGGCTGCTGTCGCGGCTGCTGCGGGATGCTCCGCCCAGCAGGTGCGCGACCTGGAGGCTCTCGGCGTGATCGCCGTGGCGGCCCGGTCGCCCAACGGGTACCGGCGGTTCTCGGCGGACCACGTCCGCGACCTGCGCGCCTACCGTGACCTCGCCCGAGCCGTGGGGCCGGTCGAGGCGCGGCGCGCCATGCGGGAGATCCGCCTCCAGCCGCGCCACCGGGCCTCGGCCCTCGTCTGCGGGTTGCACACCAGGCTCGAGGCCGAGCGGGAGCAGGCGCTCTCGGCACGGCGTGCGCTCGCGCTCATCGACGACGAGGCGACGACCGACGCCGAGCCCGTCGAGGACGACTCCATGACGATCACTGAGCTGTCGCAGGCGCTCGGGGTCAGGGCGTCGACGCTCCGCTTCTGGGAGCAGGCCGGCCTGGTGGCACCCGAGCGCGTCACCACACGCACCGGGACCGCACGGCGCTACACCGTGACCGCGATCCGGGAGGCGCGCGTCACCGCTGCCCTGCGTGCCGGCGGCTACCGCATCCCCGACGTGCAGAGGGCCATCACGGCGATCCGCGACCTCGCTGACACGAGCGACTCGGTCGCCGCCCTCGACGCCCGGCTGGACGGCATCGCCCGACGCATGCTGGTCCTGCTGCACGCAGGGTCCGTGCTCGCCGACATCATCGACTCCGCGCCGGCCACCTGAGCAGCTCCGCGGACGTCGTACGGGCGGGGCCACCGTCGGCCCCGCCCGTATGACGTCCGGCGCGAGATCAGGTGCGGTCGGTCGTGTCGTCCGTGGTCGTGTCGTCGCGGTCCACGCCGGCGCCGGACCGGTTGTCGACGAGGTCGACCGAGTCGTCGGCGTCGACGGAGATGTGCTCGCGCCGCAGCTCCGTCTGCAGCTGGTACTCGTCGACGACGGTGTGCTTGCGCACGATCACCCGCTCGCGGACGACCAGCCGCTTGGTGACGACGAGGACCTCCTCGAAGACCGGGATCGACACCGAGCCGTCCTCCAGCACCTCGACCTCGCCGGAGTCGCCCTCCGCGACGGAGATCCGCTCGCTCGTGTCGACGTGCTCGACGTCGCGCGGCACGGAGTACTCCACCGGGTGGGTCTCGACGTGCTTGCGCACCCGGACGCTGCCGGCGTCGACGGTCTCGGTCCCGGTGACGGCCCGCTCCTCGTGCAGCACCGTCTCGGCGCTGCCCGGGTCGGACCGCGTCGCGTCGAAATCGGAGTCGGAGTCGGCGCCGTACGTCGTGCTGCCGTGCAGCGTCCGCTCGGAGTCGTGAACCTCGTCGGTGCCGTCGTGGTCGCGCGGCAGACCTTCGCCCGTCCCGCTCATCGGTTGCTCCTCCCCCGGACGATCCCGCCCGGTCGCTCGCGCACCGCGCGCTTGGTCTCGACGACGGCCACGGAGGCGTGGTCGCGGTGCCGCGAGGCGAGCTTCCCGCCCAGCCAGCCGCCGAGCAGCATGAGCGCCAGCGCGAGCAGGCCGGCGATGATCGCGCCCGTCGTCCACGCGTCGCGGGAGAACCAGTTGGGCAGCCCGATCTTCTCGGTCACGTTGAACTGGTCGCCCAGCAGCGCACCGAGACCGGCGAGCACCGCGGCGATGAGGATCAGCCACAGCGGTGAGACGAGCCCGTGCTTGGCCTCGTGGTGGCGGGCGATGCGCCCGGCCACCCAGCCACCGACCAGGCACGCGATGAACAGTGCCACGAGGGCACCGATCACGCTGCCGAGGGCGATGTCGCTGTCGTCGAGCCCGGTCTCGAAGCCGATGGTGCCGCCGAGCGCGCTCAGCAGGCTGGTGAGCAGCAGGAAGGTCCCCAGCGCGGCGAGCGCGCCGGCGATGGTGGCCAGGACGTCGAACTTCCGGCGTCCGGCACCGACGACCTCGTCCTTGTCGTCGACGCGGTAGACGAGCTCCTCGTCCGCCGGTCTGGGGATGGTGTGCCGGGTGTCGTCCGCGCCGTCGAGCGACCGGCGCCCGGCCGTGTCGCGACCCGCTTCTTCGTTCGCGTGAGACATGTGGTGCCGCCTTGACTGGTCGGAGGTTCTGTCCCTCCCAGTGACCGCATCGGGCTCACTCCATGCGCACGCCCCACCCCAACGGGGCGTCTCGTCAGGACGTGCGGGTCGCCACGATGTCGGCGAACGACTCCAGCGCGGTGCGCACCGGACCGGGGTCGAGCACCTCGAGCAGCTTCTTGGCCTGGGTGGCCTGGCCGAGGACGTGGTCACGGGCCTGGTCCATGGCGGGGTGCCGGCGGAGCAGGTCGAGCGCCTCGGCGCGCAGGCCGTCGTCGACCAGCGGCTCGGCCAGCAGCTCGAGGAGCCGGGCGTCCGCGGGGTCGGTGGACGCCTGCGCCATCAGGACCGGCAGGGTCGGCACGCCCTCGCGCAGGTCGGTGCCCGGCGTCTTGCCGGAGGCGTCGGAGTCGGCGGCGATGTCGAGGATGTCGTCGGAGAGCTGGAAGGCCGAGCCGACGATCTCGCCGTAGGCGCGCAGCGCCTCGACCACCTCAGGGCGGGCGCCGCCGAACATCGCGCCGTAGCGGGCCGACGTCGCGATCAGCGACCCCGTCTTGCCGGCGACGACCTCGAGGTAGTGCTGGAGCGGGTCCTCCCCCGGCCCCGGCTCCACCGTCTCGAGGATCTGGCCCTCCACGAGCCGGGTGAAGGTCTGGGCCTGGATGCGTACGGCGTCGGGCCCGAGGTCGGCGGTGAGCTCGGACGAGCGGCCGAACAGGAAGTCGCCGGTGAGGATCGCGACGTGGTTGTCCCAGCGTGCGTTGGCGGTGTCGGCCCCGCGGCGCAGGGCCGCCTCGTCCATCACGTCGTCGTGGTAGAGCGAGGCGACGTGCGTCAGCTCCACGACGCACGCGGCGGTGTCGACCTCCGGCGCGTCAGGATGCGTGCCGGCCTCCGCCGCCAGCAGCACGAGGAGCGGCCGGAACCGCCGCCCGCCTGCCATCATCAGGTGGGTCGCCGCCTGCGTGACGTAGGGCGTACGCCCCTGGCAGTGCTCGGCCAACAGCTCCTCGATGCGCGCCAGCCGGCCGACCAGCCGGAGCTCGAGCTCGGCGTCGACGACGGGCATGGCGAGGGGCGAGTCGGTCACCTGATGAATTCTCCCGCAACCGCCGCCAGGTCGAGCACCGGGCCGGGCAGGACGCCGAGGACGAGCGTGACGGCCGCGCCGACGGCGATGGTCGTCGCGGTCAGCACGGACGGGTACGCCACGCTCGGACCGGCGCCGATCGGCTCGTCGAAGTACATGACCTTGATGACCCGGATGTAGAGGAACGCCGCGATGATGCTCGCGAGCACGGCGGCCACGACGACCGGCCACGCCCCCGCGGCGAGGGCCACGGAGAAGACGGCCAGCTTGCCGACGAAGCCCGCGGTGAGCGGGATCCCCGCCATGGCGAGGAGGAAGAAGGCGAAGACGGCCGCGACCACCGGCGACTCCTTGCCGAGCCCGGCCCACCGGTCGATGGCCGTGGTCTCGCCGCCGCCGTCGCGGACCAGGCTGACCACGGCGAACGCGCCGATCGTGGCGAAGCCGTAGGTGGCGAGGTAGAACAGCACCGCCTGCACCGAGCTGATCTCGCCGACCGCGAGCTGGTCGGAGGCCTGGATCCCGATCACGCCGGTGAGGATGAAGCCGGTGTGGGCGACCGAGGAGTAGGCCAGCAGGCGCTTGATGTCGCTCTGCGTGATCGCGAGCGCGGCACCGACGAACATCGACAGGATCGCGATGATCCACAGCATCGGCTGCCACGACCAGCGGTCGGCGCCGAGGGCGACGTAGAACAGGCGCATGATCGCGCCGAAAGCGGCGACCTTGGTGCCGGCCGCCATGAAGGCCGTGACCGGGGTCGGGGCGCCCTGGTAGACGTCGGGCGTCCACGCCTGGAACGGCACCGCGCCGACCTTGAACAGCAGGCCGACGGAGAGCAGGCCGGTGCCGAGGAGCAGCAGGCTGGAGCTGCCGACGTCGTTGCGGACCGCCTCGTTGATCGCGGCGAAGTCCATCGACCCGGCGTAGCCGTAGAGCATGGCGGCGCCGTAGAGGAAGAAGCCGGACGAGAACGCGCCGAGCAGGAAGTACTTGAGCGCCGCCTCCTGGCTCAGCAGCCGGCGACGGCGCGCCAGGCCGGTGAGCAGGTAGAGCGGCAGCGAGAGCACCTCGAGGCCGACGAACATGGTGAGCAGGTCGTTGGCGGCCGGGAACAGCATCATCCCGAAGACCGCGAACATCATCAGCGGGTAGACCTCGGTGTGCTCGCGGTTGGCCGCGATGGCGGCGGTCTCCGCGTCGGTCCCGGGCACCGCGGCGGCCTGGCCGGCGAAGGCCGAGACGCCGTTGTCGAGCCGGCGCTCGGCGAAGAGGAGGACGCCGGCGATGGCCAGGGCCAGCACCAGTCCCCAGATGAACAGGCTGGGCCCGTCGACGGCGATGGTGCCGCCGACCGCCAGGACGCCGCGCGCGGCGCCCTCGTCGTACGTGGTGACGTCCCGGGCGACCAGCACGACGCCGACCAGCGCCACGACGAGGCCGACCAGCGCCAGCACGACCTGGGCGGTGTAGCGCGCGGCGCGCGGGAGGAAGGCCTCCACGACGACGCCGAGGCAGGCGACCCCGAAGACGACCAGCAGCGGCCACAGCTCGAAGTACTCGATGCTGGGCTTCACGAACTCGGTCACTGGGGACCACCCTCCTGGCCGATGCCCACTTCCGCGAGGGTGTCGTGGACGACGGGATTGATGACGTCGAGCAGCGGCATCGGGTAGAAGCCGAAGAGCACCAGTGCGAGCAGCAGCGGCGCGAGGATGCCGACCTCACGCCGGTCGAGGTCCGCGACGGGCGCGAGGCCCTCGCGGCCGGCGGCCCCGCGGCCGCCGCCGGTCATCGTCCGCTCGTACATCCAGAGCGCGTAGAACGCGGCGAGGACGATGGCGAGGACGGCGACCGACCCGACCAGCCAGTGGTGGTCGAACGCAGCGATGATGACGAGCATCTCCGAGACGAACGGCGACAGGCCGGGCAGGCCGGCGGCCGCGAGCCCGGCGACCAGGAAGAAGCCGGCCAGGACCGGCGCCGTCCGCTCGACGCCGCCCATCTGCCGGATGGACGCCGTGCCGGTGCGACGGATGAGGAACCCGGCGACCAGGAACATCAGCGCCGTCGCGATGCCGTGGTTGACCATGTAGAGGATCGCGCCGGCGCCACCGGTGGAGCTGAACACGAAGATGCCCAGCACGATGAAGCCGAAGTGCGAGAGCGACGTGAGGCCGATCAGGCGCAGGACGTCGTCCTGGCCGATGGCGACCAGCGCGCCGTAGATGATCGAGACCAGCGCCAGCGCGACCACGACCGGCGTCGCCCACTGCGAGGCGTCGGGCAGCAGCCCGAGGCAGAACCGCAGCATGCCGAACGTGCCGATCTTGTCGAGGACGCAGACCAGGAGCACCGAGGTGCCCGTCGTCGCCTTCTCGGTGGTGTCGGCCAGCCAGGTGTGCACCGGGAACATCGGCGCCTTGATCGCGAAGGCGATGAAGAAGCCGACGAACAGCCAGCGCTGGGTGGTCTCGTCGATGTCGATGGCGGCGAGGTCGCTGAGCAGGAAGCTCGGGTTGCCGGCGTTGGCGGAGACGACGTAGAGGCCGATCACCGAGGCGAGCATGATCAGCCCACCGGCGAGCTGGTAGATGAGGAACTTGGTCGCGGCCCGTCCCCGACCGGCGCGGCCGAAGCCGCCGATGAGGAAGTAGGCCGGGATCAGCGTCGCCTCGAAGACGACGTAGAAGAGCAGCACGTCGGTCGCGGCGAAGACCGCCAGAGACATGGCCTCCAGGGCCAGGGTCCAGGCGAAGAACGCCCGGGCGCCGCTGTTGCCCGGCTCGTCGGACTCGCGCCAGCCGGCGAGCAGCACGATCGGCACGAGGACGACGGTCAGCAGGATCATCAGCAGGCCCAGGCCGTCGACGCCCAGGGCGTAGTGGACGCCGAGGGACTCGATCCAGGTGTGGGTCTCGGTGAGCTGCATGCCCCCGCCGGCGTCGTACTGCGTGGCGACGACGACGCCGGCGACCAGCGTCGCGGCGGCGAAGCCGAGGCCGACCAGTCGGGCGAGCGCGCCCGGCACGACGGCCGTGACGACCGCGCCGACCAGCGGCAGCAGGATGAGGATCGTCAGGATCATGCGAAGTTCACCGCCAGGAGAGCGAGGACGACCAGGAGGGCGCCCCCGAGGAGGGACAGGGCGTAGGAGCGCACGAAGCCGTTCTGGACGCGGCGCATCGTGCGGGACAGCCCGCCGACGGCGGCCGAGCCGCCCTCGACGACGCCGTCCACCCCGACCCGGTCGAAGGTGGTCAGGCCGCCCACGAGCGAGGCCCCGGGACGGACCACGACCGCGTCGTTGATCGCGTCGCCGTAGAGGTCCGCACGCGCGGCCCGGGTCGCGAAGGAGACGTCCCGGGGCGCCTCGCGCGGCACGTCGCGCTTGCCGACGAGGAACCAGGCGGCGGCGACGCCGAGGGCGACGACGGCGGTGATGATCAGCGTGATGACGATCGCGGGCAGCGGCGGCTCGTGGTGCTCGGCCTGACCGGTGACCGGCTCGAGCCAGGTCACGATCCAGTCGTTGAGCAGCAGGGCACCGCCGAGCACGGAGAGCGCGGCCAGCACGATCAGCGGCACGGTCATCACCTTGGGCGACTCGTGCGGGTGGACGTCCTTCTCCCAGCGCCTGCTGGTGAAGAACGTCAGCAGCATGAGGCGGGTCATGTAGAAGGCGGTGATGCCCGCTCCGATGACGGCGAGCACACCGACGAGCAGGTTCTCGGCCAGGGCGGACTCGATGATCTTGTCCTTGGACCAGAACCCGGAGAACCCGGGGAACCCGATGATGGCGAGGTAGCCCATCGCGAAGGTCAGGAACGTCACCGGCATGGCCTTGTTGAGAGCGCCGTAGTGGCGCATGTCGACGTCGTCATCCATCCCGTGCATGACCGAGCCGGCGCCGAGGAACATGTTGGCCTTGAAGAACCCGTGGGTGAGCAGGTGGAAGATCGCGAACGGGTAGCCGACCGGTCCGAGGCCGGCGGCGAGCATCATGTAGCCGATCTGGCTCATCGTCGAGCCGGCCAGCGCCTTCTTGATGTCGTCCTTCGCGCACCCGAGGACCGCACCCCACAGCAGCGTCACCGTGGCCACCACGACCACCGCGGTCTGAGCGATCGGGGCGAGGTCGAAGATGAAGTTGGCGCGCACCACGAGGTAGACGCCGGCGGTGACCATGGTGGCGGCGTGGATCAGCGCCGAGACCGGGGTCGGGCCCTCCATCGCGTCGAGCAGCCACGCCTGCAGCGGCACCTGTGCGGACTTGCCGCACGCCCCGAGGAGCAGCAGCAGGCCGAGCGCCGTCATCGTGTCCTGCGACGCGTCGCCGGCCAGCTCGCTGACGCCGCCGAAGTCGGTGGTGCCGAAGGTGGCGAACATCAGCGCGATCGCCAGGGACAGGCCGATGTCACCGACGCGGTTGATGACGAAGGCCTTCTTGGCGGCGGCGGCCGCCGAGGGCTTGTGCTGCCAGAAGCCGATGAGCAGGTACGACGCGAGGCCGACGCCCTCCCAGCCCAGGAACAGGCCCACGAAGTTGGCCGACAGGATCAGCGTGAGCATGGCCGCGACGAACAGGTTGAGGTAGCCGAAGAACCGCCGCCGGCGCGGGTCGTGCTCCATGTAGCCGATGGCGTAGACGTGGATCAGCGAGCCGACGCCGGTGATCAGCAACAGGAAGAGCGCGGCGAGCTGGTCGTAGAGCAGGTCCATGCCGACGGTGAGGGAGCCGGTCTCGAACCAGGTCCAGAGCTGCTGGCCGACCTGGCGCTCCTCGGCGTCGCGGCCGAGCAGGGCGAGGAAGAGCGCGAGGCTCAGCACGAACGACAGGACCGCCATGGCGGTGCCGAGGAGGTGGCCGTGCTTGTCGACGGTGGCCTTGAGCGACCCCCGGAGGAACGGCGCGACGCCGAGCAGCAGGACCGCACCGAGCAGCGGCAGGGCGATGACCAGCCACAGCAGGTCGAACACGCCACCGGCCATGCCGTCGGGGGCGACCACGGGTGCGTGGCCACCGTCCTCCGCCGCCATGAGGACCGAGTGGGACAACAGGTTCACGAGTGCTCCCTCAGTACTTCAGCAGGCTGGCGTCGTCGACCGAGGCCGAGCGTCGCGTGCGGAAGATGGTCATGATGATCGCGAGCCCGATCACGACCTCGGCAGCCGCCACCACCATCACGAAGAAGGCGGTGATCTGGCCGTCGAGGTTGCCGTGCTGACGGGCGAAGGCGACGAACGCCAGGTTGCAGGCGTTGAGCATCAGCTCCACGCACATGAACACCACGATGGCGTTGCGGCGCACCAGGACGCCGACGCAGCCGATGGTGAAGAGGATCGCGGAGAGGATCACGTACTGGGTCACTTCACGTCCTCTTCGGTGTTCGCGGCCGCGCCGGCCTTGCCGGAGGTCTCCGGCATCGTGGCCGGGTCCCCGATCTGGCGGCGTACGTCGTCGATGTCGTCGGCGAGCGCGGGAGCCGAGCGGACCGTGCCGCGGGCGGCGAGCACCCGGGAGACCGACGACTCGGCGGCCGTGCCGTCGGGCAGCAGCGCCGGGGTGTCGACGGCGTTGTGCCGGGCGTAGACGCCGGGCGAGGGCAGCGGACCGGGGTGCTTGCCGTGCTCGGCGTAGTCGCGCATCCGCTTCGCGGCGAGGTCGGCCTGCGTGGCCTTCGGCGTGAGGCGCTCGCGGTGGGCGAGCACCATCGCGCCCAGCGCGGCGGTGATCAGCAGGGCGCTGGTCGCCTCGAAGGCGAAGACGTAGCGGGAGAACAGGATGTTGGCGATCGCCGGCACGTTGCCGCCGGCGTTGGCCTCGTCGAGGCCGACGACGGCACCCAGCGTGACCTGGCTGATGCCCACGACCAGCACGGTGCCGAACAGCAGGCCGAGGACGACCGCCATCACCCGCTGGCCGCGGATGGTCTCCACGATCGAGTCGGAGGCGTCGACGCCGATGAGCATCATCACGAAGAGGAACAGCATGAGGATGGCGCCGGTGTAGACGATGATCTGGACCGCGAAGAGGAACGGCGCGTCCAGGACGGCGTAGAGCACCGCCAGGCTGATCATCACCACGGCGAGGAGCAGCGCCGCGTGGACGGCCTTGCGGACGAAGAGGATGCCGAGGGCGGCGAGCACCATGATCGGGGCCAGGAGCCAGAAGGCCATCAGGACTCCTTCTCGGTCGAGCTGGTCCACTGCTCCTGGGCCTGCGCCTCGCCGCCGACGGTCGCCGGGTCGGCGGTCCGCCCGCTGTAGCTGCCGCGGTAGTAGTCGCCCTCGTCGTCGCCGAGCCGCATCGGGTGCGGCGGCTGCTCCATCCCGGGCAGCAGCGGCGCGAGCAGGTCGGACTTCTCGTAGATCAGGTCGGCGCGGTTGTTGTCGGCCAGCTCGTACTCGTTGGTCATCGTCAGCGCGCGGGTCGGGCACGCCTCGATGCAGAGCCCGCACAGGATGCAGCGCAGGTAGTTGATCTGGTAGACGCGGCCGTAGCGCTCACCCGGGCTGAAGCGCCCGGACCCGTCGGGCAGGTCGACGTTGGAGGCACCCTCGACGTAGATCGCGTCCGCGGGGCAGGCCCACGCGCACAGCTCGCAGCCGATGCACTTCTCGAGGCCGTCGGGCCAGCGGTTCAGCTGGTGCCGGCCGTGGAAGCGCGGGGCGGTGGGGAGCTTCTCGAACGGGTACTGCTCGGTGACGACCTTCTTGAACATCGTCCGGAAGGTGACGCCGAACCCCGCGATCGGGTCCCAGAGGCTCTCCTTGACGCTCTTCGAGCCGGAGCTGGACTCACTCATGGTTCTCCTCCGCTGAAGCGGTGACGGTGGTGCGTCCCCCCGGCGAGTGGGTGAACGTCAGCGGCTGCGCGCCCCCGCGGACGGCGCCGCCGGCGGGCATGGGCGGGACGGGGAAGCCGCCGGCGAACGCGTCGTGCGGCTCGTCGGCTTCCTCGGCCCGGGTGTCGTCGTCCTTGTCGCCGCTGTCGCCGAGGAACATCAGCCCGACGGTGAGCACGAGCAGGACGGCGATCGCCGCCACGAGGTAGGTGCGGTTGATGTTGCCCTCGAGCGAGATGACGCGGATGGTGGCCACGGCCACGATCCAGGCCAGCGAGACCGGGATGAGGACCTTCCAGCCCAGCGCCATGAACTGGTCGTAGCGCATGCGGGGCAGCGAGCCGCGCAGCCAGACGAACAGGAAGATGAAGATGAAGACCTTGCCGAAGAACCAGAGCAGGGGCCAGTAGCCGCTGTTGGCGCCCTCCCACACGTTCTCGATGCCCCACGGAGCGGCCCAGCCGCCGAGGAACAGCGTGGTGGCGATGGCCGACACGGTCGCGAGGTTGATGTACTCGGCGAGGAAGAACAACGCGAACTTGAGGCTGGAGTACTCGGTGTGGAAGCCGCCGACCAGCTCGCCCTCGGCCTCGGGGAGGTCGAAGGGCGCGCGGTTGGTCTCGCCGACCATCGAGATCACGTAGATGACGAACGACGGCAGCAGGATCAGCCCGAACCACAGGCGGTCCTGCGCGGCGACGATCTCCGAGGTCGACATGGAGCCGGCGTAGAGGAACACCGCGACCAGCGCCAGGCCCATCGCGACCTCGTAGGAGATCATCTGCGCGCTCGAGCGGAGGCCGCCGAGCAGCGAGTACGTCGACCCGGACGACCAACCGCCGAGCACGATGCCGTAGATGCCGATCGAGGCGATGGCGAGCATGAACAGCACGGCCACCGGCATGTCGGTCAGCTGGAGCGGGGTCTCGTGGCCGAAGAAGTTGACCACCGGCCCGAACGGGATGACCGCCCAGGTGATGAACGCGGGGACGACCGCGATCACCGGCGCGATGAGGAAGACGACCTTGTCGGCCGCCTTGGGGATGATGTCCTCCTTCAGCGCGAGCTTCACGCCGTCGGCCAGCGACTGCAGCAGGCCGAAGGGACCGTGCACGTTGGGGCCGATGCGGTGCTGCATCCGGGCCACGACCCGGCGCTCGAACCAGATGTTGAACAGCGTCAGCAGCACCAGGGTCAGGAAGATGAAGACGGCCTTGAGCGCGATGACCCACCACGGGTCCTGGCCGAAGGCGGCCAGGCCGGGGTCGGGCAGCTCGGCTGCCAGCGGGAGGATGCTCGTCACTTCGTGGCTCCCTTCAGGGCCAGACCGGTGCTCTCGACCGACGCCGCCTGTCGCAGCGTCACCGGGCTGCCCGGCGAGGCGAGGTCGGCCAGGACGCCGCGGCCGAAGGACCGCGCCGGGACCCAGACCACGTCGTCGGGCAGGTCGGCGATGAGGACCGGCAGCGTGACGCTGCCGCGGTCGCCGGAGACGGTGGCCAGCTGCTCGCGGCCGGGCTCGCCCTCGAGCAGGCCGAACACCGACTCGTACGTCGCCCGGCTCACGCGCACGACGGGCGTGCGGCCGGTCGCGCGCAGGTGCGCCTCGCCGTCCTGCATCGAGCCGAGGTCGACCAGCTGCTTCCAGGTGGCGAGGGCCAGGGCTCCGGCACCGCGCCTGCCCTTGGCGGCGCGCGGCGGCTTGCCGGCGTCGTGCGCCGGGCGGGCGCCGTCCCACGGGCCGAGCGACTGCATCTCGGCGCGCACGTCGGCGACCGTGCGGAAGCCGAGCGGGCGGCCCAGCTCCTGCGCGATGCCGGCGAGGACGCGCAGGTCCGGCAGCGACGAGGGGTTGGCGAAGACGGCCTCGAACGCGCGCGGGCGGGCGTCCCAGGTCACGAAGGTGCCGGCCTTGTCGGCCACCGGGGCGACCGGGAGGACGACGTCGGCGACTCGGGTCACGTCGGTCTCGCGCAGCTCGAGGCTGACCACGAACCCGGCCGCGTCGAGCGCGGCCCGGAAGGCGGCGGGGTCGGCGGTGTCGTCGGGGTCCACGCCACCGACCACCACTCCCCCGAGCTCACCCTTGGCGAGGGCGGCGACGATCGCGTTGCCGTCGCGACCGACCTTGGCGGGCAGCGTGTCGACGCCCCACGCGGCGGCGAGGTCGACGCGCGCAGTGGCCTCGGTGACGGGACGACCGCCGGGCAGCAGGTTGGGCAGCGCACCGGCCTCGACGGCACCGCGGTCGCCGGCGCGGCGCGGGACCCAGGCCAGCCGGGCTCCGGTGCCGGCGGCGAGCTCGGCTGCGGCGGTGAGGGCACCGTGGGTGCCGGCCAGGCGCTCGCCGACGAGGATGATCGCGTCCTTGGTGACGCCGTGCTCGGCGTCGCGGAGCGAGCCGATGACCTCGACCTCGGTGCCGGGCACCGCCGGCACGAGCCGGCCCTTCATCTTGCGCAGGCCGCGCGAGGTGTAGGGGGCGACGGAGACCACCTGCGTACGTCCGCGCTGGGCGGCCTTGCGCAGGCGCAGGAAGATGGTGGCGGCCTCGTCCTCGGGCTCGAGGCCGAGCAGCACGACGACCGGCGCGGCCTCCAGGTCGGCGTAGGTCACGCCGCCCGTGAGCGCCACGTGCGAGGCCAGGAAGCTGGCCTCCTCGGCGCTGTGCGGGCGGGCACGGAAGTCGACGTCGTTGGTGCCGAGCGCGACGCGGGCGAACTTGGCGTAGGCGTAGGCGTCCTCGGCGGTCACGCGACCGCCGGTGAGGACGGCGGCGGCACCGGCGGCGCGCAGGCCGCGGGCGGCCACGGCGAACGCCTCGGGCCACGACGCGGGCCGGAGCTCGCCGTCCTCGCGGACCTGCGGGTAGGTGATCCGGTCCTCGACCTGCGTGTAGCGGAAGCCGAACCGGTCCTTGTCGCTGATCCACTCCTCGTTGACCTCGGGGTCGTTGCCCGCGAGGCGCCGCATCACCTTGCCGCGCCGGTGGTCGATGCGGATCGCGGCACCGCAGGCGTCGTGCTCGGCGACGCCGGGGTTGGAGACGAGGTCGAAGGGACGCGAGCGGAAGCGGTAGTCGGCCGAGGTGAGCGCACCCACCGGGCAGATCTGGATCGCGTTGCCGGAGAAGTAGCTCTCGTAGGGCTCGCGCTCGTAGATCGCGACCTGCTGCAGCGCACCACGCTCGGCCAGGGCGATGAACGGGTCACCGGCGATCTGCTCGGAGAAGCGGGTGCAGCGCGCGCAGAGCACGCAGCGCTCGCGGTCGAGCAGGACCTGGGCGGAGATGTGGATCGGCTTGGGGAACGTGCGCTTGATGCCACCGGAGTGGGCGAAGCGGCTCTCGCCCCGGCCGTTGCTCATCGCCTGGTTCTGCAGCGGGCACTCGCCGCCCTTGTCGCAGACCGGGCAATCGAGCGGGTGGTTGATCAGCAGGAACTCCATGACGCCCTGCTGGGCCTTGTCGGCCACCTCGCTGGTCGCCTGGGTGTTGACGACCATGCCCTCGGCGACCGGCAGCGTGCAGGAGGCCTGCGGCTTGGGGAAGCCACGGCCGTTGCCGGCGTCGGGGATGTCGACCAGGCACTGGCGGCAGGCGCCGACCGGGTCGAGCAGCGGGTGGTCGCAGAAGCGCGGGATCTGCACGCCCACCTGCTCGGCGGCGCGGATGACCAGCGTGTCCTTGGGGACGCTGACCTGGACGCCGTCGATGGTGAGCGTGACCAGGTCGGTGCCGACCGTGTCGGGCGCCTTGTCGGTCGCAGTCATGCATGTGCTCCAGCGGGTGCGAAGGCGGTCGAGGCGGCGGCGTCGAAGGGGCAGCCGCCGTGGGTGAGGTGGGCGAGGTACTCGTCGCGGAAGTGCTGGATCGAGCTCGAGATCGGGCTCGTGGCGCCGTCGCCGAGCGCGCAGAACGAGCGGCCCAGGATGTTGTCGCACTGGTCGAGGAGCAGATCGAGGTCGGCCTCGCTCCCCTGCCCCTTCTCCAGCCGGGCCAGCGTCTGGGTCAGCCACCACGTGCCCTCGCGGCACGGGGTGCACTTGCCGCAGGACTCGTGCTTGTAGAACTCCGTCCAGCGCAGCACCGCGCGGACCACGCAGGTGGTCTCGTCGAACAGCTGCAGCGCGCGGGTGCCGAGCATCGAGCCGGCCGCACCGACGGACTCGAAGTCGAGCGGCACGTCGAGGTGCTCGGGCGTCAGGAGCGGGGTGCTCGACCCGCCCGGCGTCCAGAACTTCAGCTCGTGGCCCTCGCGCATGCCGCCGGCCAGGTCGATGAGCTCGCGCAGGGTGATGCCCAGCGGGGCCTCGTACTGGCCGGGGGTCCGCACGTGGCCGGACAGGCTGAAGATGCCGAAGCCGTTGGACTTCTCGGTGCCCATGCCCGCGAACCACTCCGGGCCGTTGACGATGATGCTCGGGACCGAGGCGATCGACTCGACGTTGTTGATCACGGTCGGGCTGGCGTAGAGGCCGGCGACCGCGGGGAACGGCGGACGCAGCCGCGGCTGGCCGCGGCGGCCCTCGAGGCCCTCGAGCAGCGCCGTCTCCTCACCGCAGATGTAGGCGCCGGCGCCGGCGTGGACGACCAGGTCGAGGTCGTAGCCCGAGCCGTGGATGTTGCTGCCGAGGTGGCCGGCCAGGTAGGCCTCCTGCACCGCGCGCTGCAGGCGTCGTACGACGTGGAGGACCTCGCCGCGGACGTAGATGAACGCGGTGTGGGCGCGGATGGCGTAAGCGCTGACGATGACGCCCTCCACCAGCGTGTGCGGGCTGGCCATCATGAGCGGGATGTCCTTGCAGGTGCCCGGCTCGGACTCGTCGGCGTTGACGACGAGGTACTTGGGCCGCGGGTTGTCCTGCGGGATGAAGCCCCACTTCATGCCGGTGGGGAAGCCGGCGCCGCCGCGGCCGCGCAGGCCCGACTCCTTGACGGCGTCGATCACGTCGTCGGGGGCCATGGCGAAGGCCTTGTCGAGCGCCGCGTAGCCGCCGCGCTCCTCGTAGGCCGCCATGGTCCAGGCGCGCTCGGTGTCCCAGTTGTCGGTGAGGACCGGGGTGAGTGTTCCCATCAGCTGTCTCCCTTGTCCTGGGTGGCCGAGGTGCGAGCCGTGTCGGAGGGCTCCGGAGCCGTCCAGCCCTTCTCGCGGGCGATGGTGAGGCCGGCCAGCGAGGCGGGGCCGGCGGTCGGTCCCTCGTCGGCACGGTCGTCGGGGAAGCCGGCGAGGACCCGCTCGGCCTCGCGCCAGGTGCACAGCCGCGGGCCGCGCGTGGAGTGGACGGGGGTGCCGGCTCGCAGGTCGTCGACCACCTGGACGGCGGACTCCGGGGTCTGGTTGTCCATGAACTCCCAGTTGACCATCATCACCGGGGCGTAGTCGCAGGCCGCGTTGCACTCGACGTGCTCGAGGGTGATCTTCCCGTCGGCGGTCGTCTCGTCGTTGCCGACGTCGAGGTGGTCCTTGAGCCGCTCGAAGATGAGGTCGCCGCCCATCACCGCGCACAGCGTGTTGGTGCAGACGCCGACGTGGTAGTCGCCGACCGGCTTGCGCTTGTACATCGTGTAGAAGGTCGCGACCCCGTTGACCTCGGCGGCGCTGATGCCGAGGACCTCGGCGCAGGCCTCGATGCCCTCGGGCGTGATCCGGCCCTGCACCGACTGCACGAGGTGCAGCATCGGCAGCAGGCCCGAGCGGGCCTCGGGGTAGCGGGCCGCGATCTCGCGCAGCTCGGCGAGGGTCGTGGCGTCGAGGGCGTCAGGCGCCGAGGTGTGCCCCCCGGCAGTCTGCTCGGTGCTCATCGGTCGACTCCTCCCATGACGGGGTCGATGGAGGCGATCGCGACGATGACGTCGGAGACCATGCCGCCCTCGCTCATCACGCTGGTGGCCTGCAGGTTGGTGAACGACGGGTCCCGGAAGTGCGCCCGGAAGGGACGCGTCCCGCCGTCGGAGACGACGTGGGCGCCGAGCTCACCGCGGGGGGACTCGATCGGCACGTAGGCCTGACCGGCGGGGACCCGGAAGCCCTCGGTGACCAGCTTGAAGTGGTGGATCAGCGCCTCCATCGACTCGCCCATGATGTGGCGGATGTGGTCGAGGCTGTTGCCCATGCCGTCGCTGCCGATGGCGAGCTGGCTGGGCCAGGCGATCTTCTTGTCGCCCACCATGACCGGGGCGCCCTCGAGGCCGGCGAGGCGGTCGGCCGCCTGCTCGACGATCTTGAGCGACTCCGACATCTCGTTGAGCCTGATCCGGAACCGGCCGTAGGAGTCGCAGGTGTCCCAGGTCTGGACCTCGAAGTCGTAGTCCTCGTAGCCGCTGTAGGGCTGGGTCTTGCGCAGGTCCCAGGCGTAGCCGGTCGAGCGGAGCACCGGACCGGTGATGCCGAGCGCGATGCACCCGGCGAGGTCGAGGCGGCCGACGTCGACGAGGCGGCCCTTGAAGATCGGGTTGGCGTTGCAGAGCGCGGCGTACTCGTGCAGGCGCTTCTTCATCAGGGCGATGAAGTCGCGGATCTCGTCGAGGGCACCGGGCGGCAGGTCCTGGGCGACGCCGCCGGGGCGGATGAAGGCGTGGTTCATCCGCAGGCCGGTGATGAGCTCGAAGAGGTCGAGCACCAGCTCGCGCTCGCGGAAGCCGATCGTCATCACCGTCAGCGCGCCGATCTCCATGCCGCCGGTCGCGATGGCGACGAGGTGGGAGGAGATGCGGTTGAGCTCCATGAGGAGCACGCGCATGACCTGCGCCTTCTCGGGGATGTCGTCCTCGATGTCGAGCAGCCGCTCGACGCCGAGCACGTAGGTCATCTCGTTGTAGAACGGGGAGAGGTAGTCCATGCGGGTGCAGAAGGTCACGCCCTGCACCCAGGAGCGGTACTCCATGTTCTTCTCGATGCCGGTGTGCAGGTAGCCGATGCCGCAGCGGGCCTCGGTGACCGACTCGCCCTCGAGCTCGAGGATGAGCCGGAGCACGCCGTGGGTGGAGGGGTGCTGCGGGCCCATGTTGACCACGACGCGCTCCTCGGCGGACTCGCCGATGCTCTGGGTGATCGAGTCCCAGTCCTGGCCGGTGACCGTGAAGACGCGGCCCTGGCTGGTCTCGCCGCCTGCCGCGTAGAAGTCCTGGTCGGTGCTCATGTCAGTTGTAGCTCCTGCGCTGGTCGGGCGGCGGGATGCTGCCGCCCTTGTACTCCACGGGGATGCCGCCCAAGGGGTAGTCCTTGCGCTGCGGGTGGCCCGGCCAGTCGTCGGGCATGAGGACGCGCGTGAGTGCGGGGTGGCCGTCGAAGACGAGCCCGAACATGTCGTAGGTCTCGCGCTCGTGCCAGTCGAGGGTGGGGTAGATGCTCACCAGGCTGGGCACGTGCGGGTCGCTGTCGGGAGCGGTGACCTCGAGCCGGATCAGCCGGTTGTGGGTCATCGAGGTCAGGTGGTAGACCGCGTGCAGCTCCCGGCCGGTGTCCTCGGGGTAGTGCACGCCGCTCACGCCGGAGCAGAACTCGAAGCGCAGCGCCTCGTCGTCACGCAGCATCTGCGCGACGAACGGCAGGTCCTCGCGGCGGACGTGGAAGGTGATCTCGCCGCGGTGAACCACGACGCTCTCGATGGCCGTCATCAGCTCGGTGGCGGCGAGCCGCGCCTCGAGGGCGTCGGCGACCTCGTCGAACCAGCCGCCGTAGGGCCGCGCCGACGGAGCGGGGAACACCTTGCCGGCGACGAGTCCTCCGTAGCCGGAGGTGTCACCCGTGCCGGTGACGCCGAACATGCCGTGGCGCTCGCCGACCGCGCGGACCTCGCCGGTGGGAGCAGGCACGTTCTCGGGCGACTGGTCGGGAGCGGGCTGCGCGACACCGCTGCCGGTGCCCGTCTCGTCCTTGGCCTCCTCGAGGTTGCGCTCCTCCGCGGGACGGGCCGACTCGTTGGCGTCGGCCTTGTCGTCGGACTCGTCCGAGGCCTGGCCCGCGACCTTCTCGTCGACCTTCTCCTCGGGGGTGTCGGCGGCCTGCTGGTCGGGCTTGTCGTCGCTCATCGCAGCAGGCCCCTCATGTCGGAGGTCGGCAGGGCGCGCAGGGCGTTGGTCTCGAGCTCGGCGACCTCGTTGCGACGGTTGACGCCGAGCTTGGTCTGCTGGACCTGGTCGTGCAGCTTGAGGATCGCGTCGATGAGCATCTCCGGGCGGGGCGGGCACCCGGGGAGGTACATGTCGACCGGGACGACGTGGTCGACGCCCTGGACGATGGCGTAGTTGTTGAACATGCCACCCGACGAGGCGCACACGCCCATGGCGAGCACCCACTTGGGCTCGGGCATCTGGTCGTAGATCTGGCGCAGGACGGGGGCCATCTTCTGGCTCACGCGCCCGGCGACGATCATCAGGTCGGCCTGGCGGGGGCTGGCCCGGAAGACCTCCATGCCGAAGCGGCCGAGGTCGTACTTGGGGCCGCCGCTCGTCATCATCTCGATGGCGCAGCAGGCGAGGCCGAAGGTCGCGGGCCAGAACGAGGCCTTGCGCATGTAGCCGGCCACGCCCTCCACCGTGGTGAGCAGGACGCCGCTCGGCAGCTTCTCTTCCAGTCCCATGATCAGTCCCAATCCAGTCCGCCGCGGCGCCACACGTAGGCGTAGGCGACGAAGACAGTGGCGATGAACAAGACCATCTCGACGAGTCCGAACAGGGCCATCTGGTCGAAGTGCACGGCCCACGGGTAGAGGAAGATGATCTCGATGTCGAAGACGATGAACAGCATCGCCGTGATGAAGTACTTGACCGGGAAGCGGCCGCCGCCGACGGGCTGCGGGGTCGGCTCGATGCCGCACTCGTAGGAGTCGAGCTTCGCCCGGTTGTAGCGCTTGGGACCCACGAGGGCGCTCATGATCACGGAGAAGACCGCGAAGCCCGTCGCGATGAGTGCCAGCGCCAGGATCGGCGTGTAGAGATCCATCGCTTTCCTTCCGGTGCCTGCGCCGGCGGAGTGGAGCATGTGGCTTTGTGAATGTCTTCACGAGTGGCGCGCGCCACAGTGTAGATCTCCGATGCGGCGTGCGTCACGTCGGGGGCCGGACCACTCACACCCGCGTTGACCTGCGCATTTAATGCACGCAGGCGTGCCCTAATTCACCTCGCGGGAGCCCCGCTCGGACGGACCCGCTCAGGCGGTGGCGCGGTGCAGCGCGACGATGCCGCCGGTGAGGTTGCGCCACTCGGGGCGCTTCCAGCCCGCCTCCGCCACCATCGCGGCGAGCTCGGGCTGGTCGGGCCAGGCGCGGATGGACTCGGCCAGGTAGACGTACGCGTCCGGGGCGCTCGCCGTCACCGACGCGATCCGCGGGAGCGCCCGCATCACGCCGTCGAGGTAGACGGTGCGCAGCGCACCGTTGACCGGGCGGCTGAACTCGCACACGACGAGCCGGCCGCCGGGGCGGGTGACGCGGCGCATCTCGCGCAGGCCCGCGAGCGGGTCGACGAAGTTGCGCAGGCCGTAGGAGATGGTGACCGCGTCGAAGGTGTCGTCGAGGAAGGGCAGCCGCGTGCCGTCGCCGGCCACGAACGGCAGCCCCGGGCGGACCTTGCGGCCCTGCCGGAGCATCCCGACCGAGAAGTCACAGGGCACCGCGGTGGCGCCGTGCGCGGCGAAGGGCTCGCTCGAGGAGCCGGTGCCGGCGGCGAGGTCCAGGACCAGGTCGCCGCGCCGGGGGGCGACGGCCGCGACCATCGAGCGGCGCCAGCTGCGCTGGATCCCGGCGGTCATGAGGTCGTTGGTGAGGTCGTAGCGCCGGGCCACGGTGTCGAACATGCGACGTACGTCGGTCGGTTGCTTGTCCAGGTCAGCGCGGGCCACGCGGCGAGCGTAGGCGTCCGAGCCCCGGTCACGGCAACGTGGGGGTGTCGCCGGACGTCCCTACACTCGTCACGTCGATGGCCGCTCCCGGGGGAGGACCCACATGCCACGCCACACGCCGTTCCGCGCCCGCGCGCTCCTGGCGGCCCTGCTCTGTGGGGTCACCGGCCTCGCCGCCGTCGTGACCGCCGGTCCCGCAGCGGGCTCGTCGGTCAGCCCGTCGGTGAGCGCCGCGTCGTCGTCAGCCGGTGCGTTCGCCCCGCTCCGTCTCGGCGACCGCGGTTGGGCGGTGCGGGTGCTGCAGAGCCGGCTGCACCAGCTCGACCTCCACTCCGAGGTCGTGACCAGCCGCTTCGACGCGGAGACCCGCGACGGCGTGGCCACCTTCCAGCGCCGCCGCGGCTGGACCTCGGACGGCGTCGTCGACGAGCGCACGTGGCGCAGGATCGTCGCGCTGACCACCGAGCCGACCACCGAGGCGCTGCACAACGTCTACACGCCCGGCCGCCCGCTGCTGCAGCGCGGCGACAGCGGCCTCCGGGTCAGGCAGGTACAGGCCCGCCTGCAGCAGGCGCGGCTCTACGACGGCGAGGTCACCGGCCGGTTCTCCGCCCGGACGGTGGCCGCCGTGCAGGCCTTCCAGACCCGGCAGCGGATCCCCGTCACCGGCGAGGTCGACCGGCGGACGCTGACCCGGCTGGAGGGCAGCACCCGCGCGCCGACTCGGGCCGAGCTCTTCAACATCGTGGCGCAGGGCCCCCCGCTCGACCCACGGTGCACCACGGGCCGCGCGATGTGCATCGACAAGACCTCGCGCTCGCTGCGCTGGGTGGTCGACGGGGTCGTGCTCGAGACGGTGGAGGTGCGCTTCGGCTCCGACGAGCTGCCCACCCGTGAGGGCGCCTTCTCGGTCTTCCGCAAGTCGCGCGACCACGTCTCGAGCCTCTACGACACCCCGATGCCGTTCGCGATGTTCTTCTCCGGCGGGCAGGCGGTGCACTACTCCCCCGACTTCGCCGCCAACGGCTACGACGGCGCCTCGCACGGGTGCGTCAACGTGCGCGACCGCGCGAAGGTGGCGTGGCTGTTCGACCGGGTCAGGCTCGGCGACAAGGTGATCGTCCACCGATCCTGACCGGTCGCAGCCGCGCTCAGATCTCGAGCTGGTTGGCCAGCGACGACAGCTTGTGCCGCGCCATGGCCAGGTTCGCCCGGCTCTTGTCGAGCACCAGGTAGATGAACAGCCCCGGGTGGTCCTTGGGCAGGTTGATCAGGTGGTAGGCCTTGCCCAGGGTGATGAGGATGTCGTCGATGGTGTCGTTGAGGCCGAGGCTCTCCATGGTGCGCATCTTGGCGCGGACGACGTCGGTGTTGCCGGCGGCCGCCACGTCGAGGTTGAGGGCGCTGGCGTCGCCGGCCTGGCCCAGGGCCATGCCCGACTGGTAGTCCACGAGGAGGGCGGCGACGGCGCCGTCGATGTTCACGGCCTCCTTGAGGATCACGTCAACGTTGGTCATGTCATTTCCTTTGTTCTCATCCCGACCAGGGTGGTCGGGAAGTGTGTGGGGGGAGCTGCCGGCGCGACGCCGGATGCTCCCGGTGAGGCGGCTGCGGCGCTCGCTCACGACGCGGCCTCGCGCGCCTTGGCGAGCAGCAGCTTGTCGAGGAACGACTCGCCGCCGATGAGGGACAGGGAGGGCAGCACGAAGGCCGACTCGTCCGGCTCGGGCTGCGTCGTCTCGCGCTCCGTCTCGAGCTGGAACTCGCGCGCCGGCTCGCGCCGGGCCCGCCGCGGCAGGTCCGCGGCGTCGCCGAGCACGACCGGCGGCGGGACCGGGAGGTCGGCGGGGAGGAGGGCGGGGGTGCCGGTCCCGGACACGCGGGCGCCGCCCGCGGTGAACGCCTTCTGCACGACGTCGGGGACGTCGGCTGCCACCACCGACGCGAGGTTGCCGCCAGCCCAGGCCCGCAGCGTCGCGGGGTCGGCCGCGCGCGCCCGTCCCGGGCGACGCCGGCGGTGGTCCCCGGCGGCGGCGGTCGCGAGCAGGCCGGGCATCGCCGCGACGGCGTCCTGGCCGAGCGCCAGGACGCTCGGCCGCACCGCGGCCATGGCCGCGGGCAGGTCGGCCGGGGCGGCCACGTGCAGCAGGGCGCCGCCGGACTCGAGGTGGGCGTCGCGGACCTGCTGCACGAAGGGGTCGGCGAGGTCGCCGCAGAGCAGCGCGACGCCGTCGCCCGGGACGAGCTCCCCGGCCCGGTCCGCGTCAGCGACGCGGCCGAGCGGCGCCCCGGACCGCAGCACCCGGGCGGTGGTCCCCGCCGGGTCGACCACCCGGTCCGCGCGGTCCACGGCGTCGGGGTCCATCACGAGCCGCTCGGCGCCGAGCTCGAGGAGCCGGTCCCAGCCGCGGCCGCCGCCGAGGGCGAAGACCATCGCGGAGGGCAGGGGCAGGCCCACCAGCCGCTGGAGCTCCGACTCGTCCTCGCAGACGACCAGGCGTACGTCGGCACCGGCCAGCCGGCGGGCCAGCTCGTCGGCACCCACCTCGGGCGACACGTGGACGACGACGGCACCGACCGCGCGCAGGGCGACGTCGAGCTCGGGCACCCCGTGGCCGGCCGGGAGGAGCGACAGCACGACCTGGTCGGGCCGCAGCCCGCTGCGGACGAGCCCGGCCGCTGCCCGCTCGACGGCGTCCTCGACCTGCGACCACGAGCGCGCCTCGAGGGCATCGACCGGGCCGACGAGGAAGGCGGTGTCACCTCCGTGCTCCGCGGCACGGGCCCTCACCCGGCGCCGTGCCGACGGCGCGAGCTGTGCTCGTACGCCGTGCGGCAGCGCCGAGGCGCGAGCCTGCGGGATGAAGGCCACCTGGGAGCTCCTCTGAGTACTGGTTGAATGTGCAACCAGCATTCCGCGCAGTCCGTGCCTCCGGATGGGCGTTTTACCCGTTCGTGGTCAGGTCGTCGACGAGCCGTGGAACGAACGCCCGGTCCGTGAGACCGCCGTCACGCGCCGTCATACCCTCTAGGAGGGGGCGAGGGAGAACGCGGAGTCGAGCTCCTGACCGGCGCGACCGCGCCGCGGGAGGGAGGTCGCGTCGACCACGGTGACCGGGGCCGGGGCCGGGACGGGGACCACGGCGTGCTCGTCGGCGAGGTGCAGCCGGACGGCCGGGTGGTGCGCGATCCGGCCGAGCCGGAAGCCCAGCGTCGTGGCGAGGGAGCTGATCGTCCGGTTGACGCGGGCGTCGAGGGCGAGCACCCGCACCCGTCCGCCCCACCACGGGGCCAGTGCCGACACGTCGTCGGCGAGCCTGCGGGCACGCGAGCCGAGCCTGGCCTCGGCGACCCGGGCCGAGGTCGCCTCGAGCACCTCCCGCGGGGTCGGGTGCCACGGCGCGCCCGCGACGGTCCCGGCCTCGACGAGGTCCTCGAGCACCCGGGCGGCGGCGTGGTCGAGCAGGACGTGCGTCGGCGAGAAGTGGGCGAGGGCGCCCTCGAGGTCCTCGGGGTGCTCGACCCACGCCAGCGTGCACCCCGCGGTCAGGTGCGCGTCGCGGACGACCGTGGTGAACCGGTCGGTCGCCTCCCCGGTGAGCACGACGACGTCGTCGGCGGTGAGGTCGGCGAGCGTGCCGGAGGACTCGGGTCGGAACAGCCAGGCCTCGCTCTTCTCGCGCGGCAGGCCGAGCACCGCGCTCGACGGGGCGCCCACGCGGACGGAGTCGACCCAGGACAGGAGCTCGGGCTGGCGCTTGCGTCGCTCGAGGCCCATGGCCCGCAACCGCTCCCAGGACCGGTCGTCGCACTCGAACAGCTGGGCCTCGAGCAGGGCGGCCCGGCGCAGGAGGAAGAGCCGGCTCTCGTCGTCGACGATGACGAGGCGGACCTCGATCTCGTCGAGGAGGCGGCCCACCTCGGCGGCGTCGAGGTGCTCGGGCAGGAGCAGCGGCACGGCGCCAGCGACGCGGGTGGCCAGCTCGAGCTCGACCTGCCGGATGCCGGTCGGCACCCTGATGACGACGACCTGGCCCGGGTTGACGCCGGCCTCGATCATGCCCGCGGCGCCGTCGATGACGTGGCGGTAGAGCTCGTTCCAGGTCAGCGTGCTCCACGCCCGGCCGTCGCGCTCGGCGACCGCCACCTCGAGGGCGCGGTTGCGAGCGTGGCGTGTCAGCCGCGTCAGCGGCGATTCCTGAACGGGCACCTGCGCCTCCCTGGCTCGTGTACCGCCGCAACGTAGGCCAGGAGCCCCTCTCCTGTTCACGGATTCGTCGATCTCCGCACGGCCGGCTCGGTGCCCCGGCGTAGGCTCCCCCCTCGTGACGACCCCCTCGTCCGCTCCCACCGCGCCCCTCGTCGTGCGCACCGTCGCGGTGGACCTGGCGGACCTCCCCCTCCTCGACCTGCTGCCGGCGCAGGAGCCGGTCAGCTGGCTGCGCCGCGGCGAGGGCCTGGTGGGCTGGGGCGTCGCCGCGCGCCTCGAGACGTCCGGCCCGACCCGGTTCAGCGACGCCGTGAAGTGGTGGTCCGAGACCGTGGCACGCGCCGAGGTCGAGGACCTCGTCGGGGAGCCCGGCACGGGACTGGTCAGCTTCGGCACCTTCGCCTTCGCCGACGAGCCCGGCGACTCGGCGCTGGTCGTCCCGCAGGTCGTGGTCGGCCGGCGTGCCGGTCGCACGTGGCTGACCACCGTCTCGGTCGACGCACCGGACCTGGCCCCGGCGCCCGTGCCCGACCCGCCCGTCGGCCTCGTCTTCTCCGACGGCGCCCGCAACGGCGACGAGTGGATGAGCGTCGTCGCCGAGGCCGTCGGCCGGATCTCCGCGGGCGACCTGGAGAAGGTGGTCCTGGCCCGCGACCTCATCGCCACCACCGACGAGCCGCTGGACGTGCGCTGGCCGCTGCGCCGCCTCGCCGAGCAGTACGAGATGTGCTGGACGTTCCACGTCGACGGCCTGTTCGGGGCCACCCCGGAGATGCTGGTGCGGCGCGAGCGCGGCCTGGTGACCTCACGGGTGCTGGCCGGCACGATCCGGCGTACGGGTGACGACGGGCGCGACATGGCGCTCGCGGCCACCCTGGCGCGGTCGTCGAAGGACCTGGAGGAGCACGAGTACGCCGTGCGCTCGGTCGCCGACGCGCTCGAGCCGCACTGCTCGTCGATGAACGTGCCCGAGGCGCCGTTCGTCCTGCACCTGCCCAACGTGATGCATCTGGCCACCGACGTGAACGGCGTCGTGCACGACGCCGCCACGTCGCTGCAGCTGGCCGAGTCGCTGCACCCGTCGGCGGCCGTCGGCGGCACCCCCACCGCGGCGGCCACGGACCTGATCGCGGAGATCGAGGGGATGCCGCGCGACCGCTACGCCGGGCCGGTCGGCTGGATGGACGCCTCCGGCGACGGCGAGTGGGGCATCGCGCTCCGCTCGGCGATGGTCATCGACGGCGGCGTGCGGCTCTTCGCCGGCTGCGGCATCGTGGCGAGCTCCGACCCCGAGGCGGAGCTGGCCGAGTCGCAGGCCAAGTTCGTGCCGGTGCGCGACTCCCTCGGCGCGGACTGACCCGCGGACCGACCCGCGGACCGACCCCGGACCGACCTCAGAGGTCCTGGCCGGGCTCCCGGCGCTCGAACGACTGGCCGGCCGGCAGCAGGTTGCCCATGTGCGTGGCGACCATGTCGAGGCCGATGTCGCTGTAGACGCAGTCGTGGATGCCCAGCGACCTCGGCGCCGCGACCTCGCGGACGAAGTCGACGGCCTCCGCCACCTTGAGCCACGGCGCGCTGACCGGGGCGAGCAGCACGTCGACGGCACGGCCGGGCGGGGTGAGGGCGTCGCCCGGGTGGTAGACGCTGGTCCCGCCCGACTCGAGGACGTAGCCGGAGTTGTCGAACCGGTCGTAGTCGGGGTGGATGACCGCGTGCTTGTGCCCCACCACCTCGACGGCCGTGCCCGCCACCTCGAGCCGGTCGCCCGGGCGGACGACGGTGACGCGCTCGGCGACCTCGGGCGCCTGGTCACGCAGCAGCCGCTCCACCGCCGCGATCGTCCAGACGGGCACGTCCGTGCCGCGGAGGTGGTCGGGGTGCACGTGGTCGGCGTGCTCGTGCGTGATCAGGACGGCGTCGGCGCCCGCGAGCGCGGCCGCGTCGGTGAAGACGCCCGGGTCGATGACGACGACGCCGCCGTCACCCTCGATGCGCACGCACGCATGACCGAACTTGGTGATCCTCATGACACGCAGCCTAGGCGGCGAATCGTCTCCCGCACGGGGTGCGCGGTTATGGTGGTCGCGCCTCCGACTGGGTGGAGTGCCCTGGGGGAAAGCCAATCGCACCCGAGACGAAGAGAGTTCACATGTCTGCACGCCGCGTGCTCGCAGGCAGCGTCGCCGCGCTGCTCCTGCCCGCGTCCCTGCTCCTGACGACCGAGACCGGATCGGCCACCGACTCGGCGGCTCGCGCCGCCTCGACGTCGACCGCCGAGAAGGCCGGCCAGAAGATCTCGCTGGAGGTGCTGCCGCAGATCGTCCAGCAGGGCCGGGGCGCCGCCAGCGCGAGCTCCGCGAAGGCTGCCGTGACCGCGACGATCAAGCCGGTCAAGGTGGGTCGCAAGGTCGTCCTCGAGCAGCTCAACGGCTCGTCGTGGACGAAGGTCGCCACCGCCAAGCAGGAGAAGTCGGGCCGCGCCCACTTCGCCGCACTGGTCTCCAAGGGCGGCCTGCCCCTGACCTACCGCGCCACCGCTCAGAAGGCCGGCGGCCTCAAGGCCGTCACCAGCACCAGCCAGGACACCTCGCAGTGGGTCACCCCGACCTTCACCGACGAGTTCTCCGGCGGCTCGCTGTCCTCCGTGTGGAGCATGCGCGGCCAGGACTACGAGAAGCAGAGCAAGCGCGCCTGCTCCAAGGGCTCGCCGAAGGCCGTCAAGGTCGGCGGCGGCGCGCTGCGCCTCAGCGTCATCAAGGACCGCTCGGCCAAGGGCAAGTGCACGGCGAAGTCCCGCAAGGTGACCAAGAAGATCAGCTACCGCCTCAACGGCCACGTCGGCACCGCCAACGCCTTCAGCTTCCGCTACGGCGTCGCCGCCGCGCGCATCAAGATGCACAAGCTCCAGGGCCAGCACGCCAGCTTCTGGCTGCAGCCCAACGGCGAGAACCAGCCGGGCAGCGACGGCCACGAGATCGACGTCATCGAGTACTTCGGCGACAAGCACCCGCAGGGCGGCCTCACCAGCTTCATCCACTGGTACAAGGGCAAGCGCCTGATCAAGACGGGCTCGTGGATCAAGGACTCGAAGTCGTTCCTGAAGAACAAGGGCGACGGCTGGTCGAAGAACTACCACGTGTTCTCGGTCCAGTGGACCCCGAAGGCGATCATCTTCCGCATCGACGGCAAGGAGACCTGGCGCACGTCGGCCCGCGTCTCCAAGGCGCAGCAGTACCTCATCCTGAGCCTGCTCGCCTCCGACTACGAGGCCCTCGAGATGAACGACAAGAAGCTGCCGCAGCACATGTACGTCGACTGGGTCCGCGTGTGGGAGACCCCGCAGCCCTGATCGACTGACCAGCAGGCACCAGCACCACGATCCGCGCGTTGTCCCCTCAGGGGGACAGCGCGCGGATCCTTTTCTCCAGGTCCGCGCGGTTGTCGCGGCGCACGCGCGCCTCGACCACCTCGATGCCACCGTTGGGCGTCGCGAGCGCCTGCTCGAGCTCCGGCAGGCTCCGCACGGCGAGGTGCGGCACCCGGGCGGCGGCGCACAGGCTGCCCAGGTCGGCGCCGTGCGGGGTGCCGAACAGCGTGTCGAAGCGGTCGGCGTACTCGGGCGCGCCCTGCTCGAGCGTCGCGAAGATCGAGCCGCCGTCGTCGTTGACCACCACGATGGTCAGGTCGGGCCGCGGCTCGCGCGGGCCGAGGAACAGCCCGGTCGTGTCGTGCAGGAACGTCACGTCGCCCATCAGCGCCAGCGCCCGCGTGGACTGCGGCCGGCCCAGCGCCGCGCCGATCGCCGAGCTCGCGGTGCCGTCGATGCCGGCGAGGCCGCGGTTGGCGATGACCTTGCGGCGCCCCCCGACCTCGTAGCGGGCGACCATCAGGTCGAGGTCGCGGACGGGGTTGGAGGCGCCGACGAACAGCAGCCCGCCCGGTGGCAGCGCCCGGCTCACGGCGCCGGCCACCTCGTGGGGGGTGAGGTCGGGCTCCGCGGCGAGCAGCCGGTCGAGCTGCTGCGAGACGGAGCGGTCCGCGCTGCGCCACTCGTCGAGCCACGACCGGTCGGTCTCGTCCGTGGCCAGGAGGTGGACCGCCTCGTGGTCCACCGGGAACGGGCGTCGGGTCCACATGCCGCGGTGGTGCGCGGACACGACCTCGACGTCCGGGCGTGCGAGCAGGCGCGCGACCGGGCGGGACAGCGTCGGGTGGCCGAGCACGGCCACGCGCTCGACCCGCGCGCCGAGCGCGCCGTCGAGGAGGAGCCGGTAGGCGCGGATCGCGTTGTCGCCGGTGCGGCACCCGCTCGACGGCTCGGCGAGGAGCGGCCACCCGGCGCGCTCGGCGATCACCCGGGCGACCGGACCGGCGTCGTCGCCGGCCACCACGACCGTGCGCGGGCCGGGGGCCAGCAGGTGCTGGGTCTGCACCGGGCCGAGGTCGGGGTCGACCCACTCGGGCACGCTGCCGACGTCCCAGCCGTCGTCGGGGAGGAGCGGGTCGTCGAGCTGCACGTTGAGGTGCAGCGGCCGCCGGTGCCGGTGCCGGCGGAGGAAGGCCAGCTGCTCGTCGAGGTCGGCGGCGGCCACGTCGAGGGTGGGCGCGAAGGCGCCGAAGACGCCGGCCTGCTCGGTGGTCTGGTTGGCGCCCGTTCCCCGGAGCCGGGCCGGACGATCAGCCGTGACCGCGACCAGCGGGATCCCGGCGTGGGCGGCCTCCATGACGGCCGGCAGCAGGTTGGCGACGGCGGTGCCGGAGGTGCACACGACCGCCGCCGGTTCGCGGGTGACCTTCGCCAGCCCCAGCGCGAGGAACCCGGCCGTGCGCTCGTCGATCCGCGTGTGCAGGCGCAGGGCACCCGCCTGCGCGGCGTCGAAGAGCGCGAACGACAGTGGTGCGTTGCGGGACCCCGGCGCGAGCACCGCCTCCCGCGCCCCGGCGCCGCGGAGCGCCGTGACCACGGCCCGGGCGAGCTCCGTCGAGTCGTTCACGAGGAGCGATCCTGCCCTACCGACGCGAGCCGGTCGCGCCAGTGGGCCGCCCGGTCGTCGGGAGCGGCGAGCCGGGCGAGCGCCGCCTCGTCCACCTCCGGCCGACCCACCCGCAGCACGCCGTCGACCGGGAGCATCGGGGCGAGCGCCACGTCGTCCGTCAGCAGCTGCACGGTGGCGAGCCCGCAGGCGTGGTGCAGCTCCGGGAGGGCCGCCGCCAGCGCGACCCCGGCGGCGATCCCCACGCTCGACTCCACGGCGCTGGAGACGACGACCGGCATCCCGATGTCCTCCGCGATCCGTAGGCACGCGCGCACCCCGCCGAGGGGCTGGACCTTGAGCACGGCGATGTCGGCGGCCTCGAGGTCGCGGACGCGGTAGGGGTCCTCGGCACGCCGGATCGACTCGTCGGCGGCGACCGGCACCCGCACCCGCCGGCGTACGACGGCAAGGTCCTCCACCTCCGCGACGGGCTGCTCGACGTACTCCAGGCCGCCGGCCGCCCGGTCGAGCGCCGCGACCGCGCGGACGGCCTCGTCGACGTCCCAGCCCCCGTTGGCGTCGACCCGGACGAGGCCGTCCGGGCCGAGCGCGTCGCGCACCGCCTCGACCCGGGCGAGGTCGTCGGCGAGGCTCTGCCCGCGCTCGGCGACCTTGACCTTTGCGGTGCGGCAGCCGCCGGCCGTGACGATGGCATGGGCGTGCGCGGGGTCGGTGGCCGGGACCGTGACGTTGACCGGCACGTGGTCGCGCAGCGGCTCGGGCCAGCCCTGGTCGGCGGACTCGCGCGCGCAGGCGAGCCACGGGCGCGAGGTGGCGTCGTCGTACTCCAGGAACGGCGACCACTCCCCCCATCCGGCGTCCCCGCGCAGCAGGACGCCCTCGCGGACGGTGATGCCGCGGAAGCGGGTGCGCAGGGGGATCGAGAAGACGTGCATCAGAGGCCGGCCTGCAGGGCCTGGCGGTCGACCTTGCCGTTGGGCAGCAGGGGCAGGCGCTCGACCCGGTGGAACTCACGCGGCGCCCAGGACCGGGGGTGGTGCACGCTGACCCAGTCGCGCAGCTCCGCGTCGCGGGCCGTGCCGACCAGGACCGCGACGACCCTGTGGCCCCACTCCGGGTCCGGCACGCCGAACACCTCCGCCTGCTGCACGAGCAGGTGCTCGCGCAGGCGCTCGGCGACCGTGGAGAGCGGGACCTTGACCCCGCCGCTGACGACGACGTCGTCGATGCGGCCGACGACGCGGAGCCGGCCGTCCTCGTCGAAGCGGCCCGCGTCGGAGGTCAGGAACCAGCCGTCGACGACGCTCTCGGCCGTCAGGTCCGGGTCGTCGTGGTAGTGGCTGAACAGCGTCGGGCCCGCGATCCGGATGCGACCGTCCGCACCGATCGTGACCCCGACGCCGTCGAGCGGGAGACCGTCGTAGACACAGCCACCGGCCGTCTCCGAGGACCCGTAGGTGGTCACCACCCGGACCCCCCGGTCCTCCGCGCGCCGACGCAGGGCCGGGTCGAGGCCACCGCCGCCGACGAGCACCGTGTGGCAGCGGGCGAGCGCCGCCAGCTGCTCGGGGTCGGCCAGGATCCGGTGCAGCTGGGTGGGGACCAGCGAGACGAACGCCGGGACGTCGGAGTCGCCGGCGGCCAGGGCGGTCGCGATGTCGAGCCCCTCGACGACCGTCGGCGCGTGCCCGGCGACGAGCGAGCGGACGACGACCTGCACCCCGGCGACGTACGACGACGGGAGCGCGAGCAGCCAGCGCCCCGACGCGCCGAGCCGGCGGGCCGAGGCGCCCACGCTGGCGAGCACGGCCCGCCGCGGGACCACCACGCCCTTGGGCCTGCCGGTGGAGCCGGAGGTCTCGATCAGCAGCGGGTCGGGGACGTCCTGCTCGAGCCACCGCGACAGCTGCCGGACCGCGATCGCGGGCTCGTCCGAGGGTCGGAGGAAACTCACACGACGAACGCTAACCGGTCTGCGACCATCGGGCGGATGGACGGCACGGGGACCGAGGACGGGACCGAGGACCGCTCCCGCAGTGCCCCACCGCGGGAGTCGTGGTGGCGACGACAGCTGCCGCCCAGCCCGCTCGCCCGGTCGCTGTCGGTGCAGTCGATCCTCTTCGCCGTCGGCGAGGGCACCTTCATCACCGGCTCCGCCGTCTTCTTCACCCAGATCGTCGGGCTCTCGCCCGCCCAGGTGGGCATCGGCCTCACCGTCGCCGGCATCACGTCGTTCTTCTTCGCCGTCCCGTCGGGCAAGCTGGCCGACCGTGTCGGCACCCGGCGCACCTGGGCCGTCAGCGCGTTCCTCACGTCCGCGCTCTACCTGGTCTGGCCGTTCATCCACGGCTTCGCGGCCTACCTGCTGATGATGGTGGTGCTCGAGGTGGTCAGCCAGGCCGGCTGGAGCGGGCGCGGGGCCTACACGCTCGACATCTTCACCCGCGAGGAGCGCGTCGAGTCGCAGGCGTTCATGCGGGCCGCGCTCAACATCGGCTTCACCCTCGGTGCGCTCATCGGCGGGCTCGCGCTGGCCACCGACAGCGACGCCGTCGTGCGGGCGGTGCCGATCCTCACCGGCGCGATCCTGCTGGCCAACGCCTGGTGGATCACCCGGCTGCCCGATCCGCCCGCCCGGGCCGTGACGACCCACGCCGACGACGCCACGATCAAGCCCGCGGCGCTGAAGAACCGCGCCTTCCTCGCGCTGATGACCGGCGACGGCGTGCTCGGCACCAACCAGGTGCTGCTCAACATCGTGATCCCGCTGTGGCTGGTGGAGGAGACCGACGCACCGCGCGTGCTGCTCGCGTGGCTGTTCGGCACCAACACCGTGATGGCCGTGCTGCTGCAGGTCGCGGCCGCCCGCGGGGTCGACTCGGTCGCCCGCTCGCTGCGGGCGTCCTACATCTCGGCGGGGTTCTTCGTGCTGTCCTGCGCCATCGTGCTCGTCACCCACGACACCCTCGGCTGGTTGACGATCTTCCTGGTCTGGCTGGGCCACGTGACGGTCACCGGCGCCGAGCTGTTCCAGTCGGCCGGCTCCTGGGGCTTCCAGTCCGAGCTGACCGATCCCGACCAGCGCGCGGAGTACCAGGGCGCGGCCCACATCGGTCACACGGCCGGCTCGGTGTGGGCGCCGGCGCTGTTCACCTGGCTGGCGTTGGAGCAGGGCTCGCTGGGCTGGGTCGTCATCGCGGCGATCGTCGTCGTCTCCACCCTCACGATGGCACCCTCGGCGCGTGCCGCCGAGCGCTATCTCGCCCGGCACGGCAGCGCCGCCTGAGGCGGGACGCACGTCGTACTGTCGGCGCATGAGTGCCTACTGGATCTGCGTCTACAAGGCCGTGCACGACCCCGCCAAGGTGGCGGCGTACGCCGACCTCGCCGGCCCGGCCCTGCGCGAGGCGGGCGGGCGGTTCCTCGCCAGGGGGTTGCCGGAGGCGACCTTCGAGAAGGGCGAGTCGACCCGCACGGTGGTCATCGAGTTCCCGTCGGTGGAGGCGGCGGTGGCCGCGCACGACAGCGCGGGCTACCAGGAGGCGCTGCGGGCCCTCGGCGACGGCGCCGACCGCGACCTGCGCGTGGTGCCCGGCGCCTGACGGCGCCCAGCGGGCTCCGGCGAGGGTCGGTGGCGCCGCCTACCCTTCGCGACATGGCCGGTGGGATGACGTCGGGACGACGGGAGACGCTCGCCGAGCGCGTCGCCAACACCCGGGCCCGCGAGGCCGGCCACGGGGTCGCGCCCGAGCGACCGGTCGAGCACCCGGCGCCCCGCGAGCCGCCGGCCCCGCCGGTGCGGCACTGCTGGTACGACGGGCCCCACGGTCGCCAGGCCGCGTTGCTGCTCGGCTGGCGGCAGGTCGAGGGCCGCTACAGCGGCCGGATCGTGGTCGCCGCACCCGAGCCCGACGGCTGGGCCGTCGTCGAGATGTGGGTGGACCAGGGGATGCTCTCCCCCGCCGGCACCTGACGACGCGGGCCGTCGTCGGTCCGGGGTGGCGCACCCCACCCGGAAATCGGAGGACGGACGTCGGTGCCGCGGGAGAGGATGTCGGCGATGCTCACTGCCCTCAAGCGCTACGCCACTCCCCCGTCCACCCTCGCCGGGCGGCTGTCCGCCCAGTCGCTCATCTTCGCCTCCGCGGACGGGGCCTTCCTGGCCGGGTCGGCGGTGTTCTTCATCCTCGTCGTCGGCCTGTCGCTGGGCCAGGTGGGCCTCGGTCTCACGATCGCTGCGATCGCGAGCTTCGTGGTGGCGGTGCCCATGGGCAGGCTGGTCGACCGCTTCGGCCCGAAGCGGATGTGGTCGCTGAGCGCCCTGGTGCAGGGCGCCCTGTTCGCGGCGTGGCCGTGGATCGACAGCTTCCCCGAGTACGTCGCCCTCGCGGTGGCCATGGAGGTCGTGGGCACGCTGGCCGGCACCGCCCACGGCGCCTACGTCATCGACGTCCTGCCGCCGGCCGAGCGGGTGGAGTCGCGGGCCTACATGTACTCCGCGCTCAACCTCGGGTTCAGCCTCGGCGGGCTGATCGGCGTGGTGGCGATCGCCTTCGGCACCGACGCGCTGCGGTGGGCACCGATGCTGAGCGCGGTGCTGTTCGTGGCCAACAGCGTCGCGGTGCTCCGGCTGCCCGACGCCAGCCACGACGTCCGCGGGCCGGAGCCGCGCGCCAAGCCCGAGGGCATCCCCGCGATCCGCAACCGCAGCTGGCTCGCGGTCACCGCCCTGACCGGCGTGATGTGGACCAACCAGGTGCTGCTGCACACCGTGATCCCGGTCTGGCTGGTCACCGAGACCGACGCCCCCGAGGTCCTCGTCGCGCTGCTCTTCGGCACCAACACGCTCATGTGCATCGTGCTCCCGCAGCTGGCGTCCCGCGGCATCCGCGACGTCACCACCGCCCTGCGGGCCGTGCGCCTCTCCACGGTCTTCTTCGTCCTCACCTGCGTGATCACCCTCGTCACCCACGAGACCGTCGGCTGGCTGACGATCGCGCTCTTCTTCCTCGGCCACGTCGTCCTCACCTGGTCCGAGCTGTTCCTGTCCGCGTCGGGCTGGACCCTCGAGGTCGAGCTCATGGACCCGCGGCGGCGCGGCGACTACCAGGGCGTCTCCGAGCTCGGCGGCACCCTCGGCCGCTTCTGGGCGCCGGCGGTCTACGGCTTCCTCGCGATGGAGTGGGGCGCCTTCGGCTGGCTGACCATCGCCGCCATCGTCACCGCGGCCGCGACCGGCCTCCACTTCGCCGCCCACGCGGGCCGGCGCTGGCTCGAGCACAACGTGCCGGCCGACGTCCTCGCGGACGCCCGCGCCGACGCTCCCGACGTCGAGGAGGTCGCGGCCGCCGGACCGCCCTCGCTCCTCGACCCCGACCCGGCACTGACACAATCCGGCGGTGACCTCCCCCGCTGACTGGCTCGCCGGCGCCCGGCCGCGCACCCTTCCCGCGGCCGTCGCCCCCGTGCTGGCCGGCACCGGTGTCGCGGCGCACGTCGATGAGGCGGTGTGGTGGAAGGCGCTGCTCGCCCTCGTCGTGAGCCTCGCGCTGCAGGTCGGGGTCAACTACGCCAACGACTACTCCGACGGCATCCGCGGCACCGACGCCGACCGGGTCGGCCCGATGCGGCTGGTCGGGTCCGGTGCGGCGACGCCGGCCGCGGTGAAGGCCGCGGCGTTCGCCGCGTTCGGGGTCGCCGCCGCCGCCGGCCTCGTGCTCGCGGCGACGACGGCCTGGTGGCTCGTCGCGGTCGGCGCCGTCTGCGTGGTCGCGGCGTGGTTCTACACCGGCGGAGGGAAGCCCTACGGCTACCTCGGCCTGGGCGAGGTCATGGTCTTCGTGTTCTTCGGCCTCGTGGCGGTCGTCGGCACGACCTACGTCCAGACCCGGACGTGGGAGTGGCCGGCCCTCTACGCCGGAGTCGGCATCGGCGCGCTGGCCTGCGCCATCCTGGTCGCCAACAACCTCCGCGACATCCCCACCGACACCGTCGCCGGCAAGCGCACGCTCGCGGTGCGGCTGGGCGACGAGCGCACCCGCTTCCTCTACGCCTTCCTCGTCCTGGCCGCGGCCGCCGCGGTCGTGGCCGTCGCCGCAGCGACCACCTGGTGGGCGCTGGTGGGACTCGGCTTCCTCGCCCGGGCCGCGGCCCCCACCCGGGCCGTCCTGACCGGCGCGTCCGGCCCGGCCCTCGTCCCCGTGCTCGCCGCCACCGGCGCCTCCGAGCTGGTCTGGTCGGTCCTCGTCGCGGTGCCGCTGCTGGTCCTCGCCTGAGGGATAACCCGTGGCCGGGCCGCCGAGCCGTTCACTAGCGTGACCGCGTGGACTACGACGTCGCGACCCTCGACCTGTTCGACGACTCCGAGGCCGCCGCCGCCCGCCGGAGGGGGTGGATCGAGGGCGTGCTGCGCGGGTTCCGCGACGACCGGCCCGAGGACGAGATGGTCCAGCGGTGGGTGGGCCACTACCGCGCCGACCGGGCGGTGGTCCGCGGCGCCTGGCTGCCCGAGGGGGAGTTCGGTGCCGGCCCGATCCCCGTGGCGACCTACGCCAGCCTCGACAAGACTCTCAACGCCGGGCGTGGGCTCCTGCCGCTGCGGATGATCACCGACGTCACCACGAGCGCCGCCCACCGCCGCCGGGGGCTGCTGCGCCGGTTCATCGAGGACGACCTCGCCGACGCCGTCGCGCAGGGCGTGCCGATGGCCGCCCTCACCGCGTCGGAGGCGACCATCTACGGGCGCTGGGGCTTCGGCGCGGCGACGTTCCGGTGCGGCGTCGAGGTCGACACGACACCCGGCTTCGAGATGCGCTCCTCCACCGACCCGGGGCGCGTCGAGCTCATCGAGCCGAAGGACGCGTGGGCGCACGTCAAGGGGGTCTTCGACGCCTTCCACGCCCGGCAGCGGGGCTCGGTCGAGTGGCCCGCGCAGTACGAGGACATCCACACCGGCGCCTACGAGTTCGACGGCGGCGGCGCCAACCGCAAGCTCAGGGCCGCGGTCCACCTCGATGCCGACGGCCACGTGGACGGCTTCGTCCTGTTCAAGCACGGCGAGAAGTACTCCCTCCGCGTCGAGGAGATGATCGCGCTGACCAGCCAGGCGCAGCTCGCGCTGTGGTCGCTGCTCGGCCGAATGGACCGCATCCGGACGGTCACCTTCAACCTGTTCCACCCCGAGGACCCCCTCGCGTGGGCGCTCACGGACCTCAACCGGGTGCGCACGACCGAGGTCCAGGAGTTCCTCTGGCTCCGCGTCCTCGACGTCCCCCGGGCCCTCGAGGCCCGCCCGTGGGCCGGTGACGGCACCGTCGTGCTCGAGGTGGACGACCCGCAGGGCCACGCCGCCGGACGCTTCGAGGTCACCGCCGCAGACGGCACCGCCGCGGTGGCCCGCACGGACCGCGCCGCCGACGTCCACGTCGACGCGAGCACCCTGGCCAGCCTCTACCTCAGCGCCGTCCCGGTCGGGCTGCTGCGGCGTGCCGGTCGCGTCGACGGCCCGGACGAGGGCGTACGCCGGTTCGCCGCGATGGCGGACCTGGCCGAGCCGCCCCACAGCCTCACGGGGTTCTGAGCGAGAGGTCGCGGCCCAGAAGGCCGCCGAGCAGCGAGACCTCGGCGCGCGCGGCGGCCAGGTCCGCGTCGACCAGGCGACAGGTGAGCTCCACGCTGGCGCCGTGGACGCGCCAGGTCCCGGCGACGACGCCGTCGACGACCACCGAGGCGGCGCCGCGGGTCATGGCGGTGCGCTGCTCGGGCGGCACGACCCAGGTGTCCTTGGTGCCGGGGCCCATCACCCAGTCGTCCTTCCCGGGCAGCAGCACGACGCGCGTGGCGGGCCGGGTGCCGGCGACCTCCTCCGCGTCGTCGGCGACGAGCCACCGGCGCTCGCCCTCGACGTCCACCTCCACCAGCCCGGGCTCCACCTCGGCCCACCAACGACGCAGCCGCGCCCGCCCGGCGCTGAGACCGCCCCCGAGCCAGTCGTCGAGGTGGGCGGGCGTGGCCGGGCCGTAGGCACGGAGGTAGTCGAGGACGGCGCGCGGCCCCGCCATGTCGAGCGGCGGGATCCCCGCCCAGGCGGGTGACGCGGCAGGGCTCTGCAGGGTGAGCGGCCCGTCGAGCTCGGGGCCGAGGACGATGTCGCCCTGCCACGCGAAGGGCTTGAGGAAGGTGGGGTTGGGCTCAGCGAACTGCGGGGCCAGGTGGGCGAACCGACGACCGGCGGTCAGCGCGTCGGCGACCGCCTGCGGGACGACCGGGCCGTCGGCCACCGCACCGCGCACCACCTCGCGCAGGTCGGGCCACTCCTCGGGCCGGACCCGGTAGTGCTCGACCCAGCTGCGCAGCTCCCACTGGCGGCCGGCGGCGCGCAGGGCGAGGTAGGCGCCGGCGGTCTCCGGGGCCATCACCTGCACCGAGCCGCGGAACGAGAAGGTGCGCACCAGCCGGCCGTCGCGGAGGGCGCGCTGCACCTCCCCCGGCTCGCCGGGCGACGCCAGCCGGCGGCGTACGGCGAGGTCGGGGTCGGAGCCGAAGACGGAGACCGCGGCGAGGGTGCGCACCACCTCCGCCGGTCCGGACGCACCGCCGACGAGGTGCTGGCGCCCGAGGCGCCAGGCCAGCGCCTGGCGGCGGGTCAGCGTCGGGGCCACCACTCGACCTGGGCTCAGTCCCGGTCCTCGCGCGCCTTGCGCTCCTCGAACGCGGCCGCGGCCTTCGCGGCCCGCGTCTCGACGCGTCGGGCGAAGGCCTCGCGCTGGCGGTCGAGGAGGTAGAACGAGGCGACGCCGGAGATCAGGAAGGCCAGGACCACCGCCCAGAACAGGTTGAAGCGGCCGTCGAGGACCAGGGCCATGACACCGACGACGATGCCGAACGAGGCGAGGAACAGCGCGATCCGCATCGCTGTGTAGACGACGAACTCCTTCACGGCTCCAGCCTAGGACGTGCCGACTACATTGGAGGAATGCTCAAGGTCCTGCTCGTGGTCGCGCTGATCGCGTTCGCCGTGTGGGTCCTGGTCAGGCTGACGCTGCGGCGCCTCGACGGCGCCAACGGCTCACGCCCGCGGGTGATCGGCCCCGACGACGACCCCGACTTCCTGCGTGGCCTCGACCGCCCGCGCGACCCCGACGACGGCTGAGGACCCGGTCGCGGCGTCCTCCGCGACCCGGTCGACCCGCACGACCTCGCCCGCACTCTCGGCGTACGAGTGCTGGCTGGAGGAGCTGAAGAAGTTGATCCCGATGAAGTTGAACCAGAGGGTCGCGACGCCGAGCAGCGCCAGGTAGGCGGCGTTGCGCCCGCGCCAGCCGGCGGTCGCCCGGGCGTGGAGGTAGGCGGCGTAGACCACCCACGTGATGAAGGCCCACACCTCCTTGGGGTCCCAGTTCCAGTAGGCGCCCCAGGCCTGGTGGGCCCAGATCGGCCCGGTGATGAGGACCGCGAAGGTCCACACCGGGAAGGCGAAGGCGTGCATCCGGTAGGACAGCCGGTCCAGCCGCGCGAGGTCCGGGACGCGGGCGAGGTAGCCCGTCCGTGCGCTGGAGCGGCTCTTGACCAGGTAGAGGACCGAGAGCAGCGCGCCGATGGTGAAGGCGCCCGTCGAGATGACGGCCGACACGACGTGGATCACGAGCCAGTAGGAGTTGAGCGCGTCGGGCAGGGGCAGCACCGCGTCGTCGAGCGCGAGGAAGGCGGCCATCAGCGCGGCGACGATGAACGTCGTCACCAGCGGGCCCAGCCACTCGGTGCCCCACACGAAGCTCGAGACGAGGAACACGAGGGCCACCACGAAGGTGCCCGAGATCGCGAACTCGTACATGTTGCCCCACGGCACCCGGTTGGGGTCCGCGGCGAGGCCGCGGGCCACGAGCGCGACGAGGTGCACCGCGGCCGCGAAGCCGGTCAGGACGAGCCCGAGCCGGCCGGCCATCGCCGTGCGCCGGTCCTGCACCGTCTGCTCCGAGCCGACGGTGCGCAGCCCGGCGAGCTCGACGAAGTAGGCGAGCATCGCCACGAAGTAGAGGACGGCCGCGGCGATCACGCCCTGGTAGCTGAAGACTTCCCACTGTGCGTCGGTCACGACGTCTCCTCCTCGGGCCTCTCGGCCTTGTCGGCCGTCTCGGCCTTGTCGGGGCCCCGGAGGGCCGCCACGATCTCGTCGAGCTCGGTGCTCTCGCCCGGCACGGCCCCGTTGGACCGGTCGAGGCGGGCCACCTCGACGAGGGTGCTGCCGTCCTCGCGGCGCCGCGCGCGCACCCACACCCGGCGCGGCCGCACGAACAGCGAGCCGAGCAGCCCCGCGAGGGCGAGCACGACACCCACGAGCGCGACCATCTTGCCGGGGCTGCGGCTGATCTGGATCTTGTTCCAGCGCTGGAGGCCGTCGAAGGTGACGCTGCCGAGGCCGTCGGGCAGGGTCACGGTGTCGCCCGGACGCAGGTCCATGCGGAACGGCTGGCCGTTGGCCTTGAGGACCTGCGTCGCGCGCGTCTTGTCGAGGACGTAGACCGACGAGCCCGAGCCGTCGTCGAGGCCGACGTCGCCGGTGTAGACCTGCAGGGAGACCAGCGGGTCGAGCGCGTCGCCCCAGATGGACGCCGGCATCGTGAGCTCGCCGGCGGCGTCACGGCCCATCGCGAACGTCGGGTAGAACGTGCCCTCGAGCCCGATCTGCTCGGGCTGGGCGTCAGGTGCCTTGATGACCCCGAACGACTCGAACGTCTGCGCGTTGGTGGGCAGGAAGACGCTCGGACCCGACTGGACGACGTTGCCGTCGCCGTCGCGGATCGTGACGACCGGGGCGTAGCCGTGCCCGACCAGGAAGACGTCGGTCCCGCCGATCGCCAGCGGGTGGTTGACCTTGAGGTCGTACTCCTGCGCCTCGGCGCCGGGCTCGGTGGTGTAGTCGAGGTGGGCCACGAACTCCCGCGCCATCCCGGCGCGCTGCCCCTCGGTGATCCACTCGACGTCGAAGTCGGTGATGCTGAAGGAGAACGGCTCCATCACCGCCGGGTCGAACAGGCTGCCGGGCGCGAAGTCGTCGTACTGGGTGAGGTTGTTGGAGAAGCCGAACTCGTCGCCGTTGTACATGATGACGCCGCCCTTGTAGCCGAACAGGCTGCCGACGGCGACCCCGACCAGGACGATGGTGACGGCGAGGTGGAAGACCAGGTTGCCGGCCTCGCGCAGGTGGCCGCGCTCGGCGGCGACGGCGTCGGAGCCCTCGGCCCGGTCCACGCGGAACCGGCGCCCGCGGGCCACGTCGGTGGCCCGGCGCAGCACGTCCTCCGGGTCCTCGTCGGTGACGTACGACGTGCTCTCGGGCAGCCGCGAGAGGTGGCGGGGTGCCCGCGGCGGCCGGGCGCGCAGGGCGCGGCCGTAGACGAACAGGCGCGGGATGATGCACCCGATCAGCGAGATCATCAGCAGGATGTAGATCGCGGAGAACCACACCGAGCCGTAGACCGAGAACAGGTCGAGCCGGTCCCAGATCGGGGCGAGCCGCGGGTGGTCGTCGCGCCACTGCGAGACGGCCAGCGAGTCGATGTTCTCCTGCGGGACGACGGACCCCGGGATCGCGGCGAGGGCGAGCAGCAGCAGCAGGACGAGCGCCGTGCGCATCGAGGTCAGCTGGCGCCACGACCAGCGGACCAGCCCGCGGGCGTCGAGGTCGGCGGGCAGCGGGGTGGCCTGGCGGTCGTCGGACGGCCGCTGCCGGAGGTCGGTCACACCGCCACCGTGAATCCCTGGACGGCCTGCAGCTGCAGCCACTGCACGATGCGGTCCCACCAGCCGGTGACGAGGAGGATGCCGACCACGACCATCATCCCGCCGCCGATGCGCATGACGAGGACCTGGTGGCGGCGCACGACCGCGAAGGCGCGGATCATCCGCCGGTAGGCCACGGCGGCGGCGATGAAGGGGAGGCCGAGCCCGAGCGCGAACACGGCGGAGAGCACGGCCCCGCGACCGGCGGTCGCCTCGTTGACCGACAGCACGTTGATGGCCGCCAGCGTCGGGCCGACGCACGGCGTCCAGCCGACGCCGAACAGGAAGCCGAGCAGCGGCGCGGCGGCCAGCCCGACGGCGGGGACCTTGTGGATGCGCCAGTCGCGCTGGAGGAAGCCGATCCCGCCGAGGAACGCGACGCCGAGCAGGATCGTGATGACCCCGAGGACGACGTTGAGCTGGCGGGTGTGGGTGAACAGCCAGGCGCCGGCGGCACCGGTGAGGCTGCCGAGGAGCACGAAGACGACCGAGAAGCCGAGCACGAACAGCACCGCACCCGTCACCAGCCGGCTGCGGCGGGCCTCCTCGAGGTCCGCGCCGGACAGCCCCGTGGCGTAGGACAGGTAGCCGGGCAGCAGCGGGATCACGCAGGGGCTGAAGAAGGACACCAGCCCGGCGAGCAGGGCGACGGGCAGCGCGAGGATGAGCGACCCGGAGAGGGCCGTCTCCTGGAAGAACTCACCCATCCGCGGCCGCCGCCTCGACCAGCGAGAGGAGGGTCTGCGTGGTGGGGATGCGGCCCTGCACCGAGGCGGCCACGCGGCCCTCGGCGTCGAGCACGACGGTGCTGGGGATGGAGCGCGGGTTGAGCGTGCCGGCGAAGGACAGCAGCGCCTGGCCGTCGGGCGAGTAGATCGAGGGATAGGGCACCTCGAAGTTGCGGACGAAGGCGAGGGCCTTGTCGGCGGACGAGTCGCGGATGTTGAGCCCGACGAAGGTGGCGTCGTCACCCAGCTCGGCGGCCGCTTCGTTGAGGTCGGGCTGCTCGACCCGGCACGGGGGGCACTCCGACCACCAGACGTTGACCACGACGGGCTTGCCGCGCAGCTGCGCCAGGTCGACGTCCTGGCCGTCGAGGTCGGTGCCGCTCAGGTCGACCGGAGCGTCGCGGTCCTCCCGGGCCACCTCGACCGGGACGCCCTCCCCGGAGATGTAGCCCTTGTCGCCGGTGCCGGACAGGCCGGAGCAGCCCGCGAGCACGAGCAGGCAGGCGAGGGCGAGGAGAGGAGCGACGAGCGCGCGCAGGAGCTTCAGGGCCGGTCCTCCCGCGGCGCCCCGCCGGCGGAGAACGGGGCGGACCGGTCGGCGACGGGGATCAGGTCGCCCGCCGGCTCGGAGTAGCGGACCTGCACCATGCGGTCGCCGTCGAAGACCACGCTGGTCAGCGAGCACAGGGTGCACTGGCGCGACTTGGGGTGGTGGAGGTAGCTGCGCTTCTCGAGGAACAGCCGCGTGGTCCAGATGGGCAGCTGGTGGGACACGATGACGGCCTCGTGGCCGCGGGCCGCGTCGCGCGCGTCGTGGATGGCGGCGACCATCCGGCCCGCGATCTCGTCGTAGGGCTCGCCCCACGAGGGCTTGAACGGGTTGTACATGTGGCGCAGCAGCCACGGCTGCTTGACGAAGGTCATCGCGCCGCCGCCGAAGTTGACGCCCTGGAACTCGTTGCTCGACTCGATGACGCGCGGGTCGACCGTCGGGGTGAGGCCGCGCGCCTCGGCCAGCGGCGCGCCGGTCTCGCGGGCCCGCTCGAGCGGGGACGTACGCATGTGCACGATGTCGCGGTGGCCGACGGCCTCGGCGATCCGGTGCGCCATCTGCCGGCCCAGGTCGGAGAGGTGGAAGCCGTCGAGGCGGCCGTAGAGCACGCCCCCGGGGTTGTGCACCTCGCCGTGGCGGAGCAGGTGGACGATCGTCCGGTCACCCATGTCAGCGGCCTCCCGCGGTCGCGGCTGCCGCGGCGGCGGCGGGCAGCGCATCGATGATGGTGGACACCGCCCGGTCGTCGTGGGCGGCGGAGACGAACCACGCCTCGTAGGCCGACGGCGGCAGGTAGACGCCCTGGTCGAGCATGGAGTGGAAGAACGCGGCGTAGGCGCGGGTGTCCGTCCGGCTCGCGGTGGCGAAGTCGCGCACCGGCCCACCGGTGAAGAAGACCGAGAACATCGTGCCGGCGGTCTGCACGGTGTGCGGCACGCCGGCCGCCCCGAGGTGCTCGGCGACGGCGTCCCGGATGGTCGTGGCCGTGGCGTCGAGGTGGGCGTAGACCTCGGGAGTGGCGAGCCGCAGCGTTGCGAGGCCCGCGGTGGTCGCGACCGGGTTCCCCGACAGCGTGCCGGCCTGGTAGACGGGCCCCTCAGGGGCGAGGTGGGCCATCAGGTCGCTCCGGCCGCCGAAGGCCGCGGCCGGGAAGCCGCCACCCATCACCTTGCCGAACGTCATCAGGTCCGGGACCCAGCACTCGACGGCGCCGTCGAGGCCCCAGCCGCCCTGCGCGGTGGCGCGGAAGCCGGTCATCACCTCGTCGCTGATGAACAGCGCGCCGTGCGTGCGGCAGGTCTCGGCGAGGAACGCGTTGAAGCCGGGCTCCGGCGGCACGACCCCCATGTTGCCGGGGGTGGCCTCGGTGATCAGGCAGGCGATCCGCGGACCGTGCGCCGCGAACGCCGCCCGCACCGCGTCGCGGTCGTTGTAGGGCAGGACGAGCGTCTCGGCGGCCGAGGAGGCGGGCACGCCGCTGGTGCCGGGCACCGCGAGCGTGGCGACGCCCGAGCCGGCCTCAGCGAGCAGCGGGTCGACGTGACCGTGGTAGCAGCCGGCGAACTTGACCACCAGGTCGCGGCCGGTGGCCCCGCGGGCCAGGCGGATGGCCGACATCGTGGCCTCCGTGCCCGACGACACGAACCGGACCCGCTCGACCGGGGTGCGCGCGACGATCTCCTCCGCCAGCTCGACCTCGGGCTGCGTCGGCGTGCCGTACGACGTACCGCGGGCGACGGCGGCCATGACCTGGGCCTGGACCTCCGGGTGCGCGTGGCCGAGCAGCATCGGGCCCCACGAGCAGATGAGGTCGACGTAGTCGTTGCCGTCGGCGTCGGTGAGCCACGCGCCGGATGCCGAGGTGATGAAGCGCGGCGTCCCGCCGACGGCGTTGAAGGCGCGGACCGGCGAGTTGACGCCCCCGGGGGTCACGGCCCGGGCACGGTCGAACAGCGCCCGGCTGGCCGCGGTCGAGGTGGAGATGGTCGCGGTGGTCACCCCCCCATTGTCGCGTAGGTGGGCAAGCCGTCCCCAGCCGGTGCTCACCCGCAGGGGGCGGCTGTGCCTTGGCCCACAGCCGGGGGCTGCGTAACGTGCGTGGGGAGATTCCTCGTCGGGGGGTGTGGATGGCCTCCGAGGGGGCATCATGGACCGGGAAGACCCAGGGGAGAGTGTCCGACATGTCGAGTTCCGCCCACATCCGCCGAGCGACCGCGATCATCCCGCTGGCCGTGCTCTCGGCCGCGTGGACGGCCAGCCTCGCCGGTGTGGGCGTCGGGTCCGCCAGCGCGGACCCCGAGGGCTCCGGGACGCTCCCCGACGGCACCAACCTCCCCGCTGCCGTCATCGAGGCGCCCGCCAGCGTGGGCGACGCCGTCACCCGTGCCGCCGCGGTCACCCCCGGCTCGGCCGGCGACATCCCGCAGGTCGCGCTCGCCGCCTACCAGCGCGCCGAGGGCGTGATCAACAAGGCCGACCCGGGGTGCCGGCTCTCGTGGGAGCTCGTCGCCGCGATCGGCCGCGTCGAGTCCGACCACGGCCGCTCCGGCGGCAGCTCGCTCGACGAGTCGGGCGTGGCCCGGCCCGCCATCGTCGGCATCGCCCTCGACGGCAGCAACGACACCCAGGCGATCGTCGACACCGACGGCGGGCAGTACGACGCCGACACCCGCTGGGACCGCGCGGTCGGCCCCATGCAGTTCATCCCGTCCACCTGGTCGGTGGTGGGCGTCGACGGCGACAGCGACGGCCGCCGCGCCCCGCAGGACGTCGACGACGCCGCGCTGTCGACCGCCGTCTACCTCTGCTCCGGCGAGGACGACCTGTCGACGGAGCAGGGCCAGCGGGCCTCGGTCTACCGCTACAACCACTCCAACGACTACGTCGACCTGGTCCTGTCCATCATGCAGGCCTACCTCGACGGCGATTTCAGCGCCGTGCCGACCTCCACCCTGCCCAGCGGGGTCATGGTGCCGGGGACGACCGCCGCCACCGGCGGGACCGACGGCGGCGGCGAGGACCGCGGCGGCAAGGGATCGGCCGGCACCAAGGACGACCGCGACGAGGACCGGCCGACGAAGAACCCGTCGCCGACCAAGGGCCCCAGCCCGACGACGACGCAGACGACGACGCCGACCCCCACGCAGGACCCCACCCAGGACCCGACGCAGAACCCGACGCCGAGCCCCACGCAGAACCCCACCCAGAGCCCGACCCAGTCGCCCACCGACGACCCGACGGCCGTGCCGACCCAGACCCCCACGTCCCAGCCGACGGCGGTGCCGTCCACGCTGCCCCCGCTGCCGACCGTCCCGGTCCCGACGCTGACGCAGACGCTCACCTGGGCGCAGGCCCAGGCGCAGTGCCTCGCCTCGGGGATCCTGGCGATCAACCTCAACCAGCTGAACGCCTGCATCAACAACCTGATGAACCCCTAGGCGGGCGCCCCGGACACGTGTCCGCGATGTCGCCCCCGGCCGCGGCGTACGAGGGCGACGTCGCGGACACGTGTCCGCGATGTCGCCCCAGGCCTCAGCGGGCGAACAGCCGTGCGGCCTCCGAGGCCCAGTAGGTCAGCACCACGTCGGCGCCGGCGCGGCGGATCGAGGTGAGGGTCTCCAGGATGGCGGCCTCGCGGTCGATCCAGCCGTTCGCGGCGGCGGCCTCGACCATGGCGTACTCGCCCGAGATGTTGTAGGCCGCGACCGGGACGTCGACGGCGTCGCGCACCCGGCGGACGACGTCGAGGTAGGACAGGGCCGGCTTGACCATCACGATGTCGGCGCCCTGCTCCACGTCGAGCAGCACCTCGCGCACGCCCTCGACGGCGTTGGCGGGGTCCTGCTGGTAGGTCCGGCGGTCGCCGACGAGCGAGGAGTCGACGGCCTCGCGGAACGGGCCGAAGAAGGCGGAGGCGTACTTGGCGGAGTAGGCCAGCACGGAGACGTGGCTGTGCCCGGCGCCGTCGAGCGCCTGCCGCACCACGGCGACCTGGCCGTCCATCATCCCGCTGGGACCGACCATGTCGACGCCCGCGGCCGCCTGGGCGAGCGCCATCTCGGCGTACGCCGCGAGCGTCCGGTCGTTGTCGACCTCGCCATCGCTGGTGAGCAGGCCGCAGTGCCCGTGGTCGGTGAACTCGTCGAGGCACAGGTCCGACATCACGGTGAGCTGGTCGCCCACCTCGGCGACGACGTCGGTGATGGCGAGGTTGAGCACGCCGGCGGGGTCGATGCCGCCGGAGCCGGTGGCGTCCTTGTGCTCGGGGATGCCGAAGAGCATCACGCCGCCGAGGCCGAGCTCGGCCGCCTCGGCGGCCGCCCGCTTGAGCGAGTCGCGCGAGTGCTGGACGACGCCGGGCATGGTGGAGATCGGGCGGGGCTCGTCGATGCCCTCCCGGACAAAGACCGGCAGCACCAGCGAGCTGGGCACCACGTGGGTCTCGGCGACCATGCGCCGCAGCGCGGGGGTGCGCCGGAGCCGGCGGGGTCGGATGGTCGGAACCTCGAGCTGGCTGTCGTCGGTCACGGGTCCATCCTTCCCCACCGCAGGTGGCTACTTGGCGCGGGCCTTGCGGCGCCCGGAGGCGGTGCGCTCGCTGGGCCGGGTGACGGGCTCGCCGCCCTCCAGCATCGCGAGGCGACGCGTGGCGCCGAAGTCGGCCAGCGCGTCCACCAGGACCTCCACGTCGGGCGTGGGCGCGAGGACGTCGACCCGGAGGCCGTGCTCCTCGGCGGTCTTGGCGGTCGCGGGACCGATCACGGCGATGATCGTCGACGGGTGCGGCTTGCCGGCGATGCCGACCAGGTTGCGCACCGTCGAGGACGAGGTGAAGACGACGGCGTCGAACTTGCCGGTCTTGATCGCGTCGCGCACCGGCGCCGGCGGCGGGGTGGCGCGCACGGTCCGGTAGGCCGTGACGTCGTCGCACTCCCAGCCGAGGTCGACCAGGCCGGCGACGAGGTTCTCCGTGGCGATGTCGGCGCGCGGGAGGAAGACCCGGTTGATCGGGTCGAGCACCTCGTCGTAGGGCGGCCAGTCCTCGAGCAGGCCGGCGGCGGACTGCTCACCGGACGGCACGAGGTCGGCGCGCAGGCCCCAGTCGGCGATGGCCTGGGCGGTCTTGTCGCCGACCGCGGCGATCTTGAGCCCGGAGAACGCGCGGGCGTCGAGACCGTAGTCCTCGAACTTCTCGCGCACGGCCTTCACCGCGTTGACCGAGGTGAAGGCGATCCACTCGTAGCGGCCCTCGACGAGGCCGCGCACGGCCTTGTCCATCTGCAGCGGGTTGCGCGGCGGCTCGACCGAGATGGTGGGGACCTCCTCGGGCACGGCGCCGTAGTCGCGCAGGCGGCGCGAGAGCGAGCCGGCCTGCTCCTTCGTGCGGGGCACCAGCACGCGCCAGCCGAAGAGCGGCTTGGTCTCGAACCACGACAGCGTCTGGCGCAGGTCGACGACGTCGCCGATGACGGTGATCGCGGGCGGCGAGATGCGCGCCGCGCGGGCGTCGGCGGCGATGTCGGCGAGCGTGGAGATGAGGGTCTGCTGCTCGGTCGTGGTGCCGACGCGGGTCATCGCGACGGGCGTCTCGGGCGAGCGGCCCGCCTCGATCAGGGCCGCGGAGGTCTCGCCGATGCTGCCGACTCCGGAGAGCAGGACGAGGGTGCGGTCGTCGGCGTAGGCGCTCCAGTCGACCTTCTCGCCGCAGGTGACGACGGCCATCTCGCGGTGCCGCTTGGTGGTCAGCGGGATGCCGGCGTAGGCCGGGACCGCGCTCACCGACGAGACGCCGGGGACGACCTCGAAGCCGACGCCGGCCTTGACGCAGGCCTGCGCCTCCTCGGGGCCGGAGGCGTAGAGGAACGGGTCGCCGGTCATCAGCCGGACCACGCGCTGCTTCTTGCCGTGGCGTACGACGACCTTGGCGCGGGCCGCGTGGGTCAGCGGCTGGCCGTCCTCGCCGAAGCCGCCGTCCACGATCTCCGGTCCGTCCCAGGACCCGTCGGGGCCCTCGGCGAGGCCGAGGAGCGACCGGACCAGGTCCACGTGCTCGGGGGCCTCGGTCACGACGACCTCGGCCGCCTCGATGAGCTCCACGGCACGCACCGTCAGCAGGCCCGGGTCACCGGGTCCGCTGCCGACGAACGACACCCAGCCCTGGGCGGGGGTGGTGGCCTGCGGGGTCTGTACTCGCGTCATGCGTGCTGGTTCCTCACTGGTGGTGCTTCCATCAGGTCTGCTGCTCCCTCGGCGAGCATCTCGCTCGCGAGGCGTGTTCCGAGGTGCGCGGCGTCCGCGACCGGGCCGGTCGCGCTCATCCGCACCGACAGCCCGCCGTCCTCCGACAGGGCCACGGCACGCAGCCACAGCTCCTCGCCGTCCTCGCCCTCGACCACCTCGGCCAGCGCACCCAGCGGGGCCGAGCAGCCGGCCTCGAGGGCGGACAGGACGGCGCGCTCGGCCGTGACGGCGGCGCGGGTGGCGGGGTCCTCGAGGTGCGACAGCGCGGCGACCAGGTCGGTGTCGTCGGAGCGGCACTCGACGGCGAGCGCGCCCTGGCCGGGCGCCGGCAGCATCTGCAGCGGGTCGAGCACCTCGGTGACCTCGTCGAGCCGACCCAGCCGGGCCAGCCCGGCACGGGCCAGGACGACCGCGTCGACCTCGCCCTCGCGGACCTTGCGGATGCGGGTGTCGACGTTGCCGCGGATGCCGTGGAGGTCCAGGCCGAGGCCGAGGGCGGCGAGCTGGCTCACCCGGCGCGGCGAGCCGGTGCCCAGGGCGCTGCCGACCGGCAGCTCGCCCAGGGTGAGCCCGTCGCGGGCCACGACGACGTCGCGGGGGTCCTCGCGCAGCGGCACCGCGGCCAGGGCGATGCCCTCGGCCGGGGTGGTGGGCAGGTCCTTGAGCGAGTGGACGGCGACGTCGACCCGCCCGGCGAGCAGGGCGTCGCGCAGCGCGCTGACGAACACACCGCTCCCGCCCATCGTGGCCAGCGGGGCCGCACTGCGGTCGCCCTCGGTCGAGACCTCGACGAGCTCGACCTCGCGGCCGAGGCGCTCGCGGATCATGTCTGCCACGAGGCCGGACTGGGTGGTGGCCAGCGCCGAGGCGCGGGTGCCGAGGCGCAGCACGGCGGGGGTCGCGGCCGTCACGGCTTGCCCTCCGCCCGCGTCATCCGGTCCACGGCCTGCGGGTCGAGGCGGAACAGCTCGGCCAGCGCGGCGGTGTAGGAGACGGCCGGCTCGGCGTCCGCGAGCTCCTTGACCCGCACAGTCGGCTCGTGGAGGAGCTTGTCGGCGACCCGGCGCACGGTCTGCAGCACCTCGGCGCGGGTGGCGTCGTCGATCTCGGGCAGGCGGGCGGCGAGGCGCTGCATCTCGGCGTCGACCACCGTGGTCGCCATCGAGCGCAGCGCGACCACGGTGGGCGTGACGCTCGCCTGCCGCCGGACGGCGAGGAAGGCGGCGATCTCCTGCCCGACGATGGTGCGTACGTCGTCGACACCGGCAGTGGCCTCGAGACCGCGCAGCTCGTCGGCGAGGCCGGCGAGGTTGATCAGCTCGACGCCCGGCAGCTCGCCGAGGGCGGGGTCGACGTCGTGGGGCAGCGCGAGGTCGATGACGGTCAGCGGCCGGTCGCTGCTGCCGCGGGCGGTGACCACGTCGGAGAGCCGCACCAGCGGCTCTGGCGCCCCGGTGCAGGAGACGACGAGGTCGGCCTCGGCCAGCTGGGCGCCCAGCGCGGACAGCGGCAGCGACGTGGCGCCGTACTCGTCGGCGAGGCGGTCGGCGTTGGCGGAGGTGCGGTTGAGCACCGTGATGGTGCCGGCGCCGCCCCGCGCGAGGTGGGCGACGGCGAGGGACGCCATCGCGCCGGCACCGATCACGACGACGCGCGCACCGGCGACGGCCACGGCGCTGCGCTCGAGCGCGGCGCTGACCAGCGACGGGGCCGCGCGGTCGATGTCGGTCTCGGCGTGGGCGCGCTTGCCGACGCGCAGGGCCTGCTGGAAGAGCGTGTTGAGCGCCGGGCCGACGGTGCCGTGCTCCTGGCCGACGCGCAGGGCGTCGCGCGTCTGGCCCAGGATCTGGCCCTCGCCGACGACCATCGAGTCGAGGCCGGCGGCGACCTGGAAGAGGTGGGACACCGCGCCCTCGTCGTAGTGGACGTAGAGGTGCGGCAGGAGGGCCTCGGTGGGCTGGCCGGCCCGCTCGACGAGGAGGCCGGACAGGGCCTCGACGGAGCCGTGGAAGCGGTCGACCTCGGCGTAGACCTCGAGCCGGTTGCAGGTGACGATCGCGGTCGCCTCGGTGACGTGCTCGCCGCCCATCACGTCGGCGATCAGCTTGGTCGTGCCGTCGCCGTCGAGGGCGAGCCGCTCCAGCAGCTCCACCGGCGCGGACTTGTGGGAGATCCCCACCACGAGGACGCTCACGAGACACTCTCCGATCCGGGCACGATCGCCTTCCGCTGCTCGTGGTAGGCGAGGATCTGCAGCTCGATGGACAGGTCCACCTTGCGCACGTCGACGCCGTCGGGCACCGACAGGACGGTCGGCGCGAAGTTGAGGATGCTGGTGATGCCGCACGCGACCATCCGGTCCGCCACGGACTGCGCGGCGACCGCCGGGGTGGCGATCACGCCGATGGCGACGGCGTGCTCGGCGACGATGGACTCGAGGTCCTCGAAGGAGCGGACGTCGAGGCCGGCCACGACCTCGGCGTGCCGTGCGGGGTCGGCGTCGAGCAGCGCCACGACCCGGAAGCCGCGGCTGCGGAAGCCGGAGTAGTTGGCGAGGGCGTGGCCGAGGTTGCCGATGCCCACGATGACCACGGGCCAGTCCTGGGTCACGCCGATCTCGCGGGCGATCTGGTAGCGCAGGTACTCCACGTCGTAGCCGACACCGCGGGTGCCGTAGCTGCCGAGGTAGGACAGGTCCTTGCGGAGCTTGGCGCTGTTGACGCCGGCGGAGGCGGCGAGCTCCTCGCTGGAGCAGGTGGTGGTCCCGTCCTCGGCGAGGCCGATGAGGGCACGCAGGTACACGGGAAGCCTGGCGACGGTCGCCTCGGGGATGTCCCGGGCAGAGTCGGGGGTCCGTGCAGTCACAGCGCTGCTTCTTTCCAGCCAGGTGACGGGAATCGCCTGACTCCGCCACTGTAGGAGTTTGTGAACGGGAGAACAAAACGAGCCGAGCGTGGCCTAGCACATGTGAGAAGACCCACCTGCGGCGGGGGTTCCCGCGATTTGCGCGGAGGGTCCGAGGAGGCGTAACGCGACCCGTCGCGACCCTCATCGCAGGAGCTCGGCGAGCATCCGGTCCGAGGCGAGCAGGGCGTCTCGGTCGTGGGTCGAGGCGCTCGCCAGCAGCTCGTCGGCGCCGGTCCGCGCGACCAGCGCCTCGAGGCGGCGCCGCACGGTCGCGGGGCTCCCCGCCACGGCCCGGTCCAGCGACGCCTCGACGCGGCGCTCCACCTGGCTCGGCCACGGCGAGCTGCGGATCGCGGCCACGCCTTCGAGCGGCGGGAACTCGCCGGTCTGGCGCGACACCGCCATCGCGTACGCCTCGGGCAGGGCGAGCTCGCGCGCGGTGGCGTCGTCGTCCGCGACGAGCGCGTCCAGCGAGATCGTCACGCGCGGAGCGCTGTCCCCGTGCGGACGGAACCCGCGGCGGTAGCGGGCCAGCGCCTCCGGCAGCTCGTCGGAGTCGAGGACGGGTCCGCCGACGACGACGGGCAGCCCGAGACGAGCGGCGGCCTCGAGCCCGCGCCCGGTGGCGAGGAGGTGCACCGGCACCGGCCGACCGGTGACGGGCCGCACCGTCACCTCGGCCGTGCCCTCGAGGTAGCGACGCAGCTCGGCGAGGTCCTCCTCGAAGGTGTCCACGGCGTCGAGCTCGCGCCGCAGCGCTCGGCGCACGGGCGGCGTGAACCCGAGCGACCGCCCGATCCCGAGGTCGACCCGTCCCGGGTGCAGGGCGTCGAGCACGAGGAACTGCTCGGCGACGACCACCGGCTGGTGCAGGGGCAGCATGACGCCGCCGGAGCCGATCCTGATGCGGGAGGTCCGCGCGCCGATCGCGGCGAGGAGCACGGCGGGCGTCCCGGAGGCGATGCCCGGCACCCCGTGGTGCTCGGCGACCCAGTAGCGGTCGTAGCCGACCTGCTCCGCGTGCACGGCGCGGGCCACCGTCGCCCCGATCGCCTCGGCATCGGGCGCGCCGAGGCGCGTCCGCGAGCGGTCGAGCAGGGAGAGCCTCACGTCGGTGCAACGCGCAGCCGGGCGGTCGCCTTCCCTCAGGAGCCGAGCGCGGCCCGCAGGCGCGCCTCGTCGACGCGCCAGAAGTCGTGCTGGCGCCCGTCGACGAACGTCACCGGGACCTCGTCGCCGAAGCGGTCGACGAGGTCGGGGTCGGCGTCGATGTCGACCTCGTCGAAGGACTCCCCCAGGTCCGCGCACACGGCCGCGACCACCACCCGTGCGTCGTCGCACAGGTGGCAGCCCTGCCGGGAGTAGAGGGTGACCCGGGCCGGGGCCGGCGTGGCGGTCACTCGAGCAGCCCCAGGACGCGGCGCCGCTCCAGCCCGCGGAGCCGTCCCTTCTGGACCCGGCCCGTCACGGTGAGCGGCAGGGTGTCGACGACCTCGATCCGCGCCGGCTGCTTGAAGCGGGCCAGCCGCTCGGCGGCGTGGGCGCGGACCGCCTCCTCGACGCCGGAGGAGTCGCCGCTGGCGACGACGTAGGCGACGACCGACTCGCCGGTGTCGGCGTCGGGGGCACCGACGACGGCCGCGTCGAGGACGCCGTCCACCTCGCGCAGCACGTCCTCCACCTCGGACGGGTAGACGTGGAAGCCGCTGACGAGCACCAGCTCCTCGACGCGGTCGACGAGGAAGAGGTCGCCGCTGGCGTCGAGGAAGCCGACGTCGCCGGTGCGGAACCAGCCGTCCTCGTCCGGGCCGTCGGCCCCGTCGGGCCAGTAGCCGCTGAACAGGTTGTCGCCGCGCACCTGGATCTCGCCCGGGTCCTCGGTCGCGACCCGGCCGCGGCTCTCGTCGACCAGCCGCAGCTCGATGCCCGGCAGGGCGGCGCCGACCGAGCCGGGCTGCGGCGGGTTGCTGCACAGGGTGCTCGTCACGACGGGCGCCGCCTCGGTCAGCCCGTAGCCCTGGTGGACCGGGACGCCGGTGGTCGCCGTGAACTGCTCGACGACCTCCGCCGCGAGCGGCGCGGACCCCGACAGCACCAGCCGGACGGGGCCCATCCGCTCCGCGAGGTGCTCGTCGGGCAGCCAGTGCGCGAAGACGGGCGGTGCGACGGGCACCACGCTGCACGCCTCGTCCTCGATGAGGTCCAGCACGGCCTGCGGCTCGAAGTGCTCGACGAGGAGCAGCCGGGCACGGTGCTGCAGGACGCCGCCGAGGACCGCGTTGAGCCCGTAGACGTGGAAGAGCGGGAGCGCGCCGAGGACGACGTCGTCGCCGTGCATCATCGGCGGCTCCACGGCGGCGACCTGCTCGATGTTGGCGAGCAGGGCGCGGTGGCTCAGCATCGCCGCCCGCGGACGGCCCGACGTGCCGCCGGTGTAGAGCAGCGCCGCCAGCTTCTCGGGGTCCGGCAGCGGGGGGACGGGGCGTACGACGTCCGCGCGCAGGTCGGCGAGCGCGAGCTCCCCCTCCGCGGGCTCTGTGCCGGTCACCACGACGGTGGGCGCGGCGGTCGCGCCGAGCCCGGACAGGCCGGACAGGGCGGCGCGGACGACCTCGACCGCGGACTCGTCGACCACCACCAGGCGCGCGCCGGAGTCGGCGACCATCCGCGCCACCTCGTCGGCGGTGGAGCGCGGGTCGACCGGCACGGCGACGGCCTGGGCGCGCAGCACGCCGAGGTAGGTCGTGACGAACTCGATGCGGTTGCCCACCACGATCATCACGCGCTGCCCGGCGCGGATGTCGCGCGCACCGAGACCGGTGGCGATCCGGGCCACCTCGTCCTCGAGACCGGCCCACGTCAGCGACCGGCCGCCGCCCTCGACGAGGGCCCGCCGGTCGGGGACGTCCGCGGCGGCCTCGGCCACCAGGGCGGAGACGTCGTTGCGCGGCATGCCGCGATCCTTCCACAGCTACGCTGACGCGATGACCCGATCCGAGCGCTCCCGCCGGCTCGACCTGCAGCAGCGATCGGCGCTCGCGGGCGAGGCCGCGGCGGCGTCCGCGGAGGTCGAGAACGCCCTCACCACCCCGACCGACCCGGGCGCCGCGGCGTTCTTCGACGTCGACAACACGATCATGCAGGGCGCCAGCATCTTCCACCTCGCGCGAGGCCTGCACCGGCGCGAGTTCTTCACCACGCGCGAGATCGCCGCGGCGGCGTGGAAGCAGGCCTACTTCCGCGTCGTCGGCGTCGAGGACCTCGAGCACGTGGCCGACGCGCGCAACTCCGCGCTGTCCTTCATCGCCGGCCACACCACCGCCGAGCTCGAGGAGCTGACCGAGGAGATCTTCGACGAGGGCATGGCCCACCGGATCTGGCCGGGCACCCGCGCCCTGGCCCAGATGCACCTCGACGAGGGCCAGCGGGTCTGGCTGGTGACCGCGGCGCCCATCGAGATCGCCGCCGTCATCGCCCGCCGGCTCGGCCTCACCGGCGCGATGGGCACCGTTGCCGAGCACGTCGACGGCGTCTACACCGGGCGGCTGGTCGGTGACCTGCTGCACGGCCCGGCCAAGGCCGAGGCCGTCAAGGCGCTCGCCGCCCGCGAGGGCCTCGACCTCGCCCGCTGCTCGGCGTACTCCGACTCCAGCAACGACCTGCCGATGCTCTCGCTCGTCGGCGACCCGTGCGCCATCAACCCGGACGCGCGCCTGCGCGCCCACGCCCGGGCCGCCGGCTGGCGGGTCCGCGACTACCGCACCGGGCGCAAGGCGGCACGGGCGGGGCTGGTCGCGGCCGCGACGGCCGGCGCGGTGTCGGGCGCCGTCGTCGCCGGGATCGGGCTGCGGGGCCGGCACTCCACCTCTTGAGGTGGGATCGGGCCACCGCGCGCTGCAACTCCGGGTTACTCACGGGTTCACACGGACACGGGGGCCACTTATCGTGGACACTGCTGCAACCGGGAGGGGGACCTGCATGCGCTCGACACGCGACCTCGAGCATGCCTTCGACGAAGGCATGGACGCGCTGCGCCGCGCGGTCCTCGCCGTCCTCGCCCCGCAGCCGCAGCTGTCCGCCACGCCCGCGGGTGCGCTCCCGGCGCTCGCGCTGCTGTCCGAGACCACCGCACCGGGCTCCACCGCCCGTCCCGGCGGCGACGACGCCGTGCCCGGCCGGTCGTGGACCGCGGGCTCCGCACCGGTCGGCGACGAGGACCAGGCCACGTCGTCCGAGGCCGACGAGGCCGAGCGCGAGCGGCTGATCGCCCTCGTCGAGCTGGCCCGCGCGGGCGACAAGGACGCGTTCGGGCTCCTCTACGACCACTACCAGGCCTCGGTCTACCGGTTCCTCTACCACCGCACCCGCTCGCAGGTGCTCGCCGAGGACCTCACCTCCGAGACCTTCTTCCGCGCGCTGCGGAGCATGAACAGCTTCCGGTGGCAGGGCAAGGACTTCGGCGCCTGGCTGATGACCATCGCGCGCAACCTCACCACCGATCACTTCAAGGCCGGACGCACCCGCCTGGAGATGACGACCGAGGACATGACGCCGCACGACGACGCCACCGAGGGACCCGAGGGCACGGTCATCGCCGGGCTCACCAACGAGGTGCTGCTCAAGGCCCTCACCGAGCTGCCCACCGAGCAGCGTGAGTGCCTGATCATGCGCTTCCTGCAGGGACTCTCGATCGCGGAGACGGCGCTGGCCCTCCACCGCTCGGACGGCGCCGTCAAGCAGCTGCAGCTGCGCGGCGTCCGCAACCTCGCCAAGCTCCTGCCCGAGGGGTTGAGGGACTCATGACCTCTCCCGTAACCCGCACCTCGTCCCGGTCGTTCGTCTGTGTGGGAGGAACCACCAGCAGTGAGACAGGACGATCCCGATGACAGCCCCCTTCGCGGCGCGACGGCGTGCCGACGAGTTCGAGGCGCTCCTCTCCCGGCGACCCGGCACCCCGCTCACGGATGACGAGGCGGCGCGCTACGCCGACCTCCTCGGGGTCGTCTCGGACCTGCGGTCCGTGCCCGACGTGGCCGCCCGTCCAGAGTTCGTCAGCTCCCTGCGCGAGCGGCTGATGGCCGAGGCCGACACCGTCCTGGTCCCCCGGCCCTCCGCACCCGCGCGCCTCGCGATGCCCGCCACGGTGCGCACCCGCCAGCGCCGCCTCGGCGCGGCGCTCGGCGGTGCGGCCCTCGTCGGCGCCGCGGCCACCATGGCGGTGGCGGCCCAGACCGCGCTGCCCGGCGAGTCGCTCTACGGCGTCAAGCGCGGCATCGAGTCCGCCGAGGTCCGCCTCGCCGACGACGACGCCGCGCGTGGTCGCACCCTGCTGGCGCAGGCCGACACACGTCTCGACGAGATCGAGGAGATCGCTGCCGGCGAGGGAGGTCGCGAGCAGCTGGTGCCCGACACGCTCGAGGACTTCACGCAGCAGTCCAGCGAGGGCGTCCGCAGCATCCTGACGGCCTACGACGCCGGTGGCGCCGAGGCCGACGTGCAGGCGGACGTCGAGGCGGCACGCGAGTTCACCGCGACGAGCATGGACCGCCTCGTGGAGCTCGAGGACCAGCTGCCGCTCAGCGCCCGCGAGGACCTCGTCGCGGCCGGACGCACCCTCAGCGACCTCGACCTCGAGGTGAGCAGCGCCTGCGGCGGCTGCGAGGGCGGGATCACGACGACCCCGGAGTTCCTGCTCACGAGCGCCGGCCTGCCCACCGACCTGCTGACCGGCCTCGACACCGACGAGGCCACCCTCGAGGCGGCGCCCGTCTCGGGCCAGGACCTCACGGGCCTCGAGGTTCCTCCGGAGCTCGGGCCCCCGCCGGCCGGGCCGACCGACGTCCCCGGCACCGCGACCACCACCGCTCCGACGACCGCTCCGACGCCCGGGGCGACGACCGGGCCCACCACCGGGCCCACGACACCGGCCCCGACCACCCGGCCGGGGCTGCCGACGCAGACGCCCTCCCCCGTCGCGCCCATCCCGACCCAGAGCGTGCCGACCACCCGGCCCGACCCCACCCAGGGCGTCAAGGAGCTCACGCAGGGGGTCACCGGGACCGTCACCAGCACCACGGGCGACCTCGCCAGCCAGCTCAACGGCGTCACCGGTGGCGCGCTCGGCGGCCTGACCTCCGACGTCGACGACGCCACCGGCGGCCTCATCAGCGAGGTGACCGGCACGCTCAACGGGCTCACCGGCCTCAACCTCGGCAACGCGACCGGCGGCCTGCTGCCCGGCCCGAACCGGCCCTGACCGACCGGCGCCGACGGGCCCTGACTGGCCCTGCGCCGTCTAGCCGAAGACCCCGCCGCGCTCGCGGAGCAGGTCGAACAACGTGTGCTGGATGGTCTCGCGCACCTGGTCGGTGACGTTGAAGACGAGCATCGGGTCCTCGGCCTCTGTCGCGTCGTAGGAGTCCGTGCGGATCGGCTCCCCGAACTCGAGGATCCACTTCGACGGCAGTGGCACCAGCCCGAGCGGACCCAGCCACGGGAAGAACGGCGTGATCGGGATGTAGGGCACGCCGAGCAGCCGGGCCAGCGACGGGACGTTGCCGACCAGCGGGTAGATCTCCTCGGCGCCCACGACCGAGAGCGGGATGATGGGTACGCCGGTGCGCAGGGCTGCGGACACGAAGCCCCCGCGACCGAAGCGCTGCAGCTTGTAGCGCTCGCTGAACGGCTTGCCGATGCCCTTGAAGCCCTCGGGCCACACCCCCACCAGCTCGCCGCCGGACAGCATCCGCTCGGCGTCCTCGATGCAGGCGAGGGTGGCTCCCGACTTGCGCGCCAGCGAGCTCACCAGCGGCAGCTTGAACACCAGGTCCGCGCCGAGGGGCCGCAGGAAGCGGTGGGCGTGGTCGTGCACCGCGAGCATGGTCATGAGGCCGTCCACGGGCACGGTGCCCGAGTGGTTGGACACCACGAGGGCGCCGCCCTCGGCCGGGATGTTCTCCAGGCCGCGGACCTCGAGGCGGAACCACTTCTCCGCCACGGGGCGCAGGGCGGTCATGAAGAAGCGCTCGGTGAGCTCGCGGTCGAAGCCGTAGTCGTCGATCTCGTAGTCGCCCTCGAGGCGACGGCGTACGAACGCCATCAGCTCGGCCAGGCGGCGCTCCCAGTCGTCGCCGAACACCTCGACGGCCGCGTCCTGCAGGGCGGAGAGCCAGTCGCCGACGGGGATGCCGTCAGTGGGCCCCGCAGCGGTGACCGGGGGACGCGGCGGGGTGGGCCCCGGGCCGGTCGGGGTGGACGCAGCCGGAGCGGCCGGCTCGCCAGCAGGCTCAGCAGCAGGCTGGGTGTCCGGCTCTGCGGCAGTCTGGGTGGCCGCCTTCTTGGCGGGAGGCCGCGCGTTGCGGGGCTTGGGTGCGAGGTTGCGGGCCGCCGAGGACGGCCGCGCGCTGCCCGAGCCGCGCCCGGGACGTCCGCCGGTGCCGATGGGGATGACCACGGCGTCCTGGCGCGACGGGGGGCGGGCCTCCTCAGGCACGACCGGCCCCTTCGAGGTCCGCGGGCGACAGCGCCCGGCAGAAGTCGGCGAAGGCCTCGGCGGTGGAGTAGGTCGGCTCGAAGCCGAGCACCGTGCGCATCCTGGTGGTGTCCACCCCTCGACCGTAGGTCAAGAACCCCAGCTGCTCCGGTGAGAAGTCCGAGAGGCGGGCCTGCCGCATGGTGGCACCGAGCCGTCCGACCGCGAAGCGCGGCATCGCGACCGACGGCCGGCCGAGGCGTCGTACGGCCTGGGTCAGCGTCAGCAGGCCGTCGCCGGCGACGTTGAAGGTGCCGGGCCTGCCGGTGACCACGGCGTGCCGCAGCACCCGCATCAGGTCGTCCTCGTGGAGGAACTGCATGCGCGGGTCGAAGCCGAGCACGCGCGGGACGACGGGCAGCCGGAAGTAGTTGGTCAGCGGGCTCGACACGTGCGGGCCGATGACGTTGGCGGCGCGGACCATCGTCACGGCGACGTCGGAGCGGCGGCGCGCGAAGCCGCGGACGTAGCCCTCGACCTCGTAGACGTCCTTGGCGTAGCCGGAGGAGGGCAGGCGCTTGGGGCCCATGTCCTCGGTGAACATCGCGGGGTCGCGCGGGCTCGATCCGTAGACGGTGGTCGTCGACTTCACCACCAGGCGCTCGACGGTCGTCAACTTCTGGCATGCAGCGAGCAGCTGCATGGTGCCGATGACGTTGAGCTCCTTCATCGTCCCGCGACCGCCGGCCGAGCCGGGCGTGGCGATCACGCTCATGTGGACGACGGTGTCGACGTCCTCCTTGGCGAGCACCTTGGCGATGACCGGGTTGCGGATGTCCGCACGGACGAAGGAGACGTCACCGATGTCGCCGCGGGGAGGGACGACGTCGACCCCGATCACTCGCTCGATGGACGGGTCGCCGGCCGCGGCGCGCGCGAATCGTCGCCCCAGGTCCCGGGAGATCCCGGTGACCAGCACGACCCGTCCCATGGGCGAAGGTGCTTACTTGCCGAGCTTGCGGCGCTGGACGCGCGTCTTCTTGAGCAGCTTGCGGTGCTTCTTCTTGGCCATGCGCTTGCGCCGCTTCTTGATGACAGAACCCACGTGGATCAGACCTTTCCTTGCGGCCGACACTCGTCGGCCGGACCTGCACACCCTAACGGCCGGGGGTGTGGAGGGTGGAATCGCGTCTGGTGGACGTCGATCGAGCGCCGCGCCAGCGTCTGGCCGCGGACGAGCAGGCGTCAGCCGGCGTTGTAGAAGCTCTTGCGCAAGTACTCGTTGACGTCGTCCTCGGTGACCCGGAACGAGCGGCCGACGCGGACGGCGGGCAGCTCGCCGCCGTGGACGAGCCGGTAGACCGTCATCTTCGAGACGCGCATCTTGGCCGCGACCTCCGCGATGGTCAGGAACTGCGCCTCGGACATGTCGCCAGGGGTGTTCTCAGCCATGGTGTGCACCGATCCTTCTGTGCGGAACGGCGCCGGCTTCCCCACCGGCGTCACAGGCGTGCCGCTTCCGGTGACAATAGGGCTCGCGTGACGCGTGGGGAAGAGGAACGCCAGAGAAACTTGTGTGACTGGCGGCGTGTCGGGTTGATTGTTCACCGGTCGAGCCCACGGAGTGGATCGAACTCGGCGAAGATCGAGCGGGCCCGCGACCGAGGCACGAGGTCGCGTCGGGCGTGTCGACATCGCCCCGGCGCCTGTGGTCAGGGCAGCGGGTCGAGCCCGTGCAGCGGGAAGACCGCGGTGCGGGTGGCGTGGATCGCCCGGTCCAGCCACGCGTCCGGGTCGTAGCCGGCGGACCAGTCGCGGTAGGCCGGCGTACGCCCGTCCGTCATGCGGTGCGGGGCGGTCGCGCCGAGCACCCCCTCGACGTACGCCCGCCAGCCGGGAGGGGTCTCGAGCCCGGGCTCGAGCGGGCGGCCCGACGCGATCGCGAGCAGGTGCGTCCAGGCCCGCGGCACCACGTCGACGACGGAGTAGCCGCCACCACCGGTCACCACCCAGCGGCCGTCGGCCACCTCGTGGGCGAGGTCGTGGAGGGCGAGGTAGGCCGCGCGCTGGCCGTCGACGCTGAGCATCATGTGGGCCAGCGGGTCGTTCATGTGCGAGTCGCACCCGTGCTGGGTCACCAGCACGTCGGGGGAGAACTCGCGCAGCAGCGGGGGCACCACGGCGTGGAAGGCCCGCAGCCACCCGGCGTCGGACGTGCCGGGCGGGAGCGCGACGTTGACGACGCTGCCCTCGGCACCGTCGCCGCCGGTGTCGGTCGGGAAGCCGGTGCCGGGGAACAGCATCTGGCCGGTCTCGTGCAGGGAGATGGTCAGCACGCGCGGGTCGTCCCAGAAGACCTTCTCCACGCCGTCGCCGTGGTGCACGTCGATGTCGACGTAGGCCACCCGCTGGGCGCCGTCGGCCAGCAGCTGGGTGATGCCGACCGCCACGTCGTTGTAGATGCAGAAGCCGCTCGCGCGGTCGGGCATCGCGTGGTGCAGGCCGCCGGCGATGTTGACCGAGTGCAGCGACTCGCCGCTCCACACCTGGCGGAACGCCTCGAGGGTGGCGCCGACCACGTGGGCGCTGGCGAGGTGCATGTCCGCGAACACGGGGTCGTCCTCGGTGCCGAGGCCGCGCGCCAGGTCCTCGAAGCCCGGCGTGCGGCCGGCCTCGGTGACGGCGTCGATGAGGCCCTGCTCGTGGACCGTGGCGATCTGCGCGTCGGTGGCGACCGGAGCGTCGACCCGTTTGATCTGGTCGAGGACGCCGAGCTCCTCGGCCAGGCGCATGGTGAGGTCCACCCGGATCGGGGACATCGGGTGGGTGGGACCGAAGTCGTACTCCGTGAGCGTCGGGTCGAAGACGACTGACGTGGGCCCGGCGCACTCCATGTGGCGGACGTTACCCCGTCGTGGTCGCTCAGGATCCCTCGGCCAGCTCGCGCGAGCGGTTGCGGGCGGCCTCCATCGCGGCGAGGAAGGCGGCGCGGACCTTGTGGATCTCGAGCTCGCGCAGCGCCGAGGCGGTGGTCCCGCCGGGGGACGTGACCTGCTCGCGCAGCACGACGGGGTGCGAGCCGGTCTCGCGCAGCATCGCCGCCGAGCCCACGAGGGTCTGCACGACGAGGTCCGTCGCCGTGGCGCGGGGCAGGCCGAGGTGGACGCCCGCCTCGATCATCGACTCGACGACGAAGAAGATGTAGGCCGGGCCGGAGCCGGAGATCGCGGTGACCGCGTCCATCTGCTTCTCCGGGATGCGCAGCACCCTGCCGGTCGAGGCCATCAGCGACTCGACCTCGGCGAGGTGCGCCTCGTCGCAGTGCGAGCCGGGCGAGATGGCGGCCATGCCCTCGTCGACGAGCGCCGGGGTGTTGGGCATGACCCGGACGACGGCGACGCCCTCGGGCACGCGCGACTCGATGAAGGCGGTGGTGATCCCCGCGGCCAGCGAGACCACCAGCTGGCCGGCCCGCAGCTCGGGGGCGATCTCGGCAAGCACGTCGCCCATGTCCTGCGGCTTGACCACGAGCGCCACGGTGTCGGCCTTGGCGGCCGCCTCGCGGTTGGAGACCACGGCCACGCCGTAGCGCTCCTCGAGCTCCTGGGCCCGCTCGGGCCGCTTCTCCCCGACCATCAGCTGGTCGACGCGGCGCCCGGCGCGCACCAGCCCGGACAGCAGGGTCTCCCCCATGACGCCGGCGCCGATGATCGCTGTGCTCACGGGGGTCAACCTACTTCTTGGAGACGAGGGAGCGCGCGAAGAAGGCGAGGTTCTGCGGCTTCTCGGCCAGGCGGCGCATCAGGTAGCCGTACCACTCGGTGCCGTAGGGGATGTAGACGCGCACCGTCTCGCCGGCGGCGGCGAGGCGCTTCTGCTCCTCGGGCCGGATGCCGTAGAGCATCTGGAACTCGTAGGTCCCCGGGCGGCGGCCGAAGCGGCTCGCGAGCGAGGAGGCGATCTGGACCATCCGCGGGTCGTGGGTGGCGATCATCGGGTAGCCCTGGCCGGCCAGCAGCACCTTGAGGCAGCGGACGTAGGCCTTGTCGATGTCGAGCTTGTCCTGGAAGGCCACCTCCTCGGGCTCCATGTAGGCGCCCTTGCACAGCCGCACGCGCGAGCCCTCGTAGGCCAGCGCCCGGCAGTCCGCCTCGGTGCGGTGCAGCATCGCCTGCAGCACCGCTCCGGTCTCCGGGAAGTCCTTGCGGAGCTCGCGCAGGATCGTGAGCGTGGAGTCGGTGGTGGTGTGGTCCTCCATGTCGAGGGTCACCGTGGTGCCGGCGTTGCGGGCCGCGCGGCAGATCTCGCGGGCGTTCTCCAGCGCCACCTTGTGGCCGTTGTCGGGGAGGGACTGGCCGATGGCGCTCAGCTTGACCGAGACCTCCGAGTGCGGGGCCAGGCCCCGGGCGGTGAGGTCGGCCAGCACCTCCTTGTAGGCCGCCACTGTGGCCTCGGCCTGGGCGGCGTCAGTGGTGTCCTCGCCGAGGTAGTCGAGGGTGACCCGCAGGCCGTCGTCAACGAGCCGGGCGGTGGCGTCGACGGCGTGGCCGGTGGTCTCGCCGGGGACGTAGCTGGTCACGATGCCGCTCGAGACGGGCATGGTCGAGACGAGCTTCTTGACGCCCTGGCTGCGGGCGAGGAGCAGGATCGGCTGGCGGAGCAACGACATGGCGGCAAGGCTACGCCGACCTCCACCGAACCTTCACAGGTCCTCCACCCCTTCCGGGCGGTGGTTCTCCTAGCGTCGTGGACATGATCAGTGCGCGCGGTCTCACCAAGCTCTACGGCGGCATCCGCGCCGTCGACGACCTCACCTTCGACGTGGTCCCGGGCACCGTCACAGGCTTCCTCGGACCCAACGGCGCCGGCAAGTCGACCACGATGCGGATGATGGTGGGACTGGACCGGCCGACGTCCGGCACCGCCACGATCGGCGGCAGGGCGTACGCCGACCTGGCCTCGCCGCTGCACGAGGTCGGGGCCCTCCTCGACGCGGGCGCCATGCACCCCGGCCGCACCGGCCGCGCGCACCTGGCGGTCGCGGCCCGCACCCACGCGATCCCGCTGGCCCGGGTCGACGAGGTGCTCGAGCAGGTCGGCCTGGCCTCGGCGGCGCGCCGCCGGATCAAGGGCTACTCGCTGGGCATGCGCCAGCGGCTCGGCATCGCCGGCGCGCTCCTCGGCGACCCCGGGGTGCTGCTGTTCGACGAGCCGGTCAACGGCCTCGACCTCGACGGGGTCCGGTGGATCCGCGCCCTGCTGCGCGGGTTCGCCGACGAGGGCCGCACGGTCCTGGTCTCCAGCCACCTGATGAGCGAGGTGCAGCTGGTCGCGGACCGCGTGGTGGTCATCGGCGGCGGCCGCCTGGTCGCCGACACCGAGACCTCCGCGCTGCTGCGCAGCGCCGGCGGGCCGCGGGTCCGGGTGCGCACGCCCTCGACCGAGGAGCTGGTGCGCCACCTGCCGGCCCACGCCGTCGTCGAGCGCACCGGCGACGACGAGCTCGAGGTCTCCGGGATCGACGCCCCGGACCTCGGCGACCTCGCCCACCACGTCGGCGTACGGGCCCACCACCTCGCCGAGGTCGAGCAGTCGCTCGAGCACGCCTACCTCTCCCTCACCGGGACGACCCCCGGCCCCCAGGCCGACCCACAGCCCGCACCCCGACCCGACTCCCGACCCGAAGGAGCCCTCCGATGAGCCCCGCCCTCGCCCTGGCGCGCACCGGTCGCGCCGAGTGGTCCCGCATCTGGTCCGTGCGCTCGAGCTGGATCTTCGCCGTCGTCCTCGCCGTGGTGGTGCTGGGCTTCGGCGCCGTCATCGGCAGCGACGCGGCCGCGGACCCCTCGGACATCACACCCGGGTCGACGGCCTGGGACGGGGCGCGGTTCACCGGGATGTTCGCGCTGTTCGGCATCCTCGCGATGGCCGTCGTCGTCTCGACGGCCGACCACGCGACCGGCGGGATCGTGCCGACGCTGCAGTGGACGCCGCGCCGCGGCATCCTGCTGGCCGCGCGCACGGTGGTGGTCGTCGCGACCACGACCCTGCTCGGCGTGGGCCTCGTCCTCGCGGGGGCGACGGTCGTCTGGTCGTTCGTGCCGCACCTCGGCCTACCCCTCGTGGACGGGCTGGAGATGGCAGGCGACCTCGGCTTCATCCTGGGGTCCGGAGCGCTGCTGGGGGTCGGGCTCGGCCTGGCGACCCGCAGCACCGCCGCCGCACTGGTCCTCGCCATCGCCCTCATGCTCGTCGGCCCGCTGCTGCTGGCCCAGCTGCCCTACGAGTGGACCCTCGACGTCGCGACCCACCTGCCCGGCTCCGGAGCGCTGTTCCTCATCTTCGGCGAGGGCCCGCGCGACGACATGACCACCACCTCGGCCCGCCTCACCCTCGCCGCCTGGGGCCTGGCCGCGCTGGTCGCGGGCGGCTGGCGGCTGCTGGCCACCGACGCCGACCGCTGACCCGTCCGGCCTGCGTCCACGTCTTTCCACGACCCACACCTCACCACCACGACCTGCGATCCTTGATCGCGAGGAGGACCCATGTCCGCTCTCCTGTCCGCACTGCCCGCCACCCCGCGCGCCCGCTACGGGCTGGCCGCGGCGGTGTCGCTCGGCACCGTCCTGTTCCTGCTGCTCGGCATCGGCGCGCTCGGCATCGTCGGCGACGGTGACCGCGACGCGGTCTACCTCGCGGCCCCGGCCGTCGGCCTGCTGGTCGCCGTCGCCACCCGGTTCCGCGCCGGCGGGATGGCCCTCGCGCTCGCCGCCGCGGCCGTCACCACGCTCGTCGCCGGTGCCGTCGCCGTCGGCCTGGTCGTCGCCGACGGGGCGAGCGCCTCCATCGGCGACGTCGTCATGCTGACCGTGATGTACGCCGTCCTCTTCGGCGTCGCGGCGTGGCTGTTCACCCTGGTCAGGGCGTCCGACGCCTGAGGGTCGCCGCCCCCAGGCCGAGCGCGGCGAGCGCGAAGCAGCACACGACGACCACGTTGCGCCAGACCTCCGCCGTGTCCGCGGCCCCGACGAGCTCCTGCATGGCGTCGACGGCGTACGACAGGGGAAGCACGCCGCTGACGGCCTCGAGCACGTCGGGCATCTGGTCGCGCGGCACGAAGAGCCCGCAGAGCAGGATCTGCGGCAGCACGAAGGCCGGCATGAACTGCACCGCCTGGAACTCCGTCGTGGCGAACGCGCTGACGAGCAGCCCGAGCGCCGTGCCGAGGACGGCGTCGGCGACGGCCACGACGCCCAGCAGCCAGACGGGGCCCTGCACGTCGAGGCCGAGCAGGCCCACGCTGACCGCGACGGCCAGCGCCGCCTGGACCGCGGCGAGCAGGCCGAAGGCGAGGGCGTAGCCGACGAGGAAGTCGAGCTTGCCCATCGGCATCGTGAGGAGCCGTTCGAGGGTGCCGGAGGAGCGCTCGCGCAGGGTGGTCACGCTCGTCACGAGGAACATCACGATGAAGGGGAACATCGCCAGCAGTCCCGGCCCGAACGTGTCGAAGAGGTCGCCGGGCAGCTCCTGGAACATCCACCACAGCAGGCTGATCAGCAGGCACGGGACGACCATCAGCATCGCGAGCGTGCGGTGGTCGCGGCGGACCTGGGTGAGCACCCGCCCGGCGACGGCGAGCGTGACGCGCGGCGTCATGCCACCTCCTCCCGTCCCTCGACGAGGCGCAGGAAGGCCTGCTCCACGTCGGCGGCCCCGGTGCGCTCGCGGACCTCGTCGGGCGAGCCGTCGGCGATGATCCGCCCCTCGCGCATCAGCAGCAGGCGGTGGCACCGCTCCGCCTCGTCCATCACGTGGCTGGAGACGAGCACCGCCGCGCCGCCGTCGGCGATCCGGTGGAAGAGGGCCCAGAGGTCGCGGCGCAGGACCGGGTCCAGGCCGACGGTCGGCTCGTCGAGCACGAGGAGGTCGGGCTCCCCGAGCAGCGCTACGGCCAGCCCGGCCCGGCTGCGCTGACCGCCGGACAGCCGGCCGACGACCTGGTCACGGTGGTCGCCGAGCGAGACGGCCTCGATCGCCCGGTCCACCGACGACCGGTCCACGCCGAGCACCCGGGCGAAGAACGACAGGTTCTCCGCCACGGTCAGGTCGTCGTAGACGCTCGCCGCCTGGGTGACGTACCCGATCCGGGTGCGCAGGTCGGCACTGCCGGCAGGCGAGCCGAGGACCTCGACGGTCCCCGACCGCACCCGCTGCGCGCCGACGAGGCAGCGCAGCAGCGTGCTCTTGCCGCAGCCGCTCGGTCCGAGCAGGCCGGTCACCCCGGCCGGGACGTCCAGCGAGATGCCGGGCAGCACCTCGCGCTCACCGCGTACGACGACCAGGTCGCGTACCTCGACGACGTTTTTCATCATGTGTTGAATTGTGCGCCGGGAGCCGAAGCGCGTCAACCCCGGCCGGAACGCAAAGCGGTGAGTGAGGCAGGTTCTGACCCGCCAGAACCTGCCTCACTCACCGCTCGAGCTCGGGAAAGAGGTCCTCAGTCCCCCAGCGGCGCCAGCAGCGCCTCCTGGCCCTCGAACGCGACCAGCAGCAGGTCGGCCATCCGGAAGCGCCCGTCCTTCTCGCCGAGGTCGGGCCGGAACGCGGGGTTGCGCACGATCGAGTGGGTGCTGCCCTCCATCGCCCGGTGGAACGTCTCCACCACGAGCCGGGCGCCGACGCCGGTGAGGCGGCCGTCGTTGAGCTCGGCCTCGCGCAGGACGTAGAACCACAGCGGGGTGTCGGCCAGGAAGGCGTCACGCTGGGCGTCGGTCAGCGAGTCCAGCTGCGCGGAGCCGGGCCCGCCGGCGCCGTCGCGCAGCTGTGCCCGCGTCAGGGTCGTCACCGGCACCCCGCTCGCGCGCATCAGCTCGGCCATCTGCTGCCCGCTGGCGAGCCGGAGCATCCGTGCGCGGACCAGGTTGCGGAAGGCGAGGTTGGCGCGGATGGTCGCCTCGTCGGAGACGCTGCCGTCGAAGGAGCCCTTCGGCAGGGCCGCCAGGGGGTCGACGAGGCGGGTGTCGATGCGCCGGGCCAGGTTGAACTCCCCCGGCGGCGGCTTGAGCTCGTCGTGGCCGACCTGCGAGAAGCGGTAGAGCCGGCGCCAGTCCGCGATCCAGTTCGACGGCAGCGTCGGGTCCCCGTTGCCGACGCCGCCGCTCGTGCCGGAGAAGAAGAACAGCAGGTCGAGGGACCCCGAGCCGTCCGGGAAGCGGGCGTTCCAGTCGTACGCCTCGCGCACCATGGCGTGCCCGAGCCGGAACGCCGCGACGGAGAACTCGACCGGCATGGTCGGCATCGTCAACGGGTCGGCGCCCGGGTCGACCACCTTGCGACCGGTGGTGAAGACGTCGGTGACGACGTCGCCGTCGCAGATCTTCGGAAGGTAGTCGGTGCGCAGCATCCACTGGTAGTGCAGCACCACCTTGCGCCGCGCCTTCTCGAACCGCTCGGCGGGCGGGGTGGCCGGGCCGAGGCCCGCGACGACGCGGTTGTGGAAGCGGATCATCGCGGCGTGCGTCTGCGCGACCACGAGGTTCTCGTCGTTGCGGCGGTCGGGGATGGCCGCCTTGCCCCGGCCGGCTCCGGGGCCGCCGACGCGGGGCACGTCGAAGCCGACCCGCGCCCGGTCGCCGCCGATCTTCGTGGTCCGGCCGACCTTGAGGCGGGTGCGGTCGGCCTCGTAGAAGTCGGCGGAGACGCCGTCGAGCGGGCCGGCGCCGTAGAGGCTGTCGAGGTCGAGGGTCGGCGAGCGCCCCTGCAGCAGCGCGGCCGGCGAGACGCTGTCGCCGAAGGCGACGGTGGTGGCGTCGAAGGTCAGGTCGTGGTCGACGAACTGGCCGAGGTAGGTGAACCCGGCCGGGATCGTCCCGTCCACCACGGAGCCGCCCGTCATGGCGAGGGCCACCTTGCGCAGCGTGGCCTCGGGCAGGCGTACGCCGGGCGGCCCGAGGCGCGAGAAGCGGAAGGTCGGCGCGGCGGCGAGGGCCGGACCCCGGGCGGCCGTCGTGTTGGCCCGCGCCGTGGTCGGTGGTGCGGCCCCGGGGTCGGTGGACCCGACGACCCCCTCGCCCTCGATGTAGAAGCTCTCCCGGCCGTGCCGCGAGGCGTGGCCGGGGGTGTGCTCGGGTGCGGGTGCCGTTCCCTGTGCCATGGCGTGCCCTCGTCTGCCGGTGGGATGTCGGTGAGCTGTCGGCCCACCCTCCACCCGCGCCAGCACCGGGCGCATCCGCAATCCTGCGGATGTTGCGGCTCGGCCCCGGGCCGCACTGGTCAGGCCGTGGCGGTCACGGCAGGTCGCCGGTCAGGTAGTGCTGCAGCACCGGCCCGATGCGGGCGACGACCTCGTCGGCGGGCATGTCGGCCATCGGCGGCAGCGCGATGACGTAGCGGGTGACGATGAGGCCGACCACCTGGCTGGCGACGAGGGGGATGCGCGCCTCAGGCCGGTCGGGGACCAGCTCGGCGAGCAGCGGCCCGACCACCACCGGGATGAACGCCTGGCGCACCAGCCCGCCGTCGTCGTCGGCGAGCAGCGAGCGGACCATCGCGAGCAGGCCCGGCCGGATCGCCGGGTCGTCCCAGACGCCGAGAAAGGTGCGCAGCAGCCGCTCCCCCGCGCCGTCGGGACCGGCGGCGACCACGGGGGCGAGCACCTCGCGCGGGTCGACGGGGATCTCGAGGGCGGCGACGAAGAGGTCGTCCTTGGTGCCGAAGTAGTGGTGCACGAGGGCGGGGTCGACGCCGGCGGCGGAGGCCACCCCGCGGATGGTCGTGCCGCGGAAGCCCTTCTCGGCGAACGACGCCCGCGCGGCGGCGAGCACCTCGGCGCGGGTGTCCGGCGCACCCGGTCGGCGTCCGCGGGACGCGCGGGCGGCCGCCGGCGCGGTCACGGCGTGGTCACCCCGAGGTGGGTCCGGGCGAACTCGAGGGACTCGGTCAGGTCGAGCTCGCGCTCGGCGCGGCCGGCGGCGCGGCGGGTGTTGATCTCGAGCACCACGTGGCCGGCGAAGCCGGTGCCGGCGAGGTGCTCGAGGAACCCGGCGGCGCCCATGATCCCGCGGCCCGGGACGAGGTGCTCGTCCTTGGCCGAGCCGCTGCCGTCGGTGAGGTGCACGTGGCGCAGCGTCTCGCCCATCCGCTGGGCCATCTCGACGACGTCGGAGCGCGCGATGGCGGCGTGGGAGAGGTCGATCGTGGTGTGGGCGTAGTCCTGCTCGCTGGGGTCCCAGCCGGGGAGGTACATCTCCATGCCGCGCCGCGACGAGGCCCGCCACGGATACATGTTCTCGACCGCGAAGGCGATGCCGGTGCGGGCCTCGAGCGACGCGATGCCCTCGACGAAGCCGGCTGCGTAGTCCTTCTGCCAGCGGAACGGCGGGTGGACGACGACCACGTCGGCGCCGACCGCGTGGGCCATCTCCGCCGACTTCTCCAGCTTGACCCACGGGTCGGTGCCCCAGACCCGCTGCGTGAAGAGCAGGCACGGGGCGTGGACGGCGCAGATCGGCACCCGGTGGTGGTCGCTCAGCTTCTTGACGGCGTCCACCTGCTGGCTCAGGGCGTCGATGCCGACCATCACCTCGACGGCGTCGTAGCCCAGGGAGGCGGCCCAACCGAAGGCGTGCGCCGTCGACTCGGGGTAGACCGAGGCGGTGGAGAGGCCGATCAGGGGCGTGGCGGTCATGATCAGCGCCGCCTCGAGACCACGGAGATCCGGTCGAGCCGCTCGAGGATGACGCCCTCGCGCAGCGCCCACGGGCAGATCTCGAGCTCGGGGAGGTCGAAGATGTCCATGCAGGCCTCGGCCACCAGCGCTCCCGCCACGATCTGGTGGGTGCGGCTCGGCGAGACGCCCGGCAGGGAGGCGAGCTCCTCGGGGGAGAGCGCCATCAGCTTGGGGATCCAGCCCGAGAGCGTCGCCAGCTCGAGCGCGCGCGGGACCAGCGGGCCGTCGGCGCTCGGCGCGGCGCCGCAGATGCGGGCGAGCGAGCGGAACGTCTTCGACGTGGCCGCCGCGCGGTCCGGTACGCCACCTCGCAGCAGGTGGCCGGCGTCGCGGGCGATCTCGGCGCGGATCTGCTTGCGGAGGCCGCGGACGTCGTCCTCGGTGGCCCGGTGCGGCCCGTCGCGGAACGCCGTACGGGCCACGCGGGCGGCGCCGAGGGGCAGCGACCACGCCACGTCGGGCGCCTCGTCGGTGCCGCCGGCGATCTCCAGCGAGCCGCCGCCGATGTCGAAGACCACCAGCCGCCCGGCCGACCACCCGAACCAGCGGCGTACGGCCAGGAACGTCAGCCGCGCCTCGTCCTCGCCCGACAGCACCTCGAGCCGGACCCCGCTGTGCTCCTCGACGTGGGCCAGCACCTCGTCGGAGTTGACCGCGTCGCGCACGGCCGAGGTGGCGAAGCCGAGCATCTCCTCGCAGCCCTTGTCGCCGGCGATCTCGGTGGCCGAGGCGCAGAAGTCGGTGAGGGCGTCGATGCCCTTCTGCGTGACCGCGCCCTCGTCGTCGAGGTGCTCGGCCAGGCGCAGGGCCTGCTTGTGCGAGGACGCCGGGAGGGGCGCGGCGCCGCCGTGCGCGTCGACCACCAGCAGGTGGCCGGTGTTGGATCCGATGTCGAGGACGCCCAGGCGCATGACCGCCACGCTACTAGGGCTGCGGTGCGCGACTAGGGTTGTGGAGTGCCCGAAGTCGACCTGGTCTTCCCCCGCGCGTTCGTCGAGTTCGCCGACCCGGCCGACGAGACGCAGGTCTTCCGGTGCGACCTGACCTGGCTGACGTCCTCCTACATGTGCATCTTCGGGCAGGGCTGCCAGGGCATCTACGCCGACGCACCCGACGTGGGCTGCTGCACGCTGGGTGCCCACTTCGCGGACAAGGACGACGAGCGACGGGTGGCCGGCTTCGTCGCCCAGCTGACCCCCGACGACTGGCAGCTCCACCCGCGGCGGTCGGTGCGGAAGTCGGACTGGATCGAGACCGACGAGGACGGCGAGCGCAAGACGCTGACCGTCGAGGTCGACGGCCAGCAGGCGTGCGTGTTCCACAACCGGGTCGACTTCGCTCCCGCCACCGGCCCGGGCGGCGCCGGGTGCGCGCTGCACGGCCTGGCGCTGCAGCAGGGCCGCAACCCGCTGGAGACCAAGCCCGACGTGTGCTGGCAGCTGCCGATCCGTCGCCAGTTCCGCAACGTCGAGCGCCAGGACGGGACGGCCTACACCGAGGTGTCCATCGGCGAGTACGACCGGCGCGGCTGGGGCCCGGGCGGCCACGACCTCGACTGGTACTGCTCGGGCAACACCGAGGCCCACGTCGCCCTGGAGCCGGTCTGGGTCACCCACGAGGCGGAGCTGGTCGAGCTGATGGGCGTCGAGGCGTACGCCGAGCTGAGCCGCCACTGCGTGGCGCACACCCGCTCCCGGTCGGCCCTCGCGCTGCACCCGGCCGACCCGCGCTGAGGCTGGCCGGACCTTCGACAGCGATCTGTCGACGTCAAGAGACCTGACCCCCGGTGTGGCTGCCGGGAGGGAACAGGCTCAGAATCTCTGCATGCGCCTGGACCACGTCAGCTTCGCCGCCGGACCTGATGGACTCGCCAGCACCGCCCAGCGCCTCGGGGGGCTGCTCGGGACGACGTTCATCGACGGTGGCGTGCACCCCCGTTTCGGCACCCGCAACATGATCCTCCCGCTGGCCGGCGGCACCTACATGGAGGTCGTCGAGGTCCTCGACCACCCCGCCAGCGACAAGGCTCCCTTCGGTCAGGCCGTCCGTGCCCGCTCCGCCCTCGGCGGCGGCTGGATGGGCTGGGTCGTGGCCGTGTCCGACATCGCCACCATCGAGACGCGGCTGGGCCGCGAGTCGGTCAAGGGCAACCGCCACCGCCCCGACGGCACCGAGCTGCTGTGGCAGCAGATCGGCGTCAACGGCCTGATCTCCGACCCGCAGCTGCCGTTCTTCATCCAGTGGCTCACGCCGTCCGAGCTGCACCCGAGCAACGGCGCCAGCGGCGACTTCTCGCTGGCCTGCCTCGAGATCGCCGGCGACCCGCAGCGGGTCAGCGAGTGGCTTGGCGAGACCGTCGAGGCCCCGCTCGAGGACGTCAAGGTCGAGTGGGTCGCCCCCAACGGCACCCCCGGCATCGTCGCGGTGCAGCTGCAGACCCCCCGGGGCCTGGTCAGGATGTGAGGGTCCGCCCCTCTCCCAACATCTGGAACACCCCCGAGCTCTACGAGCTCGAGAACCGCGCGGCCGACCCCGAGGACCGCATCGCCACCGGCATGCGCGAGATCGGCGACTGGGCCGGACGCACGCTGCTCGACGTCGGCTGCGGCAGCGGCTTCCACCTCCCCCGGTGGGCCGGGTCCGCGACCCGGGTCATCGGCGTGGAGCCCCATCCCCCGCTGGTCGCGCTCGCCCGCCGCCGTACGCGGTCCTTGCCGCACGTGAGCGTCCTGGCGGGCAGGGCGGAGGAGCTGCCCGTGCCCGACGCGTCGGTCGACGTGGCGCACGCGCGCTGGGCCTACTTCTTCGGCCCGGGCTGCGAGCCTGGGCTGCGCGAGCTCGATCGGGTCGTACGCCGCGGGGGCACGGCGTTCGTCGTCGACAACGACCCCACGCGCTCCACCTTCGGCGCGTGGTTCCGCCGCGGCTTCCCCGAGGTGGACCCCGACGCGGTGGAGCGGTTCTGGTCGACGCGCGGCTGGCAGCGCCGCCCGATCGACATGGGGTGGTCCTTCGGGTCGAGGGCGGACCTCGAGTCCGTGGTGCGCATCGAGCTGCCGCCCGAGGCCGCCGAGGAAGCGCTGGCCTCGCACACCGGCACGACGGTCGACTACGCGGTCAACCTGTGGTGGCGCCACTTCTGAGCGACGCGACGTCCGGGCGCCTGCCCCGGGCGACGACATCGAACCGGGCACAGGGGGTACGTCGCGGTCGAGGCCGGCGGCCGCGCCGACCCACCCGAGCGTGAGGAGCAGCCGTGGCGGACGAGAAGGGCAAGGGCAGCAAGACGGCCAGGAAGGCCAACGCCAAGGCCGACGAGGAGGGGAAGTCCAACCCCCGGAAGTCGTCGGCAGCGCAGGCCGAGCTCGGGAAGAAGGGCGGCAAGAAGGGCGGCAAGAAGTCGGGCAAGAAGTCCAGCAGCTAGGCGGGACGGCCGGCGACCGGGACCCCCGGCTGGCTCGACTCGCGGATGGCGAGCGTCGGCTCGAGCAGGACGCCCCGGCTGGCGACGGGCTGGTGCGAGAGCAGCGCGCGCAGCGTCCGGACGACCTCGACCGCCACGTCCTCGAGCGGCTGGCGTACGGACGTGAGGCCGACGGGGTAGACCTGCGCCACCTGCGAGTCGTCGAACCCGACGACCCCGATGTCGCGCCCGGGCGCGAGCTGGCGGATCCAGAGCGTGTGCAGCACGCCCATGGCGAGCGTGTCGGAGGCGCAGACGAAGGCCGTCGGCCGTGACTCGTCGAGGAGCACGGCGGCAGCCTCGGCGCCGCTGTGCACGACGTCCTCCACGCGCGACGCGAGGCCGGTGGTGGACAGGCCGTTGGCGTGCATCGTCGACACCCAGCCCGAGCGGCGGTCCTCGCCGATCGGGGAGTCCTTGCGCCACCCGATCCACGCGATGCGCGTGTGGCCACGGTCGATGAGGTGCTGCGTCGCGAGGCGGATCCCGGCGGCCCCGTCGACGTCGACCCACACGTGGCGGGCGGTCTCGTCGTCCCAGGGGCGGCCGAAGGCCACGAACGGCGCGCGCTGCTGACTCAGCCACGCGGCCTGCGGGTTGCCGAGGTAGGTGTCGGTGACGACGAACGCGTCGACGGCGGTGGAGCGCAGCAGGTTGTCGTAGCCGCCGACCGGGTCCTCGTCGTCACCGGGGAACAGCAGGACGTGGTAGCCCGCCTCCTCGCTGGCCTCGACCAAGGAGTGCACGAAGCGGTCCATCGCGGCGTTGGCCGTGCCCTCCTGGACCGGGTTGAAGCGCAGGCCGATCAGCGAGGACGTGCGGGTGCGGAGGTTGCGGGCGGCGCGGTTGGGCGAGTAGCCCAGCTCCGCGATCGTCTGCCGGACGCGCTCGAGGGTGTCGGGACGCAGCAGGTCGGGGTTGTTGACCGCGTTGGAGACCGTCTGCCGGGAGACCCCGGCGCGCTCGGCGACGTCGGCGAGCGTCGGCGGCGTCACCGGCAGCTGGCTGCCGAGCCGACGGTCGCTGTGCCCCATGGATCCCCCTCCGCGCACGTTGATCGATCCAACGGCGGTCAGCATAAGCCTTGGCGTCCGGGGGTCCACGCCCACCACAGAGGTGAAGGGCCCTTGCGAGTATGAGTCGCAAGGGCCCTTCGGTTGACCGGATCGTGTGACGACCTCCGGTCGACGGCTCTTCCTCGACGATCCCCGCTCCTGCGTCACCCAGTCGCGGCGGCCGGTCGGCCGAAGCCTCCCGTCCGGACGGATCCTCGTCCCCGAGTCGTCCCGCCTCCCCTTGCGGGTCGGCGTGGGTGCAGTTCTACGCGACCGTTCCCGGGCGGCGCAAGGGGTCGCGGGAGCCCGTTCCCCCTCCACCGGTCCGTCCCCCGACCGGGGGCCTCCATCCCCAGCCGGGGACCGACTTGTGCACAGGTTTCGGGTGTCGTCCACAGGATGGGGCACCTCCTGTGGAGAGGTGGTCCGTACCGGACGGGTGACGGTGGGCCCGTCGGGTGGCGCGGCGCGGACCGGGTGTCGGTGCCCTGACCTAGCGTGAGGGCCATGTCGACCAAGGCCAAGGCGCGTCCGTCCTACCGCTGCTCCGAGTGCGGCTGGGAGACCGGCAAGTGGGTCGGCCGGTGCGGCGAGTGCCAGGCGTGGGGCTCGGTCGCCGAGGCGGGGGCGCCGACGCTGCGGGCCGCCGCCGGCCCGGTGTCGACGCCGGCGGTGCCGATCGGGCAGGTCGCCATCACCGAGTCCGTCGCCCGCTCGAGCGGCGTGCCCGAGCTCGACCGCGTCCTCGGCGGCGGGCTCGTCCCCGGCGCCGCCATCCTCCTGGCGGGCGAGCCCGGCGTCGGCAAGAGCACCCTGCTCCTCGAGGTCGCCGCCCAGACCGCCCGCACCCGCCAGCGCACCCTCTACGTCACCGGCGAGGAGTCGGCCGCCCAGGTCCGCCTGCGCGCCGACCGCACCGGCGGGGTCCACGACGAGCTGTTCCTCGCCGCCGAGACCGACCTGGGGGCGGTGCTGACCCACATCGAGGAGGTCCGCCCGACCCTGCTGGTGGTCGACTCCGTCCAGACGATCGGCGCGTCCGGGGTCGACGGCGTGCCGGGAGGCGTCACCCAGGTCAAGGAGGTCGCCGCCGCGCTCATCCGCGTCGCCAAGACGCGCAACATCACCACGATGCTCGTCGGCCACGTCACCAAGGACGGCTCCATCGCCGGCCCCCGCGTCCTCGAGCACCTCGTCGACGTCGTCCTGCACTTCGAGGGCGACCGCAACTCGCGGTTCCGCATGGTCCGGGCCATGAAGAACCGCTACGGCCCGGTCGACGAGGTCGGCTGCTTCGACCTGTCCTCCGAGGGGATCTCGGCGGTCACCGACCCGACCGGCCTGTTCGTGGAGCACCACACCCAGGACGTCTCCGGCACGTGCGTCGCGGTCACCATGGAGGGCCGTCGCCCGCTCCTGGCCGAGGTGCAGGCCCTGCTCACGCCCTCGCCGCTCGAGCGACCACGACGCACGGTCTCGGGCGTGGAGTCCTCCCGCGTCGACATGGTGCTGGCCGTGCTGACCCGCCACGCCCGCCTGCGGATCACCGGCAGCGACACCTTCGTGGCGACCGTCGGCGGGGCCAAGCTCCACGACCCGGCCGCCGACCTGGCCATCGCGGTGGCCGTGGCGAGCTCCCACCTGGGGGTGCCGGCGCCCCGCGGGGCGGTCGCGATCGGCGAGATCGGTCTCGCCGGTGAGCTGCGCCGGGTGCGCGACCTGCCCCAGCGCATCGCCGAGGCGGCCCGCCTCGGCTTCAAGGTGGCGGTCGTCCCGCGCGGACGCACGCTCGCCAGCGAGCGCGGGATCCCCAGCCACCGCACCGTCGACGGGCTCAAGGTGATCGAGGTCGACGACGTCTTCGGGGCCCTGTTGACGCTCGACCTCACGCCGCCCCTCTGAGCCCGCTCCGACCCGTTCTCGCGACCCGGCCTCGCGTCCCGGCCGACCCTCCGAATCCGGGCTTCGCGCCCGGCCGCCGGGGCGGGCACCCCAAAGGATCACTGGGGAGGGCTGCTTCACCCCTACACTGCACCCGATGGCGCGCGGGGGCGGCGCCCGCAGAGAGAGCACGTGGAGGACCCGGTGGCAGAGCGCGTCGACGAGCAGCTCAGGCTGCGCGCAACCCTGGCGTCCATCGCCCCCGGCACCCCGCTGCGTGACGGCCTGGAGCGCATCCTCCGCGGCCGCACCGGCGCCCTGATCGTGCTGGGCCTCGACAAGACGGTCGACTCGATCGCGACGGGCGGCTTCACCCTCGACGTGCCCTTCACCGCCACCGGGCTGCGTGAGCTGGCCAAGATGGACGGCGCGATCATCCTCGACAAGGACATCACGCGGGTGCACCGGGCCGCGGTCCACCTCATGCCGGACCACACGATCCCCTCCGAGGAGACCGGCACCCGGCACCGCACCGCCGAGCGCGTCGCCAAGCAGACCGGGCACCCGGTCATCTCGGTCTCGCAGTCGATGCAGATCATCGCCGCCTACGTCGGCGAGATCCGCCACGTCCTCGAGGACTCCGGCAAGATCCTCTCCCGCGCCAACCAGGCGCTGGCGACGCTCGAGCGCTACAAGCTGCGCCTCGACGAGGTCTCCGCGACGCTCTCTGCGCTGGAGATCGAGGACCTGGTGACCGTCCGCGACGTCGCCGTGGTCGCCCAGCGCCTCGAGATGGTCATCCGCATCGCCCGGGAGATCGAGGACTACGTCCTCGAGCTCGGCACCGACGGTCGCCTCCTCTCCCTCCAGCTCGAGGAGCTGGTCACCGGCGTCGACGCCGAGCGCGAGCTCGTGGTCCGCGACTACCTCCCCCACGCCCGCCGCCGCATCGCCGGCCCCGAGTCCCACCTCGCCGAGCTCGAGGGCCTGTCCCCCACCGAGCTCGTCGACCCCGCGGCCGTCGCCCGCGCGATCGGCCTCGGCGGCGCCGAGCACCTCGACGCCGCCGTCGCGCCCCGCGGCTACCGGCTGCTCGCCAAGGTCCCGCGCCTGCCCGCCGCCGTCGTCGACCGCCTCGTCGACCACTTCGGCGGCCTGCAGCAGCTGCTCTCCGCCGGCATCGACGACCTCCAGGCCGTCGAGGGCGTCGGCGAGCTCCGCGCCCGCAGCGTCCGCGAGGGCCTGTCCCGCCTCGCGGAGTCGAGCATCACCGAGCGCTACATCTGAGGCGGGGGCGGCGGCGCGGGCCGCACACGTGTCCGAGAAACCGCCCCCGCGCCCGGCGTACGACGACCACACCCCGCACACGTGTCCGAGAAACCGCCCCCGTGCCCGGCGTACGACGACCACACCCCGCACACGTGTCCGAGAAACCGCCCCCACGCCCGGCGTACGGCGACCACACCCCGCACACGTGTCCGAGAAACCGCCCCCACGCCCGGCGTACGACGACCACATCCCGCACACGTGTCCGAGGAACCGCCCCGGACCTTCACCGGCCGGCGCCTGAGCCACGTCCCAGGCGACGAGAACGTGACTCACCCACCGCCGAGGAGGGTCACCCCGCGGAGTTCCCCGCCCCGTCCTCGCCGGGCGTGTGGGCGGTGTCGCCGTTCTTCCCCTTGCCGCCACCCTGCTGCTGGGGGTCGGCGGTCTGGGTGACGACCCCCGGCTGGGGGGCGACGAGCTCGAACTGGACGTCGGTGGCGTCGCCGCCGAGGGCGGCCGCCTGCACGTGGTAGAACCCGAGCTCGGCCCACGCGGTGAGGTTCGAGCAGGTCTCGTCCGAGCGCTTGGCCGACCAGGTCACCACCACCGGGGCGTCGACGGCCGAGCGGACCACCACGTCCTGCACCGGGATGGCGGCCGGGCACTCGCGGGTGCTCCAGATGTAGTCGTCGCCCGACGTGATCGTCACGGTCATCGTCTGCGCCGACGCCTGCCAGGTGCAGGCCTCGCTCACCAGCGTGCGCAGGTTGATCGTGATGGGGATGTCGGACCCGCCGGGCGCCGTGGTGATCGCCGGCGTGGCGACGATGTCGGACTCGGCGCACGGGCCGGTGGGCTCGGCCAGGACCGGCTCGGGCGGAGCCGTCTCCTCCTGGCGCTGCTTCTTGCCCTTCCCCTTGCCCTCTCCCTTGCCGTTGCGCTTCTTCCCCTCGGTGCCGGTGGTGGCGCCGGCGGTCGGGCCGGCGCTGGGCGCCGTCTCTTGGACCGTGGCGCCTGCCTGGGTGGCCCGGTCCGCGCCGTCGGAGGAGCCGTCGGACGAGCCGCCGAGCAGCCGGGCGATGACCACGACGAGGAGGAGCGGGATGCCGAGCACGACGATGCGGCGGGTCCAGTAGACCCGGGCCGGGAGCGGCCCACGAGGTCGTACGGTCGTCGGCATGGGGTCAGGGTAGGCAGCGACCGGCCCGTCTCGGCGGAGGCGCACCGACTCACCTACGATCGCCGCGATGGACACGCCCGCACCGAGCGACCTGCACGACGCCGTGCTCGACTGGTACGACGACCACGCGCGGGTCCTGCCGTGGCGCGGGCCGGAGGCCTCGCCGTGGTCGGTGATGGTCAGCGAGCTCATGCTCCAGCAGACCCCGGTCGCCCGGGTGGTCCCGGTCCACGCCGCCTGGCTGGAGCGGTGGCCGACCCCGGCCGACCTCGCCGCGGCGCCCACGGGTGAGGCGGTGCGCATGTGGGGCCGGCTGGGCTACCCCCGCCGGGCCCTGCGCCTCCACGCCGCCGCCGTCGCGATCGTCGAGCGCCATGACGGCGTCGTCCCGGCGGCGTACGACGACCTGCTCACGCTGCCGGGCGTCGGCGACTACACCGCCGCGGCGATCGCCAGCTTCGCCTTCGGCCGCCGGCACGTCGTGCTCGACACCAACGTCCGCCGGGTCCTGGCGCGAGCGGTCTCGGGCACCGAGCTGCCCGCGCCGGCCGTCACCCGCGCCGAGCGCGACGTCGCCACCGCGCTGCTGCCCGACGACCCCGCCACCGCGGCGACGTGGGCGGTCGCCACGATGGAGCTGGGCGCGCTCGTGTGCACGGCGCGCCAGCCCCGGTGCGACGCGTGCCCCGTCGCGGAGGTCTGCGCCTGGCGTGCCGCCGGCTTCCCGGCGTACGACGGACCGCCCCGCCGCGGCCAGGCGTGGGCCGGCACCGACCGGCAGTGCCGCGGACGCATCATGGCGCTGGCCCGCGACGCCGCCTCGTTCGGGCTCGCCCAGGTCGAGGCGGCCTGGCCCGGGACGGAGCAGCGCGAGCGGTGCCTCGACAGCCTCGTCGCCGACGGCCTCCTGACGCAGGTCACCCCGGGGCGCTGGGCGCTCCCGGGGTGATCTGGTGAGGCGGGTCAGGCCATGAGGCTCAGGCCTCGTTGGCCTTGGGGATGTCGGTCGGTCCGGCCGAGTCGTCCGGCCCGTCGCCGAGCGGACCCTCCACGACCGTCTCGAGCGGCGGCATGTCGGGCACCGTCGAGTTCTTCTGGCCGCGGAACGTGAACGTCGCCGTGGGGCCCTCGCCCTCGACGTCGACCAGCACGATCTGGCCCGGGCCGACCTCGCCGAACAGCATCTTCTCGGCCAGGACGTCCTCGATCTCGCGCTGCACCGTGCGGCGCAGCGGACGCGCACCGAGCACCGGGTCGAACCCGCGCACGGCGAGCAGGTCCTTCGCGGACTGGGTGAGCTCGAGGGACATGTCGCGGTCCTTCAGGCGCAGCTCGACGGCGTCGATCATGTTGTCGACCATCGCCACGATCTGCTCCTGCGACAGCGGCGGGAACACGACGATCTCGTCGACGCGGTTGAGGAACTCGGGACGGAAGTGCTGCTTGAGCTCCTCCGACACCTTGCTCTTCATCCGCTCGTAGGAGCCCGCCGGGTCGGCGCCGACCGCGCCGAAGCCCAGGTTGACGCTCTTGGCGATGTCTCGCGAGCCGAGGTTGGTGGTCATGATGATGACGGTGTTCTTGAAGTCGACGACGCGACCCTGCGAGTCCGTCAGGCGACCCTCCTCGAGGATCTGCAACAGGCTGTTGAAGATGTCGGGGTGGGCCTTCTCGACCTCGTCGAAGAGCACCACGGAGAACGGCTTGCGGCGCACCTTCTCGGTGAGCTGGCCGCCCTCCTCGTAGCCGACGTAGCCGGGGGGCGAGCCGAACAGGCGCGACACCGTGTGCTTCTCGGAGAACTCGCTCATGTCGAGCTGGATCAGCGCGTCCTCGTCGCCGAAGAGGAACTCGGCGAGCGTCTTGGACAGCCAGGTCTTCCCGACGCCCGAGGGGCCGGCGAAGATGAACGAGCCACCGGGACGCTTGGGGTCCTTCAGACCCGCACGCGTACGACGGATGGCACGGCTGAGGGCCTTGACGGCCTCCTCCTGGCCGATCACGCGCTTGTGGAGCTCGTCCTCCATCTTGAGCAGACGGGTGGACTCCTCCTCCGAGAGCTTGACGATCGGAATGCCCGTGGCGACGGCCAGGACCTCCGCGATCAGCTCCTCGTCGACCTCGGCGATCTCGTCGAGGTCACCGGCGCGCCACTGCTTCTCGCGCTCGCCACGGCGGGCGGCGAGCTGCTTCTCCTCGTCCCGCAGGCGGGCCGCGGCCTCGAAGTCCTGGCCGTCGATGGCCGCCTCCTTGCGCTGGCGGACGTCGGCGATCTTCTCGTCGTACTCGCGCAGGTCCGGCGGCGCGGTCATCCGGCGGATGCGCAGTCGCGAACCGGCCTCGTCGATGAGGTCGATGGCCTTGTCCGGCAGGAACCGGTCGGAGATGTAGCGGTCGGCCAGCGTCGCCGCCGAGACCAGGGCCTCGTCGGTGATGGTGACGCGGTGGTGCGCCTCGTAGCGGTCGCGCAGGCCCTTGAGCATCTCGATGGTGTGCGCGATCGAGGGCTCCTGCACCTGGATGGGCTGGAAGCGGCGCTCGAGGGCGGCGTCCTTCTCGAGGTACTTGCGGTACTCGTCGAGCGTGGTGGCACCGATGGTCTGCAGCTCGCCGCGGGCCAGCATCGGCTTGAGGATGCTGGCGGCGTCGATCGCGCCCTCGGCCGCGCCGGCGCCGACGAGGGTGTGGATCTCGTCGATGAACAGCACGATGTCGCCGCGGGTGCGGATCTCCTTGAGCACCTTCTTGAGGCGCTCCTCGAAGTCACCGCGGTAGCGAGAGCCGGCGACCAGCGCACCGAGGTCGAGCGTGTAGATCTGCTTGTCCTTCAGCGTCTCCGGCACGCTGCCGCGGACGATGTCCTGGGCGAGGCCGGCCACGATCGTGGTCTTGCCGACGCCCGGCTCGCCGATGAGCACGGGGTTGTTCTTCGTGCGGCGCGACAGGATCTGCATGACGCGCTCGATCTCCTGCTCGCGCCCGATGACGGGGTCGAGCTTGCCCTCGCGCGCGGCCTGGGTGAGGTTCTGGCCGAACTGGTCGAGGACGAGCGAGCTCGAGGGGGCCTCGCCGCCGGAGCCGGACGTCTGGGCGCCGGCCGCGGCCGACTCCTTGCCCTGGAAGCCGCTGAGCAGCTGGATGACCTGCTGGCGGACCCGGTTGAGGTCGGCGCCGAGCTTCTGCAGGACCTGGGCCGCGACACCCTCGCCCTCCCGGATCAGGCCGAGCAGGATGTGCTCGGTGCCGATGTAGGAGTGGCCGAGCTGGAGCGCCTCGCGCAGCGAGAGCTCGAGCACCTTCTTGGCGCGGGGCGTGAAGGGGATGTGTCCCGAGGGAGCCTGCTGGCCCTGGCCGATGATCTCCTCGACCTGGGCGCGCACGGCCTCCAGGGAGATGTCGAGGGACTCCAGCGCCTTGGCAGCGACGCCCTCGCCCTCGTGGATGAGGCCGAGCAGGATGTGCTCGGTCCCGATGTAGTTGTGGGAGAGCATGCGGGCCTCTTCCTGGGCCAGCACGACAACTCGCCGGGCTCGGTCGGTGAACCGCTCGAACATGTGCGCTCCTCTACGTCTGCGTGGTCCGCCTGCCTCCCGCCGGAGCGGGAACGCGAACACTGGGCTCAACGCCCGCCATCAGCCTACGTGTTCCCACCCCAGTCACCAGAGCGTCCGCTCACAGCGAACGGGGCCGAGGGGTGGGCACCTAAAGTGTAGTAAGTCAGTATGGTTATGCTCTCGGGCTGTTGCTCCACCACCCGAAGGACGTCCGATGAGCCTCACCCCGACCCTGCAGCGCGCGACACCGCGTGACCGCGACGTCGCCGACACCCGCCGCCGTGGCGCGCGACGCACACGCGCACGTCGTACGGCGCTGCACGTCACCACCTTCGTCGTGCTGCTGGCGACGTGGTGGGTGGTCACCCGGGCCGGCCTGGTCCGGCCCCTGTTCCTGCCCTCGCCCGGCGACGTGTGGGACGCCTTCGTCCGCGCCAACTCCGACCACCCGGTGAGCGCGGGATCGGACCGCATCGTGCGGGGCGAGCAGAACTACTACCTGTGGGAGCACCTGGTCGCGAGCCTCCAGCGCATCGCCGCCGGCGTCGGCGGGGGCATCCTGGTCGGCGTGCCGCTCGGCCTGGTGATGGGCACGACGTTCCTCGGCACCCTGCTGGAGCCCTACCTCAACTTCCTGCGCTCGCTCCCGCCCCTCGCCTACATCGGCCTGCTCATCGTGTGGTTCGGGATCGGCGACACCTCCAAGGTGTGGCTGCTGTTCCTCGCCGCGTTCCCGCCGATCACGATGGCGACGATGGCCAGCGTCCGCGGCGTGCGCGAGGACCAGGTCAACGCCGCGCTCAGCCTGGGCGCCCGTCGTGCCCAGACCGTGTGGGCCGTCGTGCTGCCGTCCACGCTGCCCGACGTCCTGACCGGCATCCGGGTGGCGACCGGGTTCGCGTGGACCACCGTCGTGGCCGCCGAGATCGCCAACGGCATCCCCGGGATCGGCGGCCTGGCCTACCTCGCCGGCGAGCAGCTGCGCAGCGACCTCGTCGTCGCCTGCATCTTCGTGATCGGCCTCGCCGCCATCGTGCTCGACCTGGGCCTCAAGTCGCTCGAACGGGCCCTCGTGCCGTGGCGCGGCAAGGCCTGATCCACCTACCCACCCCTCACCCCGCTGACAACCAGGAGCACTGATGCACCCCTTCCGCACCCTCGCCACGGCCGCCACCGCAGCCGCCCTCGCCCTCGGCCTCACCGGCTGCGTCGAGGCCGGCCGCTCGAGCACCACCGCCCCCGAGGACTCCGCGTGCCCGTGGACGCCCGACGAGTCGGTCGAGACGACGGCGAGGATCGCCTGGCAGGCGATCCCCAACGGCGACGTCGTGGTCAAGGACCTCGGCCTGCTCGAGGCCTGCATGCCCAACGCCACCATCACCTGGGTCCAGGCGGCCTCGGGCGGCGACGTCGTGGGCTACTACGGCGCCGGTGAGGTCGACCTCGGCCTGATGGGATCCTCGCCGGCGACCATCGCCTCGTCCGCGCCGACCAACGCCGACGTCGACATCGACGTGGTCTGGATCCACGACGTGATCGGCGACGCCGAGTCCCTCGTCGTCAAGGACCCCGCCGTCACGGACCTGACGGGCCTGCGAGGCGGCACCATCGCGGTGCCGTTCAGCAGCACCGCGCACTACTCGCTCCTGCAGGCCCTGATCGAGGAGGGCCTCGACCCCGACAAGGACGTCAAGGTGATCAACCTCGACCCGGAGAAGATGGCCGGCGCCTGGCAGGGCGACCAGATCGACGCCGCCTGGGTCTGGGACCCCACGCAGAGCCAGCTGATCGAGGACGGCGGCACCCGCATCCTGTCCAGCGCCGACACCGCCGAGGCGGGCCGACCCACCTTCGACGTGGGCACCGTCGACGCCGCGTTCGCCGCGGACAACGCCGCGTTCATGGAGCAGTGGGCGAAGGCACAGGACCACGCCGTCACGATGATCCAGGACGACCCGGAGACCGCGGCCGAGTCGGTCGCCGTCGTGCTCGGCATCGACCCCGAGGACGTCCTCCCCCAGTTCGAGGGACTCACCTTCCTCGACGCCGCGACCCAGGCCGGACCGGACTACCTCGGCGGCAAGCTGGCCGAGGACCTGCACACCACGGCGTCCTTCCTGCTGGAGCAGGGTGGCATCGAGGCGGTGGGGAGCACGCAGGACTACGCCTCGCACGTCGATGCCGGCCCCGCCGCGTCGGTGACGCCGTGACCGCCCGTACGGGGCACGGCCGCGCCATCGTGCTCGACGGGGTCGCGAAGAGCTTCGACGTCGGCGGGGAGTCGATCCCCGCCCTGGCGGCCACCACCCTCGACATCGCTCCCGGCGAGTTCGTCACCCTCGCGGGACCCTCCGGGTGCGGCAAGACGACCCTGCTGCGGATCCTCGCCGGCTTCACCGAGCCGAGCAGCGGCTCGGTGACGGTCTCGGGCGAGCCCGTCCGGGGCCCGGGGCACGACCGCGGTGTCGTCTTCCAGCAGCCGACCCTCTTCCCGTGGCTGAGCGTGCGCCGCAACGTCGAGGTGGGCCCCCGCTTCCAGCGGGTGCCGGCGGCCGAGCGACGCGCTCGCGCCGACCGCTACCTGGAGATGGTGGGGCTCGACGCCTTCGCCGACCACCGCCCGTACGAGCTCTCCGGCGGCATGCAGCAACGCTGCCAGATCGCGCGCGTGCTCGCCGGCGACCCCGACATCGTGCTGATGGACGAGCCGTTCGGCGCCCTCGACGCGCTGACCCGCGAGCGCCTCCAGGGGGAGCTCCTCCAGATCTGGCGCGACACCGGCAAGACCGTCCTGTTCATCACCCACAGCGTGGACGAGGCGGTCTACCTGGGGTCCCGGGTCCTCGTGATGAGCCCCCGACCGGGGCGGATCGTCTTCGACGCCCCGGCCCGGTTCGGCCGCGACGGGGAGAGCGTGCCGGTGGAGGAGATCCGCTCGCTCCCGGAGTACACCGACCTGACGGCGGACGTGCGTCGCGCCATCTACGCCGACGTCGCGTGAGGGCAGCCCACCGGGACCGGTGAGCCGCCTCGCGCGCGGCGGCGGTCAGTGGGCGGCGTCGTAGGCCTGCTGCACGTCGGCGGAGATGCGGCCGCGCTCGGAGACCTCCATCCCCTGCTCCTTGGCCCACTCACGGACGTCCTTGGTGTTGGAGCCCGAGGAGGACGCGCCGTTGGTGGACCGGCGGGTGCGGCGGGACCCGCCGGCGACCTTGCGGGCGTGACCGACGTAGCCGCTCAGCGCCTCGCGCAGGGCAGCGGCGTTGGCGTCGTTGAGGTCGATCTCGTAGGTCGTCCCGTCGAGGCCGAAGGTGACGGTCTCGGTGGCCTCGGTGCCGTCGAGGTCGTCGACCAGGACGATGTTGACCTTTTGTGCCATTGCGGATTCCTTTGCTTTCCTGCGACAGGGCGAAAGCAGTGTGGCAGCAACTCAGGAATTGCACAAAAGGAGTCAGGGAATTCTTGACGACGCAATTCAGGAATTGCGTTCGAAGACCAGTCGCAATCCCTGCAGGGTGAGCCACGGTGAATGAATCGTGAAACACCCACAATCGTCGGTGAGCAACGGCGCCAAATGCCCGGTCGAAATCACGCTGACATTCTCGGCGGGCTCGCCGAGCTCGGCGATCATCCGCGCGACGAGCCCCTCGACCTGGGCGGCGACGCCGAACACCATCCCGCTCTGCAACGCCTCCACGGTGTTCTTGGCGATCACCGAGCGCGGACGGGCCAGCTCGACCGTGCGCAGCTGCGCGCCACGGCGCCCGAGCGCCTCGAGCGAGATCTCGATGCCGGGGCAGATGGCGCCGCCGACGTACTGGCCCTTGGCATTGACGACGTCGAACGTCGTGGCGGTGCCGAGGTCGACGACGATCGCGGGTCCCCCGTGAAGTGCTGCGGCGGCCAGGGAATTGACGATCCGGTCGGCACCGACCTCGCGGGGGTTGTCCATGAGGACCGGGATGCCGGTGCGGACCCCCGGCTCGACGACGATGGCGGTGACGTCACCGAAATGGCGTTCGAGCATCTCGCGCCACTCGTGCAGGACGGCCGGCACGGTCGCGCAGACGGCGATGCCCTCCACCTCGTCGGCACGCTCGCCGAGCAACCCCGTGAGCAGCATCGACCACTCGTCGGCGGTGCGCCGCTCGTCGGTGGCCACGCGCCAGTGGGCGGTGACCTCGTCGCCGTCGAGCAGCCCGACGAACGTGTGGGTGTTGCGGATGTCGGCGGCGAGCAGTGTCATGCGCTCGTCCCCGGCCCGTCGACCAGGTCCATCCCGATGTCGAACACGACGACCGAGTGCGTCAGGGCACCGACGGACACGAAGTCGACCCCGGTGGCGCCGATCCGGCCGGCGCGCTCGAGGGTGATCCCGCCGCTGGCCTCGAGCGGCACCCGCCCGGCCGTACGACGGACCGCCTCTGTCATCAGCTCGTCCGACATGTTGTCGAGCAGGATCCGCTCCGGCGGCCCGGGCAGCGCGAGCAGCTCCTCGAGCTGGTCGAGCGTCGTGACCTCGACCTCGACCGGCAGCCCCGGGTGCCGCCCCCGGATGGCCTCGAGCGCGGGGAGCGCACCACCGGCCGCGATGACGTGGTTGTCCTTGACCATCGCCATGTCCTGCAGGCTGGTGCGGTGGTTGACGCCGCCGCCGCAGCGCACGGCGTACTTCTGCAGGGCGCGCAGGCCGGGCAGCGTCTTGCGGGTGTCGAGCACCCGCGTCGGCGAGCCGTCGAGCGCCTCCACCCAGCGCGCCGTGGCACTGGCGATGCCGGAGAGGTGGCAGGCGAGGTTGAGGGCGGTGCGCTCGGCGACCAGCAGGCGCTGGGTGAGCCCGGCGACCCGCATCACGACGTCGCCGCGCTCGACGCGGGTGCCGTCGGGCAGGCGGTCGCTGATCGTCGCGTCCGCGCCGACCATGACGAAGGCGACGGCGGCGACGCCGAGGCCGGCCACGACCCCCGGCTCCCGGGCGGCGAAGACGGCCTCGCCGCGGGCGTCGGGCGGGATGGTCGAGGAGCTGGTCGGGTCGTCCGCGCGGTGGTCGGGGAGGTCCTCGGACAGCGCCCGCCGGAGCACGTCCCACACGTGGTCGAGGTCGAGCCCGGTGGCGGTGAGCTCGTCGCGCAGCTCCTGCGGCACGTCGCTGGGTCTCGTCATGCGGGGTCCCTGCGGCGTTGTTCGGAGGAGCGGAGCGGAGGAGAAGAACGTCGTGGGGTGGTCATGCGACGACCTCCGTGGGGTCGGTGGAGGGGGCGTAGGTCCACTCCACCCGCACCGTGCCGTCCGCGTCGAGCCAGGAGTCGACGTGGCCGGCCCTCGTGTCGTCGCGCTCGGGGTGGTCCTCGCGCCAGTGCGAGCCGCGGGTCTCCGTGCGCAGCGCAGCCGCCGCGGCCAGCGCGGTGCTGATGGTCAGCAGGTTGGTCGTCTCCCAGGCCGCGGGGTCGACGACGGCGTCGCCCGGGTCGAGCGTGCCGAGGACGTCGAGGGCGTCGGAGAGGCCGTCGGCGTGCCGGAGGACACCCACCCGGTGGGTCATCAGGTCCTGCATCACTCGGCGCCGCTCCCCCGAGACCAGCCCCTCGCGCCGGTCGTCCTCGGCGGGCTCGGCCCAGCCGCGGAGCTCGGCCGGAAGGACGTCGGCGATCCGGCGGGAGAAGACCAGCCCCTCGAGGAGCGAGTTGGACGCCAGCCGGTTGGCGCCGTGGACGCCGGAGCAGGCGACCTCGCCGGTCGCGTAGAGCCCGGGCACGGTCGTACGTCCCCACAGGTCGGTGGCGACGCCGCCGGAGGCGTAGTGCTGGGCCGGTGCGACGGGGATGAGCTGCGTGACCGGGTCGACCCCGTGCTCGCGGCAGACGCGGAGGATGGTGGGGAACCGGCGGGCCCAGAACCTCGATACGGCGGCTCGTTCCTCACCGCCTGCTCGATCACCGGGGTGGCTCGCTGCGCTCGCGGGCAGCCCGAGGTGGCGGGCGTCGAGCCACACGTGGGGCTGCCCGGTCTCGATCATCCGGCGGGTGATGGCCTTGGCCACCACGTCGCGGGGCGCGAGGTCGGCGAGCTCGTGCTGCCCCTGCATGAAGCGCCGGCCCTCGGCGTCGACCAGGAAGGCACCCTCGCCGCGGACGGCCTCGGAGATCAGCGGCTGCTGGCCCTGCGAGTCGGGTCCCAGCCACATGACGGTCGGGTGGAACTGCACGAACTCGAGGTCGCGGACCCGCGCGCCCGCGCGCAGGGCGAGCGCCATCCCGTCACCGGTCGAGACGCTGGGGTTGGTGGACTGGCTGAACACCTGGCCCAGCCCGCCCGAGGCGAGCACCACGGCGCGGCAGTGCACGGCGCCCACGCCGTCGCGCTGGCCCTCGCCGAGCACGTGGAGCGTCAGCCCGGCGACACCGCCGTCGGCGGCGAGGAGCAGGTCGACGGCCAGCGCGTGCTGCACGACCTCGATCTCGGGCGCGCGCTCGACGGCGGCGATCAGCGCCCGCTGGATCTCCGCACCGGTCGCGTCCCCGCCAGCGTGGGCGATCCGGTCACGGTGGTGGCCGCCCTCGCGGGTCAGCGACAGCTCGCCGTCGGGGTGGTGGTCGAAGCGGGTGCCGAGCGCGATCAGCTCGTGCACCGCCGCGGGGCCCTCGGTCACCAGGACCCGGACGGCCTCGGGGTCGCACGCCCCCGCGCCGGCGACGAGCGTGTCGCGCTCGTGCTGCTCCGGGGTGTCCTCGGGGCCGAGCGCCGCGGCGATGCCGCCCTGCGCCCACTGGGTCGACCCGGCGGCGAGGACGTCCTTGGTGACGACGAGCAGCCGCAGCGACGGATCGGCCGCGTGCACGCGCAGCGCGGCGGTGAGGCCGGCGATCCCGGACCCCACCACCACGACGTCGGCGCGGATGGTCCAGCCGGGGGCGGGCGCGCGGAGGCGGCCCGGGACCGGCCGGTGAGCAGTCATCCGTGCAGGCTAGCGAGTGGGCCGGGGCGCCAGCAGGTCGCCGCGGCTCAGCGTTGCGTCGCCGAAGGTCTCGGCCGGGTCGTAGCCGGTCGCCAGGACCTTGTTGTCCCCGTCGACGAACACCACGTGCGGCTGGTGCTCCTTGGCGTCGGCGGTCTCCATCTGGCCGTAGCCGATGAGGATGACCGTGTCGCCGGGGTGCACGAGCCGGGCCGCGGCGCCGTTGATGCCGATGACGCCCGAGCCGCGCTCGCCGGCGATCGTGTAGGTCTCGAGCCGGGCGCCGTTGGTGACGTCGACGATGTGGACCAGCTCACCGGGCAGCAGGTCGGCGGCGTCGAGCAGGTCCTCGTCGACCGTCACCGACCCGACGTAGTGCAGGTCGGCCTGCGTCACTGTCGCCCGGTGGATCTTCGAGGTCATCATGGTGCGCAGCATCAGCTGCTCCTTTCACTGGTGGTCGAGGCCGCAGGCGCGGTCCCCGCCGTCATGAGGTCAGGGGTGGCGCGGTCGAAGACGACCGGCACGTTGTCGATCAGCCGGGTGGTGCCGACCCGCGCCGCCACCAGGACCCGGCCCTCGCCGGTCTCCGGCGGCTCGCCGAGGTCGGGCCCGGTGAGGGCGAGGTAGTCGAGCTGCAGCCCCGGCTCGGCCTTGAGCACCGCCATCGCGGCCCAGCGCGCCGCGGGCACGCCGTACGCCGCCCGCTCCTGCGCGGCCCGCAGCGCCCGGCTCAGGGCCAGCGCGGTCCGCCGTTGGTCGGCGTCGAGGTAGCGGTTGCGGCTCGAGAGGGCCAGTCCGTCGGGCTCCCGCACCGTCTCCGCTCCGACGACGTCGATGCCCAGGCACAGGTCGCGGACCATCCGCCGGATCAGGACGAGCTGCTGGTAGTCCTTCTGACCGAAGACCGCGACGTCGGGGCGGACCAGGCCGAAGAGCTTGGCGACGACGGTCAGGACGCCGTCGAAGTGACCCGGCCGGGAGGCGCCGTCGAGGATCGTGGCGACCGACCCCGGCGCGACGGTGACGCCGTCGCGGACGGAGTCGTGGCTGAACCCGCCGGGGTACATCTCCTCGACGCCCGGCGCGAAGACCACGTCGACGCCCTCGGCCGCGCAGACCTCGAGGTCCGCGTCGAGCGTGCGGGGGTAGCGGTCGAGGTCCTCCGTCGGGGCGAACTGCATCGGGTTGACGAAGATGCTCACGACGAGCGGACCGTCCGTCGCTGCGCGCGCGGCACGCATCAGGCTGGCGTGGCCCTCGTGGAGGGCACCCATCGTCGGCACGAACGCGACGCGTCCGCCGGACCTGCGGGCGCCGTCGAGCAGGGCTGAGAGCTCCTCGCGGGTGGACGCGAGGACGGGGGCTGCGGTCATCGGTGCTCGGCGCCCGCGCGGGTGCCGGCCTCGGCGGCCTGCAGGACCCGGAGCATCTTCGCGGCCCGGATGGGCAGCAGCCGGCCGTCGGTGACGGCCCGGTCGAGCGTCGCGCGGGCCATCGCGACGTAGGACGGCAGCGTCTGCGGCGCCGTCGCGACGAGGTCGGCGAGGTGGGCGCGCACGGTCTCCACGTCGCCCCGGACGATCGGGCCGGTGAGGGCGGCGTCGCCGTCCTCGAGCGCGTTGTCGAGAGCGGCGGTCAGCAGCGGCCGCAGCGTGGCGGCGGGGTCCTCCGCACCGGCGGCGGAGAGGATCTCCATCGCCTCGGCCACGAGGGTGACGAGGTGGTTGGCGCCGTGGGCGAGGCCTGCGTGGTAGAGCGTGCGGCGCGACTCCGGCACCCACATCGGGCGGCCGCCGAGGTCGGCGACGAGAGCCTCGGTGAGGGCGCGGTCGGCGTCGTCGGCGGTCACGCCGAAGACGCAGCCCGACAGTCGCGGCAGGTCGACCTCGGTGCCGGTGAACGTCATGGCGGGGTGCATCGCGATGGTGGTCGCGCCCGCCGCGCGGGCGGGCTCGAGGACGGCGAGGCCGTGCCGTCCGCTGGTGTGCACGACGAGCTGGCCCTCCCGCACGGCACCGCTGGCCACGAGCATGGTGACGACGTTGGACAGCATGTCGTCGGGGACCGTCAGGAGGAGCAGGTCGCTCGCACGGGCGACGTCCGTCGGCTTGGCGGTGCGGACGCCCGGCAGCAGCTCGGCGATGCGGCGACGGGAGGCGTCGGACTCGCCGGCGGCGGCGACGACCTCGTGGCCCGCGGCGCGGAACGCGGCTGCCAGTACGGCGCCCACCCGCCCTGCTCCGATCACGCCGATGCGGTGCTTCGTCATGTCGACCTCTTCGTTTCAGTCCCTCGCGGGTACCGATCTACTGCGATCAACCTCGAGCCTACGCCTGCGGATTCCGTGGTGGAACGCCAGCGGGCGTGACGCACGCCACGTGACCGACCGGGCCACGACAGCCGGTGAGCGGAGCAGACGTGCGGGATCAGCGCCGCAGCACGCGGCGGGCCAGGACGTTGCCCGCCAGCTGCACGACCTGGACGAGCGCGACGATGATGAGCACCGCCGTCCACGTCACAACGGCGTCGAACTGACGGAATCCGTACTGCAGGGCGAAGTTGCCCAGCCCGCCGCCGCCGACCACGCCGGCGACGGCGGTCATGTCGACGATCGCCACGAAGACGAAGGTGTAGCCCAGCACCAGCGGGCCCAGCGCCTCGGGCAGCACGACCGTGCGGATGATCCGGGCGCGGCTCGCGCCGACCGACCGGGCCGCCTCGATGACGCCGGGGTCGACCGTGACGAGGTTCTGCTCGACGATGCGGCTGATGCCGAAGGTGGCCGCGAGCGTCAGCGCGAAGATGATCGCCGGGTTGCCGATGCCGGTGCCGACGACCACCCGCGCCAGCGGCTGCACCGCGGCGATGAAGATGACGAACGGGATCGGCCGGAAGAAGTTGACCAGCACGTTGAGCACGACGTTGGCGGGGCGGCTGGCGTAGAGCCCGCCGCGGCGGGTGACGTACAGCGCCAGGCCGAGCAGCAGGCCGAGCAGGCCGCCCAGCCCGAGGGTGAGCGCGACGATGTAGAGCGTCTCGTAGGTCGCCTGCCACACGAGCGGCCAGAGCTCGCCGATGTTGGTGTCGATCGCGAGGGCGGTCATCGGGCCAGCTCCGTGGTCGGGACGAGGTCGCGGACGGCGCCCACCGCGGCATCGACGGCAGCGGGGTCGCCCTCGAGCGCCAGCGTCAGGTTGCCGAACGTCTCGCCCTGGACCTCCTCGATCCCGCCGTAGACGAGCTCGAAGCGCACGCCGTGGCGCAGCAGCTCCGCGAACACGTCGCTCTGGCGGACCTCGTCGCCGCGGAAGGCGAGCTTCACGAAGCGTCCGGCGTGACGGGCGTGCAGTGCGGCGAGCGCCTCGGCGTCGGGCTCGTCGTCGACGATGGTCGCGACGAAGCGTCGCGTGACCGGCTGCTGGGGGTCGGACAGCACCCGCACCACCGGCCCCTCCTCGACGATGCGCCCGGCCTCCATCACGACGACGCGGTGGGCCAGGCTGCGCACGACGTCCATCTCGTGGGTGATCACCACGATGGTGATGCCGAGCTCGCGGTTGACCCGGCGCAGGAGGGCCAGCACCTCCTGGGTGGTCTCGGGGTCGAGGGCGCTGGTCGCCTCGTCCGCGAGCAGCAGGCTCGGGTTCGTGGCCAGCGCGCGGGCGATGCCGACCCGCTGCTTCTGGCCCCCGGAGAGCTCGTCGACGTGGCTGTGCGCCTTGTCGGCGAGGCCCACGAAGTGCAGCAGGTCCGAGATCCGCTTGTTCTGCTCGGCGCCCGGCACGCCGGCCACCTGCAGTGGGTAGGCGATGTTGCCCCACACGGTGCGCGAGCGGAACAGGTTGAACTGCTGGAAGATCATCCCGATGCCCAGCCGGACCTCGCGGAGCTCGCGCTCGCCGAGGGCGGTGACCTCGCGGCCCCCGACGCGGACGCTGCCTGAGGTCGTGGTCTCGAGCGCGTTGATCAGCCGCACGAGGGTGGACTTCCCGGCGCCGGAGTAGCCCACGATGCCGACGATCTCGCCGGCCTCGACGCTCAGGTCGACGCCGCGGATCGCCTCGACCGCGGCCCCGCCGCGAGCGGCGGGGAAGGTCTTGTGGACGTCGGTCATCTCCACGAGCGGCATCGGGGCTCCTCCTCCTCGTACGGCGTGCGGGGCGCCGCGGACTACTGGCGGGCCTCGGTGTCGGCCACGACCTCGTCGAGCGCCGCCTGGAGCTCGTCCTGGGGGACCTGGACGAGCTCGGCGGTGCCGCCGGAGACGTCCTGGACCCCGTCGAGCACGGCCTGCGTCTCCTGGTAGACCGCGACGAGCTTGGCCAGCGTGGGGTCGTCCCGGTCCTCGGCGCGGACCGCGAACACGTTGACGTACGGCAGCGCCTTGGGGTCATCGGCGTCGTCGGTGGCCAGGGCGTCCTCGAACTCCAGGCCGGCCTTCTCCACGAAGTCGTTGTTGACGATCGCCGCGGCGACGTCGGGCAGCGAGGTCGGCGTGAGGTCGGCCTTGATGGCCTTGACCTCGACCCGGGACGCGCTCTCGTCGATGTCGGCGAGCGTGGAGTAGATGCTGCCGCCGTCCTCGAGGGTGATCAGGCCGGCCGACTGGAGGATGAGCAGCGCGCGGGCCTGGTTGCTGTCGTCGTCGGGCACGACCACGGTGTCGCCGTCCTGGATCTCCTCGACGGAGTCGACCTTGGTGGAGTAGAGGCCGAGCGGGTAGATCGCGGTCGAGCCGAGTGGGACGAGGTCGTCGCCGTTGGCGACGTTGTACTCCGCGAGGTAGACGAGGTGCTGGAACTGGTTGACGTCCAGCTCGCCCTCGCTCAGCGCGGGGTTGGGCTGGGTGTAGTCGGCGAAGTCCTTGACCTCGAGGTCGATGCCCTCCTCCGCGGCGGCGTCCACGAGCACCTCCCAGTAGGGGTCGCTCGCCCCGACGGTGCCCAGCACCACCTTCGCGTTCTCCTCGCCGCCGGCGGCGCCTGCCTCGTCACCGCCGCGCGACCACAGGACGCCGGCGACGACGGCGAGGACCACCAGCACGGCGATGCCGATGATGAGGGGCGTGCGCCGCGAGGAGGGCGGCGCGATCTGGGGGAGCTCGGAGGACATGGTGGAGCCTTTCGACGTACGCGGCGGTGGGCCCGGTCCGCGCGCCGTAACTCAACTAAGTCACTACGCACACTCGACCAAGGCCATGAGGACCATAGACCGGTGGAACCGTCGCGCAGCGGACCCGTATGCCCGATCAGCCTGTGAACCGGGTCACGGAAGGGGAGTCGCCCGGCAACGGGCGGTGCCTCAGGCGCGCAGGTGCAGCCTCGCGTGGTCCGGGTCGTCGACGACGAACGGCCGCGGGGCACGCGGCAGCCAGGCGTGGGTGACGTGGTCGACCACGTGCACGCCCTCGGGCGCGACGATCTCGACGACGCCCTCGGGCACCTCGCCGGAGTGCAGCGCGTTCCAGACCAGCCACTCGCGACGCTTGCGGCGGTTGCGGATCGAGGTCGCGAACGACTCGGGGTTGGTCCAGTGGGCGAACTCGTCGCCGTCGAGCCACTTGAGCTCGACGCACAGGCCCTGCGGCAGCGCGAACATCTCGATCCGCTCCGGGGTCGTGCGGATCTCCCACTCGGGAGCCTTGGTGTAGACGTAGTCGGGGCTCATCGGGAAGCCCCACTCCTCGATGTTGCGCAGCCCGAGGTCGAGGAAGGCCCGGCTCTCGGACTCGATGTAGAGCCCGTGGCGCGGGAAGCGGATGACGGCCTCGGCCACCCCGACCTGCCAGGACAGGTCGGCCATCGAGACCTCGCCCTCGGTCGTCAGGACCATGTCTCCGTCCCACTTCCAGGAGTAGCGGGTGCGGACGTGGGAGAAGCACCAGTTGTAGAAGTAGGCGAGGGAGTGCACCGAGCGCTCGTTGACCGCGAGGTGCTCGGCACCCGCGCGGGCCACCTGGAAGGGGTACTCCTTCAGCGTGAACCGGTCGGAGAGGCCGTGCTCGGCCGCGACCCGCAGGGCCTCCTCGCCCGTGCCGTCGTCGGAACCGTTGTCGACGAGCAGGACGTGGTCACAGGCGCGCAGCAGCGGCGGCAGCACGAAGCGCAGGCCCGGCGCCTCGTTCTTCACGCGCAGCACCGCGGTCGCCCCGCGGCGGAGCCCGCCGGGCTCGTTCCACGGCCAGACGATGTCGAAGTCGGCGTGCCCCTCGATGTTGGTCAGGCCGTGACCGGAGCCGATGGGGACCGTCACCGGTCGTCCCGCTCGCGCCCGAGCGCCTTGCGGACCCCGCGACGCACCGACGGCGGGATCGCGGCGCGTACGTCGTGGGGCACGCGGTCGGCCAGCGACCGCGACGGCGCCTCGGCGGCGGACTCGGCGAGCGCCTGCCGGCGACCCTGCAGGCGGGCGTGGACCGAGCTCGAGCGACTGATCGCGGCGGCCTCCTCGTAGAGGTCGACGTACTCCTCGCGGAGCTGGTCGAAGGTGGCGCGCGCCTGAGCGGTGTCGCCGCCCTCGTCGGCGAGCTTGTTGAGCTCCTCCCACGTCTGGCCGGTCAGCTCGTGGAGGCGCCGGGGCAGGGCGAGGTCGTCGAGCGTGGCGGTGACGCGGCGCAGGTGCGGGTCGATGAAGCGGTGCACCTCGCGGATCTGGTCGCTGCGCGTGTGGATGATCGTCTGCAGCCCCAGCGCGTGGCCCAGGGCCGTGCTGGTGCGCACCCAGTCGGTGAGCAGGTCCTCGTAGCGGACGAACACGCGCCCCCCGTCGCCCTCGGCGGGCCGCGTCGCCCGCTCGGTGTGGAGCAGCATGTTGACCCAGCTGGCCGCGAGGTGCGCGGAGCCGAGCTTGTTGGCGTAGTACTTCTGCTTGGAGCCGACTACCTCGGCCGGCGGGCGGAGCATGGTGGCGAAGACCGGCGTCGCGCCCGTACGGATCGCGGCGACGCGCCACAGGCCGAGGAACCAGCTCAGCCGGGGGTCCTTGACGACGAGCTCGGGGTGCTCGGCGAAGTGCGGCTCGAGCCACTCGCTGACCCGGATCCGGGCGGGCTCGCGGCTGCAGATGCGGCCGGTGTCGAACCACGCCGTGGGCCGCGAGTCGCTGACCTGCACGAGGGCCTCGGCGAGCCACTGGTCGTGGACGTCGACGACCCACTGCGGCTCGCTGAACCCGCGGGGGTTGGAGTCGTCCGGCGGCACCTCCGGCAGCGGGACGTGCATGCCGAGGCGGGAGACGATGCCGGCGAGCGTGCTGGTGCCGCTGCGCCCGGCGCCGGCGACGAAGAGGACCTTCCGCGGCACTCCGTCGGGGTTCATCTCGTCGATCGCTCTGGGCTGCTCGGTCACGGCGGGCAGCCTACCGGCGGGCCCGGCTCCCGAGCCGCGCACCACTAGGCTCGCGCGACATGAAGCGGCTGTTCTCCCGGGCTCCCCTCCTCGGCGTGGTGGTCCCCGCCTGGGGCGTGGAGGACTACCTCGACGACTGCGTCCGCTCACTGCTGGCGCAGACCCACACGCGGTGGGAGGCGGTGGTCGTCGACGACGGCGCGACCGACCGGACCGGCGAGATCGCGGACGAGTGGGCCCGCCGGGACAGCCGCATCAGCGTCGTGCACTCGGCCAACGGCGGCCTCGGCGCGGCCCGCAACCTCGGCGCCGCACACGTGCGCGGCGACTACCTCGCGTTCCTCGACTCCGACGACGTCCTGCCGCCGACGGCGTACGCCGACCTCGTCGGGGCCCTCCAGCGGTCGGGCTCCGACTTCGCGACCGGGTCGGTCGTGCGCTGGGAGGGTGACCGGCTGGTCGAGCCGCCGTGGATGCGCCGGCTGCACCGGCCGCTGCGGGGCGCGCGGATCGAGGACCGGCCCGAGATCCTCGGCGACGTCTTCGCCTGGAACAAGGTGTGGCGCCGCTCCTTCTGGGACGCGTCGGGCCTGGCCTGGCCCGAGGGCCTGCGCTACGAGGACCAGCCCACCACCACCCGGTCGTTCCTCGACGGGTCGTTCGACGTGCTCGACGAGGTGGTCTACCGCTGGCGCATCCGGGAGGGCTCGATCACCCAGAGCCGCGCGTCGTCGATGGAGGACCTCGCCGACCGGTGGGAGACCAAGCGGCAGGCCCTGGCGTCCGTGCGCGCGCACGGCTCGGCCGAGGTCGAGCAGGTCTTCGTCGACCGGGTGCTGGCCGGCGACCTGTGGCGCTACTTCCTGCTCGTGCCGGGGGCTCCCGACCCGTGGTGGCGGCTGCTGCGCGCCGGGGTGCTCGAGCTGTGGGGGCAGCGCTCACTGGTGCACAGCGGGCTGCCGCCGGTGCACCGGCTGGCGGGGTGGCTGGTCGCCGAGGACCGGCGCGCGGACGTGGTCTCGCTGATGGAGTGGGCGGGGACGCTCGACGGCCCGGCACCCCGGGTGCAGGACGTCGCCACCGGCGCCTGGCGGCTCTCGGTGCCGCACTCCGTGCTCGACGACAGCACCGTACCGCCCGAGGCGCTGGCGCTGCGGGAGCACGAGGTGTGAGCTCGGCCCCGGCGCCGCTCCCCCTCGCGCTGCTGCTTCACGACGCTGCTGCTTCACGACGGTGCTGCTTCACCACGGTGTGCAGACCGACGGGCACGCCCCTCGGTCACGTGATCGAGGGACGTGCCCGGGCGGCTGCACACCGTGGTGAACGGCCAGGCTGAACGGTCAGGCGGGGATCAGAGCAGGCCTTCGGACTCGAGGAACTCCTGCGCGACGGCGGCCGGCTCCTCGCGGTCGATCTGGACCTGGACGAGCAGCTGGCCGAGCGTCTCGTTGTCCAGCGCGGCCATCAGGTCGTTGAGGGTGCCCTCGACGTCCGGGTGGTCGGCGAGGAACTCCGACGACACGGCGGGGACGAGGTTCTGCGCGGGCTGGATGCCCTTGTCGTCCTCGAGCAGCAGCAGGCCCTGGTCCTCCAGGGTGCCGTCGAGCGTGCTGGTCTGGCCGATCTGGGCCTCACCGTCGAGCACCGCCTGGAACGTCTCGGTCGAGGCGTAGCCCAGCGGCTCGAGGGTGATGTCGATGCCGTAGGTGTCGACGAGGCCCTTCTCGCAGTCGGTGCGGCCCTTGCAGTCCGGCGCGGCGGCGAGCGTGACCGCCTGCCCCTCGAGGTCGGACAGCTTGGTGACGCCCTCGGCGTCGGAGAACTCCTGGCTGGCGAAGTAGCCGTTGGCGGAGAACGCCTCCGAGGGCTCGAGGAGCGTGATGCCCTTCTCCTCCAGCAGGGTCGCCCCGGCGTCGATCGTCTCCTGGGCGTCGCTGGTGGAGAGCGGCTCGGCGTCGGGACCGTTGGCGTCGGTGTTGAGCTGGTCGACGATGCCGGCGACGTACTCCGGCGCGATCTGGACGGCGTCGGGCATCTCGTTGAGGTAGACCGGGCGGGTGTCGACCAGGCGGGTCTCCACCTCGTAGCCCTCGGCCTCGAGGACCTCCTGGTACATCGCGGTGACGAGGGCTGCCTCGTCGAAGCTCTGGCTGCCGATCACCACGGAGGTGCCCTCGCCGGAGCCGCCCGAGCCGGAGCCCGAGGTGGTGGGGTCGTCGTTGTCCTCGGCGAGGTCGTCGCCGGCGCAGCCGGCCAGCAGGGCGGCGAGCGCCAAGCCGGTCACTGCCATGAGCGGACGTCGTACGTGCATGTCGTTCAACCTTCTGTGTCCCGTGGCCGAGCCACGCGTGTCCGGTGATGCGAGCGGTGCCGCTCAGCCCCCGGTGGGGGCCTCCGTCACCGTAGCCGAGCGCACCGACAACGCCTCATCACGATCCGGTGACGGACCCCGCGGCATGGGGTCGACCGCCCGCTGCAGGGCCGCGGCGGCCACCTCGAGCACCAGCGCGACGACGGCGACGACGACCGCGCCGGCCATCCCCTGGGCGTAGTCGTTGCGGGCGAATCCCTCGGTGATGATCCGGCCGAGACCGGGCCCCGCGACCAGCGCCGCGATGGTGGCCGTCGCCCAGACCTGCACCAGCGCGAGGCGTACGCCCGAGGCGACCACCGGCAGCGCGAGCGGCAGCTCGACCCGCCGGAAGCGCTGCGCCGACGACATCCCCATGCCGTCGGCGGCCTCCAGCACGTCGGGCGACACCTCCCGCATCGCGACGTAGCCGTTGGTGATGAGCGGCGGCAGGGCGAAGAGGACCAGGGCGATGAGGGTGGCCAGGCCGGCGCGTCCGTAGGGACCGAAGTCGGCCGAGCCGGGCCAGTCGGCGGCCACCAGCAGCGCGAGCAGGGCGAAGGTGGGGACCGCACGGCCGACGTTGGAGACGTTGACGGCGAGGAAGCCGCCGCGACCGATGTGGCCCAGCCACAGCGCGAGCGGCAGTCCGAGCAGCATGGCGGCGACGAGCGCCGTGGCGGTGAGCAGCAGCTGCTCGAGCAGGCGGGCCACGAACCCGCCGGCGCCCGTCCAGCTGTCGGGGTCGAGGAGGTACTGCCAGGTCTCGGCGAAGAGCTCCATCAGCGCGTCCCCGCCGTCCACGGCGTGAGCACCCGTTGCAGCACCACGAGCAGGACGTCCAGCACCAGCGCGAGCACGACGCAGAGCACGGCCGCGGTCATGAGCTCGGCGCGGAAGTCGCGGGCGACACCGTGCGAGATGAGGTTGCCGAGCCCGCCGTAGGACACCAGGGTGCCGACGGTCGTGAGCGCGATCGTGGACACCGCCGCGACGCGCAGCCCGGCCATCGCGACCGGCAATGCCAGCGGCAGCTCGACGCGGGTCAGCATCCGCGCCCTGCCGTAGCCCAGTCCCCGCGCCGCCTCGCGCACCTCGTCGGGCACCGAGCGCAGACCGTCGAGCAGCGCGCGCACCAGGATCGTCAACGCGTAGAGCCCGAGCCCGATGACGACGGTCGCCGGGGAGAGCCCCGTGAAGGGCACCAGCAGCGGCAGCAGGGCGAGCGACGGGATCGTGTAGAGCCCGGCGCTGAAGCCGAGCACCGCCGACTCGAGCCGCGTGTAGCGGCGGGCGAGCAGGGCGAGCGGGAAGGCCAGCACCACGCCGAGCGCCAGCGCGGCGAGGGTGATGGCGACGTGCTGGACGAGCGCGTCGGTGATCTGCTCGTGCCGGTCCTCGACGTACTGCCAGCAGAACCACTCGTTGACGAACCGGCTGTAACAGCTCGGCTCCGCCGCGCTCACCAGTAGTGTCACGAGCATGGACGCTACCGCCTCGGTCGCCGGATCGACGCCACCCGCGAGGACCGGCGGGGCCACCGGCTCGAGTGACGCGATGATCCGCCTCGAGGGGGTCGGCAAGACCTATCCCGACGGCACCGTCGCCGTGCACGAGCTCGACCTCGACGTCGGCCGCGGCGAGATGGTCTGCCTCGTGGGCCCGTCGGGCTGCGGCAAGTCGACGACGCTGAAGATGATCAACCGGCTCATCGAGCCGACCACCGGCCGCATCTGGCTCGACGGCCACGACGTCACCGGGGAGGACCCGGTCGCGATGCGGCGCGGCATCGGCTACGTCATCCAGCAGATCGGCCTGTTCCCCCACCAGCGCATCGAGCAGAACGTGATGACGGTGCCGCTGCTCTACGGCGAGTCGAAGGCCACCGCCCGCGAGCGGGCCCACGAGCTGCTCGCGACGGTCGGGCTCGACCCCGAGCAGTACGCCCGCCGCTACCCCCACGAGCTCTCGGGCGGGCAGCGCCAGCGCGTCGGCGTCGCGCGGGCGCTGGCGGCCAACCCGCCGGTCCTGCTGATGGACGAGCCGTTCGGCGCCGTCGACCCCGTGGTGCGCCGCGGGCTGCAGGACGAGTTCCGCCGGCTCCAGGAGGAGCTCGGCAAGACCGTGGTGCTGGTGACCCACGACATCGACGAGGCGATCCGCATGGGCGACCGGGTGGCTGTCTTCGCCGTCGGCGGTCGGCTCGCCCAGTTCGCCACCCCCGTCGAGCTGCTCGCGCGCCCGGCCGACGACCAGGTGGCCGACTTCGTGGGCGCCGGCGGGCTGCGCGGGCTCTCCGTCACCCGGCTGCGCGCGGAGCACCTCGAGCCCCTCGACGGCGTCTCCACCGGTGACCTCGGCTCGGCCATCGACATCGACTCCTCGCTCGAGGAGGCGCTCGCCGCGATGCTGCGCCACGACAAGCCGATGGTCGGCGTGCGTCGCGGCCCGACGTTCCTCGGCGTGCTCACCCCGGCCGGGGTGCACCGGGCGCTGCGGGAGTCCCTGCGCGCCTAGCGCTACGTGACCGGCACATCCCGGTGCCAGGACTCGGTGACGTACGTGGTGCCCCAGCCCATCGCGGTGTAGATCCCGTCCGCGCCGGTCGGGGAGTCGGCGTCGACCTCGAGGCCGACGCGGTCACGGCCGCGCGAGGCCGCGTCGGCGATGATCGTGCGGAGCAGGCCGGAGGCGACGCCGCGGCCCCGGGCGGACTCGAGGACCCCGAGGTAGGCGACGTACGACCCGTCCGGGCCGGTGGCGGACTCGCTCACGCTGCCGACCAGCGCGCCGGCCGGCTCCACCGCGCCGGTCGCCTCGTCCGCGACCTCGGCGAGCCACCAGTGGTCCCAGCGGTGCCCGGGGTCCTCGCGCAGGCGATGGATGAACTCCTGGAAGGTCTCCTCGGCGGAGTTGAAGTGGTCGGTGAAGGCCCCCTCGAGCACCTCATGGACCGCGCGCAGGTCGGCCTCGTCGGGCATGCCGTCCGAGTCCGGGCCGCCCTGCCGCTCGACGAGGCGGAAGACGACGCCCTTGCGCTCCCAGCGCGCCGGGTCGGGCACCAGCTCCGCCTCCGCTGGCTCGACGGAGCGGCTCATCTGCCACCAGGTGCGGACCTTCTCGAAGCCGGCTGCGGCCAGCCAGGCGTGCTGGCGCTCGTCGTCGGCGAACGCGCCCGTGTCGATCTGCTGCACCTCGAGCCCCCGCGCGGCGCCGACTGCCTGCGCCTGCGCCTCGGCCCACTCGAAGAGGACGGCGCTGCACCGGTCGGCCACCGCGTCGTCGACCGCGCGGTCGACGATGTGGACGAGGAGCATCCGGCCCTCGGCGCGGTCGTGGACGCTCCCCCACGCCCGGACGACGCCGTCCGGGTCGCGCACGACGACGTTCTCCCGCATCAGCAGGCCGCGCTCGGAGACCTCGACGAGGACCTCGTCCGTGCCCGAGCCCGCCCAGCCGCGGCCGGCGCGCTCGTGGCCGCGCAGCAGCTCCGCCAGCCGCTCGACGGTGGCCGCGTCGGCGCCGTCAGGTGCCTCGACGACCCAGCCGCGAGGCAGGCCCGGGTCCTCGGGCAGCGCGTCGGCGGGATCGCTCTCGAACCTGTTGTCCTCGGGGATCACGGTCGGCCATTGTTCCGTACGCCGTCACGGCCCACCCCGGCGGTGAGTGAGGCAGGGTCCGGATGCAGAAAACCTGCCTCACTCACCGCCCGATCGCCTCGGCGGTGGGTGAGGCAGGTTCTGCGTCACGAGAAGCTGCCTCACTCACCGCTCGATCGCCTCGGCGGTGGTGAGGCAGGTTCTGCGTCACGAGAAGCTGCGTCACTCACCGCCCGGCGGGGCAGCACGGGCCGGCGGTGAGACGGGGAGGGCGGTCAGGCGCTGCGGTGGGCGCTGCGCGCGACGGTGGCGCGCAGGGCGTCGAGCTCGGCGCGGACCACGTCGAGCTCGGCCTCGAGCTCGGCGACGATCACGATGGCCTCGGCGGCGCGCCCCTCGGCGTCGTCACGGCCCCGCTCTGCGATCTCGCGGCCACGCTCGGCGGCGTCGGCGCGACGGGCTTCCTGGCCGCGCTTGAGCTGTGACTCGGCGGCGGACTTCTGGGCCGTCGACAGCGCGCGCTCGAGCACGGCGAGCGCCTCCTCGCGGTCGGCGATCTTGCGGCGCATGTCGGCGGCGAAGGCGGCGGCCTCCTCGGTGCGCTGCTCGGTGAGGACGCGGTAGTCCTGGGCCTGCTGGGCGCGGTCGCGCGCGGCGTCGCGGCGGGCCTGCATGAGCTCGGAGTGGGTGATGCGGGTGGCGGCCGCCCCGAGGACGAGGGCCACCACGGCAGCGACTGCGGTCAGGCCGGCCGACGAGGACACCAGCGCGGCCACGACGACCGCGGCGGCGACGGCGAGGAGGACGACGGCGACGACCAGGCGCGTGCTGCGCTGGCGACGACGTGCCGCCGCGCGGGACGCCTGTGACTGCTGGGGCTGCTGGGAAGGCATGGCGCCACCCTAGGCCTGCGGCCGGCCCCCGTCCGTGCGACACGCACGCTCGAGGGCCAGTGAGGCGAGGGCCACGACCGCGCCGGCGACCGCCGCCACCAGGGCGCGCAGGATCCAGCGGTCGGCGTACTGCGAGTCGTCACCCAGCCAGCTGACGGCGTAGCCGACGTAGCCGGCGCCCACCAGCGTGCCACCGAGCGCGCACGCCCGGGCCAGGACGAGGCGGTTGACCGCCTGGTGCGGCTCGAGCCGCTCGCCGCGCACCTGGACCGTCTGCCAGGTGTGCCACGCGAGGAACGACATGATGAGCGCGACGAGGACCAGCGCGAGGGCCTGGGACCACGAGACCAGCGGCGCGCTGCCACCGACGCGGACCATCAGCGGGTGGATCCCCCACCCGAGGACCAGCCCGACCACGGCGCAGGTCGTCAGCGCCCGCGCCGACGTCGGACGCAGCGACCCGTGTGGCTCCGTCGGCTCGTCGTCCGGTCCGGGCTGGCTCACCAGCGGGTCACTCGACCTCGAGCGTGAGGTCGTCGCGCTTCTTGACTCCCGTCGAGTCCGCCGCCATCAGCAGGTCGGCGATGGGGCCGCGGTCGGGGAAGACGGCGTCGGGCTCGAGGTCGTGCCAGGGCTGCAACACGAACGCCCGCTCGTGGGCGCGCGGGTGCGGCAGGCGGAGGAAGTCCTCGTCGGAGCGGCGGTCGCCGACCACGACGAGGTCGACGTCGAGCGTCCGGGGGGCGTTGCGGACGTGGGTGCGCTCGCGCTCGTAGGCGTCCTCGATCGCCAGCGCGCGCTCCATCAGGCGCGCGGCAGGCAGCGTGGTGTCGGCGAGGACGACCGCGTTGAGGTAGGGACCGGAGCCGTCGGGCGAGTCGACCGGGGCGGTCTCGTAGACCGGCGAGACGCCGGTGACGAAGAAGTCGGGGGTGTCGGCGAGCGCGTCCACCGCTCCCTGCAGGGACGACAGCCGCTCACCGAGGTTGGATCCGAGAGCGACCACCACCCGGCGGATCGGGTGCATCTCTCCGGTGAGGGAGTCGGCATCCACGAGGTTGGGATTGGGTGTCTCAGTCATGAGCGTTGCCTCGCGTTCTGGTGATCGTCAGCGCGACGTCCGAGTACGTCGCGTCGATGGGTGCATCAGGTTTGTGGAGCGTGACTCGCGCCCATTCAACACGAGTGTCCAACAGGCACACATCGGCGATGCGTTGCGCGACGGTTTCTATCAGGTCCACCGGATCGCGCTCCACGGCGGCCTTCACGTCGGCGGTCAGGGTGCCGTAGTTCACCGTCTCCACCAGGTCGTCGGTGGCGGCCGCGCGACGCGTGTCGATCCCCAGCACCAGGTCGACGACGAAGGTCTGCCCCTCGCGCCGCTCGAAGTCGAAGACGCCGTGGTGGGCCCAGCACTCGATGCCCGTCACGGACAGCTCGTCGGTCATGCGTGGTCCTCCCAGTGGGACAGCGGGTCGGTGGCGTCAGCCTGTGGGGCGTCGGAGGACTCGCCAATCGCCGCTCCCATCGCCGCGACGACGGCGAGCGCGTCCCGCGTGGCGCGTACGTCGTGCACGCGCAGGCAGTCGACGCCGCGGGCGGCCAGCAGCGCGACGAGGGCCGCGTGGGCGTATTCGCGCCCGTCCACGGGCCGCGGCTCGCCGTCGACGGCGAGCAGCCGGCCGAGGAAGGACTTGCGGCTCGCCCCGACCAGCAGGGGGCAGCCCAGCTCGCGCAGCGAGCCGAGCGAGGCCAGCAGCTCCCAGTTGTGGTGGCCCTCCTTGGCGAAGCCCAGGCCGGGGTCGAGCACGACCCGCTCGCGCGGCACCCCGGCCGCCTCGATCGCCTCGAGGCGGTCGCCCAGCTCGCGGCGGACGGACTCCACCACGCCGTGCGGGGAGTAGTCGGCGAAGTCGCGCATCCGGTCGGCGTGCGCGCGCCAGTGCATGGCGACGTAGGAGGCGCCGTGGTCGGCGACGACGTCGAGCACCCGCGGGTCGGCCAGGCCGCCCGACACGTCGTTGACGATCCGTGCCCCGGCGGCCAGCGCCGCCTCGGCGACCTCGGAGCGCATCGTGTCCACGGAGAGCAGCGCACCGCTCGCGGCGAGCTCGCGGATCACCGGCACGACCCGGTCGAGCTCCTCCTCGACGAGCGGGCGGGTGGCGCCCGGGCGGGTGGACTCGCCACCGATGTCGAGCAGGTCGGCCCCTTGGGCGAGGAGGGCGCGGCCGTGGTCCACCGCCGCCTCCGTGGTGTCCCAGCGGCCGCCGTCGGAGAACGAGTCCGGGGTGACGTTGACGACCCCCATCACCCGGGGAGCACGTGGGCGACGGCCCTCGGTCACCTGGTGCCCGAGATCAACGCCATCGCCTCGGCGCGGGTGGCCTGGTTGGTCAGCATCGCGCCGCGCACCGCGGACGTGATCGTGCGCGCGCCGGCCTTGCGCACGCCGCGCATGGTCATGCAGAGGTGCTCGGCCTCGATCACGACGATCACGCCGCGCGCCTCGAGGATCTCCATGAGCGAGTCGGCGACCTGGGTGGTCAGCCGCTCCTGCACCTGCGGGCGCCGGGCGTAGACGTCGACGAGCCGGGCCAGCTTGGACAGCCCGGTGATCTTGCCGGTCTCGGCGGGGATGTAGCCGACGTGGGCGACCCCGGTGAACGGCACGAGGTGGTGCTCGCACATCGACCACAGCTCGATGTCACGGACCAGCACCATCTCCTCGTGGCCGATGTCGAAGGTGGTGGTCAGCACGTCGCGGGCCGTCTGGCGCATGCCCAGCGTCATCTCGGCGTACGCCCGTGCGACCCGCGCCGGCGTGTCGAGCAGGCCCTCGCGGGAGGGGTCCTCCCCCATCGCGGCCAGCAGCTCGCGCACGGCTGCCTCGGCCCGCTCGTGGTCGAAGTCGGGCACCTCCTCGGGCGCCCGCTCCGGGACCGTGATCGGGTCGGTCACGGTGCGTCCGGGTGCGGCGGCGTCGGGGTGTCCGGGCCGAGCTCGGGGGCGCCGTGGATGTCACCACCGGCACCCGGGGGCGTCAGGATGGCGCCGCCCGAGGACTCCGGGGCGAGCGCGCCCGCGTGCACGCGGTCGCGGATCTCCTGCGGGATGTCGACCGGCGGGATGGTCGAGGGCACCCGCTCCGGCGAGCCGGTCCAGGCCGGTCGCGCGGACCGACGGTTGAGCGGCTCGAAGATCGTGGCGATCTCGCCCTTGTCGAGGGTCTCCCTGTCGAGGAGCGCCAGCACCAGGGAGTCTAGGACGTCACGGTTGGTCTCGAGGATCTCGAAGGCCTCCTGGTGCGCCTGGCCCAGCAGCTTCTTGATCTCCTCGTCGACCGCGGCGGCGGTCTCCTCGGAGTAGTTGCGGGTGTGGCCCATGTCGCGGCCCAGGAACGGCTCGGAGTTGCTGTCGCCGAGCTTGACCGCGCCGAGGCGCTCGGTCATGCCGTACTGGGTCACCATTGCGCGGGCCAGGCTGGTGGCCTTCTCGATGTCGTTGCCGGCGCCCGACGTGACGTCGTGGAAGATCAGCGCCTCCGCGGCCATGCCGCCGAGCATGTAGGCGAGGGAGTCGAGCATCTCGCTGCGCGTCTGGGAGTACTTGTCGCGGTCGGGCAGGACCATCGTGTAGCCGAGCGCACGGCCGCGCGGCAGGATCGTCACCTTGTGCACCGGGTCGGTGCCGGGCAGCGCCGCGGCCACCAGGGCGTGGCCGCCCTCGTGGTAGGCGGTGATGAGCTTCTCGCGCTCGCTCATCAGGCGCGTACGACGCTGCGGGCCGGCGATGACGCGGTCGATGGCTTCGTCGAGGGCCTCGTCGGTGATCATCTTGGCGTTGCCGCGAGCGGTGAGGAGCGCGGCCTCGTTGAGCACGTTGGCCAGGTCGGCGCCGGTGAAGCCGGGCGTGCGGCGCGCGATGCTGAGCAGGTCGATGTCCTGCGCGATCGGCTTGCCGCGCGAGTGGACCTTGAGGATCTGGTGGCGGCCGTTGAGGTCGGGGGCGTCCACCTGGATCTGGCGGTCGAAGCGGCCCGGGCGCAGCAGCGCGGGGTCGAGGACGTCGGGCCGGTTGGTGGCCGCGATGAGGATGACCCCGCCGCGCACGTCGAAGCCGTCCATCTCGACCAGCAGCTGGTTGAGGGTCTGCTCGCGCTCGTCGTGGCCGCCGCCCATGCCGGCGCCGCGGTGGCGTCCCACGGCGTCGATCTCGTCGATGAAGACGATAGCAGGTGCGTTCTCCTTGGCCTGCTCGAACAGGTCGCGCACGCGGCTCGCGCCGACACCGACGAACATCTCGACGAAGTCGGAGCCGGAGATGGAGTAGAACGGGGTGCCGGCCTCGCCGGCGACGGCGCGGGCGAGCAGGGTCTTGCCCGTGCCGGGAGGGCCGTAGAGCAGGACGCCCTTGGGGATCTTGGCGCCGACGGCCTGGAACTTGGCCGGGTCGGTGAGGAACTCCTTGATCTCGCCGAGCTCCTCGATCGCCTCCTCGCAGCCGGCGACGTCGCTGAAGGTCGTCTTCGGCATGTCCTTGGTGATCAGCTTGGCCTTGGACTTGGCGAACTGCATGACGCCGCGTCCGCCGCCGCCCTGGGCCTGGTTCATCAAGAAGATGAAGAGCAGGATGATGAGCGCGAACGGCAGGAGGGTCGCGAGCAGCGAGCCGAGGAAGCTCGGCTGGGGGGTCTCGGCCTTGTAGGACTCGATGGTCCCCTCGTCGACCTGCTCCTCCACGGCCGCGATCAGCGTCTCCTCCTGGCCGGTGACGTAGGAGGCGACGACCTTCTCCCCGCTGTCGCGGACGCCGTCGTCGAGCGTGGCGCGCATCTCGTAGTCGACGCCGTTGAACTCGATCTCCTCGACGTCACCGTCGGAGATGTAGGTGGAGAGGGTCGAGGTCTCGACCTCGTCGTAGCCGTCGCTGGGCGCGAGGAACTGGATCGCGAGCAGCACCGCGAAGGCGGACAGGACGATCCACAGCCAGGGACCCTTGAATATGCGCTTCACAGGTAACTTTCACCGGTTCGGAGTTGAGGAGGCGACGCTACACGCCGCTCGGGCGCTCATTCTTTCAGGCGGGGTGAAGCGGCGCCCGCGATCACGAGTAGACGTGGGGCGCGAGGGTGCCGATGTCGCGCAGGTTGCGGTAGCGCTCGCGGTAGTCGAGGCCGTAGCCGACGACGAACTCGTTGGGGATGTCCCAGCCGACGTACTTGGGCTCGACGGGCATCGAGAGGGCCTCGGGCTTGCGCAGCAGCGTGGCGATCTCGACGCTGGCCGGGTTGCGGCTGGAGAGGTTGTTGACCAGCCAGCTCAGCGTGAGCCCGGTGTCGATGATCTCGTCGACGATGAGCACGTCGCGGCCGCTGATGTCGGTGTCGAGGTCCTTGAGGATGCGGACCACCCCGCTCGACTTGGTGCCGGACCCGTAGGAGCTGACGGCCATCCAGTCCATCTCGAGGTGGCGCGGCATGGCGCGGGAGAGGTCGGCCATCACCATGACGGCGCCGCGGAGCACGCCCACCACGAGGAGGTCGCGGCCCTCGTAGTCCTCGGTGATCTGGACCGCCATCTCGCCCAGCCGCTGCTGGATCTGGGCCTCGGTGAAGAGGATGTTGACCAGGTCGTTCTCCACGTGGGACGAGTCCATGGCTGAAGCCTAGGGCGTACGCCGCGCGCCCCCGCCGCCGGTCGGCGCGAGGGTCCGGCTCTCGCGCGGGTCCGCGCGGGAGTCCTCGCGCGGGCCCACGGGCAGGCGCGCGACGAAGGTGCTGCCCTGACCGGACCGGCTGGTCACGTCGAGCTCGCCGCCCATCAGCTCCACGAGCTGGCGGCAGATCGCCAGGCCGAGCCCGCTGCCGCCGTAGGGGCGGGTCGTGGAGCCGTCCACCTGGCGGAAGGACTCGAAGACCGTCGCGAGGTCGTCCTCGGCGATGCCGATCCCGGTGTCCGAGACGGCGACCTCCACCGCACCGACCCCTCCCCCCGCGTCGGCCGCCGGGCGCACGTCGAGGCGTACACCTCCCTCCGGCGTGAACTTCACCGCGTTGTCGAGCAGGTTGCGCACGACCTGCAGCACGCGGGTCCGGTCCCCCGTCATCGTGGTGGGCACGCCCGGGGCGACCTGGTGCTCGAACCGGATGCCGGCACGGGCCGCGCGGGGCGCGTAGGCGCCGACCAGGTCGGTGACCACGCCCGCGACGTCGAACCGCTCCGCCGTCAGCGAGACCTGACCGGCCTCGATCCGCGAGAAGTCCAAGATGTCGTCCACGAGGGCCGTGAGGTGGTCGCCCGAGCGTCGCATGGTGGCGAGGAGGTGCACCTGCTCCTCGTCCAGCGGGGTGTCCTCGAGCAGCTCGGCGGTGCCCAGCACCATGGTGAGGGGCGTGCGGATCTCGTGGCTCATGGTCGCGAGGAACATCGACTTGGCCCGCGACGCGTCGAGCGCGGCGTCGCGCGCGAGCTCCAGCTCGCGCAGCGCGCGCTCCTCGGAGCGCATCAGCCGGGCCGTCCGGACGAACGCCAGGAGGGTCAGCGTGGTGGCGCCGACGACCACCAGGACGAGGTGGTCGAGCTCGTCGCGGGTGTCGGCGAAGAGCATGAGCACGGGAGGCACCAGCAGGGGGACGATCGCGATGCCCATCTGGACCATGCGGCCGTTGGGCAGGGCGGGACCGCGGTCCACCCCCGACTCGGCCGAGCGCCACGTGCTCCGGGCCAGCAGCACCGGGGCGACCATCCAGGCGGCGTCCATGAGCAGCACGGCGTCGCCCTCGACGGACATCAGCCAGGCGATGTCCGCGGCCAGCCACAGGACGACGCCGATCCCGAACGACGCTTCGAGGTGCGCGCGCGCCGTCCGGCTCATCAGCACCCGGGCCACGAGCGCGAGCAGGACGGCGTCCGCAACCGGGTAGACCGACCACGCCACCCGGACGTGCGGGGCGAGCTGCTGGTCGTTGACGATGGTGTGGATCGAGAAGTTCCAGAAGACCAGGATGCTGACGACCACGATCGTCACCGCGTCGAGCACCAGCGCCTGGGCGTCGCGACCCACCTCGCTGCGGCGCAGCAGCACCCACAGCGCGGCGCACAGCACGACGTAGCTGGCGAACCACAGGGGGTCGGCGACGGAGACGTCCGTGTCGCGTCCCTGCCACGCGAGCAGCTCCCAGGCGGTGTCGCCCAGCGCGGTGAGCAGGATGCCGGCCGCGACGAGCGAGCCGAACCGCCGGTGCTCCGCGGGGCTACGGAGCGCTCCGACCCACGCCACCGCGCTGGCTCCCAGCAGGACGCCGAGGTAGACGAGCCGGTCGAGGGCAGCACTGTCCGAGACTGCGTAGACCACCACCGCCGCGACGACGAGGGCGCCCACGCAGACCTCCACCCGAGTCCGCTTCCCCACGCGTCGGATCGTATGTCGACTGGTGGCCCGCGGTCCGGGAGTTGGGCGAGTTGGCCGACCGGTCTCACCCCTCGGGTGCGGCGACGAGCTCGGCCACCACCTCGGCGAGGTGCTTGAGCGAGAACGGCTTGGTGACGTAGCGGGTCGCTCCGGCGGCGAACGCCTTCTCCCGGGTCTCCGCGTCGGCGTGCGCGGTGAGGATCACGATGGGCACGGAGCGCAGGTCGGGCAGCTCGCGGAGGCGGGCGCACAGCTCGCCACCGTCCATCGTCGGCATGCTCCAGTCGAGCACCGCGGCGGTGCAGCCCTCGGCCGTGGCGAAGGCCAGCGCGGCGAGCGGGTCACCGGAGCTGTGCACCTCGAAGCCGCGCCGGCGCAGGGCGAACACGATGAGGTCACGGATGTCGTCGTCGTCGTCGACGACCAGCACTCTGTCCATGGCTCCCCCGTTCCGGGCGGCGCCGTCGTCGGGCGCGCGATCCTGAGGTACCCACTCTGCACCGTCGTGAGGTGTCGCCGCTCCGTTGCTGGGTCCCGGACGCTCAGCGGGCCTCGACCACGAGCAGTCCGTCGCGGCGCACGGCGCGCAGGTGGCCGGGGAGGTCGATCCACTTCTGGCCCCGCCAGCCGACGAGCAGCTTGTCGACCTCGAGGACGTGGTCGCGGGTCAGCTCGGACGCCGGGGCGCCGGCGCCGAGGGCGGCCCGGTGGACCACCCGGTGGCGCAGTGCCGGCGGCCGGGCGCCCAGCGTGGCGACGTCGAGGCCGCCGTCCCTGCTCACCTCGGCCAGCACCTCGGCGGCGAGCAGGTCGAGCAGGGCGGTGTCCTCGCGCAGCTGGTCGGCGGTGCGGGCGAGCGCCTCGGTGATCCCCGGGCCGAGCTCGGCCTCCAGCACGGGCAGCACCCGGTCGCGTACGCGCACGCGGGTGTAGCCGGGGTCGTGGTTGTGGGGGTCGTCCCAGGGCTCGATCCCCTCGACCAGGCAGGCGGTGAGCGTGTCGGTCCGGCGTACGCCGAGCAGCGGGCGCGCGAAGACGCCGAAGCCGGGCCGCATGCCCTGCAGCGAGCGACCGCCCGAGCCGCGAGCCAGGCCGAGCAGGACGGTCTCGGCCTGGTCGTCGAGGGTGTGGCCGAGCAGCACCGTGCGGGCGCCGAGGTGGGAGGCGACCTCCTCGAGGACGGCGTACCTCGCCTCCCGCGCGGCGGCCTCGGGACCGAGGCCGGAGACGGCGTCCACCGTGACGCGCGCGGTGAGCGTCTCGTCGACGCCCAGGGCGGCGAGCTGGGCGACCACCCGGTCGGCCTGGGCGGCCGAGCCGGGCTGCAGGCCGTGGTCGACCGTCACCCCGACGACGCGGAGGTCGCGCTTGTGGCCCTCGAAGACCGCGGCCGAGGCCAGGGCCAGCGAGTCGGCCCCGCCGCTGCACGCGACGGCGACGACGTCGCCCGCGGACAGGCCGGACAGCGCCGCACGGACCGGGAGCCGGACCGCCGCGACGGAGGGGTGGAGCGTCACAGCACCCGGGCGACCCAGGCGTCCGGATCGCCGATCTCGTCCTTCGACGGCAGCGTCTCCGGCCCGGTCCACACGGCGTTGAACTGCTCCATGCCGACCTTGTCGACGACGTGGCGGACGAAGACGGCCCCGTCGCGGTACTGCGCCATCTTGGCGTCGAGGCCGAGCAGCCGCCGCAGCAGCTTGTCGAGCGTGCCGACGCCCTGGCGGCGCTGGTTGAACTTGGTGCGGATCTGCGCGACCGACGGGATGACGCTCGGGCCGACGCCGTCCATCACGACGTCCGCGTGGCCCTCGAGCAGCGACATGACGCCGGTGACCCGGTCGAGGATCTCCTTCTGCTCGGGCGAGGACACGATGTCGACGACGCTGGCGTTGCCGCCGCGGATCGCCTCGGCCCCGCGCCGCAGCCCGTCGAGCAACGCGCTCGGCTCGATGGTGTCGGCGACGGCGTTCATCTGGGCCATCAGGTGGTCGCCCAGCCACGGGTTCGCCGTGAACTGCACGCGGTGGGTCTCCTCGTGGAGGCACACCCAGAGCCGGAAGTCGCTCGGGTCGGCGGAGATCTCCCGCTCGACGTGCACGATGTTGGGCGCGACGAGCAGCAGCCGGCCGTGCGGGTCGTGGAAGGGGTCGAACTGGCCGAGCACCTTGCTGCCGAGGAACCCCAGCAGCAGGCCGACCTCGGCGCCGGTGACCCGCGAGCCGATGGCGGCGGACAACCCGGACGGAGCGCCCTTCTTCTCGGTGAGCTTGTCGACGATCGGCGTCAGGATCTTGGCGAACCCGTCGGCGTTGGCCTGCAGCCAGCCGCTCCGGTCCACGACGAGCACCGGCGCCGTGCCGGCCGTCGTCCGCAGCCCGGTGAACTCGCTGACGAGCGGAGTCGACCTCGCCGCCCCCTCACGCAGCTCGACGACGGCGGCGGCCGCCTCGTCGGCGGACACCTCGGGCCCCGGGCCGGCGACCTTGGACCCCACGGTGACGGCGAAGTCCCAGTCGATCAGGTTCATGTCCCGACCCTAGCCGGGCGCGAACAATCCCTCCCCCGCCCAGGGAGGGGGTCCGCGGCGCGCCCGCGACGTGCAGGAGGAGCGAGCAGGACAGGCCCATGCCGGACCGACTCCTCGAGCGTTCCTCCAACTTCTGGGGGCGTACACGCCTCGACATGTTCGGGTTTCCCCGCATAGGCGGGGAAACCAGCGCGAGACAGGCGGGGAAACCAGCGGCGAGCTGAACCACCGCAGCGAGGCGGTCAGACGCACCGCCCGTCAGGCACCACAGCGGCACGCCGCGAGCGCCGCCGCGGCGCGGTCGAGGGCCTCCTGGGCGTCGTACCTGTTCTCCGGCCGCGTCCTGTCGGCGGCGAGGACGAAGGCCATCGGGGTGCCGTCGCGCCCGACGGCGATCCCGGCGAGGGCGTTGACGCCGGTGAGGGTGCCGGTCTTGGCGCGGACCAGGCCGCGCGCGACGGCTGGGCCCTCGGCGAAGCGGTAGGTCAGCGACCCGGTGAAGCCGGCCACCGGCAGGCCGGTGACGAGGCTGCGCAGGTCCTCGCCCTCGGGCGAGGCGGCGTGCTGGAGGAGCTCGAGGACCGTCGCGGTGGACACCCGGGTGCGCCGCGAGAGCCCGCTGCCGTCGTACACCTCGTCGCCGCGGCTCTCGATGCCCCGCCAGGCGAGCGCCTCGAGCACGCCGGTGGCGCCGGCCTCGAAGGAGCCCGTCTCCAGCATCGCGATCCCGACGTGGTGGGCCACGACCTCGGCGCCCTCGTTGTCGCTGACCTCGATGATCCGCTCGCCGATCTGCGACAGCGGTGCGCTCTCGACCGCGGCGAGCTCCTCCGCGCCCGGGGGTACGACGACCCGCCGCGGCTGGCCGGTCACCCGCAGCCCGGCGGCGCGCAGGCCCTCGGCGAAGGCCCGGGCGGCGGCCAGGGAGGGGTCGTCGGAGCGGGACTGGCCGTCGGGCTCGACGCCGCTGTCGACCATGAGCGCGGTGATGGGGCTGACGATGTCGTCGGGGACGTAGTCGCGCCGCCAGGCCGGGTTGTCGGTGGGGCCGGTGAAGAGGCTGTCGTCGAAGCGGACCCGAACCGGCGCCTTCCCGCCGAGCGCCTCGGCCGCCTCGAGGGCGAGCGTGGTGACGTCGGCGCGCGCGGGATAGGTGGTGGCCGCCTCGGTGAGCGAGAGCGGCTGGCTGGCCAGCAGCGGGTCTCCCCCGCCCACCAGCACCACGTCGCGCGGGCGGTCGCCGCGCACCACGCGGGTCGTGAAGCGGCGGTCCGCGCCGATCACCGCCAGGGCGGCGCCGACGGTCAGCAGCTTGGTGGTGGAGGCGGGCAGGTAGCGCTGCTCCTCCGTGCTCCACCCCGCGGGGCCCGGCGTCAGCGACGTGACGGCTGCGACGACGTGCCGGCCCAGGTCGGGGTCGGCGAGGTCGGGCGCGAGGGCGGCCGCGACCGCATCGGGATCGATGGCCGCCGAGGTGTCGACGGGGTCCCCGCCGGCGGACGCCGGTGCCCAGTCCGGCAGCTCGAGCCCGGCCGGCGGGAGCACCTGCTCGGGCTCGGTGGCCGGGTCGGCGGCGAGGCCGGGCAGGTAGCGCTGGCCCCACTCGAAGCGGTACGCCCCCACGGCCGCCGCCAGCAGCGCGAGCACCAGCAGCGTCGGCACCCACGTCGACACCCACGTCCACACCGGGTGGCGTACGTCACGTCGGCTCCGGGACCCTCTCGCTTCGCGCATCGGGGCCATTGTGCGCGAGACTGCGTGCACAAGCGTCCGCCGGGCTTCCGGCCGGCGCAGCTGAGTGCGAGTGGACCGGCCCGACGACGTGCCGGAGAGGGCGAGGAAGACGTGCTGACGTTCGACGTGCTGGTGGAGATCCCCAAGGGTGAGCGCAACAAGTACGAGGTCGACCACGAGACCGGGCGCATCCGCCTGGACCGCATGCTCTTCACCTCGACGGCCTACCCGGCCGACTACGGCTTCATCGAGAACACCCTCGGCCAGGACGGCGACCCGCTCGACGCCCTCGTGATCCTGCAGCAGCCCACGTTCCCCGGCTGCCTGATCGAGTGCCGCGCGATCGGCATGTTCCGGATGACCGACGAGGCCGGCGGCGACGACAAGGTGCTGTGCGTGCCCGCGCACGACCCGCGCCTCGAGCACCTGCGCGACATCAACCACGTCTCGAAGTACGACCGCCTCGAGATCCAGCACTTCTTCGAGGTCTACAAGGACCTCGAGCCCGGCAAGTCCGTCGAGGGGGCCGACTGGGTCGGCCGCGTCGAGGCCGAGGAGGAGGTCCACGCCTCCTTCGAGCGCTTCAAGACCGAGGGCCACGGCAACGACCTCGACAACATCGCCGACGACAGCCTCGGCCAGGACGCCTGACCCAGGACCGAGCGGTCCCGGGTCGGGCGACCCGCGTCAGTCGACCCGGCGTCAGGCTGCGGTGCTCGCGCCGTACGCCGTCCCGGCCGCGTCGCGGGCCGGCTCGAGCGCCTCGGCGAGGATCTCCGTGACCCGACCGACCGGGCGCACGTCGAGCGCGCTGAGCAGCTCGGCCGGCACGTCGTCGAGGTCGGCGCGGTTGCGCTCGGGCACGTAGACCGTGGTCAGCCCGGCCCGCTGGGCGGCGAGCAGCTTCTGCTTCACGCCGCCGATCGGCAGCACACGTCCCGAGAGCGTCACCTCGCCGGTCATGCCCACCTCGGACCGCACGGGGCGGCCGGTCAGCAGCGACACCAGCGCGGTCACCATCGTGACGCCCGCGGACGGGCCGTCCTTGGGGATCGCGCCCGCCGGGAAGTGGACGTGGATGTCCCGCTCGAGGGCGGCCGGCTCGATGCCGAGCTCCACCGCGTGGGCGCGCACCCACGACAGCGCGATCGACGCCGACTCCTTCATCACGTCACCGAGCTGGCCGGTGACGATCAGCCCCGCCTTGCCCTCGGCGACCGACGTCTCGACGTAGAGCACGTCACCGCCCAGGCCGGTCACGGCCAGCCCCGTCGCGACGCCGGGCACGTCCGTGCGCTCGTGGCTGTCCGGCATGAAGCGCGGCCGGCCGACCAGGCCGGTGAGGGCGTCGCGGTCGACGTCGACCCGGTCCACCTCGCCCGTCGCCAGTCGCGTCGCCGCCTTGCGGAACGCCTTGGCCAGCAGCCGCTCGAGCTGGCGCACGCCGGCCTCGCGCGTGTAGTTGGCGGCGAGCTCGCCGAGCGCGTCGTCCGACACGGTGACCTCGTCGGCCGTGAGCGCGGCCCGCTCCAGCTGCCGGGGCACGAGGAAGTCGCGCGCGATGGCGACCTTGTCGTCCTCGGTGTAGCCGTCGAGGGTGACCAGCTCCATCCGGTCCAGCAGCGCCGACGGGATCTGCTCCACGACGTTGGCGGTGGCCACGAAGAGCACGTCGGACAGGTCGAGGTCGAGCTCGAGGTAGTGGTCGCGGAACGTGTGGTTCTGCGCCGGGTCGAGCACCTCGAGCAGGGCGGCGGCCGGGTCGCCGCGGTGGTCCGCGCCGACCTTGTCGACCTCGTCGAGGAGGACGACCGGGTTCATCGAGCCGGCCTCCTTCATGGCGCGCACGATGCGGCCCGGGAGGGCGCCGACGTACGTGCGCCGGTGCCCGCGGACCTCCGCCTCGTCGCGGACGCCACCGAGCGCGACGCGGACGAACTTCCGGCCCAGGGCGCGGGCGACCGACTCGCCCAGCGAGGTCTTGCCGACCCCGGGAGGGCCGGCGAGGAGGATCACCGCGCCGGAGCCGCGGCCGCCGACGACCTCCAGGCCGCGCTCGGCCCGGCGGGCGCGCACCGCGAGGTACTCGGTGATGCGCTCCTTGACCTCGTCGAGGCCGTGGTGGTCGGCGTCGAGCACCGCGCGGGCGGCGACGACGTCGTGGGAGTCCTCGGTGCGCACGGCCCACGGGAGCTCCAGGACGGTGTCGAGCCAGGTGCGGATCCATCCGGCCTCGGGGTTCTGCTCGCTCGCGCGCTCCAGCTTGTCGACCTCGCGCAGCGCCGCCTCGCGGACGTGCTCGGGCAGGTCGGCGGCCTCGACGCGGGCACGGTAGTCGTCGGAGCCGTCCGGCTCCCCCTCGCCGAGCTCCTTGCGGATGGCCGCGAGCTGCTGGCGCAGCAGGAACTCGCGCTGGTTCTGCTCGAGCCCCTCGCGGACGTCCTGGCTGATCTTGTCGTTGACCTCGTCCTCCGCGTCGTACGCGCGGGTCCACTCGACCAGCGTGCGCAGCCGCTCCCCCACGTCGGGGGTCTCGAGCACCTGGCGCTTCTGGTCCTCGGAGAGGTACGGCGCGTAGCCGGAGGTGTCGGCGAGCGCGTCGGGGTCGCTGATGCGGCGCACGTTGTCGATGACCTGCCACGCCTCGCGGCGCTCGAGGATCGACACGACGAGCGTGCGGTAGTCCTCGGCGAGCTCGCGGAGCTCGTCGGTGACGGGGGTCGCCGGGACCGCCTCGGCCTCGACCCAGAGCGCCGCGCCCGGACCGGTGACACCGGCACCGATGGCGACGCGGCGCTCCGCACGCAGCACCGCGGCCGGCCGGCCGCCGGCGAACCGGCCGACCCGGTCGACGACGGCGACGACGCCGTGCGTGGCGTAGCGGTCCTCGAGGCGGGGGGCGACCAGCACCCGGGTCGGCTCGGAGTCCGTGTCGGCACCGCTCTCGGATCCGGTCTGGGAGTGGGCCAGGCGGGCGGCGTCGATCGCGGCGCGCGCGGAGTCGTCGAGCTCGATGGGCACGACCATGCCGGGCAGCACGACCGTGTCGTGGAGGAACACCACAGGGAGGGACAGGTTCTGCGTCATGTGGGTGGAACGTCCGCCACGGCGACGCCGATTCCGGTCGGGGTTCCGCTCAGCGCGAACGCCCGCGAGCGCTCGCACGGCCGGGCGAGGTCACTGCCGGGCGAGGTCGACCTCCTCGAGGACCGACCCGAGCTTGTCGGGGTTGCGCACCAGGAACAGCCGCGTCACCACGCCGTCCTCGACGAGCATCGTCCCCACGCCGTCGCGGTGCCCGGCGATGACGAACTGGATGGCCGGCGAGCCGTTGAGCCACACCGGCACCAGCTCGAGCGTCTCGGGCGTCACGGCGGTCAGGAAGCGCAGCACCTTGTCGCGCCCGAAGATCGGGTTGAGCGCGGCCTGCACCTTGCCGCCGCCGTCGGTCATCAGCACCACGTCGGGCGCCAGCACGTCCATGAGCGACTGGAGGTCGCCGGTCTCGGTAGCGGCCCGGAACCGCTCGATCACCGCGTCGCGCTCGGCCGCGGTGACCGACGCCCGCGGCCGGCGCTCGGCCACGTGCGCGCGGGCGCGGCTGGCGATCTGGCGCACCGCCGGCTCCGACTTCTCGACGGCCTCGGCGATCTCGGCGTACGGCACGTCGAAGACCTCGCGCAGCACGAACACCGCGCGCTCGGTCGGCGGGAGGGTCTCCAGCACCAGCAGCATCGCGGTCGAGACGCTGTCGGCGAGCTCGACGTCCTGGGCGACGTCGGGGGTGGTGAGCACCGGCTCGGGCAGCCACGTCCCGACGTAGTCCTCGCGGCGGCGCGACAGCGTGCGCAGCCGGTTGAGGGTGAGCCGGGTGGTCATCCGGACGAGGTAGGCGCGCGGCTCGCGCACCTCCTCGACGGCCACGTCGGCCCACCGCAGCCAGACCTCCTGGAGCACGTCCTCGGCGTCGGCGGCGGAGCCGAGCATCTCGTAGGAGACGGTGAAGAGGAGGTTGCGGTGCCGGGCCCACTGCTCGAGGGGATCGCTCGTGCTCACGTGGCGATCGTGCCAGCCTGGGCGAGCGGCAGCTCGCAGACGTCGCTGAAGCCCTGCGAGGCGAGCCCCATCGCCGAGTTGAACCGCGACCGCTCGTTCTCGACGGCGACCATCATGGTCAGCTCGACGACCGCGGCGTGGCCCAGCCGGTCGTCGAGGGCGGCCACCATCTCGTCGGTGACCTCCGGCGGCGTCACGGTCATCGCCTCGGCGTAGGCCATCACGTCGCGCTCGAGGTCGGTGAAGACCTCCGACTCCCGCCAGCGCGGCACCTCGCGGACCTTGGCCTCGTCGAGGCCCTTGGTGTGCGAGATGAAGTAGCCGAAGTCGAGGCACCACGAGCAGCCGATCACGGCGGCGCTGGCCATCTCGGCGTACGCCTTGAGGTGCGGGTCGAGCGCCGTCCACTTCCCGATCTTCTGCTCGAAGCCGAAGACCGCCTTCATCACCGGCTTGTTGTGCCACAGGAGGTAGGCGTTGTCGGGGACCTGGCCCCACATCCGCTTCGCGACGCGGGTCATCAGGGCGCCGTAGGCCCCGTCGATCGTGGCCCGGGGGATCCGGAACTGGCTGGGCATGTCATCACTCCATCTGCAGCGTGGTGGGTCGGACGCCATGGAGACACCGGCCGGCTCCGGGTTGTGACAGGTCGGAGGCGGCAGACTGGGGAGGTGGACGTGGACGTGGACGTACGGGTCGGGTTGTGCGGCTGGACGGTGTCGCAGGCGTCGTACGCACGCCGCTTCCCCGTGGTGGAGGTCCAGCACACGTTCTACGAGCCACCGGCGGACGCCGTGCTGCACCGGTGGCGCGCCCAGGTGCCTCCCGGGTTCGAGTTCACCCTCAAGGCCTGGCAGGTCGTCACGCACGAGTCCGGCAGCCCGACCTACCGGCGCCTGAAGCGACCGCTCCCGGAGAGCGCCCGCGGGCAGGTCGGTGCGTTCCGGACCACTCCTCCGGTCCTCGCCGGCTGGCAGCGGACGCTCGAGTGCGCCCGGCTGCTGCGCGCGACCGCGGTGCTGCTGCAGTGCCCGCGGAGCTTCCGCCCCACGGTCGACAACGTCCGCCGGCTGCGTGCGTTCGTGTCGCAGGTGGACCGCCCGGCCGGTCGGCTGCTGTGGGAGCCGCGCGGCGAGTGGCCCACCGAGCTGCTCGTCGAGCTGTGCACCGAGCTGGACCTGGTCCACGTCGTCGATCCGATGCAGGCCGAGACGGTGACGCCGGAGCAGACCTACTACCGGCTGCACGGCACCACGGGCGCGCGGCACGTCCACACCGACGACGAGCTGCGCCGCGTGAGGGACCTGGTCGACGGGCGGCCGACGCCCTACGTCATGTTCAACAACATGCCGCGTGTCGGCGACGCCGAGCGCTTCCTCACCCTCCTCGGTCACTGACCCCGCTGGTCGAGGCGGCCCCTCAGGTCGCGCGCAGGAAGGCGTCCACCGCGCGGGCCACCTCGAGGTGGACCTCGGCGGTGCGGACGGCATCGCGGGTGCCCATGCCGTGGTCGGCGTCCGCCACCTCGAGCACGTCGCACCCGGCGTCGGCGAGCTCGCGCGCCACGGCGACGTCCCAGAGCTCGTCGGCCGGCCCGCCGACGAGGAGCTGGCGGGCGGGGTTCGCCGCGATCGCCTCGGCCACCACCGGCTCGACGAGCAGCGGCGTGAACCAGATCGCGTCGAGCCCGCGCTCGGCGGCGTACGACGCGGCGCGGGTGCCGAGCGACTTGCCGACCACCAGCACGTGGTCGGCGTCCTCCGCGGCGTGCGCGGCCTCGACGTGCCGGCGCACCCACGCGTCGGGGTCCTCGTCGCCGCGGGTCGTGGAGTCCCACCAGATCTGCTGGACGGTGAACCCGTGCTGCAGCAGGGCGATGCGGGCGAACTCGAGGAGCGGCGCGCTGGGCGGGTAGGCCCGGCCGGGCGCGACCAGCGCGACCCCGCGGCTCGGCTTCGCCGGCTCCCACCGGGTCGGGAGGCCCCCGAAGGTCATGCCGGGCCCGCCTTCACGGCCCGGAAGTAGCCGAGCGCGCCGTGGAGCGTGAGCTCGACCTCGGCGCACCCGGCCTGGCGCAGCCACGTGCGGGCCTCGTCGGAGGTGCACATGGGGCCGAGGATCCCGGCGCGGCCGGCCACGCGGCGCAGCGGCTCGTAGCGCGCGCCGGTGTCGGTGAAGATCGAGCTGCCGGTGATCACCCCGCCGGGTGCCAGGACCCGCACCATCTCGACGACCGCGCGGTGCGGGTCGGGGAAGCAGTGCAGGCCGGTGAAGGTCGCGACGAGGTCGAAGGTGGCGTCGGCGAACGGCAGGTCTCCCACGTCCGCCAGGGTCGTCCGCACCTGGTCGGCCACGCCGAGGCGGTGGGCGGTGTCGCTCGCCCGCCGGAGCATGGTGGCGGAGATGTCGGCCGCCACGACGTCGAGGCCCTGGCCGGGTCGGACGCCGCGCAGCGCCACCCCGGAGCCGGTGGGGACGTCGAGCACCCGCGAGCCCGCGGGCAAGGTGCCGAGCTCAGCCGCCGCGTCGTGCAGCAGCGCGAGGTCGCTGCCGGTGCCGGCCCGCCAGGCGGCGCCGCCGACGCGCTCGTGCTCGACGAGCCAGGGGTACACGTAGGACCACAGCGGGTCCTCGCTCCAGCCGCCCAGCCCGGGGAGCCTCACGCCAGCAGCTCCTCGGACCGGAGGACCTGCTCGGGCACCCCGAACGCGTCGACCAGGTCGACGGCGAGCGGCCGGAGCTTGCGGCAGAGGGCGTTGACCTCGCGGCTGATCGCCTTGGACCGGGTGCTGGACAGGCGCCCGTGCTCCATGAACCAGGCGCGGTCGGCCTCGATGGTGCTCAGCGCGTGGAGGTCGCAGAGCAGGTTGAGGGCCACCTTGAGGTCGCCGTCGGGGAGGGCCGCGGTCCTCGCCACGAAGGCCTCGAGCACCAGCCGCTCGGTGTGCGCGCGGGCGGCGGCGATGACGTGGTCCTGCACGCGGGAGAACACCGCGCCCGGGTCGGCGCCCTGGTCGACGCCCCGCTTGAGCCGCCGGGCGACGCCGCCGATCATGTGCTCCTCGCGGAAGCGCAGCATGGCGAGCTGGTAGTTGGGGTCGAGGAGCCCCGCCTCCTGGTCCCACGTGTCGCCGCCGGGCAGCAGGTCGCGCACCGACTGGACGAGCTTGTGCACCGCGGTCCGCTCGACGACGGTGTCCACCGCGAGGCCGGCCACGAACCGGGCCATCCCGAGCTGGTCCATGTCCTCGAACTCACCGGCGTAGTCGGTGAGCAGGCCCTTGGCGACGAGCTGCAGCAGCACGTGGTTGTCGCCCTCGAAGGTGGTGAAGACGTCGGTGTCGGCCCTGAGGGCCGCGAAGCGGTTCTTGCTGATGTAGCCGGCCCCACCGCAGGCCTCGCGACACTCCTGGATGGTGCGGGTCGCGTGCCACGTCCCGAGCGCCTTGGTGCCCGCGGCGCGGGACTCCAGCATCCGGCGGGCGTGCTCGTCACTGCCCGGCTCGGTCGGACCGGGGCCGGAGAACACGTCGTGCAGCTGCCCGGCGACGACCTCCTGCGCGAAGTGGAGGGCGTACGTCCGGGCGAGGAGCGGCAGGAGGCGCCGCTGGTGCATGCCGTAGTCGAGGAGGACCTGCTCCTCACCGGAGGCGGTGGTCTCGAACTGGCGACGGCGCACGGCGTAGCGGGTGGCGATGGTCAGCGCGACCTTGGCCGCGTTGATGCCGGCGCCGCCGACGCAGACGCGGCCCTGCACGAGGGTGCCGAGCATGGTGAAGAACCGCTTGTTGGCGTTGTCGATCGGTGACAGGTAGCGACCCTCCGGCGTGACCTCGGCGAACTGGTTGAGCAGGGCGGTGCGCGGCACGCGCACGTGGTCGAACCAGAGGCGGCCGTTGTCGACGCCGTTGAGCCCCATCTTGGGTCCGCAGTCCTCGACGCGCACGCCGTCGAGGACCCGGCCGTCCTCGCGGATCGGGACCACGAAGGCGTGCACGCCGTGCCGCTCGCCGCCGACCTCGAGCTGGGCGAAGACGACGGCGAGCTCGGCGTGGGCGCCGGCGTTGCCGATGTAGTCCTTGCGGCTCTCGTCGTCGGGGGTGGTGATGACGAACTCCTCGGCCTCGACGTCGTACGTCGCGACGGTGCCGAGGGCCTGGACGTTGGAGCCGTGCCCGCTCTCGGTCATCGCGAAGCAGCCCATCGTGCGGCCGCTGACGAGGTCGGCGAGGTGGGCGTCGTGGTGCGCCCTGGTGCCGAGCTGGAGGATCGCGCCGCCGAAGAGGCCGAACTGCACGCCGACCTTCACCAGCACCGACAGGTCGCCGTAGGCGAGGGTCTCGAAGGCCGCGACCGACGCGCCGATGTCGCCGCCGCCGCCGTACTCCTCGGGGAAGCCCATGCCGGTCTGGCCGGTGCCCGCCATGGTCACCACCACGTCCCTGACGCGCTCGCGGAAGTCGGCGGTGGACAGCTGCTCCTCGTCGAGCAGGATCTGCGCGTGCTCGACGAGGTTGGCCCGCACCAGGTCGCGGACCTCGCGGTAGCGGCCGTCGAGCACCGCCCGCAGCGCGTCGACGTCGACCTCCGGCTGGCGGTAGCCCCTGTCGGTGGCGTGGACGGCGTCGTCCTCCACCCGCTCGATCGCGGGCGCCTCCGGCTCGACGGTGGGCATCTCGTCGGGGACCTGGTCGGTGGCCGTCTCGGCAGGCATGGCTCCCAAGGTAGCCATGCCGGTAGGTTCACCGCGATGAACGTGTCGGATGCCACCCCTCCGGGCGACGACCCGGGGACGATGGCCTACAACTTCGCGGTCGTCGGCGTGCAGAAGGGCGGCACGTCGACGCTGGCCGTCACCCTCAACCAGCACCGGCTGGTGTGCCAGGCGCCTGACAAGGAGCGGCACTACTTCGACGACGAGACCGTCGACTGGTCGGCGCCGGACTACGCCCGCGACTACACCGCGCCGCGGCGCGCGCCGGTCCACCGCCTGCTCGGCGACGCCAGCCCGACCTATCTCTACTGGCCGCGCGCGCTCGAGCGGATGCGGGCCTACAAACCGGACATGCCGCTGGTCGCGGTGTTCCGCGACCCGCTCGAGCGGCTGTTCTCCCACTGGGTGATGCTGCGCTCGCGCAACCTCGCCTGGCCCGACTGGCCCGACTTCCTCACCGAGTGGCCGCACACCTCGCTTCCCGACGCGGTGCCCGACGACGTCCGCACCATGCGGTGGCGGCACATGACCGGCCTCGCGCGGGGGTTCTACGGCGAGCAGCTGCAGCGCGGCTTCGAGCTCTTCGACCGCCAGCAGTGGCTGCTGCTCGAGCTGCGCGAGATGCTCGGCGACTTCGAGGCGACCATCCACCGCACCACCGACTTCCTCGACCTGCCGAGCTTCGAGCGCGTGCCGCCGCTGAAGAACTGGCACGCCGGGGCCGAGCAGGTCCCCGGCACGGCCCCGACCGCCGACGACCTCGCCCGGGTCGCGGAGGTCTACGCCAAGGACCTCGCCCTCTTCGAGGAGCTCTCCGGGATCGACACCTCGGCCTGGCCGACCCGGCTGGTGCTGGACGGGGAGCTGGACCCCGCCGAGCTGGCGGCGCGGTTCGGGCGGAAGGTGCGCTGAGCCGGGGGTGGGGGCTTGCCTGCTTGCCTGCTCCCTCGGCGGTCCCCGGATATCCGGTGACCACCGTGCTCACAGGTAGAGATCTCGACCTATAAGCACGGAACTCGGGTGCACAGTGCCCGCTACGGGCGGGCGAAGAAGTTGGGCGCGCGCCAGTAGTACATCGACTCCTGGCTGACGTTGCGACCGGTGCGCGGCGCGTGGATGATCTGGCCGTCGCCGATGTAGATCGCCACGTGGTAGATCGAGCTCGGGTTGCTCGACGAGCCCCAGAACACGAGGTCGCCCGGCGCGAGCTGGCTGGCGGCGATGCGGGTCGACTGGGTGTACTGCGCGACCGAGTAGTGCGGCAGCGTCTTGCCCGCGCGGGCCCACGCCGCGGAGGTGAGGCCCGAGCAGTCCCAGGAGTCGGGACCCGCGGCGCCGTAGCGGTACGGCTTGCCGATCTGCGACCGCGCGAAGGCGATCGCCGCGGACGCGTCACCCGCGGCCGGGACCGGGGTGGCCGTCGGCGTCGGCGTGGGGACCGGCGTCGGTGTCGCGGTGGGCGTGGGTGTCGCTGTGGGTGTCGCGGTGGGGGTCGCGGTGGGCGTCGGCGTCGCGGTGGGCGTCGGGGTCGGCGTCGCGGTCGGCGTGGGCGTCGCGCTCGGTGTCGGAGTGGGGGTCGGGGTCGGCGCTTGCGTCGGGGTCGGAGTGACCGTCGGGACGGGCGTCGGAATGGGGGTCGGCGTCGCGCTAGGCGTCGGCGTCGGCGTCGGCGTCGGGTTCACCGCCGGAGTAGGCGTCGGCGTGACCGTGGGCGTCGGCTGCTCCTCCTGCTCCTGCTGCGCGGCCAGCGCTTCGGCCTCGGCCTGCGCCGCCTCGGCGGCGGCCTCGGCGGCGGCCTCCTCGAGCGCGGACTGGCGGCGCTCGGCCAGGCGTACGCTGACGCCCTGCAGCTCGGCCAGCTCGGCGATGAGCGCGGTCTTGGTGGCGGCGATCGACTCGGCCTGCGCACCGGCATCGGCTTCGGCCGCGGCGGCAGCTGCGTTGGCCTGCTCTGCCTCCAGCTCCGCGGCCGCGGCGCGCTCGGCGGCCCGTGTCGCGGTCGCGGAGGTGACCTCGGCGACGGCCGAGGCGGCGATGAAGGCGTCGTACTGGTCGTCGAGCGCGTCGGAGGTGTTGCCCATCGTGACCGTCGTGTCGATGAGCGACTCGATGCCGTCGGCCTCGACCACCGCAGCGAGGCCCTGGACCTGCGAGGCCTCCTCGTAGGAGCGCACGACGGTGTCGGCGTACAGCTCGCGCTGGGCGTCCACGTCCTCGCGGGCCGACGTCGCCACCACGTCCGCAGCGCGGGCGTCCTGCCGTGCCTGCTCGGCCCGCCAGCGGGCGCCGTTGTAGGCCTCGGCGGCATGGGCGGCGGCGTCGCCGGCCGACTCGAGCGAGAGGTTGGCGCGGATCAGGTCGGCCTGCACGTCCGCCACGTCGCGGCCCTTGTCGGCGGCGTCCTGCTCGGCGGCGTCGACGTCGGAGCGGCTGGGCGCGGCGTCCTCGGACGCGTTGTCGGCGAAGGCGACGCCGTGGCCGCCGAGCGCGAGTCCGACGACCAGCACGCCCGCGGTCGCCCAGCGTGACGTCGTACGACGCGGCGCAGGTGTCGGGTCGAGCGGTGCGAACGGCACGGGTTCCCCTCAAGGGTCTCGGGACCGTGCGGCTTCCCCACCGCACGGTCAACTTCCGGCACGCTAGTCAACTTTCGTCACACTGGGAACTCTTTCCCCAACTATTTCACCTTCGTGCGGCGTGTCCGCTTGACGAATGACATCCCTATCATTCCGAACCACACCACTGTCATTCGCGGGGGCGGTCACCGGATATCCGGTGACCGCCGGGGTTACAGGCAGAGATCTCGACCTCGAAGCACGGAACTCGGGTGCAAAGCTCGGGCCGACCGAGGCCGAGCCCGCGTTGTCCACAGATCTCTCCAAGGCTGCGTAGCCGGCTCCGGCGACGGGCAGTCACCCCTGGTGATGAGACCACCGACCCCGCCTCCGACCGCCCGTGACCTGACCGGGCTCGTCCACCTCCGCCGCGACCTCCTCGCGAGCGGGATGAGCGACACCCACGTCGACCGCCTCGTCCGTACGAAGGTCCTCCGCCGCATCCGGTACGGCGCCTACGTGACCGCCGACGTCTGGGAGTCCTGCTCTCCCGAGGACCGGCACCGCCTCCTGGCGAGGGCCGTCCTGGCGCGTGCGCACGAGGCGACGGTCCTGACGCACGCCACGTCTGTCGTCGAGCGCGGCGTGCCCGTGTGGGGGTTCCCGCTCGACGTCGTGCACACCACTCGTGAGCACCCGGAGCGGGCCGGCAGGCGCCAGCAGGACTGGGTGCCGCACCGCGGCGTCCTGACGCCGGACGAGGTCGAGGTGGTCAACGGCGTGCTGGTGAGCAGCGCTGCGCGGTCGGCGTTCGAGGTCACCACGGTCGCCGGCGTGGAGGCCGCACTGGTCGTCGTGAACCGGCTGCTGCACGCCGGAGCGATGAGCCTCGAGGAGTTCGCAGCGCAGGTCGAGGAGCACCGGTCGTGGCCGGGGAGCCTCACCGCCCACGTGGTCCTGCGCCTGGCCGACGGGCGGCTGGAGTCGGTGGGCGAGGACCGGTTCAGCTATGTCGCCTACCTCTACGGCCTGCCGCGGCCCGAGCCGCAGGTCGTGGTGCGCGACGAGTGGGGCAACGTCGTGGCGCGCCTCGACTTCGCCTGGCCGGAGCTCGAGGTGTTCCTCGAGTTCGACGGCCGCGCCAAGTACGAGCGGCACCGGCTCCCGGGTGAGTCGCTCGACGAGTTCCTCATGCGCGAGAAGAAGCGCCAGGAGCTGGTCTGCCTGCTGACCGGGTGGGTGTGCCTGCGGGTCACGTGGGCCGACCTCGACCGGCCGGAGCTCCTGGCGACGCGCATCCGCAGGGTGCTGGCGGGCCGGGGCCTCAAGAGGGGCTGACCCGGAGTTCGCACCCGAGTTGCGTACTTCGAGGTGGAGACCTCTACCTGTAGGCACGGTGGTCACCGGATATCCGGGGACTCCAGACCCCAGAGCACCAACAGACCCCCGACCACCTACTCCACGTCGACCGGCACCTGGCTCGTCGTCGAGGTGGGATGGGAGGCCAAGCCCCGTCTGTCGAACTTCTGCCCGCTGGCGAGCCCCCCGAGCCAGAAGGCGAAGAGGGCGATGACGACCCCGGCGAGGTCGTCGGCGATGTAGTGCCAACCGAAGTAGAGGGTGGCGACGACGGTGATCGCGAAGTTGGCCCAGAAGATGATGTGGAGGACCCGGTTGCGCAGCGTGTACTGCACCATCAGCGCCACCAGCAGGGTGATGGCGACGTGCAGGGACGCGAAGCCGGCGACCGACTGCACGGCACCCTCCGCGCCGTCGCGGATCACGCCCTTGCGTCCGTAGAACAACGACTCCATCAGCGCGCTGGACCCCGTGGCCGGGAGGTCGACGTAGAGGTAGGAGTACTGGAAGCCGGGGCCGAGGGTCGGCAGTGCGTAGTAGGACGCCGTGCCGAGCGACCACGCCAGGCACTGCGAGGTGGCGAACCAGTAGCCGAAGGTGATGTTGCGCGACCACACCAGCCAGGCGGCGAGCGCCAGCGGGACGAGCGGCAGGAACCACAGGTAGATCGTGGAGAGGAAGTGCGCCGAGATGCCGGTGCCGAAGATCGTGTGGAGGATCGTCGCGGGCTCGTGGCCGAACATCAGCGCCCGGTCGACCAGGTGCAGCTCACGGTCGTACTTGTCCTCGCCCATGATGAAGGGCAGGAAGGACTTGAGGTTCCGGTAGCAGACGTAGGTGATGTAGAAGCAGACCAGGCCGAGGACGACCAGCACGATCCGCTCGCGGTCCCAGTGGGTGCGGATCCGCTCGCGCACGATGTCGGGCATCAGCGCGGGCTTCATCTTCGAGGCGTAGAGCGTCCGCGGGAGCAGGTCGAGCAGGAAGGCGCCGAAGACCAGCAGCGGCAGCCGCAGCCACGACGGGCCGAGGAAGCCCTCCGGGTCGACGAGGGGCCGGTCGAGCACCAGCGCAGCGGTCACCGCCAGCACACCCATGGTGGCGGCGACTCCCACGAGCAGGGCATAGGCCGGTCTGTACACGGGCGTCAGTCTAGGGACGGGTCAACCCCCGTCCCGGTCGGCAGGACGGCGAGCCGTGTCACGTCCACGCCCAGCCGGACCCGGTCCCCCGGCGCGGCGCGGCTGCCCAGGGGCGCCACGGCGTCCACGGTGCCCACGCCGTCGGCGACCACGACGAGGCGCACCTGCTCCGGCGTCACCCGCGCCGACTCGACGGCCGCCTCCACGGGACCGGACGGGTCGAGCACGAGGGAGGAGCGGCGTACGGCGACCGCGGGCGCCGCCGGGAGCCCGCCCGCTGCCAGCACGCGGGCGGCCGCCTCGCCGCGCAGGACGCGGGCGTAGCCGAGGAAGAGGGCCGTCTCCTCGTCGACCGGCGCACGCCAGACCTCGTCGATCGCCCCGCCCTGCACGACCCGGCCGTCGCGCATCACCGCGAGCCGGTCGGCCAGCGCGAAGGCCTCCTCGTGGTCGTGGGTGACGAGGAGCGCGGTGGTGCCGGCGGTGCGGAGGATCTCGCGCAGGTCGCCCGCCAGCCGCTCGCGCAGCGTCTTGTCGAGCGCGGACAGCGGCTCGTCGAGCAGGATCAGGCGCGGCTCCACCGCCAGCGCGCGGGCGAGGGCGACCCGCTGGCGCTCCCCGCCGGAGAGGGTGCCGGGCAGCCGGTCGTCGTAGCCCGCCAGCCCGACCAGCGCCAGCAGCTCGCGCACCCGGGCCGCGACGCGCGCTGAGGGCGTACGTCGCAGCCGGAGGGCGTAGGCGACGTTGCGGGCGACGGTGAGGTGCGCGAAGAGCTGGCCGTCCTGGAACATCAGGGCGAAGCCGCGCTTGTGGGTCGGCGTTCCGCCGAGGTCCTCCCCCGCCCACGACATCGAGCCCGACGAGAGCGGCTCGAGCCCCGCGACCGCGCGCAGGAGCGTGGACTTGCCGCACCCCGACGGGCCGAGGACCGCCAGCACCTGGCCGGCGGCCAGGTCGAGCGAGACCCCGTCGACGGCGACGGTGTCGCCGTAGCGGACCGACACGTCGCGCAGCGAGAGCGCCATCAGAACGCCCCCACTCCGGGCACGCGCAGCCGCTCGACGGCGACCATCACCGCGGCGGTGGCGGCGGCCAGCACGACGGACGCCGCCAGCGCCATGCCGTAGTTCATCTCGCCGGGGTGCCCGATCAGCCGGAAGATCACGACCGGCAGGGTCGGGTCGTCGTCGCGGGCCAGGAACGACGTCGCGCCGAACTCGCCCAGCGACGCGGCGAAGGCGAAGCCGCTGGCCGCGAGCATCGGCTTCCACACCACCGGCAGGTCCACGGTCAGCAGGGTGCGCCACGCGGACGCCCCCAGCGACGCGGCCGCCTGCCGCTGGCGGTCGTCGATGCCGCCGAGCACCGGCGTCAGGGTCCGGACGACCAGCGGCAGCGCGACCAGCGCCTGCGCCATCGGCACGAGCAGCGCGGAGTCGCGCAGGTCGAGCGGCGGCTGGTCGAGGGTGATGAGGAAGCCGAACCCCAGCGTCACGGCGCTGACCCCGAGCGGGAGCATGAAGAAGCCGTCGAGGGTGGAGCGGACGCGGCGCTCGGCGACCGAGTGCGAGCGGCGGGTGACGACGAGCGAGACGACGACGCCGACCAGCAGCGCCATCCACGTCGCGTCGACCGCGGTGCGGAGGCTGGTCACCAGCGCCGAGGTCACCGGCACCAGCAGCGCCTGGTTGTCGCCCGCGGTCGTCAGGGCGCGGTAGTTGTCGAGCCCCCAGCCGTCGCCGACGGTGAGCGACCCGGCCACCAGGGTGAGGATCGGCAGCAGCATCGCGCCGAGCACCAGCAGCGTCGCGACCACGACCGGGGCGTCACCGCGGCGTACGGCGCGCGCGGGGGTGGCCGTGCGGTGGGCCGTCGGGTCGGGCGTGGCGCGCAGCCGCGCGGCGAGGGCCAGGAGCCCGACCACGACGACGATCTGCAGCACCGACAGCGCCGCGGCGGCCTGGAGGTCGAAGATCGTCGTGGTCAGCAGGTAGATCTCGGTCTCGACCGTGGCGTAGCGGACGCCGCCGAGGGTCAGCACGATGCCGAACGCCGTGGCGCAGAAGAGGAAGACGATGCTCGCGGCGCCGACGATGGCCGGCCGCAGCGCCGGCAGCGTCACGGTGCGCAGGACCTGCCACGGCGAGGCGCCGAGGGCGGCCGCCGCCTGCCCCGGCCGGGGGTCGAGCGACTCCCACGCGACGCCGACCGTGCGCACGACCACCGCGACGTTGAAGAACACCAGCCCGCACACGATCGCGACCGGCGTCCCGTCGAGGTCGAGGAACCCCAGCGGCCCCCCCTCCCCCAGCAGCTGGCGGAACGCGACGCCCACCACGACCGTGGGCAGCACGAACGGGACGAGGAGGGCGGCCCGGACCGCGGCCCGTCCCGGCAGCGCGAGGCGGTGCAGGGCGTACGCCGCCGGGAGCCCGAGCACGACGGAGAAGAGGGTCGCGGCGCCCGACGTCCACACGGTGAACCACGCGACGCGGTGCACGCGCGGTCGCGCCAGGACCTCGAGCACGGCGCCCGGGGCGAAGCGTCCGTCGACGAAGAAGCCCTCGGCGACCATGCCGGTGACCGGGAGGACGAAGAGCACGCCGAGCACGAGCACCGGCCCGGCGGCGAGCAGCAGGAGACCGGCGATGCGTCTCATGGGGTGCGGTTCATCGGGAGACGACGTCGGTCCACTCGGTCAGCCACTGCTCGCGGTTGGCCGCGATCTCCTCCGGGGAGACCTCGTAGGGCTCGGTGGGCTGGGGCGCGAACCGGGCCCAGTCGTCGGGGACCGTCGCCCCCGGCATGACCGGGAAGACGTACATCGACTCCGGCAGCGCGCTCTGCACCTCGTCGGAGAGCATCCAGTCGACCAGCGCCGCGGCGCCGTCGGGGTTGTCCGCACCGGCCAGCACGCCGGCGTATTCCACCTGCCGGAAGCAGGTGTCGAGCAGCGCCTCGGTGGTGGTCCGGCCACCCTCGACGGTGAAGGCCGGCGAGGAGTCGTAGGACACCACGACGGGGCGGGTGCCGGTCTCGGACGCGGCGGTGAAGTCGCCGTAGTAGGCGTCCTCCCAGCCGTCGACCACCTTGGCGCCGTTGGCGAGCAGGTCGGTCCAGTAGTCGCGCCAGCCGTCGCCGTGCTCGGCGACCGTGGCGAGGAAGAAGGCCATGCCGGGGCTGCTCGTGGAGGCGCCCGGCGTCACGAACAGGTCGGCGTAGGCCGGGTCGGTGAGGTCGGCCAGCGTGCGCGGCGGCTCGATGCCCTCCCGCTCGAACCAGGCGGTGTCGACGTTGACGCACACGCTCGCCGAGTCGACCGGCACCAGGCGGTCGCCGCCCTCGGCGAGGGCGTACTCCTCGGGCGGGGTGGTCGTCGTGGTGACCTCGTCGAACGCACCCTCGCCGAGCGGACGAGACGCGAAGGTGTTGTCGATGCCGAACGCCGCGTCGGCGATCGGGTTGTCGGCCGTGAGGCTCAGCTTGGTGGCGAGCGTGCCCGCGTCACCGGCTGCCCGCACCTCCAGCGAGTAGCCCGTTCCCTCCTCGAAGTCCCGCACCAGCTTCTTCGGGAGGGCGAACGACTCGTGCGTGGCGAGGACGACCGTGCCGCCCGCCTGCGTGGCGCCGGAGGACGCCGACTCGGTGGCGCTCGGGGCGTCGTCCCCCCCACCGCCGGCGAGGCTGCAGGCCGTGAGGGCGGACGCGGTCAGGGCCGTCACGAGGGCAGCGCGGACTCGTACGTGCAACATGGTGGACTCCCTATCGCCGGTGCTAACCGGATCAGGTTCGTAGGGTCTGCGGCTGTCCCGCACTCTCAGCACGCCCGCGCGTGCTCCCCTGTCTTGTGGCACCACCCTAGCCGCGGCCACCCACACCCCCGCCCGCCCCTCCGCCCGCACCGCGGCCCGCCACCTACGCTGCCTCCATGCCGAGCACCCGACACGACCTGCTGGCCCGCGCCATCCCGCGCCTGCGCCGCGCCGGCGACCTCGACACCGAGCCCGCCGAGCGGGCCCGCGTCGAGGCGCGGCACCGCACCCAGGACCGGTCGCTGCCGGTCCGGGCCACCCCGGGCTTCGCGAAGCGGTGGGAGGTGTCCGTGGAGGACCTCGGGTTCCCCTCCTACGTCCTCACGCCGCGCGACCGGCCCGTGCGCCGCACGCTGCACTACCTCCACGGCGGCGCCTTCATGGCACCGATCGACGCCTTCCACGTCCGCTACGCCACGCGGCTCGCCGACGCGATCGGCGCCCGCGTCGTGCTGCCCGACTACCCGCTCGCTCCCGAGCACACGTGGGCCGACTCGCACGACGCCCTGGTCGCGGACGCCGCGCGCTGGAGCGGCCAGGAGGGCGGTGCCGTGCTGGCCGGCGACTCCGCGGGCGGCGGGCTCGCCCTCGCCGTCGCGATGTCGGTGCGCGACCGGGGCCTGCCGGCCGCGAGCCACCTGGTCCTGCACGCACCCTGGGTCGACCTCACCACCTCCACGCCGGCGACGCGCGCGGCGGACCTCGTCGACCCGTGGCTCTTCTACACCAAGCTCGAGGCGTACGCCGGCTGGTGGGCGGGCTCGCCCGACGACCTCGGCCGCCCGGAGGTCTCGCCGGCTCTCGGGGACCTGTCGGGGCTGCCGAGGGCCCTGATGCTCTACGGCACCCGCGACCTCCTGCACCCCGGCTGCCGGCTGCTCGCCAAGCGGGCCGCCGACGCCGGCTGGGACCTGACCTCGATCGAGGAGCCGGACCTCATCCACGTCTACGGGCTGCTGCCGCTCATCCCCGAGTCGCGGCGCGCGTTCGACCAGGTCGTGGAGTTCCTGCGATGAGCACCCGGGTGCTCACCACGACCGTCGACGAACTCCCCGCGCGGACGGCGTACGACGTGTGGCGGCTGCGGCAGCAGGTGTTCGTGGTCGAGCAGGACTGCCCCTACCCCGACCTCGACGGGCGCGACCTCGAGCCGACGACTCGCCACGTCGTCCTGCTGGAGGACGACGAGGTGGTCGGCACGCTGCGCGTGCTCGACGACGGCGACGCGATGCGGATCGGTCGCGTGGTGGTGGCACCGGCGGCGCGCGGGCGCGGGCTGGCGGCACTGCTGATGGACGAGGCGATGCGCCTGTGCGGCGACCGCGCGGTGCGGCTGGACGCCCAGACCGGGCTGACCGCCTTCTACGCGGCCTACGGCTTCGAGGTGACCGGGCCCGAGTTCGACGAGGACGGCATCATGCACGCGCCGATGAGTCGGGCACGACCATGAGCACCGGGCCGAGCACCTCCTCGCGCACCAGCCGCGAGCCCGGCTCCACCCCGCCGATGACGGTCGGCGCGACCCACCAGCCGCCGTCGCGGTCGAGGACGTGGCCGCCGAGCGCCACGTCGGCGCCCTCGGACCTGGCCAGCGCGACGTAGCGCAGCACCCGGTCGCGGGCCACCGGCGAGCGGAGCGGCCCGCAGCGGGTGGCCGGGTCGGTCGGGTCACCGACCGCGACCTCCTCCATGGCCCCGAGCGCCGCGCGGAGCGCGTCGGTGTAGCGGTGGGTGGGCACGACGACGCTCGCCGGGAGCCGGCAGCCCTGCCCGGCGTTGGCCACCAGCTCGACGGCGGCGGCCCGCACCACGGCGTCGAGGTCGTCGTCGTCCGCGACCCGGACCGTCCGCGCCCCGCCGACGTCGAGTCGTACGCGCTTGCCGGCGCCACCGGCCGTCGCCCCGACCCGCTCGCCGACGACCGCCGACCCGGTGAAGGACACCTCGTCGACCCGGCGGTCGCGGGTGAGGGCGATCGCCACGTCGACGTCGCGGGTGGTGAGCACGTTGAGGACGCCGCGCGGCACGATGTCCAGCGCGATGCGGCCGAGCTCGAGGGCCGCGGAGGCCGCCTCGGGCGCGGGCTTGAGCACGACGGTGCCGCCGGCGAGCAGCACGCGGCCGACCTCCTCGATCGCCACTGCCAGCGGCGACGTGGCCGGGGTGAGCACGAGCGTCACGCCGGCGTCCTGCTCGGGGTCCGGCACCACCTCGTGGCCCATCGCGGCGATCGGCGCGTCGACGTGCGCCTCCCGCAGGGCGACCGGGACGCCGGTCTCGGCGGCGAGCAGCAGGGCGAGGTCGTCGGCCCGTGCGGCCAGCGCCTCGCGCAGCTCGGTGACGGCGTCCACGCGCAGGGCGGTGTCGGTGCTCCACGTCGTCGCGTGCCGGGCCCGCCACGCCGCCTCGGCCGCGGCGTGCGCGTCAGTCACGCCGGCGTCGGGGACGTCCCAGAGCCGCTCACCGGTCGCAGGGTCGCGGGCGGGGAAGCTCCACCCGTCGGCGGTGGCCCGCTCCGCGCCGTCGACCGGCAGCCCCGACGACCGGGCGTGCTTGCTCATGGGACAACTCCATCACGCCGGGCTCGGCGCGCCGAGCACCCCTCCGGTGTCCTAGGTTCGACCCGTGCGCGACGACCTGGGAGCCGATGTCCCGCTCGGCGCGCCCGCGAGCCGCGTCGTCTCGCTCGTCCCGTCGCTGACCGAGGCGCTGGCCGCCTCGGCGCCCGACCGGCTGGTCGGCGCCACCGAGTGGTGCACCCACCCGGCGGACCTCGGCGTGGCGCGGGTGCGCGGCACCAAGAACCCCGACCTCGCCGCCGTCCGCGCCCTCTCCCCCGACCTCGTCGTGGCCAACATGGAGGAGAACCGCGAGCTCGACGTACGCCGCCTCCGCGAGGCCGGCGTCGCGGTGTGGGTGACCCGGATCGAGACCGTCGAGGACGCGCTGGCCTCGATGTCGCGCCTGTTCGCCGAGGCCCTCGACCTCGCGGATCCCGGCTGGCTCGTCGAGGCGCGCGACCTCTGGTCCTCCCCGGCGCCGGCGCGGCTGCGGGTCGCGGTGCCGATCTGGCGGGACCCGTGGATGGTCGTGGGGTCGCCGACCTACACCGACGACCTGCTCACCCGGGCCGGGCTGGTCAACGTGCTGGCCGGCCGCGACGGGCGCTATCCGCCGGTCACGCCGGCGGACATCGACGGCGCCGGCGCGGACGTCGTGCTGCTGCCGGACGAGCCGTACGTCTTCACCGCCGACGACGGCCCGGAGGCGTTGGCCACCCCGACCCGGCTCGTCTCGGGGCGGCTGCTGACCTGGTACGGCCCGGCGATGGTCGAGGCGCACGCGGTGCTCACCGCGCTGCACCGGTGACGCCGGCCCATCGCTAACCTCCAGCCATGACCCGCGACCCGATCGGCGAGGCCCACCGCCAGTGGGTCGCCCACGGCTGGCGCGACGCCGCCGACGGGATGGCGATGGTGACCTCGGTCGTGCGGGCCCAGCAGCTGCTGATGGAGCGGATCGACGCGGTGCTCCGCCCGCGCGGGCTGACCTTCGCCCGCTACGAGGTGCTCCGGCTGCTGTCCTTCGCCCGCGGCACGGCCATGCCGATGTCGCGCCTGGGGTCGCTGCTGCAGGTCCACCCGACCAGCGTCACCAGCGCCGTGGACCGGCTGGTGGCGCAGGGCTACGTCGAGCGCGTGCGCAGCGCCGAGGACAAGCGCGTCGTACGCGCCGTGCTCACCGAGGCCGGCCGGCGGGCCGTCGAGGACGCGACCGCCGCCCTCAACGACGAGGTCTTCGAGCGGCCCGGGCTGCCCGGGGGCGACGTGCGGGAGCTGACCGACCGGCTGACCTCGCTCCGGACGGGGCTCGGCGACCTCTGAGGGGGTCGGGGTTCCGGCGGCTCCGGCCGGCTCGGTGGTCCCCGGATATCCGGGGACCACCGGCCCTACAGGTAGAGATCTCCACCTCGAAGCACGCAACTCGGGTGCACAGCACCCCCGCCCTTGTGACTTCCGAGTAATAGTTGGATGTCCTAGCATCGGACCATGGCCGACCTGCACACCCCGCGCAACCCGATCCGCCTCGTCACCGCGTCCGCGCTCTTCGACGGCCACGACGCCTCGATCAACATCATGCGGCGCATCCTCATGAGCCAGGGCTGCGAGGTCATCCACCTCGGCCACAACCGCTCGGTGCAGGAGGTCGTGGACGCGGCCCTGGAGGAGGACGTCCAGGGGGTCGCGGTGTCGTCCTACCAGGGCGGACACGTGGAGTACTTCGAGTACCTCGTCGAGTCGCTGCGCGCCGCGGGGGCCGGCCACGTCCGGGTCGTCGGCGGCGGCGGGGGCGTGATCGTGCCCTCCGAGATCACCCGGCTGCGCGAGTCCGGCGTCACCATCTTCTCCCCCGAGGACGGCCAGAGGATGGGCCTCGTCGGGATGATCAACTCGGTCGTCGCCGACTGCGACGTCGACCTCTGGCAGGACGCGCAGGTCACGGTCGAGCAGGTGCTCACCGGCGACCGGTTCGCCGTCGCGCGGGCCATCACCGGCGCCGAGGGCGGACGCCTGGACGAGGCGACCCTCGCCGAGATCCGCGCCGCGGCCACGCGCCGCGTCGTGCCCGTGCTCGGCATCACCGGCACCGGCGGGTCGGGCAAGTCCTCGCTCACCGACGAGGTGGTCCGCCGCTTCCGCACCGACCAGCAGGACAAGCTGCGGATCGCCGTCGTCGCGGTCGACCCGACCCGTCGCAAGGGCGGTGGCGCGCTGCTCGGCGACCGGATCCGCGCCAACTCCCTCGACGGCGACCGCGTCTTCTTCCGCTCGCTCGCCACCCGCGGCGCCCACGAGGTGCCCGACCACCTCGCCGACGTCATCGCCGTGCTCCAGGCCGCCGGCAACGACCTGGTGATCGTGGAGACCCCCGGCATCGGCCAGGGCGACGCCGGCATCGTGCCGCTCGTCGACCACTCCCTCTACGTCATGACGCCCGAGTTCGGCGCCGCCTCCCAGCTCGAGAAGATCGACATGCTCGACTTCGCCGACACCGTGGCCATCAACAAGTTCGAGCGCCGCGGCGCCAAGGACGCGCTGCGCGACGTCGGGCGCCAGCTGGTCCGCAACCGCGAGGCCTTCGGCAAGCAGCCGCACGACATGCCGGTCTTCGGCACGAGCGCGGCGACGTTCAACGACGACGGCGTCACCGCGCTCTACCAGCACCTGCGCGCCGAGCTCGCCGAGGCCGGCCTGGCGATCAGCGAGGGCACGCTCCCGCGCGTCGACGTACGCCACTCCTCCGGCATCCGGCAGGTCGTGCCGGCCGACCGGGTGCGCTACCTCTCGGAGATCACCGAGACCGTCCGTGGCTACCACGCGCGTACGTCCGAGCTGGCCGAGGCGGCGCGCACCCTCCAGCGCGTCCAGTACGTCGCCGACCAGCTCGGCGACGGCGACGCGGGCGGCGTCCCCGCGCTGCTCGAGGCGGCGCGCAAGGCCGTCCCCCACGAGGTCGTCGACCAGATCGAGCGCTGGCCGGCGGTCGTGGAGTCCTACTCCGGCGACGAGCAGGTCGTGAAGGTCCGCGACCGGGAGATCACGACCCGGCTCACGAAGGAGTCACTCAGCGGCAACAAGATCCCCCGGGTCGCGCTGCCGCGCTTCGCCGACCACGGCGAGCTGGTGCGGTTCTGGCGCAACGAGAACCTTCCGGGCTACTTCCCCTTCACCGCGGGCGTCTTCCCGTTCAAGCGCGACAACGAGGACCCGGCGCGGATGTTCGCCGGCGAGGGCGACCCGGCCCGCACCAACCGCCGGTTCAAGATCCTCTCCGAGGGCAATCCCGCCACCCGGCTCTCGACCGCCTTCGACTCCGTGACGCTCTACGGCCGCGACCCCGACCCGCGCCCCGACGTCTACGGCAAGGTCGGCACGTCCGGCGTCTCGGTGGCCACCCTCGACGACATGAAGGAGCTCTTCGACGGCTTCGACCTCGTCGCGCCGACGACGTCGGTGTCCCTGACGATCAACGGCCCCGCGCCGACCGTGCTGGCGTTCTTCCTCAACACCGCGATCGACCAGCAGGTCGACGTCTTCCGCGAGCGGGAGGGCCGCGAGCCGAGCGACGAGGAGCACGCCCAGCTCGCGGCGTACGCCCTCGCCAACGTCCGGGGGACGGTGCAGGCCGACATCCTCAAGGAGGACCAGGGCCAGAACACGGCGCTGTTCTCGACGGAGTTCTGCCTGCGGATGATGGCCGACATCCAGGAGTGGTTCATCGAGCAGCAGGTGCGCAACTTCTACTCCGTGTCGATCTCCGGCTACCACATCGCCGAGGCCGGGGCGAACCCCATCAGCCAGCTCGCGTTCACCCTCGCCAACGGCTTCACCTACGTCGAGGCCTACCTCGCGCGCGGGATGGACATCGACGACTTCGCCCCCAACCTGTCGTTCTTCTTTTCCAACGGCATGGACCCCGAGTACACCGTCCTCGGCCGCGTCGCGCGCCGCATCTGGGCGGTGACGATGAAGGAGAAGTACGGCGCCTCCGAGCGGTCGCAGAAGCTGAAGTACCACGTCCAGACGAGCGGCCGGTCGCTGCACGCGCAGGAGATGGACTTCAACGACATCCGCACGACGCTGCAGGCCCTCATCGCGATCTACGACAACGCCAACAGCCTGCACACCAACGCCTACGACGAGGCGGTCACGACGCCGACGGAGGAGTCCGTACGCCGCGCGCTGGCAATCCAGCTGATCATCAACCGCGAGTGGGGCCTGGCGATGAACGAGAACCCGCTCCAGGGCTCGTTCGTCATCGACGACCTCACCGACCTCGTCGAGGCGGCGGTGCTCGAGGAGTTCGACCGCATCAACGAGCGCGGCGGCGTGCTCGGCGCGATGGAGACGGGCTACCAGCGCGGGCGGATCCAGGACGAGTCGATGCTCTACGAGCACCGCAAGCACGACGGCTCGCTGCCGATCATCGGGGTCAACACGTTCCTCAAGGAGTCGGCCGCCGACACGCAGCCGCAGGAGATCGAGCTGGCCCGCGCCACCGAGACCGAGAAGGAGTCCCAGCTGTCCCGGGTGCGCGCCTTCCAGGCAGCGCACGGCGCCGAGGCGCAGCAGGCGCTCGCGCGGCTCAAGGACGCCGCGATCTCCGGCGAGAACGTCTTCGCGGTCCTCATGGACGCCGCACGGGTGTGCTCGCTGCAGCAGGTGACCGAGGCGTTCTTCGAGGTGGGTGGGCAGTACCGCCGCAACGTGTGAGTGCTGGCGGGGGCCCTGGCTGCGGATCTCCGGCTGCGGCTGGAGTCACCGGATATCCGGTGACCGCCGTGCTTCGAGGTAGAGATCTCCACCTCGAAGCACGGAACTCGGGTGCAAAGGTCGACAGACCGGACCGCAGACTCCTACTCCGGCGACGACACCCGCGACGACTCCGGCACCCGCCGGGCCTCGGCCTGCGAGCCGCGACGCTCCTCGCGCTCCGGATCCGCCGCCCGGGGAGCCACCCCCGACGACGAGGACCCCGACGACGAGGCCACCCCCGACGACGAAGCGCCCGAGGAAGCCGACCCCGACGCCGCGGGCAGGTCGAAGCGGAACACCGACCCCGTCCCGGGGGCCGTGGGCAGGCACTCGATGGTCCCGCCGTGGCGGTGGACGATCGTCTGGCAGATCGACAGGCCCATCCCGGTCCCGCGGAAGTTCGCCCGCACCGCGCCACTGCGGTGGAACCGCTGGAAGATCAGCGAGCGGTCGTGGTCCACCACGCCCACCCCGTCGTCCTCGACCTCGACGACCACGCGCGAGCCCTGCTGCTGGGCGCGGACCCGGACGTACGCCGGCTCACCGGGCTTGGCGTACTTCACGGCGTTGCCGACGAGGTTGCCGAACAGCTGCCGGACGGCCACCGGGTCGGCGTGGACGGGCGGGAGGTCGTCGGCCACCTCGAGCACGTCGTCGGGACCGAGGAGCCCGACCAGGGGGGCCAGCACGCCGTGCTGCCCCGCGAGCTCGACGTCCTGGGCGACGAGCTCGCCGGACTCCGCCATGGCGTGCTCGAGCAGGTCGTCGATGAGCTGGCCCATGTGGCCCGTCGCGCGCTCGGCGCGGCGCAGCGGCGCGAGCACCTCGGCCCCCGGCTCGAGGTCCTCGATGGCCAGCGAGAGCCAGGACCGGATGGCAGTGAGCGGCCCGCGGAGGTCGTGGGCCGCGGTCGCGGCGAAGCCGGCCAGCGGCTTGAGGCCGGAGCGGTGCTCGGTGACGTCCCGCAGCACGAGGAGCACCCCGGCGCCGCCGTCGTCCGCGAGCCGGCGGGTGAGGACGGTGCGGGAGACGGCGAGCACGGCCTCCTCGCCGTTGGCGAGCGGGACGACGACGTCGCCGACCCCCAGCTCGGCGCGCGCCGCGTCGGTGTTGTCGGCGGCCGGGTGCAGCACGAGCGCGACCAGCGCGGCCAGCGCGTCGGCGTCGGGCGCCCCGGGCCGGACCCGGTGGGCGAGCCGCCGGCTGGCGCCGTTGCTGCGCTCGACGCGCCCGTCGCGGTCGAGCACGACCAGGCCCTCGCCCATGCTCTCAGTCATCTCCGCCAGGAGCTCGGCCTGCTCGGCCGCCTCGCGCTGGGCGCGGGTCACCGTCGCGAAGAGCTCGTCGATGCGGTCGCTCAGCGCACCGACGAACAGGCCGGCGAGCAGCACCGCGACCAGGAACACCTGCGAGACCAGCGCCTCGGCGAGCGGGTCCGACAGGCGGGCGAAGGAGCCGTGGTCGAGCAGGCTGAGCCACAGCCCGATCGACCCCAGCGTCAGGGCGTGGAGGGCGGCGGGGAACGTGCGGAAGCGCGCGGCCGACCACACGGTCAGCGCGATGACGAGGAACGCGAGCGGGTAGGGCTGCAGGAACAGCACGACGGTGATGACGACGGAGCCGACCCACAGCAGCACGAGCTCCGTGGTCGAGCCGCCGTGCGCCCGCGCGGGGACCTGCTGCGTGCGCCACTCCCAGGCGAGGTGGCCGACCCCACCCACGGCGAGGATGCCCGTCAGGTGGCGCGCGAACCACGCCACGGCCGTCGACGCGTCCGTCGGCTCGCCGTCGACCCACAGGCCCGTCGTGCCGATCGCCGCCCCGACGGTGCACGCGAGGACGGCCGCCACGCCCGCGAGCACCAGGGTGCGCGGCATGCGCAGGCTCGCGGTCCCGCCGGCGCCCAGCAGGCTCGGGCACCAGCGCCGCAGCAGGTGGCAGAGGAGCCACGTCTGCACCGCGACGGACACGGAGCCGAAGAGCGTGACCGTCAGGGACGCGCCGGTGCCCCACACGACCCCTCCGTGCACGAGCGCGAGGGGCACGAGCACGCGCCACTGGTGGCGCGGCGACTCGGCCAGCATCCACAGCGCCGCCACGCCCGCCGCGGGCCACACGAGGCTGACGGTCGCTCCGTCCACCACCGTGGTCCGCCCCAGCAGCGCGAGGACGGCGTAGGCGCCGGCGAACGCGAGCACCGTTGGCACCGGCAGGGGGCGCTGCGCCCGGCTCACGTGCGGGCCTCCAGGCGCTCGAGGGCGTCGACCAGGTCGGAGGCGCGCGCGAGCGCCTCGGCCTCGGGCGAGCCGGAGGCCGCCGCGGGCGCCAGCAGCGCCACCTCGTCGCGGAGCGCGACGGCGCGGTGCAGCACGGTCGTACGGTCGCGTGCCGCCCGCTGGTCGCCCGCGGCCACCCAGCGGTAGCCCATCCCGGACTCGCCACGGATGACCTGCGGGTCCTGGCCCCCGTCGCGCAGCTTGCGGCGCAACGAGGCGATGTGGACCCGGAGCGTCGGGTAGACCTCCTTGCGGGCCCGCGGTCCCCACACGGTCGCCGCCAGCCTCTGGTGGGTCACCACGGCGCCCGCCCGGGCGGTGAGCGCGTCGAGGAGGCGCCACTCGGTCTCGGTCAGCCGGATCTCGCGGCCGCTGCGCGACAGGGTGCGCGCCTCGACGTCCACCTCGATGTCGCCGTACGTCCGGCGCGGGTCGTCGGCGAGGCCGCGCGAGCGGCGCCGGGTCACGGCGTGCAGACGCGCGCGGAGCTCGCCGACGTCGAACGGCTTCTCGATGAAGTCGTCGGCGCCCGCGTCGAGCGCGTCGGCCTTGCGGCGGCGGCGGTGGGTGCCCGACACGACGAGGACCGGCAGGTCGGACAGCTCGCGCACCTCCCTGATCACCTCGATCCCGTCGAGGTCCGGCAGTCCGAGGTCGAGCACCATCAGGTCGGGGCCGGACGTCGTCACCAGCTCGAGGGCCTCGCGCCCCGAGGCGGCCTCGACGGCGTCGTAGCCCACGACCCGCAGCACGTCGACCAGCGCCTCCCGCGTGGAGGCGTGGTCCTCCACGACGAGGACCCTCAGCATGGGAGAACAGTAGGGCCACCGGGCCCCGCTGAGGAGGAGCGAGGGCATGCGGTCTTTACAACCTCTTTAGATGTCGTGACCGGGCGCGAGCCCCGGAGTGACTTCCCGCGGGCACACTCGTTGCATGTCCATGACAAGTCTCGTTGCCGACGACGACCCGGACATCCGCGACTTCATCTGCTTCGTGCTGCAACGCGCCGGGCACGACGTGGCGGTCGCAGCCGACGGGTTCGAGGCCTGGACCAGCGCCTGCGAGAGCGAGTTCGACCTCATCGTCCTCGACCACCACATGCCCCGGATGACCGGGCTCGAGGTGGCCGAGCGCCTGCGGATCACCCGCCCCGGCGCGCCGGTGCTGCTGATGTCGGGCGACCAGGACGTCGCCTACCGGCACCCGCACTTCCTGTCCAAGCCGTTCAACCGCCTCGAGCTGACCGACGCGGTGGCCGCGCTGATGGGCCACCCGGCGCCCGGCTGAGTCGTCGGGGTCAGAGGTTGACCGTGATGTCGGCGTCCTCGCGAAGGCCGTCGACGAGCTCCTGCGCGATCCGGCCGGTCTCCTCGGCCTTCGCCTGCTCGGCGATCTGCTCGCGCACCTCGGCGAAGGGCGGGATCTCCTGCCCGGTCTGCGCCTGCTTGGCCTGCGCGTAGATCTCCCGGAGCTCCTTGCCGGTCGGCTCCGCAGGACCACCCTCGTCGGCGACGAGCTGCTCGATCATCACCTGGGTGCCGACCTGGGTGCGGGCCTGCTCCTGGCTCATGCCCTGCTCCTCGATCGCCTTCAGCAGCTCCTCGCCGGAGGCCATCTGGTTCTGCTGCGCGAGCTGCTCGAGCTCGGCGTCCACGTCCGCGTCGGTGACGGACAGGCCGCGCTCGTCCGCCTCCTGGGCGAGCAGCTCGGTGTCGACCAGGTCGTCGACGGTCTGCTTCCTCAGCGCGTCCTCGTCGGGCGCCGCGCCGCTCATCTGCGCCTCCATGGTCGCCCGCTGGAAGGCCGCCTCGTAGAGCGGTGCGAACTCCTCCTTGGTGACCTCCTCGCCGTTGACCTCGGCCACCACGTCGGGGATGCCCTCGAGGTCGGGGCCGGCGGCGGCCGTGTCGTCCGCGGACGCGCTGGGCGACTCGCTCGCGGAAGGAGCGGCGTCGGGCTCGTCGCGCGAGTCGTTCTCGCTGCCGCACGCGGACAGGGACAACAGGGCGGCGGCCGCGAGGCCGACGAGGGCGGTGCGGGTCCGCGAGGTGCGCATCATGGAGATCGTCTTCGAAGTCGTGGAAGTCATCGCCATCGACGGTACGCACCGAACCTGAGCGTCCTCCTCAGGATCCCGGGGGTCGCGTCAGAGGGAGTCCGGCACGACGAGCGCGTCGGGGTCCTGGCGCACGGGCAGCTGCGCGAGCGCCGTACGCACGAGCGTGAGGCGCGCGGCCACCGCCACCTTCTGGCGGAGCCGGCCGACGCCGGTCTCGCCGAGGGTCTGCTGGACCGCGGTGCCGATCTGGTCGTCGGTGAACGTCGGCCGGGTGCCGGCCGGGACCTCGACATCGGGCAGGGCGAGCAGGACGGGCAGCACCTGGCTGCCGACGGCCTCGAGGAGATGGTAGCGCTCGAGCTTGCTCATCGCCTCCCACGCCGCCTCGCCCTTGGCCCTCCTGCCGACCTTGCCCCCGGCCACGACCTTGGCCGCGGCGGTCACGGCGACCGTCAGCTCGTGCTCGGTGAAACGCATGGCTCCAGCATGCCCGACCCCCGGCCGCGGGGCGTACGACCGTCCGCCGGGCCGGCTGCTGGCAGGATCGACGGGTGGCAGCCCACCCGACCGCCTACGAGCGGCACGCCCCCTCCGCCGCGCTGGTCGAGCGCGCGCTCGCCCCGAGCGTGCAGGCCGTCCACTGGCTCGACGAGGCGGGTCCCCAGGCCCGCCACCCGGAGCTCCTTGCGCCCGTCCGGACGGACCTCACGGTCGTGGGCGGCGGCTACCTCGGCCTGTGGGCGGCGGTGCACGCCAAGCGGCGCGACCCCGGTCGCCGCCTGGTCCTCCTCGAGGCCCGCACCGTCGGCTGGGCGGCGTCGGGCCGCAACGGCGGCTTCTGCGAGGCGTCGCTGACCCACGGCGAGGACAACGCGCGCCACCGCTGGCCGGAGGAGCAGGAGGTCCTGGCCCGGCTCGGCCGCGAGAACCTCGACGGCTTCGAGGCCGACGTGCGCGAGCTCGGCCTCGACTGCCAGTGGGAGCGCACGGGCACCCTCGCCGTCGCGGTCGAGGAGCACCAGGTCGACTGGCTGCGCGACCGGCCCCACTTCCTCGACGCGGCGCGGACGCGCGCGGAGATCGACAGCCCGCTCTTCCTGGCCGGCGGGCTCGAGCCGGACGAGACCGCCCTCGTGCACCCCGCACGGCTGGCGCTCGAGCTGGCCCGCGTGGCGACGGAGCTCGGCGTCGAGGTGCACGAGCACTCCGCGGCCACCGCGCTGCGGCGTACGCCGTCCGGTGCCGTGGAGGTGCACACCGATCGGGCCGTGGTCACCTCCGACCACGTGGTCCTCGCGACGAACGCCTTCCCGTCGCTGCTGCGGCGCAACCGGTGGATGACGGTCCCGGTCTACGACTACGTGCTGATGACGGAGCCGCTCACCGCCGACCAGCGGGCCTCGATCGGCTGGCAGGGACGGCAGGGACTGGCCGACCTGGCCAACCAGTTCCACTACGCCCGGTTGACGAGCGACGACCGGATCCTGTGGGGCGGGTACGACGCCGTCTATCCCGCCGGCGGGAAGGTGGCCGCCCGCCACGAGGACCGGCGCGCGAGCCACGCGCGGCTGGCGTCGCACTTCCTGGCGACCTTCCCGCAGCTGGAGGAGGTCCGGTTCAGCCACCGCTGGGCGGGTGCCATCGACACGTGCACGCAGTTCACCGCGTTCTACGGCCTGTCGCACCGTGGGCGGGTGGCCCACGCGGCCGGGTTCACCGGCCTCGGCGTGGGTGCCACCCGCTTCGCGGCGGACGTGCTGCTCGACCTGCTCGCGGGAGAGCCGACGGAGCGCACCGAGCTGCGCATGGTGCGCGAGCGCCCGCTGCCCTTCCCGCCGGAGCCGCTGTCCTCGATCGGCATCAACCTCACGAGGTGGTCGCTCGACCGGGCCGACCACCGGCAGGGTCGGCGCAACGCCTTCCTGCAGGTGCTCGACCGGGTCGGGCTGGGGTTCGACTCCTGACGGGGTCGACCCCGGTGTGGTGCGGGGTCAGGCGGCGGGGCGGGACTCGCCCAGGTCGGCCCGGAGGTCGGCCAGGATGCGGGTGAGCACCCGCGAGACCTGCGCCTGCGTGAGACCGACGGCGTCGGCGATCTCCTGCTGGGTGCGCTCGTCGTAGAAGCGCATCCGGACGATGCGCCGGTCGCGTGCGGAGAGCCGCCGGATGACCGGCTCCAGCACGATGCGGGCCTCGGCCGACCGCATCGCGCGGTCCTCGTGGCCGATCAGGTCGCCCAGGCTCGACGTGCCGTCACCGACGGTGGCGTCGAGCGAGGTCGGCGTGAAGCACCCGTCCGCGGCGAGGGCCTCGACCACGTCGTCGAGCTGCTCGCCGAGGTGCGCCGCGACCTCCGTCGGACGGGGCGAGCGGCCGAGCTGGGCCTCGAGCTCCTCATGGGCCGACGCGACCCGCGCCTGCATGTCCTGCACGCGGCGCGGCGGCCGGATCATCCAGCCCGAGTCGCGGAAGTGCCGGCGGAGCTCGCCGCGCACCGTGGGGACCGCGAACGACAGGAAGTCGTGCCCGGCGGAGGGATCGAATCGCTGCGCGGCCTTGGTGAGGCCGAGGAGTGCCACCTGCTCGAGGTCGTCGAGGTCGATGCCGCGGTTGCGGTAGCGGGCGGCCATCGAGCGGGCGACGGCGATGTTGGTCTCGATGAGCTGACGGGTCAGCTCGTGGTGCTCGGAGTCCGGACCCGAGTCGGGCCCCGCGGACCGGAGGCCGGAGACGATGTCGTCGGTGCGCCGCGCTCGCTCCGGACCGTCAGGGGCACGGAAGGACCGGCGGACGGGCGAGGGGACGGACGACAGGGTGGTCGTCGCGGGGGTGGAGCTGACAGGAACGATCGAGGTGGTGACCACGGCTCGTGTCCTTTCGGCAGAAGATGACGCTTGCCGTGGTCTCCAGCAAGTTTCTTCCTCGACCGTGCCACGGTCCAGACCAGTGCACCAGCCGAAAAGCGAAACGTTGCGCTACCGTCCGATGTCGGGTAGGGGTCAGCCGCCCGCGCGGTGGAGCGTCTCGCTCGGGTTCTCCTCGAAGACATGGCGGTACTCGGTGGCGAACCGACCGGGGTTGTAGAAGCCGAAGCGCGCTGCGCCGTCGCTGACCGTCAGCGCCGAGCCGTCTCGCAACGACTGCCGCACCAGGTCGAGCCGCACCCGGCGCACGTAGGCCATCGGCGTGCACCCGAGGTGCCGGCGGAAGGCGTACTGCAGGGCGCGGGGGGTGACCCGGCACGCCCGCGCGATGACCGCCAGGCTCAGGTCCTGGTCGGGGCAGGACTCGATGAAGCGCTGGGCTCGGAGCACCGCCGAGGGCGTCGCGTCCCGCGCGTCGCGCTGCAGCTCGCGCCCGGGCGTCCCGTCCAGGACGTTGTTGGGGAACGTCTGCAGGAGCGTGTGCCCGAGCAGGCGCGATGCCTCCCCGTGGGCGAGGGGAGCGTCAAGGCCGGGGAAGCTGGCGCTCATCTGGTCCACCGTGGCGCGCCAGCGCGCGCCGGCCTCAGGCGTGCGAGGGACGAAGCTGGTGAAGGAGATGTGCTCCCAGGGGTAGTCGGGGACGACGTCCTCCACGGCCGCGGTCAGCACCTCGGCGGTGATGGTCGTGTTGCGCACCTCGTAGCCCTCACCGCGGCCGGCGAAGGGCATGTCCCAGCCGGCGGCGAGGACCGTGCCGCCGTCGTGCCGGCGGTCGGTGACGTCGCCGCGGGAGTACTCGATGGCACCGTGCAGCACGTCGACCACCACCAGGAACGGCATCGCGTCGGAGTCGAAGTCGACGGGCGAGTCGATCCGGAGCTGGTCGAACGCCACGCCGCCGTGGTCGCGGCGGTGATGGCTGACGGCGCCCATCCGGCCGGTCAGCCGGAGGGTGGTGCCGTAGGCGGTGTCCAGCCAGTGGCGCGCCTCGTCACCGCCGCCCTCGAAGTCGAGGTCGACGGCGGGGGGTGAACCGCGCCGGGCCATGAGCTCTGACATGCGTGTGCCTCCCCGAACGGAGAGCGAAGGACCCATGGGCTCGAGTCACCTCGACTCTAGCCCACATCCGGTCACCAGCCCACCGTGAGCCGATGCTCGACACCAGTTGTAGGGTCGGCGACGCACGTGTTGGAGATCCGCCCCGTGTCCGCGGACCTGCGTCATGAAGAGGTGACGGATGTCTGCCCCACCCTGCCCTCCTGCGGGCGAACCGGCCCCGGCCGCTCCGGCCGAGGCGCTGCGTGACGAGGTCTCCCAGCTCCACGAGGCCGTGCGCTCCCAGCGCGACATCGGCATGGCCATCGGCCTGGTCTCCGCGAGCTACCACTGCAGCACGGAGCAGGCGTGGCGCACGCTGCTCCGGGTCTCGCAGGACAGCAACACCAAGGTCCGCACCGTGGCCGCGGTCCTCGTGGCCACCCACGACGGGACCGCGGACGCCGACGACGTCGCGGCGCTGGGCCGCCTCACCGACCACCTGCCCGCCTCCGGTTGGCCAGCGTCGGCGCGGACGGGGGAGGATCCCGCTCCATGAGCATCGACGACGCGGCCCTCGCCGAGAGCCTCCGCCGGCTTAGCCGGTCCCCCGGCGACGACGGCAGCGTCATCCCGGTGCTGGAGCAGGTCGTCGCGGCGTGCGTCGACCTCTTCGGCGTGGGCGGTGCCGGCCTGCTCATCGCCGACGAGCAGAACGTGCTGTCCTACGTCGCCGCGAGCGACGGTCCGGGCCGGATCCTGGAGAAGGTCGAGACGGAGTCGGGGCAGGGTCCGTGCACGGAGGCGTTCGTGACGGCCACCGTCGTCACCACGCGTGACGTGACGGCGGAGGGCGAGCGGTGGCCCGTGCTCGCCGCGGCGATGGCCGACCAGCCCGTACGCGCGGTGCTTGGCACGCCGGTGCGCCTGGGCGGGGTCCCGGTCGGCACCCTCGACGTCTACCGCGAGCAGCCCCACGAGTGGGACGCGAGCGAGGTCGCGGCCCTGGCCCGCTACGCGGATGTCGTGTCCAGCACCCTGTCCGCCGCCCTCCGGGCCCACACCGCCGGTGAGCTGTCCCGACAGCTCCAGCACGCCCTCGACTACCGCGTGGTGATCGAGCGGGCGGTCGGCTTCCTGATGGCCAAGGAGTCGCTCGACTCCGTCACCGCCTTCAACGCGCTGCGGCTCGCGGCGCGCAGCCGCCGGACGAAGATCGGCGCCGTCGCCGAGCGCGTCCTCGGCACGGGCGGCCTGCCGGCCTGATTCAGTCGTCGACGCTCTCCGACGCCCGGTCGTGCGGGACGACGCGCGTCTCCACGATCTGCGCCGCCACGTCGCGGAGCTTGACGTTGGTCGTGGAGGAGAGCCGGCGCAGCAGCTCGAAGCTCTGCTGCTGGTCGATGCCGTAGCGCTCCATGGCGATGCCCTGGGCCATCCCGATGACGTGGCGTGAGCTGACGGCCGCCTGCAGCGCACCCGCCCTGTGGGCGGACGACAGCGCCGTCGTGGCGTGGGCCGCGTAGGCGAGGGCGAGGTCCACCACGTCGCGCCCGGCGAACGCCCCGCCCGCGCCGCTGTAGAGGTTGAGGGCGCCCAGCGGCCCGTCCCGGTCCGTGATCTCGACGGCCAGCAGCGAGCGCACACCCAGGCTCGCGGCCCGGGGACCCCAGGCCGGCCAGCGGGCGTCCGCGCCGACGTCGCCGCTGCGCAGCCAACCGCCCGCATCGGCGACCTGGAGGCACGGCCCCTCGTCGAGGGCGTACTGGAGCGCGTCGGCATCGGGGACGAGCTCGCGCATCCGGAGGACGACAGCGCGCGAGGTGAGGGCCTCGTCAGGCTCCTGCTGCAGGTCGGCAGCGAGGGCCGCGAACACGGCCACGGAGTCGTGGAACGACAAAGAAGATCCTTGAGGACATCGCTTCTGCGACCCGTGTTCTGGAGTCAAGCGTGAATTTATCCTCCCCCCTGAGCGCTGTTCAACGCGACACCTCCCTCGGGATGGTGATCTGCCGGGTCGCACGCGCATGCGAGACGCTCGAGTGGGTACCCGTGCGCGTGACCATGTCCGACGCGATCGCGGCTGCGCCGCCTGTCCCGAGGCGGTCGAGCGACCGCGAGGTCGTCGTCGCCTCGGTCCCCGCGTCGCACGTCTACGTCCGCCACCTGGCCCCGGAGGACGGCTCCGGCCCGCGCCGGCTCCCCGACCCCGTGCCCGAGGGCGCTGCGGACACCCAGCGGTGGTGGCCGCCGGTGATGCTCGACGCCTCGTGGGTGGAGAGCCACGACTTCGACGTCTTCCACCTCCACTTCGGCTTCGACGCGCGGAGCGTGGAAGACCTGGAGGAGCTGGTGGCCGCCCTGCGACGCCGCGGCAAGCCGTTCGTCTTCACGGTGCACGACCTGCGCAACCCCCACCACGCCGACCGCACCGCCCACGACCAGCAGCTCGACGTCCTCGTGCCGGCGGCCGACGCCGTCATCACCCTCACCCGCGGTGCCGCCGACGAGATCCGGTCCCGGTGGGGCCGCGAGGCGTTCGTGGTGCCGCACCCGCACGTCGTCCCCCTGGACGTGATGCGACGGGCCGCCGCCATGCGCGACGTACGCCGCCGCGGGCTGCGCGAGCGCGAGTTCCGCGTCGGGGTGCACGTCAAGAGCCTGCGCGCCGGGATGCACCCGCACCCCCTCGTGCCCGTCCTCGTCGACGCGCTGCGCGACCTTCCCGGAGCGGTCCTGCAGGTCAACGGCCACCGCGACGTGCTGACGCCCGGTGGTCCCCGCTACGACGCCGAGCTGGCCGGGATGCTCCTCGAGCACTCCGCACGGGGTGATGTCGACCTGCGGATCCACGACTTCCTCGACGACGACGGCCTCTGGGACTACCTCGCCTCGCTCGACGTCTCCGTCCTCCCCTACCGCTTCGGCACCCACAGCGGGTGGCTCGAGGCCTGCCGCGACCTCGGCACGGCCGTCGTCGCCCCGTCGTGCGGCTACTTCGCCGACCAGGCACCGGTGCTGACCTACGGGCACGACGAGCGGCACCTCGACGTCGAGAGCCTCGCCGACGCGGTCCGGACGGCGTACGCCGCGGCCCCGCGCCCGGCCAGTGTCGAGATGCGTCGGCGACAACGGGCACAGGTCGCCGCCGCGCACGCACGCATCTACGAGTCCGTGCTCGACCCCGAGAGGTGAGGATCTGCCTCGTCGCCTCCAGCCGCTTCCCGATCCGCGAACCCTTCGCGGGCGGACTCGAGGCCATGACGCACACGATGGCGCGGGGGCTCGCGGCGCGGGGACATGAGGTCACGCTCTTCGCCGGTCCGGGCTCGGACGGTTCGCTGCCGGTCCGTCTCCGTGAGCTCGACACCTTCGAGCCGAGCGCCGAGGCGCTCGCCGACCGCTTCGCGCCCGGTCCGGCCTGGCTGGCCGAGCACCACGCCTACCTGGGCCTGATGCTCGACCTGGCCCGCTCCGGGCCGGACGACTACGACCTCATCCACAACAACAGCCTCCACCACCTGCCGATCGCCATGTCACCGGCCGTCGACGTGCCGATGGTGACGACGCTGCACACGCCTCCGCTGCCGTTCCTCGAGTCGGCGCTGGCCCTGGAGGCCACCGCGTCCTCCTTCGTCGCGGTGAGCGAGTGGACCTCGCGGTCGTGGCGCCACGTCGTCCCCAGCACCGTCATCCACAACGGCCTGGACCTCGCGGCCTGGCCCGTCGGCCAGGGCGGCGGACCCGTCGTGTGGTCCGGACGCCTGGTGCCGGAGAAGGGCGCGCACGACGCCATCGAGGCGTGCCGCCTCGCCGGGCTCCCCCTCGTGCTCGTCGGCCCCCGCCAGGACCCCCGCTACTTCCGCGAGGTGATCGAACCCCAGCTCGGCGACGGCGTGACCTATGCCGACCACCTGCACCAGCGCCACCTCGCGCGGCTCATCGGATCGGCGTCGGCCGCCGTGGTGACGCCCCTGTGGGACGAGCCGTACGGCCTCGTCGCCGCCGAGGCGCTCGCCTGCGGCACCCCCGTCGCGGGCTACGCCCGGGGCGGGCTGACCGAGGTCGTCGACCCGGACGTCGGCGTGCTCGTCACGCCGGGCGACACCGCTGCCCTGGCCGACGCGATCCACCGCGCCTCGCGGCTGGACCGGCGGGCGGTGCGGGCGTACGCCGAGGCGACCTGCAGCGCCGATGCCATGCTCGACGGCTACCTCGCGATCTATGACGAGGTCTGCCGGCGGGACGACGCGGCGTGACGCGCCCGCGCGGGACCGTCGGCTACTACGTCCACCACGTCGGCAGCGGTCACCGGCACCGCGCCGAGGTGCTCGCGGCACGGCTGGGCGCCGAGGGCGTGGCCGTCACCGGGCTGTCCTCGCTCCCCCGTCCTGCCGGCTGGAGCGGGGAGTGGGTGCGGCTGCCCGCCGACGACGACGGCGCCACCCGCGAGGTCACCGCCCGCGGCCACCTGCACTGGGCGCCGCTGCACCACGACGGCACGCGCGAGCGGGCCGCCGCCCTGTCCGCCTGGCTCCACGCCGCACGGCCGGACCTGCTCGTCGTCGACGTGTCGGTCGAGGTGCTCCTGCTGGCGCGGCTGCACGGCGTCCCCGCCGTGTCCGTGGTCCTTCCCGGGCGACGCGACGACCCGGCCCACCTCCTCGGGATGGGGGTCGCCGAGGCGCTGGTCGGGTTCTGGCCCGCCGAGGCGACCGGCATGACGCCCGGCCTCCCGGAGGACCTGCGCAGCCGGCTGGTGCCCGTCGGGGCGCTGTCGCGCCACCCGGTGCGCCCGGCACCGACCGCCACCGGCGCACCCGGCGCACCCCCCGCCCGGACCGTCGCGCTCCTGCTGGGGTCGGGCGGGCACGACATCTCCGGCGCCGACGTGGACGCGGCCCGCCGGGCCACACCCGACTGGGACTGGCGGATCCTGGGCGCCGACCGCAGCACGTGGGTCGACGACCCCTCGTCGGTCCTGGCCGAGGCCAGGGTGGTCGTCACCCACGCCGGCCAGAACGCGCTCGCCGAGACCGCGGCCGCACGGACGCCGGCGGTCGTCGTGCCGCAGGACCGGCCCCACCGCGAGCAGCGCACCACCGGCGACGTGCTGGCCACCGGCTGGCCCGCCGTCGTGTGCCCCGCCTGGCCGGGGGACGAGTGGCCGGAGGTCCTCGAGCGAGCCGCCGCCCTCGACGCGCGCCGCTGGGCGGACTGGTGCGACGGGGACGCGGCCGACCGCTTCGCCGACGTCGTGATGGCGACTCGCGCCCGTGTCGTCGCGGGGGACGCCGGATGAGCGGGGTCGCCGTGGTGACCATCGCCCACGGACGTCACGACCACCTCGCCGCCCAGCACCGCGCGCTGGCGCGCGGGACCCACCTGCCCGACCACTACGTCGTCGTGGCGATGGACGACCCCGCGATCGTGGACCGCCGCGACGGCGACCTCGCCTCGCGGGTCGTCCGGACGGGTCGGGGGCCCGCCGGGGCGCTCCCACTGGCCGCCGCCCGCAACCTCGGCGTCCGCACCGCGCTCGACGCCGGGGCGGATGTCGTCGTGCTGCTCGACGTCGACTGCCTCGCCGGCGCCGGGCTCGTGGCGGCGTACGCCGACGTGGTGCGGGCCCACCCCGGTTCGGTCTGGTCGGGCCCGGTGACCTACCTCCCTCCCGCTCCCGCGACCGGCTATCCCGACGACCCGTCGGCCCTCGCGGCCTGGGACGACCCGCACCCGGCGCGGCCGCACCCCGCCCCCGGCGAGCTCCTCGAGTCCGTGGACCCCGACCTGTTCTGGTCGCTGTCCTTCGCCCTCGCCGCGGGGACCTGGCAGCGCACCGGCGGCTTCTGCGAGGACTACGTCGGCTACGGCGGCGAGGACACCGACTTCGCGCGCACGGTGCTTGCCGCGGGCGTCGGACTCGGCTGGGTCGGCGGTGCCCGCGCTTACCACCAGCACCACCCCGTCAGCAGCCCTCCCGTCGAGCACGTCGACGACATCCTGCGCAACGGACGGATCTTTCGGGCCCGGTGGGGGCACTGGCCGATGGAGGGATGGTTGGCTGCGTTCGAGGAGCGTGGCCTGGTCCGTCGACACCACGACGACTGGGTCCGCACGGCAGCCCCGTCCGACGCCCGAGCGAAGGAGACAGCATGAGCACGACGAGCCGTTCGATCGCGGCGACGCCCGACCGGGTGTGGGAGGTCCTGGCCGACGGCTGGCTCTACCCGCTCTTCGTCGTCGGGGCGTCCCGGATGCGAGACGTCGACGAGACGTGGCCGGCGGTGGGCTCGCGACTGCACCACAGCGTCGGCACGTGGCCGCTCCTCATCGACGACACCACCTCGGTCCTCGAGGTGGAGGAGCAAAGCCACCTGCTGCTGCTGGCGCGCGGCTGGCCGGCCGGGCAGGCCAACGTGGACATCTCGCTCCAGCCCGACGGGGCATCGACCACGGTGACCATCGTCGAGGACGCCAGCGCCGGGCCGGGCCTCCTCGTCCCCAAGCCGCTCCGCGACCTCCAGCTGCACCACCGCAACATCGAGACCTTGCGGCGGCTGGCCTTCGTGGTGGAGGGACGGACCAAGTGACCGGCCGCGCGCCGGGGACCTACGACGCCGTCGTCGTCGGCGCCGGCCCCAACGGCCTCGTCGCGGCCAACCTGCTCGCCGACGCCGGCTGGGAGGTGCTGGTCCTGGAGGCCCAGCCGACGCCCGGCGGCGCGGTCCGCAGCGACCGCGAGCTGCACCCCGACTTCGTGCACGACACCTTCAGCGCGTTCTACCCCCTGGCGCTCGCCTCGCGCACCATCCGGTCGCTCCACCTCGAGGACCACGGCCTGGCGTGGGAGCACGCGCCCGCCGTGCTCGGCCATCCCTTCGGCGACGACAGGTGGGCGATCCTCCACCGCGACCGACACGACACGGCCGCCGGCCTCGAGGCGCTGCAGCCCGGTGACGGTGACACGTGGCTCGAGCTGTGCAGCACGTGGGACCGCATCGGTCCCGCGATGGTCGACGCCCTGATCTCGCCCTTCCCGCCGGTGCGCGCCGGTGCCCGCCTGCTGCCCGCGGTGGCGCGGACCGGCGGGCTCGACACCGTGCGGATGCTGGCCACCCCGGTGGCCTCGCTCGGCCGCGAGCTCTTCGAGGGCCCGGCCGCTGCGCTCCTGCTCGCCGGCAACGCCGGCCACGCCGACTTCCCGCTCGCCTCACCCGGCTCCGGGGTCTTCGGCGTGCTGATGACCATGCTCGGGCAGACCGTCGGCTTCCCCGTGCCGCGCGGCGGGGCGCAGTCGCTCACCGACGCGCTCGTCAGCCGCTTCACCAGCCTCGGCGGCCGGCTGGAGACCGGCACCGAGGTCACGGCCGTCGACGTGCGCGACGGCCGCGTGGCCGGCGTACGCACCCGCGACGGGGAGGCGTACGCCGCCCGCGCGGTGCTCGCCGACGTCTCCGCGGCGCACCTCTTCGGCGGGCTCGTCCCCGACGAGGACCTGCCCCCGCGGCTGGTGCGCGGGATGCGCGACTTCGAGCTCGACCCCGGCACCGTCAAGGTGGACTGGGCGCTGTCGGGCCCGATCCCGTGGCGCAACCGGCCCGACAAGGTCCCCGGCACGGTGCACGTCGCGGACTCCGTGGAGGAGATGACCGAGACGCTCGCGAAGGTGTCGTCGGGCGTCGTGCCCGACCGGCCCTTCCTGCTCACCGGGCAGATGACCGCCAGCGACCCCACCCGGTCCCCCGCCGGGACCGAGTCGTTCTGGGCCTACACCCACGTGCCGCAGCCCGGGATGACCCGCCACGACGCCGGTCCCGACGGCATCACGGGCCGGTGGGACCACGACGAGACCGAGCGCTTCGCCGACCGCATGCAGGCGCGCATCGAGGCCGTGGCGCCGGGCTTCGGCGACCTCGTCCAGGCGCGTCGGGTGCTGGGACCCCACGAGCTCGAGGCGCGCAACGCCAACCTCATCGGCGGGGCGGTCAACGGCGGCACGTCCCAGCTGCACCAGGAGCTGATGTTCCGGCCGGTGCCCGCGATGCGGGGCCGGGCGTCGACGGGCGTCCCCGGGCTGTTCCTCGCCTCCGCCTCGGCCCACCCCGGCGGTGGCGTCCACGGCGCGGCCGGGGCCAATGCCGCCCGCGCCGCGATCTGGCAGGAGCGCACCGGGCGCCTGCGACCCGCCGCCCTCCTGTCCCGGCTGAACCGAGGAGCGTCCACGTGACGGAGCAGATGACCTTCGGCACCCTGACCATCGCGTTCGACGAGCGCGTCCTGCGCCCGCGCGAGTGGACGTCGGCCCAGTCCGACTGGGCGGCCGACCTGTCCCTGGAGGCCCCGGCCGGCCCCGTGCTCGAGCTGTGCTCGGGTGCCGGCCACATCGGCCTGCTGTCCGTGGCGCTCTCGGGTCGCAGCCTCGTCTGCGTCGACGCGAGCGCGGTGGCCTGCGACTTCGCCCGCGCCAACGCCGTCGACGCCGGGCTGGCCGACCGGGTCGAGGTCCGCGAGGGCCGGCTCGAGGACGCCCTCGCCACGGGCGAGCTCTTCCCCGTCGTCATCGCCGACCCGCCGTGGGTGCCGCGCCAGGAGACGGGCCGCTACCCCGAGGACCCGCTCACCGCGATCGACGGCGGCGACGACGGCCTCGACGTCGCCCGGGCGTGCCTGGCCGTCATCGACGCCCACCTCGCCCCCGGCGGGTCCGCGGTCCTCCAGGTGGGGACCACCGGACAGACCGACATCCTCCGCGACGAGCCCTGCTTCGCCGAAGGTCGGCTGGAGATGGTGGAGGTGCGCCAGGAGGTGCGCGGAGTGCTGGCGCGGATCGACCGCGCGGGCTGACGTACGACGCGCCGCCCGAGCGGTGCGATCGGCCGCGGAGCGGTGCCATCTGCCGCGGAGCGGTGAGTGAGGCAGCCGGAGCGGTGAGTGAGGCAGGTTCTGCACGCCGAGAACCTGCGTCACTCACCGCTCGAGCGGCGGAGGGGTGAGATCTGCCGCCGGAGCGGTGAGTGAGGCACGTTCTGCACGCCGAGAACCTGCGTCACTCACCGCTCGAGCGGCGGAGGCGGAGGACCTACCCCCGCGGGATCACCTTGTGGGTCCCGTCGCACCACGGCAGCCGGCTGGACTTCTCGCACCGGCACAGCGCGACGACGGGGCGCTCGACCGGGTGGATCGTGCCGTCGGCGGCCTGCACCGACGTGGCGTTGCGGAGCAGCAGCGGGCCGTCGGGGCACAGCACCACGTCGGGGTGGTCGAAGTCGCGGTCGGCGGACATCAGACGTCCCACGACGCGAGCAGGGCGGTGGCGAACCGCGCCTCGACGTCCAGGCAGGTGTAAGCCCCGAAGAGGATCTCCGTCGCCTGGTCGGGCTCGTCCTCCGCGAGCGTGCCGCAGATGTCGCGGGTGGCGAGGTGCTCGTGGATGGCGTCGGCCTCGACGTGCTCGTCGTAGTACGCCGCCATCGGCCCGCCCAGGTCGAGGCGGTCCAACCCCTGCACCATCTTGCGCGAGGGCAGCGAGCTGGTCATCTCGAACGCGGCGAGGTGCCCCATCGCCGCGCCACGCAGGCGGCGGTGCAGGCCGAGGAGCGAGCCCGCGTTGTTCATCTCGAGGGTCTCGGGGAGGGCGTCGTCGACGTAGGCGCCGTACTCCGAGCGCAGCCCGATCGCGTCCAGGCCCCGCGCGAACATGTGGGCGTGCAGCCGGTTGGGGTCGCCGTCGCCGTACTCGTCGTACTGCAGCTCCATCAGCGCGGCCTTGGCGCGCACCGGGAGCCGCGGCACGACGAACGCGGAGGGGTCGGACTCCTTGAGGTGGTAGATCGAGCGCTGCCGCAGCAGCTCGAGCACCTGCTCGCGGTCGGCGCGCCGGCGTACGTGGTCGGCGAGGGACGGTCCGTCGTCCGCGGCGACCAGTGACTCGAGCGCCGCGGGCACCTGCGCGGGGTCGTCGACCTCGACGGCACCCGACTCCTGCCAGCGCGCCCGCAGCCGCTCCTCGAGCGCGGTCTCGAGCTCGTGGCGGACGACGAGCAGGTCCGGCGCCCACTCGGCGCGGTCGTCGGCGTCCTCGAAGCCGCGGTACGACAGCTCGTGCAGGGTCCAGAGCGCGATGCACTCGTCGTCCCAGGAGCCGGCGGCCGGGGCCGCTGCCACCGAGGTGGTGCCGTCGGTCAGCCGGGCGACGACCCACTCGCTGAGCGGCCCGCGGGGCTTGGGCAGCCTCACGGCTTGAACACGACCTTGACCATGCCGTCCTCCTTGTCGCGAAACTTCCGGTAGGCCTCGGGCGCCTGCGACAGCGGCAGGTGGTGGGTCGCGAAGGAGTCCACGCCGAGGTGGTCCTGGTCCTCCTTCAGCAGCGCGAGGATGTCGTCGCTCCACCGGCGCACGTTGGCCTGGCCCATGCGCAGCTGGACCTGCTTGTCGAAGAGCTCGAACATCGGCAGCGGGTCGGTGGGGGCGCCGTAGACGCCGGAGATGCTGATCGTGCCGCCGCGGCGCACGGAGTCGATCGCGCTCAGGAGCGCGGCCAGCCGGTCCGAGCCGGCGGTGAGCATCACCTTCTCCTGCACCTTCTTCGGCAGCAGGCCGAGGGCCTTCTGGGCGGTCTCGGCGATCGGCGACCCATGCGCCTCCATGCCGACGGCGTCGATGACCGCGTCGGCGCCGCGACCGTCGGTCAGCTCGCGCACGGCGTCGCCGACACCGTCGACCTCGGTGTGGTCGATGGTCTCGGCGCCGCGGCCGTGGACCCGGGCCAGGCGCTCACGGACGGAGTCGACCACGATGACGCGCAGGCCGCGGTGCATGGCGATCCGGGAGGCCATGTCGCCGATCGGGCCGGCGCCGACGACCAGCAGCGTGCCGCCGTCCTCGACGTCGGCGTACTCGACCGCCTGCCACGCGGTGGGCAGCACGTCGGAGAGGTAGAGGAAGCGGTCGTCCGGCGGGCCCTCGGGCACCTTGATCGGGAGCGTGTCGCCGAAGGGGACGCGCAGCAGCTCTGCCTGGCCGCCGGGCACCTGGCCGTAGAGCTTGCTGTAGCCGAACAGGCTGGCGCCGGTGCCGGTGTCGCGGTTCTGCGTGGTCTCGCACTGGCTGTAGAGCCCGCGACTGCACATCCAGCAGGTGCCGCAGCTGATGTTGAACGGCACGACGACCCGGTCACCGACGGTGAGGGTCGTGACGGCCGAGCCGACCGCCTGGACGATGCCCATGGGCTCGTGCCCGACCACGTCGCCGGCCGTCATGAAGGGGGACAGCGGGTCGTAGAGGTGGAGGTCCGAGCCGCACAGGCCCGTCGAGGTGATCTGCACGATCACGTCGGTCGGCTCCTCGATGACGGGGTCCGGCACCTCGATGACCTGCATGTCCTGCTTTCCCTGCCAGGTGACTGCCTTCATGAACTGGAGACCTCCTCGGTCTGCTCCGCCGCGGTCGTCGCGGCTGCTGGGTCGGGCACCGTGGTCGCGCGTGTCGCGCGCGCCGGCTCCGGGCCGGCTCTGTCCAAGGTGCTCACGAGAGCCAGTGCCCCGGTGCGCCGCCGAGCATGCGCACGCGCGCGACGTACGTCCGGTGGGGACGCATGCCGTCCGGGGGGTCGGGGAACCCTGCCGGGGACCTGTGCTCGATGCTGCTGTCTGGAGTCCCCGGATATCCGGTGACCGCCGGGAGATCGCGGAAGATCCGAGCCACCACGTGACCTCGATCTTCCACGTTGTCCCGAGGGGCGCCCCCGCACCGGACGGCGGCCGCCCGCCGTCCGGCGGCCGTGGTAGGACTCGTCCATGACCCGACCCCGGATCCGCGAGCGCGACGCCGTCGTTTGCACGGCGGGCCTGGCGGTCACCGCCCTCGCCTCGACGGTCGCGCGCCGGCACCCGGCCCCGGACCGTTGGCTGTTCGCCCTGGTCAACGACCACGGAGAGGCGCGGCCCTTCCGCATGCTCCAGCAGCTCGGTACGCCGTGGGTCCTCCCGGGCACCGCCGTCGTGGCCGCGCTCGCCGGACGTCGGCGACTGGCGCTGGCGGCGGCGCTCGCCCTGCCGCTGGAGAAGGCCCTCGAGGTGGGCATCAAGAAGGTACGCCCGGCGCCGCGGCCGCTCTACGTCCAGCCGACGGTGCTCCGCGACGACGCGCCCGTCGAGGGCGGCTCGTTCCCGTCCGGGCACGCGGCCATCGCGTTCGCGGCCGCCGCACTCGTGGCGCCCGACCTCCCGTCCCGCGCACGGCCCGCGGTGCTCGGCGCGGCGGCCGCCGCTGCCGTGGTCCGGATCGGCCAGGGCGCCCACCACCCGGTCGACGCCGTCGGCGGTGCGGCCCTCGGGGTGGCCGTCGCGGCGGGCCTGCGCTCGCTGGTGGGCCGCTGACCGTCACCCCTTGCGGTGCGGGACGAGCGGTGCGACGGTGAAGGGCTGGTCATGCGGGCGCCCCTTGGGACATGGCGACGCGGGTCAGCGACCCAGGCAGGGATGTGGACATGGACGCGCTCTTCGACCAGCAGCTGTCCGACGCGGTGCGCTTGCTCAACGCGCAGTCCGACCCCATCCACACCCTCCAGCGACTCGTGGACCTCGCTCCCGACCTCTTCGAGGAGTGCGACCACGTCGGGGTGTCGCTCGTCGAGCGCCACGCCATCCGCACCCCCGCGGCCAGCTCCGAGCGGTTGCGGATGCTCGACGAGGCGCAGTACGCCCTCCGCGAGGGCCCGTGCCGCGAGGCCATCCGCTCGGAGTCGACCGTCATCGTGGGCGACCTGGCGACCGACCCCCGCTGGCCCCGGTGGGGCAGCGCGATGGTGCGCGAGCTGGGGGTGCGCGCGAGCCTGAGCTTCCGGTTGTTCACCAGCGCGGACCACACCTGGGGCGCGCTCAACCTCTACTCCCGCACCCCGCGTGCCTTCGATGCGGACGACGTCGCGCACGGGCAGGCGATCGCGGCCGTGGCGGCCGTCGTGCTCGCCCGCTCGATCGAGGACGAGCACCTGCTGCGGGCGCTGGGCACCCGCGCGGAGATCGGGCAGGCGACGGGCATGCTGATGGAGCGGTTCGACCTCTCCGCCGAGGCGGCGTTCGAGGTGCTCCGACGCATCTCGTCGCACGAGAACACCAAGGTCCGCGACGTCGCCTCCGAGATCGTCCGGACCAAGCGGGTCCCCGTGCGCGACCCCGGCGCGCGGAGGGGGCAGGGTCCGGAACGCGACGAAGCACCGGACGCCGAACCGCGCTGACAAGGTGCTGACACGCGCCGATTGCCGGCCCCATCCCGCCCGAAGTGGGGTGGTCATGACTCCGCGCCGGGTGTGAGGCTTCACCACGTGAGTGACGAACGCGACGCAGCGCACCAGCGACCCTCCGGCGTGACCGACGAGACCATCGAGGCCCTCGGCAAGCTGTCGGCCGCCCTCGACCACGTCGAGGACGCCCGCGGCCACCTCTACGCCTTCCACCGGCTGATGGGCAGCGGGGAGAGCACGCTCGAGGAGGCTCACGCGCTGCTCGAGGAGGCAGGTCACACCGACCTCGCCGACTCCCTGGACCGCGACGTGCTCGGCGGTGACCCGCTGCCCGGGATGTGGTCGTTCCAGATGGTCGAGTCGTTCGACGACGGCTACTACGCCCGCGCCAAGGGCCTGCACCAGCGCGCGCTCGACGAGCTCGTCGAGGGGCGGCGCCACGTCTTCGAGGCCGAGATGAAGGAGCTGCGCCGCACGCACGGGCGCGACGGCCACGAGGCCAAGCCGTCGGACGTCGACGACTACCAGCGCTGAGCCCTCAGCGGTTGGTGCTCAGCCCCGGCGGCGGAGCTCGGGGAGCACGTCGGAGTCGTAGGCCGCGATCATCTCGGCGTAGTGCGGGCCCATGTTGGCGACGTACACCTCGTCGAAGCCGGCCTCCACGAAGGGCGTGAACACCTCGACGTGCTCGGCGACGTCGGGGCCGAACGCGCCGTTGGAGGCGACCGCATCACGGGTCACCAGCTCGCTGGCCTGCTCGAAGTGCTGGGGGCTGGGCAGCACCTGGCTGAGCTCGCCGGGCAGGCCCGCGTTGGGCCACAGCTCGTACGCCGCGTCGATCGCGTCGTCGCGCGTCGATGCCCAGGCGACCTTGAGGCCGGCCTGGGTGGGCGCGTCGGGGCCCTTCGCCTCCCGGAACGTCCTCACGCCCTCGGCATCGGGCTGGGTGGTGACGAAGCCGTCGGCGATCCGGCAGGCCACCTCGAGGGCCTTGGGGCCGAAGGCGCTCATGTAGATCGGCGGCGGCTCGTCCGGCAGCGTGTAGAGGCGCGCGGTGTCGACGTCGTAGTGGCGGCCCTCGTGCGAGACGACCTCACCGGTCCAGAGCCGCCGGATGACCTCGACGGCCTCCTCGAGCATCTCGAGCCGTACGTCGGTGCGGGGCCACGCGTCACCGAGGACGTGCTCGTTGAGCGCCTCGCCGGTGCCCACCCCGAGCCGGAAGCGGCCCTCGCCGAGCAGCACCGCCGACGTGGCGGCGGCCTGCGCGACGATCGCCGGGTGCACCCGGACGGTCGGGCAGGTGACGGCGGTGGTGACGGGGAGGTCGCAGACCTGCGCGATCGCGCCGATCATCGACCAGACGAAGGGCGACTGGCCCTGCGCGTTGTTCCACGGGTGGAAGTGGTCGCTGATCCACAGCGCGTCGAAGCCCGCCTCCTCGGCCAGCCTGGCCTGCTCGACCAGCTGCGCCGGGGCGTACTCCTCGCAGGAGAGGAAGTAGCCGAAGCGGGTCACGACCGCGCGTGGGCCACCGGGCGGACCGAAGCGGCGGAGCGCGCGGCTTCGGCGCCGTCCGACATCAGCAGCCCGTGCTGGATCGCCCAGAGGACGGCCTGCGAGCGCGAGGTGACCTCGATCTTGGAGTAGGCGCCGCGGATGTAGGACTTCACGGAGTTAATGCTGAGGTTGGTCTCCTCGGCGATCTCCTTGTTGGCGCGTCCAGCGGCGATCATCGAGAGGACCTCGGTCTCACGCTGGGTGAGGGGCCACTTCTGCGCTGCGGGGCGGCTCGCCTCGGGCTGGCCGGTCCACGCGTCGACGACGACACGACCGTCGGCGATCTGGAGGAGGTTCCAGATGAGTCGGCGGGCGGGGAGCCACTTGCTGACGAAGCCGGCGGCGCCGCGCGACATCTCGGTCGACACGGCTTCCGGGCTGCAGTCCCAGCCGTAGGCGACCATCCGGGTGGGGAAGCGCTGCGGCATCGCGCGCGTCCCCATCGACCGGCCGTGGGCGGAGGGCTCGTAGAGGGTGAGGTCACAGAGGGGCGACGGCTCCTCGGACCGGTGCGGCACGACGGTGACGAGCGCCGAGTGCGGCTCCAGCATCGCGCGGATGCCGTGCACCACGAGCTCGCTCTCGTCGACGACGGCGACCTTGATGTGCCGGGTGGCGGGTGCTGGGTGTCGCTCCATGGGCGATAGGTACCCCGAAGGGCGGGGAGCATGCGCTGCCCGCCTGGGTCCGCGCCCCCTCAGGCGAGCAGCGTCCGTGCCACGTCGGCCGCCTGCGTCTCGGAGATGCCCGCCCGTTCGGCCGCCTCGCGCAGCAGCGCCAGGGCGTCCTCGGTGGTCACGCCGAGGTGGGCGGCCAGCAGGCCCACCGCCACGTCGAAGTGGCGCTGCTCGCGGAGGCGCTCCGGAGCGGCCTCGGCGCGTCGCAGGGTGTCGAAGCCGAGGTCGGCGTTGGTGACCGCCCCGGCCTGCCACACGCCCAAGGCGTCGACGAGCCCGTCGATGCGACCGTGGAAGGCCTGCGCGGTGGAGGCGTAGAGGTCGATGTTGAGCACGGCCCGTCCGTGCTCGACGACCGGCAGCGAGATCGTGCTCGCGATCCCGGCGAAGGCCCGCTCCCGGGCCATCTCGGCCCAGCCGCCCTCGTCGAGCGCATGGGCCTCCTCGGGTGGCGGCGCGGGTGGCGCACCCGGGGCGCCTGCGCCCGGCACCGTCGCCAGCGGGCGCGCGGCGGGGTCGACGAGCGTGAAGGTCAGGTCCTCGTCCAGCAGCGTGACGCTCAGCGCGACACACTCCGGCACGGCCCGGACGGCCCAGCCCTCGATCACGCGCAGAAGGCTCTCGACGTCATCGATCGACGGCGCGACGTACTCGTCCAGTGCTTCCCTGCTCTGTGGCAGGAGCTCCATGGCGGTCCCCCTCGACGTCCCAGTGGTCCTGCCCATCGATGGTGCTCCAGCCCGGCGGGGAACGCCACACCCGCCCGGGGGGGCGACGCATGCCACCCCTCCCTGCGGGTACCGGCCGCCATGGTTGCCGAGCTCACCTCCCCGGTCGTCGTCCTCGACCTCGACGGCACCCTCGTCGACTCCGTCTACCAGCACGTCGTCGCGTGGAAGGCTGCGCTCAACGACGTCGGCCTGCACGTGTCGGGCGTCCGGATCCACGAGGCGATCGGCATGGGCGGGGACCGGCTCGTCGCCCACGTCGCCGGTGACGCAGCCGAGGACGCGGTGGGCGACGACGTACGGGCGCTCCACGACAAGTACTTCAAGGCCACCCTGCGCACCGTCTGTGCCCTCGACGGGGCGTCCGAGCTGGCCGCCGCCTTGACCACCCGCGGCCACCGCGTCGTGCTGGCGAGCTCGTCGGAGGCCGACATCGTCGACGACCTGCTCGAGCTGGTGGACGTGCGCCGGCACCTCGACGCCGTGCTGACCGGGTCCGATGGCGTGCCGAGCAAGCCGGCCCCCGACATCGTCCACGAGGCGGCCGCCCGCGTCGGCGGGGGTCCGGCCGTCGTCGTCGGCGACGCGGTGTGGGACGCCCTCTCCGCCGAGTCGGCCGGTGCCGCGTTCGTCGGGCTGCGCAGCGGCGGCGTGGCCGCCGAGCGGCTGCTCGCCGCCGGGGCCGCCCGGGTCCACGACGGCCCCCGCGACCTGCTCGACCACCTCGACGAGGGGCCGTTGCGCGGGCGGTGAGGGGTCGGGGGTCCTCGGGTCTGGTCCCTATGGGTCTCTCGGGTCTGGAGTCACCGGATATCCGGTGACCGCCGGGACAACGCGGAAGATCCGAGCCACCAGGTGACTCGGATCTTCCACGATGATGTACGCGCGATCAGCCGGCCGGGTACGGCGACTCCGCCAGCAGCCTCGCGAGGTGGGTGGCGTTGCGGGCGAGGACCTGGGTGGTCTGCGCGGTCTTCTCGGGCGTGGGCGACATGTCCTTGTAGTCGACGGCCTGCATCGCCTCGCCGACCCAGTACGTCGTCGCCTGGGCGGGGATCGTGAAGCCGACGTCGTCGAGGGCCTGGGCGAGGTCGGCGGTCACGTGGTGCGCGCCGTCCTCGTTGCCCACGACCCCGATGCCGGCGACCTTGCCGAACATCGAGGGGCGGCCGTCGTCGTCGGTCTCGCCCAGCTCGGCGTCGAGCCGCTCGAGGACCATCTTGCACACCGAGGAGGGCTGACCGAGCCAGATGGGCGTGACCATGACGAGGATCTGGGCGGCGAGGAGCTTCTCGCGCAGCGTCGGCCACTGGTCGCCGTCGCCCTCGTCGGTGGTCACGCCGAAGCGGACGTCGTGGTCGACGACGCGCACCATCGAGCCGGCCACCCCGAGCTCCTCGAACGCCTCGAGGACCTGCGAGCCGAGCAGCTCCGCGCTGGAGTCGGCCGGCGAGGGCTTGAGCGTGCAGTTCAGGACGAGGCAGCTGAGGTCGGGCATGGACGCCCGTACCCCACCCCCCGAGCCGCATGCACCGCGCGAGGCCAACGAGCCCCGCCGGTCCCCCCTCGCACGGCGTACGGGAGGTGAGGGCCGGCGGGTCCCGCGGCTGGGTGTCGGGGCCATGACGGCAGGCCCGCGACGAAACTCGCTGTACCCCTGGGGGGCACATGCATACACCCCCGCCAGCGGACTTTTGACTACTCCTCCTCGAGCGGGGTACAAGCGAGGCACCAGTCGAGGAGGAGGAGCAGCCGATGAGCGCATCCGGTGACGCGACGACGGGGCCCTGGACGGACCCGCAGACCCACCTCGACACCGACCCGGTGAACGCGGCGCCGTCGCCCGGCCGTCGCGACGACGAGGACCGCGCGGAGGGCGCAGCGCACGCGGCGCATGCCGAGGGCGCCGAGGGCGCCGACGGCGCCGAGACGACCGAGGACGCCGGACCGGTCGAGCCCTCGTGAGCGCCGCGCCCCCCTGAGAGCGGGTCGCGCCCCGCCGAGCCGCGGTCAGCGGTGGGCGCAGACCAGCTCGGCCTTGACCGAGTCCTCGGCGCTCAGCTCGACGTCCGGGCCGCAGACGAGCTCGAGCGGGTCGGCGGCCGCCTCGACGGCGGCGAGGGCCTCGTCGAAGGCCGGTACGACGTCGCCGCACGCGTGCTCGAGGCCGACGCGGGTGAGCTCGGAGGTGGCCACGTCGCCGCTGAGGGCCAGCTCGACGGTCCACGCCGAGGAGTCCGTGCGGAGGCAGTCGACGGCCGCGTCCTGCTGGATGCTGGCGAAGTCGAAGGAGTCCGACCCGAGCTCGGCCTCGACCGCGGAGCGCCACTCGGCCAGGGCCTGGTCCTCCTCGTGCGCCACGGCCGACGCCGCGCCGGACGGGTCCTCGTCGCCGCCGGAGCAGGCGGTGAGGGCGGGGACGAGCAGGGCCAGGGCGAGGGCGAGAGCACGCATGGCGGCAGGCTAGGAGGCCCGCGGCGACGGCGTACGGCGTTTGTTACCGCTCAGTACGTGATGCTCGACTCACTGCGTACGCGCGTGGTGAGCAGCCGCGCGGCGATGACCCCGCCGACCGCGCCGAAGAGGTGCCCCTGCCACGAGACGCCGGTCTGGCCGGGCAGCACGCCGAGCAGGGCGCTGCTGTAGAGCAGGAAGACGACGACGCCGATGAGGATCTCGGTCGTGTTGCGGTTGAGGAAGCCGCGCACCACGAGGTAGACGATCCACCCGAAGACCAGGACCGAGGCGCCGGCGTGGACGCTGCCCGGCTGCGCGAAGACCCACACCCCCAGTCCGCCGACGACCCAGATGATCGCGGTGGCGAACAGCCCGCGCGCGATCCCGGTGGCCAGGGTCAGGAAGCCGAGGACGACGACCGGCACGGTGTTGCTGACCAAGTGCCCGAAGCCGAAGTGCAGCAGCGGCGCGAACGCGATGCCGACCAGGCCGTCCTCGCTGCGCGGCTGGACGCCGTACGCGTCGAGCGCGTTGCCCGATGCGGCGTCGAGGATCTCGAGCAACCAGAGCACCACGACGAAGCCGCCGGTGAGCAGCGCGGCACCCTTCCACACGGGCTCGCGGACGGTGCTGGGCATGCCGCCATGGTGACAGCCGGGGCGAAACAGACGTTGACCCACCTGGTTCAGTGTGGAATGGTGAACCTCATGGTTCAGCAAGCCGACCTCGACCGCACCTTCGCGGCACTGGCCGACCCCACCCGGCGCACGATGCTCGAGCGGCTCGGTCGGGGGTCGGCCACCGTCAGCGAGCTCGCCGAGCCGCTCGGCATCTCCCTCACCGGCGTCAAGAAGCACCTCCACGTCCTCGAGGAGGCCGGGCTGGTGTCGACCGAGAAGGTCGGGCGCTCGCGCCACTGCCGCCTCGGCACCGAGCGACTGGACGACGCGATGGCCTGGATCGGCTTCTACCAACGCCTCTGGGAGCGCCGCCTCGACGGCCTCGACGCCTGGTTCACCCTGCAGAAAGGCACGGACCGATGACCGACACGACCGACGACCTCGACCTCCGCACGTCGCGGCACCTGCCCGCCACGCCGGAGGAGGTGTTCGACGCCTACACCGACGCGGAGAAGCAGAAGGCTTGGTTCACGATCCTCGACGACGAGCCCGGCTACGTCGACATCTCGGTCGACCTGCGCGTCGGCGGCCAGCAGGTCGCGGCGTGGGGTCCCAGCGAGGACGTCGTGTTCCGCGAGACCCAGACCTTCGTCGAGATCGACCGCCCCCACCGCCTCGTCACCGACTCCGTCGGGCGCACGCCGGAGGGCGAGGAGATGGCGACCCGTATCACCGTCACCTTCGAGCCCGACGGCGACGGCACCCTGATGTCGGTGCACCAGGCCGGGTTCCCCGTGCCCGAGGTGCGCGACTTCTTTGGCGCTGAGGTGTGGAACGGCGCCTTCGCCCGCATCGCGGCCTACCTCGACCGCACCGGGAACGCGACATGAGGCGCGCCGGCGTCGTGCTGGCCGCCGTCCTCACCGCGGTCGTCGTCAACCCCGCGGCGTACGCCCTGGGGCGGCTCGCCGGCGGCGACTTCACCTTCACGCGCGAGGGCGAGGCGATGACGGTCGACGCCGTCACGGTCGCCGGCTTCTCCGCGGTCCCGCTCGGCCTCGGGCTGACGGTCGTCGCGCTGCTCGTGGGTCGGGTCCCGCGGATCGCGACCGTCGCGTCCGTCGTCGCGGCGGCGCTCGCCGTGGCCACGATCGGGCTGATGACGCTCCCGGTCGACCTCGACGCCGTCAGCACCGTCGCCCTCGCGGCGTGCCACCTGACGCTCGTGCCCATCAGCCTGGTCGCGATCCGGCGGCTCAACGCGGCCGCGGCATCCGAGGCGCACTCCCGTCCGGCAGCATCGGCGGGCACGGGCCGCCCGGCGTGGTGAGCAGCTCGAAATGCCACGGCTCGTTGGCGAAGACCTGGCAGAGGCCGTACGCCGCCCCGTGCCGGCCGACCCAGATCGCGCCGTCGGTGGGGCCGATGTCGACGGCGTCGCCGGTGACGTGCGCCGACGCGTCGGGCGTGGCGACCCAGCGGCTGGCCTCCTCAAGGCTGCCGTACTGCTCGACGGCCTCGGCCAGCAACCGCTCCTGGTGCGCGCGGCTGCGCCAGCCACTGGTGATCGTCAGGCGTACGCCGTCCCGCTCGGCGTCACGGGTCGCCCGGCGCACCGCTGCCAGCAGCTCCGGGTCCAGCCTGGCCAGCGCGGCGTCGTCGGGGGCGAGCGAGTCGACGTCCGTCCGTCCCGTCACCACCGCCTCGGCGGTGCGGAGGGCGTCCTCGCCGCCCTCCGAGGCGTAGCAGCCGAGCGTGAGCAGGGCGAGGACGAGGACGGTCAGGGTGAGCCGGGTGCGGCGGATCGTGGTCACACCAGCACGCTAGGAACGGCCGAGGGTCCGCCACCTCCCTCTGAGGTGCCGACTGGCGGCCCTCGCGGCCAGACCTCCTCCGCCCGGGGTCGAGCGACTGCTCAGGAGACGTCGGCGAACGAGTGGTGCTCGTGCGCGACCACCCACCGCTCCGCCTCGCGGCGCAGGCCGAGCGTCAGGCGCAGGCGTACGTCCGGCTTCTCGGCGAGCTGCTCGGGCGTGGCGCACAGCAGCAGCGCGTGGGCGTACGCGACGCCGTCGCCGGCGGTCACGTCGAGGTCGACGACCTCGAACACCGCTCCGGAGGCCTGCCACTCGAAGAACGGCGGCCAGGTCTCGCGGTAGGCATCGATGCCGCGGACGCCGTCGTGGGGCGGCGGCACGTCGAACATCACGATGTCGTCGGCGTGGTCGGCCAGGACGGTGTCCAGGTCGCCGCGGTGCACGGCCTCGGCCCAGCGGTGGACGAGGGCGCGGATCTGCTCGTGGTCGGTCATCGGTCGGCTCCTTCGACGGGGTTCTCTCCTCCTACAACCCGGCCCGGGCCCCGAACTCATCGGCCGTCGCCGACGAGATCCGCGGCGAGGTCCCCGCGCGTGTCCCCGGAGACCTCGTCCGGGAGCCCGAACCGCCCGAACACCTCGGGCGTCAGGAAGGAGACGACCTCGGTCACCAGGCCGCCCCGGACCCGGAGCAGGTCGAGGGCCATCGCGGCGAAGGTGCCGCGCGGCGCGTCCCACATGTAGGTGCCGAAGGCGACCTGCTCGTTGGCGCGGGTGCCGACGAAGCGCCACCGCTCGCGGAGCGGTCCCTCGAGCAGGAATCCGCGGATGGCGTCACGACCCCGGAACCACTGGGGCTCGGGTGGCATGGAGTAGTCGGCGTCCGCATCGAGCAGCCCCACGATCGCCTCGACGTCCCCCGCCTCCCATGCCCGGGCGTAGCGGTTCGCCACCCCGGCCACCTCGTCCTCGGGCCCGTCCGGCGGGGGCAGCCTGTCGGCGACCGCGACCCGCGCCCGCTGCAGCGCGCTGGTGAGCGCCGGCACGCTCGTGCCGAGGACGGCGGCGGCCTCCGCCGCGGGGAAGCCGAGGACGTCGCGCAGGAGCAGCGCCGCCCGCTGCCGTCCCGGCAGGTGCTGCACGAGCGCGACGAAGGCGAGCTGCACGGACTCCGCCGCCTCGTAGGTCGCCTCCGGGCCGACCGGGCCCAGGCCGGCGGTCGCCGGGTGGGGCTCGAGCCAGGCGACCTCGTCGAGGGCCGAGCCCGGCGACAGGTCCACCGGCAGCTCGCGGCGCCGGCGTCGCTCGATCATCGTCAGGCAGCGGTTCGTGGCGATCCGGTAGAGCCAGGCCCGCACGTTGCTGCCCGGCTCCAGCCGGTCGAAGGCCGACCAGGCGCGCACCAGCGCCTCCTGCACGGCGTCTTCCGCGTCGTGCGCCGAGCCCAGCATCCGGTAGCAGTGCACCTCGAGCTCGGCACGATGGCTCGCGACCGCAGCGTCGAAGTCGGGTGCCGGCACCGGCTCAGGCGCCGAGCCGGCGCCGGTGCAGCTCGCGGACGCGCTCGTCGTACGGCGCCACCGGTCCGTGTACCTCGATGCCGGGGGCGACGGTCCTGATCGGCAGGACGGCGACGGGCGAGGCGGGCAGGCCCCAGTCCGTACGCCACTGCGCCAGCTGGTCGGACGACGCGGCGTGGACGATCGGCCCGAGGCCGACCCACGCGTGGGCGGCGGCGCACATCGGGCAGTGCTCGCCGGAGGTGTAGACGAGGCACGAACCGCGCCGGTCCTCCGCGACGTGGGCGGCGGCCCACTGCGCGAGCTCCAGCTCGGGGTGGGCCGTGGGGTCCGCGCGCGTGACCTCGGCGTTGAGCGCCGTACGCAGGACCGTGCCGTCGGGGTCCACGAGGACCGACCCGAAGGGGAAGTCCCCCCGGTCCAGCGCCTGCTCGGCCAGCTCCAGGCAGAGCTCGAGGTGCTCGGCGGACCCGCGCAGCTCGAGCGACATGGTGCCAACCTGTCCTACCCGCGCCGGTCGGACAAGCCCTGCGAGGACGGAGGACGACGGGCTACGGCTGCCGCCGGCGTCCGTTGCGCGGCTGGCGCGCGCGGTCGTCGGCGTGGAACTCATCTCCGAGACGCTGAGGGCGGGACCGCTCAGTCGGCCGACAACCGGTAGCCGATGCCCCGGACGTTCTCGACGCGGTCCGGCGCCCCGGCAGCGCCGAGCCGCTCCCGGATCCGGCCGATCGCGGTGGGGAGCACCATCGGTGAGCCCGGCCAGTCGCTGCCCCAGACCTCGTCCATCAGCGCGGCGCGCGTCACGACCCGGCCGTGGTGGGCGACCAGCAGCGCGAGGACGTCGTACTCCCGCCCGGCGTTGACGATCTCGCGGCCGGCGAAGGTGATCTGGTGCTCGGCGACCTCGAGCGACCGCGCGGGTGGCGCGTCCGCCGCCGGCTCGTCGTACGAGCGGTGGATCCGCCGCAGCACGGAGCGCACGCGCGACTGCAGCTCGGCGACCGAACAGGGCTTGGCGAGGTAGTCGTCCGCGCCGGCATCGAGCCCGGCGACGACGTCGCCCTCCCCGCCGCGGGCGGTCACCATGATCAGGCCGCCGTCGAAGCCGCCGTCGCGCAGCACGCCGCAGACCTCGATGCCGTCCATGTCGGGGAGCATCAGGTCGAGGATCACCATGTCGGTGTCGGTGTCACCGACGTGGGCGATGGCGTCGCGGCCGCGCCCGACGACCGTCGCGTCGAAGCCCGCGGTCGTGAGCAGGCTCGCCAGCGGGACGGCGACGTCCTCGTCGTCCTCGACCACCAGAACGTGAGGCATGCCCGGATCCTAGGGAGGCGTCGAGCACGCGCCGGCCACCACAGCGCAACAGCAGATCCACCACTGGCGCGGTGTGTGCGACGTCGCGTCGGAGCGCGGGGTCAGCGGGGGTCAGCGGGTGTCAGCCGGGTCAGCCGGGTCAGCCGCCGAAGCGCCACTCCAGCATCGAGCGGTAGTGCTGCCCGGGCTCGAGCGTCGCCGTCGGCCACTCGGGACGGTTCGGCGAGTCGGGGTAGAGCTGCGGCTCGAGCGCGATGCCGTCGCCCTGGCGGTAGAGCGCGCCGCTGGTCGAGCGGCGCGTGCCCTCGAGGAAGTTGCCGGTGTAGACCTGCAGGCCGGGCTGGTCGCTCCACACCTCGAGGGTCGTGCGCGTGCGCGGCGAGGTGAGCACCGCGGCCCGCCGGAGTCCGTCGCCGCGCAGGACGTAGTTGTGGTCGATGCCCCGGGCGTCGAGGAGCTGGGGATGCTCGGTGCGGAGCACCGGCCCCAGGACCGTCGGCTCGCGCAGGTCGAAGGGCGTGCCGGCGACGGGGGCGTGCCCGCCGGTCGGGATCCCGGTGGCGTCGACCGGCGTGAACTCGTCGGCCTCGACCAGCAGCTCGTGGTGGTCGATCGTGCCGGCGCCCTCGCCGTCGAGGTGGAAGTAGGCGTGGTTGGTCAGGTTGACCACGGTGGTGGTGTCGGTCGTCGCCTCCATCGTGACCACGACGGTGTCGCCGTCGACGCGGTAGGACGCGGTCGCCGTCACGGTCCCGGGGAAGCCCTGGTCGCCGTCCGGGCTGGTCATCGTCAGCACCACCTCGTCGGCGGTGTGCGACACCACGTCCCACAGCCGGGCGTCGAACCCGTCGGGGCCACCGTGGAGGCTGTGGCCGCGGTCGTGGGTGCCGACCCGCACCTCGCGGCCGTCCAGGACGAAGCGTCCCGCGGCGATGCGGTTGGCGTAGCGCCCGATGGTCCCGCCGACGTAGTCGCTGCTCGCCAACCGCTCCGCCACGTCGGCGTGGCCGAGGACGACGTTGCGCCGCTCGCCGTCGCCGCACGCCACCGTGAGCCGGTGGACGGTGGCGCCGAGCGTCAGCACCTCCACCACCGGGCCGGGCTCGGAGCCGATCGTCAGGAGTCGTACGTCGCGCCCGTCGGGCACCTGTCCGAAGACACTGTCTCTCGTCACGGGACCATCCTCGCGCCTCGCCCGGGGCGTCGGTGGAGCCGGTCGGTCGGAGACGCGACGAGCGCTGACCGAGCCCGGGATGATCGTGGAAGGTTCGAGTCACCTGCTGACCCGGATCTTCCGCGTTGCTGGACTCACCGAGATCCGGGGACTCCGAACCCGAGCGCACCAGCGTCGTCGACGGCACCCGCTGGAGCTCAGCCCTCCAGCAGGTCGAGGTCGCGCACGCAGAACCCGTGGTGCGCCCACTCCTCGTTGAGCACCACGTGCAGGCACTGGAGCACCGTCCTCCCGGCCGCGTAGGGCGGCCACCCCGGGCCCTCCGGCACCGGCGCGGGCGCCGACAGCTCCGCGGTCGTCACGACCGCCAGCCACCGCTCCAGCTCGGCGGCCTGCTCCTCGCGGACGGCCAGCACCTCGTCGAGGTCGGGCGCGGCCGCCGGGTCCAAGCCCTGCTCCTCCTGGTCCGGCACGAAGTCCGTCGCCAACCCGTCGGCGGTGAACGGTTGCGTCGACCCGAGGCAGCAACGCCGGAACCACGAGTCGTGGACGAACACCAGGTGCCGCAGCGTCTCCACCGACGACCACTCCCCGCCGACGCGTCGGTGCTCCATCCCCTCGTCCATGCCGCGCAGCCGCGCGACCGTCGCCGCCCAGCCGGTCCGCAGCTGACGCTGCGCCTCCCGCAGGTCAGCGGGGTCGGCCGACCGCATCAGCGTCCGCACGGGATGGCGTCGGTCGAGCTCGGCCTCGACGTACGCCGTCACCTCGACGCCGTTGACCACCAGGTTGGTGACCAGCCCGTCGATGACGGCGTCCTGCATCACCACCCCGACGAGGCGCGCCCCCGTGAGGTCGCACTCGCGGAACTCGGCGTTGGTCAGGTCCTCGTCCTCGAATCTCGCCATGCCGGCCAGCATGCACCGGCACACCGACAGGCAGCGCCGATCAAGGCGTGGCGTCGTCCTTGGGCCTGTCGGCGAACCACTGCTCGAGCTCCCGCAGCGTCTCCGGGTCGAGCGCCTCCTCCGGGTCCGCCACGATGTCGCGCTGCATGCGCTCGCGCGCGGCGGCGTACAGCGGCGGGCTCAGGGCGTACGGCAGGTTGCGGACGTACCAGCGGGGGAAGGTCTGCGCGCCCCACCGCTGCAGGGTGCGGGCGATCAGCCCGGGCCGACCTCGCCGGACCCAGAAGCCGACCGCCTGGCCGAGGACGAAGGCGACCCCCAGAGCGGCCGCCATGACGAACAGCGTGCTCGCGATCTCGTCGCTGGCGAAGTTGTCCACGACGGCGAACAGGCCCCCGTAGTAGACCGGCACCAGCACCTCCACCTGGTCCACGTAGGGACTGACCTGCTCCGCCCGGTCGGCCAGGTCGCGGAGGGACTCGATGTCGGGCTTCGACCCCCACGCCGCACGGACGTGGCCGAGCGCGTCCTGGCTCCTGTCGAAGGCGTTGAACGGGCTGATGCCGTCGAAGGACCCGAGCGCCGCATCGACCTCGTCGGACGTCGTCTCGATGTCGCGCAGCGTCTCCGAGCTCCGGGCGGCCGCGTCCTCGAGCTCCGCCTGAGGGGGCGTGTTCTCGTTGACGTAGTCGAGGGCGGCCTGGATCTCCTGCCGGTGCTCCACGACGTACTCCGCCGCTCGATAGCGGTCCACGAGGTTGGGCACCGCGGCGAGCGCGTCCTGACCCTTGCCGCCGACGGTCTCGGCGTCGCTCACGGCGACGCTCAGCGCCGCGCCCGCGCCGTACGCCTTGATGCCGAGCTCGACGAGCGAGCCGATCACCAGTCGTCCGAGCTCGAGCCTGCGTCGCAGCGACGAGACGTCCGGGCCAGGGCTCACAGGGTTCCTCCACAGTGGTCGACGAGCGGGCGGGACCGCCCTGTACCCCGTCGCACGCCGGGGCGCGCTGTAGTTTCTAAGGGACCGACGAGGAGGCCGCATGCCCGGACCGCAGCACGACCCGAGCGCCCCGACCGGTGGAGACGGCTCGACCGGTCCCGGGACGAACTGGGCAGGCAACCACACCTACACGGCCGGGCGCTACGTCCGTGCGGGCTCGCTCGAGGAGGCGCAGGAGGTCATCCGCGACTCGAGCAGGGTGCGCCTGCTCGGGACCCGCCACTCCTTCAACGCCCTGTGCGACACCGAGGGCACGCTGCTCGACCTGACGGGTCTGGCCGCCGAGCCCGTGCTCGACCTCGAGCGCGGGACGGTCCGCGTCGCCGGCGGTACGCCGTACAACGACGTCGCGGCCCATCTGCAGTCCCACGGCTGGGCGCTCGCCAACATGGGCTCGCTCCCCCACATCTCGGTGGCCGGCGCCACCTCGACCGGCACGCACGGGTCGGGCGCGACCAACCGCATCCTCGGTGCCGGCGTCAGCTGCCTCGAGCTGATCGGCCCGGACGGCGAACTGCGCACGATCTCGCGTGGTGAGCCGGACTTCGACGGCTCCGTCGTCGCGCTCGGCGCCGTCGGCGCCGTCGTGTCGCTCGACCTCGACGTCGAGCCGACGTACGACGTGCGGCAGGACCTCTACGCCCACCTGCGCTGGAACGAGGTGGTCGAGCGGATCGACGAGGTCCTCGGGTCGGCCTACAGCGTCAGCGTCTTCGGCCGGTGGAACGACGAGGACCCGACCGAGGTGCTCGCGAAGACCCGCATGACCGACGACCGCGGGCCCGGAGACTGGATCGGCGGGATCGAGGCCGTCCCGGCTGACACCGCGTCGCTCACCCTCGGGGCGGGCGACCACATCACGGTGCGCGGCACCCCCGGACCGTGGTCGGAGCGGCTGCCCCACTTCCGCGGCGACCGGCAGCCCAGCTTCGGCGCGGAGATCCAGTCGGAGTGGTTCGTCCCCGCCGAGTCGGCGGAGGGCGCGCTGCGTGCGGTCACCGACCTCGCCGCCACGACCAGCGGCGAGCTGGCCGACCTGCTCATCGTGACCGAGATACGCGCCATCGGCGCCGACGACCTGTGGCTCTCACCGGCCCAGGGCCGCGAGACCGTCGCGCTGCACTTCACCTGGAAGCGCGAGCCCGAGGCCGTGCTCGCCATGGTCCGACGCGTCGAGGACGCGCTCGAACCGTACGCCGCCCGGCCGCACTGGGGGAAGGTGTACGACCGTCTCGACCCTGCGAATCACCCGCGCCTCGCGGACTTCCGGGCGTTGGTGGAGCGGGTGGATCCGGCGGGGACGTTCCGCAATCCGATGGTCGAGCGGGTGCTGGGAATCCGCTAACGACCGCGTTCCGTCGCCCGATCCGCTCGGGCATGTGCGTCGCCCACTTCGCCGCGTGCTGCTCAACTCTCGAATGACGCCATATGCCGCTCCCGGCACCAGCACGCTGGTGAACGGAACCCGAGCTGTTTCAGAACCCTGTGGCGCGAGCCCCACTCAGCGTCGGAGGCACCGAGGTCTGCTCTCCTTCGTGCGTTGAGGCACAAACTTCTCATGGCGCAGCTGCGTGTCGCGGCGGACAATTCGTGCATGCCGGCCATTGACCACGTCCTCGGGCGTCCCGAACCGACCAGGCATGCAGACGTGGACCCGCCCCCGAACCCCGGCGTGGTCATTTACTGGCGCGACGGGTGCCCGTTCACGGCACGCCTCCGCTTCGCCGTGCGCCACCATCGGGACAGGGCTGCGTGGGTGAACATTTGGGAGGACCCTGACGGGGCGGCATTCGTCCGGACCACTAATGCCGGCGGACACGAGACGGTTCCGACCGTGCTCATCGACGGAATCGCACACACGAACCCTGACCCCCGCCTTGTGCTGGAGGCGCTTCGGCGAGCTCCCCTCGAATGATCACGGCCACGCCCGGTCAGCCAACACATAGGTCACCTCGCGAAGAGGCCTGCATCTGAGTCTGCGACGTCGAGGCTCCACCGAACACATGCGTCTCACTTCCACGTGACTGCGCAGCTCGGATATCCGGACATGCCGAGATGCGTGTAGCCGACTCCCGAGCAAGATCCGGACTGTTCGTCTCGTAGCCTTCAGACCGTGGCCACGACACCCCTCGGACAGTTCCGCGTCGAGATGCCCGACGGCCTGAGTCGGAACGCCGACGGCGCAGCTAGTGGACCTCGAGCCTGTGCAGGTCGGCTCCGAGGGCGGGATGACCGTGGCTTGGACAGAACCGACGCCGTCGGCGGAGCCGCTCTACGACGGCGACACCCGCCGCATGACCGTGTTCTCCATCGATGAGGAAAACAAGGTCGTGCAGTCTTGGCGGGTTGGGATTCCGGCGTACCTCGCCACGGAGCGCATGTGTCCCTGAGGCTTTTGTCTGCGGCGGTGCCTCTTGAGTCGTACCGCCGCCTTCCGGGCGGTCGCACTTAGTTGCCGGCAGATCCGCCCGCACTAGCTCACAGCGGCTCGCGCGATGGGGGGTGATTCGACGGAGAGTGTTGAGCGGCATGGGCGTAGGCCACGGCCAACTCCGTGCGCGACCGGAGCCCGCGCTTGCGGAACACGTTGCCGAGGTGCCGTTCGACCGTCCTGGGACTCAGGAACAGCGCGGCCGCGATCTCCTTGTTGGAGAGCCCCTGGGCCGTCAGGATGGCCACCCGCGTCTCCTGGGACGTCAGCGGTGGGTTGTCGGCGTCGGGGCGTCGACGAGCCGTCGCGCCGGTCGCGGCCAGTTCTCGTTCGGCGACGGCGAGCCAGTGCGTGAGGTCCATCGAGGCGAACGCGTCGCGTGCTGATGCGAGGTGCTCACGCGCGGCGATCCGGTGACCCGTCCGGCGGAGCCGGCCGCCGTAGAGCAGCCGGGTGCGGGCTGTCTCGAATGGGTCTCCGGCTTGCGCGTGTGCCGCCAGCGCGGCTGCGGCCATGGCGTCGGCTGTGGCCTCGTCGCTGGCCGTCAACGTCTGGCACCGTCTGGCCAGAGCGACTGACAGCGCGGGAGACGCGGGCCCGACGACGTCGACGAACCGCACGGCGAGGGATCGCGCGTCGTCCATTCGGCCCAGCCCGAGATACGCCTCCACCAGCAGCGGCGCCACGCCGAGCGGTTCACCGCTGGCCCCGACGCCGCCGTCCGCATCGATGCGCGCTTCCAGGACGGTCACGACCTCGTTGAGGTCACCGCGGCACAGTGCGCAGAACGCCGCCGTAATGGCGTGGTGGGCTGCATGGACGGTGGTGCCGGCTCGGTCGGTCAGCTCACGCGCACGGGCGAGCATCGTTGTCGCGTTGTCGTGCGACCCGCGAGCAGCTGACTGCCAGGCCAGCATCTCCACTGCCACGGACGCGTCGGCGGCGTAGCCGAGGTGCTCAGCCAGCTCCGCCGCCTCGCCGGCGTCCGCGAACGCGCCCGCGTGGTCGCCAACCCAGGCCCGTCCCGCCGCGAGGATCGCCAAGCAGGGGACGAGGACGCCGATTGCTCCGCGGCGGCGTACCTCGTCGAGCCGGGGCGCGCCCACCGCGACCGCCCGAGCCACCTGTCCGGTGAAGCCGGCGGCCAGCGCCATCAGCATCAGCGCCCGCGCGTCGTGGCGTAGTGCGGGTCGGTCCGCCAAGTGCCGCACTACGTCGAGGCGGGCCGCACCGGCCTGGAGTTCACCCGCCATGAGGAGCGCCGCGCCGCTGCAGAACGCGGCCATCAGCTGCTGCTCAGCATCGTCCGGGTCGGCCACTTCCTCGATGCGATGGCTGCACCCGGCCATCCCCGAGAGGTCGCTGAGACGGAACCGCGCGATCGCCAGTTCTGTCAGGGCCCGGATCAGCGGTGGTCCTGCCAAGAGGTACGAGGCCTCGTCGAGGTGCTCGACCGCCCGGGGCACGGATCCGGCGTACTGCTCCAGCATTCCGAGGGTGAACAAGGCTTCGCCGCGTGAGCGGTCCCGGACTCCGTCGTCCAGGACCCGAGCGACCAGGGCGCGGACGCGACCGACGTCGCCAGCGTTGAAGGCGTCGTGGGCGGCGAGGGCCAGGCGTGCGCGTGCCAGCTCCGGCTCGGGCGTCAGATCGGAGGCGCGCTCCATCGCCCGCGCTGCTGCGGCGAACCCCAGGCGCTCGCGGTCGCTCGCCGCGACCGCCGCCAGCTCGTCGGCACGTCGCGGGTCCGTGCCCACTGCGGCCTCTGCAAGGTGCCAGACCCGCGCTCGGTCGTTCGCTGGCAGCACCCGAGCCAGCGCAGCGCGGGCTTCGCGCCGCTCGTCGGTGGAGGCGAGCTCGAGCACGGCGCTGCGGAGCAGCGGATGCCGAAATCGGTACGCCGAGCGGTCCTGGACGACGACCTCGAGCCGACACGCCTCCTGGACGGACTCGTGGACGTCGATGCCGGCGGCGCCAAGTGCGGCGTGCATCGCGTCGGCGGCTGCGGGCCCGTCTCCGGCCAGTGCAAGGTGCAGCACGGTCGTGCGCGCAGGTGCCGAAAGCTCCTTGAGGGTCGCGCGGAAGTGCTCCCGCAGCCGGTCGCCGGATGGAACCGGGTCTGGGAGCTCGGCGGCTCCCAGCCACTGGGCGGCGTCGAGCCGCGCTGCCACCTCGACCAATGCCAGCGGGTTGCCTTGCGTCGCCTTCACCAAGCGCTCGACCACCCGTGGCGCAGCACGCGCCGGCAGGAGCATCGCCGCCGCTGACGCTGAGAGGCCGGGCAGCGCTAGCACGGGAAGCTGCTGGCCGAGCTCGGCCGTGCTGCCACCGCCTCGTGCCGTCAGTAGGAACGCCACCGGGTCCGGCCCGAGTCGCCGCGCTGCGAACGCGATGGCGGACGCCGACTCCGGGTCCAGCCACTGCCAGTCGTCCACGAGCACCAGGACGGGCCGGTGCCGGGCTGCCGCAGCCAAGAGCGACAGAGTGGCTGCACCTAGGAGGAACGCGCCCGCGGTCGTCTCCCCGCTCGTCCACCCCAAGGCTGACCCGAGCGCCGCCGCCTGGTGATCCGTGAGGTCGGCAACCCGATCCTGCACGGGGTTCAGCAGACCAAGCAGTCCGCCGTACGGCAGGGTCGACTCAGCCTCGATGCCGCGTGCCTCCAGGCAGGTGAAGGCGCTCGCCCGCGCCCGACCGGCTTGCAGCAGAGTCGTCTTGCCCACCCCGGGCTCGCCCACCATGAGCAGTGCCTGACTACGTCCTGCAGCCGCATCGCTCAGCAGGGCTTCGATGCGCTCTAGCTCGCGTTCCCGACCGAGCAAGGCGGCTGAACTGGGGGATTTGCCGGACGCGACGTAGGAGCCTCCGGTGCGAGCTTGGACCGGAGAAGTTCCCAACGGAGGAGGCCACGATGGGGACATCACCCACGATCCTAGAGTCACTCAGGAGCGCGCTCACCAAACCGAACTGGGCGTACTCCATTTGGTACTTCCCGATCTTCGTGCGCTCGGCACCACGACGCCCGACGGGCACCACCACCAAGTCGGAGCGGTCCGGTGCCTGAGCTAACCGGTGTCGACCACGCGAGTCTGTCAGTGAGCGACCTCGACCGCAGCGAGCACTTCTACACCAGCGTGCTGGGCCTGATCCGACTCGCCGACTTCGCCACGGTACGGATCCTCCTGCACCGACCGACGTCGTTCCTGCTCGCGCTCGTACGCCACGAAGGTGCGCCCGGCGACCGGTTCACCGAGCTGAACACCGGCTTGGACCACCTCGGCTTCTCAGTGAGCTCGCGCGACCAGCTGATGGCATGGGAGCGCCGGCTCGACGACCTGGGGGTTGAGTACACACCCATTCGCGACATGGAGTTCGGGGCACACCTGAACTTCCGGGACCCCGACCACATCGCGCTCGAGCTCAGCACCTCCAACTCCACCCTCACCGGCTGGTTCGACGAGCTGCGCGAGCGAGACATCCCGCAGAAGGAGATCGACGCCCGCCTCGCGGAGTACCTGGCCCTCCAGCGATCGGCAGCCGGCACGCCGGGTCCGTGACGGTCGTGCAGGCACGTGACCCACGCGGCCGTCCGGCACATCGCGACCTCATCCCCATGCACCAACTCTGCCGCAGCGATTGCGTCACTCCGCCGCCTGTCGGGGTCATTCGGATGTGCCGAGATTCGGATGGTCGGTGAGGACCATTCTCGAGGCACTCAGGTGTTGGCTTCGGATGTCAGCCGAGCAAGAACTTGCGTGCTTGGGTGGCCACGGCGTCGGGGTGTACCCAGAATGCCGAGTGGTCGTGGTCGGCGAGCGTGAGGATGGTGACGTTAGGTAGCAGGTTCGCTAGTGCCTGGGCGCCCTCGCAGATGAAGCTCTCACCTAGGCCGCCGACGGCCACCCCGACGGGGGCCTCGATGGTCCAGCGGTCGGTGGGCAGCGGCCTACCATCCTGAAGGCCGCGGAGGATCTGTCCGTCGTAGGCGTAGGTGTGGGCGTAGCGCATCATCTGGTCCCAGGACGGGTCCTGCTTCATCATGGGGATGTACTCGGCCGGTACGCCGACCATCTGTGTCATGAAGTGCTCGACGGCTTCGCTGCGCTTCCCGTTTGCGACGAGGGCGGCCTGCTGCTCGGGGTAGTCGGTTGGTGCGGCTGGACGGGAGTCCGAGACGATGAACGGTGGCTCGTAGAGGTACAGGCCGGTGACCTTGTCGCCGAGCGCGGACGCCGCGTCGAGCGCGAGCGCGCAGCCGCCTGACCCGCTCGTCAGTGCGGCCGAGCCTCCGGCCACCTCGATGAGGGCTGCGAGATCGTCGATCTCCCGGCGGGGGTTGTAGGGCTGGGGGTTGCCGCTGGCGCCTCGGCCTCGGCGGTCGTAGGTGATGACAGTGAAGTCTTTCGCGAGCGCCTCAGCGATGCCGGCGACGCCTGAGCGGTCCTCGGCGACGTTGCTAATGACGATGATGGCGGGGCCGATTCCGGACTTGTCGTAGGCGATGGTGGTGCCGTCGGCAGACGTGAGCGTCGCAGTGGCTGTCGCGGCTGCCGTCGTGGCGGGGAGAGTGCGAGTCATAGTGCTGTCTCCTGTGGGTGCGGTGGTGGGTGTCGATGATGCGGTGGTGTCGTTGACCGCCGCGTCGCCTAGGAGGAGGGCAAGTCGGTCGAGTGCTTCGGCGTATCCCTGGCCCATCTGGAGCTCGACGGCCCGCTGAAGCGCGCGGGCGTCGGGGAAGTTGGCCGTGACCTCGACGGTGCAGCCGGCCAGGATTGGCGTGAACGTGACGGTGGTGGGGAACACGTCGAGACCTTGGGCTGCCCAGGTTTCGTCGACGAACGAGTCGTCGTAGGCGAGGCGGGTGTCGCGCTCGACCTGGGTGTAGGTGGCGATGCTGCGGACCGGGTCGGCGGAGCCGTCATCGGGAGCGATCTCGAAGCGCCAGCGGCCTTCCGGGTGAACATTCATCTCATGGACGGTGGCCGACCATCCCTGCGGTCCCCACCACGTGGCGATCGCGTCGGCGTCGGTCCACGCCCACCACGCGCGCTCGACGCCGGCGGCGTAGGACCGGGTGATGCGCAGGGTGTGGGCGGCCTCATCGATGGCGATGCCGTTGCTGCTGTGTGTGGACATGGTCATGCCTCTCGCTCGTCGGCGTGGTGCTGGTTGGTGGGTCCGTCGGTGAGTTGGTTGGCGGGTCGGTCGTCGGGGGCCTCGAGGAAGGAGCCGAGGCGGTCCATGCGCTCCGACCACAGCAGCGCGAAGCCCTGCGCCCAGTCGCTCACGTCGCGCATCGCCTCGGGCTGGAGGCGATAGATGCGTTGCTGGGCTTGCTTCGTGGCGGTGACAACGCCGGCGTCAGCCAGCAGCCGGAGGTGACGTGACACCTGCGGCTGGCCCAGATCGAGCGCGTCGACAATGGCTCCTACGGACCGGGGGCCGTCTCGCAACAGAGCGACTATCCGGAACCTGTTGGGCTCCGCGATGGCGGAGAGTCGGTGCTGAATGGAGTCGTTCACGCGGACAAAGATACACCACAATGCATATATGGACAAGCACATGTACCGCGGGATGCTCCATCGGCGGCTGCTCGCTCGTCAACCGGAACCGTTAACGCCCGCGCGGTGACTCGCCCCGGCGACGATGTCGTTGCAAGGCTCATCGGACCGCCGACCGGAGACCTGCGAAGCTTGTTGCGCGGAGAAACGCGACGTCGCGAGGTCACGGGCCCTGCTAACCCGTCCGGATCTGGCGCGATAAGTGCGTCTTATCGCCGCGAACGCGCGTCCTGTGGTTAAACGTCGCGACGACAGCCCAAGGGGCTGCTCGCGCCGCGGGCGCCGGTCGGTGGCGGCGCGCTCAGCCGCTCGCTGCCTGGATCATGAGGAAGGCCAGCATGTAGCTGCGTGAGCTCCCCTGGTCGATGGCGTTGCCTGGCAGGGCCCGTGCCTGCTCGAGGGCGGAGGCGGCTTCGGATGCGCCCGCGAGCCCCGCGTACATGAGCGCGTAGTCGCTGAGGGGTCCGTCGCCTGCCTCCTCGACGTTGGCCGTGATCCGGTCGGGATCCTCGGCCAGGTAGCCGGACGACGGGCTCATCGGGATCAGCTGGATGCCGAGGATCGCCGATGGCTCGGGGGAGAACCACGTCGCGTAGTCGCGCTTGCCGCCCCAGTTGATGCCGATGGCAGTGTGCTCGAACCCGTCGTAGACAGGCTCGCTCGTGTCGAAGTTTGTCCAGTACGTGGTGGCGGCATGGGCCTCCGAGCCCAGCATCCACTCGGCCTGGCGTTCCAGGTCCTCGTCACCCGCAGCCCGTGCCCAGAGGAGCAGGCCGGCCCAGGCCGTGACGGCCTCCGAGGACGACTCCTGGTTGTTGCCGTCGGCGAAGTCGCTAGTCCCGGACGCCCACGAGTGCGAGGCGTAGACGTCGAAGGGCCGCCACTTCGGTGTGGTGCCGGTGTCGGCGCCTCCTGCGATGTCGGCGGCAAGGAGGGTCATCACCGGTGCCAGCTCGTCCACGAGCGACGGATCGGCCTCGCTCACCACGGCTGCTGCATAGAGGAAGTAGCCGTAGTGGAAGTGGTGGTCGTTGAGAAGTTCAGACCCGAATGCTGCCGTCTGCCCCATGACACCCTTCCACGCCGGGTCGTAGCCGAAGCAGCGCTCGGAGCGCTCGAGGCAGCCGTCAGGCTGCGTCCAGGTGCGCAGGAGCTCGACCAGCTGCGCGCGCGCCTCTCGCGCAGGCGCCTCGGCGCCGACCTGCTCGGCGATCGTCATCAGCTGGGAGGTGCGGTAGAGCCACTTCCCGCCGAAGTAGGTGTCGGCCGGCGCGTCCGGGAGGTCGTCGACGTCGCGGGCGACCTGCGCGGCGAGCTCCTCACGGTCGTCGTTGGAGAGGCCCGAGAGGTCGAGCGCCCCATCAGCGCGCACCCTGGGCGCGGACCAGGTCAGCGTCGAACCGGCGCACAACGTGAGGCTGCCGTAGACCGAGGGGAAGGTGCCCAGCCGGCAGGCACCGTCGACCGCACCGGACTGGTGGGGCATCACCGCGACGGCGCTCGTCCCGTCCGCCTCGTAGGTGATCGTGGTGGTGACCTCGTCCGCGCCGACGCTGTACGACGACGTGGTGCCGGTAAGAGGCACCGCGTGCTCCGCCATGGCGTCGAGGTCGCCTTCCTCTGGGACCGGGAACAGCACGATGCTGTCGCCGCGGCCGAGGCTGAAGGTGTCGCCGTCGAGCTCTGCTCCGTCGAGGCGCATTCCCCAGGGACCGGAAGCGGTCTCGGCGGTCACGACGGCTCCGGACCCCGCGAAATCCGTTGAGGTGGTCAGGGTCTCGTCAGCGACGGCCACGTGGGTGACGTAGGGAGAGCCCTGGGCGATGGTCGTACGACCCAGCGGCCGATCGTCGGCGTCGCGGGTCTCGAGCGTGACGGAGGCGTCATCGTAGGCCGCGACCACGGTGGTCGCGGCGTCCCCCACCTCGACGGACACGTCCTGCTGATGGCTCCCGACGATGGCGGTCTCGCTCGTGACGACCTGCGGGAGACCCGCGCCGAAGGAGGTGTCGTCCATGCTGAACGCCAGCGGCAGCGGGAACACGGGCTGAGGCTCCTCGCCGAACACCAGACCGGAGAACCAGCGGTTCGTCGGGGGCGTGAGCCCATCGGCCAGTCGCATCTCGGGCAGGGGGGCCAGGGACAGCTCGGGGAGTGCGGCGACGAGCGGCTCGATCTCGGATGCTGGCAGCGGTGCCGAGTCGCCACCGGGCGGCGAAGCGGACCCGGACCCGGAGCGGGACGGGGGGGCGGTGGCGTCACCGAGGTCGCTGCTGCACGCGGACAGAGCCACGGCTGTCGCGACCACGGCGGTGGTGAGGCGCCTCACCGGATCCCGACCCGCTGCAGGAACTGGAGCAGGGTGTCGGTGGGCCCGGCGAGCAGCCCGTCGTCGTGGAGCGTCAGCGTGACCGTGACCGGTGAGCCCGGTTGTGAGAAGGCGGCGTACTGCTGCGACCGGAGCTCCGGCACGTCGACGCGGACGGTCGCGAGGGCCACGCCGTCGGCGGTCTCGACGCTGATCGCGCTGACCTTGCCGCGCAAGGTGTCGCGGTTGGGCAGCTCGACGTCGGCGCGGCCGCCGACCCGGATGCGGGCGTAGTCGACGGGTTGCAGTCGGAACTGTGCCTCGACGAACTGGGTGGACTCCTGCGTGATCACGGCAATCGTCTCGCCACCGGGGAGGTAGCCGCCCTGGCGGGTCTCGAAGTCCTCCAGCGTCCCGTCCGCCGACGCGAGGTAGGTGACCAAGCCAGTGTCCAGCTCCACCTCATAGGCGGCCGTGGAGACGGGCTCGAGCCCGTTGGCGAGGTCCTTCTGCAGTGAGAAGCTCGACACGGTGAACAGCCGGTCGCCCTCGTTGACGTCGGCGCCGGGCTCGACGAGCTGGTCGACCATGATCCCGCCGTAGTCGGACCCCACCTGGTACTGGACCGCTTGGACGGTGGCGTTGCTGCTGAAAGCCTGACGCTCGCGCTGATTCACCACGAGGGTCAGCGCCGCACAGATGGCCAGCACGACCAGCATGCCGAGCAGGAGTCTCAATCGGTTTCCCCAGGTCATGCTGCTGCCTCCTCGGGCGTGGACGGATGGTGCCGGGACGACGGGACGGCGTCTAGGGGGTGGGTCTCGGCTCGCCTCAGGCTCTTGCGGGAGCGACGCGCCGAGCGGGCCTCGCCCCACGCGACGACGAGGAAGGCGGCGAGGATCAGCGTGTTCGTGATGTTCCACGCGGCACCCAGGGTCACCACGCCCTGTCGCTGCACCTGCCAGACGGCCACCACCGAGGTGACGAGCAGGAACGTGAACGCCAGCACCTGCGGGATGATGAAGTTGAAGGGGGACGCCGCTGCCTTCGTCGTCCCAGTGACGTGCCACTTCTGCTCACGCAGAAAGAGCGCGTTGAAGAAGGCGCGGAGGTAGATGGGGAACGAGACTGCCGCCAGCATCAGGACCTCCCAGCGGAAGCTGCCAAGCGTGGCGAAGGCCAACAGGATCTGCATCAGGTAGAAGCCGGCGTAGACGGCGAACCACTGCCAGACACCCACGCTGAGGTCAACGGGGTGGAGGTCGAGGTAGATCTCCATGGGCGGGACGAGGAGCAGCAGCCCGGGCGCTATACCGGTCAGGTAGTGCGTGGCGGTGGTGGCGTACATGATGCGCTGGTCCATGGTCAGGTGCCGTCGCCTCGAGAACGGGTTGCTGCGCAGGAGGATCTCGAAGCCGCCGGTCGCCCACCTCAGCTGCTGCTTGGAGTAGGCCTCGATGCTGTCCGGCGCATCGCCCACGGCCAGGGTGCGACTGAGGAAGATGCTGCGCCAGCCCCGCTCGTGCAGCTTGAGGGAGGTCCACACGTCCTCCGATTTGGAGTCGGTGTAGATGCCGCCGATCTCGTGCACTGCCGCACGACGGAACATGACGTTGGTGCCGACGCAGAAGGCCGCGTTGAAGTGGTTGCGACCCGGCTGGATGAAGCGGTAGAAGACGGTCTGCATGTAGCCGGCTCCCCGCGCGATCATCGTGTGGAGGTTGCCGTAGGTCTGCGGAGTCTGGACGAAGGCGACGGACTCGTCGGTGAAGAAGGGCAGCACCTCCTCGATGAACTCGGGACGCGGGACGAAGTCGGCGTCGAAGACGCAGAAGAAGTCGCCCTTGGCCTGCGTGAGGGCGTGGTTGATGTTGCCCGCCTTGGCGCCCGCGCTGCCGACGCGTCGCAGGTAGTAGCAACCGAGCTCGTTGGCGAGCGTTCGCATGTCGTCGGAGCTGCCGTCGTCCAGCAGCCAGGTGCGGTGGGGTCCGCGGATGGCGAGGGCGGCCTGGACCGTGCGTCGTACGACCTCGACGGGCTCGCCGTAGACGGTGATGAAGACCTCGACGCCGACCACGGCACCGTCGAGCGACAACGCCCGGTCGGGCTCGGGCCCGTCGTACAGGCGCTCCTTGGTGGTCCAGTACTGGAAGGAGCGGGGGTCCTTCGTGGCCGACAGCATCGTCCACATCGCCAGCAGCGCGTGGGCGACGAGGACGCCTTCCGCCACCAGGACCAGCAGCCACGGCAGCAGGTCGCCACGGTAGGCCGGATCGAGGAGGAACCGTGCGTAGATCAGCACCCCGGCCGTCGCCATCGCGGTGATGACGATGAGCAGGGGTGAGTACGCCAACCGGGTCGATAACCGGCGGTCGGCCGGGCTCTGCCGGGTCACGCGCGCGATGTCGTCCGTGTCCATCTGGTCCCTTCGGCGGTACACCGGACCGTCATCGACGGTTGGTGCTCCCCGCGGGCCCCGATAGCCACGGCTCGGATGTCGAGGGCAGGTGGCGCATCCCGACGAAAATTGGGTACCCCTCCTCTAGGGAACTATCCATCGTCTCGGGAAGCACCCGGCGCCCATCGCCGTGGAGGACCACGATGTGTGACGTAACCCTCGAAATTGCCAGGTGTCCCAGCGCGCGGGCACCGAAGTGAGGACACCATGGCCGACATCCGGTTCGCGAACGTCACGTGCTGCTACGCCGGAGCCCACGAACCTGCCGTGTCGGGGCTCGACCTGACAGTCACCGACGGCGAGCTGCTCGCGCTGTATGGCCCACCGGCGTCCGGCAAGTCGACGGTGCTGAGGATCCTGACGGGCCTGGTTCCCGTGACGAGCGGACGCGTGCTCGTTGGGGGAAGGGAGCTGGCCGACCCTTCCGTGGGGCCGATGGTGCTCGTGTTCCAGAACTACGCCCTCCAACCCAGCCTCACCGTGCTGGAGAACATCGGGCTTCCGCTCGCGCTGCAGCGCGTGGGCAAGAAGGACGTGGCGCAGCGGGCGAGCGACGCGGCGGACCGGGTCGACCTCACCGGTGTCCTTCGGCGCCGTGGCGGCACCCTGACCACGGGACAACGGATCCGTGTGGCCCTGGCGCGCGCCCTCGTGCAGAACCCCGCCGCCCTGCTCCTCGATGAGCCGCTGGCCAACCTGCAGCCCAGTCTCCGGAGCGAGGTGGCCGAGCTCGTGACGTCGGCCCAGCAAAGCCTCGGGATCACCACGGTGTACGTGACCGAGGACCCGCAGGAGGCGGTCGCCATCGGCGACCGCGTGGCGCTCCTCGAGGCAGGGGTGCTCCGCGAAGTGGCCGCACCGGCGGACCTCGACGCTCCGGGCCGCGGTCAGCGGGTCAGGCGTGGAACACAGGACGCGTAGGTGTGGTTCAGCTGCCACGGCGGGCAGCGCCTCGAGCATGACGTCCGGGTTGTCGCGCGCTTTCCGTCTTCCGCCCGTAACTCGAGGTGGCGAGACGTTGGACCGGCCGGAAGGCTGCCCGGCGCACCCACAGCCCCAGCACCATCAGGCTGCGTTGGCGATCCTCACGGTCATTCCGCCGCAAGTGACTCACCGGTTCGTGCCGAGGACCAGGAGAGCCGCCACCAGGTTGTTGACCTCAAGCTTGCGGAACACGTTCTCTACGTGCTTGTCCACAGTGCGCGGAGAACAGCCCAGCGCGCGAGCAGTGCTGTATCGCGTACGCCCCTTTCCCAGCATTGCTATCACCCGGGACTCACACTCGGTCAGCGGGTGGCCGTTGTGCGGTCGCACGCCGAGGCAACGTCGCTCCGCGGCCAGGAACATTCGCTGCACCCAGAACGCGTTGGTCCGGTCCTCATCCGAATAGCGGCCTCCCGCTCGTCCAAGCACGAAGCAGCGGAAGTCGGCGCCCTCCCCACAAGTCGGGATGACGAGCTGCTCAGAGATGCCGAACTCGGCGCGTAGCAGCGAGTAAGCCATCGATGATCGCCATTCCGTACCTGAGCACACGTCTGCTGGCGTCAGGATGTCCATCGATGCCGTCTTGGCGTAGTGGTTCGCCAAGGGATGTGTATCCCCGTACTCCCGCATCAGGTCCTCTGCTCTCCCATTCAGAGTCGACATCGGCCACAGGTGCGTACACACGGAGCCGCCTGCTCCAAGCACATGCCACCCGACCGCGTCGGACCTCAAAACGCGGGCGACGGCTGGCAGGCCGTGTGCGTAGGGGACGTCCCGGCCCGGTGCCATCTGCTGCAGAAGGTCGAGCAGTTCGTCCGCGGCCCCGCTTGACACCCTGTACTCACCCAGAGTCATCGGCTTCTCCCCTAGATCACCGACCGCACGCCTAGGTGTTTGAGCGTATGGCGAGCGTGGACCCATGCGCCACAGACTTCCCACAACAACGCATGCATGGGTTTGCGGAGCAGTCTGGCCAGCGGACCCGCACATGGAACGCGAGATGCGGGCCGCCAGGCCCAGTTGATTGTCGATTTGACTTCAGGAGCTGGACGGGATGGACCCCTTCGAGTTGCGACAGAGCCTCCGCGGTGGAGCCGACACGGTCGAGACAGTCCAAGAGGCTCTTCGACTACCCGTCGGGCACCTGGCCGGCGTAAACGCGGACGCCGTCGCCGCGTTGGCGGCCCTCCACGTCGCCACGGTTCACGAACTAGCGACGAGCAGGGTCTTCGGCGCCGCAGAACTCCTGTGTGAGTGGGGACCACACGCCTCCGTCCTGCAGGCCGCAGGTGGACTCACACCTCCGCGTGACCTCCTCGATCAAAAGCACTGGAACGGTAGCGACCCCCTCCCGTCCCGTCCGTTCAGCTGCCTGCGAACTGTCACCCACCGCCAGGCGACCGAGCTAGGTGCGGCGACCGGTATCGAAAGCCTTTCGGACGCTGTCCGATGGCCGCCCTTCCGTGCTGCGCGGCGCATGCTGACCAGCGCCACAAACGGTCTAGACGAGGACCAGGACCCTGCCGCCAAGTTGGTGCCTCGAATGGGTCGCTACGCCACCGAGAGGGCTTCTTACCAGGTCCTTGTCCTCGACCACTACGTGACTCCTGTGCCACAGCGGAGTACCCACGACCATCAGGTAGAACTGTCCCCGGTCGGACCGCTTCAGCCCGACTCCTTGGACCAGGACCGCGGTTTCACCCTTCCTGCGATCGGCGCGCTCCTGGAGTTCGAGCAGCAGTGGTTCGCCGAGTCCGTGACGCTGGGGAGCCTTCTGCATTCAACCGCGCTCGCCCCCGGCGAGACGACGAGAATCGCGATGGTCGACTGGTCACGGAAGTCCTTGGCGAGAACCGATGACGACACGGACCAGCGCGAAGAACTGTCGAACGACGTCACCAGAACCCGTGCGCTATCGGAGGTCGTTGATGCAGTCCTCGAGGAGACAGCAACGGGGTTTTCCTCCGCCTCCGGCTTCGGTGCCGGCATGCAGCTCGGTACCGGAGGCGGCCTCGCGGCCTCCGGTGAGTCGATGGGCTACCCCATCGCTGGTGCCGCCGGCTCCTCCGAGGGATTCAGCGTGGGGGGTTCATCGGGGACGTCCTTCGCCTCAATCGAGGGAAAGCGCAATGTGTCCGCCGAGATGACGCAGAACATCCTGGACGCGACCCATCACGCTGCCACCAGCGTCCGCAACCGGCGGGCGACGGCAGTCCGGGAGGTCTCCCAGGAAGAAGCTGAGCGCATCAGCACCCGGGCCGTGACGAACTACAACCATATGCACGCTTTATCGGTCCACTACTACGAAACCGTCCAGGTCTACCGAGTGGTCGTCGCCCTAAAGGACGCAACGCGCCTGCTGTACGTTCCGTTGGCCCCCTTCGACTTCCGAAACTCCACGGCTGCGCTGCGGTACAGGGACGAGATAGGCGCCGCTGCGCTGAACGACCGGATCAGGCTTGCAGCGCAACTAGACCCCGACGCTCTCGCACTGTCTTCCACCGTGCGCGCCGAGCCATGGAAACTAGAACAGGGAGGCAGCCCCGCGCGCATTGAAATCGTCGATGCAGCGCGAGTCCTGATCAGTTCAGACGCTGTGTTCTGGGCATCCACGTTGGGCACGGAGAACGCGCAGCGTGCCGAGGAGTTCGAATCCCTCACGCTGACCTTTTCAGATCAGCCACCGGTCACCGTCTCCTTGCCGCCGCCGTTCTTCGGGGCACGACACCTATTCTGGGACCTGGAACACGTGAGATCGATGCGTCGCGACGGTTGCACAATTGCGCTGAACCGCAAGCCGGGGTTCGAGGACAATGCTTACGACGACGTCACGTTCGCGATCAGCGGCTGGTGGGATGATCCACACCTCGGGACGCACCCCTACCGCCCACGCGACATCACGAATTTGCCGGACGCAGAGGCAAGGAACGCGCGCATCCTGTCGCTCAAGTGTTCGTTGCCCCCAGGAACCTCCAACGACATCTTGACGCTCGTGCCCGCGCTCGGCGAACGCAGCTATGTCGACCACCTGGAGCGACACGCACTCCACTACAGCCAGGCCATCTGGCGGAGCAGGTCCACCGCCCAGTTCTTCGACCTTCTCTCACAACACCAGCTCAATGGCCGGCCAGCGGCCTACTCCGTAGACCCGCGACCGGTGGCCTTCACCGACAACTACGCCGTCTTCGCGATGCCTGCTGTCCCCGACGACGACGAGTGGACGCAGCTGCTGCAGTCCCGCGGTCTGGCGGTCGGGGAGGCACGAGAGGACCTCGTACCCCTGCCCAGCGGCGGTGTCTTCGCCGAAGCGGTGCTCGGCACCGCCAATTCCGCGGAAAAGATCGACCTGACCCGATTCTGGAACTGGCAGGACTCGCCCATACCGATCACTGCACCCGACATTGCCGCGATCCAGACCGGGTCCCGGGCCACGGATGAGTCGTTGACGACCGCTCCACTCGCGGACGCCATACTCCACCTTGTCGACTCCCCCGACGTGCCCGACCCGACGAGCATGGGCAAGGCGCTGGCGACATTAGGGATCGCGAACGCATTCGGTGACCTGTCGGGCTTGTCCGGCACCCAGCGCATGACGCAGGCCTACTTCGAGGGAGCCATGGCGGGGGCGGCGAACGCAGCAGCACAGGCAGGCGCGAACGCTTCCGAGGCCGCAGGGATCCTGAGGGCTGGACGTCCCGCCGCCCCTGGCGGGCCATCCGGCCTCACCAGCATCCAAAATCCAACGGTCCTGGGAGGTGCCCTGCCCATCGCTCAGGAAATGGACGAGCAGATCTCCGTTCCCGTGCCGATCCAGACAGGTAGGCCTCGCCGCACCTCCGGGGGCACGGCCGACGAAGTGCGGCCCGCCGACCCTTTCGAGAACACCAAGTCCGTGCTGTTCGGCGTCACCCGCGGATCACAGGGTCCGCCACCGACAGCAAGAGTCAACGTTCACGTCACCAGCGAACTCCGCCAAGAAGGCAGCACGCTTGCGCAGCCCCTTGACGGCACACTCCAGCTGAACTTCTCCTGGCTGCAGACGAGCGAACCGGTCTCGATGCCGCAGGACAGCACTCTCCTCTCAGTCCCCATCGCTAGGGGTGTAGGTCAGGCGCCGGCGCCTCTGCCTCTGGACACGTCCCTGATGGTCGTCCCGCACTTGGTCGTCAATCCGAGCGGGAAGAGTGTCGTTTCCCGTGCGAGGCTGGGCGTGCCGTGGCTCGACATCCCGAGCCTTGCGACCTGGATCGACCATCTCATCGCACCTGACACTGCATCGGTCACCCTGGGGTCCCACGTGTCGGTTCCGACTGGGCGGCCACACTTGAACTTGCTGCTGACCGGCACCTTGGTGCCCCGCCCCGGCGACGCCCTCACGCACGAGTTCAAGTTTTCCAATGACATGAAGCTCGGCGCGAACGGGTCGATCACTCTGTCCTCAGGCGGCAAGGAGTCTGCCACCGACGCTGTCATAGCTATGCTCATGGCCGCAGGCAAGAAAGTCGCAGGAGGCGCCGCCGCAGTCCTTTCGCTGTTCGATTTCAAGTTCGAGCTGATCGGCAGCGCCGGTAGCGGGACCTCGTCGGCAACGAGGGGGAAGCTCACGGTCACCCCCACGACACTGCACAACCTCACCCTGACGAGCGAGCCTTGAGCCGGGTGTCGTCGAGCCAACCAATGGCGAAACTGTCGTGCGTTTTTCGAACTACAGAGGTGGTGACCGGTGAAAGGGACTGACGCATTAATCGGTGTCAGCCGAACGTAGCCCAATCCGCCGCGTACCGTCCGGGGCGCGACATTGCGCCGCTGTTGACGCGCGGGCCGACTTCCCCACGCGGGTCGGTTGGCGTGGTGGTGCTGGAGACCGTCGGGTGGCTGGCTCGACCCGGCTGCTGCCGCAGGTAGGCGCGAGGTGGAGTTCGAGGGGGGCCTAGCGTGTGGTGCCGGGCCGGACGTGGGTGTCAGGCTGAATCTGTCAGCGTGCGGAGCATCTCGGCGCTGTGGATGAAGTAGGCGCCGCCGTGGCCGGTCCCGGGCCGGATGGTCAGCTGCGCGTGCGGGAGTTGCTCCTTCCACCAGCGGCCGTGCTCGATGGGCAGCAGGTCGTCGTCGGCGCCGTACCAGAGGTAGGTCGGCTGGCGGATGGTCGTCAGGTGGTTGTCCCAGTCCCGGCCGACCGCGACGTTGTCGTGGGCCATGCCGTCGTAGGTCGTGAGCGCCTCACGGACGTCGCGGGCGAACCGCTTGCGCCATGGAGGCGGGAACGCGTCCCAGTCGACGTCTCGTTTCCCGTCCGGCGACACCATCGCGTCGAACGCGACCATCAGCTCCTCATTGGACTCCTTGGCCAGCATGTCGTCGGATGCGCCCGCCATCAGCTCGCGGTATGCCGCAGCGGCCTCGTCTGTGCGGCCTTGGTCGTCGAGGGCGAGGATGTCGAGCTCTGCGGCGAGGTCGGGGGCGTCGGCGTCGAGGACGCGCCAAGGACCTATCCCGACACGGAAGCCGAAAGCGGTGACCCGCTCGGGGTCGGCAGCCGCCGTCGCGGCCGCGAACGGGCCGCCGAACGAGATGCCGAGGACGGCGAACGTGTCCACGCCAAGGGCGGCGGCGACTTCGAGGGCGTCGCGGCTACAAGACGCGAGACTGGGTTCCGACCATGAGGACCGGCCGAACCTGGGCCGGCTGAACGCGAGCACCCCGGCCTCGCAAGCGCCGTCCTCCAAGTGGGCGGCCACCATCCGGCATTGCGGCATTCCGTGCTGGAGGAGGACGGCGGCCCGTCCGGGTCGCCGCCGACGTAGGTGTCGACGCGGCGGCCGTCGCTCAAGGACACGTGACCGAGGTCCATCCGAGCAGCGTAACCCTCTAGGGAGCGCAGGTTGGACCCTAACCGGGGGTGACCGGGGTCCACTGGTAGCCGTCGTGGGAGATGGCGATCGTTCGCATCCCAGTGCGCGCGACGATGACACCGCCGGATGTGTAGATCCCCACCGACCAGAAGGCGCCGAACAAGGCTGGCGCACCAGCCAGGAGCTCGGGCGTGGTGCTCCCCCGGGGGAAGCGCCAGATCGTGCCGGGTCGCGTGCAGAGCGACTTCTGGCAGTAAGTGTCGGGTCCCGTGACCTGGGCGAACAGCAGTGCGCCATCCGCGGCATACGCGACGCCGCCGAAGAACGGTCGGTCCCACGGCAGCGGGACCTGACGGAACCGCTTCTCATCTTCGGTCTGCCATAGCGCGTTCACGTACGACGGTGCGTCCTCCAACGAGGTCGTCGATACGGTTGCCTGCAGGTGCCCGGGCCCGACGGCGATGCCCGAAATGTTGCCGTTGAAGTCGGGGCCGCCGGCTGACCTGCCCGCTGGGAGGTCAGCCATGGTGGTGGACCAGGTATGGCCGCGGTCGGTGCTGGACTCGAAACGCCATTGCTGTCCGCGCCGCTCGAACCCTTGGACGCTCAAGATGGCGCCCCTGCGGCCAGGTACGTGCTGCCACACGTCACCGAACCGTGTGCCTTCGACCGGGTAGACCTCCGCGCCGCTGACGTCGGCTGCCCACAGCCGCCGCGTGTCGACCCTGCCCAGGTCGAACAGGATGCTGTCCCAACGGTCGAGGTCGAGGAACACGTCCCCCCGGCCGCGTTCCTGCGGGTTCAAGACCCGCAGGGGCTTGGTCCTGCCGTTCGGGTACAGGACGAACCCCGGGTAGTTCCTGCGGGGGAACTGGCGTCGAGCCTTGACGGCCACCGCTCCATCGCCGAGTGGGGTGTAGGACACGAGGTCAGCGAGGGTGCTGCTGACGTGGAGCCGTGAGGCGTGCGCCCAGTTGTCGTTCGTGGTGGCGATGACCGTGCCCGAGTAGCCTCCGCGCTGGTCGGTGAAACCGGCCACGGCGTCGGTGGGCGAGGTGTACTCCACGTCGTCCAGCTCGAACTGTGGGCCGATGCGGTCGAGGAGCTGCGCCTTGTCCAAGAACCCGTTGAGCTTCGCTCGTCTCGCATGAGAGACGGGCCCTTTTGTGGCCGGCGACGCTGCCTCGACAAATGGGGTCTCAGCGGATGGCGCCTGGGTGGATTGGCTCCCGCTCTCGGGGTCCTGAGAGCCCGGTTCACTGCGCGGTCGGCGCTCGTCGCTGTTGCACCCCGCGACCAAGGTGGCCAGAGCCACCACGACGACGTAGGACCTGACCCCTCGCATGCCCCTCCCGACTGCCCGGGGTGGGTGTCCACCCCTCCTCAGAGTGCCCACGCGTAGAACGTCCGAGAAGGGCCAGTGCGCGTCGAGAACGGCGTGAGGAACCTGTGTCCGCCTCCGCATCATCGTCCCGTCACCTGCCCCGGCCTGCCGGTGTTGTCGGACGGTGTGGCTCGCCGGACGTGCAACTGGGGCGGCTTGCCGGAGGTCGCCCATGCGAAGGCGGCGTGCCCGCAGTCGCCGATGGCGGCGTCGAACCGCGTGGGCTGATGGGTCGTCGGTGTGACGCGCTGCGGCTTGGTCCAGTCGCGTCCGGCCGCTGCGAACCGCGCCCACAGGCGCAGGTCGTCGCCACCCGTCTTGGTGCCCCATGCGGCGAGCGCGTCGCCGCGCCCGTTCGCCGTCACGTGCGGGTCAAGACCCCACCGACGGGTGTCGTCAACGTCGGCTGCGATGTTGAACGACTGGCGCCAGGTGCCGTCCGCGCGACTCCACCGACCCCGCAGGCTGCCGCGGTCCCAGCCCCCGATGAGCGCGCGCCCGCGCTCGTCGACGCTGACGCCGTGCAGTCCGAGGGAGTGAGGTTGGCGGACGGGTGCCTGCCAGGTGCCGTCGGCGGTCATCCGCGACGTGTGCACGCGGCCGAGGGGCGTGCCGTCATCAGTCGGTCCGTGGCTGACCACGGCCACCCCGTCTGCGTTCAACGCCATGCCAAACAGCTCGGTGTCCGGGCCGCTGAGCTGTTTGCTGGGTGTCCACCGGCCGTCGCGTGAGCGTCGGATCGCGTAGACGCCCGGAGGATTCTCGTAGGGGCGGTCGTAGGCGAGGACGATGCGGCCTGCGTCGTCGATGTCGACGTCGAAGTCGTACGCGCGAGCTGCGGGTATGCGCTGTGGGCCGCTCCACGGCGCATCGGAGGCGGTCCGGTAGATGGCTCGGTAGCGCGTGTTCTGGGACCACACAAGGACCGCCGCGCCTGAGGCGTTGACGGCCACGTCGACCCGTCCGGTGATCTCCTTGTCCTGCGCCGTCACCGGGGCGGTCGACCAGCTACCCCCGGCGGGCCGGTCGGCGACGACCAGGTCGTGGAACTGCCTGAACGTGTTCGAGTTGAACCGCACTGGCTCCCGGATGACCATCGTCTGGGTTCTGCTGCCGTCGACTGCCAGGTGGTCGTCGCCCGGCTCCAGCCACGTCTCGTCACGGCCGCCTGATGGGTCCATGGGGTCGTCGGCGGCGGGCGGGTCGTCCGCGGTGCGCGCCAAGTGGCCCGCACCCTGGTAGGCGACCGTCGCTGTCCCGTCCTGGGTGACGATGATGTCCGTCGGTGTCAGGTAGTCCGCGGAACTGATCCGACCCGCGACCGTCGTCGGCTTCTCGAGCGTCCACGCACCGGGCAGACCTGTGGGGCACGGAGCGGATGGCTGGGGAGCGCTGGACGGCGCGACGCCCTGAGTGGACGTCGAGGCGTACAGGTCGACTGGCTCCAACGGCTCGGCCACACCTGTGTCGGCGCCGGAACTGGCCGACGCGGTCGAAGCTGTCCGAGCTGGCGGCTCGCTCGACCTGCAGGCCCCCAGCGCGGCAACGAGTCCAGCCAGAGACAGGGCGAGCGCGGCGAGACGGGTTCGACCGTTCATCGCGCGTCCCAGCACGTCGCTCTGTTGTGACGCGGCCTCGTGTTCATGGGTCGAGTGTGCGCTTCCCGCGCTGTCTGTGCCCGGGGCTGCAGTCCCGCCTGGACCGGGAACTTCACGTCGGGTCGACCGGCTTGCGCCCGCAGTCGTGTCTGCTACGGCGGCTGCCCGGGCGTGGTCCAGTGTGCCGGGGCCATGGAGACGAGGTCTATCTGCTTGAACTTGGGCCTCACGCAGGCGATGGCGACGTCGCGGCTCGGTCCGATGGCAACGCGGAAGGCGCGTTGCCGGCCGGTGGCTCCGGCGGTCACTTCGATTGGTTCGATCCACGGCTGTCCGGCGGGCTTGTGACGGGCCCACAGTTGGGGGTGCCGTCGGTGATGCGGTGAACGACGACGGCGTCGCCGCGGCCGTTGGCGCGACGTCGCCGGAGTCCTCGTCGGAGTCGAACGGATCGCTGGCGCGGTCGGTGAGGACGCACGGCTCGTGCCACCGTCCGTCGGGGTCGCTCCGCCGGATGGAGAGGCGTCGCTGGTGCCAGTACATGTAGGCGGCACGCCCGGCGCCGTCGATTGCCACGACGGGACAGACGCCGAGGGTGTCCGGCTGTCGGGCGGCGGGACCCCAGGTTCCGGTCGGGGACATCGAGCACCCGGCTTCGCTGTCAGAGTTGCCCGCCATGCTCGGGCGCATGGCCGAACACGACGCGAGCGGAGCACAGGTTCACGCCGTTAGCGAGCAGCGCGACGTGAGGGACGCCGCTCAGACGCCGCCGAGCGTGCAGGTTCAATCGGATCTACCACAATGGGTGCGTCAATCCGCCTCCCCCATCCCTCGCAATCCGCGCCGAGCTCGACCTCACTGCGGATGGCGCATGGCCGGCGACTGGAGTGGATCCAGTTCGCCGAGCTCCCACGAGGCCAGCGCTGGCAACGTCCGCGCGGTCGGCGAGTCGGGCTCGACGGTGTAGACCACCAGGCGCTGCTCAGGATCGTGCGGTGAGGTGAGCGCCTCGATGCCGAAGCGGAGGGGGCCGACCGCGGGGTGCGCGATGCGCTTGTCGACGGACGTGCGGTCGGTGACGCCGTGGTCGTCCCACCACCGGGCGACGTCCGGGTCCGCGGCGCGCAGCTCGTCGACCAGGGCCGCGAGGAGGCCGTCCGACGGGTGACGGCCCTTCTCGTACCGCAGCGCGCCGACCGCGGCCGCCGCGTAGTCGGTCCAGTTCTCGATCCGCAGCCGGGACCGGTGGTCGAGGAAGAGCCAGCGCATGAACACCGCTCCCGGCACGATCTCGGGGCCGAGGACAGCGCGCACGAGTGCGTTGCACGCGAGGATCTCGGAGCGACGTCCCAGGAGGAGCACGGGGACGCGGTCCATGGCGGTCATCACGCGCAGCAGACCGGGATCGGGGCGCTGCGCCACCTCCCACACGTTGCCCGGTCGGTTCATCGGCGCGGCCAGGTCTCGCAGGTGGGCACGCTCGACCGCGTCGAGCTGCAGCGCCCGACTGAGCGCACGGACGACGTCGTCGGACACGGTGTGCTGGCGACCCTGCTCGAGACGGCTGTAGTGATCGGTGCTGAGGCCGGCCAGGTGCGCCAGCTCCTCCTTGCGCAGGCCCGGGACCCGCCGCGGGCCGGGGAACGCCGTGATGCCGGCCTGCGAGGGGCTCAGTCGGTCGCGACGCGAGCGCAGGAACGCCCCCAGCGCGGATCGATCGGTAGGCACATCGCGAGCCTACGGACCCACCGCGCTCCGGACGTGGTCATGCCGTGCCCCGGCACCGCTCGCACTGGTGCGGCACCGGCCGGGCGGGTGGACTGCTCGCATGACCCACCCCACCTCCCTCTCCGGCCGGACCGCTGTCGTCACCGGCTCCACCAGCGGCATCGGCGCCGCCATCGCCCATCAGCTCGCGGCTCGCGGGGCTCGCGTCGTGGTCACCGGCCGCGACGCCCGACGCGGCGCCGAGGTGGTGACCGGAATCGAGGGCAGCGGCGCCTCCGCTGCCTTCGTCGCCGGTGACCTCACTGCCCCGCCCGCCGCGCTGCGCGAGCTCGCCGCCCAGTGGGTCGCGGCCCTCGACGGTCGCGTCGACATCCTCATCCACAACGCCGCGGTCTGTCCCGCGGTCGACACCGTCACCCTGACTGACGCCGACCTCGAGGCGACCCTGGCCGTCAACGTCCGCGCGCCCCAGGTGCTCACGGCGGCGCTCGCTCCTGCGATGGCAGAGCGCGGTACGGGCGCGATCGTCGTCATCGGGTCCTGGATGGCCTCGGTGGGACACCCCTTCGTCGGCTTCTACTCCGCCACCAAGGCCGCCGAGGCGCAACTGGCCCGGAGCTGGGCAGCAGAGTTCGGCCCGCGCGGCGTGCGGGTCAACACCGTCGCGCCCGGTGCCACCCGGACACCCATCAACGCCGACAGCGGCGACGTGATCGCCCAGATGACCGCCCAGACCCCCGCCGGCCGACCGGGCACCCCGGACGAGATCGCCCACGCCGTCGCGTGGCTCGTGTCCGACGAGGCGGCCTACATCCACGGCGCCGTCATCCCCGTGGACGGCGGGATCACCGCCACGCGTTAGCAGGCGGCGGCGGGGCGGCGAGCACTTCCGCGATCGACCCACACGCCGGGCGGACCCACGCGAGAATGCGCACCACGTGCTCGTCCGTGGCGTCGGGCACCCCTGACCGCCACCGCCCCACGCCCCCCACCCGACCGGAGGACCCGACCATGCCTGCAGACGACCGCGGCGGACGCCGGCAAGGCACCCTGGTCGACTGGAAGGACGACCGGGGCTTCGGCTTCATCTCACCGGCAGCCGGGGGATCCCGGGTGTTCGTGCACGTGAGTGCGTTCCCCGGTGGTCGACGACCCGCCGACGGCAGCGAGGTGACCTACGTCGAGGTGCGCGACGAGAGCGACAGGGCGCGCGCCGCCGAGGTGCGATACCGAGGCGCCGCACCAACCCGCCTGTCCGTCACCGGGACTGCTGGGGCGGTCACCGTCGCGACGCTGTTCTTCCTGCTGCTGCTCGGTCTCGCCGCGCTGGACGAGCTGCCGCTCCTGGTGCTGGCGGCGTACGGCCTGCTCAGCGCAGTCGCATTCCTGGTGTACGCCGCCGACAAGTCCGCGGCCCGGCAGGGCAGGTGGCGCACGGCCGAGTCCACGCTCCACCTGGTGGGACTGGTGGGCGGCTGGCCGGGAGCGCTGGTCGCCCGACGGGTCCTGCGCCACAAGACGGTCAAGCAGCCGTTCCGGAGGATCTTCTGGGTGACGGTCGTCGCCAACTGCGCGGCGCTCGCCTGGTTCGTCGCCGGTGGGTCAGACACCCTGCTCTGACAGGGCGTCCGCGACGATCGGGTCAGCCCTCAGGCCCGGCCGACCGCGCCGTGGTCCGACATCGCGGCGTCGATCAGGGTCCGAGCCGCTGCCCGGGCGACGCCGGCCGCGTCCGGCACCCCGGAGATCGCGGCGGTGGTCTGGGCGCCTTCGGCGAGGATGGCCAGCTGGGGACCGAGGGCTGCCGGTGCTCCTGCGTCGGCGACGAGGCGGTCGACGTACGCCTGGAAGGACCGCTTGTGCTCGCGGACCGCGTCGGCGATGCGGGGGCTGGCCCCGCCGAGCTCGCCAAAGGCGTTGATGAAGCCGCACCCGCGGAAGTCGCTGTCGCCGAACCAGTCGGCCAGGTGGTCGTACATCGCGAGGAGGCGCTCGCGCGGGTCGTCGATGCGCTCGACGGCTCCCTCGACGCCGGTGGTCCACATCTGGTGCCGGCGTCCGAGCACGGCGAGCACCAGGTCCTCCTTGGAGGGGAACTCCTTGTAGATGGCCTTGAGCGAGACCCCGGAGCCGTCCCGCACGGCGTCCATGCCGACGCTGGTGATGCCCCGGCCGTAGAACAGCCGGTCCGCCGCGTCGACGACCCGCTCGCGCACGCTGTCTCCCGCCATGACCATGACTCTACCCGGCCGGAGAACGCGTGTTCTCCAGCCGGGCGTCGTCGAGGCGTCAGCCCTGGACGAACTTCAGCAGCGACTCGTTGACCTCCGCCGCGTGCGTCCACAGCAGGCCGTGCGGGGCGCCCTCGATCTCGACGTACTCCGCGGCGGGCACGAGCTCCCGGAACCGGCGACCGGTGACGTCGACCGGCAGGATGTTGTCGGCGGTCCCGTGCAGGATCAGCGTGGGCAGGCCTGCGTCGCGCACCGCCTCGACGTCCGGACGGAAGTCCTCGAGCCAGGCCGGTACGACGGCGTACGCCGCGATCGGCGCGCTGCTGACGGCGGTGGCCCAGCTGCCGCGGACGACCTCCTCGCTGATCCGCGAGCCCAGGTTCTCGTCGAGGTTGTAGAAGTCCTTGAAGAACTGCGTGTACCACGCGTAGCGGTCGGTGCGGGCGGCCTCGACGATGCCGTCGAAGACGTCCTGCGGGACGGCGCCCTCGTTGTCGTCACGCTCGACCAGGAAGGGCTCCAGCGAGGCGAGGAAGGCCAGCTTGGCGACGCGCTCGGTGCCGTACTGCCGCACGTAGCGGGCCAGCTCGCCGGTGCCCATGGAGAAGCCGACGAGGACCACGTCGCGCAGGTCGAGCTCCTCGAGGAGGGTGTTGAGGTCGGCGGCGAACGTGTCGTAGTCGTAGCCCACGCCGACCTTGGAGGAGCCGCCGAAGCCGCGGCGGTCGTAGGTGATGACGCGGTAGCCGGCATCGATCAGCTCGCGCGACTGCAGCTCCCAGCTGTCGCCGTTGAGCGGGTAGCCGTGGATCAGCACGACCGGCTGGCCGCTGCCGTGGTCCTCGTAGTGCAGCTCGATGTCGGTGGAGTTCTCGGTGCCGACGGTGATGGTGCCCATGCGTCTCGCCCTCTTCCTGGTTGCCTGGTGGAGAACGAACGTTCTCCGTTCCTCGACTGTAGAGAACGGTCGTTCCCCTTGTCAACGCCCATCGTGGCGGCTCGGGGCGTCCAGCGGTTGACGCGTGGGCGACGAGCCGACGACGAACCGCCGCCTCGTCGGCCGCCAAGGCCCCGGCTCTTGCGGGTGCCGGCGCGGCACGCTAGGGATGGCTATGGCTACTTCACGGTTGGTGCGCCCCCGTCAGGGCAGATGGATCGCCGGGGTCTGCGCCGGCCTCGCAGACAGGTTCGGGATCTCGCGGGGCCTGGTCCGCCTCGGGTTCGTGATCTTCGGCCTCGTGGGAGCGGGCGAGATCGCCTACCTCATCGGGTGGATCGTCATGCCCAAGGACACCTGACCCTGACGTCAGCCGCGCCCGGGCATGACGTGGGCGCAGGCGCAGTCGGTGCCGCACGGGAGGAACGTGTGGGCGTCATGTCCGCAGCGCGCGCAGGGCATGTCGTGCGACAGGTGCACGTCGTTGGTCTGCACGGTGTCCCACATGGCCTGGCCTTCCGTCGGCTGTCTCCTGGTGGTTGTTCGTAGCCACTGGCGCCAGCGACGGGTCGTTCGTCGAACGAGCCGGGGCAAACCGGCGACGGCTGGCCCCGGCTCGGGGTCAGAGGAGGTGCGTGGACCACAGGTCCGCGTGAACGTACGCCTACCAGCGGCCGTGGACCTGCGCCCGGATCCTCCGGTCGTAGAGCTCGGCCACCCCGTCGAGGAACGACGCGGGCAGCTCGCCGACCTGGCCGGCAGCCGCGTTGGACGCCGCCTGGTCGACGTTGCGGGCGCCCGGGATGACCGTCGAGACGCCGGGCTGCTGGCAGACCCAGGCGATCGCGGCCTGCGCCGGCGTGACGTCGGACAGCCCGGCGTCGGAGACGAGCGCGGAGAACTCCTGCGCCGCCTCGACACCGGTCGCGTAGTCGACGCCGGAGAACGTCTCCCCCACGTCGAAGGCGCTGCCGTCGCGGTTGTAGTTGCGGTGGTCGTCCTCCGCGAACGAGGTGTCGAGGTCGTACTTGCCCGACAGCAGGCCTGAGGCGAGCGGCACGCGGGCGATGATGCCGACACCTGCGGCGGCGGCCGCCGGCAGCACCTCGTCGAGCGGCTTCATCCGGAAGGCGTTGAGGATGATCTGGATGCTGGCGACGTGCGGCCGGGCGATGGCGCTCAGCGCCTGCGCGGCGGTCTCGACGCTGACGCCGTAGGCCGCGATCACGCCGTCCTCGACGAGGCGGTCGAGCACGTCGTAGGTCTCGTCGGCGTCGATGACCTCGCTGGGCGGGCAGTGCAGCTGCACGAGGTCGATGGTGTCGACGCCGAGGTTCGTGCGCGAGCGGTCGAGCCACTCGCGGAAGCTGGCCTCGACGTAGCTGGCCGGGACCTGCTCGGCGCGGCGGCCCATCTTGGTGGCGACGGTGAAGCCGGCGTCCGGGTGGGCCGCGACGAAGCGGCCGACGAGCTGCTCGCTGCGGCCGTCGCCGTAGACGTCGGCGGTGTCGTAGAACGTGACGCCGGCCTCGGCCGAGGCCTCGAGGACCGCGCGGGCGTCGTCCTCGCTGACCTCGCCCCAGTCGGCACCCAGCTGCCAGGTGCCCAGGCCGACGACCGAGACCTCGCGGCCGGTCCTTCCGAGAGTGCGGTGCTCCATCTGCGACATGTCCTCGATTCTCACAGACCCGGGCTCAGAGGCCCTGGGCGAGGCGGTGGTAGGCGGCGTTCCAGCGCAGCTCGCGCTGGAAGCTGCGGGGCGTGGTGTCGGCGTCGATGGTGACCATCTCGGTGCCGGTCATCTCGGCGAAGTCCTCGAGCACCTCGGCGTCGACCGCCTTGGACAGCACCGTGTGGTGGGGGGCGCCGGCCATCAGCCAGGCCTCGGCCGACGTCGACAGCGAGGGGCGCGGCTCCCACACCGCGCACGCGACGGGCAGCTGCGGCAGCGCCTCGTCGGGCTCGACGACGTCGATCTCGTTGACCGTCAGGCGGAAGCGGTCGCCGAGGTCGGACAGGCCGGCCACGACCGCCGGGCCGGGGTCGGCGGTGAAGCGCAGCCGCACCGGGTCCTCGCGGCCGCCGATCGAGAGCGGGTGCACCTCGAGCGTGGGCTGCTGCGTGGTGATGGTCGGGCAGACCTCGAGCATGTGGGCGCCGAGGATCTTCTCCTCGCCCGGGACCAGGTGGTAGGTGTAGTCCTCCATGAACGACGTGCCGCCGGGCAGTCCGCCCGCCATCGTCTTGGTGGCGCGCAGGAGCACCGAGGTCTTCCAGTCGCCCTCGCCGCCGAAGCCGTAGCCGTCGGCCATCAGCCGCTGCACGGCCAGGCCCGGCAGCTGCCGCAGGCCGCCGAGGTCCTCGAAGTTGGTGGTGAACGCGCCGAAGCCGCCGGCGGTGAGGAACTCGCGCAGGCCGAGCTCGATCCGCGCGCCGTAGCGCAGCGAGTCGTGCCGCTCGGCACCTGGCAGCAGCTCGGGCGCGACGGCGTACGTGTCGGCGTACTCGATCACGAGCTTGTCGACGTCGGCGTCGGAGACCGCGTCGACGACCGCGACGAGGTCGTTGACGCCGTAGGTGTTGACCGAGACGCCGAAGCGCAGCTGCGCCTCGACCTTGTCGCCCTCGGTGACCGCGACGTCGCGCATGTTGTCGCCGAAGCGCGCCAGCTTGAGGTGCGCCAGCTCGTGCCGACCGATGGCCGCGCGGGTCCAGCGGGCGATGCGCTCGGCGACGACCGGCGACTCGACGTGGCCGGCGACGGTCTTGCGGGCCACCCCGAGCCGCGACTGGATGTAGCCGAACTCCCGGTCGCCGTGGGCGGCCTGGTTGAGGTTCATGAAGTCCATGTCGATGCTCGACCACGGCAGCTCCATGCCCGCCTGGGTGTGCAGGTGCAGCAGCGGCTTGCGCAGCGCGTCGAGGCCGGCGATCCACATCTTGGCCGGCGAGAAGGTGTGCATCCACGCGACGACGCCGACGCACGAGGGGTCGGAGTTGGCCTCGAGCATCTGGCGGTGGATCGAGCCGGCGTCGAGGAGCACGGGCTTCCACACCACCGAGACCGGCAGGTCGGCGACCTCGGCGAGACGCTCGGCGATCCCCCGCGACTGCTCGGCCACCTGGTCGAGGGTCTCGGGCCCGTAGAGGGACTGGCTCCCGGTGAGGAACCAGACCTCGGGGACGGGGCTGGACGTCATGCTCATGGGTCTCCTCGGTGGTCGCACCGCTCGTGGCGGCACAGGTCGGTGGGTGTCCGGCGCGGTCAGCGCTGGCCGTAGACGTTCTGGTAGCGGTCGAACAGGGCGTCGACGTGGTGCTGCGCGACCGGCACGGGCTTGCCGAGCTGGCGCGCGACGTGGACGGTGCGCGCCACGTCCTCGCACATCACGGCCGCCTTGACCGCCGCACGGGCGGTGGGGCCGATGGTGAAGACGCCGTGGTTGCGCATGAGCACCGCGGGCGAGCGGCTGTCGCGGAGCGTGTCGACGATGCCGCGGCCGATCGAGTCGTCGCCGATGATCGCGAACGGCCCGACGGGGATCTCGCCGCCGAACTCGTCGGCGCCCATCGTCAGCACGCACGGCACCGCCTCGCCCCGCGCCGCCCACGCCGTGGCGTAGGTCGAGTGGGTGTGCACCACGCCGCCGACGTGCGGCATCTCGCGGTAGACGTAGGCCTGGGCCTCGGTGTCCGAGGACGGCGCGTGCTCGCCCTCGACGACCCGGCCGTCGAGGTCGCAGACGACCATGTTGTCGGGCGTGAGGTCGTCGTAGGACACCCCGCTCGGCTTGATGACGAGCAGGTCGTGCCCGGGCACCCGCGCCGACACGTTGCCCGCGGTCCACACGACGAGCTGGTAGCGGGTGAGCTGCTCGTGCAGCGCGCACACCTCGCGGCGCAGCGCCGAGATGGTGTCGGTGACGTCGGAGACGGCGGTCATCTCAGCGGCTCCCCTCGGTCGCGGCCGCGCGGCGGGCCACCGCGTCGCGGCGGATCGCCTTGAGCCGGCGCATGGTGGTGGTGGCGCGGCCGAAGTGGTCGTGCAGCGCGACGTACTGCTCGAACAGCTCGTCGTACGCCGCGGCGCGCGCCTCGTCGGGCACGAAGACGTGGCGGCGGACCTTGCCCATCTGCTTGGCCGCGGCCGGCACGTCGTCGTAGGCGCCCGCCGCAACGGCTGCGTGGATGGCGGAGCCGAGGGCCGGGCCCTGGTCGGAGTCGATGACCGAGAGCGGCAGGCGGGTGACGTCGGCGTAGATCTGCATGAGCAGCGCGTTCTTCTGCAGCCCGCCGGCGACGATGAACTCCTCGACCGGCACGCCGCTGTCGCGGAACGTCTCGACGATGACCCGGGTGCCGAAGGCGGTGGCCTCGAGCAGGGCACGGTAGACGTCCTCGGCGCGGGTGGCGAGGGTCTGGCCGACGACGAGCCCGGACAGCTCGTGGTCGACGAGCACCGAGCGGTTGCCGGAGTGCCAGTCGAGCGCGACCAGGCCGTGCTCGCCGATCTCCTGCTCCCCGGCGAGGCGGGTGAGGTGCTCGTGCACCGACTCACCAGCGGCAGCGGCCGCCTCGGTGTAGGAGGCCGGCACGCCGTGGTCGACGAACCAGCCGAAGATGTCGCCGACGCCGCTCTGGCCGGCCTCGTAGCCCCACAGACCCTCGACGATGCCGCCGTCGACGACCCCGCACATGCCGGGCACCTCGCGCAGCACCTCGGCGCTCATCACGTGGCACGTCGAGGTGCCCATGATCGCGACCATCTGACCGGCGCCGACGGCCTGCGCGGCGGGGGCGCTGACGTGGGCGTCGACGTTGCCGACCGCCACCGCGATGCCCTCGGGCAGCCCGGTCCACCCCGCAGCCTCGGCGGTGAGCGTGCCGGCCCGCTCCCCCAGCCGGCCGATCGGGTGCTCGACCTTGTCGGCGACGAAGGCCTCGAAGCCGTCGGCGAGCTCGCCGAGGAAGGCGGTCGAGGGGTAGGCGGCGTCCTGGCCGTCGAACGTCTGCAGCTGGCCCTTGTAGCCGGCGGTGCAGGCGTTGCGGACGTAGTCGCCGCAGAGCTGCCACACGATCCAGTCGGCGGCCTCGACCCAGTGCTCCATCCGGTCGTAGAGCTCGCGGTCCTCCTCGAACAGCTGGAGGCCCTTGGCGAACTCCCACTCCGAGGAGATGAGCCCGCCGTAGCGCGGCAGCCACGCCTCGCCGCGGTCGCGGGCGAGCTGGTTGATCCGGTCGGCCTGGCCCTGGGCGGCGTGGTGCTTCCACAGCTTCACATAGGCGTGCGGGCGGTCCTGCAGGCCGTCGACCTCGTTGAGCGGGGTGCCGTCGCCGAGCGTCGGGACCATCGTGCAGGCGGTGAAGTCGGTGGCGATCCCGATGACCCGGGCCGGGTCGACGCCGGACGCGGCGAGCGCGGCCGGGACGGCGACCTTGAGAACCTCCCGGTAGTCCTCGGGCACCTGCAGCGCCCACTCCGGCGGGAGCCGCCGCTCGCTGCCGGCGAGGTGCGAGGGCAGCGACCGCTCGAGCACGGCGTGGGGGTAGGCGTGCACCGCGGTGCCGAGCTCGGCCCCGTCGGAGACGCGGACGACGACCGCGCGGCCGGACAGGGTGCCGTAGTCGACGCCGACGACGTAGTGCTCGTCGGGCTGGCCGGTGGGTGCGTCGGGCATGTCAGTGCTTCCTCTCGACGGGTGCGGCGCTGCTGGCGCGCACCACGAGCTCGGGGTTGATCAGGCGACCCGGCGCGGGGTCGCCGGACAGGGCGGCGCGGAGGATCTCGATGGCCCGGCGGCCGACCGCCTGGAAGTCCTGCCGCACGGTCGTGAGCGGCGGGACGAGGTAGGGCGCCTCGGGGATGTCGTCGAAGCCGACGACGCTGACGCCGCGCCTGCCGTCCGGCACGGTGCGGCCGGACTCGCTGAGGGCGCGCAGCAGGCCGAGGGCCATCTGGTCGTTGGCGCAGAACACCGCGGTGACGTCCTCGCGGGCCGCGATCCGCTGCCCGGCCTCGAAGCCGCTGGCGGCCGACCAGTCGCCGGTCACGTGCTCCGAGGGCCTCAGCCCGGCGGCGTACATCGCGGTGCGCCAGCCGTGCAGCCGGGCCCGCGCCTCGGTCCACTCCTGCGGGCCGGCGAGGTGGACGATGTCGGTGTGCCCGAGGTCGATGAGGTGCTGGGTGCCGAGCTCGGCGCCGGCGACCTGGTCGACGCCGACCGTCCAGTGGGTGCGGTCCGGGTCGCCCTCGACGACCACGACCGGGGTGCCGAGGTGCTCCTGGGCGCGCGCCACCTCGACCGCCTCGTCGGTGGCGGAGATGAGGACGATGCCCTCCACGCCCTGGTCGCGCAGGTGGTCGATGGCGTCGACGAGCTCGCTGCGGGTGAGGCTCTGCAGGTTGACCGAGCTGACGAAGTAGCCCGCCTCGCGGCCGGCGGCCTGGATCGTGCGGTGCACGGTCGAGGGTCCCCAGTAGCCGCTCTTGGAGCCGATGACGCCGATCGTGGCCGAGCGGCGGGTGACCAGCGCGCGGGCCGCGGTGTTGGGCCGGTAGCCGAGCTGGCGGATCGCCTCCTCGACCCTCTCCCGGGTGGCGGGTCGCAGGTTGTCCTGCCCGTTGACGACGCGGGACACCGTCTGGTGCGAGACGCCGGCCAGCCGGGCGACGTCGGCCATGACCGGCGTACGCCTGCGCTGGGGGTCGGCGTCGGGCCGCGGGACGACGTCGGTCATGCCTGGCGCCTGGTGGCGAAGCGCTGCACGACGACGAAGGCGAGGAGCAGCAGGCCGGTGATGATCCGGATCCAGTAGGAGCTGAGGGTGCCGTCGAAGGAGATGAGCGTCTTGATGATGCCGAGCACCAGCACGCCGAGGAGCGAGCCGACGACGTAGCCGCGGCCGCCGGTGAGCAGCGTGCCGCCGATGACGACGGCGGCGATGGCGTCGAGCTCCATGCCGATCGCGTGCAGGCTGTTGCCGGAGAGGATGTAGAGCGCGAAGAGCAGGCCGGCGAGCGAGGCGCAGAAGCCGCTGATGACGTAGACGCCGACCTTGGTCGCCGCCACCCGGAGCCCCATCAGCATCGCCGACGCCTCGTTGCCGCCGATGGCGTAGACCGTGCGGCCGAAGCGGGTGCGCGCCAGGACGTACGCCGCGACGACGACCGTGGCCAGCGCGATGACCGCGGTCCAGCGGAGGTAGTAGTCGCCGATGTAGAGGGTGCGGAAGGCGAGGTCCATGAAGGTCGGGTCCTTGATGGAGATGGACTCGACGCTGATCAGGTAGGTCAGCCCGCGCGCCAGGAACAGCCCCGCCAGTGTCGCGATGAAGGGCTGGATGTCGAAGTAGTGGATGAGCAGGCCCATGAGCAGGCCGAGGACGGTGCCGGTGGCGAGCACCGCGCCGATGGAGGCGTAGGGCGACCAGCCCATCTCGAGGGTCTTGGCGGCGATCATCGTCGACAGCGCGACCACGGAGCCGACCGACAGGTCGATGCCGCCGGTGAGGATGACGAACGTCATCCCGACGCCGAGCACGATGAGGAAGGCGTTGTCGATGAGCAGGCTCAGCAGCACCTGCGGGTCGGAGAACCCCTCGTAGCGCAGGCCGCCGACGCCGAAGAGCCCGATGAACAGTGCGGCCGTGGCGATGATCGGCAGGTAGCGGTGGGGCGGTCGGTAGGTCCGGACGCGGTCCCACGTCGACTCGGTGGGGACGGTGACGGCGCTCATGCTGCGGAACCTGCCTTCGCGAGGACGGGGGTCGGGGCACCCGGGGTCGGGCCGCCCGGTCGGCGTACGCGCAGGAGGCCGCGCGCCTTGGGCGACTGGAGGAGGCACACGGCGATGACGACGACCGCCTTGAAGAGGTAGTTGACCTCCGACGGGATCCCGATGTTGGGGATGGTGCGGGTCAGCGTCGCGATGAAGATCGCGCCGATGAACGTGCCGGCCAGTGAGAAGCGGCCACCCATCAGCGACGTGCCGCCGATGACGACGGCGAGGATGGCGTCGAGCTCGATCCACAGGCCGAGGCTGTTGGCGTTGACCGAGTTGGTGTTGGCGGCGATCACCAGGCCGGCCATCCCGGCGCAGAGGCCGGAGAAGGCGTAGACGGTCCAGATGATCGTGCGGGCCCGGACGCCGGCGAGCCGGCTCGCCTCGGGGTTGATGCCGACCGACTCGATCAGCATGCCCAGCGCCGTACGGCGGGTCAGCGCCGCGGTGAACAGCAGCATGCCGACCGCGACGAGGAACGCGAGCGGCAGCGTCAGCACGAAGCCGGAGGCGAGGTCGCTGAACCACGGGTTGTTGACGGTGGTGATCTGCCCGTCGGTGATCGCCATCGAGATGCCTCGGCCGGCGACCATGAGGATCAGCGTCGCGATGATCGGCTGGATGCCGAGCACCGAGACCAGGAACCCGTTCCACGCGCCGAGCACGATGCAGACGACGACGGCGTAGGTCATCGCCATCACGGCGGTGCTCAGCGCGGCCTCGTCGCCGGCGTTGATGATGCGGGTGCAGGCGACGGCCGCGGCGATGGCGGCGATCGCGCCGACCGAGAGGTCGATGCCGCGGGTGGCGATGACCAGGGTCATGCCGAGCGCGACCAGCATCACCGGCGCGCTGTTGCGCAGGATGTCGACGACGTTGCCGTAGAGGTGGCCGTCCTGCATCCGGATGTCGAGGAACGAGGTGTTGACCGCGACGTTGACGAGCAGCAGGACCGCCAGGGCCAGGACCGGCCAGAGCAGCTGGTGCCGCAGCACGCGCTGGGCGAGGGTCGGGGACTCAGGCACGGGACTCCTCCTGCGTGCGGGCCTCGCCCGCGATGATCTCGAGGACGTCGCGGACGCTGACGTCGTGGTTGGTCCGCTCGTCGATCTTGCGGCGGTCGCGCATCACGACCAGCCGGTCGCTGAGCCGGAGGACCTCCTCCAGCTCGGCGGAGATGAACACCACCGACAGCCCCTGCGCGGAGAGCTCGGCGACCTTGGCCTGGATCTGCGCCTTGGCGCCGATGTCGATGCCGCGGGTGGGCTCGTCGAGGATGAGGATCTCGGGCTGGGTGATGAGCCAGCGGGCGAGCAGCACCTTCTGCTGGTTGCCGCCCGAGAGGTTGCGCATCAGGGCGGTCGGGTCGGCGGGGCGGATGTCGAGCGCCTCGATGTACTCCTTGACCAGCCGGGTGCGCGTCGACAGCGGGATCGGGCGGAGCCAGCCGCGCGAGGCCTGCAGGGCGAGGAGCATGTTGTCGGCGACGGTGAGGTCGCCGACGACGCCCTCGGCCTTGCGGTCCTCGCTGGAGAAGGCGATCTTGCGGTCGATGGCGTGGCGCGGGCTGCGCAGCCGGCGACGCTGGGACCGGAAGGTCAGCTCGCCGGTGTCGGCGGTGTCGGCGCCGAAGAGCAGGCGGGCGAGCTCGGTGCGCCCGGAGCCGAGGAGGCCGGCGATGCCGACGACCTCGCCCTCGAAGAGCTCCAGGTCGGTGGCCTCCAACGTGTTCTTGCGAGCGAGGCCGACGGCCTTCAGCAGCGGCGTACCGGTTTCGGCGTCGGTGTTGGGCGACTCGCGGTCGAGCCGCTCGAGCGTCTCGAGCTCGCGGCCGATCATCAGGCGTACGAGCTCGAGCTGCGGGGTGTCGGCGACCATGCGCTCCTCGACGAGGCGGCCGTTGCGCAGGATCGTCATGCGGTCGGCGATCTCGTAGATCTGGTCGAGGAAGTGCGACACGAAGACGATCGCGACGCCCTCCGCGCGGAGCCGGCGCATGACGGTGAAGAGCTTCTCGACCTCGTCGGCGTCGAGGCTGGAGGTGGGCTCGTCGAGGATGAGGACCTTGGCCTCCACGTCGACGGCGCGCGCGATGGCGACGAGCTGCTGGACGGCGATCGGGTGCTCGTCGAGGACCGTGCGGGGGTCCACGTCGATGCCGAGGTGCAGCAGCGTGCGCCGGGCGCGGCGGTTCATCTCCCGGACGTTGATGGAGCCGAGGCGCCGCGGCTCGCGGCCGAGCAGCATGTTCTCCGCGACCGTCAGGTTCGGGACCAGGTTGACCTCCTGGTAGACGGTGCTGATGCCGGCGGCCTGCGCCGCGGCGGGCGAGTGGAACGCGTGCTCCTCGCCCTCGACCAGCACCTCGCCCGCGTCGATCGTGTAGACGCCGGTGAGGGCCTTGATCAGCGTGGACTTGCCCGCGCCGTTCTCGCCCATCAGCGCGTGGACCTCCCCGGGGAACAGCCGGAGGGACACCTTGTCGAGGGCGTGGACGGCGCCGAAGGTGATGGAGATGTCGCGCATCTCGATCACCGGCTGCCGGTCGTTACCTGGCAGGGCGGCGGCGACCTCCGGCTGCGACTTCATCTGCGTCATCTCGTTCCTCTCTGGCTGCTGCGGGTGCTTCCCGCGGGCGGCGCACCGGGCCCGGCCTGACGTGCGGAGGGGCCCGGTGCACCGGCACGGACTCGTCACCGACCCGACCTCGTCGTGCGTCGGACCGGGTGACGGGAGGTGCGGCGCGGCCCGCGGGTGGCGCGGGCCGCGCTGCGGCTCAGTACTGCCGGTCGGGCAGGGCCTCCTTGGCCTGCTCCTGGGTGAAGGCGGCCTCCTCGGTGACGACCCGCTCGGGGACCTCCTCGCCGTCGAGGACCTTCTGGGCGAGGTCCATCAGCTGGGGCCCGAGCAGCGGGTTGCACTCGACGATGTAGTTGATCTTGCCGTCGGCGAGGGCCTGCATGCCGTCCTTGACCGCGTCGATCGTGATGATCTTGATGTCCTTGCCGGGCTCGAGACCGGCGGCCTCGATCGCCTCGATCGCGCCGAGGCCCATGTCGTCGTTGTGCGCGAAGACGACGTCGATGCTGTCGTCGGACTGCAGGAACGACTCCATGACCTGCTTGCCGCCGTCACGCGTGAAGTCACCGGTCTGCGACGCGGTCACCTCGATCGTGTCGTCGGCGGCGATCTCGGACGCGAAGCCCTCGGCGCGGTCGATCGCCGGCGCGGCGCCGGTCGTACCTTCCAGCTGGACGACGTTGACCGTGCCGTCACCGTCGACGTCGGAGTCCGCGGCGTTCTCCACCAGCCACTGGCCGGCCTTCTCGCCCTCGAGGACGAAGTCGGAGCCGAGGAAGGTCTCGTAGAGCGACGGGTCGTCGACGTCGACCGCGCGGTCGGTGAGGATCACGGGGATCCCGGCCGCCTTGGCCTCCTGGAGGACGGCGTCGAAACCGGTCTCCACGACGGGGCTGAAGGCGATGACGTCGACCTTCTGCTGGATGTAGGACCGGATCGCCTGGATCTGGTTCTCCTGCTTGCCCTGGGCGTCGGTGAACTTCAGGTCGATGCCCTCGGCCTCCGCCGTCTCCTGGATGGACTTCGTGTTCGCCGTGCGCCAACCGCTCTCGGCGCCGACCTGCGCGAAGCCCATCGTGATGGTCCCGTCGCCACCGCCGCTGTCCGACCCGCTGTCCGCGTCGGAGCTGCTCCCGCAGCTGGTGAGAGCGAAGGTGCTCAAAGAGATCGCCGCCACAGCGACCAAGGTCTTCTTCACCACTGTCATTCCTCCACATCAAAGGGGCTTGTGAGCCCGTGTGACTGGTGTCACGTCCGATGAGTGTGAGCGCTAACATTGGCGGCCGTCAAGTGACTGGCGCCCAGAATCTTCATTGAAATGTGAACGCTCACTCTGGCGGTGGGGTCTCGGAGCGGTGAGTGAGGCAGGTTCTGGGCTCGGAGAACCTGCGTCACTCACCGCCCACCCGCGCGTCGTACGCCGACACGCCCGCAGCGGTGCGCCAGCCACATGTCGTACGCCGCGGATGTGGCTCAGCCACCGCTCCTCTGATCGCCGCGCGGTGAGTGAGGCAGGTTCTCGGCGCGGAAAAACCTGCCTCACTCACCGCCCACCCGCGGGTCGTACGCCGACACGCCCTCAGCGGTGTGTGAGGCAGGTTCTGGGCACGGAAAACCTGCCCTACTCACCGCCCGCCCGAGGGTCGTACGCCGACACGCCCGCAGCGGTGAGTGAGGCAGGTTCTGGGCGAGGAAAACCTGCCTCACTCACCGCCCACCCGCGCGTCGTACGCCGACACGCCCGCAGCGGTGCGTGACGCAGGTTCTGGGCTCGGAGAACCTGCGTCACTCACCGCCCACCAGCGGGCGCGGGGCGGCGGCGCGGGGACCCGACGTCAGGACGTCCGCGAGGGCGGGGCAGAGGAGGCCCGCACCGTGAGCGTCGGCTCGATCGGCTCGGCGGTGGCCTGCTCATCGCCGCGTACGGCGGCGAGGGCGAGGTCCAGGGCGCGGCGGCCGAGCTCGGAGAAGTCCTGGGAGACCGTGGTGAGGGCGGGCCAGTAGAACGCCGACTCGGGGACGTCGTCGAAGCCGACGACGCTGATGTCGTCGGGCACCCGGCGCCCGCGCTCGTGGAGGGCATGCAGCAGCCCGAGCGCCATAGAGTCGTTGCCGGCGAAGACCGCGGTGACGTCGGGGTCGTCGGCGACCATCAGCCCCGCGGCGTGGCCGCTGTCGGCCGACCAGTCGCCGTCGAGCTCGGGACCGGGGAGCAGGCCGCGCCGCTCGTGCGCGCGCCGCCAGCCGGCGCGCCGCTGGTCGGCCTCGACCCAGTCGAGGGGGCCGCTGAGGTGGGCGATCTTGCGGTGGCCGAGGTCGAGCAGGTGGCCGACCGCGAGCTCGGCGCCCGCCGCCTGGTCGATGCCGGCAGTGAGCGGGGCGCCCGCGGTGACGCCCTGCACCGTCACCAGGGGGATCGTGAGCTGCAGGGAGCGCGTCATCTCGGCCGCCTCGCGGTGGGCGACGGCGACCACGATGGCCTCGACGGCCTGGTCGTAGAGCCGGTCGACGGCGCTCTGCAGCGCCTCGAGGGAGAACTCCGACAGCCCCACGAGCGAGACGTCGTAGCCCTCGCGGTGGCCGGCCTCCTGCACGCCGAGCGCGATCATGCTCGGGCCGTGCAGGGCGAGGTGGGCGGTGACCATCCCGATCCGGCCCGAGCGGTTCGTGGCCAGGACCCGGGCGGCGAAGTTGCGGCGGTAGCCGAGCTCCTCGATCGCCGACTGGACCCGCAACCGGGTCTCCTCCTTGACGAGCGAGGCGTCGTTGAGCACGCGCGACACCGTCTGGTGGGACACCCCCGCCCGCTCGGCCACCTCCGCCATGCTGGGGGACCGGCGTGGGCCGTTCCTCCGCGCGCGCTGCTCCCCCATGGCCGCGATCCTAGGTGCTCACCACGCGCTCGGGGCCGCGCTCGGACCCGCGCGTGCGAGCTCGGCGAGCCGGGCGTCGACGGACCTGGGAGCCAGGACGTGGTCGAGCGCCATGACGGCGCACCCGACGAGGCCGGCGCGGTCGCCGTACGTCGACGGCAGCACCTGCAGGTCGCGGGTGGCCAGGACGGTGGACGCGGCGTAGACGCTCTCGCGCAGGCCGGCGGCGTAGACGTCGAAGGCGGCGGACATGTCGCCGCCCACGACGACCGCCTGCGGGTTGAGCAGGGTGATCGCCGTGGCGAGCACCTCGCCGACCAGCCGGCCGCTCTCGCGCAGCATCGCGCGGGCCTCGGCCTCGCCGGCGATCGCGAGCGCGGTCAGCTCGCGGACGTGGTGGACGTCGCGGCCCGAGCCGGCGCGCCGCGCCACCAGCGCCCAGCCGCCCGCCACCGTCTCGAGGCACCCCTCGGCGCCGCACCGGCACGACCGACCGGCACCCGCCCCGACCTTGACGTGCCCGAGGTCCCCGGCGCCGCCGAGGTGGCCGCTGACCACCTCGCCGCCGGCGACGATCCCCAGGCCGAGGCCGGTGGAGGCCTTGAGCACCAGCATGTCGGCGTACGTCGTGCCGTGCCCGAGCCGCTCGGAGAGGGCCAGCACGTCGGCGTCGTTGCCGACGAGGAGCGGGGCGTCGGTGACGTCGGCGACGTAGGGCGCGAGGTCGACGCCGTCCCAGCCCGCCATCACCGGGGAGGCGAGGCTCACCGCGCGCTCGGGATCGATGGCGCCGGGGAGGCTGATGCCCACGCCGAGCACCGAACGGTCGTCGGGGAGCAGGTCGCCGAGCCGGGCGGCGACCGGCGCGAGGACCGCGTCGGGGCCGGCGCCGACCTCGTGCTCGACGGACGCGGTCGCGAGCTCGGTGCCGGCGAGGTCGAAGCTCGCCAGCTGCGTGCGCGAGCGGCCGATGGCGACCGAGAGGACGACGCCGGCGTCGACGTTGAAGACGAGGCTGCCGGGCGGCCGACCGCCGGTGCTGGCCAGCTCCTCGCCGAGCAGCAGCAGTCCCGCGTCGGCGAGGGCGTTGACGCGGGAGACGACCGCGGTGCGGGACATGCCGGTCAGCCGGCGCAGCTCGGAGCGGGTGCTGGCCCGGCCGGTGCGCACCAGCTCGAGCAGGTCCCCTGCGGTCTCGTTCATCGCCGAGATCCTAGGCGTGGAGACCCATCCCTCGCCGACTTATGCACACGAAAGTCCTAAGAAGGGGTCACAGTGAGCCGAAGATGGGTTAGCGTCGTCGCGTGACCTTGCCCACGACCGAGCTCGCCACCGAGCTCCCGGACTGCGACTTCGTCGTCTTCGGCGGCACCGGAGACCTCGCGCTGCGCAAGCTGCTGCCGGCGCTCTACCACCGCGAGCGCGAGCACCAGCTGCCCCGCGACTTCCGCATCATCGGCGCCTCCCGCAGCGACCACGACGACGCGGCCTACCGCGCCCTGGCCCGCGAGGCGCTCGGTCGCCACGTCGACCCGGCCGACCTCGAGCCGGCCGCCGTCGACCGGATGCTCGACCGGCTCCACCACCTGACGGTCGACGCGAGCGACCCCGACGGGTGGCACCACCTGCACGGGATGCTCAAGGAGCGCGACCGAGGCGTGGTCCGGGCCTTCTACCTCGCCGTCGCGCCCGCGCTGTTCGGGCCCATCTGCGAGCGGCTCGACGAGATCGGCGTGGTCGAGCCGACCTCGCGCGTCGTCATGGAGAAGCCGGTCGGGACCGACCTCGCCTCGGCGCAGCGGATCAACGACGCCGTGGGCCGGGTCTTCGAGGAGCACCAGGTCTTCCGGATCGACCACTACCTCGGCAAGGAGAGCGTCCAGAACCTCCTCGTCACCCGGTTCGCCAACACGTTCCTCGAGCCGCTGTGGAACTCCCGCTGGGTCGACCACGTGCAGATCACCGTTGCCGAGACCCTTGGCGTCGGCGACCGCGGCGCCTACTACGACACCTCGGGCGCGCTGCGCGACATGGTGCAGAACCACCTCCTGCAGCTGCTCTGCCTCGTCGCCATGGAGCCGCCGACGTACGTCGGTCGCGAGACGGTCCGTGACGAGAAGCTCAAGGTGCTGCAGGCGCTCAAGCCGATGGGGCCCGCCGACGTCGACCGCGACACCGTCCGCGGGGCGTACGGCCAGGGCGTCGTCGACGGCCGCGTGGTGGCGTCCTACGCCGAGGACCTCGGGCACACCGGCTCGAGCACCGAGACCTTCGTCGCGATGCGCGCCGAGGTGCAGAACTGGCGCTGGGCCGGGGTGCCGTTCTACCTCCGCACCGGCAAACGGATGGGCCGGCGGCTGTCGGAGATCGTCGTGGTCTTCAAGGAGCCGCCGCACGCGATGTTCCCGCACTCCGAGGGCGCGGTGCTGGGCAACCGGCTGCACATCCAGCTCCAACCGGAGGAGGGCATGCGGCTGCACATGACCGCCAAGGAGCCCGGCCCCGGCGGCATCCGGCTGCACCCGGTCTCGCTCGACCTCAGCTATGCGACCGCCTTCTCGGAGCGGTCGCCCGACGCCTACGAGCGGCTGCTCATGGACGTCATCAAGGGCAACCCGACCCTCTTCATGCGGCGCGACGAGGTCGAGGCCGCCTGGGCCTGGGTCGAGCCGATCCTGTGCCGCTGGAGGGCCGACGGCCACCACCCCAAGCGCTACCCCGCCGGCACGTCCGGCCCGACCGCCGCGGCCATGCTCCTCGAGCGTGACGGCCGCACCTGGCAGGAGATCGAATGACCACCGACCGCATGCACCCCGTCGTCGCCGCGGTGACCGCCCGGCTCGTCGAGCGCAGCACCGCCTCGCGCGCGGCGTACCTCTCCCGGGTGCGCGCCGCCGCCGGCACCGGCCCGGCCGCGCGCACCGACCTCGGCTGCGCCAACCTCGCGCACGGCTTCGCCGCCAGCGAGCCGGCCGCCAAGACCGCCCTGCGCGGTCGCACCAAGCCCAACCTCGCGATCGTCACCAGCTACAACGACATGCTGTCGGCGCACCAGCCGTTCGTGGACTACCCGCCCGTGCTCAAGAAGGCGGCCGTGCGCGCCGGCGGGCTCGCCCAGGTCGCCGGCGGCGTCCCGGCCATGTGCGACGGGATCACCCAGGGTCGCGCCGGGATGCAGCTGTCCCTCTACAGCCGCGACGTGATCGCGATGTCCACCGCGATCGCGCTCAGCCACGACATGTTCGACGGGACGCTGCTGCTCGGCGTCTGCGACAAGATCGTGCCCGGGCTGCTCATCGGCGCGCTGTCGTTCGGCCACCTGCCCACCGTCTTCGTCCCCGCCGGGCCGATGCCCTCGGGCCTGCCCAACGCCGAGAAGGCGCGGATCCGCCAGCTCCACGCCGAGGGCAAGGCCACCCGCGAGCAGCTGCTCGAGGCCGAGGCCGCGTCCTACCACTCGGCCGGCACCTGCACGTTCTACGGCACCGCCAACTCCAACCAGCTCCTGATGGAGGTGATGGGCCTGCACCTGCCCGGCTCCTCCTTCGTCAACCCCGGTACGCCGCTGCGCGACGCGCTCACCCGAGCGGCTGCGGCCCGGGCGGTGGCCATCACCCGCCAGGGCGGCGAGCCGACACCGATCGGCGAGCTGGTCGACGAGCGCACGATCGTCAACGCCTGCGTCGCCCTGCTCGCCAGCGGCGGCTCGACCAACCACACCCTCCACCTCGTCGCCATCGCCCGCGCCGCGGGGATCGCGCTGACGTGGGAGGACCTGTCGGACCTCTCGGCCGTCGTGCCGCTGCTGTGCCGGATCTACCCCAACGGCCAGGCGGACGTGAACCACTTCCACGCCGCCGGCGGCATCGCCTACCTCGTGCACACCCTCCTCGGGGCCGGCCTGCTGCACGAGGACGTCCAGACGATCGTCGGCCGCGGGCTGTCGCTCTACACCCGCGAGCCGGTGCTGCGCGGCGACGACCTCACGTGGGAGGAGGGCCCCAAGGCCAGCCTCGACCACGACGTGCTGCGGCCGGCCGACCAGCCCTTCGCCCTCGACGGCGGCCTCAAGGTGCTGACCGGCCCGCTCGGCACGGCCGTCATCAAGACGTCCGCCGTCGCTCCCGAGCACCGGGTGGTGACCGCGCCGGCGCTGGTCTTCGACGACCAGGCCGACTTCCTCACCGCCTTCGCCGAGGGGCGGCTCGACGGCCGCGACCTCGTCGCCGTCATCCGCTACCAGGGACCGGCGGCCAACGGGATGCCCGAGCTGCACAAGCTCACCCCCGCGCTCGGGGTGCTGCAGGACCGCGGGCACAAGGTCGCCATCGTCACCGACGGCCGCATGTCCGGCGCCTCCGGCAAGGTCCCCGCCGCTATCCACGTCACCCCGGAGGCCGCGCTCGGTGGTCCGCTGTCGCGGATCGTCGACGGCGACGTCGTCACCGTCGACGCGCTCACCGGCCGCCTGGTCGTCGCCGACGAGGCCGCGCTGCGCAGCCGCCCGGCGACCGGTCGCGCGCCCGAGGGCGCCGAGTTCGCCGGCACCGGCCGCGAGCTCTTCGCCGCCTTCCGCGCCACCGTCGGTCCCGCCGACGCCGGCGCCAGCGTCTTCCCCGCGTTCGACATGCCGTCCCCGGAGGTGCCCGTTGCCCAGCACGCCTGAGTCCCCGACCCTGGGGTCCCTGCTCGACGTCGTCCCGGTCATGCCGGTGGTCGTCGTCGAGGACGTCGCCCACGCGGTCCCGCTGGCCCGCGCCCTCGTCGCCGGCGGCCTGCCCGCGATCGAGCTGACCCTGCGCACCCCCGTCGCCCTCGACGCGATCCGGGCGATCGCCGCCGAGGTGCCCGACATCCTCGTCGGGGCCGGCACCGTGCTCGCGCCGGCCCACGCCGAGGCGGCCCGCGACGCCGGCGCCACCTTCCTCGTCTCCCCCGGCGCGACGCCGACCCTGCTGGCGGCGATGGCCGGCACGGGCCTGCCCTTCCTGCCCGGCACCGCGACGGTGTCGGAGGTGATGGCCGTGCTCGAGGCCGGCCACACCGAGATGAAGTTCTTCCCCGCCGAGGCCGCCGGCGGCGCGCCGTGGCTGAAGTCGATCGCCTCCCCCGTGCCCGACGCGCGGTTCTGCCCGACCGGCGGCATCACCGCCGCCAGCGCGGCGTCGTACCTCGCGCTGCCCAACGTCGGCTGTGTCGGCGGATCCTGGCTCACCCCCGCCGACGTCGTACGACGCGGCGACTGGGCCGAGGTCGAGCGGCTCGCCCGCGAGGCGGCCGGCCTGCGAGCGGGAGCCGCGGCGGCCTGAGCACCACCGACCCCTCCGGGGGTTGGCTGCGGCGCCGGTCGCCGGTTGACTCGAGGTGAGCGACCCGCACCCGCCCGCGACCGGAAGGACGCCGATGCCCCGCACCGTGGCCACCACCACCCGCGTCGACCTGGAGGGACTCCTCGACTTCGTCCGACCCCGGCACCGTTTCGTGCTCATCACCCGGCGCGCCGACGGCACCAGCCAGGCCTCGCCGGTGACGGGCGGCGTCGACGGCGCCGGACGCCTGGTCGTGTCGACCTACCCGGAGCGGGCGAAGACCCGCAACGTGCGCCGCGACCGCGCCGTCAGCGTCCTCGTCCTCTCGGACGACTGGGACGGGCCGTGGGTGCAGGTCAACGGCGAGGCGGAGGTGCTCGACGTGCCCGAGGCCGTCGAAGGGCTGGTCGAGTACTTCCGCACCATCTCCGGCGAGCACCCCGACTGGGAGGAGTACCGCCAGGCGATGCTCGACCAGGGCAAGTCGCTGATCCGCGTGACGCCCACCGACTGGGGTCCCGTCGCCACCGGCGGGTTCCCGGCGCGGCTCGCCTGACGCCGCGTCCGGTGCGCGCTCCCACCCTGCGAGGCTGACCGCATGGCCCTTCCTCCCTACCGCCCGACCGGCCCCGAGACCGCGGCGCTGGCCACCCTCCCCACGCCGCTCGAGCCGATGCCGCGGCTCGGCGTGGCGCTGGGGCTAGGGCCCGACGACCTCTGGGTGAAGCGCGACGACCTCATCGGGCTGGGCGGCGGCGGCAACAAGGTCCGCAAGCTCGAGCGCACCATGGCTGCCGCGCTGCACGACGGCGCCGACGTGGTCGTGACCAGCGGGGCCCCGCAGAGCAACCACGCGCGCCTGACCGCTGCCGCCGGCGCCCGGCTCGGGGTGCCGGTCGTCCTCGTGCTGGTGGGGGACGAGCCCGCCACGGAGACCGGCAACCTGCTGCTGGACAGGCTGCTGGGTGCCCGGATCGTGTGGGCCGGCGACGTCGGCGCCGAGGGCCTCGCGGCGGCGGTCCAGGACGCGGCCGACCACGAGCGGTCCGCGGGGAGGCGTCCGGGCGTGATCCCCTTCGGTGGCTCCAACGCCGTCGGCGCCCGCGCGTACGAGGACGCGGGCCGTGAGCTCCTCGACCAGGCTCCCGACCTGCGTGACGTCGTGGTGGCCGTCGGCTCGGGAGGGACGATGGCGGGGCTGGTGAGCGCCCTGGGGCCCGAGCGGGTCCTCGGCGTCGACACCGGTGCGGTCGACGACGCCGAGGACCGCGTCCGCTCACTGTGGGGCGCGATCGCTCCCGACGACGCCGCCGCCGGGACGCTCCGGATCCGCTCCGACCTCGTCGGCGCGGGCTACGAGGTCCTCACCGACGACACCCGCGCCGCGATGCAGCTGGTCGCCAGGACCGAGGGCATCGTCCTCGACCCCGTCTACACCGGCCGCGCGGCGGCCGGCCTCGTCGCGGGCGTCCGCGACGGTGTCGTCACGGCCGGGTCGCGGACCGTCCTGCTGCACAGCGGTGGCCTGCCCGGCCTGTTCGGCCACCCGCACGCCTCGCCCTGGCGCGAGGCCTGAGCGACGCAGGTCAGGGGGCGTCGCCGGTCGGTGCCGCGGCCTCCTCGCGGGTCTGGTCCACCTCGCTGGCCGGGTCGGAGCGCGCGGGTCGCGACAGGGCCGCGCGGATGCGCTCCACCGGTGCCTTCGGCTCACGGTCGGCGGTCAGGAGGCCGTTGTCCTCCTGCTCGGTGTCGGTGAGCTGGGTGTAGCAGAAGCCCGCGATGGTGGGGCTGTCGACCAGCGCGTCGACGAGCTCGGCCAGCTTGGCGACGAGGTCGTCGGCGCTGGCGACGGTGGAGTAGCCGAACCAGTCCTGGCCCTCGTCCGGGGTGAAGGACAGGCCGCCGAACTCGGTGATCACGACCGGCTGGCCGCGGTCGGTGCCCTCCTCGAGCAGCACCCGACGGCGTCCGGGACGGCCCTCGCGCAGGTTGCGGTCGAGCGCCTCGCGGGTGCCGTAGCGCTCGCGGAGCCCGCGGCCGCTCGGGCCGTAGTCGTGCACGCCCCAGATGTCGCTGTCGGTGTGCTCCCAGCCGTCGTTGCTGATCGCGGGCCGGGTCGGGTCGACCGACCGGGTCAGGTGGTAGAGCGCGGAGGCGAAGTGTCGCTGGGCGGCGTCCTGCTCGACCATCTGGAAGCCCCAGCTCTCGTTGAGCGGCACCCACGTGACGATGCAGGGGTGGCTGCGGTCGCGACTGACGACCTCGAGCCACTCGCGGGTCAGGCGCTCGACCATCGTCGGCGAGTAGGCGTAGGGGCTGGGCATCTCGCCCCACACCACCAGGCCGAGGCGGTCGCACCAGTAGAGGAAGCGCGGGTCCTCGACCTTCTGGTGGACGCGTACGCCGTTGAACCCGAGCTCCTTGATGAGCTCGACCTCGCGACGCAGCGCCGCCGGCGACGGCGCGGCGAGGTGCGACTCGGGCCAGTAGCCCTGGCCGAGCACCAGCCGGAGGAAGTAGGGGTGGTTGTTGAGCAGGAAGTGCCCGTCGGCGTAGCCGACCTGGCGGAAGCCGGTGTAGCTGGTGACCTCGTCGACCGGCTCGCCGTCGCGCAGCAGCGTGAGGTCGACGTCGAGGAGGTTGGGCCACTCGGGTCGCCAGGTGATGCGGTGCACCTCCTGGTAGTTGCGGGCGAACGGCAGCTCCACCGACAGCCGCAGGTCGGGGTCGACGACGGTGACCGTGGTCTCGGCGAGGGTCTCCCCCTCGAACCGCACCCGGCAGCGCAGCGCGAGGCCGGGCCCGGCCGACCTGGGGACCCGCGCCTCCACGTCGATGCGGCCGCGCACCACGTCGGGGGTGACGTGCAGGTCGGTGAGGTGGGCGGGGCTGACCCGCTCCCACCACACGGGCTGCCAGATCCCGGTGGTGCGGTGGTACCAGATGGTGTGCGGCTTCTCGGCCCAGTCCTGCTTGCCCCGCGGCTGGGTGACGTCGTCGTGCCAGTCCTCGGCCCGCACGACGACGACCTGGTTGTCGGTGTCGGCCTCGAGGGCGGCGGTGACGTCGAGGGTGAACGACGAGTGCCCGCCCTCGTGGTCGCCGACGCGGTGGCCGTTGACCCAGACCGTGCAGCGGTAGTCGACCGCGCCGAAGGTCAGCAGGATCCGGTCGCCGTCGCCGGGCCGCGGGCACGGCACGACGCGGCGATACCAGACGACGGGGTGGTAGCCGGGGTCGTGGATCCCCGAGAGCCGCGACTCCGGCGGGAAGGGGACGACGATCTCGCGGTCGAAGACGTCCTCGCGGGCGGCCCACGTCGCGTCGAGGCCGGCGTCCTCGTCGTCGTACGCGAACTGCCAGGGGCCGTCGAGCTCGGTCCACTCCGCCCGGGCGAACTGCGGTCGGGGGTGCAGGAGCTCGTCGGCGGGGTCCAGCGCACCGGTCCCCGGGTCGGTCCCCGGGTCGGTCCCACTGGCGTCCGGGGCGGTGACGGGAGACTCGGGCACGTGCTCTCCTAGGGTCGTGGACGGCGGCGGCACGGCGCCGGGCGACACGGGGTCGTGGCGGACGACGCGGGTTCCTCGTATGTTTACATCGTTGGAGACGCGCAGCAACCCAGCCGGCGCACGGCGCCGTGTCACGGAGGACAGCTCATGGCGGTGAGGCTCAAGGACGTCGCGCTGCTGGCCGGGGTCTCGGTCAAGACCGTCTCCAACGTCATCAACGGCTACCCCCACGTCAGCGCGACGACCCGCGCGAAGGTCGAGGCGGCCGTCGAGCAGCTCGACTACCGCCCGAACCTCCAGGCGCGCAGCCTGCGCACGGGGCGTACGGGCGTCATCGCGCTCGGGGTGCCCCGGCTCGACGAGGTCTACTTCGCCGAGGTGGCCGCCCACGTCATCGAGGCGGCCGACCGGCTCGGCCTGACGGTGCTCGTCGAGCAGACCGACGGCGAGCGGCAGCGCGAGCTCGAGGTGCTCTCGGGGATCCGGCCGGGGCTCGTCGACGGGGTCATCCTCAGCCCCCTCGGCCTGCTGCGCGAGGACATCGAGCAGACGGCACGACGTACGCCGGTCGTCATGCTCGGCGAGCACGTCACCGACAGCACCGTGGACCACCTCCGCATCGACAACGTGAAGGCGGCCGCGCGGCTGACGCACACCCTGCTCGCCGCCGGGCGGCGGCGGATCGCGGTCGTCGGCACCCCGACCGAGCGGCACGTCAGCGCGGCCCGGCTCCGGCTGGCCGGCTACCAGCGCGCGCACGAGGAGCTCGACATCCCCTGGCACGAGGAGCTGTGGGCGCCGGCCGCCAACTACCGCCGGGCCGACGGGGCCGCGGCGATCCACCGGCTCGTAGCGGCCGGCGCCCCGTTCGACGCGGTGTTCTGCTTCAACGACCTCCTCGCCCTCGGGGCGCTGGCCGCGCTACGCCAGCACGGGGTCCGGGTGCCCGAGGACGTGGCGGTGGGCGGCTTCGACGACATCGACGAGTGCGCCTACAGCGTGCCGACGCTGACGACGGTGTCGCCCGACAAGGTGCAGCTCGCGGTCCGCGCCGTGCACACGCTGCACGCCCGGCTGTCCGGCGTCGAGGAGTCGCCGGACCCCGACGTCCCCTTCGTGGTGGTCGAGCGGGACAGCACCGCCGGAGACCGCTGAGCCCGTCGGCCGCCCGCCGACTGCCGACCGTCGGCCTGTGGCGGACGCCACATCCCCTGCTTTACATCGTTGGAAATCCGTAGTAGACCGGACCTGTCGCGCGGCCCCCCGACGCGCGCATCCCGAGGAGCTGAGCGATGACCCTGACCCGACGACAGCTGCTGGCGGTCGCCGGCGGCGCGACCGTGGCGTCCGTGGTGAGCGGGTGCGGAGGCGCGACCACGCCGGTGGTGGACACCGGCGCCGCGCTCGGCGCCAGCTATGACGGGCCGCCGGTGACGATCAGCTACTGGCACGGGTTCACCGGCGGCGACGGCCCCGCGATGCGCGACCTGGTCGCCCGGTTCAACTCCAGCCAGGACCTCATCACCGTCGAGCAGAACACCATCAACTGGGCGCAGTACTACCAGCGGGTCGTGGCCGCGGTGCACGCCGGCCGCGGTCCCGACGTCGGCGCCATGCACCTCGAGCAGCTGGCCACCCAGTCGGCCCGCCAGACGCTCAACCCGCTCGACGACGTCCTCGAGGAGCTCGGCATCAGCGCCGACCAGTACCCCGAGCAGGTCTGGAACGGCGGGATGGTCAACGACGTCCGGTACGGCGTGCCGCTCGACGTGCACTGCCTCGCGAGCTACACCAACCGCTCGATGCTCGAGCGCGTCGGCGCCTCCGGGCAGCCGGGCACGGGCGACGAGCTGCGCCAGGTGCTCGACCAGATGACCGGCGAGGGCGTCGAGACCCCCTTCTGGATGCCGAACCGCTGGCCCGCCCACCTGATGTTCCTCTCGCTGCTGTGGCAGTTCGGCGGCGAGCCCTACGCCGAGGACGGCAGCGAGGCGCTCTTCGACAGCGACGCGGGCGTCGAGGCGCTGTCGTGGATGCGCCGCCAGGTCGAGGAGGGCTACAGCCCCGACAACGTCGCCGTGGACACCCAGTACACCGCCTTCAAGAACGGCGAGGGCGCCTTCACCTGGGACGGCATCTGGCAGATCAACGACCTGCAGGCCGCCGGCGGCGACCTCGACTGGGGCATCGCGCCGATCCCGACGATCGGCGAGCAGCCCGCCGTGTGGGCCAACTCCCACCACCTCGTCCTCTTCCGCGACCGCGAGCCCGAGGACGACCGGCTGAAGGCCGGCAAGGCGTTCATCCGCTACCTCACCGAGCAGTCGGCGGCCTGGTCCGGCGCCGGCATGATCCCCGCGCTCAACGAGGCGCGCGAGTCCACGGAGTTCAAGGACTCCCCGCAGTCGGCGCTCGCCTCTGCCATCCCGGCGATGCGCTTCCTGCCCAGCGTCCCCGGCGTCCCGGACGTGCAGACGCAGACGCTGGAGACGGCGGTGAGCGAGGCCATCCTCGGCCGGCTCAAGCCGGACGAAGCCCTCAGCGACGCCGCCGGCCGCGCGACGCAGCTGCTCCAGGCCAACCTCGACAAGTTCGGGCGGTGACACGATGACCACGACCCAGACGGTGGACGACGCGAGCGAGGACGTCCGGTCCGCGCCGGCCTCCGGTGCGCCACCGGGCGGGCGGCGCGAGCACGAGACCCGCGACGCCTACCTGTTCCTCGCCCCCTACCTGCTGCTCTTCCTGGCCTTCGTCATCGCGCCGTTCGCCTACGGCCTCTGGATCAGCCTGCACGAGTACGACTACTCGCTGCCGGAGAAGCCGTGGGTCGGGCTGGAGAACTACACCGGGCTCATCGACGGCACGTCGCCCTACGCCGAGGCGTTCTGGGACTCCATGAAGGCCACCTGGATCTTCACCGCGCTCTCCGTGCCGCTGCTGCTGGTGCTGCCGCTGCTCGTGGCGATGGTGATGAACGAGAAGTTCCGCGGCCGCAACTTGTTCCGGGCGATGTACTTCGCGCCGTACGTCCTCGGCGTGGCCGTGGTCGCGGTGCTGTGGCGCTACCTCCTCGACTCCAACATCGGGCTCGTCAACCACTACCTCGGCGTGCTCGGGCTGCCGTCGGACACCGCGTGGCTGACGTCGCAGCCGTGGGCGTGGATCTCGCTCGTCGGCGTCACCGTGTGGTGGACGCTCGGCTTCAACGCGATCATCTACCTCGCCGCGCTCGGGGAGATCTCCCCCGACCTCTACGAGGCCGCGCGGATGGACGGCGCCAACGGCTGGCAGCGGTTCATCCACGTCACGCTCCCCGGCCTGCGTCCGGTGCTGCTGTTCGTCACGAGCGTGACGATCATCGCCTCGGTCAACATGTTCGGGCAGTCGTTCCTGATGACCCAGGGCGGACCCGGCACGGAGACCCGCACCGCGATCTACCAGATCGCCGACACCGGCCTGACCAACTTCAACTCGGGGGACTCGACCGCGATGTCGATGATCTTCTCCTTCTTCCTGATGCTGGTCAGCACGCTGGTGTTCTTCCTGTTCCGCGACCGTGAGCCGGAGGGCAGCCGACGATGAGCACCGCCACCCCCACCCGCGAGCCCGCCACCGAGCACCGCGACGACCACAGCGGCTCGGCGGGCAGTCCGGCCAAGCTGCGCCGGATCCTGCAGTACGGCGTCCTCGGCGTCCTGACGCTGCTGTTCATCAGCCCGCTGGTCTACATGCTCTCGACGGCGTTCAAGACCACCGGCGACGCCGCCTCGCCCGACCCGCAGTGGATCCCGGACGACCCGACGACCCAGGCGTTCGACGCCATCCTCGGCAACGACGGCACTCCCGTCGTGCGCTGGCTCGTCAACTCGCTCGTCGCCGCCGGCCTGCAGTCGCTGCTCATCGTCGCCACGGCGGCGCTCGCCGGCTACGCGCTGGCGCGGATGGACTTCGCCGGCAAGAAGTGGATCTTCGGGATCATCATCGGCACGCTCTTCATCCCGCCGGTGATCCTGCTGATCCCCAACTACCTCATCACCAGCCGGATCGGGTGGCTCGACACCTTGGCCGCGGTCATCGTGCCGGGTGCGGCCGGCGCGTTCGGCGTCTTCTTCATGCGCCAGTTCTTCCTCGGCATCCCGCCGGAGCTCGAGGAGGCGGCCGCCATGGACGGGGCCGGGCGCTTCCGCACGTTCCTCACCGTGGTGCTGCCGCTGTCGCGACCGGCGCTGGTGACCCTCGGCATGCTGTCGTTCCTCACCAACTGGAACGACTTCCTCTGGCCCGTCTACGTCCTGTTCTCCCCCGAGAGCCAGACCCTGCCCGCGGGCCTCGCCACGCTGCAGAACGCCAACGCCGTGCGCTACGACCTGCTGATGGCCGGCGCGGTGATCGCGTCCGTGCCGGTGCTCGTCCTCTACGCCGCCGCGCAGCGCTTCGTCGTCGAGGGCGTGTCGCGGGCCGGGCTCAAGGGCTGACGGTCCCGGACACGACGACGCCCCGGAGGATCGCTCCGGGGCGTCGTCGCGCTGCGTCACGCCTGGGGTCGGCCGTCGCCGGCCGATCCGTCAGTCGGCGGGCGGGCTGTAGAGCTGGAGGTCGTTGCCCTCGCTGTCCCTGAAGGGGAGGATCCGGCCCCACGGGTGCTCCGAGATCTCGCCGGTCAGCTCGCCGCCCCGCGACGTGAGCTCGTCCCGCTCGTCCTCGATGCTGCCGTCGGGCTGGAACGAGATCACGGCACCACCGCCGTCCGAGCTGGTGGCGGACTCCCGCGCGTTGAGGCCGATCACCAGGCCGTCGGTCTCGAGCTCGGACCAGTCCTCGCTCTGCGACTTCAGCGACAGCCCGAGGACGTCGCGGTAGTAGGCGACGGCCCTGTCCATGTCGGTGACCGGGACCCAGACCGTGGCGATTCCGTTGACCATGTGGTGCTCCTTGCGGTGTGTGCTCGCGGATGTCGATCGTTGACGTCCTCGACGATGCCCGAGGCCGCGGGCCGACAAATCCCCCCAATGGCTATGGGGTCGGGACGCCTCGCGTGCTCCGAGCGGCCGGGCCGGCGGAGGGCCGCTCAGGGGACCGCCGGCCGACCAGCACCGCCGCGGCGGCGATCACCGTGAGCAGCCAGAAGAGGACCGCGGGGTCATCCGCGAGGAGCGACGGCGTGACCAGGGCGAAGAGCGCGGCGGCGGCGCGGGCTCCGGCGATGGTCGCGCCCTGGAACGTCGCCCGCGCCGCCGGGGACACCGACTCCTGCGCCCAGACCTTGTAGAGGCCCTCGCCGACGTAGGGATAGGCCAGGGCGTAGAGGACGAGCGCGGCGACGGTCGCAGACAGCGACTGGCCGACCGTCAGGGAGAGCATCGCCTGCGAGCACACGAGTGCCACCGCGGCGAACGGATACACCGTGCGCCTCCACCGGGAGTCCGCGATGGCGCTGAAGGCGACCGTGCCGACGAGACCGACCAGTGTCATGCCGAACGAGATGGCGGTGGCCCCCGCCTGGCTGGCGTCACCCACCGTCACGAGGAGGTAGGTGCGGAAGCTGCCGAAGGTGTTCGCCACCAGCGTGTAGAGCAGGTAGAACAGCGCGACGGCGACCAGCACGCGTACGTCGCCCCGGGCGACCGGCGCTGCGGCGACCTCCCCCGCGCCGGTGCGCGGCCCGGCTGCCGCGCCCGGGTCCGGGCCCAGGTCCGGGTCCAGGTCCGGCGGTACGGCGCGTCGCCGCGCCGCCAGTGTCGCGAGGGCCCCGAGCGCCAGGGCGCCGAACACCGCCCGCATGCCGGGGAGGCCGAACGGCGAGACCGCGAACGCAGCGGCGCTGGCCAGGACGATGCCCACGGTCCACATGACGTGGGTGGCGGCGACCATCCGCCCGCGCAGCCGTGCGGGGACCCGGCCGGCGACCAGGGCGATGGAGGCGGGCAGGTCGGCCCCCGACCCGAGACCGAGGACCGCGACGCCGGCGACCAGGCCGGTCCGGGAGCCCGCCAGGGCCACCAGCGCAGCCCCGACGGCGTACAGCGCGACGGTGGTCGTGAAGACGCGACGCCTCCCGAGGCGGTCCGCCAGCCAGCCTCCCGCGAGCGCGCCGAGCGCGATGGCGATCGTCATCGTCGCGCTGACGACCCCGACCTCGACGTCGTCGAGCCGGAGCTGCGAGCGCCACAGCGGCAGCGCCGAGCCGACGGAGATGATCGCCGCGCTGTCGAGGAGCGAGGCGGAGCCCGCCACGAGGACGAGCCGCTCGACGTGTCGCGGGTGCCGTGCGCGCGCCGGGTTCACGGCGACATCGACGAGGTCGTCGTCCCGGCGGCCCGAGCGGTCGCGGTCGCCGGCGGCGTCACGGGGCGGCGGTGGTCGAGGCGCGCACGACCAGCCGGGGCTCCAGCTCCACCTGACGGGGACGCGGCTCGTCGTCCCGCGCGCCGCCGGAGGCGATCTCGGCGAGCAGCAGCTCGGCGACGGCGACGCCGAGCCTCTCCTGCGGCGAGCTGACGGTGGTCAGCGGGACCGCGCCGAGACGGGCGAACTCGATGTCGTCGTAACCGACCACGCCCATGTCCTGCGGCACCGACACGGCGTGCCGAAGTCCCCCGCACAGCCCGAGCGCGACGAGGTCGTTGACGCAGAACACGCCCTCGGGACGGCTGGTCGACGGCCGGCGCAGCAGCTGTGCCGCCGCGTCCTCGCCCCCCGCCACCGAACGCTCCGGGCAGGTGACCACCTCGAGCGTCGCGTCGGGGTGCTCGGCCACAGCGGCCATCGCGCCCTGGAACCGCTCGGAGACCTGGTGCAGCTCCAGCGTGTCGGTGACGAACGCCAGCCGCCGACGCCCGGTCGCGAGGAGGTGCTTGGCGGCGAGGCGGCCGCCGTGGCGGTGGTCGATGGAGACCGAGGGCTGCTCGGGGCTCGTGGCGCGCTGCGCGCTGAGCACGCTGCGGAGACCGGCCCGGCGCAGCCGCGCGAGCTCGGGCTCGAGGTCGGTCACCGGGGTGATCACCAGCCCGGCGACGCGCTGCCTCTCGAAGAGCTCGAGGTAGGCGCGCTCCCGGGCGGGGTCCCCGCCGTCCACGGCCGAGAGGAGGTGCATCCCCGCCTGCGCCAGCCGGTCGCCCATCGCGGTGGTGATCGCCGGCGTGCGCGCGCTCGCGAGCTCGAAGGAGATGTAGCCGACGACCGTGCTGCGCCCGCGCCGCAGGCTGCGGGCGGCGTCGCTCGGGGAGAACCCGAGCGATGCGACGGCGGCGCCGACGCGGTCACGCGTGGTCGCGGTCATCCGCTCGGGGTGGTTGAAGAAGTTGGACACCGTGGTCACCGACACGCCTGCGAGCGCGGCGACGTCGCGGATGGTGGAGGGACCGCGGGCATCGGACATGGCGCGCACATCGTACGGTCGGCGACTCCTCCGACCGCCTGCACGGCCGCGGGCGGCGGCGGGAGCCGAGCTCCCGCCGCCGCCCGACGGACCTCACCGCTTGCGGCGCACGACCTTGACGGTCGCCCTGCCTCGGCTCGGCTCGATCGCCTCGTCACCCGGGTAGGCGACGGCGACCCTGTGCGTGCCGGCCTTCAGCCGCGGCAGGCGCGTGGACGCCCTGCCGGAGCCGTCGAGCCGGACCTTCTTGACCAGCCGGCCGTCCACGCGGACCGTGACCTTGCCGCGGGGGTCACCGGTGGAGCGGACCCTGATCCTCACCTTGGCCCGCTCGGTCGTGCTCGGCCTGCCGGGCTTGACCTTGACCTTCACCTCGGAGTCCGCCTTGCCGACCGGGGGCGTCACGGGACCGGCACCCTGCGGCGCCACGGTGACGGCGAGCGCACCGCTCCCGGCGTTGAACGTGACGTAGCCGTCCGCGAGCGTGGCGTTGCGCGCCACGGACGTGCCGGCGACCCAGACGGGCTGGCCGTCCACGCGGACGACGGAGTCGGCCTCGACCGGCACGGCCACCGTCCCGGACGTGCCCGCGGGCGTGTCGAGCTGCATGCTGAACGTGCCGGCCTGCTTGTCCTGCTTCCACGAGGCGGCGATGGAGCCGGTCTCGGTCGGGACCACGCCCCGGCTGAAGGCCAGGTCCCCGGGGTGCGGCTTGACCGTCCAGGTCGAGTAGCCGGGGCCGACCGGCCGGACACCCAGCACCGACTCGGTCAGCTGCACCGTCGGGGAGGCGGCCCAGCCGTGCGCCAGGCTGGCGGTCGTCCGGTTGACGCCGCCCTCGGTGTTCTTGAACTCCCAGAACGTGCCGGTGTAGAGCGGGTTGGCCGGGTCGATCATGGTGCCCCACGTGCGACGCATCAGGTCGAACGCGCCCGCGGTGTCGTCGACCGCCAGTCGGCCGCCGGTCTCCATGCCGATGCCGAAGGGCTCGATCGTGTGCCCGGTGGGGTCGACGAGGCCCTCGCCCATGATGGCGCCGTGCGGGTTCCAGTTGACCTTGAGCGCCTCGAGCACGCGGCCCTGCTGGCCCTTGGGCACGAAGCCGTACTGCAGCGCCAGGCCGTTCACGTCACCCGCGACGAGGTCCGGCTTGAGGTCGCTCTGCCCGAAGACTCCGAGCCGCTGGTTCCACAGCGTGCTGGTCACGGCAGCCTTGATCCGGTCGGCCGTGGCGTCGTAGTCGGCGGCCCTGGCTGCCGAGCCGATCTCCCGCTCGTACCACGCCATCTCGCGGAGGAGGATGTAGTAGTCGATGCTGAACTTCGTGACGTAGCCGGGCATGTAGGACTGGAAGTAGTCGCGGTCGCCGCGGGTGTAGTTCGGGTCCTCGGGGTTGGCCGGGTTGCGCGGCGCGATGAGGTTCTTCTCGGTGTCGAGGAACCGCTGGTTGTAGGCCACCGCCTCCCGGACGTCCTCGAGGGTCTGGCGTGCGTAGGCCTCGTCTCCGGAGTAGCGGTAGTAGTCGATGATCGACCGCGCGCCGTAGCCGGAGTAGTTGACCGAGTAGTAGATCGGCGCACCCTGCCCGACCTCGTACGGGGCGTTGGGACCGCTGGCGGGGTTGGTGTTGAGCCGGCCCTTGTTGAAGTCGGGCGAGCCGGGGAGGTGGCCGTCCGCACGCTGCTCGCGGATGAGCTCGTCGAGGGACCACTTGACGTACTGCTCACCCACGTCGCCGAGCGTGCTGATCGCCGTGGGGCCCTGGATGATGAGGTCGCCCGTCCAGATGCTGCCGTCGCGCTTGGCGCCGTCGTAGATGCGGCCGTCGGGCAGGCCGCGCAGGCCGGGCAGCTTGAGGTTGGTCTGCAGCGTGTACGCGCCGGCGTACCAGAGCCGGTTGAGCTCGTCGTCGCTCGACTCGAACCAGCCCCTGTAGTCCTTCGCCGTCGCCCGGTAGGCCTGGAAGTCCACTCCGAGGTCGCGCAGCACCAGCGTGCCGGGCGTCTGCAGGGTGAGCATGACGAAGCGGAAGCCGGGGTGCGCGCCGGCCTCGACGCGGCCCGGGCCGGTGGGGGTGAGGTAGTCGTTGCCACCCACGAGGGACTGGCCGGGGTTCTCGTCGGAGGCCGGGCCGAGCGCGGAACTGGTGACGGGGGTGCCGGGCACCGACGGGTTGCCGCCCGAGGCGGGGACCGGGCCGGTGACCGGAGCGGTCAGCGGCTGGTCGAGCGTGATGGTGCCGGCGCCCTGACCCGGGACGGCGTTGGGCAGGAACGCCACGATCGTGCGGCGCTGCGCGGCCTCGCCCGTGCCGATGACGACCTCGCTGTCCACCTCGAGCCCTGCGGTGGAGGCCACGGGGATCACCGTGGCACCCGCCGGGGTGTTCGCGGAGACGGCCGTGGCGGCGGCGCGCCGGAGGAAGGACCGGGCCTCCCCGGTCACGACCTGGAGGGTCGGGGCGGCACCGCCTGGCGTCGCCGGCGTGGTCCTGACGACGTCCATGAACGGGACGCCGCTCATCTCCTTGCCGAAGTCCAGCACCACGGACGCAGGGGTCTCGCCCGGGCGGGTCGTCAGGGTCATGGACCCGTTGCGCTCGACCAGCGCCTCGGGTCGCGTCACGTCGCCGCGCGGGTCGGCGAAGGCGGTCGGGTAGACCTGGGGCGAGTCGGGGCCGAGGACGTACCTCGCCCACGAGTCCGCGGCGCCGTCGGCCGCCGCGGAGGCACCGGCACCGACGCTGCTCCCGGTCGCGAGCGACAGTCCCCCCGCCACCAGCAGCGCCGACGTGGCCAGGGAAGCGACGCGCAGACCGCGTCGTCGCAGTGAGTACTTCGACATGTGTCATCTCCAGTGTTTGACCGATACACCCAACCGGACCCTTCGCGGGACGGTGGTGGGCCCGCAGCCGGACCGCGTGATGGCCATCACAGTAGGCACCATCGTTGAAACGTTGCAAGTGAAGAGAACCGGTCACTTCACCCCGCCAGTCCATTCCCTGTTGACACTGCCGGCCCCGGTGCCGTCCACTCAGGACATGCGGATCCGGGACGACGTCCACTTGATCGTTTCACCACGTCCGGACGCCTGCGCGGACGGCGCTGGGGCCCCGACGGACGAGCCGAACGCCGCGGGCGTTCCTCCGCGGTGGAACAGCCGTGACGTCGCCATCGTCGAGCTGCTGGCGCGCAGCACGCCGCGCACCGAGGTCGCCGCGCGACTCGGGTGCTCCCCCTCCACGGTCGACCGCCGCCTGGGGGTGCTGCGGGACTCGCTCGGTGTGCACACCACGATCGAGGTGATCGTGGAGGCCGTGCGCCGCGGTGTGATCTGAACGCACCGGCCAGGTCTAGCCCGGAGCGCTCACGTCGTGACCGGTCGCCCTGACCAGACGCGCCGGGACGCCGGCGACGACGACGTCCGGCGGCACGTCCCTGGTGACCACGGCACCGGCTCCCACGATGGCGCCGTCGCCGATCGTCACCCCGGGCACCACGGTCACCCCGGCGCCGAGCCACACCTTGCGCCCGATGACGACCGGAGCGGGGACCATGTCGGCGCGCCGGTGCGGGTCGACCGCGTGGTTCAGCGTGGTGACGGTGCTGCCGTGACCGATGAGGGTGCCGTCCCCGATCGTGATGCCGCCGGTGTCCTGGAAGCGGCACCCAAGGTTGATGAAGACGTCCTCGCCCAGGGACAGGTTCTTGCCGAACTCACTGTGGAACGGGGGGAAGACGGTGACCGACTCGTGGACCGGCCGGCCCGTGAGCCGGCCGAGGAGCGCGCGCACCTCCTCGGGCGTGCGGTAGCCCGCGTTCAGCTCGGCGGTGATCCGGAAGGCGTCCTGGGCGGCGTGGTGCATGAACACGTGGTGCTCCGAGCCGCCCGCGATGACCGCACCGGTCGCGACGTGGTCGAGGAAGTCCTGCAGCTGCACGGCGCTCACCCCGCCTCGACGGTCGCGATGACCGGTCCGTCGATCTCGGCGATCCTCGCGGCGGCGTCTCCGTCGAGGCGGCCCAGGACCACGATGCCGGGGAAGGCGGACTGGTCGCCGTAGTAGAGGACGAGGTCGTGGCCCGGCGCGTAGTAGCCGAGGTCACCGACGTCGGGGTCGGCGCCGTCCGGCTGGCCGTCGAGGGACAGCGGAGCCGGCAACGGTCCGGTCTTCTCGACACCGCCGTGGTCGGTCATGTCGACGGTCACCGGCAGCTGCGCGAGGAGGTCGGCGGCTGCGGCGCTGGCGTCGAGGGTCGCGGTGAATCGTCGGTCGCCGATGGTGATGCGGACCTGCATGTCGTCCTCCGTGAGGTCGGGGGTGGGTCTGGTGCTGGCCGTGGGGTCGTCGGCGCCCGTGGGCCCGCTCGGCGCGGTGCTCGACCCGGTGCTTCCGCCGCCGCACGCACCGAGCGTCGCCGCCAGGGCGACCGCCACCAGGCGCGCGCCGGGGGCGCGTACGGGGTCGCGGGTCGTCACGACAGCGAGTCAACGCGTCAGGACGTCAGTGAGGGAGTCCCTGCCGAGGGGCGTACTGACAGGACACCTCTCGAGCGCCCGCCGCCGCCCCGGCCGGCCTACGCTCGGTGCGTGGACAACCGGCAGGAGGTGCGCGAGTTCCTCACCACGCGCCGCGCCCGCATCACCCCGGACCAGGTCGGGCTCGCGACCACGGGCTCGCGCCGGGTGCCCGGCCTGCGGCGCAGCGAGGTGGCCACGCTCGCCGGCCTCAGCGTGGAGTACTACGCACGGCTCGAGCGCGGCCAGATCGCCGGAGCCTCCGCGAGCGTGCTCGAGGCGCTGGTCCGCGCACTGCAGCTCGACGAGACCGAGCGGGCCCACCTCTTCGACCTCGCCCGCGCCGCCGATGGCATCCCCGCCTCGAGCCGCGCGCGGCGGCGTACGCCGGCCCGCGCCGCGTCCCGGATGAGCCTCCGGTGGGCGCTCGACGCCGTCACCGACGGGGTCGCCCTCGTCCGCGACCCCTGCCAGAACCTGCTGGCGACCAACGCCCTGGGCCGCGCGTTCTACTCCCCTGTCATCGGCGAGGGCGAGCAGGGCAGGGGACGGACACCCAACCTCGCGCGCTTCCAGTTCCTCGATCCCGCCTCGCACGACTTCTACCCGGACTGGGAGGTGTTCGCCGCGATGTGCGTCGGGATCATGCGCACCGAGGCGGGACGCGACCCGCACGACCGGGAGCTCCAGGACCTCGTCGGCGAGCTGTCCACCCGCAGCGAGACGTTCCGCCGCTTGTGGGCCGACCACGACGTGCGCACGCACGGTGCGGGCACCAAGCGGTTCGCCCACCCCGTCGTTGGCGAGGTCACGCTCGCCTACGAGGAGCTGGCGGTCACCGCCGAGCCCGGCCTGGTGCTGCTCGTCTACACCGCCGAGCCCGGCTCCCCCTCCGCCGAGCGCCTCCGGCTGCTGGCGTCGTGGGTGGCGTCCGAGCAGGTGCCCGGGTCGCGCTGACGTTCCGACCGGATCAGGCGCGGCCGGAGGAGCGCGCATTCGCCTGCCCTTGGCCGTCTCGGGCACACTTGTCTTTCCCCCTGCATGTCCGGCGCACGTGCGAGCACCGCGTGCTGGACGGCGGGTGCGTCGAGTGCCTGCGCCCGGTCGCGGCACCCGGCCGGCACACCTCGAACCGCGCTAGCAGTCCCATGCCCACCGCTCGTCCGAGAGGAGCGCACCGTCATGGCAGTGACGACCCAGCACGAGGCCGCGGCCGTCGCGACCACGGACTCCATGCCCCGGCGCGCCTCGACCTTCCTCGTCGCGAACGCGTTCGTCATCGGCGCCCTCGCGTTCGCCGCGAGCCTGCTGCTCGACCGGCCGATCGCCGACCCCGAGGGCAGCTTCCTCGGGCCGTCGTGGGTGCGGCTCCCGGTGCTGTGCGCGGCGGCTATCGTGGCCGACCTCCTGCCCCGCGCGCTGTGGCAGGGCCGCCTCGACCCGGTGCGCACGGTCGACGCGGTGCGCCACCGGCTGCGCACCCACTGGACGGGTCCGCGGCTGCGGCTCGTCGTCGTGGGGATCTCGGCGTTCTACGTCATCTACGTGTCCTACCGGAACCTCAAGTCGGTGCTGCCGCTGGTGCGCGACGTGAAGTACGACCGCGAGCTGAGGGTGCTCGACCGGCTGCTGCTCCTCGGGCATGACCCGGCCACCGTGCTCCAGGATGTCCTCGGCACCGGCGTGGTGGCGCACCTGCTGTCGGCGGTCTACCTCACCTACATCCCGCTCGTGGCCATCCTCGTCACCGTCTGGCTGGTGTGGTCCACCAACATCCGCTACGGCTGGTGGTTCGTCACTGCGCAGGGCATCGCCTGGACGCTCGGCGCGGCGTCGTACTACCTGCTGCCCACGCTCGGGCCGGGGATCATGTACCCCTGGCTGACGACCGACCTGACGCCCAACGGCACATCGGACCTCATGGACTCGCTGGTCCACGCCCGGCAGGGCTTCCTCTGGGGCGACGGCGACTACCAGGGCGTGGCCGGGTTCGCGAGCCTGCACACCGCGATCGCGCTGCTGTGGGCCCTGATGGCCCGCGCCACGATCGCGAACCGCACGATCCGCACCGTCTTCTGGCTCAACTTCGCCGCGACCGTCGTGGCCACGCTCTACTTCGGCTGGCACTACATCGCCGACGACCTCGCGGGCGTGGCCATCGCGATCGCGGCGTTCCGGATCGGGGCCTGGGCCACGGGGCACCGGCTGGACCCGGTGCGACCCGCCGAGCGCGTCAGCAGCTCCTAGGCCCGGCCGGCGCGGACCCGAGGCGTCAGGTGTCGCGGCGTCGCACCGCCGCGGCCAGAGCCGCGCGCAGGTCGTCGGCGGTGGCCCGCCGGGTGCCCGTCGCGAAGTCCTGCGCGCCCGGAGCGACGTACGGCTGACCGTATGCCGGGGTGTCGGGCTGGTAGCGCCAGCCCTCGGCGAGCGGCCCGGCGTCGTGGGCGTCGTAGCCGATGGAGTCGAGGAACGCGACGACCGCCTCCTTGGCCGCGGCGTCGTCGCCGGCGATCGCCAGGGCGGAGCGCTCCGGGTCGCCCGAAGGGCGCTGGAGGCTGCCGAGGTGCGCAGCTGCGATGTTGTTGAAGGCCTTCACGACGTGCGAGTCGGGCAGGTGGGCCTGGAGGAGCTCGGAGCTCGTGGTCGAGTCGTCGTCGAGCTCGGCGATGTGGCCGTCGCGCTGCGAGTAGTAGTTGTTGGTGTCGATGACGACCTTGCCGCGCAGCGGCTCGACGGGCACCTGCCGGTAGGCCTTCAGCGGCACGGTGACCACGACGACGTCGCCCGCCTCGGCGGCCTCCGCGGCCGTCGCGGCGCGCGCGCTGTCACCGAGGTCGGCGACGAGGTCGACGAGCGTCTCGGGGCCGCGACTGTTGCTCAGCACCACCTCGTGCCCGGCATCGACCGCCAGCCGGGCGACCGTGCTGCCGATGTGTCCACTGCCGATGAGTCCGATGGTCGTCATGGTGGGGTGAACGGGCGCGGCCGGGTGTTCATTCCGGCGAGCCCGGAGGACGCCACCAAGGACCCTGCGAGGACGCCACGAGGGGCCGCACCTGTCGGCGCGGCCCCTCGGCGACCCGTCAGACGTGCGACTACCGGCTCTTCGCCCTCAGCACCCGCACGGTGGTCCTGGCCAGCACCTCCCCGTCCCGGTCGAGGACCCGGAGGACGAGCCTGCCCTTCAGCCGCTTCGGCACCGCCGTGCGGACGGCGAAGCGCCCGTCCTCGACCTTCGCGGAGGCGAGCCTGCGTCCCCCGAGCGTGATGCCCACCCGGCGCACCGCGACGTCGCGGCCGACGACCTTGAGCTTCTTCCCGGCCCGCACCGTCCCCGGCTCGACCCGCACCGACGGCTCCACGACGGGCGTGGGGGTGGGGGTGGGCGTCGGGGTGGGCGTTGTGGTGGGCGTCGTGGTCGGGGTGGGCGTCTCGGTCGGCGACGGCGTCCCGGTCGGTGTCGCGGGTGAGGTCTCGAAGGTCCACCTGCCCGACCCGACCTCGTACCGGACGACGCCGTCGGCTGCTCCGAGGAACTGCGCCTCGGCTCCGTCCGGCCCGCGGACGACGTACTGCTCGCCCGTCGGGGCGGGGAGCTCCACGACGGCCGTGGTGTTCACGGGCAGGGTCGTCGTCAGCGTGGTGCCGGCCGCCGAACGCGTCCAGTCGGAGGAGACCCGGCCGTGCTGCGTGAGCTGCGACCCCTCGGCGTGCGTGAGGCCGGTGCCCGGGATGGTGACGAGCAGCTCCTTGCCGCCGGGAGCGGTGACCTCGATGCCGAGGACCGAGTCGAGGAGGTGGACGATCGAGCGGGAGCCCCAGCCGTGCGAGGCGCTGTTAGCCGACCCGCTCAGCTCCCACGACTCGGGGGTGAAGGTGCCACCGTCGGCCAGCCAGCCGGCCCAGCCGTAGTCCTCCTCGTTGGTGAGCAGCCTGAGCAGGTCCTCGTCCCGGCCGGAGTCGGCCAGGGCCTCGACCAGCCAGTGCGCGGTCATCGGTCCCTGCTTCATTCCCATGGCACCGAGGTGCGCACCGAGCCGCGGCAGGTCGTCTGCCGGGGCGATCCCGAGCGCGACGGCGTACGACGTCGCGTGCTGCCCGGCGTGCGGGCTCTGTGAGCCGTCCTCGAGCAGCCCGTCGACGTAGGTGCCGTCCGGTCGGCGCAGGGTCGCGTTCATCCGGGCCGCCAGTGCGTCCGCGTCGGAGCGGTAGGACTGCACCTCCGCGGCCGGACGGCCGAGCGCCTCGCCCACCAGGGCCACCTTGCGCAGCACGTCGACGCCGAGCGCGTTGACCGTGGTGCGGGCGGCGGCCGCCATGTCGTAGCCGAACCGGCCGTGGGCCGGCCAGTCGACGATGCCGTGGAGGTACTGGCCGCTGCCACCGGAGAGCCGGGTCACCAGTCCCTGGGTGGCTCCCGCGGTGGCGATGTGACGGCGGACGTAGCCCGCGGTCGCGGCGAGCTCGTCGTAGGTGTCCTCGAGGACCGCGGTGTCGCCCGTCTCCATGTAGTAGCGCCAGATCCAGTCCGGCACGACCTCGGTGAAGTCGGGGATGTCGCGCTTGCCGTCGCCGTTGGGGTAGACGGCGTTGTAGCGGCCGGCGTCGTTGCCCGCGTTCCAGTAGCGCTGCTGGCTCAGCATGAACTCGCGGATCGCTTGCCGGGTCGCCGCGCGCTCGTGGTGGCTGGCCATCAGGCCGTACGAGATGTTGACGGTGTCGTGCAGGAACTGGCCCTGCTCACGCGTCGGGGTGTCGACGAAGGTCTCCTGCACGGAGTACTCCAGCGAGCGGGCCATGAGGTCCCACACGGCGTCGAGGGTCGGGTCCGAGGAGTCGAACGTCGCGGTGCCGCCCTCGGGGTAGGCGGTGGTGACGACCGTGGCGCTGACGTCGTCGACGGTGATCTCCTCCTCCGCACCGGGGATCTCGAGGTAGCGGAAGCCGAGGTGCCCGAACGCCCGGTAGTCCTGCTCGCCGGCGACCTGCGTGTAGGGGAAGGACATGTTGGTCCCCTGCGTGTCCACGCCGCTGGTGGAGACCCGGCCGCCCTCCGCGAGGCCGTAGCTCGCGCGGATCTGCACGACGCGACCCTCGACGCCCTGGTCGAAGTGCACCGCCGGACGGGCCGGGACGACCTTGCCGAAGTCGGCGACGGGGGTCCCGTCGGCCGCCACCAGGATGCGCTCGGGACGCACGACGGTCTCGGTGAGGCGGGTCTGCTGGGGCTCGAGGTGGGTGAACGGCGCCGTGGGGTGCTGTCCGACCACGACGGCGTCGGACCAGCTGCTGTCGTCGTACCCGACCTCGGTCCAGGCGCCGATCGCCCGCGCGGCCGGGCCGTCCTGGTGCTCGACGTAGAGCCCCTCGCCGTTGCGCGTGCCGACGAGGACGAACGGTCCGCGGCGGACCTTCCAGCTGCCGTCGGTGGTGACGACGAAGCTCGACCCGTCCGCGTAGTCCACGACGACGCGAGCGAGCAGGCCCGGGACGCCGGCCGCGCGTCCCTGGCCGCCGCTGAGCCAGTGGAGGTGGGCGCCGACCGACAGGCGCTCGCCCGCCGTGACGAGGTCGGTGACGTCGGCGACCTGGTAGTAGCCCTCGCCGGGGTAGCCGTAGTTGCTCATCCGGTCGGCGCGCTGGCCGTCGAGGTAGAGCTCGGCGGTGTGGCTCGCCGCGAGGTAGCTGCGGGCCCTCACGATCCGGCCGGCCGGGACGTCGACCTCGGTGCGGGCGTACGTCCTCTCGTCGGCCTCCTGCGTCGTCGAGCCGCGCACCCACTGCGACAGGTCACCGGAGAACTCCTCGGAGAAGAGCGCGGTGGCGCCGTCCAGCGAGGTGACCTCGATGTCGTCGAAGTCCGCGACCTCGCCACTGGCCTGGCGGAAGCCGATCGTCCCCGCGCGCGACCCGGTGGCGGAGGGGTCGGTCCAGGTGTCGACGACCTGGCCGTCGATGCTCGTCTGGAAGGTCTGCCCCTCGACGCGGATGCTGAGCTCGTAGGTCACACCGGGGTCGATCACGTGGGGGACCGTCCGTCGCGCGTCGGTCGGGAAGGCACCCGCGACCATGCGGTGGGTCTTGATGGCGTTGTCGTTGGCGTGGAGCTGCCACATGTAGCCCGTCGCGCTGTCGGGCGCGCGGAACACCACTGCCGCGGCGCGGCTCACGGGCGTGACGTCCATCGTGACGACGTAGTCGGTCCACTCGGTCCCGGGCTTCGCCAGCGAGACGTTGCCGCCGCTCACCCGGCCCCGGCCGTCCACGGTGCTGATCGCGAGGGCGTCCGGGTTGCCGGGCGGACGCCGGATCCAGGAGGCCTGCCCCCAGTCGTCGTCACCGATCGCGGTCTCGAAGGGCGTCCACGCCGACCACGGCGAGTGGCGCTCGTCGCGGTCCCAGGTGCGCACGCGCCAGGTGTAGGCCTCCCCCGGCTCGAGCTCGGGGCCGCCGTAGGGCACGTACGACTGCTGCGCCGACATCACCCGGCCGGAGCTCCAGACGATGCGGTCCTCGGCATCCTTCACCTGGATCCGGTAGGCCGTCTGCACCTCGTTGGCGTCCACGTCCTGCGGGAGCCAGCCGAAGCGGGGCCGGGTGCTGGCGTCCAGCGGCGCCGCCAGGTCGTCGACCACCAGCCGTTCCGGCGCGGTGGGACGGGTGCCGTCCGCGGCGCTCGCCGTGCTGACGGGCCACACCGAGGCACTGAGCGCCAGCGCGGTAGATGCGGCCAGGGCGACGCCGAGGCGGCGTGACCTGGATGTCGGGTCGTTCATGGACTGCTACCTCCGAGGTGGTGGACTCCAACGCGGCACGTGACGCCGCTCACACACCTTCCGTCGCCGCGTTGAAACGTGTCAACCGTCGCGGCCTCGGTGACCGGAATCGGTCACCCGTGGTGGTTCGAGTCAGCCCCGCTCCGCATGAAGCGTTTCAGGTGGGCCACCGTTGCTGGCTCGGTGGCCGGCGCGGGCCGGTGGGGGACGTCCCTAGTCCCGGTCGTCGATCCGCACCCCGGTCAGTCCCTCGAGGCGCTCCAGGACGCTCGCCTGGAAGGCGGCGTCACGCGTGGCGGGGTGCGGCTCGCGGCTCTCGTGGTGGTGCCAGTAGCCGCCGGTCCGCGGCTCGATCTCCTCCTCCGGCGCGCTCGCGAGCCAGACCTGCGTGCGGCGGCCCTCCACGAGGTCGTCCGGGGCGCTGCGCCCGCCCATGCGCGTCGGCACCCAGCCCGGGTCGACGGCGTGCGACAGCGTCCCCGGTCGCCGCCCGGCCAGCGCCATGGTCAGGGCGGTGACCCACAGCTTGGTGTCGGAGTAGCTCCCGCCCCGCCGGAGGTCCGTCGTGCCGGAGCGGTGCATGCCGCTGCTCAGCACGATCGACCGTCCGGGCGGCCGCATCAGCGCGGTCAGGACGTAGGGCGCGACGACGTTGACCGCCGTCGCCAGCGACCGGTCCATCGTCCCGGCGTTGTGGACCACCGCGTCGAACCGGCCGAACCCGTCGAGCTCACCCGCGAGCCCCACCGTCGCGTCGAGGTCCGCCAGGTCGGCGTACGCCGTGCCGGCGACGCGGTCGAGGACGCTGGGGTCCTCGACGCGGTCGGCGCTGCGGGCGTGCAGGACGACGTCGTGGTCGGCGTCGAGCAGCGCGGTGACGGTCGCGAGGCCGAGCCCGGTGGACGCACCGGTGACGAGGACGAGGCTCATGCCACCAGTCTGACGTAGAAGACTCCCCCAGGGTCTCGGGTCCCCGGGGGAGTCAGAGCCGCCTGTCAGAATCGAACTGACGACCTAGTCATTACGAGTGACTCGCTCTACCGACTGAGCTAAGGCGGCGCAGCCCTCGAGCAGTGCTCGGCGGACCGCGGGCAACTATACGGATGGCGCCCACTGGGACCGAAATCCGGGGTGGGCCCGACCGGCTAGGTTCGGAGCGACCGCACCACCTCACCACAGGAGGCACGATGCCCACTCGCTCCGCACGCACCGCTTGGAACGGCGGACTCCAGGACGGATCCGGCCAGGTCGAGCTCTCCAGCTCCGGCGCCGGCACCTTCGACGTCAGCTTCCCCAAGCGTGCCGCCGACGACGCGCAGGGGACCACGAGCCCCGAGGAGCTCGTCGCCGCCGCGCACTCCGCCTGCTACGCCATGGCGCTGTCCAACATCGCGACCGAGGCCGGCGGGACCGTCCAGTCGCTCGACGTGTCCGCCGACGTCACGCTCGGCCCCGACAAGGAGGCCGGCGGCTTCAAGCTGACCGGCATCGTGCTCAAGGTCCGCGGCGAGGTCGACGGCCTCGACGACGCGGCCTTCAAGAAGGCCGCCGAGGAAGCCAAGGCCGGGTGCCCGATCAGCAAGGCGCTGGCCGCGGTCGACATCACGCTCGACGCAGCCCTGGAGGGCTGAGGCCCTCGGCCTCGCATCCTGGCGTCATACGGACCGGCACCCGTGGGTGCGGGTCCGTATGACGTGGGGCTGCCCCGACCGGGCACTTCCTGCCCGTCCCGAGGCCTGACCGGGCACTTCCTGCCCGTCCCGAACCTCGACCGGGCACTTCGTCGCGCAAGGAGGTGCCCCCTCGGCGCGTCAGACCGGCAGGAGGTGCCCGCTCGGCGCGTCAGACCGGCACGAAGTGCCCGCTCGGCGCGTCGGACCGGCAGGAAGTGCCCGCTCGGCGCGTCAGACCGGCACGAAGTGCCCGCTCGGCGCGTCAGACCGGCACGAAGTGCCCGCTCGGCGCGTCAGACCGGCACGAAGTGCCCGCTCGGCGCGTCAGACCGGCACGAAGTGCCCGCTCGGCGCGTCAGACCGGCACGAAGTGCCCGCTCGGCGCGTCAGAACGCCAGCGGCCCTCAGCAGGTCGTCCCGTCGTCGGGGACGGCCCCCTCGGTGAGGTAGTCCTCGACGACGGCGTCGATGCACGCGTTGCCGGCGTTGTAGGCGGTGTGGCCGTCGCCGTCGCGCTCGACGAGGACGCCCGACTCGAGCTGGGCGGAGAGCGCCCGCGCCCACTTCAGCGGCGTGGCCGGGTCGCGCGTGGTCCCGAGCACGAGGATCGGCGCCGCACCCTCGCCGCGGATGGTCAGCGGCTCCTCGCTGGACTCGAGGCCGATCCCGCGGCAGCCGGCCGTCCCCCAGGCGAACACCCTCCCGAACGTCGGGGACGCCTCCTCGAAGGCCGGGAAGAGCGACGGCACCTCGTCGAACGGCACGGCCGCGGGGTCGTCGAGGCAGTTGATGACGTAGTTGGCCTCGACGGAGTTGTCGAGGTAGGTCCCGTCGCCGCTGCGGGAGGCGTACGCGTCGGCGAGCTGCAGCAGCGCGGAGCCCTTGCCGTCGAGGGCGGAGGCCAGCGCGGTGCTCAGCAGGAACCAGTAGTCGCGGTTGTAGAGCGGCGTGATGATGCCGTAGAACGCGCTCCCCACGGTCAGCTCGCGCTCGCCGGCCGGCAGCGGCTCGTCCTCGAGCGAGTCGAGCAGACCGGTGATGGTGGCCAGGCCCTCCTCGACGCTGTCGCCGAGGAAGCAGTTGTCGGTGGAGTCGAGGCAGTTCTGCACGTAGGCGCGCAGCGCGGTCTCGAAGCCGGTGGCCTGCTCGAGGGACAGCTCCTGGGGGTCGAGCGAGACGTCGACCGCCCCGTCGAGCACGAAGCGGCCCACCTGCTCGGGAAAGAGCTCGGCGTAGGTCGCCCCCAGCTTGGTGCCGTAGGAGGCGCCGAAGTAGGTCAACGTCTCCTCGCCCAGCGCAGAGCGGAGCACGTCCATGTCGCGCGCCGCCTCGGTCGTGGTGACGTGCCCGACGACGGGGCCGGACCCCTGCGCGCACTTGTCGCCGAAGGTCAGCACCGAGGTGCGGTAGTCGGCCTGCTCCTGAGGCGTGTCCGGCGTCGGGTCGCCGGCGAGGTAGACGTCGAGCTCGTCGTCGCTGAGGCAGTCGACCGGCGCCGACCGGCCGACCCCGCGCGGGTCGAACCCGACGAGGTCGAAGGCCTGCAGGAGCGGCTCGCGGAAGACCTGCCCGGCCGCGGCGGCGTACGACGTCCCGGGCGCGCCGGGGCCGCCCGGGTTCACCACCAGGGAGCCGAGGCGCGCGCCGCTCGCCGGGACGCGCAGGAGCGCCAGGTCGATCGACTCGCCACCCGGCTCGGAGTAGTCGACCGGGACCTCGAGGAGGCCGCACTCCTGGTCGGCGTTGGTCTCGCACGGCTGCCAGTCGATGCGCTGGGAGTAGACGTCGGCGAGCGCGGGCTCGGGCGGCTCCGTCACCGAGGCGGGCGGCGGGGTGGTCGGGGACGGCGTGGGAGGAGGACCGGAGCGCGCCGACGAGTCGCCGCCGCGGAACGACAGCCCCACCGCCACGACGGTCACCAGCACCACCGCCAGCACGACGACGAGGGCGACGACGCGCTTCACTGGCGCCCGCCGGGGAGCTGCAGGGCGACCGTCATCGACTCCAGCGCCAGCTGCGGCGGCACGTTGAACTCCAGCATCTGCTCGCGGGCGGTGAAGATGGCGTCGATCATGCGCAGGACCTGGTCGGGCGAGGCCGCGCGGGCGACGACGGCGACGTCGCCGCGGAGCTCCTCGTTGACCAGCATGCCGGGGGCTCCGACGGCCAGCGCGATGGCGTCGCGGTAGACCGAGACGAGGTCCATCAGCGCCCGGTCGATCACGTCGAGCACGCGGCGCTTGGCCTTCTGCTTCTGCATCCGCTCGAGGTCGGCGAGGGCGGCGCGGTAGGCCCGGGAGGTGATGTCCTTGCGCTCGGAGCCGAAGACCGACTGCAGCTCGGTGACCTCGGCGGCGTTCGCCTCGGCGGTGATCGCCTCGGTCTCCTCCTTGGCGAGCTCGGCGAGGTTGGTCGCCGCGGTCATGCACGAGCCCAGGGACGTCAGCCGGGCGGGGATGCTGACCACCTCGCGCCGACGCGTCCGGGTCTCCTCGTTGAGGGCGAGGGCCCGGGCCCGGCCGATGTGGCCCTGGCTCGCGCGGGCGGCGAAGCTCGCCAGCGTCTCCGAGACGCCGTCGGTGCGGGCCAGGAAGGTGGCGACGTCGGACGTGCCGGGCGTGGCCAGGGTGAGGGTGCGGCAGCGGGAGCGGATCGTGGGCAGCACGTCGCGCACCGTCGGCGCGCAGAGCAGCCACACGGTCTTGGGCGTGGGCTCCTCGATGGCCTTGAGCAGGGCGTTGCCGGTGCCGCGGGCGTGGTCGGGGTCGCCGAGCCGGTCGGCGTCCTCGATCACCATGACCTGCCAGCGGCCGTGGGAGGGCGCGAGCGCCGAGCGCTGCACCAGCTCGCGGACCTCCTTGATGTAGAGCGTGGACGTCTCCGACCGGGTCACGCTCACGTCGGGGTGCGAGCCCGCCAGCACGGACCGGCAGTCGCTGCACTCACCGCACCCGCCGAGCCGGCACTGCAGCGCGGCGGCGAACGCGAGGGCGACGTTGGAGCGGCCGGAGCCCGGCGGGCCCGTGATCAGCCACGCGTGGGTCATGCCCTGCCCGGCTGCGGCATGCTGGAGGACGTCGATGGTGGAGCGCTGGCCGACGAGGTCGGACCAGACGGTGCGCGTCCCGCTCCCGGCCGGGCTGGTCACGCGTCCTCCAGCAGGGGCGCGACACGGGCCTGGATCGCGGCGGCGATCTCGTCGATCAACGCCCGCGCGTCGAGGACGACGTAGTGGTCGGGGTCGGCGGCGGCGAGGTCGAGGAACCCCTGGCGCACGCGCTGGTGGAAGGCGAGCGACTGGCCCTCGATGCGGTCGCGGCCCGTGAAGCGGTCGAGCCCCGTCTCGGGGGCGAGGTCGAGGACGACGGTGAGGTGGGGCCGCAGGTCGCCGGTCGCCCAGCGCGCGACCGCCTCGACCTCGGAGACGTCGAGCGCGCGCCCGGCCCCCTGGTAGGCCAGCGTCGAGTCGACGTAGCGGTCGGTGATCACGACCTCGCCCCGCTCGAGCGCGGGCAGCACGACGTGGTCGACGTGCTCGGCCTTGTCGGCGGCGTAGAGCAGCGCCTCGGTGCGGTCGGACAGGTCGCCGGTCGCCGGGTCGAGCACGATCCGGCGCAGCTCCTTGCCGACCGCGGTGTCACCGGGCTCGAAGGTGAGCAGGACGGTGCGGCCCTGCTCGACGAGCCAGTCGCGGAGCAGGCGCGACTGGGTCGACTTGCCGGCCCCCTCGCCGCCCTCGAAGCAGACGAAGAGTCCCCGCTCCGCATACACGCCCTCGCTCACGCGCACACCCTACGGGCGGGGTGGGACACGCCCCCCGCTCAGGCTCGGCGCACCTTGATCGTCCGCTTCGCGACCACCTTCGCTGAACCCGGCGCGGTCAGCTCGACCCGCACCTCGACGACGCGGCCGGGGCGCAGCCGCTTGAGGCCCTTCTCGGAGAGCTTCACCGCGACCTTCGCCCTCGTGCCGGCGGCGGCGCGGTAGGCCCGCGGCTTCGCGAGCGCCTTGCCGCCCTTGGCCAGCTCCACCCGCAGTGCGCCGGTGCAGCCGGCTGCCGCGCCGGCGGGGCAGGTGACCGGGACCTTCAGCCTGCCACGCTTGACGGTCGTGACGCCCTTGACCTTCGGCACGCTGCCGACGACCGCGGGGGCCGGCGGCGGCGGGGTCGGGGCGGTGGGGGCGAGCATCGTGACGCCGTCCCCGAGGTCGACGTTGGTGGCGCCGAGCTGGTCGGTGGTCACCCGGACGATCGCGTTGTTCTTGCTGTCGGTGAACCAGATCGCCCCGTCGGGGCCGAAGGTGAGCGAGGTGGGCTCGTAGTTGCCCACCGAGCTGATCGCGCCGACGCCGTTGGCCGCGATGTGCCCGATGCCGGGCGCCGCGCCGACGTTGGTGAACCACATCTGGCCGTCGGGCCCCTGCACGAGGTCGGTGGGGGCGGAGCGCGACCCGGTCTGCCAGATCTTCGTCGCGCCGCTGGCCTGGTCGAGGTAGCCGATCGAGCCCCGCGAGGGGCTGGTGAACATGGTCCCGCTGCTGCTGCGGGTGAACCAGATGGAGCCGACCGGGCCGGCGGCGAGCCCGTTGGGGTACGTCGCGTCGCTGGGCAGCGGGTAGGTCGTCCCCCCGCTCGCGTCGGCGTTCACCTTCGTGATCGTGTCCTGTCCGGAGGAGCTGCCGTTCTGGCACCACATGGACCCGTCGGCGGCCTCCCCCAGGACGTCGTCGCACTCGGGCGAGTTGTTGTAGGCCGTCAGCTGGCCGGACGGGGTCATCTTCACGATGAACGAGCTGCCGTAGTTCATGGTGACCCAGGCCGTGCCGTCCGGGCCGACCCTGACCTCGCCGCCGTAGGGACACGTGCTCACGCAGCCGTCGTAGTTGGGGAAGGTCCAGTCGGCGAGGAGCTGCCCGGTGCTGGAGAGACGAGTCAGGTTGCTGCCGTGGTCGGTGGTGACCCACACCGAGCCGTCCGGCGAGACGTCCAGACCCTTGGCCGGGCCGTCGACGCTCGAGTCGGTCGGCGGAAGCGCGAACTCTTGGATCTGCCCTGAGGTGGTGATGCGACCGACCTTGTTGGCGTCGCTCATCAGGAACCACATGCTGCCGTCGGGCGCGGTGGTGATCCGGCCCAGCTCGGCGTTGCTCGTCGGCACCGGGAACACCGACACGGCGGCGTGCGCGGGCGCCGTACCGGTGACGAGCAGCAGCGGGCTGACGACCAGGGCGAGGGCGGTGAGCAGGGCGGTCCGGGCTGGGATGGCCATCGAGGTCGCTTTCGTCCGCGGCGCGCGTGCCCCCCATGACCACGCGGTCACACCGTGGCGGTCACGGTAGCGAGAAGCCGGGCCGCGGGAACAGTGACGATGGGATGAACTCTCGGCGCCCTGCGGCCGCACCGGTTGGCACGACGAACGGACCGTACGCCCCGACGCCCCGCGACCGTACGCCCGGCGGGCCCGCGATCGCGACCGTTGGGTCCGTTCGTCCGCTCGGCCGGCACCCCCGTTCAGGCGTGGCGACCACCCGGCCGCCGCTGGTCGGATGGAGCCATGGCGACGGCGTCCCACACCATCGACGACCTGCTGGCCGAGGCACGTGCGGACCTCGTCCGCCTCTCCCCCGCCGAGGCGCTCGCCGCGCAGCAGGCCGGCGCCGTCCTGGTCGACGTCCGTCCCGAGGCCAACCGGATGGCCGAGGGCGAGCTGCCCGGAGCCCTGGTCGTCGAGCGCACGGTGCTCGAGTGGCGGCTCGACCCGGCGTGCGAGGCGCGCCTGCCGCTGGCGTCGTACGACCTTCACGTCGTGGTCGTCTGCAACGAGGGCTACTCCTCGAGCCTGGCGGCCGCCACCCTCCAGCGGCTCGGGGTGCACCGCGCCACCGACCTCGTCGGCGGCTTCCGGGCGTGGAAGGCCGCCGGGCTGCCGGTGGCACTCCCGCGGTGACGCTTCGAGCGGCGGTCAGGACTTCTTGGCCGCAGCCTTCTTGGTCGTCTTCTTGGCCGCCGTCTTCTTCGCGGTCGTCTTCTTGGCAGCGGTCTTCTTGGCGGGGGCCTTCTTCGCGCCCTTCTTGGCCGCCTTCTTGGCCGGACCGCGCTCGCGACGCTCGGCGAGCAGCTCGGCCGCCCGCTCGAGGGTGATCGACTCGACGGTGTCGTCCTTGCGGAGGGTGGCGTTGTACTCGCCGTCGGTGACGTACTCGCCGAAGCGACCGGCCTTCACGATCACCGGCTGGCCCGAGACGGGGTCGTTGCCGAGCTCCTTGAGCGGCGGGGTGGCCGCACCGCGACCGCGCTGCTTGGGCTGGGCGTAGATCGCCTTGGCCTGGTCGAGGGTGATGTCGAAGATCTGGTCCTCGCTGGTGAGCGAGCGCGAGTCGGTGCCCTTCTTGAGGTAGGGCCCGTAGCGACCGTTCTGCGCGGTGATCTCGGTGCCGTCGTCGTCGACGCCGACCACGCGGGGCAGGTCGAGCAGCTTGACCGCGTCCTCGAGGCTGACGGTGTCGAGGGTCATGGACGTGAAGAGCGAGCCGGTGCGCGGCTTGGCCGACTTGGGCGCGTCGTCGGGCAGCACCTCGGTGACGTAGGGCCCGAAGCGACCGTTCTTGGCCACGATCTGGAGACCGGTGTCGGGGTGGTTGCCGATCACCTGCTCCTCGCCGGCGGGGTTGGCGAGCAGCTCCTTGGCCTTGGCCACGGTGAGCTCGTCGGGCGGCAGGTCGTCGGGGACGTTGGCGCGGACGGGTGCGCCGTCGCCGTCCTCGGGCGCCGGGCCCTCGACGTAGGGACCGTAGCGGCCGACGCGGAGGTCGATCCCGTCCCCGATGGGGAAGGTCGCCATCTCCTTGGCGTCGATGTCGCCGAGCTCGGTGACCAGCGTCTTGAGGCCGACGACGTCGCCGCCGCCGTAGTAGAACTCGCCGAGCTCGGTGGCCCGGTCGGCGCGGCCGCCGGCGATCTCGTCGAGCACGTCCTCCATGTCGGCGGTGAACTCGTAGGACACCTGGCGCGGGAAGTGCTCCTCCAGCAGCCGCACGACCGAGAACGCCAGCCACGCCGGCACCAGCGCCGTGCCCTTCTTGTAGACGTAGCCGCGGTTGAGGATGGTGCCGATGATCGAGGCATAGGTCGACGGTCGGCCGATCTCGCGGTCCTCGAGCTCCTTGATCAGCGTCGCCTCGGTGTAGCGGGCGGGCGGCTTGGTCTCGTGGCCCTCGGGCGTCAGTGTCGCCGCGGAGACGGCGGCACCCTCGGTGAGGTTGGGCAGCCGGGTCTCGGCGTCGTCGCGACGCTTGGAGGCGTCGTCGATGTCCTCGACGTAGGCCTTGAGGAAGCCGTGGAAGGTGATGGTGCGACCGCTGGCGCTGAACACCACGTCGCGACCGTCGGCGGCGGCACCGCCGATGCGGATCGTCACCGAGCTGCCGACCGCGTCCTTCATCTGCGAGGCGACGGTGCGCATCCAGATCAGCTCGTAGAGGCGGAACTGCTCGCCCGACAGCCCGGTCTGCGCCGGCGTGCGGAAGGTGTCGCCGGCCGGGCGGATCGCCTCGTGGGCCTCCTGGGCGTTCTTGACCTTGGAGGCGTAGGTCCGCGGCGAGTCGGGGAGGTACTCCGCGCCGTAGAGCTCGCGCACCTGGTCGCGGGCGGCGCCGACCGCGGCGTCCGACAGCGTCGTGGAGTCGGTGCGCATGTAGGTGATGAAGCCGTTCTCGTAGAGGCGCTGCGCGACCGACATGGTCACGCTCGCGCTCATCCCGAGCTTGCGGCTGGCCTCCTGCTGCAGCGTGGTGGTGCGGAAGGGGGCGTACGGCGAGCGGCGGTAGGGCTTGGACTCGACCGAGCGGACGGCGTACGTCGTGTCGGCGAGGCCGGTGGCCAGCGACTCGGCGTCGGCGCGGGACAGGTGGACCCGCTCCGCCTTGCCAGCTGATCCGGACTTGAGCTCACCGGTGTTGTCGAAGTCGGCACCGCGGGCGACGCGGACGTCGTCGACGCTGTGCAGCTTGGCGGGGAACATTCGCGGGTCGTGGCCGGTGCCGGCGTCGAACGTGGCGTCGATGTCCCAGTAGGAGGCGACGCGGAACTTCATCCGCTCGCGCTCGCGGTCGACGACCAGACGGGTGGCGACCGACTGCACGCGGCCCGCGGAGAGGCCGGACATGACCTTCTTCCACAGCACCGGCGAGACCTCGTAGCCGTAGAGGCGGTCGAGGATGCGGCGCGCCTCCTGGGCCTCGACGAGGTCGTCGTTGATCTGGCGGGGATTCTCGACCGCCGCGAGGATGGCCTGCTTGGTGATCTCGTGGAAGACCATCCGGTGCACCGGCAGGCCCTTCGGCGGCTTGAGCTCGTCGAGGAGGTGCCAGGCGATCGCCTCGCCCTCGCGGTCCTCGTCGGTGGCGAGGTAGAGGGCGTCGGCGTCCTTGACCAGCTTCTTCAGCTTGGCGATGTGGCTCTTCTTGTCGCGCGGCACGACGTAGTAGGGCTCGAAGCCGTTGTCGACGTCGACCGCGAGGCGGCCCCACGGCTTGTCCTTGATCTTGGCCGGGGTGTCCGCGGCGTTGTTGGGCAGGTCGCGGATGTGACCGATCGAGGACTCGACGACGTAGTCCGAGCCGAGGTACCCGCCGATCGTGCGGGCCTTGGCCGGGGACTCGACGATGACGAGCTTTGCCACTTCTGATTGCTCCCTCTGTTGCTGCCTCGTGTTGCTCAGCGCCGCAACGGTAGCGCCACATCCCGAGATCACCACCCCGCGGCGTCCACAGGCACAGGTGAGGGAGCGCCGGGTCAGGCCCCCGCGGGCTTGAGCGGGTCGTGTCCGAACGACATCAGCATCCGCCGCAGGTCGTCGTCGTACGCCTCGGGCTCGGGCTCGTCGCCGCGGATCGTGCGGACCTGCGCGACGACCTGCTCCATGGTGTCGACGTCGTCGGGGGTCAGGTCGGTGCGGCGCTTGCCGAGGATGGCGAGCACCTGGTTGCCGACCTCGTGCTCGGGCAGCACGCTGTCGGGCTCGATCAGCTCACCGCCCTCACCGGTCGCCTCGACGCGCAGCCAGTCGGACAGCTCGCGGGAGGTCATGTTGACCACGGTGTGGAACTCCTGCCAGAGGTCGTCGCTCACGTGGCTCTCAGCCATGGGTGGCTCCTTCGTCGATCGTGGGGTGGTCGGGTGCGGGCCGTCGGCGGCTCACGAGGCGGACTGGTCCGGCCGGGTGTCGAAGCGCAGCACGGCGCCGACGCCGTCGGGCAGCAGGCTGACCGGAGCGTACAGAGGCAGGAGGTCGGCGTCCTGGCCGATGGCGGCGCGCACCATCGCCTCGTCCAGGCGGGTGGGCGCCGGGTCCTCGACGCCGAACGCGGTCAGCTCGTCCGGCGTGTGGCCGAGCAGGAGCGGCTCGGGGCCGACGTAGGCCTCGCGGTCTTCGAGGGCACCCTGGAGCAGCACGAGCGTCTCCACCTCGCCGCGCCGCAGCGCCTCGACGGTCTCGGCGACGCCGACCGCCTTGGCTCCGCCGCCGAGGCGGTCGAGCACGCCGTCGATGCGCCCGCTGCGGTAGCGCTGGATCGCGGCCTCCACCTCCTCGTCGAGGAGGTCGTCGGAGGCGCCCTCGGCGCGGCTGCCGTGCTCGAGGGCCTCGAGGCGCTCGGCGACCCGCGTGCCCACCTGGTCCCGGACGCTGGCGACGCTGGTGGGGTCGCCGGTGATCAGCACGAGGTCGATCCGCTCGTTGCCGGCGAGGCGGTCGAGGTCCTTGGCCACCGTCTCGGCGTTGCGCTCGATCGAGTCCTCGACCCGCATCTGGTATCGACGCTGGGACCAGCCACCGACCTTCACCTTGGTCAGCTCGTCGTGGTCGCCCTCGCTCGTCATCTCCCGCTGCACGGGGCTGACGGTGCCGGCCACCGTGATGTCCGCGCCCGAGCGGTCCACCCGGACGAGCGCGTAGCGCACGTCGTCGGCCTGGGCGCGGGCCAGCTCCAGCAGGTGGGCGATCGGGCCCTGGTGCTGCTGGGCGGGCACCGCGCTGGCGAGCACCATGTCGGTCACCAGCTCGCCGCCACTCGCCGCGACCACGCGGAAGGTCTCGCCGCCGTGACCCGTCTGCTCGACGACGCGCGCGGCGACGGCCTCCACGGCCGCCTCGTCGGCCCCGGCGCCGAGCAGCTCACGGCGCAGGTTGTCGGCGCGCACCTCGATCTCCTGGGCTGCGTTCTCGTTGGTGCGGCTGACGTCGACGTACGCCGTGACGACGTCGCCGTAGACGTCCGCGGCCGGGCGCAGCGCTGACAGGGGGGCCATCCTGGGTGTCGTCATGCGGCGCTAGTACCCGATGCCCTCCGCCGCATCCCCCCGAACCAAGCGTCAGCCCACCCCCAGGAAGCCCTCCGCGACCAGCTCCCGGACCGCGGGGAGGTATGCCGCGCGCAGGTCGGCCTCGTCGCGCTCCAGCAGGGTGCCGAGGGCGCCCAGCAGCCGGCCGACGGTGAGGTCACCGTCGCACGCGCCGAGGAACGCGGCCTCGACCGTGTCGGCTGTGCGCGCGCGGCGGAACCCCCGCTGCTGGCGCAGCACGATGGCCTCCGGGTCCTCGGCGCCCGGCCGGCCGACGGTCTCCTGCTGCACGTCCTCGCGGGCGCGGAGCGTACGGCCCAGCAGCTCGTCGTCGGTGAGGCCGCGGAGCGCTGACGCGGCCTCGCCCCAGGCGTGGACCGCCGGGCCGATCGGCTGCTCGACGTCGTAGGGCCACTCGATCAGCTCGTGCCGGCCTCCCCCGGACCCCGCTCCGTCGCCGAGACGGACGTTGATCCAGCCGAAGCCGATCCGGCGGATGCCGGCCTCCTCCAGCCACGACAGCCAGGTGTCGTAGCGCCGGGCGTAGTCCGGGCCGCCGTGGTGGCCGGAGTCCTTGAGCCACAGCTCGACGTAGGCCGACGGGTCGAGCGTCTCGCGCTGCACGACCAGCGCGTCGCAGTCGTCGCGGAGCCACGAGCCGAGCCGCTCGTCCCAGGGACGGCCGTCGACGATCGACCAGTTGGCGAGCACCTGCAGCCAGCCGCCGTCGGTGAGGTGCTCCGGGCCCGTGCGGACGATGTCCTCCACGACCCGGTCGCCCGGCAGGCCGGAGTCGCGGTAGACCAGCCGCTGCCCCGTGGCCGGGGAGATCACGAACGGCGGGTTCGTGGCGATCAGGTCGAACCGCTCGCCCCGCACGGGCTCGAAGAACGACCCGTCGCGCACGTCGACCTCGACGCCGTTGAGCGCGGCGTTGAGCCGGGTCATCCACAGGGCGCGGGCGTTGACGTCGGTCGCGACCACGGAGCCCGCGTGCGCGGCGAGGTGCAGCGCCTGCACTCCGCAGCCGGTGCCGAGGTCGAGGGCGGAGCTGACCGGCTCGCGCATGGTGAGCTGCGCCAGGCTGGTCGAGGCGCTCGAGATGCCGAGCACGTGGTCAGGGCCCACGGCGACCGGGGCGCCGTCGAGGCCCGGTGTCAGGTCGGAGACGACCCAGAGGTCGCGGTCCTCTCCCGTCTCGGAGGTGGCGTAGGGCCGGCAGTCCGTACGGGCGGCCACCTCGCTGACGCTCTGCTCGAGCAGCCCCGCGTTGCAGAGCCGGTCGACCAGCCCGGGCAGCGCCCGCTCGGCGTCGTCGTGGGGCACCGGGGTCTGCAGCAGGAACAGCCGCACGAGCGTGTCGAGCGGCCCGCCCGACGTCGTACGCCGCAGCGCGGGCAGGGTCTCGTTGCGGCCGAGCGCCCGGTGCGCCTCCTCGCCGAGCGCCTCGGCGACGCGGTCGTAGGTGAAGTCGGCGGAGACGAGCGCGTCGCGCAGCGGGCCGGTGAAGTCGAGGTCCGAGTGCATGGACCCAGCCTCGCAGGCCCCGGGTGCCGCCGGCACAGCGTGTGACGAGGTGGTCGCTCCGGCGACCGCTCCGTCACACGTCGTGGCACCATCACCGGGTGCTGGAGCCACCGGACGACCTCACGGACGCCGAGGTGCTCGAGGCCGTACGACGCCACTGGGCGCCGGAGGCCGACGCCGTGGAGCACCTGCCCGTCGGGTGGGGCGCGCACCACTGGCGCGTCGACGCCGCGGGTGAGCCCGCCTACTTCGCCACCCTCGACCCCGACCTCCCCCGCCACACGCGGGCGACGCTGGAGGCGGCCTACGCGAGCGCGGCCGCGTTGGGCCTCGACTTCGTGTGGCCGTCGCTGCCGACGCTCGACGGCGACGTGACACTGCCGGTGGGCGCCCGCACGGCCAGCGTCGCCCGGTGGCTCCCCGGGGAGCGTCCCGAGACGTCCGTCGCCGAGCTGCCCGGGATGCTCGCCGAGCTGCACGCGACGCCGCCTCCCCGGACGGCGCGCGCTTGGGCGAGCGAGGTCGACGCGGACCTGCCGGGACGGCTGCGGGCCCTGCTGCAGCAGCCGTGGGAGGGGCCGCTCGGCCCGGCCGCCCGGGAGCTGGTGGTCGACCACCTGACCCAGGTGGGCGCCTGGTCGCGCGAGCACGCACGCCTGGTCGCGCTGGCCGACCCGGCGACGTACGTCGTCACGCACGGCGAGCCCGGTGTGCACAACCAGTGGCTCGCCCGCGGCCGGACGTGGCTGCTGGACTGGGAGTCGCTCCTCCTGGCCCCGCGCGAGCGCGACCTCGCCACGCTGGTCCACGAGGGCCGCGCCGTCGACCACGACCCGGAGATGGTGCGGCTCTTCGACCTCGAGTGGCGGCTGTCCGAGGTCTGGTCCTTCGCCCGGTGGATGCAGGGCCCGCACCTCGGTGGCGCCGACGACCACACGGCGCTCGGCGGCCTCACCTACGAGCTGACCCGTCCGCACTTCGACGAGCACTGACCGGGCCGGCACGACCTGCCGGGACGACCCGCCGGGACGACGACGGCCCGCCACCCCCGGAGGAGTGACGGGCCGTCGCGACGACGTGCGGCTGCGGTCAGGCGACCGCGGCCGGGGTGTCGTCGGAGATGGTGACCTCGCGACGCTTGGAGATGACCACGGCGACGACGATGATCGCGACCGCGGCGAGCGCGATCAGGAGACGGACCGGGTCGTTCTGGTCGTCGCCCACGCTCAGGGAGACGACCGCGCTCGCGATGAGCAGCGAGACCAGGTTCATCACCTTGATGAGCGGGTTGATGGCCGGGCCGGCGGTGTCCTTGAACGGGTCGCCGACGGTGTCGCCGATGACGGTGGCCTCGTGGGCGGGCGAGCCCTTCCCACCGTGGTTGCCGTCCTCGACGAGCTTCTTGGCGTTGTCCCAGGCGCCACCGGCGTTGGCCAGGAAGACGGCCATCAGGGTGCCGGCGCCGATGGCACCGGCGAGGAACCCGGCGAGCGCGGTCACGCCGAGGCCGAAGCCCACCGCGATCGGCGCCATCACGGCCAGGATGCCGGGCGTCACGAGCTCGCGCAGCGAGTCCTTGGTGACGATGTCGACGACCTTGCCGTACTCCGGACGGCCGGTGCCCTCCATGATGCCGGGGATCTCGCGGAACTGGCGGCGCACCTCGTAGACGACCGCGCCGGCGGCACGGGCGACGGCGTTGATCGCCAGGCCGGAGAAGAGGAACACCACGGCCGCGCCGAGCAGCACGCCCACGATGACGGCGGGGTTGAAGACGCTGAAGTCGAGGAGGTAGACCTCGTCGGCACCGACGTTGGCCTTCTCCAGCGACTCGAACACGGACGTGGCGTAGGAGCCGAACAGCGCGGTCGCGGCCAGCACGGCCGTCGCGATCGCGATGCCCTTGGTGATCGCCTTGGTGGTGTTGCCGACCGCGTCGAGCTCGGTGAGGATCTGCGCGCCCTCGGGGCTGACGTCGCCCGACATCTCGGCGATGCCCTGGGCGTTGTCGGAGACCGGGCCGAAGGTGTCCATCGCGACGATGACGCCGACCGTGGTCAGCAGGCCGCAGCCGGCGAGGGCCACGGCGAACAGCGACACCGTGAGCGCCGCGCCACCGAGCAGGTAGGCGCCGAAGACGGCCGCGCCGATGACCAGCGTGGTGTAGACCGCCGACTCGAAGCCGACCGAGAGGCCGGACAGGATGACGGTGGCCGCGCCGGTGAGGGACGTCTTGCCGACGTCCTTGACCGGGCGGTACTCGGTGCCGGTGTAGTAGCCGGTGAGGGCGAGGATGCCCGCGGACATCACGATGCCGATGACGACGGCCGAGGCCGCGATGAACCGCGGGTCGCCCTCCGCGCCGGCGAGGCCGTCGGCGATGTTGGTGAACTCGGCGAAGGTGCTCGGCAGGTAGACGTAGGACAGCACGACGCTCGCCACGGCGGCGATGCCCGAGGAGAGGTAGAAGGAGCGGTTGATGGTCGTCAGGCCGTTCTCACCGGCCTTGGGCTTGGTGAGGTAGACGCCCGCGACGGCGGTCAGGGCACCGATGGCGGGGATCAGCAGCGGGAAGACCAGGCCCTGGTCACCGAAGGCCTGCGAGCCGAGGATGAGCGCGGCGACCAGCGTGACGGCGTACGACTCGAAGAGGTCGGCGGCCATGCCGGCGCAGTCGCCCACGTTGTCACCGACGTTGTCGGCGATGGTGGCGGCGTTGCGCGGGTCGTCCTCGGGGATGTTCTGCTCGACCTTGCCGACCAGGTCGGCGCCGACGTCGGCGGCCTTGGTGAAGATGCCGCCGCCGACCCGCATGAACATGGCGAGCAGCGCGGCGCCGAAGCCGAAGCCCTCGAGCACCACGGGCGCCTCGTCCTGGAAGAAGAGGACGACCAGGCTGGCGCCGAGCAGGCCGAGGCCGACGGTGAGCATGCCGACCATGGCGCCGGTGCGCAGGCCGATCGTCATGGCGGGCTCGCGGCCCACGGTCTCGGCCGCCGCGGCGACGCGCAGGTTGGCGCGCACGGCGAGGTTCATGCCGAGGTAGCCCACGGCTGCGGAGAAGCCGGCGCCGACGATGAAGAACACCGAGCGGAAGATGCGCACGACGGTGTCGTCGGCCGGCAGCACGAGGAGCGCGAAGAACGCGATCGCTGCGAAGACGGCCAGGGTGCGGAACTGGCGGGTCAGGTAGGCGTTGGCGCCCTCCTGCACGGCCTGGGCGATGGTCCTCATGTTGTCGGTGCCCTCGCCGGCGGTCATCACCTGGGACCTGAACATCGCGGCCATCCCGAGCGCGCCGAGCGCGATCAGGGCGACGACGACGACCAGGATCAGATTTCCACCATCGAGCTCCGGCTTCACGACCGCGGGCAAGATCCCCGTCATGCGCGTCCTCCTAGGACTGGAATTGATCCATGAACGCGCCGGAGTCTACGCAGACGTGATCCGCATCACGGGGCAGGGTGACCCACGCCACACCGGGGCCCACCGCAAGGGGTGGGCATGTGTGGACACAGGTGGGCACGACCTCGGACGGTCGGTCGAGCCGGTCGACGAGCTCGCCGGGCAGTCGGGCTCGGCGGACGGGTCGCGTGGAGCGCTCAGGCGCCGGGGGCCAGACCGACGGAGTCGTGGATCACGAACACCTTGGCCAGGCCGGTGATCCGGAAGATCTTGAGCAGGCGCTCCTGGGTGCAGACCAGGTCGAGGGAACCGTCGTGGGCGCGGACCTTCTTGAGGCCCCCGACCAGCACGCCGAGGCCGGTGGAGTCGAGGAACTCGACGGCCTCGAGGTCGACGACGATGTCGTAGGAGCCCTTGCTGACCAGGTCGGTGATGCAGTCGCGCAGCTTGGGCGCGGTGTAGACATCGATCTCCCCGCCGACGGCGACGATGGCGCGCCCGTCCACCTCGCGTGTCGCAAGGGTGAGATCCACGACTGCTCCCCGGTCCCCGAAAGTGCTGTTCGGACAGTGCGCTTGCGGGACACCCTGCGTGCCCCTGTCAACGTTTCGGGTGGTATCAAACCACGAGTCCCAACCGTTGCGCAGGAGTCCCTCACAGTTCCACCGTCCCCGCCCTTTGCGAGACTGCCGAGGTGAGTGACTCCCCGTCCCGCGCGCTGCCCCCGGTCGAGGCGCTGATCCGTCGGCTGACGGGTGTCCCGGGGCGCGAGGACCGCCTCCAGCACCTCGAGGTGCTGCCTGCCCGCGAGGCCGTCCACGAGGACTGGCCGGGGTGGGTGCCGGACGACGTACGCGGTGCGTTCGCAGCCCAGGGCGTGGCGCGACCGTGGCGCCACCAGGTGGTCGCGGCGGACGCCGCCCACGCCGGCGACCACGTGATCGTCGCGACCGGGACGGCGTCGGGGAAGTCGCTGGCCTACCAGGTCCCCGCGCTCTCGGCCATCCGCTCCTCCCGCGGCGTCCGCGGCGAGCGCGGGGCGTCGGTGCTCTACCTCGCGCCGACGAAGGCGCTGGCCCACGACCAGCTCGCCGGGCTGGCGTCGCTGCGCCTCGACGTACGCCTGGCCGCGCACGACGGCGACAGCTCGCGCGAGGAGCGCGACTGGACGCGCGACTTCGGGGAGTACGTCCTCACCAACCCCGACATGCTGCACCGGTCGCTGCTGCCGTCGCACCACCGGTGGTCGAGGTTCCTGGGGTCGCTGCAGTACGTCGTCGTCGACGAGTGCCACCACTACCGCGGGGTCTTCGGCGCGCACGTCTCGCACGTGCTGCGGCGGCTGCGGCGGGTGTGCGCGATGTACGGCGCCCACCCGACGTTCGTGCTCGCCTCCGCGACGGTCGCCGAGCCCGAGGTCACGGCGTCGCGGCTGACCGGTCTCGACGTCGTGGCGCTGACCCGGGACGACTCGCCGCGCGGCCGGGTGTCGCTCCTGCTGTGGGAGCCGCCGTTCACCTCGCACGCCGGCGAGAACGGCGCGCCCGTGCGCCGTGCCGCCTCCTCCGAGGTCGCCGACCTGCTGGCCGACCTGGTCGCCGAGGACGTGCGCACCCTCGCCTTCATCCGCTCGCGCCGCGGCGCGGAGCAGGTCGCGCTGACGGCGGCCGAGCTCCTCGAGGAGGTCGACCCCTCCCTCCCGAGCCGGATCGCGGCCTACCGGGGCGGCTACCTGCCCGAGGAGCGGCGCGCCCTCGAGGCGGCGCTGCGTCGCGGGGACCTCGTCGGGCTGGCGGCGACCAACGCGCTCGAGCTGGGCATCGACATCAGTGGGCTCGACGCCGTCCTCATCGCCGGCTTCCCGGGGACCCGCGCGGCCTTCTGGCAGCAGGTCGGCCGCGCCGGCCGCGGCGCGCAGGACGCGCTCGGCGTGCTGGTCGCGAAGGACGACCCGCTCGACACCTACCTCGTCACGCACCCGGAGACGCTGATCGGCGCACCGGTCGAGGCGTCGGTGTTCGACCCGTCCAACCCGCACGTGATGGGCCCGCACCTCTGCGCCGCGGCCCAGGAGTCACCGCTCACCGAGGCCGACCTGCCGCTCTTCGGGGCCACGGCCCGCGAGGTGGTGGACCGGCTGACCGAGCTCGGGCTCCTGAGGCGACGCCCGCGCGGCTGGTTCTGGACCGACCGCAGCCGGGCGGCCGACCTCGCCGACATCCGCTCCGCCGGCGGCGCGCCGGTCCAGCTGGTCGAGGCGGACACGGGACGCGTCGTCGGCACCGTCGACGCCGGCGGGGCGCACAACCAGGCCCACCCCGGTGCGGTCTACGTCCACCAGGGCGAGACCTGGTTGGTCGAGGACCTCGACCTCGAGCACCACGTCGCGGTCATGCGGCGAGACGAGCCGGCCTACAGCACGACGGCGCGGGAGACGACCGACATCGGCATCGTCGCGACCCACGAGCGGCAGTCGTGGGGCGGGTGCGAGCTGTCGCTGGGCGAGGTCGACGTCTCCCACCAGGTCGTCTCGTTCCTCAAGCGGCGCCAGCCCGGCGGCGAGGTGCTCGCAGAGGAGCCGCTCGACCTGCCCGAGCGGACGCTGCGCACCACCGCGATCTGGTGGACCGTGCCCGACGACGTGGTCGCCGAGGCGGGGCTGGCGACCTCGGACGTCCCGGGTGCGGCGCACGCCGCCGAGCACTGCTCGATCGGCCTCCTCCCCCTCTTCGCGACGTGCGACCGCTGGGACATCGGTGGCGTCTCGACGGCCCGGCACGCCGACACGGGTGTGCTGACGGTCTTCGTCTACGACGGGCACCCGGGCGGGGCGGGCTTCTCCGAGCGCGGCTTCCGCACCGCGCCCGCCTGGCTGGCCGCGACCCGCGAGGCCATCGCGAGCTGTGAGTGCGTCAGCGGGTGTCCCTCGTGCATCCAGTCGCCCAAGTGCGGCAACCAGAACAACCCCCTCGACAAGGCGGGCGCGATCGTCCTGCTCGACGCTCTCCTCGGGGGTGAGCCGTCCGCGCGGACCGGGGGCTAGATTCGGTCCATGGTCTTCCTCGGTCTGGCACTCATCATCCTCGGCGGCATCGCCATCCTGTCGGCCGTGTTCGTCAGCGAGCCGGGCAGCGGCGGTGAGCTCCTCGGGTTCGACGTCACCACCCTGGAGTCCTTTCTCGTCGGCGTGGCCGCAGGTGCCGCCATCCTCTGGGGCTTCTCGATCCTCAAGTGGGGCACCAAGCGGGGCCTGGCGCACCGCAAGGAGCGCAAGGAGCTGCACGACCTGAACCGGAAGCTGGACCGGGTGGAGACCGAGCGCCGTGAGGACGGCCCGGACCACCAGCGCGAGCAGATCTGACCGGCGCGCTCACCCGGGACCCGGGCCTGCCCGCGCCTCGGCGCTCACCCGCACGGACCGCCACGGCACTGCGGGCCCGTCCACCGACACCTCGACGGTGACCTCGGTCCCGGCGACGACGCAGGCGTCCAACTCCGCGGCGTTGGCCGCGGCGACGCGGGCCGCCTCGCCGCACCCGACCGGCGAGACGGACGCTCCGGCCAGCGCCGCGAGGTCGGCGGCCGCCTGTGCCCGGCGCTGGGCGACGACCAGACCGCCGGCGGGGGCCAGCCCGACCATGACGAACATGAGCACGCCCGCCATCGCCACCACCAGCACCGTCGCACCGCCTGCCTCGTGACGTCGCCGGCGGAGGCGGTGCTCCACCCGCGACTCGTGCTCGGGGCTCACGGCTCCTCCATGAGGGCGACGGCGTCGGCCGAGACGGTGACCCCGGGCAACGACCCGAGCAGCCCTCCGGGGCCGGCGACACGTGCCGTCGTGGTCACCACGACCCGGCCGCCGCCCACCTCGACGCGCACCCGGGCGCCCTCGGGCGCGATCCGGGTGGCGACGTCGCGGGCGGTGGCCACGTCGTCGCCGCGGGCCACGGCCCGGGCCGCCTCGCGCGAGGCGTCGACGACCCGGACCTGGGCTGCGCCGAGCGCCAGCATCCAGACGAGTCCGGCGGTCAGCGCGACGAGCAGCGGGATGCCGAGCGCGAGCTCGGCCGTCGCCGCCCCGGTGTCCTCCCGCGCCCGCGCAGCCATCAGCCGATGCCGAGCAGGCCCATGACGTGCTTGAACAACCGCTCGAGCAGCTGGTCGCCGAACTTGCCGGTGAGCAGCGTGTAGAGCAGGCCGGCGAACCCGGCCCCCGCGGCGGTGCCGACGGCGTACTCCGCAGTGGTGATGCCCCGCTCGTCGTGACGGTCCTGTGTCATTGCTTCCCCTGTCGTCTGGGCTCCCGATGAGCCCGGTCAGGACCACCCTCGACGCCCCGCCGACGAGCCGCACGGGCCGCGACAGCGGGCTGTGGAGCAGGGCCGGCGCCGGGTCCCTGTGGACGGAAAACGGCGTTCGCCCGACGCCAGGGGCGGGCTAGCCTCCCCGCATGGACGACGTCGAGCTGGTGCGGATCGGGCCGGACGACTGGGCCGTGCTCCGCGACGTACGGCTGGCGGCGCTGCTGGACGCCCCCGGCGCCTTCGGGGCTCGTCACGCCGACTGGGCGGACGCCACCGAGCAGCGGTGGCGCGCCCGGCTGGCCGACGTGGCGCTCACCGTGGTCGCCCGCAGCGACACCGGTCCGGTCGGCGTGGTGTCGGGCGCGGAGTCGGAGGACGTCGTCGAGCTGATCTCGATGTGGGTGGCCCCCGGCGAGCGCGGCACCGGGCTGGCGGGCCGGCTCATCGACCACGTCGTCACCTGGGCAGCCGACCGTGGCCGCACGACCTGCCTCATGGTGCGCGACGACAACGCCGCGGCGATCCGCGCCTACGCGCGTGCCGGCTTCGTCGACCTGGGCGTGCCCGCGGGCCAGCCCGACGACGTCCCCCGCGAGCGGCGGATGCAGCACGGCGGAGCCGATCATGCAGCCGTCGCGGGCATCGGCTGAGCCACCGTCGGCTAGGGCGCCACCGACTGGAACAGTGTCGCCACGGTCGGCACCACGCCGAGCAGCATGAACGCCGGCAGCAGGCAGACGCCGAGGGGCACCGCCGCCGAGACGCCGACCTTGCGCGCCGCGTCCTCGGCCCGGGCCAACGCCTCTCGCTCGAGCTCGACGGAGAGGCGCTCGACCGCGAGCACGACCGAGGCCCCCGAGGTCTGCGAGCGCACCATGGCCCGCGCCAACGGGGCCAGCGCCGGGTCGTCGGCGACCGCGGACCACGCCTCGGCGCCCGAGGCGCCCCATCGCGCCTGCTCGACCACGGGGCGCAGGCGCTCCGCCGCCGGACCGGGCAGCGCTGCGCAGACGCGAGCGAGGCCCGCGACGGGCTCGGCGCCCGCGTGCAGCGTCGAGGCGAGGAGCTCGATGAGGTGGGGGAGCGTCCGCTCGACCTCCTCGCGGTCACGCCGGCTCGAGGGTGCCTCGACCCCTGCCAGCACCCTGCGCGCGACGACGCCGGCGACCACACCTGCTGCGATCCCGGTGGCGCCGCCGACGACGAGCCACGCGCCCACCCCGACCCCGACCGCGGCCACGGGGCGCAACCCCGGACCGGAGCGGCCGCGCGACCTGGTCGTCCGGACCGGCGCCGGCAGCCACGTGAGCACGGCCAGGACGGCGCAGGCCACGCTCACCCAGGTCACGGCGACGCCGCCCGGTCGGCCAGTCGCTCGATCCACCACAGCCCCAGCCCGATGAGACCCACCCCGGTCACCAGGCACGCCCCTCCCACCGGCGTCGCCAGCAGGAACGCCCACGGGGACCCGCCGGCTCCGGAGCCCATGAGCAGGACCGCCAGCGGCAGGCAGGCGACGAGCCGCGCCGTCGCCCGCGCGGACGCGAGCTCGGAGTCGACGAGCCGCCGGGTGCGGCGTCGGGCGCGCAGACCGCCCGCGGTGCGCTCGAGCGCCGACGCGAGTCCGTGCCCGGAGTCCTGCGCGACCTGCCACGCCCCGGCGACCCAGCGGAGGTCCGACGCGCCGCGCCACTCCGCGGCGAGGCGCCTCATCGCGTCGGGGACGTCCGCGCCGAGCCGCGCCGCCTCGACCACCGACGTCAGGGGTGGCCACCGCTCCGCGGCGCTGGCGAGGGCGGCACCGGGCGGGCGGCCCGCGGCGAGCTCCGCAGCCAGCAGGTCGCAGACCTCGAGGACCGCCGCCTGGGTGCGGGCCGTCTCGCGGCGCCTGCCCCACGGGACCCCCGCGAGCCACCGCGGCGGGACGGCCGGTTGCCGCCCCGCCCGCGCCGACAGTGAGAGCGGCGGGCACCACAGCACGACGGCGGCGCCCGCCAGGACGGCGGCGAGCAGCGCACTCACCCGCCGACCGAACCCAGCCGCGCCGCAAGGACCGGGGCGGCAGGACCGGGGACCACCCGGTCGCCCTCGAACGTCGCGGCGGTGCTCAGGACGACGAGACCCGAGCCGTCGCGCTCCGGCACGCCGAGCTCGAGGACCCGGCGCCGGCCGTCGCGACCACGGCCGAGGTGGATGACGACGTCGAGCGCCGCTGCCAGCTGGCTGTGCGCCGCCTCGCGGGGCAGACCGGCGGCCAACGACAGGGCCTCGATCCGGGCAGGGACGTCGGCCGCGGAGTTGGCGTGCAGCGTGCCGCAGCCCCCGCCGTGACCGGTGTTGAGCGCTGCCAGCAGGTCCACGACCTCCGCTCCCCGCACCTCGCCGACCACGAGCCGGTCCGGACGCATCCGCAGCGCCTGCCGGACGAGGGTCTGCAGGGTGATCTCACCGGCACCCTCGATGTTGGGCGGCCGTCCCTCGAGCGCCACCACGTGGGGGTGGTCGGGGCTCAGCTCGCTCGCGTCCTCGACCAGCACGATGCGCTCACCCGGGTCGACCAGCGACAGGAGCGCCGACAGGACGGAGGTCTTGCCAGACCCGGTGCCACCGGTGACCAGGAACGCGCAACGTGAGTCGACCACCTCCTCGAGCAGGAAGGCGCCGTCGCGCGGGAGAGCCCCCGCCGTGACGAGCTCCGGGAGCGTCCAGACCCGCGCCCGCGGCACGCGCAGCGAGACGACCGTCCCCGATCGCGCCACCGGCGCCAGGACCGCGTGGAAGCGGGTGCCGTCGGGGAGGCGGACGTCGGCGTGCGGGCTGGCGTCGTCGAGGCGGCGACCGGCCGACGCCGCGAGGCGCTGCGCCAGCCGGCGAACCGCGGCGTCGTCGGGGAAGGTGACGCTCGTCCGCTCGAGGCCGGCCCCGCGGTCGAGCCACACCTCCTCGGGCCCGTTGACCAGGACGTCGGTAACGTCCGGCAGCCGCAGCAGCTCCTCCAGCGGGCCGGCGCCGAGGACGTCACGGCGCAGCAGGTCGTGCACGGCCAGGACGGTCGCATCGCCGACGGGCGAGCCGGACGCCCGCAGCGCCTCGGCGACGCGGTGCGGGGTGAGGTCACCGGCCTGCCCGGCCAGGCGACGGCGTACGTCGTCGAGGACGGCGGTCGGCACCGGGATGCCGGCGTGGACGGTCATGCCGCCGCCAGGAGGTCGCGGGCGGCGCGCGCCAAGGGCCCGCGACCGGCGAGCGGGCCGAGGCCACGGTCGACGGAGGCCGCTAGGCCGCGCTGGTCGCCGACGGTGGCGACGAGGGGCAGCCCGGTGACGCGCTCCGCGTCGGCGTCGCTGAGCCCGCCGGGGCGGAGCACGAGACCCGCCCGGCCGCCGCGGCCCAGGTCGGCGACCAGCCGGGCGGTCGCCGCCAGCCCCGACACGGTGGCGGGCGTGACGACCAGCAGGTCGTCGCAGCGGTCCGCGAGCTCGGCCAGGACCGGCCCTCCCTGACGCGGGAGGTCGAGCACGACCAGGTCGTGCCCGCCCACGGCCGTCGGCAGGATCCGGCGCGCGGTCGGCACGTCGAGCCGGCGGCGCAGTCCGGACCAGGTCAGGACGCCGAGGTGCTCACGGCGCGGCACGCCCTCGCGCAGCGCCCGAGCGCCCAGCCGGCCCGACGTCTCCGCCAGCGCCTCCCACCGCACCCCGGGCAGATCCTCCATGCCCAGCAGGCGGTCGAGCCCGGGCCCGAGCGCGTCGCAGTCGACCAGCAGCGTCGACGCCCGCCCGGCGTGCCACTGCGCCAGCGCGCACGCCAGCGTGGTGGAGCCGGCACCCCCGGCGCCGCCGACCACGCCCACGACGCGTCCCGGTGAGGACCGCTCACCGACGTCGGCGAGCGTGTCCACCAGCCAGTCGGAGGCGCCGGGGAGGTCGAGCACGGATGCCGCGCCCAGCGCGACGGCAGCGCGGAACACCTCGTACCCCGGGGACAGGCCGACGACGTGCACCCCCTGCCGCCGCGGCGGCGCGAGCGCCACCACGAGGTCCGCGACGTCGTCGCCCACGAGCACCAGGTCGGCGCCGGTCCAGTGGGACAGCGACAGGGCGGGCTCGGGACACACCTCCACCTCCACCCCCACCGCTGCGCAGAGGGGGACCACGGTGTCGGCGACGTGGGGGGAACCGGTGACGAGGAGGACGGCCATGAGGACAAGCCTCGGCGTCGGCACCGACGCGTGGGCCGGCCGACGCGACCGGCTGTGGAGAACGGCGTGCCCGGACGACCTGTGGACGTCCAAAGGCCCGGAACCGGGACCGCGGGGCGCCTACGATGAACGCATGACCCGCCCCACCGCGGCATTCTTCGACCTCGACAAGACGATCATCGCCAAGTCGAGCACGCTGGCCTTCAGCCGCGAGTTCCAGGCGGGTGGGCTCATCTCACGGCGCGCCATGCTGCGCTCGGCGTACGCGCAGTTCGTCTTCTTCACCGGCGGTGCCGACCACGACCAGATGGACAAGATGCGCGAGTTCATGTCGCAGCTGTGCGCGGGGTGGGACGTCGCCACGGTGCGCGAGATCGTGCACGACACGCTCACCAACATCGTCGAGCCGCTGGTCTACGACGAGGCGGTGACCCTGATGGAGGAGCACCGCGCCGCCGGTCGCGACATCGTCATCGTCTCCGCCTCCGGCGCCGAGGTCGTCGAGCCGATCGGCCAGATGCTCGGCGCGGACCGGGTGATCGCCACCCGCATGGAGATCGTCGACGGCAAGTACACCGGCACCATCGACTACTACGCCTACGCCGAGGAGAAGGCCCGGGCGATCGAGCACCTCTCGGCCACGGTCGGCTACGACCTCGACGCCTGCTACGCCTACAGCGACTCGGTCACCGACGTGCACATGCTCGACGTGGTCGGGCACCCCTTCGCGGTCAACCCCGACAGGGAGCTGCGCCGGATCGCCGCCGCGCGCGAGTGGCCCGTCCTCGCCTTCGTCCGCCCGGTCGCGCTGCGCCGACGCCTCCCGGTCCCGCCGGCGCGCCCCACGCTCGCCGCGCTGGCCGTCGGCGGCGCCGTCGCCGCGGGCAGCGTCATCTGGGCCAACCGGCGGCGCCGCGGCCCGGACGCCTGACGAGTTCTCCACCCAGTTCTCCACCCAGTTCTGCTCGAGTTCTCCGCCGAGTCCCGCGCACCCACCGCGGCGCCCCAAAGTCAACCCTTGCGGGACCCAGCGGGGAGGACTACAACGGACGGTAGAACTCCACAGCAGCACGTGACCCAGGTACCCACGCGGCGATCCACCCATCCGATGGGGTGCTAGCCAATCGGGATCTGCCCGAGGGCGGCGACTTAGAGAGTGCACGCTTGGTAGCCAGGAGTCACGTGTCGGCGGCGGCACCCGATCCACGCGAGCGGGTGCCGCTCGCATGCTCGGCCGGTGGCACCGGGTCAGCCCCGCAGCGGTGACTCCTCCGCGCCGGCGGCGAACGCCTCGGCCCCGTAGAGCGCCCAGGCGTGCACCCCGCTCGGACCGCCGCTGCCGTAGGCACGCAGGTTGGACTCGTACGCCGCCCGGTGGGCCAGGTGCCCGGCCTCCGGCACGACGAGCGACTTGGCGTCCACGCCGCGCGAGACCAGCACGAGGCGCTCGAGGGCCCGGGCCACGATGCCGTTGTGCGAGGCGAACGGCGCCGCCGTCGCCACGTCGGCGTGCGCGACCGCCGCGACGAGCAGCGCCGGCGCCTCGGTGCCGGAGAGCAGCAGCTCGGCCACCCCGCGGAGCCGGTCGGCCGAGGCGGCGTCCCGCGGGCGCCCCAGCTCCTCGGGGCCGAGCGCGGACGCACCCACGACGGCGTGCAGCCGCGCGACCGCCTGCAGCGGCGCGGTCTTGAGCAGCGGCGCGAGGGCCAGCATGGAGGCCGAGAGCCGTACGGCGTCGGCGGCGATGTCGTCGCCCTCACCCGCCCGCACCTGCTCGAGCGTGGCCGTCGAGCCCTCGAGGACGGCGCTCGCGTGGGCGCCGCGCAGCAGGGACTCGGCGGTCATCTCCGGCGACGTACGCCGCAGGCCGCGGTCGCGCAGCATCACGTCGATCCCGTCGCGCGTGCCGGCGTAGGCCGAGCGGACCCCTTCGAGGTCGGTGAGCCAGGCGAGCGGGTCGGTCATGGGGAGGAACGGTAGTCGCGCTCAGTCCACGACCGGGCGGGCGCCCTCGCGCGGCAGCAGCGAGATCTTCTGCCAGATCTTGCGCGACATGCCGGTGGTCAGCGTCTCGAGGTCGCTGACCGTGGTCAGCACCAGTGAGTCCCTGGACTCCTCGGCGCACAGCGCCGCCACCTTGCCGACCAGGGACAGCAGCTCCGAGCAGTAGTCGAGGTAGTGCTCCATCTCCGCCCGCGTGAGGTCGAGCGCCACGGAGGCCTCGGTCTCCTCGAAGTCCGCACGCAGCCGCTCGGGGTCCTTGGTCAGCTGGTGCATGTCGACGATGTGGGCCAGGGACCGCAGCCGGTGCAGCAGGTCGAGGAGGTGGCCGCGCTCGAGCCGCTGCGGCAGGGCGTAGAGGAACCACAGGGCGAGCCCCGCGAAGACGAGGTCGTTGATGGTGGACTCGATCAGCGGCACCCACTCGAAGGAGCGGTCGGGGCCGGCTCGTACGGCGTCGCGCGAGGCGAGCACGAAGACCGCGACCGTGGCGAGCAGCACGAGCGCCGCCACGGCGCGCGAGGCCAGGCGTACCCACCGGATCCGCTCGCGGATCGCCGACGCTCCCGCCGCCACGTCGGCGGTCAGCACCCGCAGCTCACCCGCCACGGCGAGCAGCCCGCGCTCGGGGAACCGCGCCCGGATGCGGGACTCGAGTCGCGCCACGGTGTCCTGCACGGGCGCCGCGTCGAGGCGCTGGAACGAGCTCACGCGAGCAGCGTAGGGCGCGGCGACCCCCGCCCGGGCGCACGCGCGGCGCGGCTGACGGCTGACGCGCTGCGAGGCACCTCGCTGAGGGCCCCCGTGCGCTTGTAGCCTGAGGCGGATGAGCGACGAGAGCCCCGAGTCCCCCGCCGGCGTCGACCCCGCGCGGTCGTTCGGTGCCGTCGCGGAGGCGTACGACCGGGGCCGGCCGTCGTACCCCGTCGAGGCGGCCGCGTGGCTGGCGGGCGGGGAGGCCAAGGTCGTCCTCGAGCTCGGGGCCGGCACCGGCAAGCTGACCCGGCAGCTGGTCGACCAGGGCCACGCGGTCTTCGCGACCGAGCCCGACGAGGCGATGCTGGCGATGCTCCACGAGCGGGTGCCGGAGGTCAGCGCGAAGGTCGCGACCGCGGAGGAGATCCCGGCCAACGACCGCTCGGTCGACGTGGTGGTGGTCGCGCAGGCGTTCCACTGGTTCGACCACGAGGCGGCGCTCGTCGAGATCGCCCGGGTCCTCAAGCCCGGCGGCCACCTGGCGCTGGTGTGGAACAGCCGTGACGAGCGGATCCCCTGGGTGCGCCGGATGGGCGACATCCTCGGCCGCCAGGACTCCAACACCTCCTCGGCGCAGCACCTGGCCGAGAGCGAGCTCTTCGGCGCCATGGAGGCGACGACCTTCAAGCACTGGCAGGAGGTCAACCGCGAGACGGTCCTCGACCTCGCCCGGTCCCGCTCGAGCTTCGCGACCATGGACGACGCGGCGCGGGAGCGGCACCTCGCCGAGCTGCTCGCCTTCTACGAGGACTACGGCCGCGGCATGGACGGCATGCAGGTCCCCTACGTCACCCGGTGCTACCGCGCCGCGGTGGTCGACCGCGACGAGCAGGCAACTTCCGGCGGGGGCGAGCCGTCACAGGAAGGACCGGTCGTGAGCGACGGCACCGACACCGACATGTTGCTCATCGACTTCCGCTGAACCACCGCACCTCGGGGGACCCATGCGTCGTACGACGACACTCACCGCTGCCGGCCTGCTCGGGCTGGCCCTGCTCGCACCGACCACGTCCGCCACCGCCGCGGCGCAGACCTGCCGCGGGGAGGCCGCGACCATCGTGGGCACCGGCGCGAAGATCACGGGCACGGAGGGTCGGGACGTGATCGTCACGGCCACGGCCGGTGTCGTGGACGCACGCGGCGGCGACGACCTGATCTGCGTCGCCATGACCGACACCAGCTCCAACGCGCTGTCCGTGGCCGCGGGCGCCGGGGCCGACGTGGTGGACACGACGGCGACCTCGGGGACCTACTACGTCTCGAGCGAGCTGGGGCCCGGCGCCGACTCGTACTTCGGGGGCAGCGTCAACGACACCGTCTACGGAGGCGACCGGGCCGCGCCGCAGACCGACACCGAGATCGACACGATCGACACCGGCGCGGGTGGTGACGGCGTCTTCACGGGCTCGCCCGGCACGCCCAACCGTGACGTCGTACGCCTGGGCGAGGGGCCCGACCAGCTCTACCTCGGCGCTCCCGCCCTCGCTGCGGACGCCGTGGTGGACGGCGGCGCGGGTGGCGACGCGCTGCGCCTGGCCGCCGGCGACGGCGACCTCGCCGTCGACATGGTCCTCGGCACCTTCACGACCGCCGCGGGGACCGCGAGCTTCGGCTCGTTCGAGGCCATCGACCTGAGCGTCGGCGACGGCACGGTGGGCTACCGGGGAACCGAGGGACCGGACGACCTCGACGTGCAGCCCGTGGACGGCACGCCCGTCCTGCAGGTGGCGACAGGCGGCGGCGACGACTCCGTCAGCGTCGCCCCAGCCACGATCGCGGCCGGGAGCCGCTTCGACGCCGGCGCCGGGCAGGACGACGTGGTCGCGGCGACCAGGACCGGCCGGCTCGCGGTCGACCTTGCCGGTGACCTCCTGGCCGTCGACGGCGTCGAGGTGCCGGCCCTGGGGGTGGAGCACGCCTGGCTGCTGGCTCCCACCGTCGCCATGACCGGCGACGCCGACGGCAACGACCTGACGTGGACCGGATGCGACGCCGTCCTGCGTGGCGGTCCGGGCGACGACAGCCTGCGGTGGGCCTACGACTCGCTCTTCGAGAGCTACGAGTTCGACTGCGTCGGCGACGCCTCCGTCGACGGCGGCGACGGCCGCGACACCGTCCGCGGCAACTCGGGCGACGACCGCCTCATCGGCGGCCCTGGGCGCGACCAGGTCGAGGGCCGGGGCGGCAGCGACCGCATCCGCGGCGGCGGCGGGAACGACGTCCTCGACGGCGGCGAGGGCCGTGACGACGTGCGCGGGGACCAGGGCCGCGACGTGCTGAGGGGCCGGGCCTCCGCCGACACGCTGCTCGGCGGACCGGGACGCGACACCGCCGACGGGTCGAACGGCCGCGACCGCTGCGTCGCCGAGCGCGAGCGCAGCTGCGAGCGGTGACCGCTCCCGCAACTCCGCGGCCGCCTCGCGCATCACACAACCCGACAAGCGACATCGATCTCCGAGGGACACCATGCGTCGTACGACACTGACCGCGGCCGGCCTGCTGGGCCTGGCCCTGCTGGCACCGACCACCGTCTCGGGCCCGGCAAGCGCCGCGGCCGAGACCTGCCAGGGCCGGCCGGCCACGGTCGTGGGCACGGCCGACCGCCCCGTCGCCGGCACCGACGGCCCGGACGTCGTGGTCAGCAACGGCGCGACGCGGGTCGACACCCTTGGCGGCGACGACCTGGTCTGCATCTCCGGCGAGCGCCACCCCTACCTGCTGGTCGACACCGGGGCGGGCAACGACGCCGTCGACGGGACGGTCTCGCCCCGGCAGGCGGTCTTCGCCACCCTCGGCACCGGCGCCGACTCCTTCCTCGGCGGTGGTGCAGAGGACCGGATCACCGTCAGCTACCCCGACGCCACCTCCGCGACCGCCGACGTCGTCGACGGCGGCGAGGGCTCGGACGCCCTGTTCCTGACGACCGGACCCGGGAGCGCCGTCGTCGACAACCTCGCCGGCCGGTTCACCTCCGACGGCGTCGTGCGGACGACGTGGAGCGGGCTCGAGGAGTTCTGGACCGGCGCCTCGACCGAGCCACGCCCGCTCACCTTCGTCGGCTCCGACGCCCACGAGGTCGTCGTGGACCGGAGCCGCGTGCCGTCGCAGGTGGACGTCGCGCTCGGCAGGGGCGACGACACCTTCCGCACAGGCGCGGCGCCGCTCGAGGGCAGCCGGGTCCAGGGCGGCTCCGGCCGCGACCTCCTCGGGGTCACCTCCGTCGACGTCGCGCTCGAGGTCGACCTCAAGCGCTACCGGATCGTCGTCGACGCCCCGACGTCCTACCGCGTCATCGTGCCCGACTTCGAGGACGCCGAGGTCGTCGCCCCTGAGCTCCTCCTCCGCGGCGACCCGGACCGCAACACGCTTGGGTTCACCGCGTGCCGCGCCGTGGTCAAGGGCCGCGAGGGCGGCGACAGCCTCCGGCGCACGTACGACCCGATCTTCGAGCCCGACCTCGACTGCCAGGAGTCCGCGCGCATCGACGGCGGACCGGGCGCGGACGCCATCACGGGCACGCGCGGCAACGACGTCGTCGCCGGCAACGACGGGCGCGACGTGCTCCGCGGCGGCAACGGCACGGACCGGCTCACCGGCGGCGGGGACCGCGACAGGGCCGACGGCGGCCTGGGCCGCGACCGGTGCGCCGCCGAGCGCGAGCGCCGCTGCGAGCGCTGACCGGTCGCGGCCCGCTCCGGCTAGGGTCGCGACCGTGGCGAGGTGGCGGTGGCGGCGTACGTCGCTGGGCGGCGAGTCCGACCGCGCCGCCTTCCGCGCGCTGCACAACGCCTCCCTCGCCAGCCCTGCGCTGCGGGAGGGGCTGACGTCGGCGAGCGCCGAGCGGTCCGTACGCCACCTGCGCGCGCTCCTCGGCACGCCGGCCGCCGGCCTGGGCGACACGAGCGGGCTGCTCGCGTGGGACGGGCTGGGCGGGCACCACCGCACCCAGCTGCCGGGCACGATCCAGCAGGTCGCCGAGACCGGGCGCACGATGATCGTCGACCAGCGGACGCTCGTCTGCGAGGACGGTGGCTGCGAGGTGCGCCAGGCGATCGTCAGCCCGCTGGTCGTCGAGGACACGCTCGTCGGGGCGCTCGTCGTGGGCGCCCCGCACACGACCGGGGGCCTCGTCCGGGCCGCCGACGAGGTGGCGTCGTGGGTCAGCGGCCAGCTCGAGCTGGCCGAGCTGGACCTGTCGCGCACGCGCCTGATGGAGGCGGAGGTCCGCGCGCTGCGGGCCCAGATCAGCCCCCACTTCATCTACAACTCGCTCGGCGCCATCGCCAGCTTCGTGCGCACCGACCCCGACCGCGCCCGCGAGCTGCTGCTCGAGTTCGCCGACTTCACCCGCTACTCCTTCCGCCGCCACGGCGAGTACACGACGCTCGCCGAGGAGCTCCGCTCCGTCGAGCGCTACCTGCTGCTGGAGCAGGCCAGGTTCGGCGACCGCCTGCAGGTGACGCTGCAGGTCGCACCCGAGGTGCTGCCGGTGGCGGTGCCCTTCCTGTGCATCCAGCCGCTCGTCGAGAACGCCGTGCGCCACGGCCTCGAGGCGAGCGCCGACAAGTCCGACGGCGTCGGACGGCTCTCCATCACCGCGCGCGACCTCGACCAGGAGTGCGTCATCGAGGTCGAGGACGACGGCACCGGCGAGGACCCCGAGCGGGTCCGGCAGGCGCTCGCCGGGGACACGTCGATGGACTCGGTCGGCCTCGGCAACGTGGACGCGCGGCTGCGCAACGCCTACGGCGACGACTACGGTCTGGTGGTCGAGACGGCCCCCGGTGCCGGCACCAAGGTGATCGTCCGGGTGCCGAAGTTCGCCCCCGGAGTGCAGGTGTGAGTGCAGGCATGAGTGCAGGCATGAGTGGTGTCCCGCCCCTGAAGGTCCTCGTCATCGACGACGAGCGGCCCGCCCTCGACGAGCTCACCTTCCTCCTCGGCCGCGACCCGCGCATCGGCGAGGTGCGCGGCAGCGACTCCGCCACCGAGGCGCTCCGGGTGCTGCAGGCCGAGGAGGTCGACGCGGTCTTCCTGGACATCCAGATGCCCGGCCTGACCGGGCTCGACCTGGCGCAGGTCCTCTCGCGCTTCAAGCAGCCCCCGCCGGTGGTCTTCGTGACCGCCCACGAGGAGCACGCGGTCGCCGCCTTCGAGCTGCGCGCCGTCGACTACGTCCTCAAGCCGGTGCGGGAGGAGCGCCTCGCCGAGGCCGTACGCCGCGTCGTGGAGGCCGGCGGCCCGGCACCGTCGGGCGACGTGCAGATCCCGGTCGAGCGCGGCGGCGTGACCCGGTTCATCAACCGCTCGGAGATCACCCACGTGGAGGCGCAGGGCGACTACGCCCGCCTGCACACCGCCGACGGGTCGCACCTGGTCCGCACGCCCCTCGGCTCGCTCGCCGAGCAGTGGGCCTCGGCGGGCTTCGTCCGGATCCACCGCTCCGTGCTGGTCGCGCTCCCCCACGTCGAGGAGGTCCGCAGCGAGGGCGGCCGGGTGAGCGTCGTCATCGGCGGCACCGAGCTCCCGGTGAGCCGGCGGCACACCCGCGAGCTCCGCTCGGTCCTGACCCGGCGCGACTCGTGAGCGACCAGCCGCCGCCCCGGGTGCGGGTCACGGGGCCGCCGCGGCGTCGCGCGGACGTCGTACGCTCCGCCGGGACGCGCGAGATCGACGCCGAGACCGCGCTCGGCGAGGTCTTCATGCGCTCGCTGCTGCGCGAGCAGCTCGTCCTGGCGCTGCGGGTGCTGGCCGCGCTCGCGCTGACGGTCGGCCTGCTGCCGGTGGCGTTCCACCTCCTCCCCGGCCTCGGCGAGGTGCACGTCGGGCCGGTGCCGCTGGCCTGGCTCCTGCTCGGGGTGCTGACCTACCCGTGGCTGGTGGTGCTCGGCTGGGTCTACATCCGCCGCGCCGAGAGCAACGAGCGCGACTTCGCCGACCTCGTGGGGACCGTCCTGCCGGAGGACGAGGCGTGAGCGCCCGATGAGGACCCGATGAGCACGGACGTCGTGCCCGGCGTCGTGGCGGTCGTGCTGGTGTCGCTCGCGACGCTGGTGATCGGCACGTGGGGGCTGCGCATCTCCCGCACCACCAGCGACTTCTTCGTCGCCTCGCGGACGGTCCGGCCCCGGCTCAATGCGAGCGCGATCGGCGGGGAGTACCTCTCCGCCGCGTCCTTCCTCGGCGTCGCCGGACTGCTGCTGGTCTTCGGCGCGGAGATGCTCTGGTACCCCGTCGGCTGGACCGCCGGCTACCTCGTCCTCCTGGTCCTCGTCGCCGCTCCGCTGCGCCGGTCCGGGGCCTACACGCTGCCGGACTTCGCCGAGGCGCGGCTCGGCTCCCGAGGGGTGCGCAAGCTGTGCTCGGTGCTCGTGGTGGGCATCGGCTGGCTCTACCTGCTGCCACAGTTCCAGGGCGCCGGCGTCACGCTGCGCGCCACGATCGGCGCACCGCCGTGGGCCGGCTCGCTCGTCGTCGCCCTCGTCGTGCTCGCGTCGGTCAGCCCCGGCGGGATGCGGTCGATCACCTTCGTGCAGGCGTTCCAGTACTGGCTCAAGCTGACGGCCCTCCTCGTGCCCGTCTTCGTGCTCCTCGCGGTCTGGCTGGCCGACGGTGCCGCCGACCCGGCGGCCGCGGCGCCGCGCTCGTGGTCGGTGCCGCTGGCCTCGCCGGGCGGCGGGATCGGGCTCTACACGACGTACTCGCTGATCGTCGCGACCTTCCTCGGCACGATGGGCCTGCCGCACGTGGTCGTGCGTTTCTACACCAACCCCGACGGCCGGGCCGCCCGCCGCACGACGCTGGCGGTGCTGGTGCTGCTGGGGATCTTCTACGTCCTCCCCCCGCTGTACGGCGCCCTCGGCCGCGTCTACGCACCCGGCCTGGTCGAGGGCCGGTCGGACGTGCTCGTGCTGGAGCTGCCGAGCCTCGTGGTCGGCGGCCTCCTCGGGGCCGTGCTCACCGGGCTGGTGACCGCCGGCGCGTTCGCGGCCTTCCTGTCCACGAGCTCGGGGCTGACGATCGCCGTGGCCGGCGTGCTGTCGCAGGACGTGACCGGACGGCGGTGGGGCCGCCACCGCCTCGGCGGGGTCGCGGCCTTCCGCGTGGCGGCCGCGGTCGCGGTCGTCGTACCCCTGCTCGTGTCACTGCCCGCGCAGGACGTCGCGGTGGCGCGGACGGTGGGCCTGGCCTTCGCGGTGACGGCCTCGACCTTCGCCCCGCTGCTCATGCTCGGCATCTGGTGGCGAGGCCTCACGCCGGCCGGCGCGGTGGCCGGCCTGCTCGTCGGCGGGCTGGGGTCGGGGGCCGCGGTGGCGTGGACCCTCGCGACCTCGTCGTCCTCGGGCTGGACCGCCGCCATGCTCGGCCAGCCCGCCGCGTGGTCCGTGCCCGCGTCGTTCCTCACGATGGTGGTGGTCTCCCGGGCGACCCGCGCCTCGGTCCCCGCCCACGCCGGCCGGTTCATGGTGCGGCTCCACACGCCGGAGGCCGTGGAGCTGGAGCGCGGCTAGCGGGGCACACGTGTCCGCGTTGTTGCCCTCCGGCGGTGGCTCCGAGGGCAGTTCCTCGGACACGTGTCCGCGTTGCTGCCCTCCGACGGTCGGTCCGAGGGCAGTTCCTCGGACACGTGTCCGGACTGCCCCCTCAGCCCCCGCGCACCCAGAGCTCGTTGCCGTCCGGGTCGGCCATCTCGACTCGACCGCCCAGCCGCCGGACGACCGTGGCGCCGAGTCCCACCAGCCGGTCCACCTCGGTGTCGAGGTCGTCGGCGACCAGGCAGAGGTACGTCCGGTTGGGACCGCGCCGCTCGTCGAGCGGCGGTCCGCCCCACGCGATCTTGTGCCCGCCCTGCGGCGGTGCGATCGCGGTCTCGCCGTCCTCGTCCCACACCAGCGGCCAGTCGAGGGCCACGGCCCAGAAGACGCCGACCTCGCGGGTGCCGTCGGCAGCGAGCTCGCCGAGGAACGCGGTGCCCGCGAGCCAGCGGTTGCCCTCCTCGGTGACGCAGAACGCGTTGCCCTCGGGGTCCGCGAGGACGACGTGGTCCTCGTCCGGCCGCTGCCCGACGTCGAGGTGCGACGCGCCCAGCGCGAGCGCCCGGGCCACGGTCTCCTCCTGCGTGGTGGTGTTGCTGGTCAGGTGGAGGTGGACCTGGTTCGGGAGCAGCACCGGCTCGTCGGAGGCGACGAACAACAGGTCGTAGGGAACGGTCCCGTCCGACTCCAGCGACGCCCCGGACCGTGCCCAGCCGAGGAGGTCGCCCCAGAAGGACGCGGCCCGCTCGGGGTCGGCGGCACGGACGGTCAGCGACTCCACGCGTACGGCCATCCCTGCAGGCTAGGCGCCTCGCCGCAGGTGCAGCCACCCACACTCAGGGCGGGGCCGCGGGGTGGGCACGGGCGTCCGGCCGTCGTGGTCCATACTGATCACGCGTCAGCCTCGTCAGGGGGGCCGGCTGTGCGGACGTGGTGTAGTTGCAGCACACTTCCCTTCCAGGGAAATGGTCGAGGTTCGAATCCTCGCGTCCGCTCCGGCCCTGACGGCTCCAGACCCGGTCCGCCCAGTCCGTCGAACGTGCCAGGTGAGCCCTCAGGCGACCGCGAGGCGGTAGCCCCGCTTCACGACCGTCACCACCGCCTTGGTGCCGATCGCCGCGCGCAGGCGCGCGACCGCCATCTCGACCGCGTGCTCGGAGCCGGCCCGGCCGCTGGGCAGCGCGGCCAGCAGCGCGCGTCGCGAGACCACGAATCCCGGGTTGACCAGCAGGGCGTTGAGCACCGACAGCGGCACCGGGGACAGCTCGACCGGCACCCCGTCGAGCAGCAGCGAGTCTGCGTGCACGATGAGGGTCCGCCCGTCCGCGAGGCGTACGTCGACGCCGTCCCGCCGTGTCGGCACCTCGGTTTCCAGCTGCTTGACCATCCCCGCCAGCCGGGAGCGGTCGGGGACGATCGTCGGCACGCCCCACATCTCGAAGGCCGCCTCCATGAGGGCGGCCACGGCGGGGTCGCCGCCGTGTAACAGGCATGAAAACTGCCCGGCACGACCTCACACGGTGAGCAGCTCCGGGCGCATGGCGGCCAGGGCCTCGAGCTGCCCAGGCGTGACGTACGACGGGTTGCTGCCGGCCGGCATCCGCAGCACCTCCATGGTGGACAGGTCCGGGTGCCCGACCAGCTCCGACCGTGGCAGCGGGTCGGTGAGCGGCTCGAGCGCCACCGGCATCACGCCGTCGGCCGCGGGGCCCGCGGTCCTGCCGTGCGCGTAGATGCCGGCGGGCAGGTCCGCCTCGGTGCCGCTGACCCACAGCAGCACCGGCTGCCCGGCCGCGACCAGCGCCGTCCGGTAGGTCGGTCGCACGCACCACGTCTCCACGCCGGTGAAGCCCGCGCGGACGTGGGCGATGGTCGACGGAGCGGCGCCGGTGGCCTTCACGAGCCAGGCACCGAGGGTCTCCGGGGTCAGCGCCCGTGCACGATCAGCCACGCCCTGAGGGTGGCACGCCGTCGACGTCCGGGGCGACTGCTGCCAACCTGAGCAGGTGAGCGAGTGGTTCCTTCCCGAGTCGGAACGGCCGTGGACGTCGGGCAACCTCGTGGTGCCGCGGGTCCACGGCGTCGACTACTTCGCGCGACTGGTCGAGGCCGTCTCGGCGACCGGTGCCGGCGACCGCATCTTCTTCACGGACTGGCGCGGCGACGCCGACGAGCGGCTGGCCGAGGACGGTCCCACGGTCGCCGAGCTGCTGCGGGCGGCGGCCGCTCGCGACGTGGAGGTGCGGTCCCTGATGTGGCGCTCGCACCCGGGCCGGCTCAACGGCGAGGAGAACGAGCACCTGGGCCGGATCATCAACGAGTGCGGCGGTGAGGCCCTGCTCGACGAGCGGGTACGGCGCGGCGGCTCGCACCACCAGAAGCTGTTCGTCGTGCGCCGCCAGGGCCGTCCCGAGGAGGACGTCGCGTTCGTCGGGGGGATCGACCTCTGCTACAGCCGGCGCGACGACGCGGCCCACGGTGGCGACCCGCAGGCTGCGCCGCTGGACGACCGCTACGGCGACGCGCCGCCGTGGCACGACGCGATGGCGGAGATCCGGGGACCGGCCGTCGCCCACGTCCTCGACACGTTCGCGGAGCGGTGGGACGACCCCACGCCGCTCGACCACCGCAACCCCTACCGCGCCGTCGCGCACCGGATCGCCCGCATGCCCCGCCATCCCGAGCCGCTGCCCGAGCGCTGGGACCCGCCGCCGGAGGCCGGGCGCCACCAGGTGCAGATCCTCCGCACCTACCCCCGCAAGCGGCCGGCGTACCCGTTCGCACCCGAGGGCGAGCGCTCGATCGCACGGGCGTACTCCCGCGCCTTCAGCCGGGCACGTCGGCTCGTCTACATCGAGGACCAGTACTTCTGGTCCGACGTGGTGGCCACGACGCTGGCCGACGCGCTGCGGCGCGAGCCCGGGCTGCACGTGATCGCCGTCGTGCCGCGGTTCCCCGAGGACGACACCCGGTGGGGCGGTCCCCCGATGAAGTACGGGCAGCGGCTCGCCTGGGACCGGCTGCGCGAGGCGGGCGGGGACCGGTTCGAGATGTTCGACCTGCACACCCCGCAGGGCACCCCGGTCTACGTGCACGCCAAAGTGTGCATCGTCGACGACCAGTGGATGACGATCGGCTCCGACAACCTCAACCTCCGCTCGTGGACCCACGACTCGGAGCTCACCTGCGCGGTGGTCGACCCGGACGACGAGCTGCCGCGCGGCCTGCGCACCTCGCTCTGGGCCGAGCACCTCGGCCTGGCCGACGACGACCCGCGCCTGGCCGACCTCGACGACCCGCTGTCGCTGTGGCGCGAGCGCGTCGACGCACCGGGCAGCCGCATCGGCCTGCACCGCCCGCCCCGGCTCTCGCGGCGTACGACGCTGTGGGCCCGCCCGACCTACCGCCGGCTCTACGACCCCGACGGCCGACCCCGCGGCCTGCGCGGGACGTCGGACTTCTAGGCGGCGCCCGCCGGTCCCGCGCCGGCGTCGATCCGCTGGACCCGCCAGCGCCGAGGCGCGACGATCAGGACATGTCGCAGCCGCCCTCGACCTGGGACGAGTCGCGCCACGCCTTCGAGGAGGCCGCGGCGTGGTTCGTCACGACCACCGCGTCGGTCGGGGACCGCTGGGACCGACCGGGACTGGGCGAGTGGGACGTGCGCAGCCTCGCCGGCCACACCAGCCGGGCCCTCCTCACGGTCGAGACCTACCTGTCCCGGCCCGCTGACACCGCGCAGGTCGCGTCGACGGCGGACTACTACGCGGCGACGCGGACCGTCGCCGGCGGGACCGACGTCGCGGCCCGGGGACGCGAGGCGGGCGCGGCGCTCGGTCCGGATCCGTCGGCGGCCGTGTCCGCCGTCGCCGCGCGGGTCGTACCCCTGCTCACCGCGTGCTCCGGCGCCGAGCTCGTCACCACCATCGCGGGCGGGATGCGGCTCGCGGACTACCTGCCCACCCGCACCTTCGAGCTGGTGGTGCACACCGCCGACCTCGCGCGGGCGCTGGACCTCCCCGCCGACCCACCTTCCACGGCGGCGTCGCACGCGTTGGCGCTCGCCTCCCGGCTCGCCGTCGACCGCGGGCTCGCGGGCCCGCTGCTGCTCGCGGCCACCGGTCGCGACGGGCTGCCGGCGGGGTTCTCCGTGCTGTAGCGCCCACCTCTGCCACCCTGATCGGGTGAGCGGCGAGCGGCCGACGTGGCAGGCGTACAACGAGGCGCAGCTGACCCGACCCGTCCGGCCACTGGCGAAGCGCCTGCTGGAGCACGCGGGCCCCGGCAACGGGCGAGCGGCCCTCGACCTCGGCTGCGGCAGCGGTGTGGAGACCCGTGCGCTGGTGGCCGCGGGCTGGCACGTGACGGCGGTCGACTCGGACCCCTCGATGCCGGACCGGCTCCAGGACCTGGTCGCCGGAGGGGACGTCACCGCCGTCGTGGGCGACCTCCGCGACGTTGCGCCGGGGCGGGTGGCGCTGGTGCACAGCAGCCTGAGCCTGCCGTTCGTCCCGAGCACCGACTTCGCGTTCGTGTGGGAGCGGGTCCGCCGGAGCCTGCTGCCCGGCGGCTGGCTCGGGGTGGACCTCTTCGGTCCGCGCGACGACTGGCACGGCACACCGGGGCTGAGCTTCCACCCGCGATCCGGCGTCGACCAGCTGATGGCCGGGCTCGAGGTCGTCGACCTCGTCGAGGAGGAGCGCGACGGCCCGTCCTTCGGAGGCGTGGTGAAGCACTGGCACACGTTCCACGTCATCGCCCGGCGACCCGGGGATGCGGAGGGCGCACCCTGACCCGCTGCCCGCTACCCAGCCGGGGGGCGTCCGCGGGCAGCCTCCCGACCAAGAGCGCGGAAGATCCGGGTCACCGGGTGGCTCGGATCTTCCGCGATGTCCCGGCGGTCACCGGATATCCGGTGACTCCGGAGCCGCCGGTGCTCATGCGACGAGCATCGTCACGTCGCGTGTCGGGCGCCCTCACGGTGCGGTGGCGACGCCGTCACATGGTCCTCACGGACTCACGCCACGACCCCGACCCGGCCCGCACCCGGCCCGCACCCGGCCCGCACCCGGCCCGCAACGCACGAGGAGCCCCGACCGCACAGGCGGTCGGGGCTCCTCGAAGCGAGATCAGGAGACGCGGACGTTCTCGGCCTGGGGACCCTTGGGGCCCTGGGCCAGGTCGAACTCGACCTTCTGGTTCTCCTCGAGCGACTTGTAGCCGCTGGACTGGATCGCGGAGAAGTGGACGAACACGTCCTCGCCGCCGCCGTCCTGCGCGATGAAGCCGAAGCCCTTGTCAGCGTTGAACCACTTGACAGTTCCCTGAGCCATGATCTGTTCCTTTGTTCTCGTGTCGGGCGCACTCTGCGCCCGCACCGCTGAAGACATCCATCCGTACTGATGTCCAGCGAACCGAAAACCAGGAAAAACGAGATACGAGCCGCGACGTCGTGTGCGGCCAGGACAGCGGACTGTCCCTTCAACGTGGTCCACCCTACGGCATCGGCGGCGCGGGTGGGGTTTCGGCGCCCCATCATCTCCTCAGCAGCAGCGCCGAGTCGCCGAACTCGTGCCAGAGGTAGCCCTCCGCCACGGCCGCGTCGTACGCCGCCTGGGTGAGCCCGGCGCCCGCGACGGCCTCCACCAGCAGCAGGTGCGAGGCCATCGGGTCGTGCCACCCGGTGACCAGGCCGTCGACGACGCGCGGCGGCTGCGCGGGCGTCACCACGCGCGAGGTCCAGCCCCGGCTCGCGACGACGTGCCGGCCGAGGACCGACGACTCCACGGCCCGGGTCGCCGTCGTGCCCACCGCGATCACGCGGCCGCCGTTGTCGCGGGCGCCGTTGATCACGCGAGCACTCGTCGGCGGCACCTCGAACCACTCCGGACCCGGCGCCTCGCCGGCCTCCTGCGAGGAGACACCGGTGTGCAGCGTGACCGGCGCGACCTGGACGCCCGCCGTGACCAGCCGGGTCACCAGGTCGGGGGTGAAGGGCCGGCCGGCCGACGCCATCTCGGCGCTGCCCGGGTGGGTGGCGAAGACGGTCTGGTAGTCGGCGAGGGGATAGCGGCGGTCGAGGTAGCCGTACGCGATCGGGCGCCCGTTCCAGTCGAGCTGGCGGTCGAGGTCGCCGCGCACCGCGGCGCGCCAGAGGCGGTTGCCGGACCCAGTCGGCGAGGACGCCCCACCCGGCCACGGGCCCTGCAGCACCAGGCGTACGTCCCCGACCGTCACGACCGCGCCGGGCACGGCGTCCAGGACGGCGCGGGCGGCGTCGGGCGCCGTGCGCAGCTCGACCACACGGTCGCCGTCCTCGAGGTGGTGGGCCACGTGGAGCACGACCGGCGCGCCGTCGAGGGAGGCGTCGACCTCGCCCGCGGTGGTCGCCGAGGTGTTCACCACGAGGACGTCGCCGGCGTGCAGGTGGGCGGCCAGGTCACGGAAGTGCGCGTGCTCCAGGCCGTCGGGGGTGCCGACCAGCAGCCGCACCTCGTCGCGCGCGAGGCCGCGCTCCTCCGCGGGCCGGGGCGCGAACGCGGATGCGGTGAAGCGAGTCTGCGGGGTCTCCGACAGCAGCATCACGACGCCTCCTGCACGGCGAGGTCCGAGGCGCGGTAGCGACCCGACGGCGGGCGGGTGCCGAGCAGGGCGAGCAGCTGCGGCACGACGCTCTCCGGCAGCGGCCGGTCGGAGATGTCCTCCCCCGGGAAGGCGTCCTGGTGCATGGCGGTGCGCATGTCGCCGGGGTCGACGGCATAGGCGGTCAGCCCCGTCTCGGCGGCGTAGGTCAGGGTCACGTGGTCGAGCGCGGCCTTGCTCGCGCCGTACAGCCCCCACCACTCGTAGTGGTTCACCGCCGCGTCGGAGCTGATGGACAGCACCACCCCGTCGGCCAGCCCGAGCCAGGGCAGCAGCGCGGAGGTGAGCACCAGCGGGGCACCGATGTTGGTGCGCCACACCTGCTGCAGGTCCGCGACGTCCACCTCGGCCAGCGGCCGCATGGGGAGGGGGCCGAGCGTGCTCGCGTTGTGGACCAGCAGGTCGAGCCGGCCGCGCGCCGCCACCTCGGCGACGAGGTGCGCCCGGTGCTCGGCGTCGGTGATGTCGCCGACCACCGCGGTGACCCCGTCGGGGAGCGCCGCGTCCGCGAACCGCTCCCCGGTCCTCCCGTCCGTCAGGACCTGCCAGCCCTGCTCCGCCAGTGCCCTGCTCAGGGCCAGTCCGAGACCGGCCGATCCTCCGGTGACCAGTGCCACCCGTGCTCACGTCCTCATGTTCATGGGGCTATCGTTCAAGTTGAAGTTAACTTGAGTTCAAGGGGTGACCATGGATCCTCGCGATCTTCTTCCGATGGGTGAGATCTCCCAGCGCAGTGGCTTCGCCGCGTCGGCGATCCGCTACTACGAGGCCGAGGGGCTGATCGAGGCGCACCGCTCGTCCGGTGGTCAGCGGCGCTTCGAGCGCAGCGTGCTGCGCCGCCTCGGCTTCATCCGCGCCGCCTCCAACGTCGGGCTGAGCATCGAGGAGATCCGCGACGAGCTCGCCCGGCTGCCCGGCAACCGCACGCCTACGAAAGCCGACTGGCACCGCATCTCGCGGCACTGGGGCGCCCGGCTCGACGAGCAGATCGCCGCCCTCCAGCGGCTCAAGAGCGGGCTCGACGGGTGCATCGGGTGCGGCTGCCTCAGCCTGCGCAGCTGCGCCTTCTCCAACCCCGGCGACTGGGTGGGCGAGCGCGGTCCCGGCGCCCAGCTGCTGCCCGACTCGCTCCGGCGACCGCACCCCACGAAGCGGTCGGGGTAGTCGCCCCGGTCGTCGCCGCGCTGGGAGGATCGGCCCATGACCGACGGCTACGAGATCCGCACCGACCTCGCCGAGATGGACCTCGACCTCGTGCACGAGTGGCTCAGCACCGACGCCTACTGGGCGCTCGGACGCAGCCGGGAGAAGATCGCGACCGCCGCCGAGCACTCGCTCAACTTCGCCGCCTTCACGACCGACGGGCGGCAGGTGGCGTACGCCCGCGTCCTCACCGACCACGCGAACTTCGCCTGGCTCTGCGACGTGTACGTCGACCGTGGCCACCGCGGCCAGGGCCTGGCGCGGCGGCTGGTGGACGCCGTGCTGGCGGCCGTCGAGCCGATGGGTCTCAGCCGCGTCGTCCTGGCCACCCGCGACGCCCACGCGGTCACGCGCGGGCCGGCTTCACCCCGCTGGCGGAGCCGGGGACGTTCATGGAGCGGCGCACCTGACCGGACCGGGCACCCTCACTCGCGGACCGTGAAGAGGGTCAGCTGCATGCCGTCCGGAGCGGCCACGCGCGCGTTGCGGTCGCCCCAGGGCGTGTCGACGGCAGGGGCGACCGGGGAGGCGCCCGCACCGGCCAGCGCCGCCGCCGTGGCGTCAGCGTCCGGCACCCGGAGCGCGAGGCGGACCGTGCCGGAGACCCGGCGGCCGGCCTCGAGGTCGTCCACCATCGCCGCCTGGCGCTCGTCGAAGAGCTCGAGCGTGGCGCGGCCCGCGTCGAGCAGCAGCACCCGCCCCTCGTCGCTGCTCCAGTCGGCCACCTCCGGCAGCCCCAGCGCGTCGCGGTAGAGCCGCACCGCCGCGTCGAAGTCGTCGACGGTGAGGGTGATCCGGAGCTCCTGCAGTTCGGTCATGGACCGATCCTCGCGGCTCACGTGCACCTGAGGTCAACAGAACCGGGCTGCGGTCAGCCGCGCAGGCCGTCCTTCAGCTCCGCCAGCGCGTCGTCGAGCGACACCAGCGGCGCCCAGCCCCACCGGCGGGCCCGGTCGGCGACGATCTGGCCGGTCCACGCGGGCTCGTCGTCCCACGTCGGCTCCAGCCCCAGCGCCTCCGTGACCGCGCCGACGTAGTCACGCTGCGTCGCCGGGCTGCTCGCGGCGTTGACCGGCGTGCAGCCCCCCGCCACCGGTCCCCGGTCCGGGTCGTCGCCCTCCGCGACGGCGCCGGTGGCGACGTCCGCGACCAGCGCGGCCAGGTCGTCGACGTGGATCCACGCGAAGGTCGCCTCCGGCACGGCGTGGCGTTGGCTCTCGTCGTCGCGCATCCGCTCGGGGCGCAGGGTGTTCCACACGGACGACCCACCGCGGCCGAGGATCGCCGGCGGTCGCACCAGGACGCGGGTGGTGCCGCTCAGCCCCGCGAGCGCGGCGTCGACGTCACGCTTCACCACGGCGTAGTCGCCACCGTCCTCCCCGACGAGCCGGCCGTCCTCGTCGGCGTCACCGGCGCCGGGGCTGCGGTCGTAGACGCCGGCCGTCGAGATGTAGACGTGCCGGGCGACGTCGGCAGCCACCGCGGCGCTCGCGATGGCCATCGTGCCGTCGACACCGACCCGGCGCTGGCTCTCGCGGTCGTCGCCCATCGGGTGCACGGTCGTGACGAGTGCGTCGGCACCGGCGACCACGGTCTCGGCGAAGCCGGGGTCGGCGAAGTCGCCCACGTGCTCCTCCACGCCGGGGCCGTCCGGCGCGGTGCCGGCCCGGCGTACGACGGCACGCACCGTCGCGCCCCTCTGGCTCAGCGCGCGGACGACGTGGCTGCCCACGAGGCCGTTGGCTCCGGTCACGACGACGAGAGGAGAAGTCATGCGTCCCACGATGACACCGGCCCCGAAGCGGCTCCGGACCGGCCCGGCTCCCTGCCCGGGCGGCGCCCGGGCGGCGGGCGGCCCCGACCGCTCGTCGTACGACACCGACCGCTGGGCGACCAGCCGCGCCCACCGGCCGACCGGGGGCCGTCCTCCCCTCCCCCGGCCGACGTGACCGGTGTCACGGTGACGGCGGTCACACCCGGTGGCCGACCCGTGCTCGGAAGGACGCGATCGTGACAGAGCAAGAGCAGGCCGCGCGCCACGACCCCATCTACGACCGCTTGCACGCGACACCCGAGTTCGCCGAGCTGCGACGCCGCTACCGCGGCTTCGTGTTCCCGGCGACGGTCGCGTTCCTGGTCTGGTACCTGCTGTACGTCATCCTCTCCAACTGGGCCGGCGACTTCATGTCCACCCAGGTGGTCGGCAACATCAACGTGGCCCTCGTCTTCGGGCTGCTGCAGTTCGTCACCACGTTCGGCCTCGCCTACATGTACGCCCGCTTCTCCCAGTCCAAGCTCGACCCGCTGGCCCGCCAGCTCGACGCCGAGTACCGCAAGGGGGGCGACGCCTGATGGACACCCAGGTCCTCACCACGATCCTGTTCCTCACGGTCGTCGCGCTCACGGTCGGCATCACCTTCTGGGCGAGCCGCCAGACCAAGACTGCGGCCGACTACTACTCCGGCGGGCGCTCGTTCTCAGGCTTCCAGAACGGCCTGGCGATCGGCGGCGACTACATGTCCGCCGCGTCGTTCCTCGGCATCTCCGGTGCCATCGCGCTCTACGGCTACGACGGCTTCCTCTACTCCATCGGCTTCCTCGTGGCGTGGCTCGTCGCGCTGCTGCTCGTCGCGGAGATGCTGCGCAACGCCGGTCGCTACACGATGGCCGACCAGCTCGCGTTCCGGATGCGGCAGCGCCCGGTCCGCACGGCCGCGTCGATCTCCACCGTCGTGGTCTCGATCTTCTACCTGCTGGCCCAGATGGTGGGCGCGGGGACGCTCGTCGCGCTGCTCCTCGGCGTCGACAGCGAGGCCGTCAAGAACCTCACCATCGTGGGCGTCGGCGCGCTGATGATCTTCTACGTCGTCGTCGGCGGCATGAAGGGCACCACCTACGTCCAGATCGTCAAGGCCGTGCTGCTCATGCTCGGCTCGGCGCTCATCGTGGTGCTCGTGCTCGCGGAGTTCGACTTCAACCTGTCGAAGCTGCTCGGCGCGGCGGCCGACAACTCCGGCAAGGGCGAGGCGTTCCTGCAGCCCGGCCTGCAGTACGGCGCGACGCTGACGTCGCAGATCGACTTCCTGTCGCTCGGCCTGGCCCTCGTGCTCGGCACCGCCGGCCTGCCGCACATCCTCATCCGCTTCTACACGGTGCCGACCGCGCAGGACGCGCGGAAGTCGGTGCTCTGGGCGATCGGGCTCATCGGCGCGTTCTACCTGATGACGCTGGTGCTCGGCTTCGGCGCCGCGGCGCTGCTCGACCGCAGCCAGGTCGACCCGCTCGAGGGCGGCAACCAGAACCTCGCCTCCCCGCTCCTCGCCGAGGCCGTCGGTGGCGGCGAGGGATCCACGGGCGGCGCGATCCTGCTCGCCCTCATCGCCGCGGTGGCCTTCGCGACCATCCTCGCGGTGGTCGCCGGCCTGACCCTGGCCAGCTCCTCGTCGGTGGCGCACGACCTCTACAAGGGCGTCATCAAGAAGGACGAGCCCGTCACCGAGAAGGAGGAGGTGCGGGTCGCCCGCATCGCCGCCTTCGTCATCGGAGCGGTCGCCATCGCCCTGTCGATCCCCGCGCAGCGGCTCAACATCGCGTTCCTGGTGGCGCTCGCCTTCGCGGTCGCGGCGTCCGCCAACCTGCCGGCGATCATCTTCAACATGTTCTGGCGGCGCTTCAACACGCGCGGCGCGACGTGGAGCATCTACGGCGGCCTCATCGCGGCCGTCGGCCTGGTGTTCTTCTCGCCGGTGATGTCGGGCCTGCCGACGTCGCTCTTCCCGGACTCCGACTGGTCGATCTTCCCGCTCAACAACCCGGGCATCATCTCGATCCCGATCGGCTTCCTGCTCGGCTACATCGGCACCATCACGTCGAAGGAGCCGGAGGCCGAGGACCGCTTCACCGAGCTCGAGGTCCGCGCCCTCACCGGCGCCGGCGCCGAGCAGGCCGTCCAGCACTGACGCCGTACGCGGTCGCACACCCGTGACCCCCTCGCCGAGCCGGAGTAGGTTCGGCGAGGGGGCACGACCCCACAGACGCACAGCCCCAGGAGAGAGCCTTGTCCGAGCAGACCCTGTCCAACCTGTCCCGCGAGGAACGACGCTTCGAGCCCCCGGCCGACCTGGCCGCGAACGCCAACGTCACCGAGGAGGCGTACGCCCGTGCCGACGAGGACCGCGAGGCCTTCTGGGCCGCCGCGGCCGACCGGCTGGACTGGGGCCAGCGGTGGGACCAGGTCCTCGACTGGTCGAACCCGCCGTTCGCCAAGTGGTTCGTCGGCGGCACCCTCAACGCGGCGGTCAACTGCGTGGACCGCCACGTCGACGCCGGCAACGGCGACAAGGTCGCGCTGCACTGGGTCGGCGAACCGGACGACGACACCCGCGACATCACCTACTCCCAGCTCAAGGACGAGGTGTCCAGGGCGGCCAACGCGCTCACCGAGCTCGGCGTGCAGAAGGGCGACCGGGTCGCCATCTACATGCCGATGATCCCCGAGGTCGTCGTCGCCATGCTGGCCTGCGCCCGCCTCGGCGCACCCCACACCGTCGTGTTCGGCGGCTTCTCCGCCGACGCCCTCGCCTCCCGCATCACCGACTGCGAGGCGCACGTCGTCATCACCTCCGACGGCGGCTACCGCCGTGGCGCGGCCAGCGCGCTCAAGCCGGCCGTCGACGAGGCCGTCGAGAAGACCGGTGACCTCGTGCGCAACGTCCTGGTCGTGCGCCGGACGGGCCAGGACGTCGACTGGCACGAGGGCCGCGACGTGTGGTGGCACGACGCCGTCGACAACGCCTCGCCCGACCACGAGGCCGAGATGCACGACTCCGAGCACCCGCTCTACGTCATGTACACCTCCGGCACCACCGGCAAGCCCAAGGGCATCCTGCACACCACCGGCGGCTACCTCACCGGGACGTCGTTCACGCACTGGGAGGTCTTCGACCTCAAGCCGGAGACCGACGTCTACTGGTGCACCGCCGACGTCGGGTGGGTGACCGGCCACTCCTACATGGTGTACGGGCCGCTCGCCAACGGCGCGACGCAGGTGATGTACGAGGGCACGCCCGAGAAGGGCCGCTGGTGGCAGATCGTGCAGGACTACAAGGTGACGATCTTCTACACCGCCCCCACCGCGATCCGGACCTTCATGAAGCAGGGCCGCGAGATCCCCGACGGCTACGACATGTCGTCGCTGCGCCTGCTCGGCTCGGTGGGCGAGCCGATCAACCCCGAGGCCTACGTCTGGTACCGCGAGGTCATCGGCGGCGACCGCTGCCCGGTGGTCGACACCTGGTGGCAGACCGAGACCGGCCAGATCATGATCAGCCCGCTGCCCGGCGTGACCGCCGGCAAGCCCGGCTCGGCGATGAAGGCGCTGCCCGGCGTCGTCGCGGACGTCGTCGACGACGAGGCCCGCTCCGTCGGCAACGGCAACGGCGGCTACCTCGTGCTCAAGGAGCCGTGGCCCGCGATGCTGCGCACGCTGTGGGGTGACGACCAGCGGTTCAAGGACACCTACTGGTCGCGCTGGGAGGGCCTCTACTTCGCCGGCGACGGCGCCAAGCTCGACGAGGACGGCGACGTCTGGCTGCTCGGCCGCGTCGACGACGTGATGAACGTGTCGGGCCACCGGCTCTCCACCACCGAGATCGAGTCGGCTCTCGTCTCCCACCCCAAGGTCGCCGAGGCGGCCGTGGTGGGTGCCGCCGACGAGACGACCGGTCAGGCCGTGTGCGCCTTCGTCATCCTCCGCGAGTCCGCCGGCGACGGCGGCCCCGACATCGTCGAGGAGCTGCGCAAGCACGTGCAGAAGGAGATCGGCGCCATCGCCAAGCCGCGCCAGATCATGGTCGTGCCGGAGCTGCCGAAGACCCGCTCCGGCAAGATCATGCGCCGCCTGCTCAAGGACGTGGCCGAGCACCGCGAGGTCGGCGACGTGACCACCCTCGCCGACTCCACGGTCATGGACCTGATCAAGGACAAGGAGGGCTCGGCGCCCTCGGAGGACTGAGGTCTCGCCCCTCGCTGGCTGCGTCATACGAGCCCGCACCTGGTGGTGCGGGCTCGTGTGACGCTCAGGACGACGACGCTCAGGACGACGACGCTCAGGACGACGACGCTCAGGACGACGACGCCGCGGCGTCCTCCGGTACGTCGTCGTGGTCCCGCCCGCGGGTCGCCGCCAGCAGCGCGACCACGCCGAGGACGGCGGCGAGCAGCGAGGCCAGCAGGATCGCGATCTTCGCCTCCTCGGTCAGCAGCTCCTCGCCGGGGAACGACAGCCCCGCGATGAAGATCGAGACGGTGAATCCGATGCCGCCGACCGCGCCGAGTCCGGCGACCATCGGCCAGGTGGTGTGGTCGGGCAGCCGGCCGAGCCCGAGGCGTACGGCCAGGAACGACGCCACCAGGATGCCGACCGGCTTGCCGAGCACCAGGCCCAGCACGATCCCGATCCCCACCGGCTCGGTGAAGACCTTGCCGATGGCCCCGAGCTCGACGCCGGCGTTGGCCAGGGCGAAGACCGGCAGCACGACGTAGGCCGACACCGGGTGCAGCGTGCTCTGCAGCCGCTCGACCACCGACACCGACTCCTTGAGCAGGAAGCGCAGCTTGACCAGCTCCTCCGGGTCGAGGGTGTTGTCGCGCAGCGCCTCGCGGGCGTGCTGGCGCGCCACCTCCTCGTTGAGCAGCGGCACGGCAGGCGCGAGCAGCCCGATCGCGACGCCGGCCAGGGTGGCGTGGACGCCGGACTCGAGCAGGGCGTACCAGACACCGACACCGAGGACGGCGTACAGCACCATCGTCCAGATCCGCAGCCGCCGCGCGACGACCATCACCGCCAGCAGCAGGAGCGCGATCGCGAGCCAGGTCAGCGACAGGTCGCTGGTGTAGAAGACGGCGATGACCAGGATCGCGCCGATGTCGTCGACGATCGCCAGGGTCAGCAGGAACAGCCGGGCCGCCGACGGGATCCGGCGCCCGAGGATGCCCAGGACGCCGACCGCGAACGCGATGTCGGTGGCCATCGGGATGCCCCAGCCGGCGGCGCCGTCGCTGCCCGGCGGGTTGAGGGCGAGGTAGAGCCCGGCCGGCACGAGCATCCCGCCGACGGCGGCGACGATCGGCAGGGCCGCGGTCTTGGGGTCACGCAGGTCGCCGTTGACCAGCTCGTACTTGATCTCCAGGCCGACCACGAAGAAGAAGATCACCATGAGCGCGTCGTTGACCCAGTGCTGCAACGACTCGTCGAGGTGCAGCGGGCCGACGTCGAGGACGAGGTGGGTGTGCCACAGCGCGTCGTACGACGACGCCCACGGGCTGTTGGCCCACACCAGCGCGACGGCCGCCGCGAGGAGCAGCAGCAGCGAGCCGGCGGCCTCGACGCGGAGGAACTCGCGCACCGGTCGCGCGACGAGCCGGGCGAGCGGCTTGTCGCTCGCGATGTAGACGGGACCGGACTCCCAGAGGTCGTCGTCCACGCGTGGTGGGACGCGCGGCGAGTCGGTGGGTGAGTCGTGCGGGTCGTGGGGTGAGGCCATGCGGCGGCGCATCCTTCGGGGGTCGTCGGGGCACTGTCACCGCGGACTCGCGCCACGGGCCGACCAGACTTCCCGGCTCACCTGCGGCCCAGTCTAGACGGACACCGGGCGCGGGCAGACCCGTTGGTAGGGTCGCAGAGACAGCCCCCGGCGTACACCGAAGGACCGCATCCCATGTCGACCCGCCTGACGACCGACCCGGTCAAGGACTCCGACCCCACCCTCGGCAAGCTCGTCATGGACGCCCAGCGCGACATCTCGTCCCTGGTCTCCAAGGAGATCCAGCTCGCCAAGACCGAGCTCAAGGTGAGCGTCAAGCACGGCGGCGTCGGCATCGGGCTGTTCGCCGCAGCGGCGTTCCTCGGCCTGCTGGCCGTCATCATGCTGTCGGTCGCGTTCGCCTACTTCATCCACTGGAACGGCGACGGCCTCGACCTGCAGTGGGCGTTCCTCATCGTCTTCGCGGTCTACCTCCTCGTCGCCGCCCTCCTGGCCTTCATCGGCGTCCGGCAGGTCAAGAAGGTCAAGGCGCCCGAGCGCGCGATCGAGCAGGGCAAGCAGATCCCGCAGGCGCTCAAGGGCCACGGCTGACGCTCAGCGCACGCAGGTCCCGGTGTCGACCGGCGCCTGCCGCGACAGGCCCGACGCCGCAGCCTCGGCGACCTGGTCGGCGGTCAGTGCGTAGCCGGTGTCCGGGTCGCTGACCGACGCGGCGAAGACGACGCCGGCCACGTCACCGGCCGAGGTGATGATCGGCCCGCCGGAGTTGCCGGGCCGGATCAGCCCGCGCAGGGAGAAGACCTGCCGGATGACCGTGCCCTCGCCGTAGATGTCGGGCGAGCGCAACCGCTGCTCGGAGCGCACCCGGCCGGACTGGACGTCGTAGGGACCGTCCTCGGGGTAGCCGAGGACCGCCACCGGGTCTCGGGGCCGGACCTCGGTGTCGAAGGCCAGCGGCGGCACGCCGCCGTCGGGCAGCGAGAGGACGGCGACGTCGAGGTCGGCGTCGTAGAGCACGACCGACGCGACCACCGAGGACCCGGCGACCTCGACCTCGGGGCGGGTCACGCCCGCGACGACGTGGGCGTTGGTCATCAGGCGCCCGGGCGCGTAGAAGAAGCCGGTGCCCTCGACGCCGCTGCCGCAGCCGTTGGCGCCGCGCACCTTGACCACGCTGCTCTCGGCGGCGAGGACGTCGGGGTCGGTGAGCATGCGCGGGTCGCCGGGCTTGACGGCGACGATGCGCTCAGGGGCGAACGGCTCGAGGTAGCGCGGGAAGAACGTCGTGCCGACCACGTTGTTGAAGGTCTGCAGGACCTTGCTGGAGTCCGACGGCAGCGTGCGGTTGACCTCGGCCAGGATCGTGGAGTCGCGCACCAGCGGCGTGATCGCGCCGATGCGGGTGCCGGAGACCGCGACGCCGAGCGCCCAGGCGACGAGGAGCACGGCGACCGCGCTCAGCACCGAGCCGCCGATCGCGTCCACTGCCCGGATCGGCTGCCAGGTGATGCGGTCGCGGATCTTGGCGCCGACGTACTGCAGGACAGCCTGTCCCAGCGACGCCGAGACGATCACGATGAAGAGCGCGCCGAGGGAGACCCACAGCGACGGGGCGGCGTCGCCGAGCGCGAGCGGCGCGGCCCAGATGCCGACCAGGCCGCCGAGGAGCAGGCCGGCGGTGGCGCAGGCGCCGGTGATGAAGCCCTGCCAGTAGCCGGAGAGGGCATAGATCCCCACGAGTGCGACGAGGCACCAGTCGAGGACGTTCATGCGCTACTCCTCGAGCTTGGTGTTCTGCGCCGGGTCGGGGGCGAGGTCGGTCTGCCGGGGTTCACCTTGCAGCATGTGGTCCGGCAGGTCACGCACCCGCGCCCGGTCCCAGTCCTCGCCCCAGCCGAGGTAGGAGAACAACCGGGCGATGATCCCGGCCGTGAAGCCCCACAGGATGACGTCGCGCCCGGGCCCGATGAGGAACCCCGGCCCGGTCCAGCCGCTGGGGTGGCGGACGTTGATCCGGTTGTCGGGGTCGAGCAGCTCGGCGATCGCGACGTGGTGGATCTCGTGCACCTCGTCGGGGCTGGCGATGCGCACCTCACCGCGGTCGCGCCAGTAGCCGAGGACCGGGGTGACCGCGAAGTTGCTGGGCGGCAGCCACAGCTCGGGCAGCTCGCCGAAGACCTCGACCTCCGACGGCACGAGCCCGATCTCCTCGTGGGCCTCGCGCAGGGCCCCCTCCACCGGCGTCTCCCCCGCGTCGAGCGAGCCGCCCGGGAACGACACCTGGCCGGGGTGGGAGCGCATGTGGTGTGCGCGCTCGGTGAGCAGCAGCTCGCCGCGGTGGGCGAGGTCGTCCGGCGTGGTGGGGTCGGCCTCACGGTCGGCGAAGACCATCAGCACGGCGCCGCGCCGGGGGTCGCTGTCGTCGGGCGGCATGAAGCGGGTGAGCTCGTGGACGGTGATCGTCGAGGCGGCCGCCACGACCGGGGACAGCCAGGTCGGCAGCGCGCTGCCGACCGCCGGGTCGCTCACAGGTCGATCCCGAGGTGCTCGGCCACGAGGTCCTCGACCTCGCCGACCGACGCCACGCCGCCGGAGTCCTGGCCGACGACCGTGCCGTCGGCGTCGACGAAGAGGAAGACCGGCAGGCCACGACGGGCGATCGCGAAGGTCTCCTCGGCCATCAGGTCACCGCCCGGGTCGGCGATCGAGGGGTAGGTCGCCCCGGTCTCCTCGGCCAGCGCGAGCGCGCCGTCGGGGTGGACGTCGTTGAAGTCGATGCCGAGCACGGCCACCTGCTCGGCGTGCTGCTGGTGGAACTCCTCCAGCGCCGGCATCTCCTCGCGGCACGGACCGCAGTTGGCCTGCCAGAGGTTGATCACCATCGGCCCGCGCAGCGTCGACAGCTCCACGTCGGGACCGCCGCCGAGGCACGGCAGGGTCACCTCGGGCAGCCCACCCGCCACGGGCTCACCGGTGCCGGGCCGGCAGTCGTCCATCCCGATGCGCGCCTTGACCTCGCGCAGCGCCGGCGTGTCGACCTCGACGTCGGGAGGGCGTACGTCGACCCCGCCGGCGTCGGACGAGCACGCGGCCAGCGGGACGGCGAGCAGCAGGGTCGCGAGCGTCCTGCCGAGGAGCTCGGTCATGCAGGTCCCTGGGTGGTGACCAGCTTCTCCGCCTCGACCGGGTCGGTGGGGCCGGTGCCGTAGGAGGGGCAGAGGCGCGCCACGGGGCAAGCGCCGCACGCGGGCTTCTTGGCGTGGCAGCGGCGCCGGCCGTGCCAGATGAGGTGCTGCGACAGCGGCGTCCAGTCGCGCTTGGGGAACAGCGCGCCGACGGCGTGCTCGACCTTGACCGGGTCGGTCTCCTCGGTCCAGCCGAAGCGGCGCGCCAGCCGGCCGAAGTGGGTGTCGACGGTGATGCCCGGGAGCCCGAACGCCTCGCCGCGGACGACGTTGGCCGTCTTGCGACCCACGCCGGGCAGGGTGACGAGGTCCTCCAGCCTGCTCGGCACCTGGCCGTCGAACCTCTCGACCAGCGCCTGGCTGAGCTTGAGCAGCGACTCGGTCTTCTGCCGGAAGAACCCCAGCGGGCCGAGCAGCTGCTCCATGTGCTCGCGCGGGGCGGCGGCCATCGCCTCGGGCGTCGGGTAGGCCGCGAACAGCGCCGGGCTGGCGGCGTTGACGCGCCGGTCGGTGGTCTGCGCGGAGACCACCGTCACGACGAGACACTCGAAGGGGTTGGTGAAGTCGAGCTCGGTCGCGGCGTCGGGATAGGTCTCGGCGAGGATGCGGTCCATCTTGCGGGCCCGGCGCACGAGCGACGTGTTGGGCTTGACGGGCACGATCGGAGCAGGCACGCGCTCAGCCTACGGTGGCCCTCCGACACCGCCCGAACGGACGCGATGCGGGGCCGACACCCGTGGGAGTGGCCCTTGTGACCCGGACCACGGCTAGGATCGTGCCGATCCCGGCCGTCCGGCAAGAGGCACGCAACGGGGCGCACCTACATGGAGGAATGACGTGGACAACGACGTGCTTCGGCAGGCACCGCTGTTCAGCTCGCTCGACGACGAGGCGGCGACTGCACTGGGCGGTTCGATGGCCGAGACCACGCTCCGTCGTGGCGACGTCCTCTTCCACGAGGGCGACTCGGGCGACAAGCTCTACGTCGTCACCGAGGGCAAGGTGAAGCTCGGCCGCTCGTCCTCCGACGGCCGCGAGAACCTGCTCGCCATCATGGGTCCTGGCCAGATGTTCGGCGAGCTCTCGCTCTTCGACCCGGGTCCGCGCTCGGCGACCGTCACGGCCGTCACCGATGCCACCTTCGCCTCGCTGTCCCACGACGACCTGCTCAAGTGGCTCGAGGGCCGCCCCCAGGTCGCGCGTGGCCTGCTGTCGCAGCTCGCCGGACGCCTGCGCAAGTCCAACGACGTCGTCGCCGACCTGGTCTTCTCCGACGTCCCCGGCCGCGTCGCCAAGGCGCTGCTCGACCTCGCCGACCGGTTCGGCCGCACCGCCGACGACGGCGTCCACGTGCACCACGACCTCACGCAGGAGGAGCTCGCCCAGCTGGTCGGCGCCTCCCGCGAGACGGTCAACAAGGCCCTCGCCGACTTCGCCTCGCGCGGCTGGCTGCGCCTCGAGCCCCGCTCCGTGGTCATCATGGACCTCGAGCGGCTCTCGCGCCGCGCCCGCTGAACCTCCTCCCGACTTTCTCCGCCGCACTGACCCCCGAAGCGCCGCCCGCGGGCGTCGTACGTCGTGAAGGGGGTCGAGATGATCACGGACGACGAGGCAGGCTTCGATGCCTTCGTGACCGCGCGCGGCGCGGCGCTGTCGCGCACGGCCTACCTGCTCACGGGTGACCACCACCTGGCCCAGGACCTGGTGCAGGCCGCGCTGCTGCAGGCGGCGAAGCACTGGCGGCGCATCCACACCTCGCCGGAGGCCTACGTACGCCGGGCGATGTACCACCAGAACATCTCGTGGTGGCGCCGACGAAAGCTGGTCGAGACGCCGCTGCTGTCCCACGACGGCGCGGCGCGGCTCGCGGACGCCGACCTGCGGCTCACCCTCGACGAGGCGCTCGCGCGCCTGACCGCCAAGCAGCGCACCGTGCTGGTGCTGCGCTTCTACGAGGACCTCACCGAGGTCGAGACCGCGCGCGCGCTCGGCATCACCGCCGGCACCGTGAAGTCGACGACCCGCCAGGCCCTGTCCCGGCTGCGCACCCTCGCGCCGGAGCTGGCCGAGCTGATCGGAGCAGACGCATGACCATCCAGCCGGGCCCCGACCTCCGCAGCACCCTCCACCGCCTCGCCGACGCAGCGGAGCCGCTGCCCGTCTCCGACGACCTGTGGCAGCGCGGACGGGCGGCCCGCCGCCGCGGCCAAGCCCTCCTGGTCGCCGCGGTGCTCGCGCTGATCGTCTCCGTCGGAGGAGTCGCCTCCCTCGTGGTCGGTGACGACCGGGAGGCGCGTACGGCGTCCGGCGAGGTGCCGGGCGGGGCCATCCCCAGCCGGATCACCGACGGCACCAACGAGCCGTTCGAGGACGACCTCGCGATCGGGCGGGCCTCGGTGGCCTTCGTCTCCAACCACATCCGCGTGATCACCGCCGAGGACGGGCGCTACCACCACGTCGCGTTCGACGACCCGGAGCTGGCCCTGTCGCGCGAGCCTGCGGTTGCTCTCTCGCCGGACGGACGACGCCTGGCGTGGTCGACGCCGAGCCGCATCGCCATTGCCGACCTGGAGTCCGGCGACATCGTCACGTTCCACCACAACGGAGGTCGTGGCGCCGAGGTCGCCTCCCTCGTCTGGCTGCCGGACTCGGTCCGCCTCAGGTGGCAGGGCGCACACGACGGCCAGGAGGTGGCGGCGGACATCGACGCGACGGGACCGTCGGAGTCCCCCGCCACCCCGGTCGCGGAGCGTCCCGCGGTGACCGGGATCCCCTCACCCGACCTCGACATCCTCGCCATGCGCGCCGACGTCGTCGTCACGGCCGCGCCGTTCCTGCAGGAGGGCGACGGCCCCGGCGGCGGGCCCGAGAGCGAGAGCATCGATCGTGTCCTCCCGACCGACCTCTACCCGGACGGCGCGACGGTGCGACCGCTGGGCTGGGCCGAGGACGACCTCGTCGTGGCGGTGGTCGACCCGACGCAGAGCGACGTGGTCGAGCACCCGCGCCTGGCCATCTTCACCTCGCCGGACCGCCCGGAGTCCGAGTGGACCTATCGCGAGTTCCTGCCGCGCCTGCCGCCCGTCGAGTCGCTCAGCATCGCCGTGGACCTGGTGCCGGACCTGACGGGCGATCCCTCCCAGCAGCTCACCCACGACTTCGGCACTCCCTCCGACGACGACCCGCCACGGCCGCTGGGGATCGAGCTCTCGCTGTTCATCGGGCTCGGGGTCGCTGCGGCGATCGCCGTACTGCTGGCGCTGCGGTGGCTCGGGCGCCGGTTCCTGGCGGGGTAGTCCCCATCGAACGGGTCGCCGGATGGGCCGCAGCACGACCCGTTTGATGGGGACTACCGACGGGCACGTCGGACGGACCGAACGCTCGGGCCACCCGATCGCTCACGCGGAGCCGCGGCAGGTCGACAGCCGTTCAGTCCGTACGACGGCCAGGCTCAGGCCCGCGGGTCGCGCCCCGCGAAGGCGACGAGCCGGTCGTAGGGCAGTGCGTCGTCCGGGACGCTGACCGGCGGGCCGAAGGCGCCGGCCCGGTTCTCTTCGGTCAGGCCCTGCTGGAGGAACGCCAGCCCGCGCTCGGCCACCTCCGGGTCGAGCGGCATCGAGTGCCCCGTCGCGCGGAGCAGGTCCCAGGTGTGCACCCCGATCTCGGCACTCTGCCAGTCCGCCATCCCCGCCTCGTCCTCGGAGCGGTCCGCCCAGTGCTCCACGAGGCGGTCGGCGTCGGCGCGGAAGTGCTGGGCCCACTGGTCGTCGGCCACGTCGGGGACCGCCGACCAGTCCACCTCCTCACCGCGGGCCATCGCGAGGAAGTTGCCCAGAGCGGCCACCAGGTGCCCGACCAGGTCGCGCACGGTCCAGTCACCGCAGTGCGTCGGCAGGTCGAGGTCCTCGGGGTCGAGGGTCGTGAGGGCGGCGCGCGCCTGGTCGAGGGCGCGGGACAGGACGGTCACGGGACGCGGGATGTCGGCCATCCGCCCACGCTAGGGCGGCGTGCCGGGACCGGCAACGCTCAGGAGGAGGTGAGGTAGGCCAGCTGGGCGCGCACCGACAGCTCCGCCGCGCCCCACAGCACCGGGTCGACGTCGGCATAGACGACCTCGACGATCGCCCGCGGCAGCGTGTCGTGCGGGAAGGACCCTCCCTCGCGCGCGGCCGCGTGCAGCCCGCGCAGCGCCTCGCGCACCTGGGCGAGCCGCTGCTCGCGGTGCGCGAGGTAGGTCTCGAGCGCGCCGAGGGCGTCGTCGATCACCGGGCCGTGGCCGGGCCACACGGTCGTGATCCCCCGCTCGCCGCACAGGGCGTGCAGCCGCTGGAGCGAGGAGAGGTAGGCGCCGAGCTGGCCGTCGGGGTGCGCGACGACCGTGGTGCCGCGGCCGAGCACGGTGTCGCCGGTGAGCACCGCCCGGTCCTGCGGGACGACGAACGACAGCGAGTCGGCCGTGTGGCCGGGCGTGGCCACGACGTGGACCTCGAGGCCGCCGACCACGACGACGTCGCCCTCGCCGAGGCCCTCCGAGCCGAGGCGGTGCGCCGGGTCGAGGGCGCGTACGCCGCACGCGTGCCGCTCGGCGTACTCGCGGGCCGCCTCGCTGTGGTCGGCGTGGTGGTGGGTCAGCAGCACCACGGCCACGTCGCCCGCGGCGGCGTCGATCGCGTCGAGGTGCGACGCGGTGGACGGGCCCGGGTCCACCACGACGGAGCGTGACGAGTCCGGGTCGCGCAGCACCCAGGTGTTGGTGCCGTCGAGCGTCATCGGGCCGGCGTTGGGCGCGAGCACGCACGTCCCGGTCGACCCGAAGACGCCTCCCGACCAGGTCATCGACGAGCCATCAGGTCGGCGTAGGCGGGCGGTGTGGAGAGGATGAAGTCCTCGCCGTCGGCCACGACCTCCGGCATGAACATTTCCACGGTCCGGTCCCGCGCGGCGGCGAGCACCGCGTCGGGGTCGGCGTGCTGGCCCACCTCGAGGCAGGTCAGCCAGGTCGGCGGGAGCATCATGATCTGCTGCTGCTCCACCTGCGCGACGGCGTCGAGCGCGGCCGCCCAGGTGACGGAGGACGACTCGGTCGAGACGTCGCGGGTGACCTGGCCCTCGGGCAGCCGCGCCACGAAGAACCAGGTGCGGTAGCGCCGCGGCTCGAAGACGGGCGTCAGCCAGCCCGACCACGGCCCGAGCAGGTCGGTGCGGAGCACCAGCGACCGCTTCTCGAGGAAGGCCGTCAGCGACAGCTCGCGCGTCTCGAGCGCGACCCGGTCGGCCTCCCAGTCGTCACCGGTGGTGTCGGCGACCACCTCGTCGGCACCCGCCCCCGCAAGGAGGACGCCCGACTCCTCGAAGGTCTCGCGCACGGCGGCGCACACCAGCGCACGGGCCCTCGGCTCGTCGCACCACAGGCGCGCGGCCCACTCCGCGGGCGACGGCCCGGCCCACAGACCGCGGTCGACCAGCTCGTCGTCGAAGTCGCGCGGGTCGACGCCGCCGCCGGGGAAGACGCACATCCCGCCGGCGAAGGCCATCGACGTCTGACGCCTCAGCAGGTAGACCTCGGGACCGGACGACGCGGCGCCGTCCGCCCCCGGCCGCAGCAGCACGACCGTGGCCGCGTCGCGCGGCTCGGCCGGCGTGGCGCCGCCCTCGGCGTACGACCGGGCCTGCGCGACGAGGGCGTCGGGAAGCGGCAACCGCTCCACGCTGGCCATGGGCGATCAGACCTCGACGATGATCTCGACCTCGACCGGCACGTCCATCGGCAGCACCGGCACGCCGACGGCCGAGCGGGCGTGCTTGCCGGCCTCGCCGAAGACCTCGCCGAGCAGCTCCGACGCACCGTTGGCGACCTTGGGCTGACCGGTGAAGTCGGGCGTCGAGGCCACGAAGACGACGACCTTGACGACCCGCTTCACGTCGTCGAGCGAGCCGATCTCCGCCTTGACCGCGGCGAGAGCGTTGAGGGCGCACTGGCGCGCGCACTCGTAGCCCTGCTCCTCGGTGACCTCTCCGCCGACCTTGCCGACGGCGATCATCTCGCCGTCGCGGGCGGGCAGCTGGCCCGCGGTGAAGACCAGGTTCCCGGTGCGGGCGGTGGGCTGGTAGGCCGCGACCGGCGGGACGACCTCGGGAACGGTGATGCCCAGCTCGGCCAGGCGTGCCTCGGCGCCCACGTCAGCCCTGGCCCGGGCGCTTGAGGAAGGCGATGAGTCCACCCTGGGCGTTGGTGTGGATGGCCACCAGCTCCCAGCCGTCCTGGCCGAAGTTGTTGAGCATCAGCGCTTCGTTGTGGAGCGGAATCGGCGCCACCTGGTATTCCCACTTCGTCATGGCTCGCACCCTACTCGGGGCCCATCCGCACGGGCAGACGTCCTCCCGCGGACTGACGCGGCGCCCGTCGGCTCCGTCTATCGTCCGCACCATGGACGAGCACCCGTGGCGGCTGGGCCCGCGCGCGCGGCTGTGGTTCGACCGCCTGCTCGTCGGTGTCGTGCTCGTCCTCGGCGGCGTCGGCCACGCCGCGGCGGGCCAGCCGGTCGCGGCGCTGCTCACCGTCGTGGAGGCCGTGCCGCTGCTGTGGCGCCGCCGGCACCCGTGGCCGGTGTTCCTGGCGGTGGCAGGTGCCAGCGTCCTCCAGGCCGCGGTGGAGGCCGAGCCCATCGTCGGCCAGCTCGTCTTCCCCGTCGCGGTCTACTCCGTCGCCCGCTGGTCGCCGCGGTGGCAGTCGGTGACCGCGCTCCTGGTCGGCTATGCCGGCGCCGTGGTCGCGGCGGTGCGCTGGATCCTCGGCTTCGGAGCCGGCGAGCTGACCGTCGCCAACCTCGCGCCCTACACCGTGACGATCAGCGCCATCGTCACCGCCGCGTGGGCGCTCGGCTTCGCCGCGCAGGAGCGGGAGAGGTACGTCGCCTCGCTGGTCGCGCGCGCCGAGCAGGCCGAGCGGATGGCCGAGCGCGAGGTCGAGCTGGCGGCGCGCGACGAGCGGTCGCGCATCGCCCGCGAGATGCACGACGTGGTCGCCCACGGGCTGTCGGTCATCGTCATCCAGGCCGACGGCGCCCGCTACGCCGCCGCCAAGGACCCCGGGGTCGCGGTGGGCACCCTGGAGACGATCTCCACGGCCGGCCGGGAGGCGCTCACCGAGATGCGACGGCTGCTGGGGCTGCTCCGCGACGGCGACACCGGCGTCGCGCCGCAGCCCGGGCTCGGCGACGTACGCCACCTCGTCGACGAGGCACGCGCGGCGGGGACGCGGGTCGAGGCCGACCTGCCGGCGCCCGTGCCGGAGGTGCCCGACGGCGTCGCGCTGGCGGCCTACCGCATCGTGCAGGAGGCCCTCACCAACGTCCGCAAGCACGCCGGCCCCGGCGCGACGGTGCGGGTACGCCTCGCCGTGGGCCGAGCGGTCGAGGTCGAGGTGCGCGACGACGGGCGCGGTGCCGCGGCGGACACCGACGGGCACGGGCTCGGCCTGGTCGGCATGCGCGAGCGCGCCGCGGTCCACGGCGGGACGCTGGAGGCCGGACCGGCGGCGGGCGGCGGGTTCGCGGTGTCTGCGAGGCTGCCGCTGTGACCGAGGGACCAGCAGCAGCGCCCGTCCGCGTCTTCCTCGTCGACGACCAGCAGATGGTGCGCGCGGGGTTCCGGATGCTCGTGGAGAGCCAGGACGACATGGTCGTCGTCGGCGAGGCCGGCGACGGCGGCGAGGCGCTCGAGCGGCTGGCCGTCACCACCGCCGACGTCGTCCTGATGGACGTCCGGATGCCGCGGCTCGACGGGGTCGAGACCACCCGGCGGCTGCTCGCGACCGACGCGCCGCCCCGGGTGATCGTGCTGACCACCTTCGACCTCGACGAGTACGCCTTCGCCGCGATCCGCGCCGGCGCCTCGGCCTTCCTGCTCAAGGACGCCGCGCCACCCGACCTCCTCGGCGCCATCCGGGCGGTGCAGGCCGGCGACGCCGTCGTCGCGCCGAGCACCACCCGCCGGCTGCTCGACCACTTCGCCGCCCTGCCCGACCCCGCTGCGGCGGCGACCACCGACGACCGGCTGGCGCTGCTCACCGAGCGCGAGGTGGAGGTGCTCACCCTCATCGCCCGCGGCCTCAGCAACACCGAGATCGCGGCCGAGCTCGTGGTCGCCGAGACCACCGTGAAGACCCACGTCGGCCGGATCCTCGCCAAGACCGGCTCGCGCGACCGGGTCCAGCTCGTAGTGCTCGGCTACGAGTCGGGGTTGGTCCGGGCCTGAGGTCTTGGCCGGGCGGGCCGGCCGTCTGGAGTCCCCGGATATCCGGTGACCGCCCCACTTACAGGTGGAGATCTCTACCGATAAGCACGGAACTCGGGTGCAAAGTCCGGCCGTCGCGTCCTCCCAGGGTCGTACGCCACCACGCCCCGTCCACCTGCGGACGGACCCCGGGTCCGTGCCGAGGGCCGACGATCGCGAGGCCCGCGACGACGAGCGTTGCCCCCATGAGGACGACACCCACGACGACACCCACGACCACACCCACGAGCACCCCGATGACCCCCCTGCTGGCCGACGCCACCACCGCCGCGAGCGCCCGCGGCCTCACCCGCACCTACGGCAGCGGCGACAACACGGTGCACGCCCTCCGCGGCGTCGACCTCGACCTGCCCGCCGGCCGGTTCACCGCGATCATGGGCCCGAGCGGCTCCGGCAAGTCCACACTGATGCACTGCCTCGCCGGGCTCGACGCCGCCACGTCGGGCACGGTCACCGTCGCCGGTCGCGACCTCGCCGGCCTCGACGACACCGCCCTCACCCTCTTCCGGCGCGAGCACATCGGCTTCGTGTTCCAGGCCTTCAACCTGCTGCCCATGCTCACCGCGGGGCAGAACATCGTGCTCCCGCTCGAGCTCGCCGGCCGTCCCGTGGACCGCGAGCGCCACGACCAGGTCGTCGGCGTGCTGGGCCTCGCCGACCGCCTCGACCACCTGCCGAGCCAGCTGTCCGGCGGCCAGCAGCAGCGCGTCGCGATCGCCCGCGCGCTGGTCACGCAGCCCGACATCGTCTTCGCCGACGAGCCCACAGGCAACCTCGACAGCGAGGCGAGCGCCGAGGTGCTCGGGCACCTGCGGCGCTCGGTGCGCGAGCTCGGCATGACCGTCGTCATGGTCACCCACGAGCTCGACGCGGCGGCCTACGCCGACGACGTGGTGGTCATCCACGACGGCGTCGTCACCGCCCACCTCACCCGGCCCGGCCAGGACGAGCTGGTCGCCGCACTGCGGGGACGGAGCGCCTGATGCGCAGCGTCCTGCTCGCCTCGCTGCGCCACCACACGCGCAGGTACGTCGCCGCCGCGCTCGCCGTGGTCATCGGCGTCGCCTTCGTCGTCGTCACCGGGATGCTGACGGGCGCGACCCGCGCCGGGCTGACCGCGGACGTCGGCGCGCCCGTCGCGGCGGTCGACCGTGTCGTCACCGTCGACCGGGCCCGCGACGCCACGCGGCTCATCGACGCCGCCGCCGAGGAGGGCGTCCCCGCGCTCTCGCTGGGCTACGCCATGGAGACCGTCGCCCGCGACGGCGTCCAGCTCGCGGCGACGGCCGACATCGCCGAGGTGTCCCTCGACCCGGCCCTGCAGTGGCAGGAGCTCGAGGACGGCCGGTTCCCCGACGCCGCCGGGGAGGCGGTGGCCGACGCCAACGCGGCCAAGAGCACCGGGGTCGGCCTGGGCGACGTCGTCACGATCGGGACCGGCGCGGCCGCCGCCGACGTCGAGGTCGTCGGCCTGGTCGACAGCCCGCCCGCGATGGGCGCCTCGCTCTACGTGCCGTGGGAGGTGCTCGAGGGGTTCCGCGCGACGCTGTGGGTGGAGTCGGTCGCCTGGGGCGGCTCCGAGGAGTTCGCGTCGACGGTCGCGCCCGGCTCGACCGTCGAGTCGGCCGACGACTGGGTCGCGGCCCGGCAGGCCGAGATCTCGCGCGGCGTCGACGTGCTCGCCGTGATGGCGCTGATCTTCGTCTTCATCGCGCTGTTCGTCGGCGTGATGGTCATCGCCAACACGTTCGCCATCCTCTTCGCCCAGCGCCAGCGCGACTTCGCCCTGCTGCGGTGCGTCGGCGTCACCCGGCGCCAGCTCCGCCGGGCGGTGCGGCTCGAGGCGTTCGCGCTCGGCGTCGTGGCGTCGCTCGCCGGCGTCGCCGTCGGCGCGGCGTCGGGCTACGGCCTCGTCGCGCTCGTGCGGCACTGGTTCGCCGACATGGGTGCCGCGCGTCTCGACCCGGTGTGGACCGGAGGCGGCTTCGCCATCGGCCTCCTCGTCACGCTCCTCGCTGCCTGGCTGCCCACGCGCGCCGCGACCAAGGTGGCGCCGCTGGCAGCGCTGCGGCCCGACACGGGCGTCGACGTACGCTCCGCCGCCGGCCGCTGGCGGCTCGCGTTTGCCGTGCTCCTCCTGGTCGCAGGCACGGCGGGGATGGCCGTCTCGGTGGCCACGCAGGCCGTGCCGGTGATGCTCGTCGGCGGCGCTGGCGCCTTCGTCGGCGTGCTCCTGCTCGGACCCGTCCTGGTGCCGGCGCTCATCCGCCTCGTCGGCCGGCTGGCCGGAAGCGGTCCGGTGCGCACCCTCGCGACGGGCAACGCGGTGCGCAACCCGAGGCGTACGGCGACCACCGCCGCGTCGCTGCTCATCGGCGTCACCCTCACCACGGCCGTCCTCACCGGGCTGGCCTCCTCGCGCACGGAGCTCGACCGGGAGATGGACACCTCGCACCCGCTCGACGCGACGATCACGGCGGTCGACGGCCCGCTCGAGGCAGACCTCGCCGAGCGGACGACGGCGGTCACCGGGGTCGCCGACTCGGCCGTGCTCGACGGCACGATCGCCACCATCGCGGGCGTCGAGCTGCCTGTGGCCGCGGTCCCGCAGGGGCTCGACGTGGTGCGCGGGCTCGACGATCTCGCGCCGGCCGACGGGGTGCTCGTGCTGCCCTCCGACGTCATCGACGAGCTGCCGGGCAAGGTGGGCGACCGCGTGTGGAGGGACCTCGACGCCACCGTGGTCGTCGACGGCCGGGAGCGCACGCTGGAGGTCGAGCCGGCCAGCGGGTGGGGCCGCGCCGGTCTCGTCTCCGCGGCCACGCTCGCCGCGCTCGACGCGTCGCCGCAGCCGACGGCTCTGTGGGTCCGCGCCACCGACGGTGCGGACGCCGAGGACCTCCGCGGTGACCTGGCCGCGCTCGCCGGCGCCAGCGGCGCCGGGCTCGACGGCGGCTACTCCCAGCGGGCGTGGGTCGGCCTCCAGGTCGACGTCCTGACCGGCGCGGTCGTCGGCCTCCTCGCGATCGCCATCGTGATCGCGCTCGTCGGCATCGCCAACACGCTGGGCCTCTCGGTGCTCGAGCGCGGCCGGGAGAACGCCCTGCTCCGCGCGATGGGCCTGACCCGTACGCAGCTGCGGCGGGCGATGGCGACCGAGGGACTGCTGCTGTCGGCGGTCGCGACGCTGCTCGGCACGGCGCTCGGGCTGGTGTTCGCCTGGGTCGGCGTGCAGGTGCTGATCGCGAGCGTCGTCGACGACGCCCGGCTGACGGTGCCGGTGCTGCAGGTGGGCGGTGTCGCCGTCGTGGCGGCCCTCGCCGGCCTCGCCGCGTGCGTCGTACCGGCGCGCAAGGCCGCACGGGTCACCCCGGCGGCGGGCCTGGCCCTGGACTGAGGGCCGACAGGGTCGCCCGGGCACGGCACGGGCCCCGGACCTCCTCGGGGGAGGGGTCCGGGGCCTGTCGTCAGTGCCTCAATCCGTCTTGCGCGCCACCAGCACGCCGAGCACGGCGTAGCCGACGACCAGGTGGAGGCAGGCGACCGCGTGACCGACGGTCTCGCCGAAGATGCCGAGCGCCGGGATGGTCACCACGGCCCAGCTCTCGGCGACCATGGGCCAGAAGCGGGTGACGCCCCGCCACCGACCCGCGATGGCGATGCGGATGCCGATGAGGAACATGCCGAGCATCGACAGCGGCCAGAACGCGTCGAGGAGCAGCCACCCGACCTGGTCCATGTCGGTGAGCCCCAGGCCGTCGCCGGCGGTGGAGCAGATCGCGAGCAGGACGGCGGCGGCCTCCACGCGCAGCACGGCCCGGGCCAGCCGGCCGACGCCGAGCGCACGGGTCCGCCACAGCGTGCGGAGGAGGAACAACAGGCCGACCTGGAAGAGGCCGGAGGACAGCGAGAACGCCAGCTCGGCACCGCGGGTCTGCGGGTCCAGGCCGACGACGGCCATCGTCGCGGCCCACGCCAGCGCGCCGGTGGTGAGCACCAGGCCGTGGACAGCGTAGGGACGGGTGGGGGTCGCGGTGCCGTTCGCGGCGGCGGCGACGTCGGAGCGGGCGGGGGCGGGTGAGTGCGAGACGGTCACGATCGGGATCCTTCGGTGGCAGGGACGGGGCCGCTGTCTGCGGCACCCCCCGACCTTCGCGGACCCGGTGACCCGCCGGTCAGGGAGGAGCGTCCCGACGTCGGTCCCGTCGCCGGGTCCCGTGGACGAGGGACCTCGGTCCCGGGACGACGGGACCCCTCCGCGGTGATACTGCTCGCGTGAGGAAGGTCTTCGAGCCCGTCGCGATCGCCGTGATCTGCCTCGCCGCGGTCGCCGCCTCCCTCTGGCTCGACCTCGCCACCACGGGCGCCGAGCGCGCCGCCGCCTCCACCGAGCAGGCCACCACCACCGCGGTCCCCGGGCTGCTGCTGGCCGTCGCGGCTGTGGTGGTGCTCGTGCACCGGCCCGGTGACGCCGTCGGCCGCCTCCTCGGCGTGGTCGCCTGCTGGTGGACCCTCGACGGCACGCTCTACGGCTGGGTGCCGTTCAGCCTGGCCCGCGACCTGCCCGGCACCGACCTGGGCTACTGGTTCGTCGCCCGCATGGGCGCGTTCCTGCTGTCCGGCCTGGTCTTGCTGCTCCTGCTCTACCCCACCGGACGGCTGCTGGGCGGCCGCTGGCGGACCGTCGCCATGGTCGTCGCCTGTGCCTCGCTCGCGCTGCCGGTGATGCTGCTGCTCGCCCCGGACCCCGTGGTGTTCTCCGCCGGGGAGCCGGTCGGGTCGACCGAGCTGGTCGACCTGCCGGTCTCCGACGCCACGGCCGCGACCGCCCTGCGGGTCGCCCAGCTGCTGACCTTCGGCTCGGTCATCGGTGCCGTGGCGATGGTGTGGGTGCGGCACCGGCACGCCGACGCCCGTGAGCGTACGCAGCTCAAGTGGCTGCTGTGGGCCGGCATCATGTGCGTGCTGGTGGTGCTGGCCGGCGCCACCTTGTCGGTCGGGGGCACCGTCACCACCGTCCTCCTCGGCCTGGCGGTGGCGGCGCTCGCCGTCTCGGTCTCCGTCGGCCTGCTCCGACCCGGGCTCGGCGACGTCGACGCCCTGGTCGCGTGGACGCTCACCACGGCCGCCGTCGCCGGCGTCGTCGTGGTGGTCGACCTCGCCGTGCTGGCCGCGGGCACCACCCTGCTCGGGGAGCAGCTCGACGAGCGCGACGTCACCCTCGTCGTGCTGGTCCTCGCCGTGGTCGTCTACAGCCCGCTGCGCACGTGGCTGGGCGGGCTCGTGCGCCGCGCGCTGCTGGGGCGTCGCGGCGACCGGTACGGCGCGGTGTCCGCGCTCGCCGCCCGGCTGGAGACCACCGGCACGGTGGACGAGCAGCTGCCGGCCCTCGCCGGCGCGTTCGCCGAGACCTTCAAGGTCGGCCACGTGCGCGTGGAGGTGGTGGCGCCCGACGGCGGCGTGCTCTCGGCGTCCCACGGCACCGCACCCGTCGAGGTGCAGGAGATCGACATCGCCTACCAGGGCGAGCGCGTCGGCCGCCTCGTCCTGCCGGCCCAGGGCTTCCGCTCCAAGCTGTCCCAGCGGGACCAGGGCCTGCTGGTCGACCTCGTCCGCCAGGCCGCGGTGGCGGTCCGGGCGCGGCTGCTCGCCACCGAGCTGCAGGAGAGCCGCGAACGGCTCGTGCTCGGCCGGGAGGACGACCGGCGGCGCATCCGCCGCGACCTCCACGACGGCCTCGGCCCCGCGCTGGGTGGCGTCGCCCTCCGGCTCCAGGCCGCGGGCAACGCCATCGACGACGACCCCGACCGTGCTCGCGAGCTCGTCGCCCTGGCCCGCACCGAGATCGGCGAGGCGCTGGACGACGTACGCCGGCTCGTGCACGACCTGCGACCGCCCGCCCTGGACGACCTGGGCCTCGAGGCCGCCGTGCGCCAGCAGGCCGACCGGGTCCGCCCGGAGGTCGACGTGGAGGTCGAGGCCGAGGGGACGACGGGGCTGCCGGCCGCCGTCGAGGTCGCGGCCTACCGCATCGTCGCGGAGTCGCTCACCAACGTGGTCCGCCACGCGGGGGCCAGCCGGGCCCGGGTACGCCTGCTGGCCGGTACGTCGGCGCTGGAGGTCGAGGTCGCCGACGACGGCCGCGGCATCGGCCCGGACGTCACCGCCGGGGTCGGCCTGCTGTCGCTGCGCGAGCGCGCCGAGGAGCTCGGCGGGCGCTGCGAGGTGGTCTGCCCCGCGTCCGGCGGCACCACGGTGCGCGCGGTGCTGCCCTACGGCGCGGCGAGGGACGAGACTGGGCGCGTACCTGTGCCAGGGAGGACCATCCCGTGACCGATCCCATCCGGCTGCTCGTCGTCGACGACCACCCCGTCTTCCGCGACGGGCTCGCGTCCCTGCTGGCCCCGCTGCCCGGGATGGAGGTCGTCGCCCGTGCCGCCGACGGCGCCGAGGCCGTCAGGCTGGTCGAGGAGCACCGTCCCGACGTGGTGATCATGGACGTGCAGATGCCGGTGATGAACGGCATCGACGCCACCCGCGCGGCCGTCGCGGCCCACCCCGGCGTGGGCGTGCTGGTGCTCACGATGGGCGAGGACGACGGCACCGTGCTCTCCGCGCTGCGCGCGGGAGCGCGGGGCTACCTCCGCAAGGGGGCCGACCAGGACGAGATCGTGCGCGCCGTGTCGACGGTCCACGGGGGCGGGGTCGTGTTCGGCGCCTCGCTGGCCGCCCGGATCGCCGAGGTGCTCGCGCCGACGGCCCGCCCGGAGCGTCCGTTCCCCGAGCTCACCGAGCGGGAGACCGAAGTGCTCGACCTGATCGCCGCCGGGCGCAACAACGCCCAGATCGCCCAGCAGCTCTTCCTGTCCCCCAAGACCATCCGCAACAACATCACCAGCATCCTCGCCAAGCTGCAGGCGACCGACCGCGCGGACGTCATCATCCGGGCCCGCGACGCCGGACTGGGCCGCCAGGGGTGACGACGCCGACCCGCGGTGGCACTAGGTTCCGGGCATGGAGCAGCGGACTGATGCGGCCGAGAGCCGCGAGAAGAGCGACGGGCTCGACCCCTTCGAGAGGTTCGTGGAGATCTCGACCAAGCTGATCAGCCGGGCGCCGTTCTTCGCGGTGTGCGTGGCGGTCGTGGTGATCTGGGCCTTCAGCTACCCGCTGTGGACGTCGACCACCAAGTGGGAGCTGGCGATCCACACCTTCGGTGCGGTGCTCTCGCTCCTCCTGCTGGTGCTGCTCGAGAACGCCGGCCGGCGCAACACCGAGGCCATGCAGGAGAAGCTCAACGTGCTGGCCGAGGCGCTCGCCGCGCTGATGGAGTCACGCGCCGCCGACGACCCCGGGCTCGACGAGGCGGTGACCAACCTGCGCGAGGCCGTCGGCCTGGAGGAGCGCCACTCGCTGTGACGTCCAGGGGGCGCGGTCCGGCTCAGCCGGCCAGCAGCCGCAGGGTGGTCTCCCGGTTGGGTGACGTCGTCGGGTCCGTGCCATCGTGGGCGCCGGCCACCGGGTGCACCATCACCTCGTCGACGCCGTACTCCTGCGCCAGCTCCTCGATCCGGGCCCGCGCCTGCTCGGCCGAGCCGACGATCCAGCGCCCCGACATCGCGTGCCCGACGGAGCGCTGGTCCGGGGTCATCTCGACCGCCTCCGCCTCCTCGACGAGCCGCTGCGGGTGGAGCGGGGCGCCGGTGCGGAGTGCGATCATCTGCTGCACGTTGGGCAGCGCCTGGCGGCGCGCCTCCTCCTCGGTCTCGGCGACGACGGCGTTGACGGTGAGGAAGGTGCGGGGCTCCGGGTGCTCCGGGGAGGGCCGGTACGACGACCGGTAGAGGTCGAGCGCGACGCCGGTCCCCTCGCCGGAGAAGTGGTGCGCGAAGACGTACGGCAGGCCCTTCTCCGCCGCGAGGCGGGCGGAGTAGTCCGAGGACCCGAGCAGCCACATCTCGGCGACCGACGTGGCCGCCGGCGTCGCGCGCAGCGGCTGGCGACGCGGCCCGACCTGGAGCTCCACGCCGTCGGTCGACATCAGCGTGCGGATGTCCTCGACGTACTCCGGGAACTTGCTCACGGCCTCGTCGGCCGACTCGGCGCTGCCGCCGCGCAGGACGTACCTGGTGAGCGGGTCGGTGCCGGGCGCGCGGCCGATGCCGAGGTCGATGCGGCCGGGGAAGGCGGCCTCGAGCAGGGCGAACTGCTCGGCGACCACGAGCGGCGCGTGGTTGGGCAGCATCACGCCGCCGGAGCCGACCCGGATCCGCGACGTCGCCGAGGCGAGCATGGCGATCACGACGGGCGGGTTGGTCGCGGCGACGGCCGGCATGTTGTGGTGCTCAGCGACCCAGTAGCGGCGGTAGCCGAGCTCGTCGGCCACCTGCGCCAGGCTGCGGGAGGCGGCCACGGCGTCGCCGGTGGTCTGGTCGCTGCGGACGGGCACGAGGTCGAGGACGGAGAGTGCAGTCACTGCCGACCCAGCGTCGCGGGCGCCCCTCTTATTCCGCGGCAGCGGCGCCGGCGGACGTCACAGCCGGTCCGATTGCCCTCACGTGCACGCGAGGTCCTAGCGTCGTCCCGTGAGCACCGAGACGACCGCCGGCACCGACCGGTCCAGCGAGCGGCTGCTCGCGCCGGCCTACGCCGCCACGACCATCGGCCTGTTCTCCCTCATCGCCTTCGCGGCCTTCGAGTCGATGGCGGTCACCACGATCATGCCGACGGTCGCCCGGGCCCTCGACGGCTTCGACTACTACGCGCTGTCCTTCGCCGCCCCCTTCGCGAGCGGCGTCGTCGGCATGGTCGCCGCGGGGATGTGGGCCGACCGACGCGGACCGCTCCGGCCGCTGCTCGTCTCCCTGGTCACCTTCTCGCTCGGGCTCCTGGTGTGCGGCACGGCGCCGGCGATGGAGGTCTTCGTGCTGGGCCGGATCGTGCAGGGCCTCGGCAGCGGCGCGATGGTCGTGGTCGCGTACGTCCTGGTCGGCCTGGTCTACCCGGCCCGCCTGCAGCCGGCGGTCTTCGCCTCCTTCGCGGCCGCCTGGGTGCTGCCGGCGCTGTTCGGGCCGGGCGTCGCGGCGTTCGTGGCGCACGCGGTCGGGTGGCGGTGGGTCTTCCTCGGCATCGTCGTGCTGGTCGCCGTCGCGGCGGCCCTGGTCACCGGCACGGCCCGGCGGCAGCCGGTGCCCGAGGACCCGGCCAGGGCTCCGCTCGCCCGGCTGGGCTGGGCGGTGCTCGCGGCCGTCGCCGTGCTGGCGCTCGAGCTCGTCGGCTCGGGGACGGGGCTGGTGCTCGTCGCCGCGGCGGGCGCCTTCGTGCTCGTCGTCGTCGGGCTCCGCCCGCTGCTGCCGCCGGGCACGCTGAGGGGCGGGCGCGGGCTGCCGTCGGTCATCGCCACCCGCGGCCTGCTCGCCGCGTCGTTCTTCTGCGCCGAGGCCTACATCGTCTACGTGCTCCAGGAGCGCTGGGACCTCACGCCCGGCCAGGCCGGCATCGCGCTCACCTGTGTCGGCGTCGTCTGGGCGGCCTCGAGCCAGGTGTCGTCGCGCCTCGGCGAGCGCGTCTCGCACGGCGCCGCCCTTCGGTTCGGGACGAGCGTCGTGCTGGTCGGCGTGGGTGCCATCGCGCTGCTGGTCTGGCTGCGAGCCGGAGGTACGGCGGTGCCGGCGGCCGCGCCCGTCGCGGCGTACGTCCTCGCGAGCGTCGGCATGGGCTTCGCCTACCCCCGCACCGGTGTCGCGATGCTCGCCGACACCACCGACGAGGACCGCGGCTTCAACTCCTCGGCGCTCACGGTGGCCGACTCGCTCGGGGCCGCGCTGGCGCTGTCGGTCAGCGGCATCGCGTACGCGACCGCCGAGCGCGCGGGCCAGGACCCGTTCCCGGTGGTCTACGCCCTCGCGGTCGCGATCGGCGTCCTCGGGGTCCTCGCGGCGATCCGGGCGGCCCAGCCGGCCGGCTCGCCGGTCGCCTGACCCGCGCGGGGCTTTGCACCCGGGCTTCGTGCTTCGAGGTCGAGATCTCCACCTGTAGGCAGGGGAGTCACCGGATATCCGGTGGCTCCAGGACGGAAGCGCCACCCCGGCGACACCACCCCGGTGACCCCCCTGCCTCCCCCCTCAACGGCGCCGGAGCGCCGCCTCCACGAGGGCCGGCGGTGCGTAACCCCGGTCCGCCTCGTTGAGCGTGGTCCCCGGCGGGACGATCTCGTCGATCCGGTCGAGCACGTCGGCCGGCAGGACCACCTTCTCGACGCCGAGCTGCGACTCGAGCTGGTCGAGCGTGCGCGGCCCGATGATCGCCGACGACACCGCCGGGTGCGCGAGCACGAACCCGAGGGCGAGGTGGATCATGGACAGGCCGGCCTCGTCGGCGAGCTCCTGCAGCTGGTGGACCGCCTCGAGCTTGACCCGGTTCTCCGGGCTGCTGGGGTCGTGGCGCGCCGGCTGGCGCTTGAGCCGGCTCGAGGTGAGCTGCGGCTCCTCGCCACGGCGATAGCGGCCCGAGAGCCAGCCACCCGCGAGCGGGCTCCACGGCAGCACGCCGAGACCGTACTTCTGCGCCGTCGGGAGGATGTCGCGCTCGACCTCGCGCGCGAGGATCGAGTACGGCGGCTGCTCGGTGACGGGACGTTCGCGCTGGCGCTTCTCGGCCACCCACTGGGCCTCGACGACCTGGGACGGCAGGAACGTGGAGGTGCCGATGTAGCGCACCTTGCCCTGCCGGACGAGGTCGGTCAGCGCGCCCAGCGTCTCGTCGATGTCGACCTCCGGCCGCGGCCGGTGCACCTGGTAGAGGTCGATGTGGTCGGTCTGCAGCCGGCGCAGCGAGTCCTCGACCTCGCGGACGATCCAGCGGCGCGAGTTGCCGGCCCGGTTGGGGTCCTCGTCGTGCATGCTGCCGTGGAACTTCGTCGCCAGGACCACGTCGTCCCGGCTGCCCCTGCGGGCCTGCAGCGCCTTGCCGACGATCTCCTCGGACTCGCCGCGGGCATAGACGTCGGCGGTGTCGATGACGTTGATGCCCGCGTCGAGCGCGCGATGGATGATCGCGATGGACTCGTCGTGGTCGGGATTCCCCCACGCGCCGAACATCATCGCGCCGAGGGTCAGCGGGCTGACCTGGACGCCGGTGCGGCCCAGCGGACGGTAGTGCTCGAACGTCATGCGGTCTCCTGGTGGATCGGGGCGGGCTGGGGTGCGTACTGGCTGGCGGGCCGCTCGAGGCCGAGGTGGTCGCGCAGCGTGCTTCCTGTGTACTCCGTGCGGAACAGGCCGCGGCGGCGCAGGATCGGCACCACCTCCTCGATGAAGACGTCGATGCCCCCCGGCAGCCACGGCGGCATGACGTTGAAGCCGTCGGCCGCACCCTGCTCGGCCCACTCCTGGATGGTGTCGGCCACCTGGTCGGGCGTGCCGGTGACGACGCGGTGCCCGCGCGCGCCGGCGAGCCGGTGGCAGAGCTGGCGCAGGGTCGGCTGCTCGCGGTCGACGATGTCGAGCACGAGCTGGAAGCGGCTGCCCTCGCTGCGCTCGACGTCCGCGTCGATGACCTCGCGCGGGAACGGCCCGTCGAGGTCGTACGACGACAGGTCGACGCCGGTGAGCCGGTGCAGCTGGGCAAGCGAGTACTCCGGCTGCGTGAGGTCGTTGAACTGCTCGTGCAGCTCCTCGGCCTCCCGCGCGGTCGAGCCGATGAACGGGCTGATGCCGGGCAGCACCTTGAGGCCGTGCGGGTCACGGCCCTGTGCCCGGGCGCGGGACTTGATGTCGGTGTAGAACTCCTGCGCCGACCCGAGCGTCTGGTGCGCGGTGAAGATGGCCTCCGCCCAGCGGGCGGCGAAGGACCGGCCGTCCTCCGACGACCCGGCCTGCACGTAGACCGGCCGGCCCTGGGGCGAGCGCGGTGCGTTGAGCGGACCCTTGACCCGGAAGAACCGGCCGACGTGGTCGACGGTGTGGATCTTGTCGGTGTCGGCGAAGAGCCCGCTCTCCCGGTCGGCGACGACCGCGTCGTCCTCCCAGCTGTCCCACAGCTTGGTGATGACCTCGACGTACTCCTCGGCGCGGGCGTAGCGGTCGCGGTGCAGCGGGTGGGCGTCCAGACCGAAGTTGAGCGCCGCGTTGGCCGCGCCCGTCGTCACGATGTTCCAGCCAGCGCGGCCCTTGCTCAGGTGGTCGAGCGCGGCGAACTGGCGCGCGAGGTTGTAGGGCTCGGTGTACGTCGTCGACGCCGTGCCGATCACGCCGATCCGCTCGGTCGCCGCCACGATCGCCGTCATCACGGTGATCGGCTCCAGGCGGAAGCGGGCGGCGTACTTGATGTTCTCCGCCAGCGAGGGGCCGTCGGCGAAGAAGACGGCGTCGAACTTCGCGGCCTCCGCCTTCTGCGCGAGCTCCTGGTAGTAGTCGATGTCCAGGATCCGCTCGGTCTGGCTGTCCGGGTGGCGCCAGGCCGCTTCGTGGTGGCCGTCGGGGTAGATGAACAGGTTGAGGGCGAGCTGCTTGCCGGAGCCGGTCACGAGGCCGCCCTCTCGCCGAGGTCGGCGCGCACCGGCCGGCCGGGCGCGTCGTGGTCGTCCTCGACCCCGAGCTCGGACAGCAGCTGGGCCCGGAGCCGGGCGAAGGCGGGGTCGGCCTGCGAGCGGCGGCCGTCGAGGTCGATCCGGGCGTCGTGGCGCACCACGCCGTCGTCGAGCACGATCACCCGGTCGGCCAGCACGATCGCCTCGTCGACGTCGTGGGTGACCAGCAGCACGGCCGGCTGGTGCACCTCGCAGAGCTTGCGGAGCAGGGTGTGCATCCGGATGCGGGTGAGCGCGTCGAGGGCGCCGAACGGCTCGTCGGCCAGCAGCAGCTGCGGCTCGCGGACCAGCGAGCGGGCCAGCGAGGCACGCTGCTGCTCGCCGCCGGACAGCTCGTGCGGCCAGGCCGTCTCGCGGCCGGCGAGGCCCACCTCGGCGAGCGCGACGGAGCCGCGCTCGGCGGCGTCAGGGACCCGGAGGCCGAGGGTGACGTTGTCGACCAGGCGCTTCCACGGCAGCAGCCGGGAGTCCTGGAAGACGACCGAGACCTTCTCCGGCACCTCGATCCGGCCGGTGCCGGCGACGCCCCGGTCGAGCCCCGCCAGCGAGCGCAGCAGCGTGCTCTTGCCGGAGCCGCTGCGCCCGAGGAGGGCCACGAACTCGCCGGGGGCGATGTCGAGGTCGAGGCCGTTGAGCACGCCCCCGGCCTCGTTGAAGCTGCGGTGCAGGTTGCGGACCCGGACGGCCGGGGTCAGCTCGCGAGCGTGCGACGCCATGACAGTGCCTTCCTTTCGATGAGCCGGACCGCGCTGTCGGCGGTGACGCCGAGGAGCGCGTAGACGACGAGGCCGACGACGATGATGTCGGTCTGCCCGTAGTTGGACGCGAGCGTGATCATGTGGCCGATCCCGCTGGTGGCGTTGATGACCTCGACCACGACCAGGGCCAGCAGCGACGAGGTCACCGCGAACCGCAGGCCGAGGAGGAAGCCGGGCATCGCACCGGGCAGGACCACGTGGCGGATGAACTCCGCGCGGCTCACGTCCAGGGTCTCGGCGAGCTCGGCGTACCTGCCCTCGATCGAGCGCAGGCCGTTGTGGGTGTGGATGTAGATCGGCACGAAGACCGCGAGGGCGATCGTGATCACCTTCATCGGCTCCCCGATGCCCAGCCACAGGATGAGCAGCGGGATCAGCGCCAGCGTCGGGATCGAGCGCTTGACCTGGATGGGGCCGTCGATGAGGACCTCACCGAAGCGGGAGAGCCCGGAGATGAGGGCCAGCACCGCGCCGACGAGGACGCCGAGGCCGAGGCCGAGCGCGGCCCGGATGCCCGACGTCACCAGGCTCTCCTGGAGGCGGCCGTTCTCGATGAGCGTGACGGCGGTGCCCACGACGGTCCACGGCTCGGTCAGGGTGCGCGGGTCGAGCAGCCCGGTGGCCGACCCGACCACCCACGCCAGGAGCAGCAGGGCGATGCCGATGAGGCCGCCGAAGCGGATGGAAGCGCCCGGGCTGAGTCGGCGCCGCACCGGTCGTACGTCCTCCGTGCCGGCCGCGACGACCGGGCGGGACGGGGCGGTCAGGGTCGTCATGACCCCTCCACCGCGGCCTTGATGGCCTTCTCGAACCGGCGGTCGTAGAGCGTCTCCACGTCCAGCGGCTCCTGGTCCTGCGCCTCCACGAGGGTGTCGACGGTCTCCTGGTGGCGGGCGATGAACTCGTCCCAGTCGGTCGGCACGGTGAACTCACCGAGCGCGTCGACGACGTACTGCGCGTCCTCGGGCGAGAGGCCCTCGTGGTCGACGTAGTAGGCCTCGGCGAACTCGTCCGGGTGGTCGGAGATCCACTGCTGGGCCTGCGCCCAGAGGCCGACGTACTCCTTGATGGCGGCGGCCTTGTCGGCGTCCTCGAGGACGGTCGTCGGCGCGTAGAGGGTCCAGGCGTCGTCGCGGACCCCGGGGGCGATGGTGCTGGCGCCGTCGCGCTCGTACTTCGCGAGGTAGGTCTTGACCAGCGTCTGGCCGAGCGGCGCGACGTCGACCTGCTTGCCGGCGAGGGCGACGGAGAAGGCGTCGTCGACGCTCTGCATCTCGACGAACTCGACGTCGTCCTGGGTCAGCCCGGCCTCGCGCAGGACGTTGAGCACGAGCGCACCCTGCGCCTGGCCGGGGCTGTAGGCGATCTTCTTGCCCGCGAGGTCCTCGATCGAGGTCACGTCGACACCGGGCGCGACGCCCAGCTCGTACGTCGGGTGCTCGGCGGGGTCAACGGTCTCGCGGGCGGCGACGATGCGGACGTCGGTGCCGGTCCAGTGGGCGAAGAGCGGCGGGATGTCGGCGACGGAGCCGATGTCGATCGCGTCGGCGCGGAAGGCCTCGAGCGTCTTGGGGCCACCGGTGATGTTGGCCCACTCGACGTCGACGTCGAGCTCGTCGATGAGGCCGGACGTCTCGAGGGCCACCTGCGTGGCGGGGTCGCCGACACGGAGGACGGTGTCCTCCGCGGGGGCGTCGGGCAGCGCGGCGCTGAGCTCGAGCTTGGGTCCGGCCTCTGCTCCACCGCAGGCGGACAGGGTCATCAGGCCGACGGTGGTCAGCACGGCGGCACGGATCAGGGGGCGGCTGGGCCCTCGGCGTGGCATCAGGGGGTTCTCCTTCTCGGGGTGAGGACTCAAAAGTACAGTAACTAACTTGACTAACCGCACTATTGGGTGCGACGAGTTGCCTGTCACCGGTGCGCGGGTGTCAGGCGGAGCGCAGCAGCGGCAGCAGCGAGTCGCCGACCCGGGCGATCTCCTGCTCGTACGGGGTGTCGCTGAGGACGAAGTGGGTGACGCCCAGGTCGGCGTAGCGCCGCAGCGCCTTGGCGACGTCGTCCGGCGAGCCCACCAGCCAGGTCGTCCCCGCACCGCCGCCGCCGACCCGTCCCGGAGCGGTGTAGAGGCAGTCGTCGAGGACGTCGCCCTGCCGGGCGAGGTCCAGCAGGCGCTGCTGGCCGACGGCCACCCGGCGCCCGGGGTCGGCGGTCCACTCGTGCTGGCCCTCGGCCATCGCGGCGACCCTGGCCTCCGCGTCCGCCCAGGCCTCCTCGGTCGTGTCACGCACGAGCGTGGTGATCCGCAGTCCGTACTCCAGCGGCGGCAGGTCGCGGTCGAGCTCGGCGCTCAGCGCGCGCAGGTGGTCGATGCGGGCGGCGACGCCGTCGAGCGGCTCGCCCCAGAAGAGCTGGACGTCCGCCTCGGCCGCCGCGGTCCGCTGGGCGGCCTCCGAGGCGCCGCCGAAGTAGAGCTGGGGGTGCGGGCGACCGGGCCGGGCGACCGGCTTGTGCTCGAGCGTCGCGCCGGTCGCGCGGTAGTACGCACCGTCGACCGTGACGTCGTCCTCGGTCCACAGCCGGCGTACGAGCCGCATGAACTCCCGCGTGCGGGCGTAGCGCTGGGCCTGGTCGCCCTCGTCGTCGCCGTACTGCGGCTGGTGGTCGGGCCCGGAGACGACGTTGACCTTGACCCGGCCACCGCTGAGCTGGTCGAGGGTGGCCGCCGACGACGCGAAGTGGGCCGGCTCCCAGTAGCCGGGGCGGATCGCGATCAGGGGGTTGAACGTCGTCGTGCCGGCCGCGAGCGCCGTGGCGAGGGTGAAGGTGTCGGGACGCTTCCAGCCGGTCCCGATGAGCGCGCCTCCCCACCCGTGGTCCTCGACGGCCCGCGCGAGGGCGGTGAGACGCTGCAGGCTGTTGTGGCCCTCGACCGCCGGGTCCAGCCGGTGGCCCGGCGCCACCTGGTTGGGGATGTACCAGAGGAACTCCATGGAGCGCGACCTTTCTTGCTTTTGTCTAGTGGATTACTAGAGATAGCACACCGCTTGCTGCGCCGCCGTCGGCGCGCCGGGGACCGAGACGACCCGGGCCCGAAGACGGGACCGAATGCGGACGACGGCTGACCTGATGGCGCCCTAGCCTCGATCCATGGACATGAAACTGGAGCTGGTGATGGTGCCCGTGACGGACGTCGACCGGGCCAAGGAGTTCTACGAGAAGGTCGGCTTCAGCGCCGACCACGACCAGGTGGTCAGCGACGACGTGCGGTTCGTGCAGATGACGCCGCCCGGGTCGGCCTGCTCGATCGCCTTCGGCAAGGGGCTGACGCGGCTCGCGCCCGGGTCGCTGGACAACCTCCAGATGGTGGTCGCCGACGCGGACGCCGTACGCGCCGAGCTGGTGGAGCGCGGCATCGAGGTGAGCGAGGTCGACGAGCTCCAGTGGGGCCGCTTCGTCTTCTTCACCGACCCCGACGGCAACGGCTGGTCGCTCCAGCAGCTGCCCGACTGGTCGGCGGGCGCGGGGGGCGACGGCTACCAGGCGTAGGCGGCGGGGGCCGGGATCGGTCCCCGGGCGCGGGCTTCGCACCCGAGTTCCGTGCTTGGTGGTCGAGATCTCTACCTGTAACCCCGGCGGTCACCGGATATCCGGGGACCGCCGGGACGCGGACCGCCCGGCCATGCAGGACGACCCCTCACACCAGCTCGGGCTGCGTCTTCTCCCGCACCTCGTCCTCGGTGACCCCCGGCGCGAGCTCGACGAGCCTGAGCACCCGGTCGCCGGAGGTGCCCGACGGCGCGACCTCGCCGGTCGCCGGGTCGATCACGTCGATGACGGCGAGGTCGGTGATGATCCGCTGCACCACCCGCTTGCCGGTGTAGGGCAGGTCGCACTCGTCGAGGATCTTCAGCGAGCCGTCCTTGGCGGTGTGCTCCATCAGCACGATGACCCGCTTGGCGCCGTGGACCAGGTCCATCGCACCGCCCATGCCCTTGACCATCTTGCCGGGGATCATCCAGTTGGCGATGTCGCCGGCGGCGGAGACCTGCATCGCGCCCAGGATCGCGGCGTCGATCTTGCCGCCGCGGATCATCCCGAACGACTGCGCGGAGTCGAAGAACGACGCGCCCTTGCGCAGCGTCACCGTCTCCTTGCCCGCGTTGATCAGGTCGGGATCCTCCTCGCCCTCGAAGGGGTACGCCCCCACGCCGAGGATGCCGTTCTCCGACTGCAGCACCAGCTCGACGTCGTCGGGGACGTAGTTGGGCACCAGCGTCGGCAGCCCGATCCCGAGGTTGACGTAGGACCCGTCCTGCAGCTCCGAGGCCGCCCGCGCGGCCATCTCCTCGCGTGTCCAGCCCATGTCAGCCTCCCAGTCCGAAGCTCGCCGCGTCGTCCGAACCCTGCACGGGGTCGCCGCCCTGCTGGGGCCGCGGACGCGTGGTGACCTTCTCGATGCGCTTGTCCGCCACCTGCTCCGGGGTCAGCGCGACCACGCGCTGCACGTAGACACCCGGGGTGTGGACGTCGTCGGGGTCGAGCTCGCCCGGCTCGACGAGCTCCTCGACCTCGGCGATCGTCACCCGGCCGCACATCGCGGCGAGCGGGTTGAAGTTGCGCGAGGACCGCCGGTAGACGAGGTTGCCGTGGCGATCGCCCTTCCAGGCCCGCACGAGCCCGAAGTCGGCCACGATGGCCTCCTCGAGGACGTACTCCTTCTCCCCCTCGGCGGTCGAGAAGGTCTTGGTCCCCTTCGGCGGCGAGGCCACGACCACGTTGCCGTCAGTGTCGTACTTCCACGGCAGACCGCCCTCGGCGACCTGCGTGCCGACACCGGTCGCGGTGTAGAAGCCGGGGATCCCGGAGCCGCCGGCCCGCATCCGCTCGGCGAGCGTGCCCTGGGGCGTCAGCTCCACCTCGAGCTCGCCGGAGAGGTACTGCCGGGCGAACTCCTTGTTCTCCCCCACGTAGGAGGAGATCATCCGCCGGATCCGCTTCGCGAACAGGAGCCGACCCAGGCCCCACTCGTCCACGCCGCAGTTGTTGGAGACCGCCTCGAGGTCGGTCGTGCCCGCCTCGAGGATCGCGTCGATGAGCACCGACGGGATGCCGCTCAGCCCGAAACCGCCGACCGCGAGGCGGGCGCCGTCCGGGATGTCGGCCACCGCTTCGGCTGCCGAGGAGACCACTTTGTCCATGTCCGGCACCCTAGCGGCCGTGTGAGGACCGCCACGTCGGGGTACTGGCAGAAACCTCTGTTTGCTATCGAAGGGTTCGCCACATGCGCCGATCGCACATCCTCGGACTCCCCACGGCGGCGGTGCTGCTCGTCACGACCGCGTGCACCGGCACCGGCGGCGGGTCCTCCGACGACGGCGGCGACCCGCAGTCGATCACCTGGCTGATCGAGGAGCCGGAGGACGCGGAGGCGCTCCAGGACCTGAAGGACCACGTCGCGACCTTCACCGAGGAGTCGGGCATCGAGGTGGAGGTCAACTCACTGCCGCTCGACAACATGCGCACGGTCCTGCAGACCCAGCTGCGCTCCGGCGAGGGCCCCGACGTCTTCAGCTGGGGATCGGGCCCGGGCTTCGGCGGAGCACTCGCCGAGGCGGGCCTGCTGCACGACCTCACCCAGGAGTACGAGGACCGCGGCTGGGAGGTCTACGACTTCGCCCGCGACCGGGTCACCTTCGACGGCAAGGTCTACGGCGTGCCGGGCGAGATGGAGACCATCGGGATCTTCTACAACAAGGACGCCCTCGCCGACCTCGGGCTGTCCGAGCCGCAGAGCCTCGAGGACCTCGAGGCCGCCTCCGAGGCGATCGCCGAGGCGGGCACGATCCCCATGGCCGTCGGCGACAAGGAGGGCTGGGAGGGCGGCCACCTGCTGAGCATGGCCCTGTCCAGCACCGCCGGCCCCGAGACGGCGGAGGCCGTCATCACCGGCGAGGAGTCGTGGGACTCCCCCGAGGTGGCCCAGGCCTTCGAGCTGTGGCGTGACTACAACGAGCAGGGCTTCCTCCCGGAGTCCCCCACGTCGGTCGACTACGACACCTCGATCTCGATGTTCTACTCCGGCGAGGCCGCGATGATCCCCACCGGCAGCTGGCTGGTCGGCGAGATCGACGACAACGTCGACTTCGAGGTCGGCTTCATCCCGTTCCCGGCCCCCGACGGTCCCGGTGTCTTCACCGGCGGCCTCGGCTCCGGCCCCTACGTCTCCGCCGGCACCTCCAAGACCGAGGCGGCGGTCGAGTTCGTCGACTTCCTCGCCTCCCCCGAGCACGGCGAGTGGACGGTGGAGAACCTCCACACGATCCCGCCCGTGCCCGTCGACACCGAGGGCCTCGACGTCTCCCCGCTCTTCGCGCAGGTCCTCGAGGACACCGCCACGCTCGGCAGCAGCGGCGAGTTCGGGCAGAACATCGACGTGCTGGTCTCCGACGCCGTCAACGAGGCGATGTACGACGGGTTCCAGGGCGTGCTGACCGGCCAGACCACGCCGGAGGACGCCGCCAGCGGCATGGCGGCCGCGGCGGACCAGTGAGCGGGCCGGCCCCCGCCGCGACGGTCGCGCCACCTCCCGCACCGGCACCGCGCCGTCGCGGTCGGCGCGCCCCGTCCTACGCGTACGTCGCCCCGCCGGCCACCCGGCGCGCGCAGCGGCGGCTCGGCATCGTCTTCGTGCTGCCCCTGGTGGCGATGGTGGCCGTCTTCCTGCTCCTGCCGATGGCCAGCGCCGTCTACTACGTCTTCGTCGACTTCAACGGGATCAACCCGCAGCCGCCGTTCGTCGGGCTCGCCAACATCACCGAGGTCTTCGGCGACCCCGAGGTCTACGACGCACTGTGGAACAACGTCATCTGGATCGTCATCGGCACCCTCGCGCCGCTGCTCCTCGGCCTCGGGCTCGCGCTGCTGCTGACGCAGGTGCGGCGGGGCAGCGTGTTCTACCGCACCGTCTTCTTCGTGCCCTTCGTGCTGCCCCAGGTGGCCGTGGGCGTGGTCTGGGGCTGGATCTACGCGCCGTCGCGCGGCTGGCTCAACAACGTCCTCGAGGCCGTCGGCCTCGACGCCTTCACCACCGGCTGGCTGGGCAACCCCGACACCGCGCTGTACGCCGTCCTCGCGACGGCGGTGTGGTCGCAGGTGGGCTTCGTCTTCGTGATCTTCCTGTCGGCGCTGCGCAACGTCGACGTGGACCTCGTCGACGCGGCGCGGCTCGACGGCGCCAACGGCGCGCAGCGCCTGCGCCACGTCGTCCTCCCGCAGATCATGCCGGTGCTGCTGATGGTCTTCACCATCACGCTGCTCGGCGGGTTCAGCGTCTTCGACATCATCTTCGTGATGACCGGGGGCGGCCCGGCCGGTGCCACCGAGGTGCTCGGCACGTACGCCTACAGCAGCGCGTTCCAGCTCAACCGCATCAGCTACGGCACGACCCTCGCGCTGCTGATCACCGTCATGGCCATCCCGTTCGCGGTGTGGCTCAACCGGCTGCAGCGCCGGACGTCGCTCGAGGGGGGAGCCACGTGAGCCGCGGGGTCCCCCAGGGCCGTCCCCGCACCTCGCGCGCCTGGGCCGGACTGGGCGCCCGCCACCTGGTGCTCGGGATCACCGCGGCGATCATGCTGTTCCCGATCGTGCTCACCGTCTCCACGGCCCTCAAGACGCCGGGCGACGTCAAGGTCAACCCGTTCGGCCTCTTCACGTCGTTCTCCACGGCCAACATCGAGTCGGCGTGGACCACCGGCGACTTCAGCAGCTACGTCCTCAACAGCTTCCTGCTCTCGGTGCCGAGCACCGCGCTGGTCGTCGTGCTGTCCACCCTCGGTGGGTACGCCTTCGCGCGGCTGCCGTTCCCGGGACGCGACCTGGCCTTCTACCTCGTCGTGGTGGGGCTGCTGGTCCCGTTCTTCACCTACATGATCCCGCTCTACTTCCAGCTGCGCGGGATGGGCCTGCTGGACAGCCTGGTGGGGACCAACCTCGTCCTGGCCAGCACCGGGTTGTCGTTCGGCACGTTCTTCATGCGGGCGTTCTACTCCGACCTGCCCACCGAGCTCGAGCAGGCGGCCCGGATGGACGGCGCCTCGGAGTGGCAGATCTTCCTGCGGGTCATGCTGCCGCTCACCACCTCGGCGGTGGGCGCGCTCGCGGTGTTCACGTTCCTGCAGAACTGGAACAACTTCCTCGTGCCGCTGCTCTACATCCCCAGCGGCGAGTACCGGCCCCTCACCACCGGGCTCTACCTGTTCCTCGGCGGGCGCTCGGTCGACATCGGTCCCCTGGCCGCGGGCACCCTCATCACGATCCTGCCCGTGCTGGTCCTCTTCGTGACCATGCAGCGCCAGGTGACCCAGGGCTTCCTGTCCGGTGCCGTCAAGGGGTAGGCACCCGATGGCTACGCTCGACCCGTGACCGCCCACCCCGACCGGACCGTCGACTGGCCGCGCGTGGCGCTCCACGTGGTCACCGGCAAGGGCGGGACCGGCAAGTCGACCGTGGCCGCGGCGCTCGCCCTGGCGCTGGCGTCGTCGGGCCGCAACGTCCTGCTCTGCGAGGTCGAGGGACGCCAGGGCATCGCCCGGATGTTCGACGTCGACCCGCTGCCCTACGAGGAGCGCCGGATCTCCAAGGGCGCACCCGACGCGACCGGACGTGCCGGCCAGGTGCACGCGCTGCACATCGACCCGGAGTCGGCGCTGCTGGAGTACCTCGCGATGTACTACCGGCTCGGCCGGGCGGGCAAGGCGCTCGACCGGTTCGGCGTCATCGACTTCGCGACCACCGTCGCCCCCGGCGTCCGCGACGTGCTCCTCACCGGCAAGGTCTACGAGGCGGTGCAGCGCCCGCGTCGGCCGGAGAAGGGCCGCAACACCGGCGTGCTCACGTACGACGCGGTCGTCCTCGACGCCCCGCCGACCGGCCGGATCTCACAGTTCCTCGGGGTGAACTCCGAGGTCGCTGGCCTCGCCAAGGTGGGCCCGGTGAAGACCCAGGCCGACAAGGTGATGGAGCTGCTGCGCTCCCCGCGCACCGCCGTGCACCTGGTGACGATCCTGGAGGAGATGCCGGTGCAGGAGACGTCCGACGGCATCGCCGAGCTGCGGGCCGCGGGCCTGCCCGTCGGCGGGGTCGTGGTCAACCTGGTCCGCCCGCAGGCGCTCAGCGCGGGTGCGCTGGCTCAGGTGCGCGACGACGCGGTCGACCCGACGGCGGTGATCTCGGACCTCAAGCGCGCCAACGTCGACGTCGACGCGGAGCTGGTGCGGTCCCTGGTCGAGGAGGCGCACGACCACGCCGTACGCCGGCGCCTCGAGGACGGGCAGCGCGAGCTCGTGCTCGCCGAGGGCGTGCCCACCTACGAGCTGCCCCGGCTCGCCTCGGGGATCGACCGGGGCGCGCTCGTCGAGCTGGCCCAGATGCTGCGCAACCAGGGGATGGCATGAGCACCACTCGCACGGCGCAGCACACGGCGCCCGTCCTCGACGTCGACGCCCTGCTCGACGACCGCTCCACCGAGATCATCGTGTGCTGCGGGTCCGGTGGGGTCGGCAAGACCACGACCTCGGCAGCGCTTGCCCTGCGGGCCGCGGAGCGCGGGCGCAAGGTCGTCGTCCTCACGATCGACCCGGCCCGTCGGCTGGCGCAGTCCATGGGGATCGAGCAGCTCGACAACACCCCGCGGCCCGTGCCCGCCGTGGACGCGTCCGCGGGCGGGTCGCTCGACGCGATGATGCTCGACATGAAGCGCACCTTCGACGAGGTCGTCGAGGCGCAGGCCAGCCCGGAGAAGGCCCGGCAGATCCTGGAGAACCCGTTCTACGTCGCCCTGTCGAGCTCGTTCGCCGGGACCCAGGAGTACATGGCGATGGAGAAGCTGGGCCAGCTGCACCGCCAGGCGCTCGCCGACGGCCGGCACGACCTCATCGTGGTCGACACGCCGCCGTCACGCTCGGCGCTCGACTTCCTCGATGCCCCCGAGCGGCTGTCCAGCTTCCTCGACGGACGCCTCATCCGGCTGCTGCTGGCGCCGGCGCGGGGACCCGCCCGGCTGATGAGCGCCGGCTTCTCGATGATCACCGGCGCGCTGACCAAGGTCCTCGGCGGGCACCTGCTGCGCGACGTGCAGACGTTCGTCGCCGCGCTCGACACGCTGTTCGGCGGCTTCCGCCAGCGTGCGGAGAAGACGTTCGCGCTGCTGCAGGCCGACGAGACGGCGTTCCTCGTGGTCGCCTCGCCCGAGCCCGACGCGCTGCGCGAGGCGGCGTACTTCGTGGACCGGCTCACCGACGACGAGATGCCGCTGGCCGGCCTGGTGGTCAACCGCGCCGTCCCGTCGCTGAGCACCGGGCTCTCGGCGGAGGAGGCGATCGCCGCCGCCGACCGGCTGCGGAGCCAGGACTCGTCCTCGCTCACGGCCGGGCTGCTCCAGCTGCACGCCGACCGCGTCCGCATCATCGAGCGCGAGCAGCACCTGCGCGACCGCTTCGCCGCGTCCTACCCGCAGGTGCCGACGGCGGTCGTGCCGGCGATGGCCGGCGACGTCCACGACCTGGCCGGGCTGCGCGCGATCGGCGACAGCCTCGCCCGGACGTAGCCGGGCCGACGGACCGAGCGGCGACGGCAGGCGTCGACGGCTCAGGCGTTGACGGAGGGCGCCTCGACCTTGGTGCGCGCGGTCTCCAGGATGGAGCGCCACGACGAGCCGGGACGGCGGCGGAGCAGCGCACGGCGCTCACGCTCGGTCATGCCGCCCCAGACGCCCCACTCGATCTGGTTGTCCAGAGCCTCGGCCAGGCACTCGGTCCGCACGGGGCAGCCCGCGCACACCTGCTTGGCCTTGTTCTGCTCGGCGCCGCGCACGAAGAGCGCGTCCGGCGTGTCGCCCTTGCAAGCGGCGCGTGATGCCCAGTCCTCGACCCACATAGTCAAAATCCCCACGGTGTGTGTGAGCTGGTCGGCCGCCCCCATAGCGGCCATCCCCGACTCGAGTAGAAAAGTAAACGAAATGCCGGTCGCCCCGGCAGGGCCAGGTGGTCCAATTCGAGTAGTCCGATGTGACTATCTGCCTGCGCACGCATGATTGATGGTGGTAGGCCCTCGCCCCGTACTCTGGTGACCATGTCTTCCCGCCCGCAGCGCCCCCACGGACGCCCCGACGCCGGCCGTGTGGCCTCCCACCTCGCCGTGATGGGTGCCGTCGCGGTCGTCATGGGCGTCCTCGCCGCCTGCCTCGCCATCCCGTTCGCGGGCCTCGTCGGCGTGGCCGCGAAGGACGTCAGCAAGGGCATGGTCAACCTGCCGGAGTCGATCGAGGCCAAGGACCTGTCGCAGAAGACGCGGATCTACGACGTCAACGGCAACCTGATCGCCTCGCTCTACGACCAGAACCGGATCAACGTCCCGCTGAGCTCGATCTCGCGGCCGATGGTCAAGGCGATCGTCGCGATCGAGGACTACCGCTTCTACGACCACGGTGCGCTCGACCTCAAGGGCACGCTGCGCGCGTTCATCACCAACCAGGCCAACGGCGGCTCGGTGCAGGGCGGGTCGTCGATCACCCAGCAGATGGTCAAGCAGACGCTGCTCTACCAGGCGGAGACCGACGAGGAGCGCAAGGCCGCGACCGAGGAGACCTACGCGCGCAAGATTCGCGAGCTCCGCTACGCGATCGCCTTCGAGAAGAACCACACCAAGGACTGGATCCTCGAGCGCTACCTCAACATCGCCTACTTCGGCGACGGCGCCTTCGGCGTCCAGTCGGCCGCGCGGCACTTCTTCTCCAAGAACGCCAAGGACCTCAACCTCCTCGAGTCCGCGACCCTCGCCGGGCTCGTCAAGAACCCGGTCGGCTACGACCCGATCGACAACCCGGAGCGGGCCGAGAGCCGGCGCGACGTCGTCCTCGACCGGATGGCCCAGCTCGGCATCCTCACCGAGAAGAAGGCCGAGCGGCTCTCCAGCAAGCCGATCGGCAAGACGCTCAAGATCGAGACCTCGCCCAACGGCTGCCAGCAGTCCCGGGCGCCGTTCTTCTGCGACTACGTCGTCAACTGGCTGCTGAAGGACCCGGTCCTCGGCGACACCCCCAAGGAGCGTCGCCGCACGCTCAACAACGGCGGGCTGACGATCAACACCACGATCAACCTCGACATGCAGAAGGGCGCCGACGACGCGGTCTCGAGCCACGTCTTCCAGACCGACCAGGCCATCGGCGGTCTCGCCATGGTCGAGCCCGGCACCGGCGACGTCCGTGCGATCGCGCAGTCGCGCCCGATGGGCAAGGACAAGCAGGGCGGCGAGACCTACCTCAACTACGTGGTGCCGAAGAAGTACGGCGACGCCAACGGGTTCCAGGCCGGGTCGACGTTCAAGGTCTTCGTCCTCGCCGAGGCCATCAACCAGGGCATCCCGCTGAGCACCACGATCAGCTCGCCGCAGGAGATGAACATCCCCGACGAGGCGTTCGAGAACTGCGACGGCCCCTACGCCGGTGACGGCGAGGGCTGGAACGTCTCCAACTCCACCGGCTCGGGCACGTTCGACCTCTACTCCGGCACGCAGCAGTCGGTGAACACCTTCTTCGCCCAGCTCGAGACCCAGACCGGGATGTGCGAGCCGCTGCGGCTCGCGGCCGACATGGGCGTGAAGGTCCCGCTGGCCCAGAAGGTGCCGTCGTGGATCCTCGGTGTCTCCGACAGCAACCCGCTCGAGATCGCCCAGGCCTACGCCACATTCGCCGCCCGCGGCCTGCACTGCGAGCCGCGCCCGGTCACGCAGGTGCTCGACTCGTCCGGCCAGGTGCTCAAGGACTTCGCCCCCGACTGCGAGCAGGTGATGCCGGGTGCGACCGCCGACGCGGTGAACGACATCCTGCGCGGCGTGATGGAGCCCGGCGGCTTCGGCCAGAACATCGCCATCGACAAGCCGTCGGCCGGCAAGACCGGGACGAACCAGAACAACATGTCGGTGTGGTTCGCCGGCTACACGCCCACCATCTCGACGGCCGCGATGGTCGCCGGCGCCAACGAGTTCGGCGAGTGGGTGAGCCTCAACGGCCAGGTCGTCGGAGGCACCTACATCAGCGAGGCCTTCGGATCGACCGTCGCCGGACCCATCTGGGGCGACGCGATGGCCGCTGCGTCGCCGAACCTCCCCTACGAGGACTTCCAGGCCCCGCCCGGCGACGAGATCGCCGGCGTGCTGACCAGCGTCCCCGACGTGACCGGCCAGGCGGTCGAGGCGGCCACGGCCCAGCTCGAGGCGGCCGGCTTCACCGTCGCCGACGGCGGCCAGGTCAACTCGGAGGTCGAGGCCGGACTGGTGGCCTCCACCTCCCCCGAGGCCGGCACGGCGCTCAGCACCGGTGACACCGTGACGATCTACGGCTCCACCGGCTACGTCCCGCCGCCCGCCACCGAGGGCGGCGACGGCAACGGCAACGGCAACGGGAACGGCAGGGGCCGCGGTCGCGGCCGCGGCTGACCCTCCGCCCCGACCTCGGCGGGCCGGCCTCAGCCCAGCTGGCGGCGTACCTCCGCGGCGACCGCGCCGCCGTCGGCGCGACCCTTGACCTGAGGCGTCACCACGCCCATCACCTTGCCCATCGCGCGCATGCCCTCGCTGGCCGCGCCGGTCTGCTCGACGGCCGCGGTGACGAGGTCGGCGATCTCGGCCTCGGTGAGCGGGGTCGGGAGGTACTCGGCGATCACGCGGCCCTCGGCGGCCTCCTTGGCGGCCATCTCGGCGCGGCCGCCCTCCTCGAAGGCGGTCGCAGCCTCCCGGCGTCGCTTCGCCTCGGTCGACAGCACGCCGAGGACGTCGTCGTCGGTGAGCTCGCGCGCCTCCTTGCCGGCGACCTCGGCGTTGGTGATGGACGTCAGCACCATCCGCAGGGTCGAGGACCGCAGCTCGTCACGCGCCTTGATGGCGGTGGTGAGGTCGGCGCGGAGACGGTCCTTCAGAGCACTCATGCGGCCATTGTGGCAGCCTTGCCGCATGGTCTCCCTCCCCCGCCCGGGCCGCGGCGTGGCCCGAGCAGCGACGCTGGCGGTGGCCGCGGGCGCCGGCCTCGCGTCGTACGCCGCGTGGGAGGCCCGGCAGTACACCCTGCGTCGGGTGAGCGTCCCGCTGCTGCCTCCCGGCCACGCCCCGCTGAAGGTGCTGCACCTCAGCGACATCCACATGGCCCCCGACCAGCGCGCCAAGCAGGAGTGGCTGCGCGGCCTGGCCGACCTGGGTCCCGACCTCGTCGTCAACACCGGTGACAACCTCGCCCACATGCGGTCCGTGCCGGTCGTCACGGACGCGCTGGGCGGCCTGCTCGACGTCCCCGGCGTCTACGTCCTCGGGTCCAACGACTACTACTCCCCCGGCATGCGCAACCCGCTGCGCTACCTCCTGCCCGACGACGGCAGGCGCAACACGCAGGTGCCGCAGCTGCCGTGGCCGGAGCTCAAGGAACGCTTCGGCTCCGCCGGCTGGCTCGACCTCACCAACGGGTTCGGTTCCCTCACAGTGGGCGGCACCACGATCGCGTTCGCGGGCGTGGACGACCCGCACCTCGGCTACGACGACCTCGACCGGGTCGCCGGGCCCGCCGACCCGGCGGCCGACGTGCGGCTCGGGGTCACCCACGCGCCGTACCTCCGCGTCCTCGACCAGCTCGCCCGGGACGGCTACGACGCGATCATCGCCGGGCACACGCACGGCGGCCAGGTGTGCCTGCCCGCCCTCGGTGGGAGGGGCCGGGCGCTGACCACCAACTGCGACCTCGAGCCGGCCCGGGCCCGCGGCCTGCACCGCCACCCCGCCGACTCGTCCCCCGGCGACGACGGCTCGGCGTGGCTCCACGTCTCGGCCGGGCTGGGCACCAACCCCTACGTCCGCTTCCGGGTGGCCTGCCGGCCGGAGGCGACCCTGCTGACCCTCACCTAGGAGAGCCATGTCGCTCGTGCGCGTCCACAACTTCTCGATCTCGCTCGACGGCTTCGGGGCGGGCGAGCCGCAGAGCCTCGAGACGCCGTTCGGCCACGCCGGGCAGCGCCTGCACGGGTGGATGATGGCCACGCGGTTCTGGGACCCGACCACGGGCGGGGCGGGGGTCGACGACGTGTTCGCCGAGCGCCACAGCATCGGCATCGGCGCCGAGATCATGGGCGCGAACAAGTTCGGTCCCCCCGGCTGGCAGGACGACGCCGACTGGCGCGGCTGGTGGGGTCCGAACCCGCCGTTCCACACACCGACGTACGTCCTCACGCACCGGCCCCGCCCGGCGCTGGAGATGGAGGGCGGCACCACCTTCCACTTCCTCGACGCCTCCCCGGCCGAGGCGCTGGCCGTCGCGACCGAGGCGGCGGGCGACCTCGACGTACGCCTCGGCGGGGGCGCGACCACGATCAGGGAGTTCCTCACCGCCGGCCTGGTCGACCACCTCCACCTGGTGCAGGTGCCGATCGTGCTGGGCCGCGGCACGCGCCTGTGGGACGGCCTGGAGGCCCTGGAGGACGCCTACGACGTCGAGGCCGTGTCGTCGCCGAGCGGCGTGGTCCACCTGACGCTGACGCGCCGGGCGGCGACGTCCGCCTGACGTCAGCGTCTCGGTCCCAGCCCGCGGCGTCCACGCCGCCGGGGGCGATTTCGGGACGCCTCGACCGCTCCGGTATGCTCGCCCGCGTTGCCCGGGCCGGTTCCATCGACCCGGGCGGCGGGGTGTGGCGCAGCTTGGTAGCGCGCGTCGTTCGGGACGACGAGGCCGCAGGTTCAAATCCTGTCACCCCGACAGCCGGAGCTCCCGGACCCGTGATCGGGTCCGGGAGCTCCTGTCGTTCGTCCCCCCGCCCTCGGCCCGCGCCGCGTCATACGAAGCCCCACCCGTGGGTGCAGGTCCGGCTGACGCTTGCCTGCGGCAGAGGGGCGTACGCCGGAGCGGCGTCCGCCGATCAGCGAGCGGCAGCGATGAGCTCGGCGAGCTGCACCGTGTTGAGGGCGGCGCCCTTGCGCAGGTTGTCGTTGCTGATGAAGAGCGCGAGCCCGCGGTCGCCCGGCACGCCCTGGTCCTGCCGCAGGCGTCCGACGTAGGACGGGTCCTTGCCGGCGGCCTTGAGCGGGGTCGGTACGTCGTCGAGCTCCACGCCGGGGGTCGAGGCGAGGATCTCGCGGGCCCGCTGCGGCGTGATCGCCCGCTCGAACTCGGCGTTGATCGCAAGCGAGTGGCCGGTGAACACCGGCACGCGCACGCAGATGCCGGACACGAGCAGGTCGGGCAGGCCGAGGATCTTGCGGGACTCGTTGCGGAGCTTCTGCTCCTCGTCGGTCTCGCCCAACCCGTCGTCGACGATGGACCCGGCGAGGGGAAGGACGTTGTAGGCGATGGGCTCGACGTAGGTCGCCGGCTCCGGGAACGTGATCGCGGAGCCGTCGTAGGCCAGCTCGCGGGCCTTGTCGCCCGCCGCCTCGACGCCGCGGGCGAGCTCCTCGACACCGGCGACCCCCGAGCCCGAGACGGCCTGGTAGGTGGAGACGATCAGGCGGCTCAGCCCGGCCTCGTCGTGCAGTGCCTTGAGCACCGGCATCGCGGCCATCGTCGTGCAGTTGGGGTTGGCGACGATGCCGCGCCTTGCCTCGATCACCGGCGCCATCGCGTCGGGGTTGACCTCCGAGACGACCAGCGGGATGTCGGGGTCCTTGCGGAACGCGGAGGAGTTGTCGACGACGATCACGCCGGCGTCGACGAACCTCGGCACCAGCGCCCGGGAGGTCGTCGCACCGGCCGAGAACAGCGCGATGTCGAGACCGGCGGGGTCGGCGGTCGCCGCGTCCTCGACGGTGATGTCGCGGTCGCCGAACGGCAGCACGGTGCCCGCGGAGCGCGAGGAGGCGAAGAAGCGGACCTGGTCGGCCGGGAAGTCGCGCTCGAGCAGGATCTGCCGCATCGCGACGCCCACCTGTCCGGTGGCACCGACGATCCCCAGCGAAACCATCAGGACTCCATCTCGGCACGGGGTCCCCGCGCGGTTGTGGGCGGAGGAGCGAAGCGGAGGAGCACAGAACCGCGTGGGGTGTGCTGTCCGGTGGCGCCGACGATGCCGATGTTGACCATGCGGCGCGCGCTCATCGGCCGGTCCCTCCGTAGACGACGGCCTCGACCTCGTCGGCGTCGAGGTCGAACGCCGTGTGGGTGGCGCGGACGGCGTCGTCGACGGCGTTCTCGTCGACGATGACGGAGATCCGGATCTCGGAGGTGGAGATCATGCCGATGTTGACGCCGGCCGAGGCGAGGGCGCCGAAGAACTTCGACGTGATGCCGGGGTGCGAGCGCATGCCGGCGCCGATGAGCGAGACCTTGCCGATCTTGTCGTCGTAGAGCAGCTTGTCGTAGCCGACCTCGGCCTGGATGCGGGCCAGCGCGGTCATCGCGATCTGGCCGTCTGTCCGCGGCAGGGTGAAGGAGATGTCGGTGAGGCTGGTCGCCGCGGCCGAGATGTTCTGCACGATCATGTCGAGGTTGATCTGCGCATCGGCGAGGGCCTCGAAGATGCGGGCCGCCTCGCCGACCTTGTCGGGCACGCCGACGACGGTGATCTTGGCCTCGCTGCGGTCGTGGGCGACGCCGGCGATGATGGGCTGCTCCATGGTGACTTCCTCGCTGGGTGCACTGGACTGGTCGGGGCGCGCGGGCGTGTCGACGACCCGGGTGCCCTCGAGCTGGCTGAACGACGAGCGGACGTGGATCGGGATGCCGTAGCGGCGGCCGTACTCCACGCATCGCAGGTGCAGGATCTTGGCGCCGCAGGCGGCCAGCTCGAGCATCTCCTCGTAGGAGACGTGGTCGAGCTTGCGGGCGCTGGGCACGATGCGCGGGTCGGCGGTGAAGACGCCGTCGACGTCGGTGTAGATCTCGCACACGTCGGCCTCGAGCGCCGCTGCCAGGGCCACGGCAGTCGTGTCGGTGCCGCCACGACCCAGCGTGGTGATCTCCTTGGTGTCCGCCGACACGCCCTGGAACCCGGCGACGATCACGATGTGGCCTTCGCCGATCGCCTGGGTGATCCGGCCCGGCGTGACGTCGATGATCTTGGCCTTGCCGTGCACCGAGTCGGTGATGACGCCGGCCTGGGAGCCGGTGAACGACCGGGCGGTGAACCCGAGGTCGCTGATGGCCATCGCGACCAGCGCCATGGCGATGCGCTCGCCGGCGGTGAGCAGCATGTCCATCTCGCGCGCCGGCGGCAGCGGCGAGACGCCGGTGGCGAGGTCGACCAGGTCGTCGGTCGTGTCGCCCATGGCGGAGACGGCGACGACGACGTCGTGGCCGGACTTCTTGACCTCCACGATGCGCCGGGCGACGCGCTTGATGGCGTCGGCGTCGGCGAGCGAGGAGCCGCCGTACTTCTGCACGACAATGCCCACGGTGTGGTCCTCGGGGATCGGGGTGCGGCTCTCGGGCCGCGTCGGGATGGCGGGCCCGCGGCGCCGTTGCCGGCAGGCCGACCCCGATTCTACGGCTGCGTCCCCGGCTCGACCTCGAGCATCTCATCGGCGACCGCGACGGCCTCGGCGTTGGCCTCGAAGTCGGTGTCGAAGCGGTCGTGCGCGACGACCGTCAGCAGTGCGTTGAGCGCCGCCCCGGCGAGGTTGCCCCAGCTGTTGACGTAGGAGAACTGCCACCACCACAGGGCCTCGTCGACGTCGCCGGCGCGGTAGTGGCGCAGGCCGTTCTCGAGGTCGATGGCGATCGAGGCGAGGTCGTCGGAGAGCCGGCTCTCGACGACCTCCGGGACGTAGGGGTCGAAGACGAACGTGTAGGGATCGATGCTGTCGAGCATCTCGGCGAGCCGCAGCCGCAGCTCGTCGATGTCGGCCTCCGGGCCGACGTCGGGCTGGAACTCCTCGCGGGGCGTGAAGTCGGTCTGCGCCCCGAGCCGCGCGCCGGCGAGCAGCACCTGGCTGATCTCGAGGAGCAGCAGCGAGACCGCCTCCGCGCCGTTGCCCTCGCGGGCGATCGCGCGCAGCGCGAGCAGGAAGCTCGTCACCGAGTCGGCGATCTGCTCCTCGAACCTGATCTTCTCGACGCTCATTCGGCTGATCTCCTTCCGGCGAAAGCCCGCCCGAGCGTGACCTCGTCGGCGTACTCGAGGTCACCACCCACCGGCAGTCCACTCGCCAAGCGGGTCACGCGCAACCCCATCGGGAGGAGCAGTCGCGTGAGATAGGTCGCGGTGGCCTCGCCCTCGAGGTTGGGGTCGGTCGCGAGGATGACCTCGGTGACGGTGCCGTCGGCGAGCCGCGGCATCAGCTCCTTGACGTGGAGCTGGTCGGGTCCGATGCCGTCGATGGGCGAGATCGCCCCTCCGAGGACGTGGTAGCGGCCGCGGAACTCGCGGGTGCGCTCGATGGCCACGACGTCCTTGTACTCCTCCACGACGCACAACACGCTGGGGTCGCGGCGCTCGTCACGGCAGATCCGGCACCGCTCGTCCTCGCTGACGTTGAAGCACGTCGAGCAGAACTTGACCCTGGCCTTGACCTCGATCAGGACGTCGGCGAGGCGGCGCACGTCGACGGGCTCGGCCTGGAGCAGGTGGAACGCGATGCGCTGGGCGCTCTTGGGCCCGACGCCGGGAAGCCGACCGAGCTCGTCGATCAGGTCCTGGACGACACCTTCGTACAACGACGTCGCCTCAGCCCAGGCTGGGCGGCTGGAAGCCGAGGCCGCCGCCGCCCGCGCCGCCCCCGAGGCCGTCGGTCAGCGGGCCCAGGGAGTCACCGGCGAGCGCCTCGGACTTGGCCCGCGCGTCGCGGTAGGCGGCCACGATGAGGTCGGAGAGGTCCGACAGGTCGTCGGGGTCGGTGCCGTCGAATTCCCCGGAGCGGATCGTGACGCCCACCAGCTCGCCGACGCCGTTGGCCGTCACCGTGACGGCGCCGCCGGCGACGGTGCCCTCGACGGTCTGCTGGGCGAGGGCGGCCTGGGCCTCCTCGAGCTGCTGCTGCATCTGCTGCGCCTGCTGGAGGAGGGCGTTCATGTCGAAGCCGCCGCCGAGGGCGTCGAACGGGTTCTGGGTCATCGGGTCTCCCACGGGGGATCGGGTGCGCGGACGGGGATGGTGCGGGCGAGCAGGACGGTGCCGGTCAGTCGTTCCTGATCTCCTCGATCAGCTTGGCACCGAGGGTCTGGCTGAGCAGCGACTCGGTGTCGAGGGCGCCCGACTCGGCGTCCGGGTCGTCGGGGTCGACGTCGTCGTCGGCCGACCGCACGGGCTCCGACGGCTCGGGCGCACCCCCGGCGCGGGCGGCCTGGAGCGCCTCGCGGGCCGGCGCCGCCGAGACCGAGGGCTGGGGCGCGGCCACGGGGGGCGGGGCGGCGTCGCCCGTCACCCAGGAGGGCGGGCCGTCGGGGGCCTCCTGGGCCGCGCCGCCGGGCGGGCGGCCGGCGAGGTCGGCCACGGACGGCGAGGTCGGGTCGGGGGACGGCGCGGTGGCCGACTGGCGCACGACCGGGGCCTCCGCGGCGGCGCCCGAGGGGTCGACGATCGACTCGACGCGCCAGTCCATGCCGACGATGTCGATGGCGGCCTGCCGCAGGATCTCGTCGCAGCCGCCGTTGACGAACGAGTCGCGGGCACCGGCGTTGGCGAAGCCCACGGTCAGGCGGGTGCCGTCGACGTCGACCACGTGGGCGTGCTGGGAGAGCACCATCCACGCGAGGCGGCGACGGTTCTTGGTCTGCTCGAGGATGTCGGGCCACAGGCGGCGTACGTCGACGAGGCTGAGGCCGCCGCGCGGACCGGCGGGCTGCTCGGCCACCGGGTCACCCGGGGCGGCCGGGGCCGCGGCGACCGGGGCCGGCTCGGCGACCACCGGCGGCGCCTGCGGACCGGGCTCCGACGAGGTCGCGGGGGACGGGGCGTGACCGTCAGCCGGCACCGCCGACGGCATCGGCGGGGGCGGCGGCGGGCCGTCGTCCCGGCCCTCCGCCGGCGCCGCGGTGGGGACCGGCGGCGGGGGTGCGGGCTCGTCGGACCGGGCCGGGGCGGGCCGTGACTGTGCGGGCACTGCCGCGGGCGTTACTGCAGGTGCCGTCGGGGTCGCTGCGGGAGGCGCCGCGTGGGTGGGCGCCGCCGGGGCGACGGGCTGCGGGAGGTCCGTCGCGGGCGCGGCCGCGGCGGGGACGGCCGCCGCGCGGGCCTGGGCGGCCGGGGTCGGCGCGCCGGTGACGTCGAGACGGCGCTCGAGGCGCTCGAGGCGGGCCATCACGCCCTCGGAGGTGTGGTCGGCCCCGGGCAGGAGCACCCGGGCGCACAGCAGCTCGAGCAGGAGCCGCGGAGCCGTCGCGCCGCGCATCTCGGTGAGGCCGGCGGCCACGATGTCGGCGGCACGGCTGAGCTCGATCGCGCCGAACCGGGCGGCCTGCGCGACGAGCCGCTCGCCCGCGTCCTCGGGGACGTCGATGAGCCCGGTGGCCGGGGCGCCGGGCACGGCGGTGACGATGACGAGGTCACGCAGCCGGCGCAGCAGGTCCTCGGTGAAGCGGCGGGGGTCCTGCCCGGTCTCGACGACCTTGTCGACCACGGAGAACACCGAGGCACCGTCGCGCGTCGCGAAGGCCTCGACGACCTCGTCGAGCAGCGAGTCGGGGGTGAAGCCGAGCAGGTCGGTCGTCAGCTTGTGGGTGACGCCGTCGGGGCCGGCGCCGCCGAGCAGCTGGTCGAGCACCGACAGGGTGTCGCGGGCCGAGCCGGCACCGGCGCGCACGACGAGCGGCAGGGCGGCCGGCTCGATGGCCACGCCCTCCTCGGTGGCGAGCTGGGAGAGGTAGTCGCTGAGCAGGCGCGGCGGGATGAGCCGGAAGGGGTAGTGGTGGGTGCGCGAGCGGATGGTCGGCAGCACCTTGTCGGGCTCGGTGGTGGCGAAGATGAACCGGAGGTGCGGCGGCGGCTCCTCGACGAGCTTGAGCAGCGCGTTGAAGGCCTGCGGCGTGACCATGTGGGCCTCGTCGATGATGTAGACCTTGTAGCGGTCGCGCACCGGCGCGAAGAACGCCTTCTCGCGCAGGTCGCGGGCATCGTCCACGCCGTTGTGGCTCGCCGCGTCGATCTCGATCACGTCGAGCGAGCCGGTGCCGCCGCGCGCGAGCTCGCGGCAGCTGTCGCACTCGCCGCACGGGTCGGAGACCGGCGCCTGGGCGCAGTTGAGCGCGCGGGCCAGGATGCGCGCCGAGGTGGTCTTGCCGCAGCCGCGGGGCCCGGAGAAGAGGTAGGCGTGGTTGACGCGGTTGGCGGCGAGGGCCGCGCGCAGGGGCTCCGTCACGTGGTCCTGCCCGATGACCTGCTGGAAGGTCTCGGGCCGGTAGCGGCGATAGAGCGCGAGCGGTGACTCCACGTCGTGAACCCTAACCGGGCGGACCCACAGTGCACACCGGGCGTGGCCCCCGGTCCGTCCCCGGTCCGTCCCCGTGCGAGCCCCGGACATGAAGAGGCCCCCCACGCACCCGTCAGAGCTCACTGACCCTTGCTGCCTTCCGGCCCTGGGGGATTGGGCGAGGTGACGCCGCGTGGGGGGTTGCCGGGAGTCTAGGCGAGCCGATGTCGGGCGCCCAAACCCGGGGACCGGCGGCGTCGGCGTACGCGATTTCACCGGCACCGGGGCGACCGGTACTCTCCTCGGCGGAGGTATCGCCTAGTGGCCTATGGCGCTCGCTTGGAAAGCGGGTTGGGTTAACGCCCTCGGGGGTTCGAATCCCCCTACCTCCGCCGACACGACGGCCCCGCACCTGCTGGTGCGGGGCCGTCGTCGTCCTCGGCTCAGCGCAGCTGGGCGCGCAGGCCGTAGCGCCACTCCTCCGAGATGAGCAGGCTGTTGTCGTCGAGGCGCCGCTCGACGGCGTCGACCAGCATCGCCGACGCCTTCTCCGGGTAGACCCGTTCCCACGACAGCTCGGCGCGGTGCTCGAAGACGTGGTGGATGACGCTGACCATGAGGTCCTTGTGGATCGGCGGCGCGAGGAAGTTGCTGCCGGCCAGGAAGGTCTCGGACCGGTCCGAGCCGAACCGCAGCGTCACGCAGGGCACCTCGAGGACGTTGGCCTCCTCCACGATGCTGCCGGAGTCGGTGACGATCACCGCGCACATCGACATCGCGGCGACCACGTCGAGGTAGCTGTCCCACACGGGCGTCGAGATCAGCGCGTCGCCGTACCTGGCCTCGAGGTCCTCGAGCCACTGGCGGCGGCCGAAGTTGTCGATGGCGGCCTCGGTGCCGAGGAGGCGGATGAACAGGACGTGGTGGCCCTGCTCGAGCAGCTCCTCCATCGCGTCCATCAGCAGGTTGAAGCGGTCACGGTTGGTGGTGTTCTCGCGGCGGTGCACGCAGAAGCGCAGGAACGACCCGTCGCCCATCTGCGGGTACTTCTGCAGGACCTGGTTCTTGTCGCTACCGGCGACCGCCTGCTGCAGCGCGTCGACCACCGAGTTGCCGACCACGTCGATGGCGGCCGGGGCGAAGCCCTCCTCGAGCAGGAACTCGCGGTTGAGCTCGACGGGCGCGGCGTGCAGGTCGGAGCCGGCGTCGGCGACGCGGGTGTTGAACTGCTCCGGCGAGGGCTCCCGGCTGCCCTTGGACCAGCTGGCGCGGTCGATCGACTGCTCGCGGAACGACGCCCAGTCCAGGTCGGCGCCCTGCTCCATCCAGCCGCGCAGGACCTCGGGCTTCGGCGAGAGCGTGCGCAGGCCGGCCTCCACGTGCACGAGCGCCTGCCGCTCGCCGAAGGTGGCCAGCGCGCCGGCCATGGCGGTGGTCGTGTCACCGTGCACGTAGGTGATCGGGAAGCCGCCGCGCTCGGCGAAGCCGCGCAGGTAGAGCGCCAGCTTGGCGGTGATCCCCGACACGAGGTCGTTGACCCCGCCGCGGACCTCGAGGTTGACGTCCTCGCGCACGCCGAACTCGTCGAGCATCGACTGCGAGAGGTTGTGGTCGTAGTGCTGGCCGGTGTGGCACAGCACCACGTCGTGCCCGCGGTTGCGCAGCTCGTGGTAGATCGGCGCCTGCTTGATGATGTCGGGCTTGGTGCCGACGACGACGATGTGCTGGCTGTTCTCGTGCGACATGGGTTCCTTCGCTGGGGAGCGGTGGGAGGTCAGAGGAGATCTTCGCGGGTGCTGGCCGCGAGGAGCGAACGCAGCCGCTCCAGGGTGGGGGTGTCGAGGGCCTTCTTCTTGTCGAGGACGTAGACGGCGTCCTCGTGGGTCACCACGATGAGCCCCCTCGCCCCGAGGGTCACGACCGGCCGGCCGTCCATGCTGGCGACCAGGACGTCCTCGGCGTCGAGCTGGAGCGCCGGGCCGATCGAGGTGACCCGCTGGTCGTGCAGCACGCGCTCGAGGCGCGTCCAGGTGCCGACGTCGGTCCAGCCGAGCCGGCGCGGGACCACCAGGCACTCCATCCCGGCCCACATCAGGGGGTAGATCTCGTGGCCGCCGATGGTGGCGCCGCGGTAGGCCTGGTCGGTGCCCTGGCTGCGGGCGAACCGCTCGATCGAGTCGAAGATCAGCGGGAGGGCGGTGCGGTAGGCCTCGCACGCCTGCCCCACGCGTACGCCGTAGCAGGCGGTGTTCCAGTAGAGCGACCCCGTGCCGGACAGCTCGTCGACGAGCTCCTGGTCGGGCTTCTCGTGGAAGGAGTCGATGACCTCGACGCTGCCGTCGCCGTCCTTGGTGTGGATGTAGCCCAGGCTCGGGTCGTACCTGCTGGGCTCGGCGCCGAGCACCACCATCGACTCGGGGGTCTTCTCCAGCTGCGCGAGCATGTCGCGGGACGCGGCGTTGAAGGCCTCCTCCTCGTTGATCAGGTGGTCGGAGGGGGCGATGAGGGCCGGCGCGTTGCCGTAGAGGTGCGTCAGGGTCGCGACGCTCAGCGCGAAGGCGGTCGCCGGACCGGCCGGGTCCTCCTCGAGGATCAGGTTCTCCGCGGGCACCGGCCCGAGGTTGGCGCGGGCCGCGTCGGCGAAGCGGGCGCGGGTGGAGACGTGGATGCGGCGGGGGTCGACGATCTCGCTGAGCCGCTCGATCGTGCCGGTGAGCAGCGGCCGGTCGCGCACGACGGGCTGGAACTGCTTCGGGGCGCGGTCACGGCTGATCGGCCACAGGCGCGAGCCCTGCCCGCCGGCCAGGATGACGGCAACGGGCTCGTCCGAGGTGTCGGTCATGGGGCGATTCCATCACGCCGCACCACCGCCTGACTCAGCGTCGCAGCAACGGGCGCAGCATGAAGGCGAGCGCCAGCAGCGACCCCGCGACCAGGCCGGCCCACAGCAGGATGGCGCGCGGGGTGCTGAAGAGGTCGACGCGCTCCGGGGCCGGCGGCGCCTGGGCGTCGGCGCGCGTCTCGGCGACGGTCGTCTTCACCGTGCCACGGCGGCTGGGCTGGATCTCGCGCGTCAGCGCGTCGTGGGCCTGGACCACGCCCGCTCCCGTCCAGGGGTTCTCGACCACGGCGTCCGGACCCTGCGGCGCCCCGGCGCCCTCGGTCGTGGCCTGCAGCCGCGCGACGAGCTGCCGCGGGGTCTCGCGGGGGAAGCGCTCGCGCAGCAGCGCCAGGATGCCGCTCACCTCGGCGGCGGCCCAGGACGTGGCGACCTCGCCGACCACGCACACCTGTCCGGTGGCGTTGGCCGAGATCGCTCCGACCGTCGGTGCCGCGACGTCGGTGTCGAGGTTGGGCACGACGTAGGCACTGGGGTCCTCGCCCTGGGGCGGGGTGGCGCTCACGGCGAGCACGCCGGGGTAGTCGGCGGGGAACACCTCGGCGTCGTTGCCCGGTGTGCCCCGGGACCCCTCGTCGTCGGACCCGTCACCCTCCTCCACGTTGCCTGCGGACGCGACCACGACGACGTCGAGGGCGACCAGACGGGCGACCGCGGCCTTCAGCGCGGGGTCGGACGAGTCGACGGCGAGCGAGATGTTGACCACGTCGAAGCCGACCTGGCGGTCGTCGGCGATGACCGCCTCGATCCCGGCCACGATCCCGGCGGAGGTCGGCTGCTTCTGGCCCTGCGACACGTCGGCGGTGTCGGAGTCGTAGACCTTGTAGTCGAAGACCGTCGCGCCGGGCGCCACGCCCCGGGGACCGGCGATGAGCCCGGCGACGATCGTGCCGTGGCCCGACAGCAGGCCGGTGCCGGAGGCGCCGGCGAGGGCGCGGGCACCCCCCACCGTGATGCCGTCGACCCGCATGACGCCGCTGTCGATGACGGCGACGTCGACCCCGCGGCCCATGGCGAGCTCCTGCGCCTGCTCGACGTGCATCCGGTCGAAGACCGGGTTGTCCTTCTCGTGGGTGTCGGCCAGCCGCTCGGAGCCGGGCACCTCGCCGACCGAGCACGGGGCGTCGTGGTCGGCGTGGGCCGGCGATCCGGCCCACACCGGGACGACCGACGCTGCGACCACGCCGGCCGCGAGCGTCGTACGCAGGCGTGCCGGTCCCATCACCCGGCGTCCGCCTCGGACTCCGGTGGCGGTGCGTCCTCGGAGACCCGACGTGCGCTGTTGGTCGAGAGCGCCACCCCGGTGTCGAAGAACTGCAGCCAGGCGCTCGGCACGAGCGGCGGCTCCACCTCGGCGTAGCCGATGAACTCGGGCACGCGGGGGCCGAGCGTGTAGCGCGCGCCCTTGGTGTCGATGACGTAGGGCGTCCCGCCGGGGGCGGCGGTGTCGGACCCGGACAGGACGTAGGCGCCGGCGCTGGGCTCGACGTCGACGTCGTGGCGACCGGCGCGGACCGCGGCGTCGGTCTCGGCGGGGTCGGCGGCACCGGTGGGGTTGGTGGCGAGGGTGACGGCCGGGTCGCCGTCGGTGCCGGGGTGGAGCACCGCGCAGAGCGCGCCGGTGCTGACCGCGGTCGGCAGCTCCGAGGGCCACTCGGCGGGGGAGCTGGTCATGGCGAAGTCGACGACGAGGTCCTCCGACAGCTCGGTGGCCTGGCGGCCGACCACGGAGTAGACCTCCCCGGCGAAGGCCGACAGCCGCTCGGGACCCTCGTCACCGAGGAGGTAGTAGCGGCCGCTGGCCGAGCGGAGCAGGTCGCCGACCTGGTAGGCCGAGAGGTCTGTGCGGGTGTCGCCGTAGGGCACCGGCTCGCCGTCGCGGGTGACCCCGAAGGCGTCCTTCTCCAGCGCGTCACCGAGCGGGAAGAGGTTGAGCCAGTCCTGGTCGACCTCGACGGGCGCCGACGTGAAGTCGAGCCGGTCACCGATGGTCGAGGCGCTGGTGTCGTCGGCGGGCATCGGGAACCGGTAGGCGCGGCCCTGGGTGGAGCCGACGGGCGGCGCGGTCGCGATCAGCCACTCCTTGCCCTTGGTGGAGACGAGGAACGCCGACCCGGTCAGGTCCTCGACACCCGGCTCCTGCTGGACGGCGACCTTGATGCCGAAGCCGTCGGCGGTGCAGGCGGTCCACCCGTCGTCGACCAGCTCGTCGGCCGCGGGGAGACCCGCGGGGGCGCCCTCGATGCCCAGGTCCTCGCCGAGCTGGACGGTGCGGATGTACTTGTCGCGCACGGTGTAGGGGGTGAGCTCGGCCTGCTCGAGCAGCAGCTGGGCCGAGACGTAGTTGGGCACGCGTTGGATCATCGGGTCGTCGCCGCCGCGCAGGACGACGTACTGCTCGCCGGTGTCCTTGGAGATGATGAAGCTGCCCTCGTCGAGCCACTGCGCCGGCGGGCGCCCGAGCAGGAAGCCGGCGATCGCCGCGCCGGCGAGCAGCAGCACTGACAGGGCCACGCCGCCGATGAGCACCCGGCCGGGTCGCACGGGCTCGACCTCGCGGCCGCCGGGCGCCCCGGAGACGAACGCCGTCACCAGACGGCGGCGGCTGAAGGCGTGCGCCTCGACGAGGTCCTTCTTGGTGGCCATCGGCTCAGCCCGCCACGGCCGCGACGAAGCCGGCCGCCAGCACCATGAGCGGCAGCAGTGCGAGCAGGGTCATCGTCTCCACCACGTCGCCCAGCCGGCCGCGCCGCACGGAGGCCGAGGCGGGGACGAGGGTGAGCGCCAGCAGCAGGGCACCGAGGGCGGCCAGGCCCATCGCGGCACCGGAGCGCCAGCCGTCGTGGATGAGCAGCATCGACACGGCGACCGAGACCAGGCCGAGGATGCCGGACGCGAGGCCCGCCAGCACCTCGGCGCTGGTGCGGTACTGCCGGGTGCGGAACATGACCGCGAGGCAGCAGACCGCGGCCAGGACGGTGCCGTAGACGCCCCGGTCCACCGCGAACGGCGCGAGGAGGACGAGCAGCGTGCCGACCGTCGCCGACACCGCGAGCAGGATCTCGTGGCCCACCCGGGCGTCGTCGGCGACCTCGTCGGGGTCGATCTCGTCGGGGTCGGCGGTGATGTCGTGCAGGGAGTAGAGCTGGTCGACGGTGGTGCCGGTCACCCCGAGGGCCAGCCACGGCAGGACACTGCCGGCGAGCACCACGAGCGTCATCAGCACGGTGAACACCGGCCCGGGGTCGAGGTCGAAGACCCGGATCACCACGGACCCGGCCACCAGGACGGCACCCACGACCACGGCCGGGATGACCAGGGGCCGGCCGTCCTGGAGGCCCACCACGGCAGCGAGACCCACGGCGAGCACGCCCAGCCCGGCGAAGAGCAGCGGGTCGGTGAAGAAGGCGTCGTCCAGCGGCCAGCTCCACGCGGGCAGGTCGCCCGGCGCCAGCAGGAGCCCAGCGACGCCGGCGTAGAGCGCGGCGAGCAGGGAGACGACCACGCCGGCCTCGGGCTCGCCCTGGGCGCGGGCCAGCACGATGCCACCCACCACCAGCAGGCCCGCGATCACCGCGGCGGCCACGCCGCCCAGCAGGCTCTCGCCCTGGAGCAGCAGCGCCAGCGCGCCCAGGCCGAGGAGGATGCTGCCCGCGCCGAGCGCCGTACGCCGTCCGGCGGCCGGCTCCCACGGCTTGAGCTCGTTCTCCACAACGTCGGCCATCGCCTCGACGACGTCGTCGTAGACGCGGGGCGCCTTCTCGTCGACGCCGGCGGAGACGGTGAGCAGGCCGCCGTCCTCGATCCCCTGCATGGTGAGTCCGGCGTCGGCGGCGAGGATCCGCCCCTCCTGCGTCACCAGGCGGTAGCCGCCGTAGACGGTGGAGGCGTCGAGCAGGCCCACCGAGCGGGCGAGCTCCGGCACCAGCTCGGCGACCGGGATCGACCCGGGCAGCACGAGATCGACCCGTCGAGACCCCGAGGCGATGGTGACCCGGACCAGGCCCGAGGCGACCGAGGACCCCTGACTCATCGATGTTCCCCCTGAACGTGCATCACCTGCGCCGGCCGGCGGGGCCGGGCGCTGAACGGAGAGCAGCCTAGGCGACTGCGGCGCGGAAATGGGCCGAGGCCGGCCATCCCCGGAGGGACGACCGGCCTCGGCCGGTGGCCTGCGCTCAGAAGCGGTTGGCGCCCCGCGCGTCGGCGGCCTTGTACTCGGCGTTGGACGCGTCGACACCCTGGCTGGCCTGCTGGAGCAGGAGGGTCATCTCGGTCATGGCCTGGTCCCACTTGGCCTTGGCCTGGTCGTAGGCCATCTTGGCGTTACCGTTCCAGTCCGACTTGAGGGGGTTGAGCTCGTTCTCGAGCTGGTCGAGGCGGGCCTCGATGTCCTTGGCCGCCTTCATCACGTCGGCCGCACCGGCGTCGAGGGAGCCGTGCTGGACCTTGATTCCGTCGAAAGTCATGTCGATCTCCTAGATCTCAGAAGGGTGTCGGCGTCAGCCGAGACGGCCCTGGAGGTTGGCGTGGGTGGCGGACTGGTTCTCGTCGGTCGAGACGTTGTCGCGCTCGGTCTCCTTCATCGACGCCGACAGCTGGTCGAGGGCCTTGAGGATCGTCTCCTGCTTCTGGTCCCAGGCGATCATGAGGTTGTTGAACGCGGTGGCACCCTGGCCGCCCCATCCGCCCATCATCGTCTGGATGTTGCCGGAGAGGACGCCGCACTTGTTCTTGACGTCACCGCGGGCCTGGTCGACGAAGTCAGCGCCCTTGGAGAGGGCCTTCTCTGTCTGGCCGTACATGTCGCTCATGGAAGTTTCCTTCTCCCTCGGCGGTCGAACCGAACCGAGTGTTGTGTTGGTGATCCACTGGTGGTGATCCGGTGCCCGGGGAGACGTCCCGACCCCCCGCGCTGACGTGCATCTACCCGACGAAATCGGGGCTAAACCTAGGAAGTCATTTCCCACAGGCGGCGGAACACGCCGGCCGCCACGACGGCCGAGGCGAACGCGAGGCTGCCGCACAGGGACTCGGCCACCTCCGCCCGGCGCGACCACCACACCGAGCGCCACCCGCGGCCGGTGGCGACGGCCGCCGCGAGGGCGATCGCACCGAGGCCGACAGCGACGTAGAAGAAGGTGTCGACGTGCCCGGCGCCGGCGCCCGCGACGAGGTGCACGGTGAGGGCGGTCAGCGCGCCGAGGCCGGCCATCCGCAGCAGCGCCCGGGCGGCGGCGTGGCGGTAGGACCGGGCGGCCAGCAGCAGCGAGCAGCCGGCGAAGAACACCAGGCAGCGCGCGCCGATGCGGTCGAGGTCGGTGGAGGCGGCGTGGAGCAGCAGGGGGCTGGCGACCACCACCGTCACCAGGATCGCTGCCGCGGCGCCGGTCACGATCCGCGAGGCCCGGTGCACCAGCCGCTCCATCGCGTCGGCGGCCACGACGATCCGACCGCGTCGTCCCCGGCGGGTGCTGTCGCGCGCCGACCAGGCGGTGACCGCGAGCCGGTCAAGGTCGAGCAGCGCCTCGTCGGGCACGTCGATCGCGAGCGACGGGGCGAACCGCGCCGCCATCATGGAGAGGAAGACCAGCAGGGTCCAGGCGACCCGGGCGTCCCAGCCCAGCAGCGCCGGGACGGCGCAGCAGGCGAACACGGTCAGCCCGGACGCGATCCACACGGTGCTGGTCTCGTCGCTGCCGACCGACAGGGCGCGACCGATGCCGGCGACCACGGCGGCTGAGATGCCGGCCGCCCCCAGGATCGCGGGGAGCAGGTGCACGCCGGGCTCGTGGAGCGCGGCGAACGCGGCGGCCGCGGCGAAGGCCGGAGCGGCGGCGGCGCGCTGACGAGCGTGGCGCCCGACCGGCAGCACACCGACGAGCGCACAGGCCAGCAGCACCCCGACGGCCGTCGTGCGGACGGTCTCGTCCGTCGCGCGGGCGGCGTACCAGGAGGAGAGGACGGCGGCGAGGGCGGCGATCGTGGCCATCATCGAGGCGAGCGCCGGGCTCTCCGGGGCGTTCTTGGCGGCCTCGAGCAGGGTCACCTTGCGCGGGCGGTGCACGCCGGTGGTCGCCACCAGCACGTCACCGGCCTGGATGCCCGCCTCGCTGAGCGGCTGCGCGGCGTTGAGCCGTTGGCCGAGCGACGTCTGCAGCAGCGGGATCCCGCCGCCGGCGCCCGCGAGCTCGGCCTGCTTGGCGTACTCCCGGGCGACGTCCACCGAGGTCGCGCCGGCCGGGACGACGAGGTCGAGCACCCCGGCGGGGCCGTGGACGCTCACGGCGATGGTCGCCTCGGCGGAGCCGGGCATCGCGACCTCCGACAACGGATCCCCCTTCGCGGCAGCGGGCGCTTCCCGGTGCAGGGTAGGCCATCGTCGACCCGCCCGCCCCGGGTCCCGCCCCGACCTGCGGACAGCGCGGCGTGCTCCCGGTCGCGGGCGGTGGTGCGCGCACCTATCATCATCGCGACTCCATCAGGTGAGGCAACGGGGGATGCGTGAGCACGACACTGCGTGGCGGCCAGCGGCTCGACGAGCCGGAGATGCCGGGCGGCCAGATCGTCCTGCAGCCTCCGCCGGAGCTGCAGGAGGGCGAGGGCGCCAGCGGCGTGCTGATGAACGCCATCCCGATGCTCGGCAGCCTGGGCTCCATCGTCCTCGTGGCGACCATGGGCAGCGGCTCCAACCGCGGCCGCAGCTTCCTCGCCGCCGGCATGTTCCTCTTCGCCACGCTCGGCTTCATCGTGGTGCAGATCGACCGGCAGCGGAAGCAGCGCGCACAGCAGGTCACGGGCTCGCGCACCGAGTACCTCCGCTACCTCTCCAACATCCGCAAGGTGGCGCGTGAGGCGGCCGACCAGCAGCGCCGTGCCCTGAACTGGCACCACCCCGAGCCGGCCGCGCTCCCCTCGCTGGCCGAGGACCGCACCCGGCTGTGGGAGCACACCGGCTCCGACGACAACTTCCTCCACGTGCGCTACGGCCTGTGCTCGCAGCCGCTGTCGCTCGAGCTGGTGCCGCCCGAGAGCGCGCCCGTCGACCAGGTCGACCCGGCCGCGGCGTCGGCCCTGCACCGGCTGCTCGTCGTGCACCGGCTCCAGCCCAACCTGCCCGCCTCCATTGACCTGCGCGCCTTCGACCGCATCGAGCTGTGCGGCGACGCCGAGGAGGTCCGCTCGACCGCCCGGGCGATGCTCTGCTCGGCCACGGCGTTCCAGAACCCCGACCAGCTCATCGTCGCGGTGCTGAGCTCGGAGCAGAACCTCACGCACTGGGACTGGATCAAGTGGCTGCCCCACGCCCAGAGCAGCCGCGAGGCGGACGCGGTGGGGCCGATGCGGCTGGTCTCGACCTCGCTCGACGACCTGGGCAACCTGCTGCCGCCCGACCTCAGCGACCGCCCGCGCTTCGGCGCCGACGAGCGGGCGGCGACGCCCCACATCCTGCTGGTGATCGACGGGGGCCACCTGCCGCCCGGCAACCACATCGTCCCGCCCGACGGCCTCCACGGCGTGACGCTGCTCGACCTGCCGGCGCGGTGGGACGAGCTCGAGGACTCCACCCGGCTGCGGCTGGAGTTCGCCGGCGGCCCCGACGAGCTTGGCAAGCGCCCGGTGAGCGCGCTCCGACTGCGCGGCGAGCCGGTCAAGGCCCTCGCCGACCAGTGCGACATCGCCACCGCGGAGGCCTTCGCCCGGCGCATCGCCCCGCTCAAGACCGCCAGCGCCGAGTCCGCCTCGGCGGGCGGCGCCGTCGACATCACCTCGACCACGCCCGACCACATGGACCTGCTCGGTCTCGGCGACATCTTCACCTACGACCCCGCGACGGCGTGGCGCCCGCGCCCGGCGCGCGACCGCCTGCGGGTGCCGATCGGCATCGGCGACTCCGGCGGACTGATCCACCTCGACATCAAGGAGTCCGCCCAGCAGGGCATGGGCCCGCACGGCCTGGTGATCGGCGCGACCGGGTCGGGCAAGTCGGAGTTCCTCCGCACCCTCGTCCTCGGCCTGGTCATGACGCACTCCTCCGAGCAGCTCAACCTGGTCCTGGTGGACTTCAAGGGCGGGGCGACGTTCGCCGGCATGGCCGACATGCCGCACGTCTCGGCCGTCATCACCAACCTGGCCAACGAGCTCACCCTCGTCGACCGCATGCAGGACGCGCTCTCGGGCGAGATGACGCGTCGCCAGGAGCTGCTGCGCGACGCCGGCAACTACGCGTCGGTGCGCGACTACGAGAAGGCCCGCGCCAACGGCGAGCCGCTGGAGCCGATGCCCTCTCTGTTCATCGTGGTCGACGAGTTCTCCGAGATGCTGTCGGCCAAGCCGGAGTTCATCGACCTGTTCGTCGCCATCGGCCGGCTCGGCCGCTCGCTCGGCCTGCACCTGCTGCTCGCCTCGCAGCGCCTCGAGGAGGGCCGCCTGCGCGGCCTGGAGTCCCACCTGTCCTACCGGGTCGGGCTCCGCACCTTCTCGGCCGGTGAGTCGCGCGCGGTCCTCGGCGTCCCGGACGCCTACGAGCTCCCCGCCGTCCCGGGCCTGGGCTACCTCAAGCCCGACCAGTCCACGCTGCTGCGGTTCAAGGCGGCGTACGTCTCGGGGCCGCCGTCGAGCCGCACCCGCGTCACCCGCGACGAGGGCGGCGCCATCCGCGGCATCCTGCCCTTCACGATCTCCGAGGTGCAGGCGCTCGCGCCGACCGCCGAGGAGCGGGCCGACATGCCGGCGCCGCAGCCGCAGCAGCAGGGCGAGCAGCCCTCGCTCCTCGACGTCGCCGTCACCCGGATGATCGGCAAGGGCCCCGAGGCGCACCAGGTGTGGCTGCCGCCGCTCGACGTCCCCGACACCCTTGACGAGCTGATGCCCGACCTGGCCGAGCACCCCGAGCTGGGCCTCACCTCCCAGCAGTGGCGCAACGTGCCGGGCCTGGTCATCCCCCTCGGCACGGTCGACCGCCCGCGCGAGCAGCGTCGCGACACGATGACGCTCAACCTCACCGGAGCCGCCGGCCACGTGGCCGTCGTCGGCGGTCCCCGCTCGGGCAAGAGCACCCTGCTGCGCAGCATCGTGACGAGCATGGCGCTGGTGACGACGCCGCGGGAGTCGCAGTTCTTCGTGCTCGACTTCGGCGGCGGCACGTTCGCCCCGCTGACCCGGCTGCCGCACGTCTCCGGCGTCGCGACGCGCTCCGAGCCCGACGTCGTACGCCGCGTGATGGCGGAGGTCGAGGGCATCGTCGACCGGCGCGAGGCCTACTTCCGCCAGAACGGCATCGACTCCATCGAGACCTACCGCTCGCGCCGCGCTCAGGGCCGCGCCGACGACGGGTGGGGCGACGTCTTCCTCGTCATCGACGGCTGGAGCACGCTGCGCGCCGAGTTCGACGACCTCGAGATGGAGATCCAGCAGCTGGCCGCGCGCGGCCTGACGTTCGGACTCCACATCGTCACCGCGTCCACGCGGTGGGCCGACTACCGCGCCGCGATGCGCGACGTCTTCGGCTCCAAGCTCGAGCTGCGCCTCGGCGACCCGCTCGACTCGGAGGTCGACCGCAAGGTCGCCGCGCTCGTGCCCGTCGGCCGCCCCGGCCGCGGCCTCGTGCCCTCCAAGCTGCACTTCCTCGGCGCACTCCCCCGCATCGACGGAGACGGCAGCGCCGACACGCTCGGCGACGGCGTCGACGACCTCATCGACAAGATGGCCGCTGCCTGGAAGGGCCCCGAGGGACCCAAGCTGCGACTGCTGCCAGAGATGGTCACGCTCGAGGCCATCCGCGAGGACGCCGTGCGGCGCCAGGTGCCCGAGCGGCACGTCCTGCTCGGGATCAACGAGAAAGAGCTCGCCCCCATCGGCCTCGACGTCGACGCCGAGCCGCACATGCTCATCTTCGGCGACGGCCAGTCGGGCAAGAGCGCCCTGCTGCGGACGTACGTCCACGAGATCATGCGCACCCGCACGCCCAAGGAGGCGCAGATCGTCCTCGTCGACTACCGGCGCTCGCTGCTCGGCGAGGTCCCCGACGAGTACCTCCTCAACTACCTCACGTCCGCCACCCAGGCGACACCGACGCTCAAGGACATCGCGAGCTACCTCGAGGGCCGCATCCCCGGGCCCGACGTCACCCCGGACCAGCTGCGCAACCGGTCGTGGTGGACCGGCGCCGAGGTCTTCGTGGTGGTCGACGACTACGACCTCGTCGCCACCCAGCAGTCCTCGCCCGTCTCCTCGCTCCAGCCGCTGATGGCGCAGGCCCGCGACGTCGGCCTCCACGTGGTGGTGGCGCGACGCACCGGTGGTGCGTCCCGCGCCCTCTACGAGCCGGTGATCCAGTCGCTGCGCGACCTCGCCATGCCCGGCGTGATGCTCTCCGGCCCGCGCGACGAGGGCATCCTCATCGGCAACCTGCGCCCCCAGCCCGCCCCCGAGGGCCGGGCGCGCGTGGTCACCCGCGACGGGGGGACCCAGACAGCGCAGCTGGCCTGGCTCGACGCGACGATGTGACCCGGGGTGTTGCTTGTGATCCCCCGCTGCGTCAGACGAAGCCGCGCCCATGCGTTCCGGTTCGTCTGACGCTCGGCTGCGGGAGGGTCGTCGTACGCCTGCTCGAGCCGGGGCTTTGCACCCGAGTTCCGTACCTACAGGTGGAGATCTCGACCTGTCAGCACGGCGGTCACCGGATATCCGGGGACTCCAGACGGCAGCAGCTCCCAGGGGCCCTGTGTACGTCATACGAACCGCGCCCATGGCTGACGGTCCGTATGACGCTCGGCTGCGGGAGGGCCGTCGTACGTCGCTCGAGCCGGGCTTTGCACCCGAGTTCCGTACCTACAGGTGGAGATCTCCACCTATAAGCACGGCGGTCACCGGATATCCGGGGACTCCAGACCCCGGGAGCAGCACCTACCGCCGCCCGCTCTTGAACATCCCCCGCGCGATCTCCCGGGCGGCGGTGCTCATGAAGTCCTTGAAGGCCCGCGACTTCACGACGTCCATGACCAGGCCGTCGTCCTCCTTGGCCGCCTTCGGCGTCGACTTCTTCGTGACCCGCTCGTTCTTCTGCTCACGGGCCATCTCCTTGACCCGGGCGTCCTCGGCGGCCTTGCGCGCGCCCTCCTCGAGCTTCTTGGCGAGCAGCTCGCGGGCGGACTCGCGGTCGATCGCCTCGGCGTACTTCGCGGTCAGCGGCGACGCCGCCACCGCCGCCTCCATCTGGGCCGTCGGCGCCGGGTCCATCAGCGACTCCGGGGCGCGCAGGCGGGTCCACGCCACGGGGGTCGGCGCGCCGCGCTCGTTCATCACGGTCACGACGGCCTCGCCGATGCCGAGCGACGTGATGACCTCGCCGAGGTCCTCGTAGTCGCTGTTCGGGTAGGTGTTGACGGTCGCCTTGAGCGCCTTCGCGTCGTTGGGCGTGTGCGCGCGGAGCTGGTGCTGGATGCGCGAGCCGAGCTGGGCCAGCACCTCGTCGGGCACGTCGGTGGGCGACTGGGTCACGAAGAAGACGCCGACCCCCTTCGACCGGATCAGCCGCACCGTCTGGGCGATCTGGTCGAGGAAGGCGTCGGAGGCGTCGTTGAAGAGCAGGTGCGCCTCGTCGAAGAAGAAGACCAGCTTGGGCTTGTCGAGGTCGCCCTCCTCCGGCAGGTCGTGGAAGAGGTCGGCCAGCATCCACATGAGGAAGGTGGAGAACAGCGCCGGCCGGTCCTGCAGGTTCGGCAGCTCGAGCAGGCTGATCACGCCGCGCCCGTCGTCGGTGGTGCGGAGGAACTCCTTGGTCTCGAGCTCCGGCTCGCCGAAGAAGACGTCCGCACCCTGCGCCTCGAACGCCACCAGCTCGCGCAGGATCACGCCGGCGGTCTGCGGCGACAGGCCGCCGATCGTCTTGAGCTCGGCCGTCCCGGCGGCGTCACCCGTGAGGTACTGCAGCACCGCGCGCAGGTCCGCCAGGTCGAGCAGCGGCAGCCCCTGCTTGTCGCAGTAGTAGAACACCAGGCCGAGGGACGACTCCTGGGTCTCGTTGAGGCCCAGCACCTTGGCCAGCAGGGTCGGCCCGAAGGCGCTCATCGTGACCCGCACGGGTACGCCGACGCCCTCCCCGCCGATCGCGTAGAGCTCGGTCGGGAAGCCGGTCGCCGTCCACTCCTGGCCGACGCTCGCGGTGCGCGCCGTGAGCTTGTCGCTCGCCTCGCCGGGCACGCCGAGACCGGAGAGGTCGCCCTTGATGTCGGCGGCGAAGACGGGTACGCCGTTGGCGCTGAGCTGCTCGGCCAGCAGCTGGAGGGTCTTGGTCTTGCCGGTGCCGGTCGCGCCGGCCACGAGGCCGTGCCGGTTGAGCATCGCGAGCGGGATCCGCACGTGCACGTCGGCGAGGCGGTCCGCGTCGAGCATCAGCCCGCCCAGCTCGAGGGCCGCGCCCTCGAAGCTGTAGCCCGCCGCGACGGCCTCCGCGATCGGGTCGCTCGGCGCCGGTGCGTCCTCGGCGGGTGCGGCCGGGGGCGGCGTCGGCTCGGCGGCGGGAGTCTCGGTCATGCCCGGAGCCTAGTCAGCGCGGTGGGCGCCGACGAGGGCGTCGTTATGATCACCGGCGTGATCTTCAAGCGGGTGGGCCTCGGCCGGCCCTACCCCGACCACGGGCTGAGCTCGCGCGCCTGGGCCGACCTGCCCCCGCGCCAGGTCCGGCTCGACGAGCTCGTGACCACCAAGGACACGCTCCACCTCGACACGCTGCTCGACGAGGACTCGACGTTCTACGGCGACCTGTTCGCTCACGTCGTGCAGTGGCGCGGCGACCTCTACCTCGAGGACGGCCTGCACCGCGCGCTGCGCGCGGCCCTCCAGCAGCGCAGCGTCCTGCATGCCCGCGTCCACCAGGCGGCCGACCAGTGAGGACCCCATGACCGGCGCCCTGAAGTCGGCCCTGACCCTGGCCGTGCTGGCGGTCCTCGTCCTCCTGGCCGCGGTGTGGGGCTGGGCGGCGTTCACCGAGCCGTTCCCCCAGGACGAGCCGGTGGCCATCTGCGAGGACACGGATGTCACCGCCGGCAGCGAGGTGCGCCGCGACCAGGTCGTGGTCAGCGTCTTCAACGGCAGCGGGCGCAGCGGCCTGGCCAGCTCGACGAGCGCCCAGCTGACCGAGCGCGGCTTCGTCGCCGGCGACGTCGGGGACTCGCCCCAGCCGGCGGCGAGCACCCAGATCTGGGCCGCCGACCCGACCAACCCGGCGGTCGCCCTGGTCCGCAAGCAGTTCAAGGGCGCCCGGATCGTGGGCGGCGACGCCCTCGGTCCCGGCGTGGTGGTCGTGCTGGGCGAGAAGTTCACGGCCCTGCGCAAGAAGCAGGTCGAGTCGGTCGTCGCCGCGCAGGACGCGACGTACTGCCGGGCCACCGGCTCGGAGTAGGACCGCCGATCGGCGTCAGGTCCGTCAGCCGCGGTCGCGGTCGCGGCGCGTCGGGTCGCCCAGCCACTGGGCGAGACGACCGTTCTGCGAGACCTGCCGCAGCCGGCCCTCGGTGACCTCGCGCAGCTTGCGCGGGGTGACCACGAGCAGGTCGTCGCCCGCGCGCAGGACCGTACGACGCTCGGGCACCAGCACCTCCCCTGATCGGATGACCAGCGACACCGAGGCGCCCTTGGGCAGCCGCAGCTCACCGACCTCGACGCCGTGCATCTTCGAGGTGGCGGCGATCGTGACCTGCAGCAGGTCCGCCGCGACCCGGTCGAGCGGAGCCGCCTCGACGTCGAGCCCGCGGGGCTGGAGCCGGTGCGCCACCCCCAGCCGCCGCGCGACCCAGGGCAGGGTCGGGCCGGTGAGCAGGGTGTAGACGACCACCATCACGAAGACGATGTCGAACAGGTCGTCTGCACCGTCGACGCCCTCGGAGAGCGGGATGGTGGCGAGCACGATCGGCACGGCGCCGCGCAGCCCGGCCCACGAGATGAAGGCGAGGTCGCGCGCTGCCATCGGCTGCACGACGCTGCTCACCAGCACCGAGAGCGGCCGGGCGACGACGGTCAGGACGAGGCCGGTCACCAGCGCGTGGACGACCGTGTCGACGTCGATGCGCCCCGGCGAGAGCAGCAGGCCGAGCATGACGAACAGCCCGATCTGGGCCAGCCACGCGATGCCCTCGGCGAACGACCGCGTCGTCATCCGGTGCGGCAGCTCGCTGTTGCCCAGGATGAGCGCCGCGACGTAGATGGCGGCGAACCCGGAGGCGTGCAGCGCGGCCGCGGCGCCGTACGCCGTGAACGCCAGGCACAGGACCGCGAGCGGGTAGAGGCCCGAGGACGGCAGCGCGACCCGCCGCATGATCCACGCCCCGGCGACGCCGCACACCACGCCGACGAGGCCGCCGGCGATCAGCTCGAAGACGATGATGCCCGCGGTCTCGAGCACCCCCGAGTCCGCGGCCGCGCCGGTGGAGATGATGCCGACGAGCACGACGGTCGGGGCGTCGTTGAGCCCCGACTCGGCCTCGAGGGCGCCGGTCAGGCGCTTGGGCAGCGGCAGGGCCCGCAGCACCGAGAACACGGCCGCGGCGTCGGTGGGCGAGCAGATCGCGCCGAGCAGGATGGCGAGCTCCCACGGCAGCCCGAGGAGGTAGTGGGTGCCGACCGCGACCACCGCGACGGACACCGCGACGCCGACGGTCGCCAGCGACAATCCCAGCCGCACGCTCGACCGCATCTGGCGCCAGTCGGTGGTGAGACCACCCTCGGCCAGGATGATCGCGAGAGCGCCGAAGCCCAGCGCGTGGGCGAGCTGCGCGTCGTCGAACGGGATGCCGAACGGACCGCCCTCGCCGAGCACCACGCCGATGAGCAGGTAGATCAGCAGCGACGGCAGGCCGACGCCCGCCGAGACGCGTACGGCGAGGATCGCCGCCAGGGTCACGACCGCGCCGACCAGCACGAACTCGTCGAGCTGGTGGACGTCGAAGGTCATTGCACCTCGTGCAGGTCGGCTGGGCGAGCCGGAGCCGGCTCGCCGCGGGTCGGCATGCTGATCCTATCGGCCGAACACCCTTGCGGTTGACGTCGCTCGTGCCCGCGGACGCGGCCCACCAGCGGTCCGCGGCGACCGGTCCGCGGCATCGGCCGGGGTGTACCGAGCGTGCCCCGGTGGTGGACAATCCGGCGCGGGACGACGTTTGGACCGTGCGGGCAGCGGGTAGGCGTCCTCGGACGAAGGGGTGTGATCGATGTACGGCGACACCGCCGCGGGCCGCAAGCGCGTCGCCCAGCTGCGCGAGCAGGGTGGTGACATCCGCGCGCTGGCCGCGCGCCTGGTCTCCCAGGCCGAGGCGGTGCCGTGGCACGGCAAGGCAGCCGAGGCGATGCGCGAGCGGATCAAGGACCGTGCCGACCACCTCCGCACGGCAGCCGCCCAGCACGAGACCGCCGCCGACTCGCTGGCCAAGCACCTCGTCGAGGTCGACACGCTCAAGGAGGCGATCGAGGTCCGGACTCACAAGGCCCGCACGCTCGTCGAGGACGCCAGCACCCGCGCCAGCGAGGCGGCTCCCGCCGACGGCGGCGCCGCGGCCGAGCCTGACGGCGCCGAGGCCGCCCTGCTCGCCTTCGATCCCCCGCCCGCCGGTCACCGCGACTGGCTCACCGTCGACCTCCCGGGGCTCTGACATGGTGACCATCGACCTGACCACCCCGCCCCCGGTGCCCACGACCTTCCTCGAGGGGATGGCCCGCCGGATCGCGCTGACCCTGCCGGAGCTGCGGCTGGTCGCCGACCTCGCCGGTGGCGCACCTCTCCCCTTCGACGTGCAGGACCCGCGCGGCGCCGCCCCGGGTGCGGGCTCGCTGTCCGGACGCCTCGGCCAGAGCCGGGGATCCGCCGAGGACTCCGCCTACACCGACGCACTCGGCACCCTCCACGACCCCGAGGACTCGCTGCGCCGCCGCGGGCTGGTGGGCGACCACGGCGCCGACCCCGGCATCGTCGGGGCCGTGGGCCTCCTCGCGACACCGCGGCTCGCGCTCGACATCGACGTCGCCGCCGGCACCACCCAGGTCAAGGCGTGGCACCGCCAGGACGGCGGGGCCGTGGCGAGCCTGTCGACCTGCGACGGCATCGTCTTCGAGCTGGCCTGGTTCCCCGTCGACCAGTGGACCAGCGAGCTGTCCCGCGTCACCGAGGTCCCCGAGGACATGCCGCTCTCGGAGTCCCACGTCCCGGCCCACCTCGACGTGCCCTACGCCCTCGCCGACACGATCGGCGAGGCCCTGCGCTCCGGTCGCTCCGACCTCGTCCCGGTCCTCATCGGCCAGGCCGACGGCGCCGTCCTCGCCGACGGTGACGAGCTCGGCGACGCCGAGGCGGCCGCCGCCGTCTCCGCAGTGCACACGGAGGGACGCGGACGCCTCCGCATCCTGGCCGCCGAGGTCTCCGAGCGCGCCACCACCGCGGTCGGCGTGGTGTCGTGGGTGCTGCTCCGCGACGGCTGGCACTCGCTCACGCCGCGCCACGACGACGGCGCCCGGGTCGCCGTCGCCCGCGTCGACCCCGACGACCTGCCCACCGAGCTGGCCCCGGTCCTGGCGCAGGTCGCCCTCCGAGAGGCGGTCTCCTGATGGGCGACCTCGACATCCCCCGCACCCACGAGGCCGGGGCCCCCGAGTCGTCGGCCGCCGTGGCCGCCGACAAGTACGACCAGATGCTGGCGCTCGCCGACCTCTTCGACGCCACGGGCGGCGAGATGCGCACCCGCGCCCGCCTCGGCGGCGTGATCCTCTCCGACGACGACGTCGTCGACTCCGGCGAGCTCTCGAAGGCCACCTGGGCGCAGGCCGGGGAGGACATCCGGGCCGCGACGACGGGCAAGCACGGCCTGCTGACCCGGTCGGTCGAGCTCGACGCCGACGCGCTCGTCGTACGTGCCACGGTGCTGACCTACCGCTGGATCGACGAGCTCCAGGAGGCGGCCTACAAGACGCTCGGCTCCATCGCGGGCCGTGCCATCGGCTACCTCGCCCCGGAGGTCGCCCTCGGCGGCGCGATCGTGAGCGCCGGCCTCATCGAGACCGACACGCTCGACCGCGACGGCGTCACCGCCTACCTCAGCGAGCTCGCCGACAACAACCCCGACCTCATGGACCACCTGTCGGGTGGCGGCGGGCTGCTCGACGGCCTCCACATGCGCTCGCTGCTCACCGCCGGCGTGCTGGCCTCCGACCAGGGCGTGGCCGCCGCGCGCGGCGGCCTGCGGGCGATCGGCGTCGAGCCGTTCCCGACCGACGCGATCTCGGCGTTCCGCGACTCCGCCGGCTCCTTCGTCGAGATCGAGCAGCCCGACCCCGAGGTCGGCACCAGCGCCGCCGCGGCGCCGCGCTCGCTCGAGGAGCTGATGGCCAACCTGCTCGCGGAGGACCGGCGGATCAGCGTCCAGCGCGTCGGCACCGGCCGCTACATCGCCTACCTGCCCGGCACGCTCGGCGTGGAGTCCGGACGGCTCCGGCTCGTCGGCGCCGACCCGACGACGACCGCCACGCAGGTGATCCGCGCGATCGAGAAGGCGGTCACCGACGACGACGCCCGCGTGATGCTCGTCGGCTCCGCGGCCGGCGGCACCGTGGCCGCCGAGATCGCCGCCACCGCGGCATCGCCGCGCTTCGTCGTCGACCAGGTCGTGACGGCGGGCTCACCGTCGGCGCAGGTGCCGCGGATCCCGGAGGGCACCCGCGTCCTGTCGCTGGAGGACCGCTCCGACCCGGTCGCGCTGCTCGGCTCGCTGATCAACGCGGCGACGACCAACCGGCTCACCGTGGTCTTCGACGGCAGCACCGCCGACGGCACCGACATCTACGTCGCAGGCGCCAAGGCCGCCGACAGCGCCGGGCACCCCGAGGTGCGCGCGGAGATCACCCGGATGCAGGACCTCGGCTACCTCGCCGGCTAGACGATCTCGTGCACGAACTCGCCCAGCTGGGCGAGGTTGCGGCACTCCACCATGGGCACCACCTCGCCGTACCGGTCCGCCGCGCTGTCCCCGGTGCCCCAGTGCCGCGGGTGCTCGGGGTTGAGCCACCACGCGTGACGGGCCCGGCCGGCGAGGTCCGCCAGCACCGGCAGCGCCAGGTCGCTGTAGTTGGAGCGCGCGTCGCCCAGGACCAGCAGCGAGGACCGCGGACCGATCGCGTCGGGGTGGGCCTCGGCGAAGCGCGTGAGCGCCCGGCCATAGCTGGTCCGCCCGAAGAGGGCGGCGTGCGAGATGCTCGCGGCGAGCGAGTCCATCACCTCGACCACGTCGGCGCCCGGGCGGAAGGCGTCGGTGACCTCGACGACGTCGTCGACGAACGTGAACGCCCGCACGCCGCCGAAGGCCTCGCGCAGCGCGAACACCAGCATCAGCGTGAACTGCGCGAAGTTGGCCACCGAGCCGCTCACGTCGCACAGCACCACCAGGTCGGTGCGGTGCGGCCGGCGCGGACGGTGGTGCGTCGTCAGCGGCACGCCGCCGGTGGCGATCGACGCCCGCACCGTGCGGCGTACGTCGAGCGGACCGCGCCGCCGCGCGTGCTGCTCCTTGGTCAGCCGCGCGGCCAGCCGCCGGGCGAGGGGGTAGATCTCGCGGCGCATCTCCTCGAGGTCGGAGCGGCGGGCGGCGGTGAAGTCGAGCCGGTCGATGGTGGGCCGCACCGTCACGTCCGCGACGTGCCGCGGTCCCTTCTCCTCGGCGATGCGCCGCCGGGCGTCACCCTCGACCAGGCGGGTGAAGTCGCCGATGCGCCGGCCGGCGGTGCGCTGCGCCCGCTCGCCGTCGAGTCCCTCGGCCAGCAGGCCCTGGACCAGCCGGTCCAGCAGCTCGGAGGGCGAGACGCGCTGCAACGACGTGTACGCCGACCAGCTGGACAGGCCCGGCCCGCGACCGGGCATGGCGCCGAACCGCCCCACCGCCTCCGCCGCGAGGTCCTGCAGGGCCTGCTGGTCGCCCGCCGCCAGCGCGTCGGCCAGCGCCTCCCGGAAGCGCTCGAGGTCCGCACCCGTGTCGCGGGGGCCACCGGCCGGGGCGGAGTCCCCCTCCGCTTCCTCGTCGGTCGTGTCGCCGGCGCGCACCCCGTCGCCGACCAGGCGCGGGTAGTAGATGTCGAAGACCGCGTCGAACGTGACGCGCTGCGGCTGCCGCTTCACCAGCGTGGCGGCGTACGCGGCCCGGACGGTCTCGCGGTCGTCCCAGCGCACCTTCTCCAAGGCGCTGATGGCGTCGAGCCCCTCGGCCAGCGACACCGACAGGCCCGCGGAGCGCAGCGCCTCCACGAAGCCGATGTGGGTGTCGAGCAGGGTCACCTCACGGCCAGCTTGAGCTCGGTGACGGCCCGTCGCTGGTCCGAGGCGTGCTTGAGGACCACACCGAGCGTCCGGGCGACCGTCGCCTCGTCGAGGTCGCCGATCTGCAGCGCGATCAGCGTGCGGGCCCAGTCGACGGACTCCGCGATGGACGGCGCCTTCTTGAGCTCGAGCTCGCGCAGGCGTACGACGACGTCGACGAGCTGGGCGGCGACCCGGTCGTCGAGCCCGGGCACCTGGCTGGTGACGATCTGCCGCTCGCGCTCGGCGTCGGGGTAGCCCAGGTGCAGGAACAGGCACCGTCGCTTCACCGCCTCGGACAGCTCTCGGCTGGCGTTGGACGTGAGGACCACGAAGGGACGCCGGGTCGCCGCGACCGTGCCCAGCTCGGGGATCGTCACCTGGAAGTCGCTCAGCACCTCGAGCAGGAGCCCCTCCACCTCCACGTCGGTCTTGTCGACCTCGTCGACGAGCAGCACGGTCGGCTCGTCGCGCCGGATCGCGGTGAGCAACGGCCGGGTGAGGAGGAACTCCTCGGTGAAGATGTCGTCGTGGGTCTCGCTCCACGAGTCCGGACCGGCGTCGCGGCCGCCGCTGGCCTGGATCCGGAGCAGCTGCTTCTTGTAGTTCCACTCGTAGAGGGCCCGCGCCTCGTCGAGGCCCTCGTAGCACTGCAGCCGCACCAGCTCGGCGCCCGTCGCCCGGGCGACGGCCTTGGCCAGCTCGGTCTTGCCCACGCCGGCCGGGCCCTCGACGAGCAACGGCTTCTCCAGCGCTCCCGCGAGGTACGTCGTCAGGGCGGTCGCGTCGTCGGTGAGGTAGCCGGCCGCGCGCAGGCGCTCGGCCGCGTCGTCGGCGGACTCGAACCAGGTCGTCACCGGACGGAGCCTAGCCGCGGCCGACTGCGGGAGCGGCGGAGCGCGGGCCGACGCCCCCTCAGCCGGCGCCTCGCTCCGCTTCGCCGTGGCAGAGGGGGCGGGATTCGAACCCGCGGTAGGTCTCCCTACGACCGCTTTCAAGGCGGTTCCGATCGGCCGCTCCGGCACCCCTCCTCGTGCCGCGCCGAGGGCGCCGCACACCGCGGGACTCTACCGAACGGCGCCCGCCGCGACCCGCGCGCGGGGCGGTGGCGGCACACGTGGTGAAATCGGCGGCGTGACCGACACCGCCACTGTCCACCGCCTCGCTCCCGCCGTCGCGGCGCGACTGCTCGGTGTGGTCCTGTGCACGGTCGCGGTGCTCATCCTGCTCGGCACGCTGGCCATCGCGGTGCTCGACCTGCACACCCTCTTCCTGCTGGTGCCGGTGACGCTGACGATCGCTCTGCTGGTCGCCACCTGGTGGGCGTGGCGGCAGAAGGGCTGGGTCGCGCGGCTGACCCCGGCGGGCTACCGCATCCAGTGGGTGCGCGGTGTCGGCGCCGCGTCGGGCCGGTGGAAGGACGTCGAGGACGCCGTGACCACGACCGTCGCCGGCTCGCCCGTCGTCGTGCTCCGCCTGCGTGACGGGCGGACGACCACGATCCCGGTCGAGATGCTCGCGACGGACCGCGAGGCGTTCGTCCGCGACGTCCAGGACCACCTCCAGCGCGGACACGGCCTGCGCAAGTGGTGACCTGATTCGGCGCAGGCGCGCCGAGCCTTGTAACCTTCTGTGCGCCCGGCCGCGGTCGGGCATGGAGGCGTCGCCTAGTCCGGTCTATGGCGCCCGCCTGCTAAGCGGGTTTGGGGCTACAACCCCATCGAGGGTTCAAATCCCTCCGCCTCCGCAGTGGTCGGCCCCCTTCCTCCGAAGGGGGCCGACGCCGCGCTGCCCGCGTCGTTTGCAGGATCCTGCATTGCACAGACCTGCAGCGACAGGGGTGGGACGCCACGACGGGCCATGGGTGAAGATGGACCACGTCATCCCCTGTGACAACGTGACTTCGAGGTGAAAGCAATGACCCCAGTTCGCCGTATCGCCGCAGCCGCTCTCGTGGCCGCGCTCGGACTCGGTTTCGTCGGAGTGAACGCAGGCCCCGCCAGCGCCGCAACCGACACCACGTGGGGCGGCAAGGTCAAGGCAAACTTCTGAGCCACACGTGCCATGATGTGCACGCAGTGAAGAGCTGGGACACGGACCCCTCAACCCCCCACGAGTTCTGGTCCGACGGCCTCCCCCACAGGCCCGTCCCGGCAGCAAGGGCAGCAGCTCCCAGAGCTGCTGCCCTTGTCTTTTCCCGAGAACCCGTCAGGGCGTCGGCTCGTCCGTCTCCCGGCCGGAGATGCCCCGCTTGCCCATCTCGTAGCCGAGCTGGAACCTCGTCTCGACCTCGAACTCGTTCTTGAGGTCGGCGACGTAGCCGGCGTACGTCCGCGGGCTGACGCCGAGGCGCTTGGCGCCCGCCGGGTCGGCACGGCCCTCCAGCAGCATCCGGATCGTCATCGCGCGCTGCTCGGCGGCGATGTCGCGCATGAGGGAGGTCTCGCTGCTGGTGAAGGGGCGTGCCCGCTCCCAGTGGCGCTCGAACATGTCGACGAGGTAGCCGACCATCGACAGGTCGCTGATGACCATCGCCGCGCTGAGCCCCTCGTGGCTGGGGATGATCGCGATCCGGCGGTCCACCACGATGAGGCGGTTGAAGAACTCGTCGAGGGTGCGGACCTCGGCGCCGGCGGCGGTCACCGCGGCGACGTACTTGCGGGTGTCGGCACCTCGTCGGGCGGCGTGCTGGTAGAGGGTGCGCATCTTGACGCCCCGCTTGAGCGCCGCGATCTCGCGGGCACCGGCCTCGCCGAGCTGCTTGACACCCCGGCGGTCCTGCGGCTGCGCCGTCAGCAGCTCGAGCTCGGCGTCGCCCACGAGCGACGCGAGGAAGCTGGCGATGGTGCTGAGGCCGCGGATCTCGGCGAACGGACCCCCGACGGCGCTCGGCGAACGACGCCAGGCGTGCGACAGCGTCGAGAACGCCTGCGCCCAGTGAGCCGACTCGGCGATGAGCTCGGCACCCTGCTGCCCCAGCGGGGCGACCACCTGCGCCTGCACCGCGGCGGGGTCCACCGCGCGCCACTGCGTGCCGTCGTCGCTCCTCACGACCAGGCCGACCTCGACGAGGAGCTCGAAGGCCTGCTGGAGCTCACCCCGGTCGACGATGCGACGGTCGGTGGTGCTGATGCCCCCCGAGGTCACGATCTCCTCGTAGAGCGGCGTGGCCTGCTCCTCGAAGATCCCGCGCTCCTGCTGCCCCAGGGGCATGACTGACCTCCGCTCGACCCCGTACCCAGTGGGGCGATGGTGCCACACCGACACAACGCCGACGCCCCGGACGGCGTCGACCCGCCCCCCGGTGGCGCGGGAGGCGGGTCGGCGGCGTACGACGGTGGCTCAGGCCTCGAGCCGGGCCTTCAGCGTGTCGAGCTCGCTCCACAGCACGGCCGGGAGGTCGTCGCCGAACTTCTCGAACCACTCCTCGATCTGCGGGAGCTCGGCCCTCCACTCCTCGGTGTCGACGGCGAGCGCCTGCGCCAGCTGCTCCTCGGTCACGTCGAGCCCGTCGATGTCCAGCGAGCCGGGCGCCGGGACGTGGCCGATGGGCGTCTCGACGGCCGCTGCCTGGCCGTCGATGCGCTCGATGACCCACTTGAGCACGCGGCTGTTCTCGCCGAAGCCCGGCCAGAGGAAGCCACCGTCGTCATCGCGACGGAACCAGTTGACGTAGAAGATCTTCGGCAGCTTGGCGGCGTCGTTGTCCTTGCCGATGCCGACCCAGTGACCGAAGTAGTCGCCGGCGTTGTAGCCGATGAACGGCAGCATCGCCATCGGGTCGCGTCGCACCACGCCGACGGCGCCGACGGCGGCCGCGGTGGTCTCCGAGGAGAGCGTCGCGCCCATGAAGGTGCCGTGGTTCCAGTCGCGGGCCTCGGTGACCAGCGGGATGGTCGTCTTGCGGCGGCCGCCGAAGAGGATCGCGTCGATCGGCACGCCACGCGGGTCGTCGTACTCGTCGGCGAGGATCGAGCACTGCTTGATCGGGGTGCAGTAGCGGCTGTTGGCGTGGCTGGACAGCTCGCCGGTCTCGGCGGCGATCTCCGGCGTCCAGGGCTCGCCCTTCCAGCTCGTGGCCACGGCCGGCGGGTTCTCCAGGCCCTCCCACCACACGTCGCCGTCGGCGGTGAGGGCGACGTTGGTGAAGACCGAGTTGCCCTTGCGGATGGTCTCCATCGCGTAGGGGTTGGTGTCCTCGTTGGTGCCCGGCGCGACGCCGAAGAAGCCGAACTCCGGGTTGACCGCCCACAGGCGGCCGTCCTCGCCGACGCGCATCCAGGCGATGTCGTCGCCGATGGCCTCGACCGTCCAGCCCGGGATGGTCGGCTTGAGCATCGCGAGGTTGGTCTTGCCGCACGCGCTCGGGAAGGCCGCGGCGACGTACTTGGTGACGCCCTGCGGCGAGGTGAGCTTGAGGATCAGCATGTGCTCGGCCAGCCAGCCCTCGTCGCGCGCCATGACGGAGGCGATGCGCAGGGCGTAGCACTTCTTGCCGAGCAGGGCGTTGCCGCCGTAGCCCGAGCCGAAGCTCCAGATCATCCGCTCCTCGGGGAACTGGACGATGTACTTGGTGTCGTTGCACGGCCACGACACGTCGTCCTGGCCCGGCTCGAGCGGCATGCCGACCGAGTGGAGGGCGGGCACCCACTGCGGGTCCTCACCGGCGTCGGCGAGCTCCTCGATCCGGCGCAGGACGTCGGTGCCCATGCGGGCCATGACGCGCATCGACACCGTGACGTAGGCCGAGTCGGTGACCTCGATGCCGAACATCGGGTGGTCGGCCTCGAGGTGACCCATGACGAACGGGACGACGTACATCGTGCGGCCCCGCATGCAGCCGGCGTAGAGCCCGCGCATGAGGTCCTTCATCTCGGCCGGGTCCATCCAGTTGTTGGTGGGGCCGGCGTCACGCTCGCGCACCGAGCAGATGTAGGTGCGGTCCTCGACGCGGGCGACGTCGGTCGGGTCCGAGGCGGCGTGGAAGGAGTTGGGCATCAGGTCCGGGTCGAGCCGGGTGAAGGTGCCCGTCGCCTCGAGGGCGGCGGTGAGCTGCTGCCACTCCTCGTCGGACCCGGTGCACCAGTGGATGGCGTCGGGCTGCGTCAGCTCGGCCACCTCGGTGACCCAGGCGAGGATGCCCTGGTGGGTGGTCGGCTGCTCGGTGGGAGGAGTCGTCTGGGTGTCGATGGTGGCGGTCATGACCGGTTCCTTCGGGAAGCGTCGCGGGTGGTTCGCGCGGCGTCGTTGTCGGCGACTTGCGCGGGACGCTAGCCCGTCGATCAGCTCCCCCCTATTGGATCGATCACAGGGGTGTGACGTGGATCTCGGTGCTCCGGCGCATCATTCCCGGAGGCCGGTGACCGGTGTACCGACCCCTGTCGGGAGGCCGGAGGACGGTCCGGAGAGGCTCAGGCCTCGACCGGCGCGCGCATCGCCTCGAGCTCCGCCTCGCGGGCCACGTCGGCCTTGTGGGCGCGCCACGAGTGGTTCACCGCGAAGCCCCACACCGCGGCGATCGCGACGTAGAGGACGACCGCGACGTTGCCCGGCACGGCGACCAGGTCGGCGTTGACGAGGGTGCGGGTGTTGGTCAGCACGATCAGGCCACCGACCAGCGAGCCGAGCATCCGGGCGGGGATGACCTTGACCAGCATCGCGGCGAACGGGGCGACGATCACGCCGCCGATGAGCAGGCCGAGGACGATCTGCCACTGGATGCCGGCGAAGCCGAGCGCGGTGAGGAAGCCGATCGAGGCGGCGAGGGTGACGACGAACTCGGAGGTGCTGACCGACCCGATGACCTTGCGCGGCTCCATCCGGCCGTTGGCGAGGAGGGCAGGGGTGCCGATCGGGCCCCAGCCGCCGCCGGCGGTCGCGTCGACGAAGCCGGCGATCCCGCCGAGCGGGACGAGGAAGCGGCGGCTCACCGGCTGGCCGACCCGGGTGGAGTCGAAGCCCTTCACGGTGAAGCGCACGAGGAGGTAGGAGCCGAGCGCCAGCAGCAGCACCGACATGACGACCTTCGCCAGGTCGACGGGCATGTTGACCAGCAGCGTGGCGCCGACGAACGCGCCGACGGCGCCGGGGACAGCGATGTTGCGCACGACGCGCCAGTCGACGTTGCCGAAGGAGTGGTGCGCGATGCCCGAGGCGGCCGTCGTGCCGAGCTGCGCGAGCTGGACCATCGCGGAGGCCATGGCCGGGTTGGTGCCGATCATCAGCAGCAGCGTCGTGGAGGTGACGCCGTACGCCATCCCCAGGCTGCCGTCGACGAGCTGGGCGGCGACGCCCACGAGGGCGAACATGACGAGCTTCTGCACGGGGACTCCTCGAGCACGGATCAGGACGTTGTCGCCAAACTACAGTGTGTTGATAGGCAATACCTAATCAGTGGTTGGCGTGTCCTTTCACCTCTATGCCTCGGTGGCGGCACTCCCTGCGCGAGTCGCGCTCGTCTCGGCTTCTGCAACGGCCTGGACGTGACGAAGTCCCCGCCTGGGCGGGGACTTCGACAGGGACGAGCGGCAGGGAGGAGGGGTCAGGCCTCGCCCTCGAGGTCGGCGGCGACCCGGCGGTGGGCCTCCCAGATCTCCTCGGGCATCCGGTCGAACTGGGCGAGGTGCTCCTCGCGGAAGCCCATCTCCTGCTGCCACCGCTCCTTGTCGATGGTGAGGATGCGCTCGAGGTCCCGGTCCGGCACGTCCATGCCGGACAGGTCGAGCTCCTCCTCGGTCGGGATGATGCCGACCGCGGTGCGCCGACCCTCGACCTCACCGTTCTTGAGCTGCAGCAGCCACAGCAGCGGGCGCAGGTTGTCGCGGTAGCCGGGCCACAGGAAGTGGCCGTCGTCGGGGTCCTTCTGGAACCAGTTGACGTGCGCGAAGATCGGCTGCTCCTTCGCCGCGCCGACGATGTCGAGGTAGTGGCGGGCGTAGTCACCCTCGCCGTAGGCCATGAACGGCCGGTTCGACATCGGGTCGTAGCGCAGCTGGCCGTCGACGCCCTCGGCCGCGAAGGTCGCCTCCGCGCCGAGCGTCAGACCGTCGTAGACGCCCTCGGCGAGGTCGGTGATCGCCCGGATCAGCGGCTCGCGGTCGCTCGTGCGGCCGCCGAAGATGATCGCGTCGATCGGCACGCCCGCCGGCTCGTCGTAGTCGGGGGCGATGTTGGGGACGTTGTCGAGCGTCGTGGTGAACCGGCTGTTGGGGTGCGCCCACGCTGCGGTGTCGTTGCTCTTGCGGTCGGCGAGCGGCGACCCGGTCCAGTCGAGCCAGCCGCGGACGTTGCTCGGCGGCTTCGGCGTCTTGCCCTCCCACCAGACCTCGCCGGTGCTCGGGTTGTAGGCGACGTTGGTGAAGATCGCCTGCGAGCCCTCGTCGATGGAGTGCAGCGCGTTGGGGTTGGTGGTCTCGTTGGTGTCCTTGGCGACCCCGAACACGCCGTACTCCGGGTTCATCCCCATGAGCCGGCCGGTCTCCTCGTCGACCCAGAGCCACGCGATGTCGTCGCCGTAGAACGACACGTGGTAGCGGTCGCCGAGGGCGTCGGGGGCGGCCATCATCGCCAGGTTGGTCTTGCCGGAGGCGCTCGGGAAGCCGCCACAGACGTGGTACGTCTTCCCGGTCTCCTTGTCGTGGATGCCGATGAGCATGTACTGCTCGGCGAGGAACTTCCGGCTCGCCCAGCCGTCGTACGCCCCCTGCCGCAGGCCGTGGGCGATCTTGCCGAGCAGCGCGTTGCCGCCGTAGGACGAGCCGAAGTGGAGAATGGTGCGCTCGTCGGCGACGGTGACGAAGTAGCGCTGGTCGTCGGGGGTGCCCTGGCCGAGATGCTCCAGGTCGCCGGTGACGTGCACCGCGCGGACGAACGAGCCCTGGTCCTCGAGGTCGTTGACGTAGCGCACGCCGACGCGGGCCATCCGGATCATGTGCAGCACCACGGTGCGCGTGTCGGTGAGCTCGACGCCGGCCGCCCACGGCTCGAGGGCGTTGCCGGCCGGGGCCATCAGGTAGGGGATGACGTACATCGTCCTGCCCTGCGAGGCGCCGCGCATCCGCTCGTGCAGCATCGGCTTCATCTCCGAGGCCGGCCGCCAGTTGTTGTAGACGCCGCGGTCCTTCTCGTCGTTGGTCGCGACGATGGTGCGCTCCTCGGAGCGGGCGGTGTCCTTGTGGTAGCTGCGCGAGTAGTAGCGCCCCTCGCCGGCGCGCTGGAGCTCCCCGGCCGCCACGGCCTCCTCGAGGAGCCGCGCGTCGTCGGAGGCGTTGACCACCTCGATGCGCTCGGCGCCGGTGAGCTCGGCGTACTCCTTCACGAACTCACGGACCTGGGGGTTGGTCAGTCCGGCCTCGTCCATGACTGCCTCGAGATCTGCCATCACGCTGCCTCTCATCCTGCGGCGGGTGCGGACCGCCGCGTGTGCGGGTGCTAGGCACCATAGGGCACCGCCGAGGGCCGTCAACCGACTGACGGGGTGGGCCTGATTTCGCCCGTCCGGACCATGTCGGCTATCCTCGACCAGTCCACGCGGCGCGCAAGCGGTGCACGGACGGGCGCCTGTAGCTCAACGGATAGAGCATCTGACTACGGATCAGAAGGTTTGGGGTTCGAATCCCTACAGGCGCGCAGGACAGTGCAGCCCGGTCGTCACGACCGGGCTGTTCTGCGTCCCGGGCCCGCAGGCCACTCGCCGCCCGCTGTCGGCCCCGGGCCGTAGGCTCGCTCCCGTGCCGCCCATCGACGACGCCAGCCGTCCCCGCGTGTCGGGCTCCGTCGAGCTGACGCCGCGGCAGCGCGCGGGCGGCGACCACCTCCGGATGATCCACGACCACTTCCGCCACGAGCTCGAGGCGCTCACCCGGGCCGTGCAGTCCCTGCAGGACGGGGCGGGGGACGCCGACGCCGTACGGGCCGGGGTCCACGGGCTGGCGCCGTCGCTGACGGCCCAGCAGGTCGCCGGGATGTGCGGGCAGGTGTGTCGCTTCCTCACGATGCACCACTCGATCGAGGACCAGAGCATGTTCCCCGCGGTCGCGACGCTGGAGGCCTACGCCCCCGTCGCGCAGCGGCTGGCCGAGGAGCACCTCGTCGTCCACGCCCACCTCGAGCTGGTCGACGACCTGGCCCTGGCCGTCCGGTCCGACCCCTCCCGCGTCGACGAGTTGGTCGCGGCCGTCGCCGCGCTGCGCGCCGACCTCGAGTCGCACTTCACCTACGAGGAGACCGAGATGGCCGAGCCGCTCGGCCTGCTCGGCCTGGGCGTGTGACGCGGCGGGTCGTGCTCGACGTCGACACCGGCATCGACGACGCCCTGGCTCTGCTCTACGCCGCCGCGAGCCCCGCGCTCGACCTGTGCGGGGTGACGACCGTGGTGGGCAACGTCCCGGCAGGGGTCGCGGCCCGCAACTCGGCGGCCGTCCTCGCGCACGCCGGCGCCCACGACGTACCAGTGGTGACCGGGGCCGCTCGGACGACCTCCGGCGCCGGGCCGCGGACCGGTCCCACCAACCACGGACCCGACGGGCTCGGCGGGGTCCCGGTGCCACCCGTGCCCGAGACCACCGGGCCCGAGACCACCGGGCCCGAGACCACCGGACCCGAGACCACCGGACCCGAGACCACCGGGCTCGGCGTCGCGGACGTCGTGGAGGCAGCCGGCGCGGGTGGACCGGTCACCCTGGTCGGGCTCGCCCCGATGACCAACCTCACCGCGCTCGCACCCCTGGCCGACGAGGTCGTCGTGCTGGGTGGCGAGCTGGCGGCGGGCGACCCGCCCGAGCTCAACGCGGCCCACGACCCCGTCGCCACCGCTCGGCTCCTGGCGGGAGACCGGTCCTTCACGCTCTATGTGATCGACGTGTTCGAGCGGGTCTCGGTGCGTGCGGAGGACGTCGCCCGGCTCCGGTCGTCCAACCGCCCGGCCGCACGCCTGGCCGGGGAGCTCCTCGCCGTGCGACGGGGTCGACTGATCGGTGACGCGGGCGCGCTCGTGCTGCTCACCCACCCCGGGCTGTTCCGGGTCGAGCCGCGACGGATCGGCCTGGTCGGCGACCGCCTCACCGAGACGCCGGACGGCCGGTGGACCGACGTGGTGGTCGACGTCGACGCCGCGGCCGCGGCGACCGCGTACGTCGACGCGCTCCTGGGCCCGGCCGTTCCGCTCTGAGCGGAACCCGTAGGACCCGGCGCCCGGCCTCGCTACCGTCGATCCATGGGCGAGATCCTGGAGTTCCCCGAGCGTGCGGCCGACCGGTCGGCCGAGGCACCCGAGCCGCTGTGGCGCGAGCTGGTGGGCCGCGAGCTGCACCGCGAGCGCACCCGTCGCGGCGAGCGGCTCGTGGACGTCGCGCAGCGCGCCGGCGTGTCCGTGCAGTACCTCTCCGAGATCGAGCGCGGGCTCAAGGACCCCTCCTCGGAGATGCTCCACGCCGTCGCCGGCGCGCTCGAGCTGGGTGTCCGCGAGCTGGCCGGACGGGTCAACCGGTCCGACGCCTCCTGCCTCGCCGCCTGAGCCCACGCGCCGAGCGACCGCCCGCGGCTCAGACGTACGCCGGGCCCTGCTCGTGCAGGACCGTGTCGACGATGCCGTAGTCGACGGCCGCCGAGCCGGGAAGCACCAGCGTGCGGTCGGTGTCCTGACGGATCTGATCGGCCGTGCGCCCGGTGTGCTGCGCCAGGACCTCCTCGAGCAGCAGGCGCACCCGCGCCACCTCGTCGGCCTCCAGGATGAGGTCGGGGACGGTGCCGCGGCCCTGCGTGGCCGGCTGGTGGAGCACCACCCGGCCGTGCGGCAGGATCGCCCGCTTGCCCGGCGCGCCCCCGGCGAGCAGCACGGCGGCGGTCCAGGCCGCCTGGCCCACGCACACCGTCTCGACGGCCGGCCGCACGAACTGCATGGCGTCGTAGACCGCCAGCATCGCCGAGATCGAGCCGCCGGGTGAGTTGATGTAGAGGCTGACGGGGAGGTCCGGGTTCTCCGAGGCGAGGTGGAGCAGCTGGGCGATGACCGCGTTGGCGACGCCGTCGTCGATCTCGGTGCCGAGGTAGATGATCCGCTCGGAGAGCAGCCGCGAGTAGAGGTCGAGCGTGCGCTCGCCCCGCGGCGTCTGCTGGACGACGTACGGGATCGTGTAGGTGCTCATCGCACACCCGCCAGGCCGATGCCCTGCGGTCGCGCCGGGGTGACGTGGTCGATGCTGCTGATCAGCTGGTCGACGAAGCCGTAGTCGAGGGCCTGCTCGGCACTGAACCACCGGTCGCGCCGGGAGTCGCGCTCGACGGTGTCGCGGTCCTGGCCCGTGTGCGCGGCGATCAACCCGAGCACCGTGTCGCGGGTGTGGCGCAGGTCGTCGGCCTGGATCTCGATGTCGACCGCCGTCCCGCCGATGCCGGCCGAGCCCTGGTGCAGCAGCACCCGGGCGTGGGGCAGGGCGTAGCGCTTGCCGGGCGTACCGGCGGACAGGAGGAACTGGCCGGCGCTCGCGGCCATGCCCATGGCGACCGTGCTGACGTCGTTGGGGATGAGCTGCATGACGTCGTGGATGGCGAGCATCGCCGAGACCGACCCGCCCGGCGAGTTGATCCAGAGGGTGATGTCGGCGCGGGGGTCCTCGGCCGACAGCAGGAGCAGCTGGTGCATCAACCGGTTGCCGTTGCGCTCCTGCAGCTCCTCCCCCAGCACGATGATGCGTTGGTGCATGAGGCGGCGGACCAGCTCGTCCTCGATGCGTTCGGATGTCGGGTTCAGGCTCATGCCGCCAGCCTGCCGCCGGGTGGGGGCGGACCACAGGGTGTTCCGCCCGGGGCGGATCCGCTCCCGGCAGGGCGGCCGACAGCCGTACGCGCGCGGCCCGCGGTCAGCGGTCGAGCAGCGGCCGCGCCGGGTCCCACGTCGTGCCGTCGCGCTCGTCCTGGCGCCGGCGGGCGATCGCGGAGAGCGCCTCGAGGACGACGCGGTTGGCGAGCGCCGCCGTGATGTCGGCGTGGTCGTAGGGCGGGCTCACCTCGACCACGTCGACCCCGACGACGGGCAGCTCGAGGCAGATGCGGCGTACGGAGTCGAGCAGCTGGCGGGCCGAGAGGCCGCCGGGCTCCGGGGTGCCGGTGCCGGGGGCGTGGCCCGGGTCGCACACGTCGATGTCGACGGAGAGGAAGACGCCGTCGCACTCGTCGGTGGCGATCGCGAACGCCTCGGTGAGGCAGTCGTCGAGCCCGCGGTGCACGATCTCGGTCATCTCGTAGGACCGCATCCGCTCGGCGGCCATCCAGTCGAGCGTCTCCGGCCCCGGCCAGTAGCCGCGCAGGCCCATCTGCAGGAACCGGTCGCCGCGCAGGGCGCCCGACTCGATGAGGCGCCGCATCGGCTGGCCGTGGCCCCACAGCGAGCCGAACTCGATGTCGCCGGTGTCGGCGTGCGCGTCGAAGTGGATCATCGACACCCGGCCGTGGCCCAGCACGTTGGCGACGCCCTTCGCGTCGGGGTAGGCGATGGAGTGGTCGCCGCCGAGCACGACCGGGATGGCGCCCGCGCGGGCCACCTTCTCGACCGCCGCCTCGAGCCGCGGGAGCGCGACCTCGATGTCGCCCGGCGGGAGCTCGACGTCACCGGCGTCGACGACCCGCAGGTCCTGCAGCCCGTCGGTGCGCAGGGCGAGCGACGGCCGCGAGCCGTCGTGGGGGAGGTAGTCGGTCATCCGGATGGCCTGCGGGCCGAAGCGCGTCCCGGGCCGGTGCGAGGTCCCTCCGTCGAAGGGCGCGCCGATCACGACCACGTCGGCACCGGCGTACGTCGCCTCGTCATCGAGGTCGCAGGCGGGAACCCCGAGGAAGGTGATGTCGGGACCGAACTGAGCGCCGTAGCGAGCCATGGGCCGACTCTAGGGGCGCGGAGGGTGGCGGCACATCGCATCGTCCAGCCTTCCTCGGGTGTGATCTGCCGCCACCCCCGAGGGAAGTGAGGCAGCGGCGGCCCTCAGTGCTGCGCGTCGTCCAGGGTGAGGTCGGCGGGGACCAGCCGCCAGACGGCGTACGCCGCGAGCGCGGTCAGCAGCGCCCCCACCGCACCGACGGCGGCGAAGGCGGTCAGGAACGCGTCGCCCGCCTCCGCAGCCCACGGTCCGCCCGCCGCTCCGGCGACCGACTCGCGCGCGGCGGCGCCGACGCCGTCGGAGAGGCTCGCGCGGTAGACGGCGCCGACGAGGCTGCCGAGGAAGGTGATGCCGAGGACGGCACCGAGCTCGTAGGTGATCTCCTCGACGGCGGCGGCCGAGCCGGCCTGGTCGTCGGTCGCCGCGCCCATGATGAGCGCGGAGCCGAGACCGAGTGCCGACGTGCCGAGCCCCACCACGGCGAACGCCACGGCGATCCAGGGGTAGGTCGCCGGCACGACCGCCAGCAGCGCGAGGCCGGCCGACAGCACGAGCAGGCCACCGGCCAGCACGGCGCGGGGGCTCGTCCGAGCGGCAGCCGCGGGGGCGAACGGCGAGGCCACCATGGCCCCGACCGCGAGCGGCAGCAGGCCGAGACCGGACTCCAGCGGGCTCCAGCCCTCGACGAGCTGCAGCCACTGGCTGCCGACGAAGAGGACCGCGGCCATCGCGGCGCTGCTGGCCAGCGCGGCGACGACGCCCGCGCGCAGCACCCGGCCGCCGAACAGCCGCACGTCGAGCATCGGCCGGTCCGAGGCCAGCGCGATCCGCACGAAGGCGGCGAGAGCGGCCACGCCCGCCGCGAGCAGCACCAGGGTGGGCAGGCTCGGGCCGTGCTTGCCGAGCTGCTTGGCCGCGTAGACGACGGCGGTGAGCCCGCCGGCGGACAGCAGGACGCCGGGGGCGTCGATCCGGCCCGGCACGCGCGAGCGGTTCTCGCGCAGCAGCCACGCGGCGGCGGCGATCGCCACCACCATGAGCGGCACGTTGACGAGGAAGGCGGCGTGCCAGCTGAACGACTGCAGCAGCGCTCCGCCGACGACGGGTCCGACCGCGACGCCGAGCGCGGCCGTCGCGCCCCAGATGCTGAGCGCCAGGGTGCGCTCGCGCGGGTCCGCGAAGACGGAGCGGATGAGGGACAGGGTCGACGGCATCACCATGGCCCCGCCGACGCCGAGCAGCGCTCGGATCGCGATGACGGAGGCGGCGCTGTCGGCCCACAGGATCGCGACCGAGCCGACGGCGAAGGCGGCATAGCCGGTCAGCAGCATCCGCTTGCGGCCCCACCGGTCGCCGAGGGCGGTGACCGGCACGAGGAGGCCGGCGAGGGCGAGGGCGTACGCGTCCACGACCCACAGCTGCGCGACCGAGCCGAGGCCGAGGTCGGCGGCCATCTCGGGCAGCGCGACGTTGAGGATGGTCATGTCCATGACGACCACCAGGAGGCTGGCGGCCAGCACGACCAGGGCCCACCAGCGGCGGGGGTCGGCGGAGGTCCGCGGCACGGCTTGCTGGAGGTCGGTCACGGCGTGCCGACCCCGGTGAGCAGCGACGAGAGGACGAGGTGGCCGACGTCGCGGCGGGCGACGTCGCCGATGCGCACGGCCTCGCGCGCCGCCACGAGCAGCCCGTAGACCGCGTGCCCGAGCCACCGCAGCGGAAGGTCGGTGCGCAGCACGCCGGCTCGCTGTGCGGCGGCGAAGAGGACCGCCTCGCGACCGGCGAGCGCCTGGGTGCGCTCCACGAGCTCGGCGTTGGCGAGGATCACCTGATCGGTGAGGGCGAAGCCGAACGCGTCGGAGTCGTCGACGTAGCCGAGCACCAGCGTCTCGAGGGAGGCGCGCAGGCTGGCCGGGGCGGCCTCCGCCGCCAGGGCCTCGACGTCGACGTCGTCGAGCCGCCGCTCCCACCGGTCGAGGGACCGGGTGCCGAGCTCGACCAGCAGCGACTCGCGGGAGTCGACGTGACGGTGCAGCGTGGCCCGGCTGATGCCGGCGGCCTCGGCCACGGCCGACATCGGCGCGGCCGGGTCGGCGTTGAGCACGCGCTGCGCGGCGCGCAGCACGTCGTCGCGATCGGTCGCCATGACGCCCCTTCGTAGTGAGACGTCAGTGTCTCACGTGAGACGTCAGTGTCTCAACTCGAGGCGTCGCCTCGCGCCGTACGTCCCCGCGAGCAGGAGTCAGCGGGGCGGGTCGAGCCTCGCCAGTGCGCGCAGCCACATGCGGTCGACGTCGGCCGGCGGTGTGGCCGGCGCGGGTGCCGGGTCGTCGAGCAGGTCGTCGACGCTGCCGGGAGGTGTGGCGCCGCTCGCGCGGGCGGCACCCACCAGCACGCGGGCGGCCGCGAGGGCGGCCGGCCGGTGGGTGCTGATCACCGACTCGAAGACCGGGTCGCGGTCGGGCGCGCCCGGCACCTCCCACGCCGAGACGACCGCTGCCCGGGTCGCGCTCACGGTCACCACCGTCCACTCGCGGCGCAGCGCGGAGTCCTCCGGGAGCTGGCACCGGGCCGGGCGCGCCGCCGGGTCGGCGGGCAGCGCCTCGTCGAAGTCGGCGACGACGGCAGCCCAGGACGCCGTGCGCGCCAGCTCGTCCCAGCGGTGCCGGGACCGGGAGTAGCGGTGGCCCTCCTGGAAGGAGCCGAGCACCACCGGGCGGTCGGCCCGAGCCAGCGACTCGTCCTCGACCGCGTGGGAGGCCGCGATCAGCGCGCGACGGCCCAGTCGCTGGGGACGCAGCTCGGGGAAGTCGGCCGACAGGGCGGCGTGGACGGAGTCGTGGCCGAGCGACGACCGACGAGCCACGGAGTCGATGGCGACCTGCAGCGGGACTCCCGAGGCGCGCACGTCGAGCACCTCGCGGACCTGGCGGACGTCGGCCTCGGTGAAGCGGCGGTGCCCCGTCGGGGAGCGCTGACCGGCCGGGAAGCCGTAGCGGTTCTCCCACGTGCGCAGGACGGCCGGGGTGAGCCCGGTGCGCGCCGCCAGCACGCCGATGCTGAATCCCTCGGAGGCGCCGACGGTCATGTGAAACCTTCCCGTGCAGGTCTTGTACATAGTGCCGAAATAACTTATACAGGACTGTAGAGGTATTCGCCTCGTCCTACCAGTGCACCAGGAGAATCCCATGGGAACAGTCATCCTGATCGGCACGGTCGCGATCGTCGTCGCGATCGTGGGTTGTGCCGTCATCTGGCGATTCGACGCCTCCCGGGCCGAGGAGGTCGAGCACCAGACCCCGCCGCCGCCCCCGGCCGAACCGCGCGGCCGCCTCGACGCCGCCCGCGCCCCCGAGCGACCGCGGTCCCTCGACTCCTGACCGGGACCGCCGCTCCTCCCTCTCGTCGACGCCACCGATCGCGGGTCGCACCTCCACCCGCACGGGTGTCGCTCGGCACCCACCTGCATGGCAGGTTGGCAGTGGGCCACCCCGGTCCGCACCGCACCTCACAGGAGGAACGACGATGGGTCTGGACGACAAGTTCGACAACAAGTCCGAGGAGCTCAAGGGCAAGGCCAAGGAAGCCACGGGCAAGGCGACCGACGACGAGAAGCTCGAGGCCGAGGGCAAGGGCGACCAGACGGGCGCCAACCTCAAGCAGGCCGGCGAGAAGATCAAGGACGCCTTCAAGGGCTGATCGGCTCCCCCACCCAGACGTGCCCTCCGTCGCCCGCGTCGGCGACGAGCAGCAGGTCCTCGCCGGCGGCCACCACCAAGGTGTGGTCGCCGGCGGTCTGCGGTTCGAGGGGTACGTCAACCCGCCGCCAGTCGCGACCGTCCCCGGTCTGCCAGAGCTCGTAGTGGTCGCCGGTGCTCACGCTCGCGAGCGCCCCGGCCGGAGTCGTGACCAGCGACGCCACGTAGGGGGCGCCGCGCCACTCCTGCGCCACCTCCCCGAACGACACCGCGTCGCCCCACCCGTCGTCGTCCCGCACCCAGGCGGCGTACCGGCCCTCGTGCAGGCCGACGGCGAGCAGCCGCCCGTCGTCGAGGAGCGTCACCCGGTGGACGTCCTCGGCGCCCTCGGCGGCCGGCATCTCCTCGGGTGTCCAGGTGAGCCCGTCCGGTGACGTCCAGGCCAGAGGGTCCGGGTCGAGGTGCCGGCCCGTCCGGGCACCCGCGCCGACCACGACCCACTCCTCACCCGCCCAGCCGGCGCCCTGCGCGAGCGACTCGAGGTCGCCGTCGTCGGTGAGGCCGGGCTCCGCCTCGACCCGGGTGAATCCTCGGGGGTCGTCGGTCCACCACACGCCGGGTCCTGACGTCCGGTTGCCCGTGATCAGCCAGCCGGTGGGGCCACCGGCGATCGGTCCGACGTTGGTCGCGCTGACGCCGCCGTACTGGGTGAAGACGGCGCGCACGTCGACCAGGCTCTCGCCCTCGGCATGGAAGGTGGTCACCCGCGGGTTGCCGTGGGCGCCGCCGGAGCGGGCTCCGACGACCGCCACCCGGCCGCGCGAGCAGGCGACCGAGTTGAGGATCGCCCGGCGACCCCAGTAGGTGCGGGCCTCGACGGGGACGGAGCGCCACGTCCCACGGTCCGCCGAGAACCACGCCGCCGGCCGGGTGTCGCGGGTCTCGCTCGGGCGGTCGAGGAAGACGGCGCCCACGACCCACCAGCCGTCGCCGCACTGCACCGCGTCGCGCACGACCGTGCGACCGGGCGCGCCGTCGGGGGGAGGCAGCTGCTTCTCGACCCAGGTGACCCGGACCGGCTCGGGCCGGGCCGGCTCGCGCGGCTCGTCGGTGCACCCGGCCAGCGCGAGCACGCCGATCGCGGCCAGCGCGGCAGGTGTCCGTCGGTGCACGCACAGATCCTCGCCGACGGCGCCACGCCCCGCCAGAGCCGCGGGAGCGTCGGGGCGTACGGCGCATGCGCGGGACCGGGGCGGGTACGGGCACGCCATGAGCCCTCGCGACCCGGACGACGTCGACCCGACCCAGCAGAGCGGTCGCCCCTTCATGGTCACCGGCGCCCTCATCGGCATCCTCGTCGCCCTGGCGATCCTCGTGGTGGTCTACCAGTTCGCGAGCTGACCCGCCCGGCCGTCCCCCATTGGGGGTAACGCGCCACCGCAGCGCCCCCGAGGTGTGACAACCGCCACACACTCGACGGAATCGGCGCCGCGCCGTCACCGGCGGCACGGCCACGTTCGGTCGAGGGGCGAGGTCCATGGTCAGCTCAGCACGTCACGCCGCCAGGTGGGTCCTCCTCGCGCTCCTCGTCCCGCTCCTGCCATCGGTGGCGCTGGTCGCGACGACCGCTCCGGCGGCCCAGGCGGCGCCGGCCGGGTTCACGATCGAGGACCTGCCCTTCACCGGCCTCGCCCAGCCCGGCAACGTCGAGTTCGCCGCCACCGGGCAGGTGTTCGTCGCCGAGCGGCGCGGCGTGATCAAGGTCTTCGACAACCTCGACGACGCCACCAGCCGCCAGGCGGCGGACCTGCGGCTGCGCGTCTACAACAACGGTGACCGCGGCCTGCTGGGCATGGTGCTCGACCCGGCCTACCCCCAGCGGCCCTACCTGTGGGCGCTCTACACCAAGGACGCCGACCCCGGCGGCACCGTCCCCAAGTACGGCAACGCCACCTCCGACACCGACCCGTGCCCCACCGACGGCGGCGCCAACGACTGTCGCGTCTCCGCCGAGCTGACCCGGCTCACGCTCGACCCCGTCACGGGCGCGTGGACCGGCCAGGAGGCGGTGCTGCTCGGCGGCGGCTGGTGCCAGCAGTACGGCAGCCACACGATCGGCACCGTCGAGTTCGGCACCGACGGCTACCTCTACGTCGGCTCCGGCGACGCCGCCAGCTACAACCAGGTCGACGTCGGCAACCTCGGCTCGCAGCGCTGCGCGGACGTCTCGGGCTGGGGAGGTGCCCTCCGCGCGCAGTCGGCCCGGCAGCCCGCCGGCACGGCGGTCGTCCCGCACGGCTCCATCCTCCGCATCGACCCCGACACCGGCGCCCCGGCGCCGGGCAACCCGTTCATCTCCGACCCCGACCCGATGCGCAAGCGGATCGTGGCCCACGGCATGCGCAACCCGTTCCGGTTCGCCGCCCGTCCCGGCACGTCCGAGATCTGGGTCGGCGACGTCGGCTGGACCCGCTTCGAGGAGCTCAACAAGATCGTCGTCGACGGCACGGCGGAGAACTTCGGCTGGCCCTGCTACGAGGGCAGCGGCCGCCAGCCCGGCTACGACTCCGCCGACGCGCCCGCGTGCGAGTCGCTCTACGCCCAGGGCGCCTCCGCGGTCACCGCCCCGGCGCTCTCGTACGCCCACGGCACCGCGCTCGGGACCGGCTGCGGCTCCGGTGGCTCGTCGGTGTCCGCCGTCGCGTTCGGCAGCCAGTCGCTGGCCTACCCGGCGTCGTACCGCAGCGGCGTGTTCTTCGCCGACTACTCCCGCCGCTGCCTGTGGTTCGCCCAGCTCAACGGGGGTGACGTCGTGGCCGGCAGCACGACCGTCTTCGACAGCAGCATGTTCGCCGCCGAGCTCGAGGCGGGCCCCGGCGGCGACCTCTACGCCGTCGACATCGCGACGGGCCAGGTCAAGCGGATCCGCTACAACGCCGGTGGCAACACGCCGCCGATCGCGGTCGCGCGCGCCAACCCGTCCAGCGGGCAGACGCCGCTCGTCGTCCAGCTCGACGGCAGCGGCTCGGCCGACCCCGACGCCGGCAGCAGCATCTCGTACGCCTGGGACCTCGACGGCGACGGCGCCTTCGACGACTCGACCGCGGTGAGCCCGTCGTGGACCTACACCACCGGCGGGACCTTCACCGCCCGCCTGCGGGTGACCGACAACCTGGGCGCGACCGACGTCGACACGGTGAGCATCACCGCCGGCAGCGACGCCCCCACCGTCGTCCTCAACTCCACCGCCTCAACCACGCCGTGGCGGGTGGGCGACACCATCACCTTCACCGCGTCGGCCACCGACCCCGAGGACGGCGCCCTGCCGGCCGCCTCGCTCAGCACCCAGCTCGTGGTCAAGCACTGCCCCAACGGCAGCGAGTGCCACGAGCACACCCAGGCCAGGTTCGACGGGGTGGGCACCGGGTCGTTCGTGGGCCCGGACCACGAGTACCCCGCCTGGCTGGAGCTGCAGGCCACCGCGACCGACTCCGACGGCCTGGTGGGCACCACGACGCTGCGGCTGGACCCGGCGGTCGTCAACCTCACCGTGCAGACCGTCCCCTCGGGACTGCGCGCGACCGTCGGCTCGGAGGAGCAGACCACGCCCTTCTCCGTCCCGGTGATCCAACGCTCGGTCAACACCGTCGCGGTCGCCTCACCGCAGACCCGCGGCGGGACCTACGAGTTCGCCTCCTGGTCCGACGGCGGGGCCCGGTCCCACACCGTCACCGCCAACGCCTCGGCGACCTACACCGCCACCTTCACCGAGACCTCGGCGCCGCCCGCGGTGCCCGGGCTGGTGGGTGCCTGGAGCTTCGGCGACGGCGCCGGCACGGTGGCCCGCGACTCGTCGGCCACCGGCGCGAACGGCACGCTCGAGGGCGGACCCACGTGGGTGGCCAACGGCCGGCGCGGCGGCGCCCTCTCCTTCGACGGGGTCAACGACCGGGTCTCGATCCCCGACCGCAACGCCTTCGACCTCACCACGAGCTTCTCGCTCACCGCCTGGGCCCGACCCAGCGCCGCCCGCACCTGGGACCAGGTCGTGCTCAAGGAGCAGCCCAACGGACTGACGTACGCGCTCTACGCCAGCGGCGAGCTGGCGGGCCGCCCCAACGGGTCCGCCTTCATCGGTGGCGACCGCTACGTCGACGCACCCTCGGCCCTCGCGCTCAACGCGTGGTCGCACCTCGCCCTCACCTACGACGGCGCCACCATGCGGCTCTACGTCAACGGCACGCAGGTGGCGAGCCGCGCCCAGACCGGGCCCGTGGCCACCAGCAGCGGGCTGCTGCGCATCGGCGGCAACGCGATCTGGGGCGAGTGGTTCGCGGGGCTCCTCGACGAGGTGCGCATCTACGACCGTGCCCTGGGTGCCGCCGAGGTCGTGACCGACTCGACCTCCGACCCGGGCACCGGCGGTGACACCGTGCCGCCGACGGCTCCCACCGCGCTGCAGGCCACCGCCGGGCCGGGGAGCGTCTCGCTCAGCTGGACCGCGTCGACGGACGACGTCGCCACCCCGACCTACGAGGTGCACCGCAGCGGCGTGAGCGGCTTCAGCCCCTCGGCCTCGACCCTCGTCGTCACCGGCCTCACCGCGACGTCGTACGTCGACACCGCGGCGGCGCCCGGCACCCACTACTACCGCGTGGTCGCCTCCGACGGCACCAACGCCAGCGCCCCGTCCGCGCAGGCGCAGGCGGTGGTCACCGCCGACACGGCGGCACCGACGGTGCCCGCCGGCGTCACGGCGCAGGTCTCCGGCGGCACGGCGACGCTGACCTGGTCGGCCTCGACCGACGACCGCGCGGTGACGGCCTACCAGGTGCAGCGCAGCGGCGGACCCGGCGGCGCCGTGACCTTCTCGGTGACGGCGCCCACGACGACGCTCGTCGACGCTGGACTCGCCGGTGGCACCTACTCCTACGAGGTGCGGGCCCGCGACGCCGCCGGCAACTGGTCGGGCTGGTCCTCACCGGCGACGGCCCAGGTGGTCGTCGACCAGGCCGCGCCGACGGTGACCGTGACCGCACCCGCCAACGGGGCCACCGTCTCCGGCCAGGTGGCGCTGTCGGCGACCGCCACCGACGACGTCGCCGTGGTGGGCGTCCAGCTCCGGGTCGACGGCGTCGCCGTGGGCGCCGAGGACACCGCCGCCCCCTACACCGCGACCTGGTCGTCGACGACCGTCGCCAACGGTCAGCACGCGATCACGGCCGTGGCCCGCGACGCCTCCGGTCGCACCACCACCTCGGCGCCGGTGACCGTCACGGTCGCCAACGCCGGCGTGCCCGGCCTCGTCGGCGGCTGGTCCTTCGACGACGGCACCGGCACCACGGCCGCGGACAGCTCGGGGCGCGGCAACACCGGCACCCTGGCCGGCGGCCCGACGTGGACCGCCCAGGGCAGGTACGGCGGCGCGCTGGTCTTCGACGGGGTCAACGACCTCGTGACGGTGCCCGACGCCGCCAGCCTCGACCTGACGACCGGGATGACGCTGTCGGCGTGGGTCCGTCCCACGACGCTCGGCGCGTGGCGCCAGGTCGTGCTCAAGGAGCGTCCGTCGGGCCTCACCTACGGCCTCTACGCGACCGGCGGGGCCGGCAACCGGCCCAACACCACGCTCGCGATCGCCAACGTCGAGCGCGAGGTCAACGCCCCGGCCGCGCTTGCCGCCGCGACGTGGACCCACCTCGCGGTGACCTACGACGGCGCCGTCGTCCGGCTCTTCGTCGACGGGACGCAGGTGGCGACCCGCACGCAGGCCGGGTCCCTGACCACCAGCACCGGCGCGCTGCGCATCGGGGGCAACACGGTGTGGGGCGAGTGGTTCGCCGGCACCATCGACGACGTGCGTGTCTACGACCGGGCCCTCACGGCCGCGGAGATCGGGGCGGTGCGCGGCAGCGGACTCTGACCCGACCCACGGTTGTCGGTCGCCGCTCATAGGGTGGCGCCCGTGACCCTCCACCTGCACACCGCCGAGCGCACCGACGCGCTCGCCGACGGGCTCGCGGACCTGCTGGTCACCCCGCTGGCGGACCCCTTCGCCCGCGAGGTCGTGGTGGTCCCCGCCCGCGGGGTCGAGCGCTGGCTCACCCAGCGGCTCTCCCACCGGCTCGGCATCGGGACGCGCGGGGGCGACGGCGTCTGCGCGGGCGTCGACTTCGTGACGCCGCACTCGCTGGTGTCGATGCTGCTCGACCGCGACACGGAGGACCCGTGGAGCCCCGACCGCCTGGCGTGGCCGTTGCTCGAGGTCATCGACGAGGTGATGGGCACCACGGGCTTCGAGGACCTCACCCACCACCTCGGCGGCGGCGATCCCGACGACGACCGCTCCGCCCGCCGCTACGCCGTCGCGCGCCGGATCGCGGGGCTCTTCTCCTCCTACGCCGTGCAGCGCCCGGCCCTGCTCAGCGAGTGGCGCGAGGGCCGCCGCACCGACGGCGCCGGGGGCGAGCTCGACCAGGACCTGCTCTGGCAGGCCGCCCTCTGGCGCCGCCTGGTCGACGTGGTGCCCGCTCCTCCTCCCCACGTCCGCCACGCCGACACCGTCGAGCGGCTCCGCTCGGGCGGCGACACGCTCGACCTCCCGCCGCGGCTGTCGCTGTTCGGGCACACCCGGATCCCGGAGACGGAGGTGTCGCTCCTGTCCGCCCTCGGCGAGCTGCGCGAGGTGCACCTCTGGCTGCCGCAGGCCTCGACCGCGCTGTGGGAGGCGTTGGCCCCCGCGGCCCGCGAGGAGCAGGTGCCGCGCACGGCCGACACGTCCGCGGCCGTGGTGGGCCACCCCCTCCTCGGGTCGCTCGGCCGCGACGCGCGCGAGCTGCGCCGCACCCTCGGCGACCTGCCCAGCACCCCGGCGGCCACCGCGCCGCCGGCGAAGGGCACGCTGCTCGGCTGGCTGCAGCACGACCTCCGCGCCAACTCCGCGCCGACGGCGCAGGAGCGCGCCGGCCGCACCGGGCTGGACGACTCCGTGCAGGTCCACGCCTGCCACGGCGCCGCGCGCCAGGTCGACGTGCTGCGCGAGGTGCTCGTCGGGCTGCTCCAGGACAGCGTCGACGACCCGCGGCAGGAGCCGCTCGAGCCGCGCGACATCCTCGTGATGGTCCCCGACATCGAGACCTACGCCCCCCTGATCTCCGCGGCGTTCGGCATGGCCGACGTGGCGGGCGAGGGGGCCGGGCACCCCGGCCACCAGCTGCGGGTCCGGCTGGCGGACCGGTCGCTCGTGGCCACCAACCCGCTGCTGGCGCTCGCGGCGCAGCTCGTCGAGCTGGTGCGGGGCCGGATGACCGCCAGCCAGGTGCTCGACGTGGCCGGCGCCGACCCGGTGCGGGCGCGCTTCGGGCTGGGCGACGAGGAGCTCGAGCGGATCACCCACTGGGTCGGCGTCAGCGGCGTCCGCTGGGGCTACGACGCGCAGCACCGCGGCACCTTCGGGCTCGACGGGCTCGAGGCCAACACGTGGGTGACCGGGCTGAGGCGGGTGCTGCTCGGTGCGGCGATGTCGGGCCTCGACCACCGCCAGGTCTCCGGCACGGTCCCCGTGGACGACGTGAGCGACGGCGACCTCGACCTGGTCGGCCGCTTCGCCGAGCTCGTCGAGCGGCTGCACGACTTCGTCGAGAGCGCCGAGCGGGCGCGGACCGTCACCGACTGGACGACGGCGCTGTCCGACGCGGTGCACCGCCTGACCTCCACGCCGCTCACCGAGGTGTGGCAGGTGGCCCAGTTCGACCGCGAGGTGGCCCGGATCGCGGCCGGCGCCGGCGACAGCGGCACCACGCTGCGGCAGGCCGACGTACGCGCGCTGCTGCAGCAGCGGCTGCGCGGGCGGCCCACCCGCGCCAACTTCCGCACCGGCACGCTGACGGTCTGCACGATGGTGCCGATGCGCTCCGTCCCGCACCGGGTGGTCTGCCTGGTCGGGCTGGACGACGGCGTCTTCCCCCGCGTCTCCACGGTGGACGGCGACGACGTCCTGGCCCGCCGACCGCGCACCGGTGAGCGCGACCTCCGCGCGGAGGACCGGCAGCTCTTCCTCGACGCGATCACCGCAGCGACCGACACGCTGGTGATCACCTACACCGGTCGCGGCGAGCACACCGGCGCCGAGCGCCCGCCCGCGGTCCCGCTGGGCGAGCTGCTCGACGCGCTCGACCGCACCGCCGCCGCTCCCGTCCGCTCCCACGTGGTCACCCACCACCCCCTCCAGCCGTTCGACGAGGCCAACTTCATCGACGGGTCCCTGCGCGAGCGCGGCGCCTTCACGTTCGACCGCTTCGCCCTGGCCGGCGCCCGCGCGGCGCGCGGCGAGCGGGCGCCGGTGGGCGTGCTCGTGCCGTCGCCGCTGCCCGCCCCGGGGCCGGTGGCGCCCGACGTCTCGCTCGCGGACCTCCAGGACTTCTTCGCCCACCCGGTGCGCGGCTTCTTCCGCCGGCTGCGGATCGCGCGCCCCTACGCCGCCGACGAGGTCAAGGACGCCATCCCCATCACCCTCGACGCGCTGGAGAAGTGGGCGGTCGGCGACCGGATCGTCACCAACGTGATGGCGGGAGCGGACCCGCAGTCCGCGATGACGGCCGAGCAGCTCAGCGGCACGCTGCCGCCGCTCGGCCTCGGGGTCGGCGTCCTGACCGACATCGTCAAGAACGCCCGGCCGCTGGTCGAGACCGCACAGTCCCTCCGGCGCGGCGCCCACCGCACGCTCGACGTCGACGTCGACCTCGGTGCCGGCCGCCGGCTCTCCGGGACGGTCGGCGACGTGTGGGGCAACAACGCCGTCACCGTCTCCTTCTCCAACCTCGGCGCGAAGCACCGGCTGGCCGCCTGGATCAACGCACTGGCGCTCGCGGCCGGGCTCCCCGACGAGAACTGGACCGTCCACACCATCGGCAAGCACCGCTCGGGCGGGCAGGTGCAGCAGATCGGCCCCCTCGCCCAGCACGAGGCCGTGCAGTGGCTGCGCGACCTCGTCGCCCTCTTCGACGCCGGACAGCGCGAGCCGCTCCCCCTGCCGGTGAGGACGTCGCTGGCGTGGGCCGAGGAGTGGCGGCGCGTGCGGGCCGGGAGTGACGGCGACCCGGACCTCAAGGGGCGCGCCGAGTGGGAGACGCCCCGCTTCAACGACTCCGGCTTCGCCAAGGAGGACGCCGACCCGTGGCACGTGCGCGCCTTCGGCAAGCACGCCGACTACACGCTGCTCGCCGGGCCCGCGGGCGCCGGCGAGGACGGACCGCACCGGCTGGGCCACGTCGCCTGGCGCCTGTGGGGTCCGCTGATCGACACCGGCCACGAGCAGGTGCGGGGGTTGTGAGCATGCCGATCGACACCTTCGACATCGCCGCCGAGCTCCGGCCGGGCACCACGCTCCTCGAGGCCAGCGCCGGCACCGGCAAGACCTGGGCCATCGCCGCCCTCGTCACCAAGCACATCGCCTCGGGGCAGGTGCGCCTCGACGAGATGCTCGTGGTCACCTTCACCCGGGCCGCCAGCCAGGAGCTGCGTGAGCGCGTACGCCGACAGCTCGACGAGGCCGTCCAGCTCCTCACCGACCCGTCCACCCGCCACCCCGACAACCGGCTCCACGACTGGCTGCTCGACGCCTCCGCCGGCGAGGTCGGCGCGCGCCTCGAACGGCTGACCTCGGCACTGGTGTCCTTCGACGCCGCGACCATCGCGACCATCCACCAGTTCTGCCAGCTCGTGCTGCGCAGCCTCGGCGTCGCCGGCGACACCGACGCGGCGGCGACGTTGGTCGAGGACCTCGAGGAGCTGACCACGGAGGCGGTCGACGACCTCTACCTCGCGCGCTTCGGCGCGGAGGCCGACCCGCCGTGGAGCCGCGCCGACGCCCTGGAGCTCGCCCGGTCCGTCACCAGCGACCCGCGGGCGCGCGTCGAGCCGGCGGCGGTGCTCACCGACGCTCCCGACTCGACCGCCGCGATGCGCGTGCGGTTCGCGTGCGACGTGCTCGAGGAGGTCGAGCGGCGCAAGCGACGCCTCGGGATCCTCAGCTACGACGACCTGCTCAGCCAGCTCGCCGACGCCCTCGAGGACACCTCCGCCGCTGCGCGCCGACGCATGCGGCACCGGTGGAAGTTCGTGCTGATCGACGAGTTCCAGGACACCGACCCGGTCCAGTGGCAGGTCTTCCAGCGCGCGTTCTCCGAGACGACCACCATGGTGCTCATCGGCGACCCCAAGCAGGCGATCTACGCGTTCCGCGGTGGTGACGTCGTCACCTACCTCCAGGCGGCCGAGACCGCCACGACGACCCAGACGCTCGGGGTCAACTGGCGCTCCGACCGCCCCCTCCTGCGGTCCGTCCACGCCGTCCTGCAGGGCGCGCAGCTCGGTGACGAGCGCATCGTGGTGCACCCGGTGGAGGCCCACCTCGACGAGTCCCGCCTCCAGGGGGCGGGCGCTCCGTTCCGGCTGCGGGTCGTGCGCCGGGCCGAGCTCGGCAAGGGACCCCGCTCCCGACCACCGGTCGCCGTGTGGCGCGACCACGTGGTCACCGACACCGCCCACGACATCAAGCGCCTCCTCGAGTCGGGACCCACCTTCGAGGGCCGACCGCTCGAGCCCGGCGACGTGGCGGTGCTGGCGCCTCGGCGCAACGAGCTCGAGGCGGTGCAGCACGCCCTGGCGCTCGTCGGCGTCCCGTCGGTGGTCAACGCGGGCGGCTCGGTGTTCCACACGCCCGCGGCGGGTGAGTGGCTGACGCTGCTGGAGGCGCTCGAGCAGCCGCACCGCGCCGACCGGGTGCGCGCCGCGGCACTGACGTCGTTCTTCGGGCACACCGCGCAGTCCCTCGACGCGGGCGGCGACGACCTGACCGACGAGCTCACCGCGCGCGTCCGCACGCTCGCCGACGTCTTCACGCACCGCGGCGTGGCCGCCGTGGTCGAGGTCGCCGCCGTCGACGGCCTCACCGCCCGGGTGCTCGCCCGCGTCGGTGGCGAGCGCACGCTGACCGACCTGCGCCACGTCGGCGAGTCGCTGCTGCGAGTGTCCACCGAGGAGCGGCTCGGCCTCGTCGGGCTGCTCGCCTGGCTGCGCGAGCAGGTGGCCGACGACAAGCTCGAGGTGGCCTCCGAGCGCACCCGCCGCCTCGACTCCGACGCCGACGCGGTCCAGCTCGTCACCATCCACGGCAGCAAGGGCCTCCAGTACCCCGTCGTCTACCTGCCGACGCTGTGGAACCGCTACACCGGCCGCGACCCCGCCATCCCGCTCTTCCACGACGACGAGGGCCGGCGCTGCCGCGACGTCGGCGGCCCGAGCGCGTTCCACCGGGAGGCGGTGGGGCGCCACTGGCGCGAGGACGCCGGCGAGTCGCTCCGCCTGCTCTACGTCGCCATGACACGGGCGCAGTCGCAGGTGGTGGCCTGGTACGCCGCCGCGGACCGCAACACCCCCGACTCGCCGCTGCACCGGATGCTCTTCGGGCGTCGCCCCGGCATGGCGCCCGTGCCCGACAGCCAGGCCCTCGTCGACGAGGACCGGTTGCTCGCGATCCTCGCGGCGTGGCAGGACGCCGGCGGGCCCAGCGTCGAGCTCGCGGCCCTCACGCCACCGGACCCCACGCCGCTCGAGCGCTCCACCGAGGCGCTGTCGGTGCGGTCGTTCGCCCGATCGGTCGACACGTCGTGGCGCCGCACCTCCTACTCCTCGCTGTCGGCGGCCAGCGCCGCCCACGCCGCGGCGGCGTCGCTGTCCGAGCCCGAGCTGGTGCCCGACGAGGACTCCGACACCACCCTCGACGACGTGACCGCCGACCTGGGCGGCCTGGTCGTCGAAGGCAGCGACGCGGACGCCGCCTCGGTGCCGTCGCCGATGGCGGACCTGCCGGTCGGCGCGACCTTCGGGTCGCTGGTCCACGCGGTGCTCGAGCACGCCGACCCAGCCGCGGACGACTTCCGCGCCGAGCTGCTGCGGCTGGTCGAGGAGCAGCTGGTCTGGTGGCCGGTCGAGCTCGACCCGGGCGGGCTGGCCGACGCGCTGGTCGCGGTGTGCAGCAGCCCGCTCGGGCCGCTCGCGGGCGACCGGACCCTCCTGTCGCTGGGCCTGCCCGACCGGCTGCGCGAGCTCGACTTCGAGGTGCCGCTGGCCGGTGGCGACACGGTGGCCGCGCCCGCCGACGTACGCCTCGGCGACCTCGCACCGCTGCTGCGCCGACACCTGCCCGACGGCGACGCCGTGCGGGTCTACGCCGACGCCCTCGACGGCGACCCCGACCTCGCCGCCCAGTCGCTGCGCGGCTACCTCACCGGCTCGATCGACGTCGTGCTGCGCCTCGACGTGGACGGCGCCCAGCGCTTCCTCACCGTCGACTACAAGACCAACTGGCTGGGGCCGATCGACCAGCCGCTGACGGCGCACGACTACCGCCCCGCGATGCTCGACGAGGCGATGGCCCACTCCGACTACCCCCTCCAGGCACTGCTCTACACCGTCGTGCTCCACCGCTACCTGCGGTGGCGGCTGCCCGGCTACGCCCCGGCCACCCACCTCGGCGGCGTGCTCTACCTCTACCTCCGGGGCATGTGCGGCCCGGAGACCCCGGTGGTCGACGGGATGCCGTGCGGCGTGTTCTCGTGGCGGCCGCCCGTCCCGCTGGTCGAGGAGCTGTCCGACCTGCTCGACGGGGTCGTGCGCCGATGAGCGAGACCTTCGAGCCGGTCGACGCCCACGACCGCGACCTGGCCGTCAACGCCACCGGCCTGCTCCGCACCTTCAACCTCGCCGGGGTGCTGACCGTCGCCGACGTCCACGTCGCCACCAACCTGGGGCGGGTCACGGGCGAGCGCGACGAGGCGGTGCTCCTCGCCGTCGCCCTCGCGGTCCGGGCCGTCCGCCACGGCTCGGTCTGCCTCGACCTCCCGGCCGTCCCGGCGACGCTGCCGGACCTCGACGTGCCGTGGCCCGAGCCGTCGGCGTGGACGGACGCCGTCTCGTCCAGCCGGGCGGTCGCCTCGGGTGTCGTCCACCTCGAGCACGGCCTGGTCTACCTCGACCGCTACCACGAGCAGGAGACGCAGGTCCTGCACGACCTGCGCGACCGCAGCCGCGTGGCGCACGCCGTCGACACCTCGCTCCTCGACCGGTCGCTGGCACGGGTGTTCCCGAGCGCCGAGTCCGACGAGCAGCGGGAGGCCTGTCGCCGGGCGGCGACGCAGGCGACGACTGTCGTGACCGGCGGTCCCGGCACGGGCAAGACGACCGCTGTCGCCGGCCTGCTGGCGGTCCTGGTCGAGCAGGCGGAGGCGCGGGGCCAGACGCTGCGCATCGCGCTGGCCGCCCCGACCGGCAAGGCCGCGGCGCGGCTCGAGCAGTCCGTGCGCGACTCCGCGACCCGGTTCGGCGGGGCCGACCAGGCCCGCCTCGCCGACGTCGGCGCGATGACGCTGCACCGCCTCCTGCGCCAGCACCCCGGCAACAGCACCCGCTTCCGCCACCACCGCGGCAACCGGCTGCCCCACGACCTCGTCGTCGTCGACGAGGCCTCGATGGTCTCCCTGACGATGATGGCGCGGCTGCTCGAGGCCGTGCGTCCCGAGGCCCGGCTGGTGCTCGTGGGCGACCCCGACCAGCTCAGCTCGGTCGACGCGGGCGCCGTGCTCACCGACCTCGTCCGCGGCTACGAGCACCGCCCCGACAGCCCCGTGGCGGCCCTCACCACGGCGCACCGCTACGGCGAGGACATCGGCCGGCTCGCCGAGGCGCTGCGGCTCGGCGACGCCGACGCGGCCGTCGCGGCCCTGCGGGCCGGTGGCGGGGCCGTCGAGTGGGTGCCCGAGGGCGACCCCGCGTCGACGATCCGCTCCGCCGTGCTCCCCCACGCCCTCGCGGTGCACGACGCCGCCGTGGCCGGTGACGCGCAGCGGGCGCTCGCCGCCCTCGACCGGCACCGCCTGCTGTGCGCCCACCGCGACGGCCCGTTCGGCGTACGCCACTGGAACCGCCGCATCGAGCAGTGGTTCACCGTCGAGACCGGCGTCTCGGTGCACGACGCGGCCTACCTCGGTCGTCCGGTCCTCGTGTCGTCCAACGACTACTCCCTCGGCATCTACAACGGCGACACCGGCGTGGTCGTGGCCGGCGCGGCGGGTCCGCGGGCCGCGATCGCCACGGGCGTCGGCCACCTCGAGCTGGCGCCGTCACGGCTGGGCGAGGTCGACACCATGCACGCGATGACGATCCACAAGTCACAGGGCAGCCAGGCCGACGAGATCACCGTCCTCCTCCCCGACGAGGAGTCACGGCTGCTGACCCGCGAGCTCTTCTACACCGCGGTGACGCGCGCGCAGCGCAAGGTGCGGGTGATCGGCTCCGAGTCGGCGGTGCGCGCGGCGATCGCGCGGCAGGCGCTGCGAGCCAGCGGCCTGCGTGCCCGGCTGTCGGATGGCTGAGACGTCGCAGACACAGATCCCCGATAGCCTCCACGCATGCCCTACCTGATCCGCGTGGAGCTGCCCGACGTCCCGGGCTCGCTCGGTCGCGTGGCGAGCGCGATCGGTGAGGCGGGCGGCGACATCGAGGCGATCGAGATCGTCGAGAAGCGCGACGGCTTCGCGGTCGACGACGTCCTGCTGGAGATCGCGCCGGGCACCATGCCCGACTCCATCGTCTCGGCGTGCAGCGTGCTCGACGGCGTCAGCGTGCTGTGGGTCAACCGCTACGCCGCCGGCGGCAACCTCTTCCTCGACCTCGAGGTCGTCGAGGCGCTCACCGAGGACCCGGCCAACGCGCAGGACCGGCTCATCGACCTGCTGCCCATCACCTTCCGCGTCGACTGGGCCGCGCGCCTGCGCCGTGACGGCGACGGCTGGGCGGTCGCCCACGCCACCGACGCCGCACCCACCGAGTTCGACCTCGACGAGGTGGCCGCCCCGACGCGGCTGCCCGACCACGAGATCTACGTCGAGTGCGCGGCCCCCTTCGGCCGCGACCTCGTGCTCATCGGCCGCCGCGGCGGCCCGGAGTTCCTCGACTCCGAGCTCGCCCGCCTCGAGCACCTGCTGGGGCTGGCCATGACGATCAGCCACGCCTGACGCGGGCGTCGTACGGCTCCGGCTCCTGTCGAGCGGTGAGTGGCGCAGGTTCTGCGGCTCGAGAAACTGTCTCACTCACCGCTGACGCGGGTACGCCCGCGCCGCAGGTCGCCCGACGCATGCGCCGCGGTGGAGCGGGTACGCGAGCGGTCCGGTGATCCGACACGGAAGGACCGCGCCATGAGCATCAACGACGGTGACCAGCAGGCTCCCACGGACGTCGACATCGACGCCGAGGACGAGTCGACGGAGCGGCTGGAGCCGGAGGCCCCCGCCCACGTCGATCCCGACCCGGAGGCGGTGGTGCACGACGGGGACCGCGACGACGAGGCCGTCGTCGAGGGCGCGGACCCGACTCCGCCCCAGCCGAGCTGATCCGTCAGGCGCGCTCGAGGAGGAACAGCGGGATCTGGCGGTCCGTCTTCTCCTGGTAGGACGCGTAGGTCGACCAGGTCTCGACGGCCAGCTTCCACCACTCGGCGCGCTCGTCCCCGCTGAGCTCCCGGACCCGGTAGACGTGCTTCTCCGCCTTGTCCTGCAGCTCCACCTCCGGGTGCTTGCGGAAGTTGTCGGCCCACGCCGGGTCCTCGGGGGCCCCACCCTTGGACGCCACCGCGAGGTAGGCGCCGTCGCGCTCGACCCGCATGACGGGGTTCTTGCGCAGGTTGCCGGACGACGATCCGACCGACGTGATGACGACGATCGGGTACTTCGTGCCGGGCAGCGTGCCGGCCCGCTCGCCGTCGGACGCCTCGTACTCCGCGACCTGGTTGCGGACCCACTCGGCCGAGCTCGGGACATAGGTTCCAGTCAGTGCCATGCCCCCACAACACCACGGGCGGCGGCGAACTTCCAGCGCCTCCCCACTACCCTCGCGCCATGAGTGCGATCGAGGGCGTGAGCGAGATCTTCGACCCCGAGTCCTGGGACGCCGTGCCCGGCTTCGAGGACCTCACCGACCTCACCTACCACCGGGCCCGCGAGCACGGCACCGTCCGCATCGCGTTCGACCGCCCCGACGTCCTCAACGCGTTCCGGCCGCACACCGTCGACGAGCTGCTGCGCACCCTCGAGCACGCTCGTACGTCCGCCGACGTCGGCTGCGTGATCCTCACCGGCAACGGTCCGAGCGCCAAGAACGGCAAGTGGGCATTCTGCACCGGTGGCGACCAGCGGATCCGCGGCCGGGCCGGCTACCAGTACGAGACCGCGGGCACCGAGCCGCGCACCGGGGGCGACGCCGGGTCCGAGCCCAACCCCATCGACAAGGCGCGGCTCGCCCGCCTCCACATCCTCGAGTGCCAGAGGCTCATCCGCTTCATGCCCAAGGTGGTCATCTGCGTCGTCCCCGGCTGGGCCGCGGGCGGCGGGCACAGCCTGCACGTCGTCGCCGACCTGACGCTCGCCAGCCGCGAGCACGCGCGGTTCAAGCAGACCGACGCCGACGTCGGCTCGTTCGACGGCGGCTACGGCTCGGCCTACCTCGCCCGGCAGGTCGGCCAGAAGCGCGCCCGCGAGATCTTCTTCCTCGGCGACGAGTACGACGCCGAGGAGATGCACCGCATGGGCGCGGTCAACCGCGTCGTCGACCACGCCGACCTCGAGAAGATGGCCCTCGACTGGGGCCGGAAGATCAACGGCAAGTCGCCCACCGCCCAGCGGATGCTGAAGTACTCCTTCAACCTCCTCGACGACGGCCTCGTCGGCCAGCAGCTCTTCGCCGGCGAGACGACGCGGCTGGCCTACATGACCGACGAGGCGCAGGAGGGCCGCGACCAGTTCCTCGAGAAGCGGGAGCCCGACTGGTCGCCGTACCCCTGGTACTACTGATCGGTCCGATCAGGCGACCAGTCGCAGCACGGTGGCCGCACGTCCGATCCGCACCGTCTGGCCCCAGGTCAGGGTCAGGGCGTCCGCCTCGATGCCGTCCCCGAAGGCGACCAGCCGGTCGGACCTGACCGTCAGCTCCAGCTCGCCGGCCGCGAGCTCCCCCTCGGTCAGCACGGTCCCCGTGGCGGGCGAGGGCCACGCCTCGCGCACGAACCAGACGAGGCGCGGGTCCTCCGGACCCGGGAGCGTGATCGGGCTGCGGCGCTCCAGAGCCACCGAGCGGCACCACCCGGTGGCACCCGTGCCGCTCGAGACGATCACCCCGGACGACGCCTGCGACTCCCCCGCCGCCTCGGGTGTCAGCAGGTCGTAGCGAGCCGTCTGGTGGCTGGGGTGGCCCACGAAGACCTCGTTGAGGGCGAGCAGCTCCTGGCCGTCGTCGAGGGTGGCACGGACCATGGTGTGCCGGGTGACGCGGTCGGTGCTCCGCAGCAGGCGAGGCAGGTCGCCGGCGGCGTGCGCGACCAGCACGCCGGCGTTGCGTGCCGGGTCCGGGTCGATGCCGATGACCGGCTGGCCGTCGAGGTACTTGGCGACGTTGGCCACGAGCCCGTCCTGACCGACGACGACGATGACGTCGTCGGGTGAGAACAGGAACCGGGACACGTCACCGCGCTCCACGCTGCCCCGGCGCCAGTCCACCGGGATCGCGGCGGCCACCGTGTCGAGCGCCTCGCGGGTCAGCCGGTGACGTTCCTCCAGCTCGGCGATGTCGCGTCCGCGGGTGCTGAGGAAGAAGGCCGCCTGACCGCGCGTCCCATGGGTGGCCACGAGCTCGTCGAGCTCGGTGCGCCGGTGGACCACGACGACGCGGGGCGCGAGGCTCACGACGCCGCCGTCCGCCCGCCGGCCAGCTGGGCCAGCGCGGTGCTCACCAGGTCGGGGCTCAGCACGAGGGTGTCGATCGCGGGCAGGTGGGCCGCGAGCTCCTTGGCGGCGAGCGCCAGCAGGACCGCCTCCGGCACGTCCCGGTAGGCCGCCATCCGGGCCGCCTCGGCGTCGCCCTCCGCAGCGCCGGCCAGGCGGGCGCCCTCGGCCCGCGCCTCGGCGAGGGTGACCGTGCGCCTCGCCTCTCCCTCCGCCGCGATCGCGCCTGCCGCGGCGGCCTCCTCGGCCTCCCGGCGCGTGTTCGCACCGCGCTGGCTCACCAGCTGCTCCTCCCGGCGCGCCAGCTCGATCTGCGTCTGCAGCTCGTTCTCACCGATCGCGCGCTCGCGCTCCACGGCGATCGCCCGTCGTTCGAACGTCGCCCGGTCCGACTCCTGCTGCACGCGCTCGCGGGTCGGGGTGCGCAGGGCCTTCTCGACCTCGGGCTCGGGGCGGACCGCGACCACTCGTACGCCGACCACGGCGATGCCGGTCTCGGCCAGTCGCTCGTCGGCCCTCAGGCCGTCGGTGATGACCGAGCGCACGGGCCCGACACCGCCGGCCATCGCGTCGGTCAGGTCGACGGTGGCCAGCATGTCGATCGCGTACTGCTGGGCCGACTCCGTCAGCAGCCCCGCCACCTGGTCCAGCGGGGTGCCGCGCCAGGCGCCGGTCTCCGGGTCGATGGAGAAGTCGATGCGACCGGCCGCCGTGGAGGGGTCGGTCACGCGGTAGGTGATGGTGGCCTGGACCGTGACGTCCTGGAAGTCGCTGGTGCGGGCGTGGAACAGCAGCGGCAGCTCCCGGTCGTCGACGGGCACCTCGTGCAGGACCGCGCTGAGCGGCCGGAACCAGAACGAGGCGCCGACACCGGCGTGGATCGTCCTGCCGTTGCGGACGTGACCGACGTGCGTGGTGCTCGAGCCGCGGAGGTGGCGAGCGAAGGGGTAGCGGGCGATGTCAGCCATCAGGTGCTCCTTGTCCGGCATTAATGTCACTATGACGATAACCCTCCTGGCCAGTTCTCGTCAAGTCGACATTAAGTGGGTAGGCTGCCGTCATGACCGACCCCGACGAGCACGCCCCCGTCGCCGTCACCGTCGACCTCGTGGTCCTCACGGTGCGGGAGGACCAGCTGCAGGCGCTGACCATCCGTCGAGGGGAGGAGCCGCACCGGGGCCGGTGGGCCCTGCCGGGCGGCTTCCTCCGGCCGGACGAGGACCTGCCGGACGCCGCGGAGCGCGAGCTCCGGGAGGAGACCGGTCTCTCGGCCGACCGCTTCCACCTCGAGCAGCTCGGTTCGTACGGCGCACCCGACCGGGACCCGCGGATGCGCACCGTGACCGTGGCCTACATCGCCCTGGCCGCCGACCTGCCCACGCCCACTGCGGGGACGGACGCGGCGGACGCCCGGTGGCAGCCGGTCAGCCGGCTGCTCGGGACCGACGACGCACTGGCCTTCGACCACTCGGCGATCCTGGCCGACGGCGTGGAGCGGGCACGCGCGAAGCTCGAGTACACGCCCCTGGCGACGGCGTTCTGCGGCGAGGAGTTCACGGTCACGGAGCTGCGGCACGTCTACGAGGTCGTGTGGGGCACGTCCCTGGACCCGCGGAACTTCCACCGCAAGGTCACCGGGACGGCGGGGTTCCTGGAGCCGACCGGGGCGACCACCACCCGTGACGGAGGGCGACCGGCCCAGCTCTTCCGGGCCGGGACGACCAGGCACCTCCACCCGCCGCTGCTGCGGTGACCGGTCCCGGTGCCACCCGGTGCCACCCGGGAGCTGCCGGCGCGAGCCTCAGCTCGTCGCGAGGCTGTGGTTGTCGATCTCCGGGTAGTGCCGCCGGATGTTGATCTTGCGCTCGAGCTCGCCGATGACCGCCGGGGCGAAGTTCACGTCGTAGAGCGCCTGGGCGCTGCCGAGGCCGCCCGGGCTGAAGACGTTGATCTCCATCAGCTTGTCGCCGACGATGTCGAGTCCGACGAGGAACATGCCGTCGGCGACCAGCTTGGGGCGCACCACCTCGACCATCGCGAGCATCTCGTCAGTGACGGTGACCTTCTCGGCCGTGCCGCCGGCGGACATGTTGGAGCGGATGTCCTTGGTCTTGTTGCTGCGGCGGAAGGCGGCGTACTCGCCCTGGTGCACCAGCGGCTCGCCGTTCATCACGAACAGGCGGACGTCGCCGTTGACCGCCTCGGGGAGGTACTCCTGGGCCACGACGTAGCCGTCGCGGGAGATCGCCTCGATGATCTGCGTGAGGTTGGGCGCCTCCTTGCGGTCGACGAGGAACACGCCCGCGCCGCCGGATCCCTGCAGGGGCTTGAGGACGGCCTTGCCGCCGAGCTCCTTGATGAAGGCCTCGATCATCCCCTGGTCGCGCGAGATGAGGGTCCGGGGCCGCACCACCTCGGGGAAGTGCTGGAAGTACGCCTTGGACAGCGCGTTGGCGAGGCTGGTCGGGTCGTTGACCACGAGCACGCCGCTCGAGGCGATCAGCTGGCCGAAGGCGACGCCCGCGTTGTTGCGCCACGGGTCCGACTCGGCGTCGTCGGCCGGGTCGTTGCGCAGCATGACGACGTCGAACTCGTCGAGCCCGAGGAGCTGCTCGACGTCGGGCTTCTGCACGTCAGCGAGGTGGCGCTCGAGGGAGCGGTACGTCTTGGCGTCACCCGCCCGGGCCCGGGTGCTCAGCGACCCGTCCGGCTCGTAGGCGAAGTCGCCGATGCCCATGTACCAAGCCTCGTGGCCCATCTCCTTGGCCGCCATGGCGAGGCGGTTGGTGGTGTACTCCGCCTTCTCCGTCTCGATGTCGTTGACGACGAACCCGATCTTCATGCGTGCTCCTCCAGGAGTGTGCTGAGGTCTTCGGTCCCGGCCGCCCGCGCGAGGTGGGCGTGGGCGTCCGGGTCGTGCAGGTATCGGGGCAGGACGCGCGGCGGCCGGAGCAGCCCGCGGTCCTCGAGGTCGCCGATGAGGGGCAGGTCGCGCAGCGAGAACTTCCCGAGCCACAGCCGGTCGAGCGAGCCGCCCGACCCGAGGTGGTCGAGCAGCTCGACGAGGCCGCGGAGGTAGATCGCGTCCTTGGTCATCCCGCCGGAGCGGTAGACCCGCATCACCGTGGTCCAGGCACTGCCGGCGGGGAAGTCGTCCGCGACGAGCGCCTCGTGCGCCTCGGCGAAGCTCGCCCCGCCGATCATCCGGTGGACGGTCACGACGCGGCTGGCCAGCTGGCGCAGCCGGAACGCCGTCAGCCCGCCGCACGCGATCTCGGCGAGGACGGCCAGGCCCTCCTGCGTCTCGTCGTAGCCGGCGAGCCCGACGCCGAGGACCTTGACCGGCTGGTGGCTGCCGTTGGCCTGCGTCACGAGGTGCGTGCCGACCTCGTGGTGCAGCAGGGCCTGGGCCCGCGCCCGCTGCACCGTGGTCTCCGGACCGATGAGCAGCACGTCGCCGGAGACCATCACGCCGTTGACGTCCGAGCGGACCTCGGCGTGCATGTCGAGGTCCGGGTCCTCGGCGCGGTAGCGGGCGATCTCCTCCTCGGCCAGCGCCAGGAACTCGTCGGCGTCCAGCGGGTCGTCGCTCGGCTCGGTGCGGGTGATGTCCGTCAGCAGCGCCTCGGCCCGGGTGCGCAGCGCGGGGGACACAGCGCCGTACAGCTCGACGCTGAGCGGCAGGAAGTCGTCGGTGTCGCGCGCCTCCAGCATGTCGAGCTGGAGCTCCATCTCCCGGTGCTTGGCGCGCAGGAGCTGCGCGAGCACCGGGTCCTCCACCTCGCCCGGGGTGATCCCGTCCAGCTCGGCACGCACCACGGCCGGGTCGGTCTCGAGCTCGCGGTAGGTGAAGACCGGGTCGCGGTCCCGGCCCTCGAGGAAGTCGTCGCGCAGGTCGTCGGCGTCGACGGGCGTCACGTCGAGGAGGAAGCGGAAGCTCTGGGCGAGCAGCGAGAGGCGGTGGTCGACGGCGAGGTCGGCGGCGCTCAGCGACGGATGCTCATCCTCGTCGCTCACCTCAGCCTCTCCAGCTCGTCGTGGAGCCCGGGCAGGGCGGCGGCGAGGCCCTTCCGGACGGCCTCGAGGCGATCCTCGTCCACCTCGCCCGACCACTCGTCCATGAACGTCTTCTTGAACTCGAGCGCCAGCACGCAGCCCACGCGCGGGTAGCGGTCGTGCACCCACCACGCGAGGTTGCGGCCCTCGAAGGCGACGTTCTCGCGCGCGTCGAGCGGACCGCAGCCCACCGACGCGTCACGGAGGTCGGCGGTGAAGCGCTCGACCAGCGGACCGAACAGGTCGTGGTCGAGGCTGCCGGTGCCGACGTTGACCTCCGGGTTGTCGACCGCCGGGGCCGGCGGGCCGTCGGCCCCGTCGCGGCGGTGGTTGTAGGAGTGCACGTCGAGCAGCACGAACGGGCCGCGCTCGGCCAGAGCGTCGAGGCGCGGCGCGAGGGCGTCGTAGAAGGCGTCGTAGGTCGCCAGGCTGCCCTCGAAGAGCTCGTCGGAGAGCACGCCGTCGCGCCACACCTCGAGCCCCCAGCAGTCGTCGGGCTTGCGGTAGACCGCCTCGCGGCGCGGCCGGTTGAGGTCGGCCTCGAAGCGGGACCGCGACGTCACCACCCGGTCGGGGACGACGGCCGCGATGCGGTCGGTGTACGGGTCCTCCTCGCGCAGCCGCTCGGACTCCTCGAGCACCATCGCCTCGGCGATCTCTTGCCTCAGCCCGTGGCCGGCGTGCACCGACGTCGCCACCACCGGACCGTGCCACTCTCCCTCGAACGCGACAGCGTCCGACGTCCCTCCCAAGTCCGTCATGGCGGTCTGTCTACCGGAGTGCGGAGGCGCGCTCCACGCGGCGGCACCCCTGAGGGTGAACGGCTGGTAGGACTGGGGCATGGCTCGCCACACGCGCATCGTCGTCCTCACCGGAGCCGGGATCTCCGCCGAGAGCGGGCTGCCGACGTTCCGTGATGCCAACGGGCTGTGGGAGGGCCACGACCCCATGCAGGTGGCGACCCCCGAGGCGTACGCCGACGACCCGGACCTCGTGCAGCGCTTCTACGACGAGCGGCGGGCGGCGCTCTCCCGGGTCGAGCCCAACGCCGCCCACCGGGCCCTCGCGCGGCTCGAGGCGGAGCTCGGGGACGACCTGCTGGTCGTCACCCAGAACGTCGACGACCTCCACGAGCGGGCCGGCTCGCGACGGGTCCACCACGTCCACGGGCGGCTGCGCTCGGCGTGGTGCACGACCTGCGACGAGCGGCACGACTGGTCGGGCCCGCTGGCCGACCGGCCTCCGTGCCCGGCGTGCGGCGCGGCGACGCTGCGCCCCGACATCGTGTGGTTCGGCGAGCTCCCCTACGGCATGGACGTCGTCGAGGAGGCGCTGGAGCACTGTGACCTCTTCGTCTCGATCGGCACCTCGGGCCTGGTCTACCCGGCGGCCGCGTTCGTGCACTGGGCCCGCGGCGCGACCCTCGAGCTCAACCTCGAGCCGAGTGCGGGCGCGACCGATTTCGCGGAGTCGCGCACCGGTCCCGCGACGCGGCTGGTGCCGGCCTGGGTCGGCGAGGTGCTCACCGGGTCGTCGGGCCGGGGCCGGGCTCGGGGGCCGCGCTAGGGCCGGAAGTGCAGGCGCACGGTCGTGCCGTGGCCCAGCGCCGAGCTGATCTCCACCGAGCCGCCGTGGCGCTGCATGATCTCGCGCACGATGCCGAGGCCGAGCCCGGTGCCGGGGCGGAGGAGCGCCTGGTCGTTGGTCGAGCGGAAGAGCGGGGCGAAGAGGTTGGCCTGGTCGGCCTCGGAGATACCGATCCCCTCGTCGCGGCAGCTGAACGTGAGGCCGCCGTCCTCCCGACGCTCGACCCCCAGCCAGATCTCGTGGTCGGGGTCGGAGTACTTCACCGCGTTGTCGACGAGGTTCGTGACCGCGCCGGCGATCTCGCGCACGTCGCCGAGCACGAAGGCTCCCGTGGTGTCGCCGACGACGTGGAGGGTGATGCCGGCCTTCTCGGCGACGGCCGCCATCGACGAGATGGTCTCCTCGACGACGCCGACGAGGTCGAAGCGCTCCATCGTCGGCGGGCGGTGCGGGTCGCTCACCCGCGACAGCATCGAGAGCCCCTGGAGCAGGTCGCCGAGGCGCTCGGTGCCCCGCAGGATCGCCTGCGCACGGCGTACGTCGCGGTCGTCGGCGGCCGGGTTGGTGGCGAGGAACTCGGCGTTGGCCGCGATGACGGTCATCGGGTTGTTGATCTCGTGGGTCAGCTCGCGCAGGAACCAGTGGCGGGCCGCCTCGAGCTCGCGCAGCTCCTCGAGCAGGCGCCGCTCGCGCTGGGTGGCGTGGGCGTTGGCGACGGCGCGGCCGAGGTCGTGCCCGAGCTCGAGCGCCGCGAGCCCCTCCCCGTCGGTCCAGCGCCGGGAGCCGGTGCGCCGCGCGCACAGCAGCATGCCCAGGACGTCGTCGTCGACACCCATCGGCGCGATGACGAGCGCCTCGTAGCCGAGCTGCAGCAGCGGCTCGGTGAACCAGTCGGCGTGCTCGGCGGCAAGGGCGGTGTCGCCCCACACCTGGCCCGGCTCGATGATCACCACCCGCTGCTCGGTCCACGCCCGGGCCGCCGCCTGGTGCAGCGCCCGGCACACGTTGCCGTCGATCTCGAGGCCGAGGCTGTCGGGTTGGTCCACCTCCTCGTCGAGGAAGACGTGGATCTCCAGCTCGTCGACGGCCAGCGCGTCGAGGAGCGTCTCGCGCGCCTCGCGCAGCAGGTGGTTGACGTCGTGGCGCGCGGGGCTGGACTGCACGACCCGGCGGGCCGCGCGGATGCTGCGCACGAGGTGGGCGAACTCCTCGCGCTCGATCACGGTCACGACCGTGCTGAGGGTGAGCGACAGGGACGGCGACAAGGCCTCGAGCTCGGCGCGGGAGGGGCGCTTGAGACCGAACGGCTCGTCGAGGTAGAACAGCGCGCGCAGGCTGCCGCGCTCGTCGCGGACCTCGGCGACGAGCATGTCGAGCGGCTGCCAGTCGCCGTCGTCGTCGGTGCGGGGGATGTCCGGGATCCAGGAGCCGTCCCGCAGGCGCTCCTCGAGCCCGGGCGCGTAGGACTCCTCCGCGACGAAGGTGACGGAGCCGAAGGCCTCGCCGCCACCGATGGCGGCGACCATGTCCTCGAGGCGCGAGCCGGTGCCGAGCAGCTGGCGCGAGCCCTCGGGCTCGCCGGTGATCGCGACGAACTCGAGCAGGCCCTGCGGGCGCACGACCTCGATGGCGGCGACCCTGAACCCGGCCCGCGCCGCGGCGTCCGCCGCGATGTCGTGCAGCAGTGCGCGCGCCCGGGGTCCGCCCCAGCTCAGGTCTCGCATGGTGCACCCCCCTCCCGGGCGTGTCGACCGGCGGACGTCCCCCTCGGCCCGCCACTGCGATGGTAGGGGCGGCCCGAAGCGTCCCGGGGCGCTTTCGACAGGTCTTGACCTTCGCAGCACCGTCGCCGCGGTGGGCGAGCGGTCGCCCCGACGCCACCGGGAGCCGGCAGAGGTGCCCTAGCGGCCGTTCTGGCTGAAGTGCATGTAGTCCTTCGACCAGCGCCACGCGCCGCCCCACCCCCACCCGATCCGCGCGAAGGCGCGCACCACCGGGCCGTCGGCGGTGACCATCCCCGACCGCACCCGGCGGCGGTCGAGGTAGGAGGAGGCGAGCTCGGGCAGCACGACCTCGCCCTTGGCGTAGGGGTTCTGGAAGGAGTTGAGGTCGAGCGCGAGGCCGTAGGCGTGCTGGGAGAAGTACGTCGCCCCGGTCGAGGGCCGGCAGACGAACGCGCCCGTGCCGTTGCCGTCGCCGGTGCTCGGGGCGTCGGGGTCGTAGGACCGGAGGATGCCGACCTGCTCCTGCGGGAAGCGCACGCGGTAGAGCGCGCGGAAGACCTGCACGACGTCGGCGGCCACCGAGGCGTGCACCAGCAGCTCGCCGGTGTGCCGGCGGCCGTCGAAGCCCCAGAACGCCAGCCGCAGCCAGGCCAGGTCGCTCGCCGCCACGGGGCACCCCGGCTTCCACGTCGAGCGCCGGACGACGTGGGCCGGCGCCGGCGAGACCACCCTGCTCGCGAACCCCGAGCCCGGCAGCATGCGGACGTCGTCGGGCAGCGTCCAGCGGCGCTCGCGCATCACCGGCGGGGTCGGACGGACCTCGCCGTAGCCGGTCGCCGGGTCCTCGGGCAGCACGCGGGTGCCGAGCCACGCCGGCGGCACGCTGCCGGGGCCGGTGGCCGGTGCGGGCTGGGTCCCGTCGGTGCTGCGCTGGACCGCGACTGGGGCGGCCGCCGGCTCGACCGGGGCCACGGGCAGCGCGGTGACCGCGAGCACGGCCTGGACCAGCGCGGCGACGAGGGCATCGGGGAGCACCCGCTCAACGTACGCCGACGGGTCCCGCGAGCGGCAGCGTCACGGTGAACGTCGTGCCGGCGCCGAGCACGGACTCGACCTCGACCGTGCCGTCGTGGCGGTCGGCCACCCGCTCGGTGATCGCCAGGCCCAGACCGGTGCCCGGACGCCGGCGCGCGTCGGGGCTCGCCGAGCGGAAGAAGGGCGTGAACACGTGCGCGAGCTCGGCGGCGTCGATGCCGATGCCCGTGTCCGAGCAGGTGAGCCGGACGACGTCGCGCCCCTGCTGGGTGTCGGGCGCCAGGGTGACCGTCACGCTGCCACCGGGTCCGGTGTACTTCACCGCGTTGGACAGCAGGTTGGTGACCAGCCGGTGCAGGCCCTTCTCCTCACCCGTCACGACCAGGCCGTCGGCGACGGTCGTGCGCAGCTCCACCCCGGCCCGCTCGGCCGTGGACGCCATGAAGTCGCAGACCTCGTCGACCATGGCCGAGAAGTCCACCGGGACCGGCTCGGTCGCACGCGTCGGGTCGCTGGCCGCCGCGAGCGCCAGGAGGTCCTCGATCATGTCCTCGATCCGGCGGGTGGCGCGGTCCATCGCCGCCATCGACTCACGCATCGGGCCGAAGACCATGCCCAGCTGGCCGAGCATCTCGATGTGGGTCCACAGCACGCTGACGGGGTTGCGGAGCTCGTGCGCCAGGGTGTTGACCATGTCGCGGCGGTAGTCGCTGATGGCGCGCAGCTCGGCGTTGAGCGTGCGCTCGCGCTCCATCAGCCGGGCGTCGAGGACGACCTGCGCGAGGTCGCTGGCCACCGCGGCGGCGGCGTTGATCTCGGAGTCGATCCAGCGGGCGCCGCCCACCGTGCGACCCAGGCCCATCGTCCCGAGGTACTCCTCCCCCATCCCGATGGGCACCAGCAGCCAGGAGCCCAGCCCGCGCCGCTCCATGAGCCGCCGCATCACCTCGGGCGTCGGGATCGCGTCGTCGGCGACGCCCCACGCCAGCGCCGGCTCCAGCACCACGTGACCGCCCCGCAGCCAGACCTCGCGCATGTCGGCCTCCAGCGACGCCGTGTGCGGCTCGAGCTCCGGCGCGCCCGCGCCCGCCAGCAGGACGTCGACGCTGTCGAGCGCCATGACGGCGACCATGGCGTCGGCCATCTCGGCCAGGAGGTCGTCGACCCCCAGGCCGGGCCGGATGCTCTGGATCGCGGTGCGGGCCTGGGTGACCATGCGGACCTGCTCGCCGTAGAGCTCGCGCTCGACGATGCTGACGACGGCCTCGTACATCACCTCGACCTCGGCGTTGATGGCGTCGACCACCTCGGCCGTCGGACGCAGCCCGGAGAGCGGCTCGTCGAGGTAGAGGGTCGCCCGCAGGTCGCCGTCCTCGTTCTGCAGCAGCCGCACCAGCCGGTCCTCGGCGCGCCAGCCGTCCGGCACGTCGGACGGGGGCAGGTCGGGGGTGTGGCCGTACTGCGCCATCCAGGCCCGGGTCTCCTCGTCGACCCGCTCCTCCGGCACGTGGACCCAGCCGCCGATGTGCGTGCCGAACGCGATGATCTTGTCCAGCGCCAGCGGCGCGGCACGTCCCAGCAGCTGGTCCCGCGCGTCGTCGTCGCCCGCGATCGCGACGAACTCGAGGTTGCCGTCCGAGCGGAGGACCTCGATGGCCGCCACCCGGTGCCGCGAGCGCCGGGCGACGTCCTCGGCGATGGCATGCAGGACCGCGCGTTGGGCCTCGTTGCCCCACGCCTGTCCTCGCGGGCGCACGTACGCCCCGCCGTCATTGCTCACCGATGCTCCCGCGCCGACAACGAGTCAGCCGGGGTGACGTTACGCGGGTCCCCGGTCGTGCGGGATCGATCTTCAGGATGACTCGTCGCCCAGGTGACCCGCGGGTAACATAGCGGCCATGAAGCGTGACATCTACGACGAGGACCACGAGGCCTTCCGCGCCTCGGTCAAGCAGTTCCTGGACCGCGAGGTGGTCCCGCACCTCGAGACGTACGCCGAGGGCCACGGGCTCGACCGCGACTTCTGGCTCTCCGCCGGCAAGCAGGGCTTCCTCGGCCTCGAGATCCCCGAGGAGTACGGCGGCTCCGAGGCCGGCGACTACCGCTTCAACGCCGTGCTCACCGAGGAGCTGGCGAAGGTCAACATGACCCTGCCGAGCTGCCTCGGCATCCACGCCGACATCACCGTGCCCTACCTCGTGCACCTGACCGACGACGCCCAGAAGGCGCGCTGGCTGCCGGCCGCCGCGACCGGCGAGCTGGTCACGGCGATCGGGATGACGGAGCCGGGCGGCGGCTCCGACCTCGCCAACCTCCGCACGACGGCGGTCCGCGACGGCGACGACTGGATCATCAACGGCTCCAAGACCTTCATCACCAACGGCGGCTCGGCCGACCTCGTGCTCGTCGCGGCCCGCACCAGCCCGGAGAAGAAGGCCAAGGGCATCTCGCTCTTCGCCGTCGACACCAGCCTCGACGGCTTCAGCGTCGGCCGGGTGCTCGACAAGGTGGGCCAGGACGAGTCCGACACCGCCGAGCTCGCGTTCGACAACGTGCGGGTGAGCAACGACGACCTGGTCGGCCCGCTCGACACCGGCTTCATCTCGATGATGCAGTTCCTGCCGCAGGAGCGCCTCGGCTCGGCCATCACCAACCTGGCCCACGCCAAGCAGATCCTCGAGGAGACAGTCCAGTACGCCAAGGACCGCCAGGCCTTCGGCCAGCCGATCGGCGCCTTCCAGAACACCCAGTTCCTGCTCGCCGACCTCGTCACCCGCGTCGACGTGACCCAGGCCTTCGTCGACCAGTGCGTCGTCGCGCACACGAGGAAGGAGCTCACCCCCGTCGACGCGGCGAAGGCGAAGTGGTGGACCTCCCAGGTCCAGAACGACGTCCTCGACCACTGCGTGCAGGTGCACGGCGGCTACGGCTACATGAACGAGTACCGCGTGGCCCGCGCCTGGCGCGACGCCCGCGTCACCAAGATCTGGGCCGGGTCCAACGAGATCATGAAGATGCTGATCGGGCGCGACCTGGGGCTGTGAGGGGCGGAGCGGCGATGCGCATGTTCGTGGCGGTGCAGCCGCCTGCCGAGGCCGTCGAGCACCTCGACGAGTTCCTGTCCCCGCGCCGCGAGGCCGCGGCGTTCCGCTGGTCCGACCCCGAGCAGTGGCACCTCACCCTGGCGTTCTCGGAGTCGGTCCCCGAGCGGGGCCTCGACGAGCTCGGCGAGCGACTGGCGCAGGTCGCCGCCAGGCGGCCCGCCTTCGACCTGCGGGTGGCCGGGGGCGGCGCCTTCCCGGACCCCGACCGGGCGCGGGTCCTCTTCGCCCGGCTCGCCGTCGACGACGACGCGGCGAGCGCCCTCGAGGCGCTCGCCTCGGGCTGCCGCGCGGCGATGTCGGGTGCGGGAGCGCGCGTCGACGGCCAGCGCTTCCGCCCGCACCTCACCCTGGGTCGGCTCGGCCGGCCGGACAACGTCACGTCGTGGGTGCGCCTGCTCGACGCGTACGACGGCCCGGCCTGGCACGTCGACGAGCTGGCCCTGGTGGCCTCGCACCTCGGCGAGGGCCGGCGCCGGCGCCCGCGGCACGAGGTCGTGGAGACGTACGCCCTCGCCTGACGCGACGACCGACGTCAGGCGTCAGGCCGGGGCGGGGCCGGTCGAGCTCCTCAGCACCAGCTCGGGGGCGAAGAGGTACTCCCGCGAGGCGACGGGGTCGCCGCCGATCGCGTCCGCGAGGGCGGCCACGGCGGTGCCGCCCATCTGGGCGACCGGCTGCCGCACGGTGGTGAGCGGGGGGTCGAGGAAGGCCACCAGCGGCGAGTCGTCGAAGCCGACGACGGACACGTCGCCGGGCACGTCGAGGCCGGCGGCGCGGGCCGCCCGGATGGCGCCGATGGCCATCATGTCGGAGCCGCAGACGATCGCGGTCGCACCCTGCTCGAGGAGCTGCTGCGTGGCGGCGGCACCGCCCTCGACCGAGAAGATCGTCTCCGCGATCCAGCCCCTCGCCTCCGCCTCGCCGGTGCCGAAGTGGCGCCCGAGGGCGGCGACGAAGCCCTCGTGCTTGCGCGCCGACGGCATGAAGCGCGCCGGGCCGATGGCCAGGCCGATGCGCCGGTGGCCGACGTCGGCGAGGTGCGCGACGGCGATGTCCATCGCCACGCGGTCGTCGGCCGACAGGAAGGGCGCGTCGAGGCCGTCGACGAAGCCGTTGATGAACACGACGGGCAGCTGGCGCTCGAGCAGCGCCTGGTAGCGCTCGTGGTCGGCCCGGGTGTCGGCGTGCTTGCCGGAGACGAAGATGATGCCGGCGACGCCGTGGTCGAGCAGCGACTCGACGTACTCGTCCTCCGACAGGCTGCCCGGGGATTGGGTGCAGAGCACCGGCGTGAACCGGCGGCGCGCGAGCGCGTCCTCGATCACCTGCGCGAAGGCCGGGAAGATCGGGTTCTCGAGCTCGGGGACGACCAGGCCCACGAGGCCGGCGCTGCGCTGGCGCAGGTGCGTCGGGCGCTCGTAGCCCAGCACGTCGAGGGCGGTGATCACCGACTGGCGGGTGCCCTCGCTGACCCCCGGCTTGGAGTTGAGCACCCGGCTAACGGTGGCTTCGCTGACACCGGCTTCGACGGCGATCTGCGCGAGGGTGGCCATGCCGGAATGAAAGCACCGTTGCAGCAGCCCTGCAAGGTCTTTCATTTCTTGCACACTTCTTGCTAGCCTCCGGTGACCGTCATCACAGCGCCCTCCCCCCGGGCGCGGACATCTGGGAGAAATTCGATGCGTCGACTCAAGGCCGGCTCCGCCGGGATCGCCGTCGCCGCCCTCGCCCTCACGCTTGCGGCGTGCGGCAGCGACGGCGGGGACTCCGACAGCAACAACGACAGCGAGGCGGACAGTGGCTCGACCGAGCTCTCCGCCGAGCTCACCTGGTGGGACACCTCCGACCCCGACAACGAGGCCCCGGCGTACGACGAGCTGATCGCCAAGTTCAACGAGGAGTACCCCGACATCACGATCGACCACCAGATCGTGCCGTTCGACCAGACGCAGAACAAGTTCAAGACCGCGGCCGAGGCCGACTCGGGCGCGCCCGACATCCTGCGCGCCGAGGTCGCCTGGACCCCGGAGTTCGCCTCCCTGGGCTACCTCTACGCCCTCGACGGCACCGCCGCCCTGGAGAACAACTTCCTGGAGACCCCCCTCTCGAGCAACGAGTTCGACGGCAAGACCTACGGCGTCCCGCAGGTCACCGACACCCTCGGCCTCATGTACAACAAGGAGCTCTTCGAGAAGGCCGGCCTCGACCCCGAGGCCCCGCCGACCACGTGGGACGAGGTCCGCGAGGCCGCCGCGGCGCTCAAGAGCGAGGCCGGCGTCGACGGCATCTACCTCAACTCCGGCGGCTACTTCCTCCTGCCGTTCATGTACGGCGAGGGCGCCGACATCGTCGACACCGAGTCGCAGACGATCACCGTCAACAGCCCCGAGGCCGTCACGGGCATCGAGACCGCGCAGAGCCTCGTCGAGGACGGCTCGGCCGTGAAGCCGACCGCCAACGACCCCTACGGCACGATGATGACGCTGTTCAAGGAGCAGAAGGTCGGCATGATCATCAACGGTCCCTGGGAGGTCGCCGGCATCTCCGACGACCCGAAGTTCGGCGGCATCGAGAACCTCGGCGTGGCGCCCGTCCCCGCCGGCGGCGCCGGCCAGGGCGCCCCGGTCGGCGGCCACAACTACGTCGTCTACTCCGGCATGGACGACCAGAAGGCGGAGGCCGCCGCGGCCTTCATCGCCTTCATGAGCTCCGCGGAGTCCGAGGCCTTCATCGCCGACGAGCTCGGCCTGCTGCCCGGCAACGCCGACTCGTACGACATGGTCTCCAACGAGCGCGTCGCCCTGTGGGCCGACGCGATGGAGGTCGCCCAGCCGCGGCCGTGGATCCCCGAGGGCGGCCAGTTCTTCGCCGCGCTCGACACCATGGCCACCGAGGTGCTCATCCAGGACAAGCCCGTCCAGGGTGCGCTCGACAAGGCAGCCGACACCTACAAGAGCGACGTCGTCCCCGACTACTCGCTCCAGTGACGCAGCGCTGACCCTGCTCGACCCGCTGCACCCCGCCGGACCCCGCTGACCGCGGGGGCCGGGCCACGCCGGCCCGGCCCCCGCGGCAGCCCGGTCCCTGCATGGCCCCGCACCTCTCCGACACCCCCAAGGACGACCTCGGATGCGCAAGAGCTTCGACCGGCACTGGTACGCGTGGGCGATGGTGCTGCCCACCGTCATCGTGCTCGGTGTCCTCGTCTTCTACCCGCTCGTCCAGGGCGTGTGGCAGTCGTTCACCAACCTCAACGAGTCCAACCAGCGCGAGGAGATCTGCACGAAGGTCCTCGGCGGCGCCGAGACGTGCGAGCCCAACCCCGACGGGGCGCGCTTCGTCGGCCTCGAGAACTACGTCGACGTCCTCACCGGTCAGCAGGGCCACTTCTGGCTCCAGCTCTCCAACACCCTGGTGTGGACGATCGCCTGTGTCGTCCTGCACTACGGCATCGGGCTGACCCTCGCCGTGATGCTCAACCGCAACTTCCGCGGCCGCGGCTTCTACCGGGTCGCCCTCATCCTGCCGTGGGCCGTGCCGTCGTTCGTCGCGGCCTTCGCGTGGCGCTTCATCTTCGACGAGCGCTTCGGGATCATCAACGGCGTCCTCCGGGCGGTCGGCCTCGACCCGGTGGCGTGGTTCGAGCAGCGCTGGACGTCGTTGTTCACCGCGATCGTCGCCAACGTCTGGCTCGGCGTGCCGTTCATGATGGTCGCGCTGCTCGGCGGCCTCCAGTCGATCAACGGCGACCTCTACGAGGCGGCCGAGATGGACGGGGCCACCCCGTGGCAGCGCTTCGTCAACATCACGCTGCCGGGCCTGCGCCCGGTCAGCTCGACGGTGATCCTGCTCGGCACGATCTGGACCTTCAACATGTTCCCGATCATCTACTTCGTCACCCGCGGGCAGCCGGCGGGTTCGACCGAGATCCTCGTGACCGGCGCCTACCGGGCGGCCTTCGAGGGCATCCGTGACTACTCGCTCGCTGCGACCTACGGCGTGCTGATCCTCTCGATCCTCGTCGTCTACGCCAGCGTCTACAAGCGGATGCTCGCCAAGCAGGGAGAGGTGTTCTGATGACCGGCATGTCCGCCATGCCCCCGGCCGCCGTGGCCGCCGACCCGGTGGAGTCCGTCGCCACCACCCGGACGCGCAGTCCTCGGCGCCGCAGCGAGCGCTCGGTGCTCGCCAGCGTCGGACTGCACGCCACGCTCATCGTGGCGACGTTCTGCGCGCTGTTCCCGATCCTGTGGGTGGTGCTGAGCTCGATCAAGCCGCCCAGCGAGATCCGCCGCACCGAGATCCAGCTGTTCTCCAGCCCCACCCTCGACAACTACCGGCGCCTGCTCACCAGCACGGACTTCCCGGTCTGGTTCCTCAACTCGGTGATCGTCGCGGCCTTCACCATGGTCATCGGCATCGCGATGTCCGCCACGGCCGGCTACGCGCTGAGCCGGTTCAACTTCCCGGGCAAGCGCGGGCTGATGTGGGTGTTCCTGCTGACCCAGATGTTCCCCGTCGCGATCCTCATCGTCCCGATCTACACGATCATGGCCAACCTCGGGCTCATCGACACCAAGCCGTCGCTGGTCATCGCCTACCTCACCGTGGCGGTGCCGTTCTGCGCCTGGATGCTGCGCGGCTACTTCGACACGATCCCGCGCGAGCTCGACGAGGCGGCGGCCCTCGACGGCCTGGGTCCGTTCGGCACCTTCTGGCGGGTCGTCCTCCCCCTGGCCCGGCCGGGCCTCGCGGTCACGGCGTTCTACACGTTCCTCACCGCGTGGGGCGAGGTGGCGTACGCCATCGCGTTCATGCAGGGCAGCGACCACTACACGCTCGGCGCCGGCCTGCAGACGTTCGTGCCGCAGTTCAGCCCCCGCTGGGACCTGCTCACCGCGGGCGCGGTGCTCATCACCGTCCCGGCCGCGATCGTGTTCTTCTTCGCCCAGAAGCACCTGGTGGCGGGGCTGACCGCCGGAGGCACCAAGGGCTGACCGGGGCGAACGCCGCCGACGCTCCGGTCAGCCGAGGGCGGCGACGATCTCGCTGACCCGGTCCTTGGCGTCACCGAACAGCATCTGGGTGTTGTCCTTGAAGAACAGCGGGTTCTGCACCCCGGCGTAGCCGGTGGCCATCGACCGCTTGAAGACCACCACGTCCCGGGCGTTCCACACCTCGAGCACCGGCATGCCGGCGATGGGTGAGCCCGGCTCCTCGAGGGCGGCGGGGTTGACGGTGTCGTTGGCGCCGATCACCAGCACGACGTCCGTGGCGGGCAGGTCGTCGTTGATCTCGTCCATCTCGAGCACGATGTCGTAGGGGACCTTGGCCTCGGCGAGCAGGACGTTCATGTGGCCGGGCAGGCGTCCCGCGACGGGGTGGATGCCGAAGCGGACGTCGACCCCCTTCTCGCGGAGCTTGCGGGTCATCTCGGCGACGGGGTACTGCGCCTGGGCGACCGCCATGCCGTAGCCCGGCGTGATGACGACCGACGACGCGTCGGCGAGGAGGGCGGCGACCTCGTCGGCCTGGATCTCGCGGTGCTCGCCGTAGTCGCGGTCCTCGCCGCTGCTCGCACCGTCGGAGCCGAAGCCGCCGGCGATGACGCTGATGAACGAGCGGTTCATCGCCTTGCACATGATGTAGCTGAGGATCGCACCCGAGGAGCCGACCAGGGCGCCGGTGATGATCAGCAGGTCGTTGCCGAGCATGAAGCCGGCCGCGGCCGCCGCCCAGCCGGAGTAGCTGTTGAGCATCGACACGACGACCGGCATGTCGCCGCCGCCGATGGCCGCCACGAGGTGGAAGCCGAGGAACAGGGCCAGGGCCGTCATCAGCAGCAGCGGCACCAGGCCCAGCTCGAGCTCGCCGTCGAGGGCGACGAACCAGACCATCAGCAGGACCGAGACCACGATCCCGGCCAGGTTGAGCAGGTGGCGCCGGGGCAGGGTGAGCGGCGAGGACGACATCCGCCCGCTGAGCTTGGCCCACGCGACGATCGAGCCGGTCAGGGTCACCGCACCGATGAACACCCCGATGAAGACCTCGACGTCGTGCGCGGCGTCGCCGAACCCGTCGAGCTCGAGGTAGGAGTTGATGCCGACCAGCACCGCGGCGAGGCCGACGAAGCTGTGCAGCATGGCGACCAGCTCCGGCATCCCGGTCATCTCGACCGTGCGGGCCCGCCAGGCACCGACGGCGGCGCCGGCGCCCATCATGACGAGGACGAGCAGCAGGGTGACGGCGAAGCTGCGCTCGCCGAGGAGCTCGGCCTTCTGGGCGGCGAGCAGCAGGGTGGCGACGAGCGCCAGCCCCATGCCGGCCATGCCGGCGAGGTTGCCGAGCTTGGCCGTCTCGTGGCGCGACAGGCCGGCGAGCGCGCCGATGAAGAGCAGGCCGGCGATGATGTAGGCCCCGGTGACCAGCCCGTAGAGGTTGTCCGAGGTCAGGAAGTCGCTCACGTCAGTCCTTCCTGAACATCTCGAGCATGCGCAGCGTCACGAGGAAGCCACCGAAGATGTTGATGCTCGCGACGAAGACCGCGACGAGCGCGAGCAGCATCACCGCGACGTTGTCGCTGCCCACCTGGAGGATGCCGCCGACCAGGATGATCCCCGAGATGGCGTTGGTCTCGGCCATCAGCGGCGTGTGCAGCGCGTGCGAGACGTTGGAGATGACGTAGTAGCCGACGACGACGGCCAGCGCGAAGACGGTGAAGTGGCCGAGGAAGCTGGCCGGCGCCAGCGACGCGAGCACCGCGAACGCGACCGCGCCCAGCCCGGCGGCGTACCACTTCCGCCTCGGGTCGACCGGCGTCGGTGGGGGTGCCGCGGCGGCGGCCGGCAGCACCTGCGTGGTGGTGGCGGCGGAGACCTGGACGGGCGGCGGTGGCCACATGACGGCGCCGTCGCGGGTGACCGCGATGCCGCGCTGGACCACGTCGTCCATGTCGAGGACGAGCCGGCCGTCCTTCTCGGGCGTGAGCAGCTTGAGGAGGTTGGCGACGTTGGTGCCGTAGAGCTGGCTGGTCTGCGCGGCGAGCCGCCCTGCGAGGTCGGTGTAGCCGAGCACGGTGACGCCGTTGGCGGTGACGACGCGCTGGTCGGGGACCGTCGCGGAGACGTTGCCACCGTTGGCCGCGGCCATGTCGACGACCACCGACCCGGGCCGCATCGCGGCGACGGTCTCGGCGGTGACGAGCTGCGGCGCGGGGCGGCCCGGGATGAGCGCGGTGGTGATGACGATGTCGGCGGCGCGCGCCTCCTCGTCGTACATCGCGGCCGTCGCGGCCTCCTGCTCGGCGGTCATCTCCTTGGCGTAGCCGTCGGTCGAGACCTCCTGCTCCATCTCGACGGTCACGAAGTCCGCGCCCATCGACCGGACCTGCTCGGCCACCTCGGGGCGTACGTCGAAGGCGCGCACGACCGCGCCCAGCGACCCCGCCGCGCCGATGGCGGCGAGTCCGGCGACGCCGGCGCCGACGACGAAGACGCGCGCGGGGGGCACCTTGCCGGCCGCGGTGACCTGGCCGGTGAAGAGCCGGCCGAACTCGTGGGCCGCCTCGATGACGGCGCGGTAGCCGGCGACGTTGGCCATCGAGGACAGCACGTCCATCGACTGGGCCCGCGAGATGCGGGGCACGGCGTCCATCGCCAGCGCGGTGACGCCCGCGGCGGCGAGCCGCTCGACCAGCTCGGGGCTGCGGGCCGGCGCCATGAGGCTGATGACCGTCGCCCCCGGGCGCAGCCGGGCGACCTCGTCGTCGGCCGGCGCGTTGACCTTGACCACGACGTCGCTCGCCCAGACCTCCTCGCCCGTGCCGAGGCGCACGCCCGCGTCGGCGTACGTCGCGTCCGGCTGGTCCGCCGCCGCACCGGCGCCCTGCTCGACCACCACGTCGTAGCCGAGGGCGGCGAGCTGCGCGGCCGTCTTCGCCGTGGCGGCGACGAGCGTCTCGCCGGGTCGTGACTCGCGTGGGATGCCGATGCGCACTGCGTTGCCTCCTGGGTGGGGGCCCGGGTCGGGTCGGGACCTGGGCGGCGTGCGGGCCGGGGCACAAGGTACCGAACCGGACGCCCGTGTCACCCGTGTCTCAGGCCGGGGCAGGCGGCTCGACCACGTCCAGGCGCTCGAGCAGGAACAGCAGCGCGGCGGCGAACGGGCTCTGCGCGGTCTCCTCGCGCACGCGGGCGAGGTCGACCTGCTCGCGCAGGGCACGGACGACCGGGATCATCGGGCCGAAGTCGCAGGAGTGCTCGTCGAGGGCCAGCATCTTCTGCACCACCACCTCCGTGGCCGACAGCACCGGCATCTGCACCGAGAGCACCTCGAGCTCGTCGGCGTCCTCGACGAGCGACCGCGGGGCCGGCCCGCCCGAGTGGCGGTGGATGAGGTCGACCATCGCACCGTCGGTGTAGGCCTTGAACAGCCAGTCCTCCGGCGGCTGCACGACCTCGACCCCTCGCTTCTCGAGCGCCTCCGCGGCCTGCGCGGCGTCCTCGGCGGCCACGAGGAAGTCGACGTCGTGGACCGACTCCGGCCCGCCGCGCGCCCACACGGCATAGCCGCCGGTCAGCGCGAACGGCACACCCGCCTCCTTGAGGACGACGGCGACGCGCTTGAGCGCCTCGCGCAGCGCCTCCTGCGACTCGGGCTCGGCGGAGCGTGGCATCCGAGGCGGACCTGACCGCACTCGCCGCCGAGGCGATGGGCGCTCAGGAGCACCGCTTCGTCGCGGCGCTCTCGGGGGTGCCCGGCGCGACGTTTATGGCCGCCGACGGCAACGAGCAGCCGGACAGCGCGGCGTACGGCATCGCCCTGCTGTCGCGCTACCCGGTGCGGGCCTGGCACACCGTCCGGCTCGCGCCCGTCCCGGTGCGGGTGCCGATGTGGTTCACGGGCTCACGCCGGCCCGAGCTGGTGCGCGACGAGCCGCGGGTGGCGGTCGCGGCCACCATCGAGGGTCCGCACGGCCTCATGACGGTCGTCGACGTCCACCTCACCTTCGTGGAGTGGTGGAACGGCCGACAGCTGGCGCGGGTCCGTGACTCGCTGGCCACCGCCGACCGACCGCTCGTGCTGATGGGCGACCTCAACATGGAGCCTGACCGCGCCGTGCGCATCACCGGCATGCGGCCGCTGGTCTCCGAGCTGACCTTCCCCGCCGACGCGCCGCGGAGCCAGCTCGACCACGTGCTGCTGGACGGCGAGCTGCCGCCCGCGACCGGGCGGGCGGTCGAGCTGCCGCTCTCCGACCACCGCGCCCTCGTGGTCGACCTCTAGCCGGTCCTCCTCAGCCGAGGGTCGAGCGGCGCGCCACCAGCTCCGGGGTGAACACCACCTGCTGGTGCAGGTGCGCGGGGTTGTCGGCCTCGTCCAGCACCAGCTCCGCGGCCCGCTGACCGAGCTCCTGGCGGGGCTGCCGCACGGAGGTCAGCGGCACGGCGGCGGCGCTGGCGTACTCGATGTCGTCGTAGCCCACGATGGCGAGGTCGCCGGGGACGGCGAAGCCGGAGGTGCTCAGCTGCTGGAGCAGCCCCAGCGCGAGCAGGTCGTTGGCGCAGAAGGCGGCCGTCGGGCGGCGGCGCCGGGCCACGCCCATCACCCGCTCGCCGGCCGAGCGGCCCTCGACGACCGTCAGCCCGCTGGTGGGGACGACCGTGAGCTGGTCGTTGGGCAGGCCGGCCTCGGCCCAGGCGCGGCGGGCGCCGGCCAGCCGGTCGCGGACCTGGCCGATCGTGTCCGGGCCGCCGATGAACGCGACGCGGGTGTGGCCGCGCTCGATGAGGTGCTCGACGGCCAGCCGGCCCCCGAGCTCGTCGTCGACGGCCACGGAGCAGAACGCGTCGTCGCTGCGGGTGCGGTCGACGATGACGAGCGGCGTGCCGTTGCGGCGTACGTCGTCGAGGACCGCCGCCTGCGGGTCGACCGGCGTCACGAGGATCCCCTGCACCCGCTGCTCGACGAGGTGGGCGAGGTAGTCGCCCTCGCGGGACGCGCGGTTGTCGGAGTGGCAGAGGAAGAGGGACAGCCCGGCGGTCTCCGCGGCCCGCTCCGCGCCCTCGGCCACGTCGGTGAAGAAGGGGTTGCGGGCGTCGAGCAGGACGTAGGCGAGCGTGCGGCTGCGGCCGGCGCGCAGCTGGCGCGCCGACTCGTTGCGCACGAATCCGAGGTCGTGCATCGCCTGCTCGACCTTGGCGCGGGTCTGCGGCGAGACGCGGTCGGGCCGGTTGAGCACGTTGCTGACGGTGCCGAGGGAGACGCCCGCGCGCGCGGCGACGTCCTTGACCGAGGAGGCCCTGACCACCCGCCGCACCCCCTCCCGTGCCGATCGCGCGCACGTGCTGCCGCCGCCGTTGAAACGATGTGGACCGGAGCGTACGCCACCGGAGGACGTCATGGTGCGTGGTCGCTCCGCCGGCCGCCGCCCATGACGTACGACGACGACGTCCTGGCGAGCGGTCGCCGCGATGACCGCCCGCCATGACGTCCGGCGCGGCCGGACGAGCTGTCCGAAAAACACCGGGAGCGACTCTTGACACCTGTGACGACCCTCACTTACGTTTCGTTGAAACCTTTCAACCGAGGAGCTCCATGTCCGCCAGGAACACCGCCGCACCGGTGCTCGTGCTGCGCGAGGTGACCAAGTCGTTCGGCCCCGTGGTCGCGCTCCGGTCCGGCAGCCTCAGCGTCGACGCCGGCTCGATCCACGCCCTCATCGGCGAGAACGGCGCCGGCAAGTCCACGCTCGTGAAGGTCGTCGCCGGGGTGCACCGCCGCGACGCGGGCGTCTTCGAGCTCGGCGGCGAGGCGGTCGACTTCTCCTCGACCGCCGAGTCCAAGCAGGCCGGCGTCGCGGTGATCTACCAGGAGCCGACGCTCTTCCCCGACCTCTCGGTGACCGAGAACATCTTCATGGGCCGCCAGCTCCTGGCCCGCGGCCGGCGCATCGACCGCGCGGCGATGTACGCCGAGGCCGAGCGGCTCTTCACCCGGCTCGGCGTGCGGATCGACCCGCGCCGCCCCGCCGCGGGCCTGTCCATCGCCGACCAGCAGATCATCGAGATCGCCAAGGCCATCTCCCTCGACGCCCGCCTCCTCGTCATGGACGAGCCGACGGCGGCGCTCAGCGGCGTCGAGGTCGAGCGGCTCTTCTCCGTCGCACGCAGCCTGCGCGACGAGGGCCGCGCGCTGGTGTTCATCTCCCACCGCTTCGACGAGGTCTTCGAGCTCGCCGACACCGTGACGGTCATGCGCGACGGCGCCTACATAGACACCCGCCGCACCGACGAGACCTCCCCCTCGGAGCTGGTGTCCCTGATGGTCGGGCGCGACGTCGACGACCTCTTCCCCAAGGTCGCCGCCACGATCGGCGAGCCGGTGCTCACGGTCCGCGGCCTCAACCGGGCCGGCGTCTTCCACGACATCGACCTCGAGGTGCGCGCCGGCGAGATCGTCGGGCTCGCGGGCCTCGTCGGCGCCGGTCGCAGCGAGGTGGCCCGGGCGGTCTTCGGCGTCGACCCCTACGACTCCGGCTCCGTGTCGGTGGCCGGCCGCGACGTCCGCGCGCACGACCCGCGCGCGGCCATCCGCGCCGGCATGGCCTTCATCCCCGAGGACCGCCGCAAGCAGGGCCTGGTCATCGACTCCTCCGTCAGCCGCAACGTCGCCGGCGTGATCCGGCGCGGCATCGCGAAGGCGGGCCTGCTCACCGCGTCGATGGAGAACCGCGCCGCCGGCCCCTGGGCCGCCCGGCTCGAGGTGAAGACCAGCGCGCTCGACATGAACGCCGCGACGATGAGCGGCGGCAACCAGCAGAAGGTCGTCATCGCCAAGTGGCTGGCCACCAACCCCCGGCTGCTGATCATCGACGAGCCCACCCGCGGCATCGACGTCGGCACCAAGGCCGAGGTCCACCGGCTGCTCTCCGAGCTGGCCGGGCAGGGCCTCGGCATCCTGATGATCTCCTCCGAGCTGCCCGAGGTGCTCGGCATGGCCGACCGCGTGCTGGTCCTGTGCGAGGGCCGGATCACCGCCGAGCTCGACCGCGCCGACGCCACCCCCGAGGCCGTGATGCACGCGGCCACCCACCACCTGGAGACGACCCGATGAGCCACACCGACGTCGAGCGCCCGGACGCGGGGTCGAGCGAGGTCTCCGCCGGCGAGGCGCTGCTCGTGGAGCCCAGCCGGCTCTCCCCGACCCGCCGCGCGCTCACCACCGTGCTCCGCTCGCGCGAGCTCTCGATCTTCCTCGTCCTGGTCGCGGTGGTCGTGCTCGCTACCTCGAAGAACAACAGCTTCCTCTTCAGTGCCGACGGCTGGCGCAACTTCCTGCTCAACCCCTCGATCCTGCTGCTGCTCGCGGTCGGCCAGGCCGTCGTCATCATCACCCGCAACGTCGACCTGTCGGTCGGCTCCGTGATGGCGCTGACCGCCTACCTCACCGGTCGCCTCTTCATCGACCAGCCCGGTATCCCGGTGGTCGCGGTGATCGCCGCCTGCCTCGCGCTGGGCGCCGTGCTCGGGCTCGTCAACGGCGTGCTCGTCGCCTACGGCAACGTACCCGCGCTCGTCATCACGCTCGGAACGCTCTACATCTACCGCGGGATCATGCTGACCTGGGCCGGCAGCGACCGGATCAACGCCGGCGACCTGCCGTCGGGCTTCCTGTCGCTCGGCACCCAGACGTTCCTCACCATCCCGCTTCTCACCATCGTCGCGATCGTCGTGCTCGCCGCCGTCGGCTACTACCTCCACACCGCGCGCGGCGGACGCGAGCTCTACGCCATCGGCTCCGACCCCGACGCCGCAGTCCTCTACGGCTTGTCCGTACGCCGCCGCCTCCTCGCCGCGTTCGTCCTCAGCGGTGCGCTGGCGGGCCTGGCCGGCGCGCTCTACACCGCCCGCTACGGCACGGTCAGCTCCAACGTGGGCCTCGGCATCGAGCTGCAGGCCGTCGCCGCGGCCGTCATCGGCGGCATCGCGATCTTCGGCGGCAGCGGCACCGTGTGGGGCGCAGCCATCGGCGCCTTCCTGCTCGTCACCATCAACCGGGCCCTGCCCAGCCTCGGCATCGAGGACTTCTGGCAGCGCGCCGTCGTCGGCGTCCTGATCCTCGGCGCGATCGTGCTCGACCGGGTCCTCGCCACCAGACAGGCCCGCCGGCTCGCCGAATCGAGGGACCACGCATGAGCACCTCCACCAGCACCGGCGCCGGCACCGCCGCCCCCGCCCGCACGTACGACGCGTACTCCGCGCCGCTGTGGCGGCGCCTGCTGCTCACCCGCGAGACCGCCGTGATCGCGCTCACCGCGGCGGTGATCCTCTACTCGATCGCCAACGTGCCCAACTTCGACGGGCCGCTGACCCTCAAGTTCCTGCTGCAGGACATCGCCCCGATCCTGCTGATCGCCCTGCCGATGACGCTGGTGATCATCACCGGCGAGATCGACCTGTCCGTGGCCAGCATCATGGGGCTGAGCAGCGTGCTGCTCGGCGTCCTGCACGAGAACGGCATGTCGGTCTCGGCGGCCGCGATGCTCGCGCTGCTCGCTGGCCTGGCCTGCGGCGCCCTCAACGGCTTCCTCATCGCCTACGTCGGGCTGCCCTCGCTCGCGGTCACGATCGGGACGCTCGCGCTGTTCCGCGGCATCGCGGTCGGGCTGCTCGGCACCAAGGCCATCACCGACTTCACCGAGAAGTGGACCGACCTCGCCACCGACACGATCGGCGAGACCCAGGTCCCGCTGGTGATGATCCCGTTCGCGGTGCTCGCGGTCGGCTTCGTCGTCCTGCTGCACTTCTCGACGTTCGGCCGCGGCGTCTACGACATCGGCCTCAACGACGAGGCCGCCCACTTCACCGGCGTCGACGTCGCCCGCACCAAGCTGGTGCTCTTCGTCCTCTCGGGCGTCGTGTCCGCGCTGGCCGGCATCTACTTCACCCTGCGCTTCGGCTCGGCCCGCGGCGACAACGCGACCGGCTACGAGCTCCAGGTGATCGCCGCCGTCCTGCTCGGCGGGGTCTCGATCTTCGGCGGCCGCGGCCGGCTGCACGGCGTGCTCGCCGGCGTCGTGCTGATCGGCGTCATCTCCAGCGCGCTGCGCCTGGAGAGCGTGACGGTCAACGTCACCAACATCATCGTCGGCCTGCTCCTCGTGGCCTCGGTGATCCTCCCCAACGTCCTTGCCGCGACCTCCTCGAGGTTCTCGCGCAAGCCGGCGGCTCCCCCGGAGCCGCGCCCCCACCAGGACGCGGCACCCGCCGGCGTCGGAACCACGAAAGGCAGTGACTCATGAAGCTCCACACGAAGCGCCCGACCGCGCTGGCCGCGCTCCTGCTCACCGCGACCTTCGCCTTCGCCGGCTGCGGTGGCGACGACAGCGGTGACGGCGGCGGGTCCGGGAGCGAGGGCGGCGGCGACCTCAGCCTGACCATGCTCCCGAAGAACCTCGGCAACCCCTACTTCGACACCAGCACCGCCGGTGCGGAGAAGGCCGCCGAGGAGCTCGGCGCTGACATGGAGGAGGTCGGTCCCGAGACCGCCAGCCCCGACGCCCAGGTCTCCTACATCAACACCGTCGCGCAGCAGGGCCAGGACGCCCTGATCCTCTCCGCCAACGACCCCGAGGCCCTCTGCGACGCCATCGAAGAGGCGCGCAGCGCCGACGTCAAGGTCGTCACCTTCGACGCCGACACCAACCCCGAGTGCCGCGACCTGTTCGTCAACCAGGCCACCGCCGAGGGCATCGCTGCCAAGCAGCTCGAGCTCATCTCCGAGCAGATCGGCGGCGAGGGCGAGATCGCGATCCTCTCGGCCAGCGCCAACGCGACCAACCAGAACGCGTGGATCGAGATGATGGAGACCGAGCTCGCGGACAACCCCGACTACGCGGACATCGAGCTGGTCGACACCGTCTACGGCGACGACGAGGACCAGAAGTCCTTCGACCAGACCGAGGCGCTCCTGCAGAACCACCCCGACCTCAAGGGCATCATCTCCCCGACCACCGTCGGCATCGCCGCCGCCGCCCGCTACCTGTCGGACTCCGACGCCAAGGGCAAGGTCGCGCTGACCGGTCTCGGCACCCCCAACCAGATGCGGGAGTACGTCGAGAACGGCACCGTCGAGTCGTTCGCCCTGTGGAACCCCGAGGACCTCGGCTTCCTGGCGGCGTACGCCGCGGCGGCCCTGGCCAACGGTGACATCACCGGCGAGGAGGGCGACACCTTCGAGGCCGGCGAGCTCGGCGAGTTCGAGGTCGGCGCCGACGGCGTCGTCCTGCTGGGCGAGCCGTTCACCTTCGACGCGGAGAACATCGGCGACTTCGACTTCTGAGTCGCGTCCCGGGGTCTCGATACGCCCCGCTCGTGCCTCGCGGGGCTACTCGACCAGCGAGATCGCTGGTCGAGTGGCCGCCGAGGAACGAGGCGGCGTATCGAGACCAACCCCCCACCCCCTGGAAGGAACGTCTCGTGCACCGCGTCTGCTTCACCCTCCAGGTCCGCCGGGACCGGATGGAGGAGTACGCCGAGCGCCACGCCGCGGTGTGGCCCGAGATGCTCCGCGCGCTCCACGACACCGGCTGGCACGACTACTCCCTCTTCCTGCGCGACGACGGCCTGCTCGTGGGCTACCTCGAGACGCCCGACCTGGCAGCCGCGCAGGAGGGCATGGCCCGCACCGACGTCAACGCGCGGTGGCAGGCCGAGATGGCCGAGTTCTTCGAGGACCTCGACCTCCCACCCGACCAGGGCTTCTGGCAGCTGACCGAGGTGTTCCACCTCGAGGACCAGCTCGCGGCCCTGCCCCCGGACACCACCCCGGACAGCTCTCCGGCAACGCCCGCAGGCACCCCTGCACCCACCGACGCTCCCACCCAGACAGCTCAGGACCAGTGATGACCACCTTCTCCGACATCAGCGACCGGCTCGGCGACCTCGCCATCGAGGTGCCGTCCTGGGCCTACGGAAACTCCGGCACCCGCTTCAAGGTCTTCGGCACCCCCGGCACCCCCCGCACCGTGGAGGAGAAGGTCGCCGACGCCGCCGCCGTGCACCGCTTCACCGGCCTCGCCCCGACGGTCGCGCTCCACATCCCGTGGGACGTGGTCGACGACTTCGGCGCGCTGTCGGCGTACGCGAAGGAGCAGGGCGTCGCCCTCGGCACGATCAACTCCAACACCTTCCAGGACGACGACTACAAGCTCGGGGCGCTCACCCACACCGACCCGCGGGTGCGGCAGAAGGCCATCGACCACCACCTCGCGTGCATCGACGTGATGAACCGGACCGGCTCGCGCGACCTGAAGATCTGGCTCGCCGAGGGCACCAACTACCCCGGCCAAGGCGACATGCGCGCCCGCCAGGACCGGCTCGCCGAGGGCCTCCGCACGATCTACGACCAGCTCTCCGAGGACCAGCGGCTCGTGCTCGAGTACAAGTTCTTCGAGCCGGCGTTCTACCACACGGACGTCCCGGACTGGGGCACGTCGTACGTCCACGTCGCCGCCCTCGGCGACCGCGCGAAGGTGTGCCTCGACACCGGCCACCACGCCCCGGGCACCAACATCGAGTTCATCGTCGCCCAGCTGCTGCGGCTCGGGAAGCTCGGCTCGTTCGACTTCAACAGCCGCTTCTACGCCGACGACGACCTGATCGTCGGCGCCGCCGACCCGTTCCAGCTCTTCCGCATCATGGTCGAGGTCATCCGCGGCGGCGGCTTCGGCCACCAGGCCGACGGCACCCCCAACGACGTCGCGCTGATGCTCGACCAGTGCCACAACATCGAGGACAAGATCCCCGGGCAGATCCGCTCGGTGCTCAACGTCCAGGAGATGACGGCCCGCGCCCTCCTCCTCGACACCGAAGCGCTCGACGAGGCGCGCAGCGCCGGTGACGTGCTGCTCGCCAACGAGGTGTTCATGGACGCCTTCTACACCGACGTGCGCCGCGACCTGGCCGCCTGGCGCGAGGAGCGCGGCCTGCCGGGCGACCCGATGCGCGCCTACCTCGACTCCGGCTACCAGCAGCAGATCGAGGCGGACCGCGTCGGCGGCTCCCAGGCCGGCTGGAACTGACACCCCCTACGAACGTCGAAGGAACACGACCGTGACTGACACCAACCCCACCGTCGCCGAGCTCGTCGAGCGCTCGAACCGGCTGGGCGCCGACCCCCGCAACACCAACTACGCCGGCGGCAACACCTCGGCCAAGGGCACCGGGACCGACCCGGTCACCGGCGAGGACGTCGAGCTGCTCTGGGTCAAGGGCTCCGGCGGCGACCTCGGCACCCTGACCGCGTCGGGCCTCGCGGTCCTGCGGCTGGACCGGATGCGCGCCCTCGTCGACGTCTACCCCGGCGTGGACCGCGAGGACGAGATGGTCGCGGCCTTCGACTACTGCCTGCACGGCAAGGGCGGTGCCGCACCGTCGATCGACACCGCGATGCACGGCCTCGTCGACGCCGCGCACGTCGACCACCTGCACCCCGACTCCGGCATCGCGATCGCCACGGCCGCCGACGGCGAGGAGCTCACCCGCACGATCTTCGGCGACGAGGTCGTCTGGGTGCCGTGGCGCCGGCCCGGCTTCCAGCTCGGGCTCGACATCGCCGAGATCAAGGAGAAGAGCCCGCAGGCGCGCGGGTGCATCCTCGGCGGGCACGGCATCACCGCCTGGGGCGACACCTCCGAGGAGGCCGAGGCCAACAGCCTCTGGATCATCGACGTCGCCTCCACCTACATCGCCGAGCACTCGAAGGCGGAGCCGTTCGGCCCCGCGCTCGAGGGGTACGCCGCCCTGCCGGAGGACGAGCGCCGCGCCAGGGCCGCAGCCCTCGCGCCCACGATCCGCGGCATCGCCTCGGCCGACCGCCCCATGGTCGGCCACTTCACCGACTCCGACGTCGTCCTGGACTTCCTCGCCCACGCCGAGCACCCCCGCCTCGGCGAGCTCGGCACGTCGTGCCCGGACCACTTCCTCCGCACGAAGGTGAAGCCGCTCGTCCTCGACCTGCCCGCGTCGGCCTCGGTCGAGGACAGCATCGCCCGCCTGCAGGAGCTCGCGGTCTCCTACCGCGAGGACTACCAGGGCTACTACGACCGCCACGCGACCCCCGAGAGCCCGGCGATCCGCGGCAAGGACCCGCTCGTCGTGCTGGTCCCGGGCGTCGGGATGTTCAGCTACGGCAAGGACAAGCAGACCGCCCGCGTCGCCGGTGAGTTCTACGTCAACGCGATCAACGTCATGCGCGGCGCCGAGGGCATCTCGACGTACGCCCCCATCGACGAGTCGGAGAAGTTCCGGATCGAGTACTGGGCGCTCGAGGAGGCCAAGCTCCAGCGGATGCCGAAGCCCAAGCCGCTCGCCACGCGGGTCGCGCTGGTCACCGGCGCGGCGTCGGGCATCGGCCTGGCCACCGCGAAGAAGCTGGCGGGCGAGGGCGCGTGCGTCGTCATCGCCGACCTGTCGCTGGAGAAGGCAGCGGCCGCCGCCGCGGAGATCGGCTCGGGTGACGTCGCCGTCGGCGTGCAGGTCGACGTGTCGGACGCCGCGGCCGTGCAGGCCGCGCTCGACGCGACCGTGCTGGCCTTCGGTGGCGTCGACCTCGTGGTCAACAACGCCGGCCTCTCGCTGTCGCGCTCGCTGCTGGAGACGACCGAGCAGGACTGGGACCTCCAGCACGACGTGATGGCGAAGGGCTCGTTCCTCGTCTCCCGCGCCGCCGCCAAGGCCATGATCGAGCAGGGCATGGGCGGCGACATCGTCTACATCTCCTCGAAGAACTCGATCTTCGCCGGCCCCAACAACGTGGCATATGGCGCCGCCAAGGCCGACCAGGCCCACCAGGTGCGGCTGCTCGCGGCCGAGCTCGGCGAGCACGGCATCAAGGTCAACGGCGTCAACCCGGACGGCGTCGTCCAGGGCTCGGGGATCTTTGCCGGCGGCTGGGGCGCCTCGCGCGCCGCCGTCTACGGGGTGGAGGAGAAGGACCTCGGCAAGTTCTACGCCCAGCGCACGCTGCTCAAGCGCGAGGTGCTGCCGGAGAACATCGCCAACGCCGTCTACGTGCTCTGCTCGGACGAGCTCAGCCACACCACCGGCCTGCACGTCCCCGTCGACGCCGGCGTCGCCGCGGCGTTCCTCCGCTGACCGGGACGGGAGGACACGTCAGTGGGTGAGGTGGGAGCGCAGCGGCTCCGGGGGCACTCCCCGGTGTCCGTCGCCGCGATCGACCTGGGGGCGTCGAGCGGCCGGGTGATGCTCGGCGAGGTGGGCGCCGACCGCCTGCGCCTCACGGCGGCCGCGCGCTTCGCCAACGGCCCGGTGCGCCGCGACGACGGCCTGCACTGGGACGTCTCGGCGCTGCACCGCCACGCGCTCGACGGCCTCCGCTCCGCCGCGGCGGCGGCGCCGTCGGCGCTGGCGAGCGTCGGCATCGACTCGTGGGCGGTGGACTACGGCCTGCTCCGGGACGGGCGCCTGCTCGACGAGCCGTTCCACTACCGCGACGAGGAGCGCGGCGCCGTCGGGCCCGGCCTCGTGCACGCCGTGGTGCCCCCCGAGGAGCTCTACGCCCGCAACGGCCTGCAGTTCCTGCCCTTCAACACCGTCTACCAGCTCGCCGCCGACCACGCGCACCCCGGCGCCGACCGGCTGCTGCTGGTGCCCGACCTCCTCGCCCACTGGCTGACCGGGGTCGGAGTCGCCGAGCGGACCAACGCCTCCACCACCGGGCTGCTCGACCTCCGCACCGGCGCGTGGGACGACGACGTGCTCTCCCGCCTGGGGATCTCCCGCTCGCTCCTCGCCGACCTGGTCGAGCCCGGCACGACGATCGGCACCCTCCTGCCCGAGGTGGGCGAGGCGGTCGGCGCGCCCGGCCTGCCGGTCGTGGCCGTCGGCTCGCACGACACCGCCTCGGCCGTCGTCGGCGTGCCGATGGCGGGCGACGAGGCGGCGTACGTCTCCCTCGGCACCTGGGGCCTGGTCGGCCTCGAGCTGACCGAGCCGATCCTCACCGAGGAGGCGCGCGCCGCCAACTTCACCCACGAGGGCGGCGTGGACGGCACCATCCGGTTCCTCACCAACGTGATGGGCACGTGGTTGCTCAGCGAGACCCTGCGCACCTGGGGCCGCGACGACCTCGGCGCGCTGCTGGCCGCCGCGGCGGACGTCACGGGCGAGGTCCCGCTCTTCGACGTCCAGGACCCGCGGTTCGTCCCGCCCGGCGACATGCCCGCGCGCATCGCCGCGTGGTGCGCCGAGCACGACGTCGCCCCACCGGTCGACGCCGCGAGCCTGGTGCGCTCGGTGGTCGAGAGCCTCGCCGTGGCGTACGCCGACGCGCTGGCGACCGCGGCCTCGCTGACGGGACGCACGGTCCGGCAGGTGCACGTGGTGGGCGGCGGCAGCCAGAACGCGCTGCTGTGCCAGGCCCTCGCCGACCGGACCGGCCTCCCGGTCGTGGCAGGGCCCGTCGAGGCGACCGCCCTGGGCAACGTGCTCGTGCAAGGTCGCGCCGCGGGCGCGATCAGCGGCGGCCTCGACGACCTGCGGGCGCTCGTCGCCCGCACCCAGGACCTCCGCCGGCACGAGCCCCGCGAGGTGAGCGTGCCGTGAACGCGACCGATGAGCCCGTGCTGTCCGAGGACGAGCTCGCCGTGCTGCGCCTGATGGCCGAGGGCCAGACCGTGGAGGCCGTCGCCCGCCGCCTCGAGGTGTCGGAGCGGACCGTGCGCCGCAAGGCCCGCGCCGTCTGCGCCACCGTCGGCGTCGACACCCCCGTCGAGGCGATCGTCTGGGCCGTGCGCCGCCGCCTCATCTGATCACCACCCCCCGACCCACCCGACCCACCCGACCCGCCCCTGCTGCCCGTGGAAGGATGCCGACCGTGAGGGTTGCCCTCCAAGTCACCTGCGTCAACGACGCCATGTTCCCCGACACCGGGAAGGCCGTCGTCCGGCTGCTGCGCCGTCTCGGCGTGGACGTCGACTTCCCGTCCGCGCAGACGTGCTGCGGACAGCCGATGGTCAACACCGGCTACCTCGACGAGGCGGTCCCGGTGGTGCGCGCGTTCGTCGACGCGTTCGCCGGCTACGACGCCATCGTCACGCCGTCGGGCTCGTGCGCCGGGTCGGCCCGGCACCAGCACTCGATCGTCGCCGACCGGTCCGGCGACCCGCGCCTCGCCGCGGCGGTCGCGGAGACCGCCCCGCGCACCTACGAGCTCTCGGAGCTCCTCGTCGACGTGCTCGGGGTGACCGACGTCGGCGCCTACTTCCCGCACCGGGTGACCTACCACCCGACGTGCCACAGCCTGCGGATGCTCGGCGTCGGCGACCGGCCACTCCGGCTGCTCGAGAACGTGCGCGGCATCGACCTCGTCGAGCTGCCGAACGCCACCGAGTGCTGCGGCTTCGGCGGCACCTTCGCCCTCAAGAACGCGGACACGTCGGTGGCGATGGGCGGCGACAAGGCGCGCCACGTCCAGGACACCGGCGCCGAGGTCCTCGTCGCCGGCGACAACTCCTGCCTCATGCACATCGGCGGCATGCTGTCGCGCCAGCGGGCCGGCGTACGCGTCATGCACCTCGCCGAGGTGCTCGCCGCCACCGAGGACTCCGAGAGCAAGGCGCCCGGCCCGGTCGTCGGCGCCCGGGCGGAGGACCTGCCGTGAGCGGGACCTTTGTCGGCATGCCGGCCTTCCCGACCGCCGCGCGCGAGGCGCTGGGCGACACGCAGCTGCGCCGCAACCTGGCCCACGCCACCCACACGATCCGCGACAAGCGCGCCCGCGTCGTCGCCGAGGTGGAGGACTGGGAGGACCTGCGGCTCAGCGGCGCCGGGGTCAAGGAGGCCGCCCTGCGCGACCTCGCCACCCACCTCGAGACGCTCGAGGCCTCCCTCGTCCGGGCCGGCGCGACCGTCCACTGGGCCCGCGACGCCGAGGAGGCGTGCGCGATCGTCGCGTCCGTCGCCCGCAGCCACGGCGCCGACGAGGTGGTCAAGGTCAAGTCGATGGCGACGCAGGAGATCGGCCTCAACGAGGCGCTCGAGGCCGAGGGCATCGCCGCCTGGGAGACCGACCTCGCCGAGCTCATCGTCCAGCTCGGCGAGGACCTGCCGTCCCACATCCTCGTGCCCGCGATCCACCGCAACCGCGCCGAGATCCGGGAGATCTTCATGCGCCGCATGGCCGACGTCGGCCGCGCAGCCCCCGACGACCTCACCGACGAGCCGGCCGTCCTGGCCGGCGCGGCGCGCGAGCACCTGCGCGAGAAGTTCCTGCGCGCGCGGGTGGCGGTCAGCGGCGCCAACTTCGCCGTCGCCGACACCGGCACGCTCGTCGTGGTGGAGTCGGAGGGCAACGGCCGGATGTGCCTCACGCTGCCCGACGTGCTCGTCAGCGTCGTCGGGATCGAGAAGGTCGTCGCGACCTGGTCCGACCTCGACCCGATGCTGCGCCTGCTGCCCCGGTCGTCGACCGGCGAGCGGATGAACCCCTACACGTCCACGTGGTCGGGCGTGACGCCCGGCGACGGGCCGCAGGAGGTGCACGTGGTCCTGCTCGACAACGGCCGCACCCGCGCGCTCGCCGACGACGTCGGCCGCCAGGCGCTGCGCTGCATCCGCTGCTCGGCCTGCCTCAACGTGTGCCCGGTCTACGAGCGCGTCGGCGGCCACGCCTACGGCTCGGTCTACCCCGGCCCGATCGGCGCCATCCTCAACCCGCTGCTGCGCGGGGTGTCCGACGAGCAGACCGCCTCGCTGCCCTACGCCTCCTCGCTGTGCGGCGCCTGCTTCGAGGTCTGCCCGGTGCGCATCGACATCCCCTCGGTGCTGGTGGACCAGCGCGCGGCGGTGGTCGACTCGCACCGCGGCGACCGGGTGCCGAAGGCGGAGGCGGTGGCGATGAGGGCAGCGGCCTGGACGTTCTCCGACTCCCGCCGGCTGCGGTGGGCGGAGCGCGCGTCGGGTCTGGCGGGCCGCGTGATCGGCCGCTTCTCGCGCACGTCGCTGCCCGGCGGCCGTCCCGCCGCCGGGCGCCTCCCCGGCCCGGCCGCGTGCTGGACCGGCGCGCGCGACCTGCCGGCCCCTCCCGCGGAGTCCTTCCGCGAGTGGTGGGACCGCACCGACGGCGGCCGGGACGGGGGCGGCTCGTGAGCGCCCGCGACGAGATCCTCGGCCGCGTGCGCGCGGCCCTGGCCGACGTCTCGCCCGCCGTGTCCGTGCCCGCCGCGCCGCGCGTCCCCGACCGCGGCGACCTCGCGGCGCTCTTCGTCGAGCGCGTCGAGGACTACCGCGCGGTGGTCACCCGGTGCACCGCCGACGAGCTGGCCGGCGTCGTCGCCGGCGTCCTCGGTGGCGCCAGCAGCGTCGTACCTCCCGCGCTCGGCCTCGACGTCCCCGGCGCGGTGGTCGACGACGGCCTGACCTCCGCCGAGCTCGACCGCGTCGACGCCGTCGTCACCCGCGCCCGGGTGGGCATCGCGGAGACCGGCACGATCGTCCTCGACCATGCTCCCGACCAGGGCCGCCGGGCGATCAGCCTGGTGCCCGACCTGCACGTCTGCATCGTGGCCGCCGACCAGGTCGTGGCCGACGTGCCGGACGCGATCGCCGTCCTCGACCCCGCCCGCCCGCTCACCTGGATCAGCGGCCCGTCCGCCACCAGTGACATCGAGCTCGACCGGGTCGAGGGTGTCCACGGCCCCCGGACCCTCCACGTGGTGCTGGTGGGCTGAGGTCTCCCCGCTCGCCCGTCCGCCCGCCCTCGTCCGCCCGAGCGGTGAGTGAGTCACCTTCTCGCCGCGCAGAACCTGCCTCACTCACCGCCGCTGCGGCGTGTCGGCCGGGACACGCCGACCAGCGGTGCGTGACGCACCTTCTCGGCGCGCAGAACCTGCCTCACTCACCGCTCGGACGGCGGCGGAGGCGTACGTCAGTGCGCGACGCCGTACAGCCGGTCGCCGGCGTCGCCGAGGCCGGGCACGATGTAGCCCTTGTCGTTGAGCATCTCGTCGAGCGCCGCGGTCACGACGGTGACGGGCACGTCGAGGTCCTTCAGGCCCGCCTCGAGGTTCTCCACGCCCTCCGGCGCGGCCAGGAGGCAGATCGCGGTGATGTCGTCGGCGCCGCGGTGGGTGAGGAACTGGATCGCGGCCGCGAGGGTGCCGCCGGTCGCGAGCATCGGGTCGAGGACGTAGCACTGGCGCCCGGACAGGTCCTCGGGCAGCCGTTCGGCGTACGTCGACGCGGCGAGCGTCTCCTCGTTGCGCACCATGCCGAGGAAGCCGACCTCCGCGGTGGGCAGCAGGCGCATCATGCCGTCGAGCATGCCGAGGCCGGCCCGGAGGATCGGCACGACCATCGGCTTGGGCGCGGCGAGGCGTACGCCCGTCGTCGGGCCGACCGGCGTGGTGATGTCGACCGGCTCGACCCGCACCTCGCGGGTGGCCTCGTAGGCCAGGAGGGTGACCAGCTCGTCGGTCAGCCGCCGGAACGTCGGCGAGTCGGTGTGCTCGTCGCGGAGGACGGTGAGCTTGTGGGAGACGAGAGGGTGGTTCACCACGTGCAGGCGCATGGGCCTCACCCTAGTGGTGACCGTGCTCGGCCCACGAGACGCTGCAGGGCGGCACGAAAGAGGGTTGGCGCGCCTCGGTGTTTCTGCGACATTGGACGGACAGCTGTCCTGGGGAGGTCGGTCATGTCAGAGCAGACCGGTGGGGTGGACTTCGCGCTGGTCGCGTTCCGCCACGAGGGCGTGTGGGAGGTGCAGGACATCGCCTCCCCCGCCTACGAGACCGTCGAGTCGCTCAGCCACGCGCTGCGACAGGTGGCGCGCGAGGACGGCGCCGTCGCGATGGTCGCGGTCGACGAGGACTTCTTCGTGCTGGTGCGCGTCGACGGCGCCAAGACCCGCGTGCTGCTGTCCGACGTCACCGCGGCCGACGAGTGGGAGCTCGCCCAGTCCGTGATCGACTTCCTCGGCCTCCCGCCGCCCGAGGACGACGACGTCGAGGTGCCGGCCGGCGACCTGGGGCTGCTCGACGACCTCGGCCTGCACGCCACCGACCTGGGCGCCCTGCTCGACGACGTCGAGCTCTACCCCGACGAGATGCTGTCGGAGATCGCGCGCCAGCTCGGCTTCGGCGAGCTGTTCGACGACGCCGTCGGGCTGACGTCTGCATGAGCTGGGACGACCCGATGCGCCTGGCCCTCGCCGAGGCGCAGGCGGCGCTCGCGGGCGACGACGTACCGGTGGGGGCCGTGGTCCTCGACGCCTCCGGGGCGGTCATCGGCGCCGGCCGCAACACGCGCGAGTCGCACGGCGACCCCACCGGCCATGCCGAGGTGGTCGCGCTGCGGGCGGCGGCCGCGACGCGCGGCCAGTGGCGGCTCACCGGCTGCACGCTCGTCGTCACCCTCGAGCCCTGCACCATGTGCGCCGGCGCGCTGGTGCTCGCCCGGGTGGACCGCCTCGTCTTCGGGGCCTACGACGACCAGCTCGGCGCGGTCGGCTCCCTGTGGGACGTCGTCCGCGACCGCCGGCTCAACCACCGCCCGGAGGTCCTCGGCGGCGTGCTGGCGGCCGAGTCCTCGGCCCTGCTCGACGACTTCTTCGCCCGTCACCGGAACGGCGCCGGGCCCGTCACCGATGCCGTCCCCGGAGCCGCCCACACCACCCGGGAGCCCACGTGATCGACGTCCGCCGCGCCTCCACCGCCGACGCAGCCGTGCTCGCCCGGCTGCTGTGGGACTTCAACACCGAGTTCGACACCGAGACCGACGACGCCGACGTCCTCGAGGAGCGCTTCACCCGGCTGCTGAGCCTCGACGACGTCGTCGCGGTGCTCGCGGAGGACGGCGACCGGCCCGTCGGGTTCGCCCTCATGACCCTGCGCCCGGCGATCTGGTTCGACGGCCCGGTGTCGCAGCTCGAGGAGCTCTACGTCGTGCCCGGGCTCCGCTCCCACGGCATCGGCACCCGCGTGCTCGACCTCTGCAAGCGGCTGGCCCGCGAGCACGGCTCCCCGGAGATGCACATCGGCGTCGACGAGGTGGACGTCGACACCCGGCGCTTCTACGAGCGGCACGGCTACGTCAACATCGAGGACGGCGTCGACTACCGCATGCTCTACTACGTCGGCCCCACCGACTGACCGTCCGCCGCGGGCGCGGCGGACACCATCTCCTCGACCCCCTCGGCCAGGCACTCGGCCAGCGCCTCGAGGTCGGCGACCGCGCTCGCGTCGACGTTGACGCCGATGCAGGCGGTGTCGCCGCACGTCACCAGGCTCACGGTGAGCGCGGCGCCCGGCAGCGGCCCCAGGACGTACATCCCCTGGACCTGCGCGCCCGCCATGTAGCGCCGGCGCGGTGGGCCGGGCAGCGTGAGGACGAACGCGTCGGGAGGTACGGCCGTGCGCAGCGCCGCCGCGCCGACGAAGGACGGCAGCCGGTTGACCACCGGGGCGGCCACGTCGAGCACCTCCAGCGCGCGCTCGGTGTGCAACGACAGCACCTCGCCGCGCACGGCCGCCACCCGGTCGACCGGGTCCTCGACCGCTAGCGGACCCGAGATGACGGCGCCGGCGAACCGGTTGCCGAGGTCGTCGGCGCGGTCGAGCGAGACGCGTACGCCGACGGGGATCTCCGGCACGGCGCTGCCGCGTCGCTCGTGGTAGCGGCGCAGCCCGCCGAGCACCAGCGCGACGGCGGCGTCGTCGAGCGTGCCGCCGCCCTGCCGCGCCACCGCGCGCAGCGGGTCGAGGGGGGCGTCGAGGGTGAGGAAGGACCACCGTTTGCCGGTCCGCGGCGACAGCTCCGGCGAGGGCGGCGCCGCCTGGGTCATCAGCCGGCGCACCGACGCGCCGTAGCGCAGCGCGGAGGCGACGACCACCTGCGGCCGGGTCGCCGCGTGGGCCAGCGTGCGCGCGGTCGCGACCGCGGCCTCGGGCAGCGTCGAGACGTCGACGCGCAGGCCGGCCACCGCGAGCTCGACCGGATCGGCGTCCACCGACGTGGCCGGCTCGGCGCCCAGCGGCTTGCGCGGCGTGTGCTCGCGCCGGCCGGACTGGAGCATCGAGAGCAGCTGCACGGTGCCGAGCGGGTCGGCCAGGGCGTGGTGGATCTTGAGGACGTACGCCGCCGCACCGTCGGGCAGCCCCTCGAACAGCACGCCCTCCCACAGCGGCCGCGAGCGGTCGAAGGGGCGCAGGGCGACCTGAGTGGCCTGCGCGAGGACCTCGTCGCGGCTCGAGACCCGCTCACGGCGCAGGTGGTAGCCGAGATCGAACGTCGGGTCGTCGGCCCACGTGGGAGGTGCCGTCGGCACGAGCGGGTCGACGACGCGCTGGCGCAGCCGGCGGACGAGGCGGGTGCCCCACTCGGCGGCGGCGACGAGGCGCTCCCAGTCGGGCGCCCGGTCGAGGTCGACGACCACCGTCGACGTGGACGACTGCACCGGGTGGCGCTCGGCGCGCCACAGCAGGGTCTGCACGGGGGTCAGCTCGGCCGAGGCGGTCCAGGTGGCGGCCGCCGTCCAGCGCTCGACGTCCTCCTCGCTCATCGGTGCTCCCCCGAGGGCCAGTGGGCGAGGGTCTGCTCGAACGTCGTGTGCAGGGCGGCGATCCGCTCGCTCATGTCCTCCACCCTCCAGTCGGTCTCGGGCTCCAGCACGCACACGTCGACCACGCCGGGGTTGAGCACGAGGGAGCTGCGGCCCATCAGCTCACCCGTGTTGCGCAGCACCACCGGCACGACCGGCACCCCGGCCTGCGCGGCGAGGTGGAACGCGCCCTTGCGGAACGGGCCCAGCACCGGTGTCGGCGACCGCGTGCCCTCGGGGAAGATCATCAGCGAGGTGCCGCCCCGGACCCGCTCGACGACCCCGGCCAGCGTGGCGCGGGCCGACTCGGAGTCGGAGCGGTCGATCCAGGCCGGGTCGATCACCACCGACCCCACCACGGCGCGCGGGTCCCAGCGCGCCTCCTTCTTGGCGACAATTGTGAAGTCGCGCTCGAGCAGCCTGCCCAGCACCGGGATGTCGAGCGAGCTCTGGTGGTTGGCGATGAAGATCGCCGGCCGGTGCGACCACAGCCGCTCGGGGTGGAGCACGTCGAGCGAGACACCGGCCAGCGCCATCGGCAGCCGGGTGGCGAGGCTGATCGCCGCGTTGCGCCCGCGGCGGAGGTCGCCGCGCGCGAGCCCGTAGGCCAGGCCGGCCCCCACGCCGGCGTTCATCCCGGCGAGGGCGGCGACGGTGCGTCCCGCGGCGAGCAGCGAGCCGCCGACCGGGTCGCTCAGGTCGAGCACCGGCCACCCCAGGCGGGCCGCGGCTGCGCGCAGGTCGCGGTGCGGGTTGAGGGCGGTGGGGTGGCCCACGGAGGAGAGGAAGGCGACGTCCTCGTAGCCGTTGCCGTAGGCGTACGACGCGGTCAGGTCGACGTCGTGCTCGCGGGCGAAGGCGCGCACGCCGCTCGCCTTGTGCCGGCCCCACAGCATCGGGCCGTCGGTGGCGCCGGTGAACTGGCCGTCCTCGACGACCAGCCGGGTGCAGACCAGGTGCTCGACGCCGAGGTCCCGGGCGACCGGCGCGATCTGGTAGGCCGTGGCGGCGGACGCGACGGCGACGGTGTGGCCGGCGCGCTGGTGAGCGTGGACGAGGGCGCGTGACTCGCGGCGGATGGTGCCGGCGATCTTGGAGCGGAACAGCCGCTCGCCGAGGTCGGCGAAGGCCTCCTCGGACTCGCCGCGCATCGCGGAGAAGGCGACGTGGGCGATGCGCGTGGGGTCGCCGCCGAGCTCGCCGTCGACCGCCGTCACCACGGTGCGGACGAACTCGGCCGGCGAGACGGCGCGGCCCCTGAGCCGGTCGCCGTAGAAGGTCGCCGCCGTGTAGCCGGCGACCAGGGTGCCGTCGAGGTCGAAGAAGGCACCGACCGTCGGGCCCTGCGGCCCGGCACCGATCGCCTCGATCGCCTGCTCGACCTCGGCCGAGAGTCCGCTCACCTGGTCTCCTGCGGCTGCGGCTGCGGTTGGGCCTGCGGCTCCGGACGCGGGTCGGGGTGCCGGACGGGCACGATGTCACCCGCGATCTCACCGATGATGTTGACCCGGCGCACCGAGTCGCGCAGCTCGGCGGCGAACGCCTCCCGGGCGGTGCCGACGCCCTCGCCGGCCTCGAGCAGGCCCTTGTGCCGCGCCAGCGACAGGGCGGTGCGGAAGAGCTCCAGCGAGATCGACTCGGCACTCGCGACCCGCCGCTGCAACGCCCACTGCTGACCGACGGCCAGGGAGTCGGCGAGCAGGTCGTCCTCGTCGACGGGGCCGTCACCGCGGTCGGCGAGCCGGTCGGCCACCACGAGGTAGGCGTCGAGGAAGGGCCGGAGGACGAGGTGGGCGAGATGCGGGCGGGCGGTGACGAGCAGCTCGCGTGCCGTGGTCGGAGTCATCTCAGTGACGCCCTCGCCGACGAGCAGGTGCAGCTCGGTGCGCAGGTCGTCCTCGAAGCCCGCGCGGCTGGGGAAGAAGAACTCGAACTTCAGCAGGTCGCGCATCCGCTTGGCCTCCTCCCAGGCCACCTCGAGCTCGCCGCCCGGCGGGAGCTCGGCGTCCGGCTCGAGCTCGCTGACGGTCAGCAGCGCGAGCTCACCGATGGCGCGCTCGACGAGGATGTGGATGACCGTGTTGCGGTAGAACGCGGCGACCAGGTGCTGGTCGTCCCCGATCTTCCAGACCGGCTCGGTGCCGCCGTCGTACGCCGTCAGCACGCCGCTGCGCGACAGCTCGGCGAGCGCGCGGCGGATGGTCGAGCGGTCCCGCAGGTCGGCGGCCCCGGCGACCGGCCAGTGGCGGGCGTCGATGTAGGACGCGAGCGGCTCGACGGTGTCGAGGACCTCGTCCACGGTCAGGGCGCGGTCGGCGCCGAGGATCGCCAGCGAGACGATCGCGGTCACCGTCACCGGGGTGGCGCGGTTGAGCCGGTGGGAGATGTCGAGGGCGACGCGCTCGACGGCCTGGTGGCCGGTGACCCCCTCGGCGGCGAGCTCCTCCATCCGCGCTCGCAGCGAGAACGGCTCGCCGACGGTGAGGTAGGCCCGCCCGAGCCGGTTGCGCTGGAGCCGCGCGAACCGCACCAGCCAGCGCCAGTCCTCCGGCGTCTTGCTCGCGCCGCGCGACTCCTCGGTCATCAGCGAGACCTCGTGCAGCTGGTCGTAGACCACCGAGACCGGCACGACCTGCACGTCGGGGGCCTCGTCGCCCTTCCCGCGGCTCTGCACGGTGTCGGTGAGGTACTTGAGGATCCCGTGGACGGGGGGCCGCAGCTTGCCGGTGCGGGTCCGGCCGCCCTCGATCGACCAGGCGAGGTTGCGCTTGTTGGTCACCATCTGGCGGATGTAGGAGCGCAGGGCGAGCCGGTAGACCGGGATCTCCTGCGTCGAGCGCCGGATGAAGATGAGGCCCGTGCGGCTGGCGACCGAGCCGATCAGCGGCAGGTTGAGGTTGGCGCCGCCGAACGTGTAGGTCGGCGAGAACCGCCGCGCCATCAGCACGTTGGGGATGACCATGCCGTCGAGGTAGGACCGGTGGCTGAAGGCGAGCGCGAGGCTGTGCGTGCGGTCGACCCGCCGCAGCTGGTGCATCTGGTCCTCGTCGACCAGGACGTCGTAGGCCCGGAGGAACCAGTCGCCCATCCGCGCCCAGCCCTGCGAGGCGCGGTCGTCGTGCGCCGCCGACATCTCGTGGAGGTAGCCCTCGACCTCCGACCACACCTCGTCCTCGGACCGGCCCTGCTCGGCCGCCGCCTCGGCGACGGCCGCGCGGAAGCGCTCGTCCTGCAGCAGCTCGGTGACCTCCTGCGGCGGGGCGGCCGGCAGCCGCTCGCCCACCGCGCGGGGCAGGGACGACGTGGCGAGCTCACGGATGCGTCGGACGGCAGTCACGGTCGGCACCGCTCCTCTCCCCCGCGCTGCGCGCGGACCCTGCGTGCGCGCAAACTACCTCCCGCACGCGTCCGCTGGCCACGGCAACGGAGAAGTTCCCCCGTGATGGCAGCCGGGTCGCCGGTTTCCGGCTCGCGCTCACCCTCCGGTAATGTTCCGCGCGGTGGCGTGTCCGAGCGGCCGAAGGTGCATCACTCGAAATGATGTGTGGGGTCAAACCCACCGTGGGTTCAAATCCCACCGCCACCGCCAGACAACCGATCGGGCCGGACCCTCACGGGGCCGGCCCGATCGTCGTTCCCGGCGCGTCGCCCTCACACGACCCGGGTGATGCGGCCGCATCGTCCCCGGCCTCCAATGGGAGCCGACGACGGGAGACGAGATGTGCCGATGGCTCGCGTACTCGGGTTCGCCCGTGCTGCTGGAGGACCTGCTCTTCAAGCCGGAGAACTCGCTGGTGGTGCAGAGCATGCACTCCCGGCTGGGGGCGGAGGCCGTGAACGGTGACGGCTTCGGGGTGGGCTGGTACGACGCCCAGGACCGTCCGGGCATCTACAGCAGCACCGAGCCGGCGTGGAACGACCGCAACCTCCGTGAGCTCGCAGGACACGCACGCGCCGACCGGGTGTTCGCCCACATCCGCGCGACCACCGGCACGCCCGTGCAGCAGACGAACTGCCACCCCTTCCGCCACGGGCGCTGGCTGTGGATGCACAACGGCTCCATCGCGGAGTTCCCGACCGTGAAGCGGGACCTGACCGTGGCCGTCGACCCGGCCCTGTTCCCCCACATCGAGGGATCGACGGACTCCGAGCTGTTCTTCCACCTCGCCCTGACGTTCGGCCTCGAGGAGGATCCGCCCGCCGCCGTGGCCCGCGCCGTCGGCCTCATCGAGGAGACCGGACGTCGCCACGGGGTGGAGCACCCGATCCAGATGACCGTGGCGGTGACCGACGGCGAGACCACCTGGGCGTTCCGCTACTCGAGCATGGGCGCCTCGCGCTCGCTGTTCCACAGCACCGACATCTCGACGCTCCGCGCCCAGTACCCCGACCACCCGCTGCTGCACGGGCTGTCCGACGACACCCGGGTCGTCGTGTCGGAGCCCCTCGGCGACCTGCACGGCGCGTGGCGCGAGGTGCCGGAGTCGACGTGCCTGGTCGTGCACGGCGGGCACGAGGAGCTGCGCGACTTCGCGCCCGCACTCGTGCCGGCCTGAACCGGGTCGGCCGAGCTCAGCGGGCGACGGCGTGGCCCGGGTCGCCGCCGGGCTCGGCGCCCGCCCCGCCCCCGATCTCGTCGGCGATGGAGACGACCAGGCCACCCAGCATGAACGCCACGATCGCGGCCGCCAGTGTCGAGGTGGCGAAGGCGGGGATGAGGCGACGCGTACCCGTGGGGCTCGAGGCGGCGTGGTGGTACTCGTGGGTCAGCGCGTGTCCCTTGCCGCGGCGCAGCAGGTGGCGGTTGACGGGGTAGGCGGCGAGGAAGGCGGCGGTGAGGGCGATCATCATCGACACCCAGAACACCCAGTTCACCAGCCCGGCGTCCATCGCGCCCGGGATGAGGGCCATCACCGCGTTGTCCACGACCTCCATCGTGGCGATCGACAGGGTGTCCGCGGCGAGGACCACGGACAGGGCGGCGCCGACGCCGAGTCCCGCCCGGAGCAGCGGCAGCGTGGAGAGCGTGTAGCCGAACAGGAAGGCCAGGCCGACGGCCAGCACGACGGTCCAGCCGGTGCTGAGCCCGACGGCGGTGCCGATCATGAGGCCGGCGATCTCTCCGATGGCGCAGCCGGTCAGGCAGTGCAGCGTGGCCGACAGTGCCATCGTGTCGACGCCGCCCGTCCCGTGCCCGGAGTGCGGCTCGTGATGCGCGTCGTGGTGGGCGTCGTGGTCCGTGTGCTGGTGGTGCTGGTCCATCGGTTCGACCCCTCGATGTCTCGAAAGCGGGTGGATACCCCGCCACCGTATACCCCCGGGGGGTATCAGTCCAGGCTCACCGGCACCCGCCTACGGCAGGATCGACCCATGCGTGCAGTCGTCGTCGATGCCGTCCGCTCCCGGCCCGAGGTGCGTGACGTGCCCGAGCCGTCGGCACCCGCGGGAGGCGTCGTCGTACGCGTCGCGGCGACGGGGATGTGCCGCAGCGACTGGCACGCGTGGGCGGGCCACGACGACATCGCCTTCCCGCACGTCCCGGGCCACGAGCTCGCGGGCGAGGTGGTCGAGGTGGGCACCGGCGTCGTCCGGTGGCGGGTCGGCCAGCGGGTCACGGTGCCGTTCGTCTGCGGGTGCGGTCGCTGCGAGTGGTGCCTCGGTGGCGACGCGCAGGTGTGCCCCGACCAGGAGCAGCCGGGCTTCACCCACTGGGGGTCCTTCGCCGAGCTCGTCGCCCTGCACGGCGCGGACACCAACCTCGTCGCCGTCCCCGGGACGGTGGACCTCGCGACCGCTGCCGGCCTGGGCTGCCGGTTCGCCACCGCCTACCGCGCCCTCGTGGGCCGCGCCCGCGTCGCCCCCGGCGAGTGGGTGGCGGTCGTCGGCGCCGGCGGCGTAGGGCTCAGCACGGTGATGATCGCGCGGTCCCTCGGCGCCCGCGTGGTGGCCGTCGACCGCAACCCCGAGGCGCTCGCCGTCGCCACCGACCTCGGCGCCGAGCGCGTCGTACTGGCCGACGGGACCGACGTGCCGGCCGCCGTCGCGGACCTGACCGGCGGCGGCAGCCACGTCGCGGTCGACGCGGTGGGGAGCGAGCAGACCTGCGCGGACGCGCTGCTGAGCCTCCGTCGGCGAGGTCGGCTGGCGCAGGTCGGCCTGCTGCCGGCGGTCGACGGCCACCCGCGGGTCCCGATGGACCGCGTCATCGCGTGCGAGCTCGACGTCCTCGGCAGCCACGGGATGGCGGCGTCCGACTACCCCGCGATGATGGCGCTGGTCGAGTCGGGCGAGCTGCGGCCGCAGCTCCTGGTCGAGCGCACCATCGGCCTCCAGGAGGCCGCGTCGCTGCTGCCGGTCTTCGACCGGGCGCCCGTGGCCGGCATCACGGTGGTGGACCCCACGCGCTGAGCGGCTGACCGCGGAGGTCAGCTGTCGTACGGCGTGAGGAGCTGGTCGACGGGCGCGTGGTCGTCGGTGAGGACCGGGGCGTCGCCGACCCACGCGGCGAGGTCGTCGCCGGTGAGCGCGCTCCACCCGAGGTCGCGCTCGGCGATCCGCCCGAGCACGGCCTCCACCTCCAGCGGGGAGTGGGACGCCACCACGACGAGGTTGCCGCCGTCGTCGCCCGCGAGCACCTCGGGGTCGGCGAGGAGGGCCACGTGGTCGAAGACCTCACCGATGGTGCCGACCGCCGCCCGGGCGAAGGCCAGCGGCGGGTTGTCGATGAGGTTGGCGACGTAGACGCCGTCCTGGTCGAGCGCGCGGCCCAGCCCCTCGACGGCGTCGACCGTCGCGAGGTGCCAGGGGACGCTGACCCCGCCGAACGCGTCCCCGACCACGAGGTCGAGGCTCCGCGGCTCGAGGTCGTCGACGGCGAGCCGGCCGTCCTCCACGACGACCTCGGTGCGCTCCGGGAACGCCGCCCCGAGCAGCCGGACGTCGGCGTCCACGACGCCCGCGTCGATCTCCGAGACCCGGCTCGTCGTGCCCGGACGGGTCTCGGCGAGGTAGCGCGGCAGCGTCAGTCCGCCGGCGCCCAGGTGGTAGGCGTCGAGCGGCTCGCCGGTGGGGAAGGCGGTGTCGACCACCGACGCCATCGCCTCGACGTACGCGAAGTCGAGGTAGGTCGCGTCGGCCAGGTCGACGTACGAGTGCCGCAGGCCGTCGAGCACGAGCACCCGCCCGGTCGGGCGCTCGGGGTCCTCCACGACCGCCAGGCAGTGGTAGGTCGTCTCCTCGTCGCAGCCGCTCGGGGCCGCCCAGGCGCCGAGGCCGGCGCCGACCACGACGAGCGCCAGCACGACGTCGCCGCGGCCCCGGCGCCCGGACGCCTGGACGACGACCGACGTCGCCAGCAGCAGGACGCCGAGGCCCACCAGGATCCCGCTGACCGGCACGCGGGCGATGAGGACGAAGCCGGTCAGCACCGTCCCGAAGATGGCGCCGACCGTCCCGATGCCCGAGAGGTGACCGACGACGGTGCCGGTCTCGCGCAGCGTGGTCAGCCGCAGCGTGATGACCACCGGCGTCACGGCGGACAGGAGCGCGCCGGGAACCAGGATGGTCGCGGTCGAGGCGAGGAGCAGCAGCCCGGGGCTGTCGGTCGCGGCGGCACCGCGCACCAGCGCCGGCGTGAGCGCCACCGCGGCGCCCGAGATCCCGAGGAGCGGACCGAGCAGCAGCCGCGGCGCGGCGCGGTCCGCCGTCCAGCCACCGACCCAGGTGCCGGCCGCGATGGCGGTGAGGGCGAGGCCGATGACCAGCGTGTTGGTCTCCAGGGTCAGCCCGTAGTGCGGCGCCAGCAGCCGCAGCGCCACCAGCTCCACGACGAGCACGGCGGCCGAGGAGCCGAAGACGAGTGCCGCGGCGGCCCACGCCCGCAGTCCGGCGCGCGACTCGTCCGCTGCGTCCGCCATGCCGCCGATCCTGTCAGCCGCCCCCACCCCACCCCGATAGTCCGTATCAAATGGGTCCTTGCTGGCGCCCCGCGACGACCCGTTCGATAGGGACTATCCGGGTGGGAGCCCAGATATTTGCACTGAGTGCAACACTGGCACGGTGAGTACGACGACCCGGCCCCGCGGCCCGAGCCTGCGCGACCAGCGGCACGACGCCATCGTCGACGCGGCGCGCGCGCTGGCGACCGGGCGTGGCGCGCAGGGGTTCACCGTCGAGCAGGTCGCGGCCGCGGCCGGCGTCTCGCGGCGCACCGTGTTCAACCACTTCACCGGCCTCGACCAGCTGCTCGTCGCGGTGTGCCAGCAGATCCTCGCCGAGGTCATCGCCGAGCTGCTCGAGCGCGTGGACCGCAGCCTCGCCGACCTCCCCGACGGCGAGGAGGGCGGCCGGCTGGCGCTGGACGCGGTGCACGACGTCACCCGCGGCGCCGACCTGCCCTCCGCGATCGTGGTCATCCACCACGTCCTCGGCCGTCCCGAGGGCGAGGACGAGCGCGCCGAGGCGATCTCCCGCTCCGCCTTCGAGCACGTCGTCGGCCGGCTCCGCGAGCGGCTGCTGACTCGCGCCCCGAGCCTCGACCCCTTCGACGTCGAGCTGTCCCTCGCGCTGCTGACCAGCGGCCTCGCGCTGCTGGCCCGGCACTGGCTCGAGCGCCACCCCGACCTCGACCGCGACGTACCTCGCGAGGCGCGCGCCGACTGGGACCGCCTCCTCGACCGCCTGCTCGACCGCCTCCGGTCCGGCCACTCCGGCCACTCCGGCTGACCGACCGGTCCGCACCCACCCACGCCAGACGACGACCGCACCCACGAAAGGCCCGCCACCGACATGGCTGAGCTCCTCTACCGCATCGGTCGCTTCGCCGCGCGCCGCCACTGGACCGTCGTCGGCGCCTGGCTGGCGGTGCTGGCCGTCACCGCGACGACGTACGTCGCCTTCGCTGGGACGCTGTCGTCCAACATCACCCTGCCCGACACCCCCACCACCCGCGTCTCGCAGCAGCTGGAGCGGGACTTCGAGGGCACGGGCGGCGGCAACGGCGCGATCGTCGCGGAGACGACCGACGGCTCGGCCTTCACCGAGGAGCAGGAGCGCGAGCTGGCCGACCTCTTCGACCGGGTCGCGGAGGTCGACGACGTCGCGGACGTCACCGACCCCTTCGCCACGCAGCAGCGGCTCGACGAGTCGTGGGACGAGGTGAGCGAGGGTGAGCAGCAGCTCGCCGCGGGAGTGGCACAGCTCGACGGGGCGCAGGCGCAGATCGACGCGGGCCGCGAGGCGCTCGCCGAGCAGCGCGCGCAGGCTCGCGAGGACGGCACGCTCGCGTCGGTGCGCGAGCAGCTGGCGGCCGCCGAGCGACAGCTCGACGAGGGCCAGGCCGAGCTGGACCGGCAGCGGGCGAAGGTCGAGGAGCAGTCGGAGCAGCTCGAGGTGGGCAAGAGCCTGACGCGGCTGTCCGTGGCCTACCGGAGCGTCTCCGAGGACGGCAGCGCCGCGGTGGCCAACGTGACCTTCGACGTCGCCATCAACGAGGTCAGCACCGAGGTGAAGACCGAGATCGAGGACCTGGCCGCCGACGCCGACATCGACGGCGTCGAGCTCCACCCCTCGCAGGACATCGCCCAGACCGTCCCCTCCATCCTCGGCCCCGGCGAGATCGCCGGCGTGGTCGTCGCCGCCATCGTGCTGACCGTCATGCTCGGCACCCTGCTCGGCGCCGCCCTGCCGCTCGTCACCGCGCTGCTGGGTGTCGGGGTGGCGTCGCTGGCCTCCCTGTCCTTCTCCGGCGTCGTCCAGTTCGTCTCGGTCACCCCCGTGCTCGGGGTGATGCTGGGGCTCGCGGTGGGCATCGACTACTCCCTCTTCATCATCAACCGCCACCGCCGCCAGCTGAAGCAGGGCGCCGACCTGCACGAGTCCATCGGGCTGGCCAACGGCACGTCCGGCAACGCCGTGGTGTTCGCCGGGGTGACCGTCATCGTCGCGCTGCTCGCGCTCAACGTCACCGGCGTCGGCTTCCTCGGCCTGATGGGCACCGTCGGCGCCGTCGCGGTCCTCGTCGCCATCCTCATGGCCGTCACCCTCACGCCGGCGATCCTGTCGCTCGTCGGTCCGCGCATCCTCCGGCGCCGCGAGCGCGAGCGCCTCGCCGCCGGCGAGCGCGACGACGACGACGCGATCACCGACCGCGACAAGCCGATGGGCACCGGTCGTGCCTGGGCCGTGCTGGCCCTCGGCGTGGTCGGCCTGCTGCTCGTCGCGGCGCCGGCGACCCAGATGCGCCTCGGCCTGCCGGACGGCTCGACGCAGCCGCCCGAGTCCTCGGGCTTCCGGGCCTACGACGTCCAGGCGGAGAAGTTCGGTGAGGGCTTCAACGGCCCGCTGCTCGTCGTGGCCGACCTGCCGGAGGCCATCGGCGAGGACGAGGTCGCCCGGGAGCAGGCCAACCTCGGCGAGGCGATCGACGAGCTCGGCGACGTCGCCGCGGTGGTGCCGATCGGCGCGTCGCGGGACCGTACGGCGCTCGCGTTCCAGGTCGTCCCGGACTTCTGGCCGTCCAGCGAGTCCACCGAGGCGCTCGTCCACGGCCTGCGCGACCTCACCCCCGAGACGGTCGGCGGTGGCGAGGCCAGCCTCGGCGTGGCCGGCAACGCCAGCGCCAACATCGACATCTCCGAGCAGCTCTCCGACGCGCTGCCGCTCTACCTGGTGCTGGTCGTCGGGCTGTCGCTGCTGATCCTCGTGCTGGTCTTCCGCTCGATCCTCGTGCCGCTGACGGCGACGCTGGGCTTCGTGCTGTCGCTGCTGGCCGCGTTCGGCGGCATCACCGCGATCTTCCAGCTCGGGTGGTTCGCCGACGCCTTCGGCGTGCACGCCCCCGGCCCGGTGCTCAGCTTCCTGCCGATCATCGCGACCGGAATCCTCTTCGGCCTCGCCATGGACTACCAGCTGTTCCTGGTGTCGGGGATGCGGGAGGCGTACGCCCACGGCGCGCCGGCGCGCGTCGCGGTGCAGCACGGACTCCACGCGGGCCGGGCGGTGGTGACCGCGGCGGCGATCATCATGATCTCGGTCTTCGCGGGCTTCGTGTTCTCCCACGACGCCACCATCAAGCCGATCGGCTTCGGCCTGGCGTTCGGGGTGCTGCTCGACGCGTTCGTCGTGCGGATGCTCATCATCCCCGCGGCGATGCACCTGCTCGGCGAGAAGGCCTGGTGGCTCCCGCGCTGGCTGGACCGGATCCTGCCGGACGTCGACGTCGAGGGCGCCGGCCTGGAGCGCAGCCACCCGACGCGTGCCGCGGACGGCACGGCGCGCTCGGACGTCGGCTCGGACGAGGGCGGCCAGCCGCTCGCCCGGCACCGCGCCCCGGCGCGAGAGTGACCGACCCGTCCATGGTCGACAATGGCCTGGTGAGCGAATCCCGACCCGTGCGCACCTGGCTGACCGACATGGACGGCGTCCTCGTGCGCGAGGAGGACCCGATCCCGGGGGCGAAGGAGTTCATCGCCGCGCTCCGCGAGCACGACGTCCCCTTCCTGGTCCTGACCAACAACTCGATCTTCACCCCGCGCGACCTGCGGGTGCGCCTGCTGCGCAGCAGCGGCATCGACGTGCCGGAGGACTCCATCTGGACGTCGGCCCTGGCGACCGCGCAGTTCCTCGACGACCAGCGCCCGGGCGGGTCGGCGTACGTCGTGGGCGAGACGGGGCTGACCGCCGCCGTGCACGACATCGGCTACGTGATGACCGACCAGGACCCCGACTACGTCGTGCTCGGTGAGACCCGGACCTACTCGTTCGAGGCGATCACCCGGGCCATCCGGCTCATCAACGACGGCGCTCGCTTCATCGCGACCAACCCGGACCCCAGCGGGCCGAGCGCGCAGGGAATGCTCCCGGCCACGGGCTCGGTCGCCGCGCTGATCAGCACCGCGACCGGACGCTCGCCCTACTTCATCGGCAAGCCCAACCCGCTGATGATGCGCAGCGCCCTCAACCGGCTAGAGGCGCACTCCGAGACGACCGTGATGATCGGCGACCGGATGGACACCGACATCATCAGCGGCCTCGAGGCCGGGATGCGCACCGTCCTCGTCGCCACCGGCGCCACCGAGCGGCACCAGGTGCAGCTCTTCCCCTACCGACCGACGAAGGTCGTCGACTCGATCGCCGACGTGGTGCCCTTCGTGGGCCAGATGTGCCTGCCCGAGGACTCGTGAGTCGCGGCGGAGGGCCGGAGGTTCCCTCCCGGTCCTCCGCCGCGACGCCCCCACGGAACGGCCCTGTGTCAGGTGCCGAGGTTCAGCAGCCCCAGGATCTGGTTGAGCAGGGTCTGCAGCTGGCCGAGCAGGCCGGCGAGCGGTGTGCCGTCGAGCAGGCCGGCCACCGCGCACAGCAGGTTGCCGAGCAGGTTGCCCGCACCCGGTACGGCGGTGATGTCGAGCACCACCTGGTTGAGGTTGATCTGCAGGCCGAGCACGTTCAGGTCGAGCGGCCCGAGCACCAGGTTGAGGATGTCGCAGGCCGCGACGGACGACGCAGCGCGAGCGCTGGTGACCGGCGAGCCGTTGATCTTCTTGATCGGGATGAGCTGGACACCGGAGAAGCGGGTGTCGGGGCCCTTGTCCTTGATGACGCCCTGGAGGAAGCCCTCCATGTAGAGCACGCCGTTGCTCGTGACGACCTGGGTGGGCGTGAACTTGCCCTTCACCTTGTCACCGGTCGACGTGCGTCCCACCACCTTGCTGGTGATCTTGCCGGCCTCGGACTTGCCGACCACCGACGTGCCGGAGCCCGCCCTGGCCGAGTCCGCGGCGGACGCGGCCCCGACGCCCACGGACGTCAGTCCGACGACCATGGCCAGTGCTGCCACGGCTCCGACGACGATTCCTCGTGCTGTTCGTGCGACTTCTGACATTTCCCCTCCAGAGGTGGTGAAGTGCCTCCCGCGGGAGCGGCATCCGCCGCCCAGCAACCCCGACGCTAAGGACGGCCCCCGGGGACCGCACTACCCGTGGGGCGGCGACCGGTGGTCGAACAGCGGGTCGAACGCCGAGTTACCACCCCTACGGGGCGGTCTCAGGCGGCCAGGGCCAGACCCAGGACGACGCCCGTCGCCGCGCACGCGCCCAGGGTGCGCAGCACCGACCAGCGCCGCCAGAAGATCAGCGCGCACCCCAGCACCGTGATCGCGAGCGCCGCCCAGTCGACCGAGGCGAGCCGCGGGTACTCCAGGTCGAGCGGCCCGGCGGTGACGCGGCCGGTCTCGCCGAAGAGCGTGTGGAGCGCGAAGAAGACCGCGAGGCTGGCGATGACGCCCACCACGGCGGCGGTGATGCCCGCCAGCGCGGCGGCCAGGTCGCGGTTGCCGCGGAGGCGCTCGACGTACGGCGCCCCGAGGAGGATGAAGAGGAAGCACGGGACGAACGTCACCCAGGTCGTCAGCAGCGCCGCGACGACCGCCGCCACCCACGGGTCGAGGTCGCCGGGGGCGCGGTAGGCACCGACGAGGGCCACGAACTGCACGACCATGATGAGCGGGCCCGGCGTGGTCTCGGCGAGCGCGAGGCCGCGGACCATCTCCCCGGGCGCGAGCCAGCCGTAGACCTCGACGGCCTGCTGGGCGACGTAGGCCAGGACGGCGTACGCCCCGCCGAAGGTCACCACCGCCGCGCCGGAGAAGAACAGTCCCTGGTCGACGAAGATGCTCGACCGACCGAACACCACCGCGGCGAGGGCGACCGGGGCGAACCACACGACGAGCCCGATGACGAGGACCTTGGCGGCGTGCCGGCCGGAGGGGCGTTCGGTGTGCAGCGCGTCGTCGCTGATGAGCGGGGGCGGTCCGTCGTCGACGGCCGCCCGGGCGGGCGCGGTCAGCGTGGGGATCCTGCGGCCGAGCAGCCAGCCGAGCAGCGCCGCGACCAGCACGACGACCGGGAACGGGACGCCGAAGAAGGTGAGGGCGAGGAAGGACAGCACGGCGAGCGCCACGAGCGCGGGGTGGCCCAGCCCCTTGCGCCCCACCCGGATGACCGCCTGGAGGACGATGGCGATGACGGCCGGCGCGAGGCCGAGGAACAGCGACTCGACGAGCGTGGTGTCGCCGTAGGCGACGTAGACGCCCGAGAGCACCAGCAGCGCGACCACGCCTGGGAGGATGAACAAGATGCCCGCGACCAGCGCGCCGCGGACGCCGTTGAGCAGCCACCCGACGTACGTCGCCAGCTGCTGCGCCTCGGGCCCCGGCAGGAGCGTGCAGTAGGACAGCGCGAAGAGGAACCGCTGCTGGCCGATCCAGCGCTTCTCCTCGACCAGCGCGCGCTGCATGACCGCGATCTGGCCGGCCGGGCCGCCGAAGGTCTGCAGCGAGATGGCGAACCACGCCCGCGCGGCCTGGCGAAGCGGGATGACGTCGCGCGTCGACGTCGGAGGTGCGGTCATGGCTGCACCGAACCGCCTCGCCGGGGCTCAGTCAAGTCGTCCGGTGCACTGACGCTCGGCGCCCCGGACGGGCGGCACTCACCCCGCCTGTGACGCCGCCTCGCCGAGCGCGGCGTCGAGGATCGCCAGGCCGCGACGGGCCTCCTCGTGCGTGATCGTCAGCGGGGGCACCACGTGGATGCGGTTGAAGTTCGCGAACGGGATCATCCCGCCCCGACGGCAGGCGGCGAGGACGGCGTCCATCGCCGGGCTGCTCGCGCCGTAGGGCGCCAGCGGCTCGCGGGTCGCGCGGTCGGCGACGAGCTCGAGCGCCCAGAACGCCCCCGTGCCGCGGACCTCGCCCACCCACGCGTGCCGCTCGGCCATCGCGGCGAGGGCGGGTCCGATCACCTCGGCGCCGAGCGCCGCCGCCTGCTCGACGATGCCCTCGTCCTCCATGGTCTCGATCGTGGCGACCGCCGCCGCGCACGCCAGCGGGTGCCCGGAGTACGTCAGCCCGCCGGGGTAGACGCGGTCGGCGAAGGTCCGGTGCACGGCGTCGGAGATGGCGACGCCGCCCAGGGGCACGTAGCCGGAGTTCACCCCCTTGGCGAAGGTGAGGAGGTCGGGCACGACGGTGCCGTCGGAGGCGTGCTCGACGGCGAACCACCTGCCGGCGCGGCCGAACCCCGACATGACCTCGTCGGCGACGAGCAGGATCCCGTGCCGGTCGCATACCTCCCGCACGCCGGCGAGGTAGCCCGGCGGCGGGACCATGATCCCGGCGGTCCCCGGGATCGACTCGAGGACGACCGCGGCGATGGTGGCGGGGCCTTCCATCGCGACCACCTGCTCGAGGTGCTCGAGGGCGCGCTGGCACTCCTCGGCCTCGGTCGTGGCGTGGAAGGCGCTGCGGTAGAGGTAGGGCCCGAAGAAGTGGACCGTGCCGTCCGAGCCGAGGTCGTTGGCCCACCGCCTCGGGTCGCCGGTCACGTTGACCGCCAGCTGTGTGCCGCCGTGGTAGGACCGGTAGGTCGACAGCACCTTGTGCCGGCCGGTGTGGAGGCGGGCCATCCGGATCGCGTGCTCGTTGGCGTCCGCGCCGCCGTTGGTGAAGAACACCCGGTCGAGGTCCCCCGGGGTGTGGCTCGCGATCAGCCGGGCCGCCTCGGACCGGGCGCCGTTGACGTGCGCCGGCGCGACGGTGCAGAGCGTGGCGGCCTGCTGCTGGATGGCCTCGACGATGCGCGGGTGCTGGTGGCCGAGGTTGGTGAACACCAGCTGCGAGGTGAAGTCGAGGAGCCGGTTGCCGTCCTGGTCCCAGACGTGGGAGCCCTCGGCCTTGGTGACCACCATGGGCCGGCGGCCCTCCTGGGCGGACCAGGAGTGGAAGACGTGCCGGCGGTCGAGCTCGAGGGCGACCTCCGGGTCGTCGTGGGCGCGGGCGGGGTGGGCGCGGTCAGACATTGCGCGGGAACCCCAGCTCGAGGCCGCCCTCGGGGCGGGCGGCCGGGTTGATCCAGCGGGTGGTGACGACCTTGGCGCGGGTGAAGAAGTGCACACCCTCGGTGCCGTGGGCGTGGGTGTCGCCGAACAGCGAGCGCTTCCACCCGCCGAACGAGTAGTAGGCCACGGGCACCGGGATCGGCACGTTGACGCCGATCATCCCGACCTCGACGTCGTTCTCGAAGCGCCGGGCCGCCCCGCCGTCGTTGGTGAAGACGGCCGTGCCGTTGCCGTGGTCGTTGGCGTTGACCAGCGCCACCGCCTCGTCGTACGACGCGACGCGGACCACCGAGAGCACCGGGCCGAAGATCTCCTCGCGGTAGATCTCCATGTCGGGGGTGACGTGGTCGAAGAGGGTCGGGCCCAGCCAGAAGCCCCCGCCGGCGCCGCGGGCCTGCACGTCGCGGCCGTCGACGACCAGCTTGGCGCCGGCCTCCTCGCCCGAGGAGATGAAGCCCGCCACCCGGTCGCGGTGGGCCGCGGTGACGAGGGGACCCATGTCGGCCTCGGTCCCCTCCTCGGAGGTCCGGCCCGCGCCGCCGTCACCGACGAGCAGGGTCCGGGTGCGCTCGGCGATGCGCGCGACCAGGTCGTCCGCGACGGGGTCGACGGCGACCAGCACGCTGATCGCCATGCACCGCTCGCCGGCCGAGCCGTAGCCCGCGTTGACCGCTGCGTCCGCCGCGAGGTCGAGGTCGGCGTCGGGCAGCACCACCATGTGGTTCTTCGCGCCGCCGAGGGCCTGCACCCGCTTGCCGTGCCGGCTGGCCTGCTCGTAGACGTACTGCGCGATCGGCGTGGAGCCGACGAAGCTGATCGCCGCCACCTCGGGCGACTCCAGCAGCGCGTCGACGGCGACCTTGTCACCCTGCAGCACGTTGAACACGCCGTCGGGCAGGCCGGCCTCCTTCCAGAGCTCGGCGATCCACAGTGAGGCCGAGGGATCCTTCTCGCTCGGCTTGAGCACCACCGCGTTGCCGGCGGCGATGGCGACCGGGAAGAACCACATCGGCACCATGGCCGGGAAGTTGAACGGGCTGATGATGCCCACCACACCCAGCGGGGCCCGCTTGGAGTGCACGTCGACGCCGGTGGAGGCGTTGTCGCTGTGTCCGCCCTTGAGCAGGTGCGACATGCCGCACGCGAACTCGACGACCTCCTGGCCGCGGGCGATCTCGCCGAGGGCGTCCGAGTGGACCTTGCCGTGCTCGGCGGTGATGAGGTGCGCAAGCTCGTCCTTGCGGCTGTTGAGCAGCTCGCGGAACGTGAAGAGCACCTGCGTGCGACCGGCGAGCGAGGTCTCGCCCCACGCCTTCGCGGCGCGGGCGGCGGAGGCGATGACGGCAGCGGCGTCGGCCGCGTCGGCCAGGGCGACGCGACCGGTGACCTCGCCGGTCGCGGGGTTGGTGACGTCGGCCCACCGGTCGGAGGCGCCGTCGAGGCGGCGGCCGTCGGCCCAGTGCATGAGGGAGGTGGTCATGCTGCATCATCGGCCGACGCGCCGTGCTGGCCGCCCGACGATCCGTAGGATACGCCGAGGAGGAGCGACGACCTGTCGGCTCCCGCACCGGTGGGGCGGAGGTGTGCTGTGGCGGTGCTGACCGTCGGCGAGGTGCTCGCCATGCCGCCGCTGCGGGGCGCGCGGCCGCGCGTCGTCGCCGGTGCGTCGGGTCTCGACCGGCCGGTGCGCTGGGTGCACACCACCGAGCTGGCCGACATCGCCCCGCTGCTGCGCGCGGGCGACCTGCTGCTCAGCACCGGCATCGCGATGCCCGACGGCGGGCCCGAGCTCGAGGCGTACGCCGCCAGCCTGGCCGGCACAGCGGCCGCCGGGCTGGTCGTCGAGCTCGGCCGGCGCTGGACCGAGCTGCCGCAGGCGCTGGTGGCGGCGTGCGAGGACCTCGGCCTGCCGCTGGTGGCGCTGCACCGCGAGGTCCGGTTCGCGGCGGTGGCGCAGGCCGTGGGCGAGCGCATCGTCGACCGGCAGGTCGCCGAGCTCCGCGAGGCCCAGCGGGTGCACGAGACCTTCACCGAGCTCGGGATCGCCGAGGCCGGACCGAGCGAGATCCTCGATGCCGTGCAGCGGCTGGCCGGCACCGCGGTGGTCCTCGAGAGCGAGGAGCACCAGGTGCTCGACTACCGGCCCGGGCCGCGGGACGCCGACGGCTTCCTCACCGACTGGGCGGCCCGGTCCCGCGAGGTGCCGCAGGAGGACCGGACCACGTGGGAGGAGTCGCACGGCTGGCTGGTCACCCGGGTCGGCCGGCGGGACCGCCGGTGGGGGCGGCTGGTCGTCCACTCCGCCGACGAGCCGTCCGAGCGGCTGGTCGCGGTGGTCGAGCGCGGCGCCGCGGCGCTCGCCCTGCACCGGCTGCACGACCGGCAGCGCGACGGCGCGGTGCGTCGTACGCATCACGAGCTGGTCCTCCGGCTGCTCACCGAGGCGCCGTCCCCCGACCTGCTGCGGCGGTGCGAGCTGGCCGGGCTGCCGACCAGCGACCGCCAGCTCGTTGGCGTGACCCTCCGCCCCCGCTTCGAGGACGCCGGACCCGGATCGGCCGCCGCGCTCGTCGAGGACGTGATCGCCGCGACGGTCCACGCCACCCACGAGCTGCGGGTCCCCGCCCTGGTCTGCGAGATGGAGCGCGACGTGCGGGTGCTGCTGTCGTTCCCGCCGTCCGCGCGGGTGCGGACGGTCGTCGACGACCTCGCCGCCCGCGTACGCCGGCACCAGCCGCTCGTCGTCGGCGTGGGCCGGCCGGTGGGCCGCGCCGCCGCGATCGACCGGACCCTGCGCGAGGCGCAACAGGTGGTGCGTTCCGTCCCCGGCGGGGCGGCCGACGGCGTGCACCGTCTCGAGGACGTCCACCTGCGGGGGCTGCTGGCGATGATCGGTGACGACGACCGGCTGCGGCTCTTCGTCGATCGCGAGCTCGACCCGCTGCGCGAGCACGACGAGCGCACCGGGAGCCGGCTGCTCGACGCGGTCCGCGCGCTGGTGACCCACCCGACGAGCAAGTCGGACGCGGCGGCGAGCCTGCACCTCTCCCGACCGGTGTTCTACGACCGGCTGGCGAAGGCGTCGCGCGTGCTCGGCGCCGACCTCGACGACCCCGACGTCCGGGTGTCGCTCCACGTCGCGCTGCTGGCCGACGAGGTCGAGGCGGGGCCGCGTCCCGGTCGGACCTGACGGCGGGGCCCGCGGTCGCTCAGTCGACGTCGAAGATCGTGCTGTGCCACGGCTTGGCGGCCACGCCGGTGATGTCGGCCATCACGTGCTTGACCTGGGTGTAGTCGTCGAAGGAGTACGACGACATGTCCTTGCCGTAGCCCGAGGCCTTGATGCCGCCGTGCGGCATCTCCGAGATGATCGGGATGTGGTCGTTGATCCACACGGTGCCGGCGTCGATCTCGCGTGACGCCGTCTGGGCGCGGTAGACGTCGCGGGTCCAGGCCGACGCGGCCAGCCCGAACGGCACGTCGTTGGCCAGCCGGATCGCCTCCTCGTCGGAGTCGAAGGGCAGCACCGCGAGGACGGGGCCGAACGTCTCGGCCTGGACGATCTCGCTGTCCTGCGCGGCGCCGACGAGCAGCGTGGGCTCGTAGTAGGCGCCGCGGGCCAGGTCGCCGCCGGGCGCGCTGCCACCGGTGACCGCCTTGGCCCCGGCGTCGACGGCCCGGTCCACCATCGATGCCACCTTGTCGCGCTGCCGGAACGAGACCAGCGGGCCCTGGTCGGTGGCCGCATCGGTCGGGGCACCGAGGCGGACGCGGCCCATCAGGTCGGTGACCCCGTCGACGAAGTCGTCCAGCACCGAGCGGTGGACGTAGGCCCGGGTCGCCGCGGTGCAGTCCTGGCCGGTGTTGATCAGGCTCGCGGCGACCGCGCCGCGGATCGCGGCCGGCAGGTCGGCGTCGTCGAACACCACGAAGGGCGCCTTGCCGCCGAGCTCGAGGTGCAGGCGGGTGCCGTTGCCCGCCGCCAGCGCGGCGATGTGGCGACCGACGGCGGTCGAGCCGGTGAACGACGTCATCGCGATGCCCGGGTGGGTCACGAGTGCCTCGCCGGTCAGCGGTCCGGGTCCGTTGACGAGGTTGAGGACCCCGGCCGGCATCCCGACGGCGGCGCAGGCCTCGGCCAGCATCAGGGTGGTCAGCGGGGTGTTCTCGGCCGCCTTGAGCACGATCGTGTTGCCCGCGGCGATGGCCGGCAGCACCTTCCACATCGCCATCTGCAGCGGGTAGTTCCACGGTGCGATCGACCCGACGACGCCGATCGGCTGCCGGCGGATCGTCGAGGTGTGGTCGGCGGAGTACTCCCCCGACGCGTGACCGTCGAGCCGACGGGCGGCGCCGGCGAAGAAGGCGACGTTGTCGATCGACCCCGGGACGTCGAACTCCCGGCTGAGCCGGATGGGCTTGCCCGTCTGGGCCGTCTCGGCCTGCGCGAGCTCCTCGGCCATGCCCTCGAGGTGGGCCGCGAGGGCGACCAGCACGCCCGACCGCTCCGCCGGCGTCGCACGCGACCACTCGGCGTACGCCGCTGCGGCCGCGGTGACCGCCGCGTCGACCTGGGCCGGCTCGTCCGCCCGGTAGCGCCAGATCTCCTCGCCCGTCGAGGGGTCGATCACCGACTGCTCGGGCCCGGTCCCGGTGCCGGCGACGCCACCGATCACGTTGCTGGTCGTGCGGTCGCTGCTCACGGTGGCTCCTCCGGTGTCGGGTCCGGGTGGTCTCCCCCGCGGGGCGGGGGCGGACCGGAGGTCCATCGTCGCGTCCGGCGCGGCCCGGGACAACCGACGGACCGTCGGGAGGGCGGCGCGGCGACGTCGGAGCGTCGGTCCGCTCCGGTCACCAGGTCGCCGCGTGGCACTCCCGCGCCGGGTGCGCCTCGACCTGGAGCGTCGCGTGCTCCATGCCGTGGCCCTCGCGGAGCGTGGCCTGCGCCGCGGTGAGGACCGCCTGGGGCTCGGCGCCCACGCACACGACGAGGTGCGCGGTGGCGACGTTCATCCCCGACGTCAGCGTCCAGGCGTGGAGGTCGTGGACCTCGGCGACGCCGGGGACGCGCTCCAGGTCGCGCACCACCGCCGCGAGGTCGACGTCGTGCGGAGCGTGCTGGCCCAGGACGGCGAGCACCTCGCGGCCGAGCACCAGCGCGCGCACGGCGACGAACGCGCCGATCGCGACCGCGACGGCCGTGTCCCACCAGCTCGCCCCGGTGAGGGCGACCAGCATCCCGGCCGCCAGCACGCCGACGCTGCCGGCGGCGTCGGCGACGACCTCCAGGTAGGCGCCGCGGACGTTGATCGACTCCTGCGCGCCCCCGCGGAGCAGCCCGAGGCAGACGAGGTTGACCAGCAGCCCGACGGCACCGACGACCAGCATCGGCCCGGACGACACCTCGACGGCCGTGCCGGCGCGGCGTACGGCCTCGACCACGACGTAGGCGGAGACCCCCAGCATGAGCAGGACGGTGAAGCCGGAGGCGAGGACCTCGGCCCGGTAGGAGCCGTAGGTCCGCCGGCCGGTGGTGTCGGGCCGGGTGGCGATCGACGTCGCCACCAGCGCAGCGCCCAGGGCCACGACGTCCGCCGCCATGTGGCCGGCGTCGGAGAGCAGCGCGAGGGAGCCGCTCAGCAGGCCGGCGACGAGCTCGACCACGAAGAAGGCAGCGACCAGGCCGAAGGCCACGGCGAGGCGCCAGCGGTGGCGCGCGCCGGCGTGGGTGTGGCCGTGCCCCGATCCCATGTCACTCCTCCATCGCCGGACGCCTGTGTCATCGCCGTACGTCGATGCTAGCCGATGCGTCCCGCTTGGTCGACGGTTGTCCCATGCCGCAGGATGTACGCGTCCCGCCCCCGTCCGACGAGGAGATCCCTCCACCATGAGCCAGCGCGCCGTCGACGGTGAGCCGCAGGAGCGTCCGCTGGCCATCGGCCTGGTCGTCGGCGGACTGGTCGGCCTGGTCGCGTCGGCCGTGCTGCTGATCGAGCGGATCCGGCTGGCCGAGGACAGCAGCTACGTCCCCTCGTGCAGCATCAACCCGGTCCTGAGCTGCGGCAACGTGATGGAGTCCGCCCAGGCCGCGCTCCTCGGCTTCCCCAACCCGATCATCGGCGTGGCGGCGTTCCCGGTCGTCATCGCGACCGGGATGGCGCTGCTGGCGGGCGGCCGGCTCGCACGGTGGTACTGGCTCGGCCTGCAGGTCGGCGTCAGCGTCGCGCTGGTGCTGGTCTCGTGGCTGGTCTTCCAGAGCCTCTACCGGATCGGCGCGCTCTGCCCCTACTGCATGGTCGTGTGGGCGGTGGTGATCCCGCTGTTCTGGTACGTCACGCTCCGCAACCTCGCCGCCGGCGTCCTCGGCGCAGGCGCCGCGGACAGCCGGGCGACGGCCGTCCTGCGGGACTGGCAGGCACCGCTGCTCTTCGGCGCCTACCTCGTCGTCGTGCTGCTGATCCTCGAGCGGTTCTGGTACTACTGGTCGACCCTGCTCTGACCCGCGTCAGGCGGTGCACCCGTCGGGGGTGCAGCCGTCAGGGATGCCGCTCCTCGTAGTCGTGGCCGGGGGTGACGTCGTCGCCGGTCAGCGCGAGCAGCCGCTCGGCGGTGGCGAGGACCTCCAGCACGGGCTCGCGGTGGTTGAGCGACCACATCGAGGCCCGGCCCTCGGGGCGCGACGTCACCAGCCCGCAGTCCTTGAGGCACGCCAGGTGCTTCGACACCGTGCTCTGCGCGAGTCCGAGGTGGGCGGTCAGGTCGACGACGCGGTGCTCGCCGAGCGCGAGGTGCCGCACGATGAGCAGCCGCGACGGGTCCGACAGCCCGTGGAACAGGGCCGCCGTCACCGCGAGGTCCTCGGCGCGCTCGTCGGTCCCGCTCTCCCGCATCGCCACACGACGATGCTAGGCGACGACCCGAGGTGACGACCCGAGGTGACGACTGGGGTGACGACTGAGGTGACGACGCCGGACGAGCCGGGCTGCCGACGGAGGCGCCCATCCGGTGACCTAGCCTGCCGACGTGGAGAGGCGACTGCTGGCGGACACCCGCCCGCTCGCCAACCCACACTTCCGACGGCTCTGGCGCGCCAACATCGTCACGGTCATCGGCGCGCAGCTGACCGTCGTGGCGGTGCCCGCGCAGATCTACGCGATGACCGGCTCGTCGGCGTACGTCGGGCTGACCGGCGTCTTCGGTCTCGTCCCGCTCGTGGTGTTCGGCCTGTGGGGCGGCGCGCTGGCCGACGCCTTCGACCGACGGACGCTCCTCCTCGTCACGACCACCGGGCTGATCGCCACCAGCGCCTGCTTCTGGCTGCAGGCGGCGTTCGGCGGGGAGGACGTGTGGCTGCTGCTGACCCTCTTCGCGGTGCAGCAGGCCTTCTTCGCCGTCAACCAGCCGACGCGGTCCGCGCTGCTCCCGCGGCTGCTCGACGACGACCTGCTGCCCGCGGCGAACTCCCTCAACACCACCGTCATGCAGGCCGGTGGCATCGCCGGGCCGCTCGTCGGCGGCGCGCTGATCCCGTTGATCGGCTACTCGTGGCTCTACCTGCTGGACACGATCACCCTCTTCGCGACCCTCGGTGCCGTCGTACGCCTGCCCCCGCTGCCGGTCATCGGCGCGACGGTGACGCCGGGCATCCGCGCCGTCGTCGACGGCTTCCGCTACCTGCGGCAGCAGCCGGTGCTGATGATGTCCTTCGTCGTCGACATCATCGCGATGGTGTTCGGGATGCCCCGGGCGCTGTTCCCCGAGATGGCGCACCTCGACTTCGGCGGTCCCAGCGAGGGCGGGCTCGCCTTCGCGCTGCTCTTCGCCGCCATCCCGGCCGGCGCGGTCGTCGGCGGCGTGCTGTCCGGGTGGGTCTCGCGGGTCGAGCGCCAGGGACTCGCCGTCGTCGTCGCGATCCTGGTCTGGGGCTTCGCGATGGTCGGCTTCGGCGTCTCGGCGATGCTGGCGCCCCGGGCGCCGGCGGCCATGCTGGGCGTGGCCGTGCTGATGCTCGCGATCGGCGGTGCCGCCGACATGGCGTCGTCGGCCTTCCGGATGTCGATGCTCCAGGCGGCCACGGACGACTCGGTGCGCGGCCGGCTCCAGGGCATCTTCATCGTCGTGGTCGCCGGCGGGCCGCGCGTCGCGGACGTGGCCCACGGCGCCACCGCGGCCGTCACCGGTGCCGCCGTCGCGGCGGCGGGAGGCGGCGTGCTGGTCGTGGTGCTGACGGTCGTCGCCGCGCTCGCCGTGCCCGCCTTCGTGCGCTACCGGGTGACGCGCCGGGGGTGAGATTCCCCGAACGTCGTGTGGAGCCGGGGCCCGACCCCTAGCGTTCCGATGTCACCCCCACCGCGCATCGGAGTCCCCGTGAAGCTCGTCATCTCGCTCGCCGCGACCGTGGTCGCGCTCACCTCCGTGCCCGCCGCCGCCGTACCCACCGACGCCGGGGTCCCCGGCCGATCAGCTGACCGGGCCGCTGACCGGGCCGCTGACCGGGCCGCTGACCGGGCCGCCGCCGCCGCCAAGGCGGTCGTCACCGCGTCGGCCGAGCAGGTGACGGAGGGCGACAGCCTCACGCTGCGGGTAAAGGTGCCGACGTCCAAGGATGCGAAGAAGGTGGTGCTCGAGGAGCGCCGCGACGACGTCTTCGGCGACCCCACGTGGGACCGGATCGACGGCACGCGGGCCAAGGCGCGGCTGGCGTTCGCGACGACGGTCACGGCGCAGAACGAGGCGACCTACCGGGTGACCGTCACCTACCGCGGCCGCGAGAAGCCGGTCGCGTCACGCCCCGTCACGGTCACCGTGTGGCGGTGGATCGCCCTGCAGGAGTTCGAGCCCTACCTCCAGTCGTCGACCGCGACCTACACCGAGGCGGACATCAACGGCACGAGCTACGCCGTCTGGGGCGGCTACGGGAGCACGGCCCGGTCCTGGGAGGCCCGGGTGACGCCCGGGCGCAACTGCACGAAGTTCCGCGCGGTCCTCGGCCTGTCGGACGGCTCCGACGACGGGTCGTCCGGGGTCGTGTCCTTCACCTCCGACGAGGCCACGACCGTCTACCAGTCCCCGTCGCTCGTCCCGGGCATGACCGTGCCCGTCGCGCTCGACCTGGCCGCGCCGTACCGGTTCGGCATGTCGGCGACGAACACCTCGGCCGACAAGGTCAGGTCCTACCCGATGGTGGCCGACGGCGCGTTCTACTGCACCGGCATCGAGGACTGACCCGCCGGTCGGACACGTGTCCGAGATGCTGCCCCCACCCTGGGTAGTCCAGTGACGAGCCGTCGTCAGACGTGCGTCGTGGGAACGACGCGACACTGGACTACGGCGGAGTGCGGTCGGGGACACGTGTCCGAGATGCTGCCCCCATTCGGGCCGGCCGGGGGCAGGTGCTCGGACACGTGTCGAGCCCGCGTACGCCGCCCGCGCACCAGCGGTGAGTGACGCAGGTTCCGCACCTCCAGAACCTGCCTCACCCACCGCCCGAGCGGCGGGCGGGCACAAGCCGGGCACGCCGGCCGCGAGCCTCAGACGACGCGGGTCTTCGGCGCACCCTCGGCGGTCTTCGCGGGGTCGCGGACGACCACCGAGCCGAGGGCGTCGTCGATGCGCTTCATGACGTCGGCGTCGAGCGTCACGCCGGCGGCCTTGACGTTGTCGGCGACCTGCTCGGGGCGCGAGGCACCGACGAGGGCGGCGGCGACGTTGTCGTTCTGCAGCACCCACGCGATGGCGAGCTGGGCCATCGTCAGGCCGAGGTCGTCCGCGACCGGCTTGAGGTCCTGCACCGCGGTGAGCACGTCGTCCTTCATCCAGCGCGCGATCATGTCCGAGCCGCCCTTGGTGTCGGTGGCGCGGGTGCCCTCCGGCGGCGCCTGGCCGGGGAGGTACTTGCCCGAGAGGACGCCCTGCGCGATGGGGCTCCACACGATCTGGGAGACGCCGAGCTCGCGGGAGGTCGGGACGACCTCGTCCTCGATGACGCGCCAGAGCATGGAGTACTGCGGCTGGCTCGAGATGAGCTGGAAGCCGAGCTCCTTCGACAGCTCCACGCCGGCGCGGATCTGGTCGGCGGTCCACTCGCTGACGCCGATGTAGAGCGCCTTGCCCTGCCGTACGACGTCGGCGAAGGCCTGCATCGTCTCCTCGAGCGGCGTCTCGGTGTCGTAGCGGTGGGCCTGGTAGAGGTCGACGTAGTCGGTCTGCAGCCGCTGCAGCGACCCGTCGATCGCCTCCATGATGTGCTTGCGCGAGAGGCCGGTGTCGTTCTTGCCCTTGGGGCCGGTGGGCCAGTAGACCTTGGTGAAGATCTCCAGCGACTCGCGACGCTCGCCCTTGAGGGCCTCGCCGAGCACCGTCTCCGCGGCCGTGTTGGCGTAGACGTCGGCGGTGTCGAACGTCGAGATGCCCTCGTCGAGCGCGGCGCGCACGCACTGCGTGGCGACGTCGTTCTCGACCTGGGAGCCGTGGGTCAACCAGTTGCCGTAGGTGATCTCAGAGATCTTCAGTCCGCTGTTGCCGAGGTATCGAAACTCCATGCCTCCAACCTAGCGAGGGGTCGGTCGCAGCCTGCGGTCGAGCCACCCGTACAGCGCGAACAGCAGGATGAAGAGAATCGTGATCCCCACGCATGCGGAGCCGACCGCCCCCCAGCCGTCCTCGTCCGGGTCGAGGAACGGGTAGGGCACCCAGCCGTCGACCCGGCCGACCACCAGCGTCCACGCCAGCCAGAGCACCGGCCAGACGAGGGCGTACGCCGCCTCGCGCGCGGTGATCCGCGGACGGGGCCCGGCCCAGGCCCAGGCGGCGACGGCGAGCGCCGGCACCACCATGTGCAGCAGCTTGTCGACGGCCCAGCTCGGGCCCTCGAGGTCGAGGAGCGGTCGCAGCAGGAAGAAGTGCACCAGCCCCGTCACCGTGATCCCCACCAGCGCCGCCACCCGCGCCACCCGCCACCCGCGGCGGTCCAGCGAGGGGTCGAGGGCCAGCGCCGTCGACGTGACCGCAACGAGGAGGTTGCTCTGGATGGTGAAGTAGGCGAGGAAGCGGTAGACCCGAGCCGCCAGGCCCGGTGGGTCCGTGTCGACGAGGACGGCCTCGCCGGTGAGCGTCAGCACGAGCTGGAAGGCCAGGGAGAACCACGCGACGGCGGCGACGACGAGGTGCACGCTCCGGGCGCGCGCGGGGGCCATGGCAGGAGCGTAGGGCCCTGCCCGCCGCGTGGGATCAGTCGAGCACGACGAGGACGTCGCCGTCCTGCACGACGTCGCCCTCGGTGACCTTGATGGAGGTCACGGTGCCGCCGCGCTCGGCGAGCATCGGGATCTCCATCTTCATCGACTCCAGCAGGACGACGGTGTCGCCGGCCTCGACGCGGTCGCCCTCGGCGACCTCGATGGTGAGGACGTTGGCGACCAGCTCGGAGACGATCTCGAGGGACGTGGGGCGGGCCATGCGGCCGACGCTAGCGGTTACTCGGGCGTACCGCCGGACCGGGTCGACCCGGTGCAGCGTGCCGCGCGGCTCAGAGCTCGGCGAAGCGGCGCGGCTCGGGGCGGTGCGGCCCGGCCTCCTCGGCGCGGCGGCCGCGGCGGCCCTTCGGCCCGGTGAGGGCGAGGTCGGCGCGGATCACCAGGTAGCCGAGGGGCAGCCCGAGCACGAGGGAGTAGACCGCCCGCAGGCCGGCCTCGGCGTACGAGCTCTCCGGCGCGACCAGGGCGGTCGCCAGCGGCACCGTCGCCGCGACGCCGAAGGCGCACACCCACCAGCCCTGCCGGCGGCGGGCGCGCACGTGCGTGCCCCACACGATCGCGGGGATGCCGAGGAGGACCACGAGCGGACGCGGGAAGGCGCCGATCCGGGCGGCGGTCCAGTCGGCGAAGTAGAGGACGGACGACACGAAGGTCTGGGCGCCGTAGCGGCGCAGCAGCTCGGCGTACGCCAGGGTCAGCGCGAGGACGGCCAGCCCGATCGAGACGACGATGAGGCCGCGCCGGCCGAGGCCGTGGAGCCCCGCGCCCAGCCGGTACACGATCCCGAACGCGAGGACGAGCGCCAGGAACAGCGCGGCGAGGTCGAAGCGCTCCGTCGCGACCGTGGGCTCGAAGCCGACGGCCGCGAACGCGGTCACCGCGGCGACGAGGGTGGCGATCACCGCCTCGCGACCGGCCTTCCACCACGTGACCGCCGGCACGGTCACCATCACGGCGTAGACGCTCCCGACGACGCAGGTCATCACCGCGGCACCGGTGGGCAGCACGCGTCCGCCCACGAGCAGGCTCGCCACCCCCAGCGCGAGCGCCAGCCCGGCGGAGATCAGGGGACGGCCCGCGGTGCGGGTCGCCAGCAGCCACGCCAGCGCGGTCACCACCGCCACCGCTCCCGCGCCGTCGAGCCACGACGGCCCCGGCCCGAGGTCCCTCAGCAGCTGGCTGTCGGCGAAGATCCCCTGCGCCGCCGACCACGCGAGGGCGGCGGTGCCGACGGCGAGCAGGCCGAAGCACAGGGCGAGCAGCGAGCGGCGCGGTCCGGCAGCGGCCGGGGACGCGTCCGGGAGCGCGGCCGACTCGTCGGTCCCGGCCCGCTGCGGAGCAGGCGTCGGTGCCGCCGTGGACCCGGCGCCTGCGGTCCGGCGAGGCCGGTCGACCCGCCGCAGCCGCGACGGCGGCCGCTCGGCAGCCCGCTTGCCACGGGGGGTCCCGCGGGGGCTGTCGGAGGAGGGGGCAGGCACGTCGGAGGAGGTTACAGCCGTCGATTGGCCAGGGACGGATTGGTGCGCCGGGCTGCGTCGAGGTCCGCCCGGTCGAGGACCGCCTCGAGCGTCTCCTCCTCCGCGCCGGCCGCCGCGAGGGTGTCGCCGAGCGGCCCGACGACCGCGGAGTGGCCGCAGTAGCGCGGTCCGGGCTGGGCGGCGCCGACGACGAAGCAGGTGTTCTCGATCGCGCGCGCCGCGAGGAGCGTGCGCCAGTGCTCGACCTTGCGCTCCCCCGGCAGCCACGCGGCGGGGACGACGATCACCTCGGCGCCGGCATCGACGAGCCGGCGGGCCAGCTCGGGGAACCGCAGGTCGTAGCAGGTCATCAGCCCGACCGCCCACCCCGCGACGTCGACGACGACCGGCTCGAGCGGGCCGCCGGTCAGCCGGTCGGACTCGCGGTAGCCGAAGGAGTCGTAGAGGTGGATCTTGCGGTACGCCGCCCGGCTCGCGCCGCCGACCACGAGCGTGTTGTAGGGCCGGTCGGGGTCCGCCGAGGACTCGAACATCCCCGCCACCACGGTGCACGCCGCCGCGTCGGCGACGTGGGACAGCTCGTGGGCGAACGGGCCGTCGAGCGGCTCGGCGTACGCGCTCACGTCGGAGCCGGCCTCGCCGAAGTCGCGGGCAAACGCCTCGGGGAAGACGACCAGGTCCGCGCCCGACGTGGTGCCCTGCGCGAGGCGGACCCGGTTGGCCTCCGGGTCGAGGCCGCTGGCCCACTGCTGGACGCGGACGCGCAGCCGGGTGCTCATGGCTCCAGAGTGCCAGAGGTGGGGGCTCTCCGAGCCGCCGACGACCCCGCCGCTGCGAGGATGGCGACATGGACCTCCACCCGGCCGGCGGCTTCTGCGGCGTGGTCCTCGCGGGCGGGACCGCCGCACGCATGGACGGGGTCGACAAGGCGAGCATCGAGCTCGACGGCCGGACGCTGCTCGCCCACGCGCTCGACGCCCTCGTCGACGCCGTCGAGGTCGTGGTCGTCGCGCCCACCGCCGTCCCCACCGAGCGCCCGGTGACCACCGTCCTCGAGGACCCGCCGCGCGGCGGACCGGTCGCCGGGCTGCTCACCGGCGTCGACGCCCTCCGCCACCGGCCCACGCTGGTCGGGGTCCTGGCGGTCGACATGCCGCGGGTGACCGCGGTGACGATGCGGCGCCTGCGTGAGGCGGCGGCCGGCCGGGACGGCGCGTTCCTGGTGGGCGCCGACGGTCGTCGGCAGCTGGCGGGCGTGCTGGACGCGGCCCGGCTGGGCGGCGTACGCCCCGACGCGGACGGGCAGCACGGCATGGCGCTGCACCGGCTGCTCGCGCCGCTCGACCTCGCGGAGGTGCCGGCGACGGGGGACGAGGCGCTCGACGTGGACTCCTGGTCCGACCTGCGCGAGCTCGGCGGCTGAGCACCGCCCGCGGGGTCGGGATCTCTTGCCCAGCCCGGGTCCGTTGCGAGACATTGGGCTCGTGAACCTCCACGACTGGATCGACGAGCTGAGCGACGTCCTCGACGTCGAGGCCGAGGTCGACGAGGGGCTGATCCTCGACCTCGCGCGGACAGCCGCCCAGAACGTGCAGAAGACCGCGGCGCCGGTCACCACCTACCTCCTCGGCCTCGCCGCCGGGTCCGGCAGCGCCGACCCGGAGACCGTCGAGCGGCTGGCCGCCCGCGCGCAGCAGCTCGCGGAGAGCTGGGACCGCCCTGCGGACGCTGCCGACCCCGACGACATCGACGACGACGTGCCGGACGACTCGACCGTCGACCACTCCGACGACCTCTACGAGGACTGATCGCGTGCGCGCTGTCGTGACCACCGGCGCCGGTGGCCCCGAGGTCCTGTCCGTCGGCGACGTCGAGGAACCGCGCCCGGGCGCCGGCGAGGTGCTCCTCGAGGTCGTCGCGACGGCCGTCAACCGCGCCGACACCCTGCAGCGGCAGGGCTTCTACCCGCCCCCGCCCGGCGCGTCCGACACGATCGGCCTCGAGTGCAGCGGCCGCGTCGCCGCCCTCGGTGAGGGCGTCGAGGGCTGGTCGGTCGGCGACGAGGTCTGCGCGCTCCTGGCCGGTGGCGGGTACGCCGCCCGCGTGGCGGTGCCGGTCGGACAGGTCATGCCGGTGCCGGCCGGCGTACCCCTCGTCGAGGCGGCCTGCCTCCCCGAGGTGGCCGCCACGGTGTGGTCCAACGTCTTCATGACCGCCCACCTGCAGAAGGGCGAGCGCTTCCTCGTCCACGGCGGGGCCGGCGGCATCGGCACCATGGCCATCCAGCTCGCCGCCGCCCGCGGTGCGGAGGTCTTCACCACCGCGGGCTCGCCGGAGAAGCTCGAGCTGTGCCGCTCGCTGGGCGCGGCCCACGCGATCGACTACCGCGAGGACGACTTCGTCGAGGTGCTGGCCGACGCCGGCGGCGCCGACGTCATCCTCGACAACATGGGCGCGTCGTACCTCGGCCGCAACGTCTCCGCCCTCGCCACGGGCGGGCGCCTCGTCATCATCGGCATGCAGGGCGGCAGCAAGGGCGAGCTCGACATCAACGCGCTGCTGCGCAAGCGCGCGTCGGTGACCGCCACGTCGCTGCGGGCCCGGCCGCTCGCGGAGAAGGCGGCCATCTGCTGCGGCGTGGTGGAGAACGTGTGGCCGCTGGTCGCCTCCGGCGCGGTCCGGCCGATCGTCGAGGCGACGCTGCCGCTGGAGGAGGCCGGCCGGGCGCACGAGCTCATGGAGGCGGGCGGCCACGCCGGCAAGCTCGTGCTCACCCTCTGAGGGGTCCGGGCCGTCATGCCCGGCGTCATAGTCTGGGGCCCATGACCGAGCACCAGGAGCCCCGTCCCGAGTCGAGCGCGGGAGGCGAGGACCAGGTCGTGGTCGTCGGTCCCGACGGCCAGCCCATCGGCACCATCCCCGCGAGCGCCCTGCCGGAGATGGCCCGCTCCGGCGCGGACGGCGACGGTGACGGCGAGCGCCACATCACCGAGCTGGTCGAGCAGCCGGCCAAGGTGATGCGGATCGGCAGCATGATCCGCCAGCTCCTCGACGAGGTGAAGGCCGCACCGCTCGACGAGGCGAGCCGCCAGCGGCTCAAGGAGATCCACGCCGCGTCGATCAAGGAGCTCGAGTCCGGGCTCGCACCCGAGCTGGTCGAGGAGCTCGAGCGGCTCTCCCTGCCGTTCACCGAGGAGGGCACGCCGTCCGAGGGCGAGCTCCGCATCGCGCAGGCCCAGCTGGTCGGCTGGCTCGAGGGGCTCTTCCACGGCATCCAGACCGCGATCTACGCCCAGCAGATGGCCTCGCGCGCCCAGCTCGAGCAGATGCGCCGCGCCCTCCCGATGGGCCAGGGCGGCCAGCCGCAGCCGCAGCCCACGGGCATGCCGACCATGCCGACGGGCGGGCCGGGCGAGGAGTCCGGCAATCCCTCGGGCGGCATGTACCTCTGACCCGCTGAGCCACCGCTCATCGGACTCCGGAGCCCGTTCCGCCCGGTAGTCCCCATCAAACGGGCTGCCGCGGACCCGCTCCGACCGCCCGATTGATGGGGACTACGCCGGCGCCGGGCTCAGCGCCGGCGCCGGGCTCAGCGGCGCGCGAGGCGGCGTACGACGACGAGGCCGAGCAGGCCGATCAGCGCGGCCGCGGCACCGGGAGCGGCGGTGCGCGCGAACCCCGCGGGCGGCGAGTCCTCGACCCGGGTCAGCTCCGCCGTCGGCGGCGGGGGCGGCTCGACCGAGGTGCCCTCGCCGAGCAGCGCCTCGATCTTGTCGACCTTGGCGGGGTTGGCGACGCTGGTGCCGCCGCAGCTGTCGGCGTCGTAGGGCGCGGCGTCGCCGGTCGCGAGGAAGACGTAGGTCGTGCCGACGCCGAGCTCGCCGAGGCCGCACGCGTTGCGGCCGCCGACGGACACGATCTGGGTCGAGCGCTCCGGGGTGCCCTGGTAGGCCCGGGAGGCGGTGATGTCGTAGGTGTGGTCGTCGCCGGCGAGCTCGACGTTGTCGACCGTGCCGATGAAGACGACGTCGGCGCGCTGCACCTGCTGCTCGAGCTGGCCCTGCTTGCAGGTGCAGGCGGCGGGCGCTGGCGCGGCGGCCGCGAGGGCCGGGCCGGCGACACCCACGACGAGGCCGGCCAGCAGGCCGAGGCACGCGAGCAGCATGGTGGCAGCAGGACGTACGGCACCGAGCATGCGCGCCAGCCTAGCCATGCGCGGCCGGCGACCCGAGTCGAGCGCGCGTGCCCGTGGCGGCGGCTGCCGTGGGCGCACCCGGACCGGCACTCAGCCCTCCAGCGAGAAGAGGTCGGCGAGCACCGTGGCCACCCCGTCCTCGTGGTTGGCGGGGGCGAGGTGCTCCGCGAGGTCGCGCACCGACTGGTGGCCGTTGGCCATCGCGTAGGACGTGCCGGCCCACTCGAGCATCGGCAGGTCGTTGGGCATGTCGCCGAAGGCGACGACCTCGGCGGCGTCGATGCCCATCTCGGCGGCGATCGTCGCGAGCGTGGTGGCCTTGGTGACGCCCGCCGCGCTGATCTCCACCAGCGCGAAGGTCGAGGACCAGGTCGTCGTCACCAGGTCGCCGACGGCCTCGGCGACGCGGTGCCAGAAGTCCTCGGGGTCGAGCTCGCGGTGCACGGCCAGGACCTTCACCACGTCGTCGGTGTAGATCGACTCCCACTCCCCCTGGTGCGATCCCTGGTCGTCCGGGTGGCGCGGGAACGCCGCCTCGCTCGCCCAGCCGGAGGTGTGCTCGACGGCGAACGTCGTCCCCGGTACGGCGGCGCGCACCAGCTCGGCGACCTCGAGCCCGACCGTGCGCGGCACGGCGCTGAAGTCGCGGACCTTGCGGGCGGCGACGTCGTAGACGATGCCGCCGTTGCTGCAGATCGCGAGCCCGTGGCCGCCGACCGCGTCCCAGAGGTCCTCCATCCACCGCACCGGCCGGCCGGTCGTGAAGACGACGGGCACGCCGAGGTCGTCGAGCTCGTCGAGCACCGCCCGGGTCCGCGCGGTGACGGTCCCGTCGGGGTGCAGCAGGGTGCCGTCGAGGTCGGTGGCGACCAAGCGCGGTCGGGACTCAGCCACCGGTGGTGTCCGCCCGCACCGACAGCGTCACCGTGAGGAGGTCGCCCTCCTCGACGCCGGCAGCCGCACGCACGGCCTTCTTCACCGGGAGCGCGAAGCTGCCGCTCGCCGCGTCGGGGAACACGCTCGTGTCCCAGGTGGTGTCGCCCACCTCGACGCGCACGCGCACGGACCCGAAGCCCCGCGGCTCACCCGCGCGCTGGCGGACCTCGTCGGCGACGTCGAGGGGCAGCGTCACGAAGCACCACCCCCCCGTGTCGCCGGTGTCCTCGCGCGCGGTCCACCGCCACAGAGGTGCGGTGAAGGTGAACCGGTCGGCCACGGATCAGTCCTCACGGGGAGGGAACCACCGCGACATCTCGACGGCGGCGCCCTCGTCGTGGACGGAGGCCGTCACGTCGTCGGCGGCGGCCTTCACCTCCTCGACGGACTGGCCCATCGCCACCCCGCGACCGGCCCACCGCAGCATCTCGATGTCGTTGCGCCCGTCGCCGATCGCCAGGACGTCGGCGGCGCCGAGGCCGAGCGCGTCGCAGACGTGCTGCAGGCCCGACGCCTTCGAGACGCCGACCGGGGACAGGTCCATCCAGGCGGTCCACCCGACGACGTAGTCGGTGCCGTGCAGGCCGAGCCGGGCCGCGAGCTCGATGAAGTCGTCGGCGGTGGCCGCGGGGTCACGGATGATCACGCGGCTGACCGGCTCGCCGACGATGTCGCCGACCTCGGTGATGAGCTGCTCGCCGGAGAGCTCGCCCTCGGGGAAGACGCGGTTGACGCGGTAGCCGCCCACGCCGCGCTCCTCGACCGCGACCAGGGCGTCGGGGTGGTGCTCGAGCACCGCGGCCACGGCCGGCGCGGCGTCGAAGGTCTCCTCGTGGACGACCTCCATGGGCGGGTAGCGGAAGACCACGGCGCCGTTGGACGCGACGACCCACAGCTGGTCGGCGTCCTCGCGCGGGATGTGCAGCAGGTCAGCGATCCGGGTCATGCCGTGCGGCGAGCGGCCGCTGCTGAGCACGATGTGGGCGCCGGCGTCCAGCGCGCGGTGCACCGCGTCGTGGACCGGCGCGGTGATGGTCTCGTAGTCCTCGCTCTGCCCGTCGACCCACTTGAGCAGCGTGCCGTCGATGTCGAGCGCGACGACCCGGGGCGTCCAGTCAGCCAAGGGGCTTGATCACCTCGAGGCCACCCAGGTAGGGGCGCAGCGCCTGCGGGACGGTGACCGAGCCGTCGGCGTTCTGGTGCGTCTCGAGGATCGCGACGATCGCACGGGTGATGGCGGTCAGCGTGCCGTTGAGGGTGGCGACCGGCACCGTCCGGTCGCCCTCGCGGGTGCGGATGTCGAGGCGCCGCGACTGGAAGTCGGTGCAGTTGGAGGCCGACGTCAGCTCGCGGTACTTGCCCTGGGTCGGGATCCAGGCCTCGCAGTCGAACTTGCGCTGCGCGCTCAGCCCCAGGTCGCCGGCGGCCACGTCGATGACCCGGTAGGCGAGCTCGAGCTTGTCGAGGAACTCCTTCTCCCAGGCCAGCAGCCGCGCGTGCTCGGCGTACGACTCCTCGACGGTCGTGTAGACGAACATCTCGACCTTGTCGAACCAGTGCACCCGGATGATGCCCTTGGTGTCCTTGCCGTGCGAGCCGGCCTCCTTGCGGAAGCACGGGCTGAAGGCGGCGTAGCGTCGCGGCAGCGAGGCGCCGTCGAGGATCTCGTCGGAGTGGTAGGCCGCCATCGCGACCTCGCTGGTGCCGACGAGGTAGAGGTCCTCGCCCTCGATGCGGTAGACGTCGTCGGCCGCCTGGCCGAGGAACCCGGTGCCCTCCATGGCGCGCGGCTTGACGAGCGACGGGGCGATCACCTGCGTGAAGCCGGCGTTGCGGGCCTGGTCCATCGCCATGTTGACCAGCGCCAGCTCCAGCTGCGCGCCGATGCCGGTGAGGAAGTAGAAGCGTGAGCCGCTGACCTTCGCGCCGCGCTCGAGGTCGATCGCGCCGAGCATCCGGCCGAGCTCGATGTGGTCGCGCGGCTCGAAGTCGAACTCGCGCGGGGTGCCGACGTGCTCGAGCACGACGAAGTCGTCCTCGCCACCGGCGGGCGCCTCGTCGGCCGCGGGGTTGGGGATTGCCTTGATGGCCTCGTCCCACGCGGCCTCGGCCGCGTTGCGGGCGGCCTCGGCCTGCTTGACCCCGGCGGCGAGCTCCTTCACCTGCGCGAGCAGCGCCTGCTTCTCCTCGCCCTGTGCCTTCGCGACGAGCGCGCCGCTGGACTTCTGCTCGGCCCGCCTGGCCTCGAACTCCGCGATCGCCTGCCGCCGGGCGGAGTCGGCCTCGAGCGCCCGGTCGACCAGTTCGGTGGACAGTCCGCGCTTCACCTGACCGGCTCTGACGCGGTCGGGATCGTCACGGAGGAGGCGGGGATCGATCATGGGGTCAGGCTATCGGGAAGGCATACTGCACAGCGTGCTGGACGCCCCTCCCCGAGTTCCCCTGACGTGGGCGGCAGTGTGCCTGCTCGGCTTCGCCGCTCTCGCGTGGGCGGTCACCGGGGACCGGTCCCCGCTCGACCAGGTCGACCAGTGGGGCCGGACGGGTGAGGACTGGGCCGACGACTTCGGGCCGTTCGTGCAGGTGCTGCGGGTGGTGGAGCTGGGGTTCAACACGATCGGCATGACGGTCCTCACCACCGTGGCGGCCGCGTGGCTCTTCCTGCGCGGGCAGCGCCGGGCGGCGCTCTTCGCCGTGGTGGTCATGCTCGTCACCGCGCTCGCCACCACCGGGCTCAAGCTCGTGCTGGCCCGCGACCGCCCGGAGTGGCAGGACACCCTCGGACTCCTCGAGACGCACAGCTTCCCGTCGGGGCACGCGTCCTCCGCCGCCGCGTTCGCCGGCATCCTCATCACCCTGTCGACGCTGTTCGTCCGCAAGACCAACTTGCGGCGCGCCGCGGTCGCCGTCGCCCTCGCGTGGTGGCTGCTGGTCTGCGCCGACCGCGTCTTCCTCGGCCGCCACTACCCCACCGACGTGGCGGCCGGCACGCTGCTGGGCGCCGCCGTCGTGCTCCTCACCATCGCGGTCATCAACCCGCGACCGCGCTCGACCGCGGCCAAGGCCGACCCGCTGCCCGAGGTGTACGCCTCCCAGCGGCGGCTGGCGGTGATCCTCAACCCGATCAAGGTCGAGGACGTCGGCCAGTTCCGCTCGCTCGTCGCCACGATGGCCGAGGAGTCCGGCTGGTCCGAGCCCGCCTGGCAGTACACGACCGTCGAGGACCCGGGCAGGGGGATGGCCGAGCAGGCCGCCGTCAGCGGTGCCGACCTCGTCATGGTCTGCGGCGGCGACGGCACCGTCCGCGAGGTCTGCGCCGAGCTGGCCGGCACCGGCATCCCGGTGGGCATCATCCCGGCGGGCACGGGCAACCTCCTGGCCCGCAACCTCGGCATCCCGCTCTACCTCCGCTCCGCCGTCGACGTCGCGCTCAACGGCCAGGACCGGGCGATCGACCTGGTCAAGGTCGGCGGGGACGCCATCGACGACACCCACTTCATGGTGATGGCCGGCATGGGCTTCGACGCCGCGATCATGGAGGGCGTCAACGAGGACATCAAGAAGAGGATCGGCTGGGTGGCCTACGTCATCTCCGGCATGCGGTCGCTGATGTTCCCCGCGGTCAAGGTGGAGATCCAGATCGACGACCAGGAGCCCACGGTCCACCGCGCGCGCACCGTCGTCGTCGGCAACGTCGGCTTCCTCCAGGCGGGGATGCCACTGCTGCCGGACGCCACCATCGACGACGGCATCCTCGACGTGGTGATCATCCACCCGCGGCAGTTCCTGTCGTGGATCACCGTCGCGCTGCGCGTGCTGCGCAAGAGCCCGGTCGTCGACGAGACGCTCGACCGCCGCACCGGCACGCGGGTCCGGATCAAGGCCTCGTCCGACACCCCGCGCCAGCTCGACGGCGACTCGATCGGCGAGGGCCGCGAGCTGTGGATGGAGTGCGTGCACGGGCGACTGCTGGTGCGCGTCCCGCGCTGAGCCACCGCCCGGCCGCTGTGAGTGGCCCGGGGGTCAGGGGGCGGCGCGGCGGTACTGCACCGGCCACAGGTCGGTGCCGGTCTCGCCCAGCTCGTACGCCGCCCGCAGCGGCCAGTGCGGGTCGCGCAGCAGCTCGCGGCCGAGGAGCACGACGTCCGCGGACCCGTCGGCCAGGATCTCCTCGGCCTGCTTCGGCTCGGTGATGAGGCCGACGGCACCGGTCGGGACACCGGCCTCGGTGCGGAGGCGCCGGGCGAAGGGCACCTGGTAGCCCGGCTCGACGGGGATGTCGGCGCGCGGCACGTTGCCGCCCGTGGAGGTGTCGACGAGGTCGACGCCCGCCTCGCGCACGAGCTCGGCGAGCCGCACGGTCTCGTCGGCGGTCCAGCCGCCCTCGACCCAGTCGGTCGCGGACACCCGCAGCAGCAGGGGCATCCCGGCAGGCACGCGGCGCCGCACCTCGCGCACGACCTCCAGCACCAGGCGTACGCGGCCCTCGAACGATCCGCCGTAGCCGTCCTCGCGGTGGTTGGACAGCGGGGAGAGGAACTCGTGGAGGAGGTAACCGTGGGCGCCGTGCAGCTCGATGACGTCGAAGCCGGCCGCGACGGCGCACTCGGCCGCGTCACCGAAAGCGGTCACGACGCGGGCGATCCCGGCTGCGTCCAGCGGCTCCGGGTCGGGGCGCAGCCCCTCGAAGGGCTCGGCCGAGGGGCCGACGGGCCGCCAGCCGCCGTCGGCGTCGGGCACGCCACCGCGCTCGCCGGTGAAGCCGCTGTAGGTCGACGCCTTGCGGCCGGCGTGGGCCAGCTGGACGCCCGCCGCCGCGCCCTGGGCGTGCACGAAGTCCACGATCCGCGACCACGCGGCCTGCTGCTCGTCGTTCCACAGCCCGGTGTCCTCGGGCGAGATCCGCCCCTCCGGCACGACTGCGGTCGCCTCGGTGAGCACCAGCCCGGCGCCGCCGCGCGCGAAGGAGCCGAGGTGCACCAGGTGCCACTCGTCGGGGACCCCGTCGGCCGCGGAGTACTGGCACATCGGCGCGACCCAGACGCGGTTGCGGAGGGTCAGGTCGCGGAGGGTGACGGGGCTGAACAGACGGCTCACGGTGGGTGCTCCTGGGTGCTGCTGGTCGGGGACGTTCCGTGGTCCGCAACCGGGGCGCGTGGCGCTTTGTTCCTCCCGCCCGTCAGGGACGGGCGTGCTCGATCGCCTCCTCCTCCTCCGGGGAGAGCTGCTGCTCGCAGGTCCAGCCGGCCACCGACTTGGCGTAGGTGCGGGCCTCGCTGCGACCGTGGATGGAGGTCAGCACGACGCCGTTGCCGGCGTCGTCGAGCACGGCGAGGCTCCAGCTGAGGTGGCCGCCGACGTCGCCGAAGGCGTCGTAGCGCACGACCGAGAGGTGGCGCAGCGCGTCGGCGTTCTCCGCCTTGAGGGCCGCGACCTCCTGCCGCAGGCCGTGCACGTCCTCGGGCAGCGCCTCGACCCCGTCGCCGGTGGAGCGCGAGGGCGTACGACGGAGGGCTAGCCCGGCGAGGACGCAGGCCAGGGCGGCGAGGACGACGGTGAGCACTGCGAGGATCTCGGCGAGCACACCCGCACCCTATGTTCGGGTGCCGGGCACGGCCGGTCGGACACGGCCGGGCGTGCCAGACTCGCCGGCGTGACTCGCCACGTGACGGAGCCCGACGTGCCGGTGGCGACCCGACGGATCGCCTACCAGGGCGAGCCGGGCGCCAACTCCCACCTCGTCTGCCGGCAGGCCTACCCCGGGTGGGAGCCGCTGCCGTGCGCGTCGTTCGAGGACGCCTTCGCGGCCGTCGAGGGTGGCGAGGCCGACCTCGCGATGATCCCCATCGACAACTCGATCGCCGGCCGGGTCGCCGACATCCACCACTTCCTGCCGACGTCGTCGCTGAAGATCGTGGGGGAGCGCTTCCTGCGCATCCAGTTCTCCCTCATGGCGCTGCCGGAGGCGCGCATCTCCACGCTGCGCACCGTGCACAGCCACGTCCACGCGCTCGGCCAGTGCCGCGGCGTGATCCGTGAGCTCGGCCTGACCCCGGTCGTGGCGGGCGACACCGCCGGCGCCGCGCGCGAGGTGGCCGAGTCCGGCGACCCGACCCAGGCCGCGATCGCCCCGCCGCTGGCCGCGGACATCTACGGCCTGCAGGTGCTGCGCGAGGAGATCGAGGACGAGGACCACAACACCACCCGCTTCGTGGTGCTGTCGCGCGACTTCGAGAAGGCGCCGCACGGCGAGGGCCCGGTCGTGACGACGTTCATCTTCAACGTCCGCAACCTCCCCGCCGCGCTCTACAAGGCGCTCGGCGGGTTCGCGACCAACGGCGTCAACATGACCAAGCTCGAGAGCTACATGGTCGGCGGGCACTTCACCGCCACCCAGTTCCTCGCCGAGGTCGACGGCCACCCCGACGACCCACCCGTGCGCAACGCCCTCGAGGAGCTGGCCTTCTTCACCACCGAGGTGAAGGTGCTCGGGGTCTACCCCGCGGACGCGTTCCGGGGGGCGTGAGCCCGGGCTCGGCGGGTGCTTCGCACCCGAGTTCCGTACTTCGTGGTGGAGATCTCCACCTGGAACCCCGGCGGTCCCCGGATATCCGGTGACCGCCCAGCCAGTGCGACACTCCCCGCATGATCGACCTGCTCGTCGTCGCCCTCGCCTTCGGCGCCATCTTCGTCGTCGAGCTCCCCGACAAGACCTTCATCGCCACCCTGGTGATGTCGACGAAGATGCGCCCGCTCCTCGTCTGGATCGGCGTCGGGCTGGCGTTCCTCGTCCAGACCGGCGTCGCGGTCGGCGTCGGCAAGGCCGCGTCCTTCCTGCCCGAGCAGCTCATCCACACGGTCGCTGCGCTGATGTTCGTGGTCGGCGCGATCATCCTGTTCCGCGCGGCCCGCTCCGCCGACACCGAGGAGTCCGAGCAGGAGGACGAGTACGCCGCCCGCGCCGATGCCGGCGCCCACGGCCTGCGGGTCGTGGTCACCTCGTTCCTCGTGCTGTTCGCCGCCGAGTGGGGCGACTTGTCCCAGCTGCTCACGATCTCCCTCGTCGCGAAGTACGACGACCCGGTCTCCGTCTTCATCGGCGCCTGGGGCGCGCTGCTGGCGGTCTCCGGACTGGCGGTCATCGTCGGGCGGCTGCTGCTGCAGCGCGTACGCCTCTCGGTCCTCCACTACGTGGGTGCGACGGTCTGCGTCCTGATGGCAGTGTTGACCGTGTGGGAGATGACACGCTGAGCGGCCGGGTCCTGGCCGAGCTCCGGGACCGCTACGTCGCCGTCAACGGCGAGCACCTGATGACCGCCGAGGACGACGCGTACGTCCGCGAGCACTTCGTGCCGGCGACCCCCGAGGCGATGACCGACATGGTCGCGGGCCGCCTCCCGCTGCCGTCGTACGTCCTCTCCGACGGCACGCCGATGGTGCCCGAGGCGCACGGCCGGCTCGCCGACGTGGCCGGCGGGCTCGACGGGCTGCACGACTGGTTCGTGAGGTTCTGGGAGGACGACCCCGCCACGGGCGAGCAGGAGTGGGCGAGCTACCTGTCGGGGCAGTACGTCTGCCTGCGCGAGGTCACCCCGGTGCGGATGAAGCAGAAGACCGAGCGCGTCGCCGAGGCCGCGGCCGCGGTCGAGCTGCTGCGGCGCGACCCGCACGACCCGGTCGCCCGCGGGATGATCGGCGAGGCCGTCGACGGGGTCCTCGCCGTGCCCGGCCTCGACTCGCTGCTGCTGCCGATGACGGCGTACGACCGGCTCCGCTTCGGCGGCCCGACGTCGCGCGACACCTGGGTCGACGGGCCGCGCGCGGAGTTCCTCACGCCCGTCCCGCCGGTGTGGCCGCTCGTCACCGAGCGCCTGGTGCTGCGCCCGTTCGAGCCCGGCGACGCCGACGGCTTCGTGGAGGCGTGGGCCTCAGAGGAGTGGACGAGCCTGCTGCTGAGCCGTCCGATGAACCGCGCCGAGGTGGAGGAGATGGTCCGTCGCCGGACCGAGCCCGGCGACGGGCGGTTCGTCGGCCTGGCCGTGGTGACGCACGAGGGCACGGTCGTCGGGGACTCGATGCTGCACCTGCAGGGCACCGGCCTCAGCGAGGGCGAGATCGGCTGGACGGTCGTCCCCGGGCAGGGCGGGCGGGGCTACGCCACCGAGGCGGCCGAGGCGGTGCTGCGCCTCGGGTTCGAGCACTACGGACTGCGCCGCATCGTGGCCAACCTCGACGCCCGCAACGACCGATCCGCCGCCCTCTGCGAGCGCCTCGGGATGCGCCGCGAGGTGCACCGGGTCGGCGACTTCTGGTCCAAGGGCAGGTGGACGAGCTCGTACGAGTACGCGGTGCTGCGCGAGGAGTGGGCGGCCGCCCGGGGGTGACCGGGGCGCAGGGCTGGTCGGGGCGGGGGCTGGCCGGGGACACGTGTCCGAGTTCTTGCCCTCCGCCGCCCGTTCCGAGGGCGACATCTCGGACACGTGTACGCCGCGCGGCGCGGGCCTGTGGACGACGCCCGACGCCCGAGCGCCGGATCCTCGACGCTGGCGGCATGGCCTTCGACCCGCAGCAGCCGTTCCTCCGGGCCGTCGGGCTGGAGAACGGGCTCACCGAGAAGGTGATGCGCGGGCCCGGCTACCGGCGGCTGTTCCGCAACGTCCTGGTCTCGGCGGCGACACCGCCCACCGCCGTGCAGCGCGTGCAGGGCGCGCTCGCGCTCCAGCACGAGGACGCCTGGGCGAGCCACGCCTCGGCCGCCCGCCTCAAGGGCGCGCCGATCCCGACGATCGCCGACGAGCACGTGAGCGTCGCGCACCAGAAGATGCGGCGACACCACCGCGGGCTGCGCTGCCACGTCGGGGACCCGTCCGGGGTGGTCGTCGAGCGCGGCGTGCGGGTCTCGGGCGACGTACCGATGTTCATCGAGCTCGGCGGACAGCTCGGGCTGGTCGACCTGGTCGTGGTCGGTGACTGGTTGGTCCGCCGGCGCGGGATCGACACGAACAAGCTGGTGGCGGCCTGTGAGCGCAGCCGGCACAAGGACGCGCGCAAGGCGCTGGCCGCCGCCAGGTTCGTGCGCGCCGACGTCGACTCGCCGATGGAGACCCGCCTGCGGATGTTGCTCGTGCTCGCGGGCCTGCCGGAGCCCGTGGTCAACGCCGTCGTGCGCGACGCGACCGGCGAGGTGATCCGTCGCTACGACCTGTCCTACCTCGTCGTACGGGTGGCGGTGGAGTACAACGGCAGGCTCCACGCCGAGCTGGTCGCCCAGTACGACGACGACCTCGAGCGCCGGGCCGACATGGACGAGGACGGCTGGCGGCTGGTCGTCGTCACCGGTGCCGGCATCTTCCAGGACCCGCTGCGGACGCTGCGCCGGGTGCACCGCGCGCTGCTCGCCCGGCGCATGCCCGGTGTCCCGCTGCGGCTGAGGGACGACTGGCGGCCGCACTTCCCGGGGTTCTCGGACGCCGCGTGAGACGTCGTACGCACCCGTGTCCGGGATGCTGCCCCGCCATCGGCCCGCCGAGGGCAGCTTCTCGGACACGTGTCCGGCGCGCCGCCCCGCCACCCCACCTCCCGGGGCAGGTTCGCGGACACGTGTCCCGATGAGCAGCGCTAGAGTCCGGCCTATGGTCTCCACCCCCCACGGCGCGGACAGCGAGGTCGGCCGCCTGGCCACCGTGATGCTGCACCGCCCCGGCAACGAGCTCAAGCGCCTGACCCCGCGCAACAACGACCGGCTGCTCTTCGACGGCATCCCGTGGGTCAGCCGAGCGCAGGAGGAGCACGACGCGTTCGCCGAGACGCTGCGCAACCGCGGCGTCGAGGTCCTCTACCTGACCGAGCTGCTCACCGAGACCCTCGAGAGCGAGCTGGCCCGCAACCACGCCATCACCAGCGCGCTGTCCGGGCTGCACCTCGGCGACACGATGCGCCGCTACCTCGCCCAGGCCCTGCGTGACCTCAGCCCCGCCGAGCTGACCGACGTGCTCACCTCGGGCATCCGCAACGACGAGGTCAGGGGCGGCCACGGCCTGGTCACCAGCCTGCTCGACCCGCACGACTTCCTCGTCGACCCGCTGCCCAACCTGCTCTTCACCCGCGACTCCAGCGTGTGGGTCCGCGACCGCGTCGCCGTGACCAGCCTCGCGATGCCCGCGCGCAAGCGCGAGACGCAGCTGACCGAGCTGATCTACACCGAGCACCCGCGCTTCGCCGGCACCCGCAAGATCCACGGCTGGCACAACGAGCACGTCGAGGGCGGCGACGTCCTCCTGCTCGCCCCCGGCGTGATCGCGGTCGGCGTCGGCGAGCGTACGACGCCCGCGGGCGTGGAGCGGCTGGCCCGCCAGGTCTTCCACGCCGACCTCGCGCACACGGTGCTGGCTGTGCCGATCGCCCAGGAGCGGGCGACCATGCACCTCGACACCGTCTGCACGATGGTCGACGTCGACAAGGTCGTGATGTACCCCAACGTCGCCGACACGCTCCGCGCGGTGACCGTGACGATGGCCGACCCCGGATCGGGCGAGTCCGACCTGACGCTGAGCGTGAGCGACTCCGAGCCCTTCCTCGTCGCGGCCGCCAAGGCGATGCAGATCGACACGCTGCACCAGATCGACACCGGCCTCGACCCGGTGACCGCCGAGCGCGAGCAGTGGGACGACGGCAACAACACCCTCGCCCTCGCCCCGCGCGTCGCGGTGGCCTACGAGCGCAACGACGAGACCAACGACCGGCTCGAGGACGCCGGCATCGAGGTCGTCCGGATCGCCGGCTCCGAGCTCGGCTCCGGTCGCGGCGGGCCGCGCTGCATGAGCTGCCCGGTCGCCCGCGAGCCGCTCACCGAGGACTGACCCCCGCCGGTCGGGCGCCGCACCGGGCGCCCGCCCGGTCGGCGCTGCGGTCGACGCCGCCGTTCGAGCCGAGCCGGCAGCGTCCGGGCATGTGAGAGCCCGGTCGTTGTTGACGGGGGAAACAACAACGACCGGGCAATGACCAAACTACTCCGCTCGCGAGCGCATCCACAATGGTTGGCCCGGTTGTGTTCGACACGTGGTGGAGTCGTGGGCCGATCCTTACCGGATGGTCACCTGGCGGTTGGCGAGCCCGGCGCGGGCGGAGCGCTCGGCGGTAGTGAGCTCGTCGCCCTGCATGGCCTGCTCGAGGTCGGCGGCGAACTTCTTCGCGGGCTCCTCCAGGACCTCGGCGCCCGTGCCCACCGGGAGGTCCCACACCGGGGCGAGCAGGCCGTGGGCGCGGAACATGCCGACGAAGCGCGACCCCTCGGCCACCGAGTCCTGCCCGGCGGCGTGGAGGCGGGCGAGCGCGTCGAGGAGCCGGTCCTCGGGGTGCGGCATGACCCAGCGCAGGTGCTCCTTGGTGCCGACGTTGGTCCAGTAGGCCGCCTCGACCGACGTGAGCCGCCTGGTGGGCATCACCCCGCCGTTGGCCTGCTCGAGGGCGGCCTCCATGGTGGCGTCGCGCTCGGGGATGTCGTCGATCCAGTAGTCGAAGCCGTCGTGGACGGTGATGTCCAGGGTCTCGTCGCTGATCAGGTCCTGCAGGGTCGGACCCTCGCCCGGGGCGCTCATCAGGCCGACGATCCCGGCCTCCTCGGTGGCCAGCGCCGCCTCGAGCACGGCGCCGAGGTCGCGCGCCGGGTTGCCGTAGGAGTGCTGCACCTGCAGGCCCAGCCAGATGTCGCCGGAGTCGCGGACCATCGCGGGCGCCGCGCCAGGCAGGAGCGTGGCCAGGCGGACGGTGCGGTCGCTTTCCTTGAGCGTGAGCGGGGCGGTGGCCGCGGGCACGAGCTCGCGCAGCGCGATCACGTCGCACTCGCCCGGCATGCCCTCGAAGGGCCGGGCCACGAAGGTCGGCGCGGCGCCACCGGCGGCACCGTGGCAGGCCTTGTAGCGCTTGCCCGACCCGCAGGGGCAGGGCTGACGGGGGCCGACCTCGCCGGGAGCGGTGGCGGCGGACGGGGTGCGGTTGCGGGACTTCTTGGCCATACCCGGCAACCTATCCGCCGAGCAGCTCCAGCATGTAGGCCGGCCGGTCGCTGATGACGGCGGTGACGCCGAGGTCGAGGCACACCTGCAGCTCGTCAGCGGTGTTAACGGTCCACACGTGGATCTCCCGGCCCTCCTTGACCAGGTGCTTGCCGAGGCCGGGGTGGTCGCGCAGCGCCTGGATGCCTGGACCGATCACCCAGTCGGCGCCGGCGACCGGCCGGAGCACCGGCCAGTGGTGTGCCTTGTCGACGAGCAGCACGACCTCGAGGTCGGGGGCGAGCCGGCGCACGCGCGTGACGGCGTTGAGAGAGAAGCTCATCACCCGGGCCGGCGACCCGGGTCCGTCCCACCCGAAGTCGCTGAGCGTCTCCACCAGCCGCCGCTCGACCAGGCCGCCGAAGCGCGTCGGGTGCTTGGTCTCGATCGCCAGGTCGACGCGCCGGTCGTAGTCGGCGACGGTCTCGAGCAGCTTGCGCAGCGTGAGCACCTTGCCGTCCTCGGGGTCGCGGTCGGGGGCCTCGTCGTCGAGGGCCGACCACGGGCTCTTCCACGACGAGAAGTCGAGCTCGTCCAGCTCGGCCAGGTTCATCGTGGACACCAGTCCGGCGGTGGACGCCGTACGGCGGAGGTCGCGGTCGTGCACGCAGACGAGGTGCCCGTCGGCGGTGAGCCGGACGTCGCACTCGAGGCCCTCGGCCCCCTCGTCGAGGGCCCGGACGTAGGCCGCGAGCGTGTGCTCGGCGGCGTCGTGGCTGCTGCCGCGGTGAGCGACCACCTGCGGCACGGTGCGGTCCTCACGAGCGCGGCGGCCGCGCGGCGTACGACGCATGCGCGGAAGCATCGCACGGCGCAGGCGACGCGCGCCTCACCCACGCGAGCACCCGCCCGGGCGGGGCACTGGTCCAGACCGATGCCGGGACCGGCCGCCCGCTATCCCGTGGGTTTCCCGTAGATCGCGTCATCCCACTGTCGTTTCCGTCGGCGACCTGGTTAGCCTCCACGGAAGCAGCGGTACTCGCTCTCGGCGCGTGGGGATGCGCCGGGGTGCCGCTCGAAGTGGAGAACCATGGACACAGGCATGCCTGCGGGCACCGACGTCGTCAGCACCGCGGCCCACGGGGGGCCACGGTGCTGAGCTGCCAACGGCTGCTGGGGGGCAGCGTCAGTGGATGTGCTCCCGCCAGTCCTCCGGCACCCGGCCGGCCGGACCGGGGGCCGGCTGGTCGTCGGGGTGGCTCTGCGGGTCGGCCAGGCGGGGACCGGTCACACCGATCGAGCGCGTGAAGTCCCAGAACCAGTCCTCACCGGGCTCGTAGCTCTGCATCACCGGGTGACCGGTCGCCTCGTGGTGCGCGGTCGCGTGCTGTGCCGGGCTGCTGTCGCAGCACCCGACGTGGCCGCACTGCGCGCAGCGGCGCAGATGCACCCACCAGCCGCCGTCCGCGTCGCACTCCACGCACCCGGGGCCGGACGGTGCCACTGCGGGATCGATGCCTTCTGGGCTGCCACTGGTCATGGGCCCAGCCTGCCGCGTCAGCGCCCGGCAAGGAAGCCCGGCAGCCAGTGCGCCTCCCAGGCTGGGATCTCCTGCTGCTCGACGACCGACCGCACCGGCGCCGCGCCGACCGTGCGGTAGCGACCCGACTCCCGCTGCAGGTAGTGGTAGTTCACCAGCTCGCGGCGCAGGTAGGCGAAGTCCTCGTGCACCGCGAGCAGCACCTCGTTGACCTCGGGCTCGGAGTAGTCCCGCCCCGGCTCGAACCGTGCCAGCACCTCGAGCAGCACGGCCACGCGGACCTTGCGCCTGGCCGGCACGCGCTCGATGCGCCCGGCGGTGAACAGCCGCCCGACCAGGCGCTCCTGCTCGGCGCGCGCCGCCTCGTACGCCGGGTCGTACGCCGGGTCGCGGGGCGGCGGCGTCGCCTCGAGCGCCGCGCGGGCGGCGGCGTAGCCCTCACCGGTCTCGGCCATCCGGGCCCGCACGACCTGTTTGAAGTCACTGTCCTTGGTCATCGTCATCACCTTCGACTGCGCTGCGCCCCCAGTGCGCCGCTGCAGCAGGCGTGAACGACGTGGTCTGGACCTCCACCGCCCGAGGATCCGCTCCCCTTCGCCACCTCGCGCGGACTGGGGCCACGCGGTCGGCTGGGCGTTGGACGGCGCCCTGCGCCGGAGTCTCCCAGACCCCGGCGCGCCCGGGCAACGCCTTTGCGTGGCGCGAAACGGTGCGACACGGGCTGCGGCGGGGCGCCACACTGGGACCATGCCGTCGTCCAGCCAGTGGGTCGCCTTCCTCGTCGCCTCGATCCTGTTCATCCAGGTCCCGGGCCCGAGCCTGCTGTTCACCATCGGCCGCGCGCTGACGGTCGGTCGCCGCGAGGCGCTCCTGTCGGTGGTCGGCAACGCGCTCGGGCTCGTGGCCCAAGTGGTGCTCGTGGCCGTCGGCCTCGGCGCCGTGGTCGCCGCCAGCGCGACGGCCTACACCGCCGTCAAGGTGGCCGGCGCGGCGTACGTCATCTGGCTCGGCGTGCAGGCGATCCGGCACCGCGGCGACGCCCGGCGGGCGATGGACGCGGGCGCCCCGGTGCGCCGCGGCCACCCGGTGCGCATCGGGTTCACCGTCGGTGCGACCAACCCCAAGACCGTCGTCTTCTTCGTCGCCTTCCTCCCGCAGTTCACCGACCCGGCCGGTCCGGTCGCCCTCCAGACGATGCTGCTCGGGCTGGTCTTCGGCGTGCTCGCGGTCGCGTCCGACAGCGCCTGGGCGGTCGCGGCCGGCACCGCGCGCACCTGGTTCGCCCGCCGCCCGACCCGGCTCGACGCCCTGAGCGCGACCGGCGGGACGATGATGATCGGCCTCGGCGCCACGATGCTGGCCAGCGAGTGAGCCCGGTGCGCCTGCTCGCCCCGCTCCTGCTCGTGCTGGCGCTCGCGGCGCCGGCGTCGGCCGACCCGCCGCCCCTGCCGGCCGGGACGGACCTCGACTACCAGCTCGGCGGTCCCGCGGACGTGCCGGACCGGGTCGGGATCGTGGTGCGCGACCGCACCGAGGACCCCGTGCCCGGGCGCTACAACGTCTGCTACGTCAACGGCTTCCAGACCCAGCCGGACGCCCGCCGCTCCTGGCTCCAGCAGCGCCATCTCCTGCTCGCCGACCGCGACGGGCTGGTGGTCGACGAGGCCTGGGGCGAGTGGCTCCTCGACATCCGCACGCCGGCCAGGCGCGAGCGCCTCGCCGGGATCGTCGGCCGGTGGGTGGCGGGCTGCGCGCGGGACGGCTTCGACGCCGTGGAGCTCGACAACCTCGACTCGTTCTCGCGCAGCCGGGGGCTCATCGAGCCCCGGCACGCGCGGGCCTTCGCCCGCCTGCTCGTCGACCGCGCGCACCGGGTCGGCCTCGCCGCCGGGCAGAAGAACTGGGCGACCTGGGACGGCACCGCCGCCGGGTTCGACTTCGCGGTCGCCGAGGAGTGCGGCCGCTACGACGAGTGCGGCGCCTACGTCGACTCCTACGGCGACCAGGTGCTCGTCGTCGAGTACCGCGCACGCGACTTCGCCCGCACCTGCGCGGCCCACGCCGACCTGCTGCCCGTGGTGCTGCGCGACCGGGACGTCACGCCGGACGGCGTACGCCGCTGGTGCTGACGCACGCCGCCCGGGCGCAGGGTCAGCGGACGCCGACCTCGTCCTCCACGCCGTCCGCGTCGTCGACCTCACCCGTGCTGCCTGCGCCACTCGTGCCTCCCGCCGAGCGCTGCCGCCGGTTGGCGAGCAGGCTGGTGGTGACGGTCGTGGCAAGGATCCCGACGATGACGAACAGCGAGGTGAGGGTCGGCACGTCGGGGACCGACGGCCACACCAGGTGCGCCCAGTGCAGCACCAGCTTGAAGCCGATGAAGCCCAGGATCGCCGCCAGGCCGTAGCTGAGGTGGACCAGCGCGCTCAGCGCACCCTCGAGCACGAAGTAGAGCGCGCGCAGGCCCAGGAGGGCGAAGGCGTTGGTGACGAACACGAGGTAGGGGTCGCCGGTGATGCCGTAGACGGCCGGCACCGAGTCGACGGCGAAGACGATGTCGGTGCCGAGCACGGCGACCGTCACCAGCGCGAAGGGCGTCAGGGCCCGCACGCCGTCACGCACGACGGTGAGCCTCGCGCCGTCGTACTCGTCGCTCACCGGCATGACCCGGCGCATCAGCCTGACCAGGCGCATCTCGCCGACGTCGACGTGGTGCTCCTCGCCCCGCACGGCGTCGCGGAGCATCTTGACGCCGGTGACGAGCAGGACGGCGCCGAAGACCAGGAACACCCAGTCGAAGCGGGACAGGGCGGCGGCGCCCAGCGCGATGAAGATCGCGCGCAGCACGAGCGCGCCGATGATGCCGTAGAGCAGCACCCGCTGCTTGAGCACCTCGGGCACGGCGAAGGCCGCCAGGAGCAACATGAAGACGAAGAGGTTGTCGACGCTCAACGTCTTCTCGACGAGGTAGCCGGTGTAGTACTCCAGCCCGCGGTCGCCGCCGTGGACGTTCCAGACGTAGAGGCCGAACGCCAGCGGCAGCGCGACGTAGAACGCCGACCAGGCGAGGGCCTCCCTCATCGAGACCTCGTGCGGTCGGCGGGTGGCGATGAAGTCGACGACGAGCAGGGCGAGCACCACGCCGATGGTGACGAGCCACAGGGTGGGGGACGCGATGGACGACATGGGTCTCCTCAGGATGGATGTCCTGAGGTCTCCCCCGCCGCCCGGAGGACGGCCGTTCGCCGGGGCGCCTGCGGAGGCGCCGTAGTGACCGACGAGCGTTGGTGGGGTACTCCCCTCGGGTCCGATCCTAGGCGAACCGCCAAGGTCCACGCCAACCCGCCTGCGTAGGCTCCCCTGCATGGACGAGCTCGAGCACGACGTGGTGGTCATCGGCGGTGGGCCGGCCGGCGAGAACGCGGCGCAGTACGCCGTCGAGGGCACTGACATGACGGCAGCGATCATCGAGCGCGAGCTCCTCGGCGGCGAGTGCAGCTATTGGGCGTGCATGCCGAGCAAGGCGCTGCTGCGACCCGTCGCCGTCGCCGACATCACCGCCGACCTGCAGGGCGTCACCACCGCGACGGTCGTCCCCTCCGAGCTCCTCGCGCGGCGCGACTACTGGGTCTCGAGCTACGACGACTCCGGTCAGGTCGGCTGGGCCGAGGGTGCGGGCCTCGCGGTCGTGCGCGGCCACGGCCGACTGGCCGGCGAGCGCACCGTCGTGGTCACCTCGGCCGAGGGCGAGCGCCTGGTGCGGGCCCGCCACGCGGTGGTGATCGCCACCGGCAGCGCCGCCCACGTGCCGGACATGTACGCCGACGCCCTGCCCTGGGACTCCCGCGACGCCACCGGCGTGGTCGAGGTCCCCGACCGGCTGGTCGTCGTCGGCGGTGGCGTCGTCGCCTGCGAGGCCGCGATCTGGATGGCCGCCCTCGGCTCCGAGGTGACCCTCGTCGTGCGCGACCACCGCCTGCTCGGCCGCACCGAGCCCTTCGCCGGCGAGGCCGTGCTGAAGGGCCTGCGCGAGCGCGGCGTGACCGTGCGGCTCGGGACGTCCGTGGACGACGTACGCCGCGCCGACCCGGCCGCGACCGGCACCGGCCGCATCCACGGCGGCGCGGTCACCCTCACCACCTCGGACGGCGAGCTCGAGGCCGACGAGCTGCTGCTCGCCATCGGCCGCATGCCGCGGCTCGACGACCTCGGGCTGGACACGGTCGGGCTGTCGGCGGACGACGTCACCTCCGGGCGGCTGCCCGAGTGGCTGCACGCCGTCGGCGACGCCAGCGGCGGGCCGCCGCTCACCCACTGGGGCAAGCACCAGGCCCGCGTCGTGGGCGCGCGCATCGCTGCCGCCGCCTCCGGCGAGGTCGCCTGGGAGCCCGACCGCGAGGCACCCGTCCCGCAGGTCGTGTTCAGCGACCCCGAGGTGGGCAGCGTCGGGATGACCGAGGCCGAGGCCCGCGACGCGGGCCACGACGTCGTCGTCACCCGGGTGCCCACCTCCGCCGCCGCCGGCACCGGGCTCCTGCGCGACCACGTCGCCGGCGAGTCGCAGCTCGTGGTCGACGCGAGCACCCGCCTGCTGCTCGGCGCGACCTTCGTGGGCCCGGAGGCCGGCGAGCTGGTGCACGCCGCGACGGTGGCTATCACCGGCGACGTACCCGTCCACGTGCTCCGCCACGCCGTCGCGTCCTACCCGACCGCCTCCGAGCTCTGGCTGAGGCTGCTGGAGGAGCTGCCGCGGGACTTCCGCCAGCCGCCTGCATAGACCGTGATCCCCGGCCCGCAGCGGTGAGTGAGACAGGTTCTCGAGCGTCACAACCTGCGTCACTCACCGCTCGACGCACCCATCGGCCCGCAGCGGTGAGTGAGACAGGTTCTCGAGCGTCAGAACCTGCGTCACTCACCGCTGAGAACCCCATCGGCCGGCGGGGGCATGTCCGCGGCGCGCCCGGGAGTGCAGGAGGAGCGCCAAGGCCGGAGGAGCGAAGCGGCGGAGGCCGCGGGCGCGACGACGAACGAGCGGGCCTCCAGCCGCGGACACGCGAGCGTAGCGAGCCATCACACACAGCCCTTCACCCGCGCTCGCGCAGGTACCTCCCGAAGTGGGGCACCGTGAAGGCGATCCGGCCCCGCTCGCCGGAGTAGACGAGCCCCTTCTTGAGCAGCGAGTCGCGAGCCGGCGAGAGCGACTGCGGCTTCTTGCCGAGCCGGGCGGCGACGTCGGAGCTCAGCACGGCGTCCCCCTCGACCTCGCCGGCCGCGGCCTGGTCGGCGGCCACGTCGGCCATGGCCATGAGGTAGTCGCGCTCCCCCGGCGTGGCCCGCTCGTAGCGTGAGCCGAAGAAGCCGACCGCGAGCTCGGACTCCGCCTCGGGGGCGGCGACCGCGACGTCCGCGGCGGTGATGGGCGAGCCCGGCGCCAGGTCCCACACCGCCTTGCCGTAGGCCTGGATGAAGTAGGGGTAGCCGCCCGTGGCGTCGTACATCGCGGCGAGCGCGTCAGGGTCGTACGCCGCGTCCTCGTCGGCAGCGGGCGCCTCCAGCGCGCGGTCGGCGGCGTCGCGGGCCAGCCGGTCGATGCGCTGGTAGCGGAAGAGCCGCTCGCTGTAGGACTTGCTGGCGCTCAGCACGGCCGGCAGGTGCGGCAGGCCCGCGCCGACCACGATGACCGGGAGGCCGGACTGGCTCAGCTCGTGGCACGCCGCGCAGAGGGCGGAGACGTCCTCGGCGCCGAGGTCCTGCATCTCGTCGATGAAGACGGCGACGCCCTTGCCCGCGTCGGCGGCGAGTCCGCCCACGTCGGTGAACAGCTCGACGAGGTCGATCTCGACGTCGCCCGAGTCGGCGCGCCCCCGCACGGCCGGCGCGTCGATGCCGGGGCTCCACTGGTCCTTGAGCCGCGCGCCCGTCCCGGCGTCGCGGTGGGCGAACGACTTGATGACGCCGAGGACGTGGTCGACGGAGTCCTCGTCCGAGCGACCCAGCTCGCGCACGGCCTGGTGCAGCGCGCTGCTCAGCGGCCGCCGCAGCCCCTGTCCCGGCCGGGCCTCGAGCTTGCCGGTGCCCCAGCCCTTGCGCACCGCCGCGCCGCGCAGCGCGTTGAGGAGCACGGTCTTGCCGACGCCGCGCAGACCGGTGAGCACGAGGCTGCGCTCTGGGCGCCCCTTGGCGACGCGCTCGAGGACGACCTCGAAAGCGGCGAGCTGCTCGTCGCGGCCGGCGAGCTCGGGCGGGCGCTGGCCCGCGCCGGGGGCGTACGGGTTCCGGATCGGGTCCACGATGTCACCGTATCCGGCTGTCTACGATCATTCGTAGACGTCCGGATAGTGCGCGAGTCGGGTCAGCCCGCCTGCGAGGGCCGCTCGAGGCGCTCCACCCGCTCGCGGGCGGCGTCGTAGGCCTCGTCGAGTCCCTGGCGCAGCACGGTGATGAGGTCGGGCACCTCGTCGGCCGCAAGCCGGAACGTCCCGGCGCAGACGTTGTCGCGCCACAGCGACAGCACGACGACCTGCTGCTCCTGGTGCCAGGTCGCGCGCAGCGAGCGCCCGTCACCGCGGGGGTCGAGGAAGACCGTCCCGGTCCGGGGGGTGCGCTGCGGGGCCATGGGACATTGTGACCCGCGACACGGGCTTTCACCAGAGCGGTTCCTGCCTAGACTCGGAGCCGTGCCCGAGCTGCCCGAGGTCGAAGCCCTCGTCCAGGACCTGCGCGGCCGCCTCGTCGGGCGGGCGATCAGCCGCGTCGACCTGGCCGCGTTCAGCGCCCTCAAGACCTTCGACCCGCCCCTCCACGCCCTCCACGGCACGCTCGTGGACGACGTCACCCGCCACGGCAAGTTCCTCGACGTCGACGCCAGCGGCGTGCACCTGGTGATCCACCTCGCCCGCGCCGGGTGGATCCGCTGGCGCGACGAGGTCCCCGCACTGCCGGCGCGGCCCAACAGCAAGAACCCGCTCGCCGCGCGCGTCGTCATCGACGACCCCGACCTCGACGTCCAGCCCGGCCTCGACATCACCGAGGCCGGCACCCGCAAGGGCCTCGCGATCTACGTCGTCCGCGACCCGCAGGAGGTCGAGGGCATCTCCCGCCTCGGGCCCGACCCGCTCGACGACGCCTTCACCATCGACGTGCTGCGGGGCATCCTCGAGGCGGAGGGCCGCAAGCAGATCAAGGGCGTGCTGCGGATGCAGTCCATCGTGGCCGGGATCGGCAACGCCTACTCCGACGAGATCCTGCACGCGGCCCGGATGTCGCCGTTCAAGCCGGCCAACAGCCTCGAGGACGACGACCTCCAGACCTTGTACGGCGCCATCCGCGGCACGTTGGGCGACGCCGTCCGCCGTGCCAGCGGGCTCGCGGCGAGCGAGCTCAAGGGCGAGAAGAAGTCGAACCTCGCGGTCCACGGCCGGACGGGCCAGAAGTGCCCGGTGTGCGGCGACGTGGTGCGCGAGGTGTCCTTCGCCGACTCGAGCCTGCAGTACTGCCCGACGTGCCAGACCGGCGGCAAGCCGCTCGCGGACCGCCGGCTGTCCAAGCTGCTCAAGTAGTCGACGGGCGGCCGTCAGGACGAGGGGGGGGAGCCGGTCGGACTCACCCCCGTGAAGACCGACCGGCACCCGCGTCGTCAAGGTTACCCTGACGACGCACCGATCGTCTCACGCGGACGCGCCCTTGTCCCCGGACTTGCGGGCGAACCTCTCCCAGACGGCCTGGCGGGACACGCCCAGGGTGCGGCCGATCTCCGCCCACGAGACGTTGCGCTCACGCAGGAGGTCGACCCACTCCTGGGCGAAGCCGACGTTCTGCTCCGCCGAGGCGAGGATCTGCGGCAGCGTGGCCAGCACCTCCGCGTCGGTCATGGTGTCCCACGGGAAGCTGCCGCGAGCCGCGGCCAACGCCTCCTCGTCGTGGATGGTCGCGTGGAAGTCGTCGATGCAGACCCCGCACACCTGCGCACCGAGCCCGCCGATCAGCGGGAGGTCGGTGCCGGGGCCGCCGGGCGTGCCACAGAAGGAGCAGATCCTCCCCGCGCGCGTGATCGCCATGTCCCTGCCTCCCGCCGAGATCCTACTCGCCCCGCGCCGGCCGGGTGGCCGCGTCGCGCGGGCCGGGGGCCGACACACGGCTGTGGGGGGTCGTCACCCGGTGGACCCGGACGTCTCCGGCAGCTGGGGCAGCTGGGGCAGCTCGATGTCGTCGAGGGGGTTGCCGCACGTCTCGGTGAGGTACGTCGCGAACGCGTCGGCCTGCTTCCGCGCCTCCTCCGACGCGTCGGCGCCCCCCGCCTGGAGCTCCTCGAGCTCCTCGATCGAGAAGTCCGACGCGTCGACCTGCGCGGCCTGCTCGACGAGCGCCTCGAAGCCGGCGCGCGCGTCGTCCGGGATGCCCTCGGGCGTCCCGACCTCCGCGAGGTCGGCGCCCCAGGCCTTGACCGCTTGCGCCATCTCCTCGTCGCTCGGCACCTCAGGACGGGTGGTGTCGCGGGGCACGAGGCCGGTGAGGAAGTCGGTCTGCGTCGCGCAGAACTCCGTCGTGGTCGCGCCGGTGGGGGCTCCCCTGTCCTCGGCGCCGTTCCCGCCGCCACCCGCGGCGCCGCCGTCGCTCCCGCCGTCGCCCCCGCAGGACGCGGTGACGACGCCGACGAGCAGCACGGCGCTGGTCACGGTGAGGCGGACACGGGCACGGGCAGTCATCGGTTCCCCTTCGCTGGGACGCGGTCGCGTCCCGTCAACGGGGTCCAGCCTCGCGCCCATCGGACCCGTCGTCCAACCCGAGGGCCTCCGGCAGCGGGACGCGCAGGGTGCGCTCGAGCTGCTCGAGGTACTCCGCGCGCGGACGTCGTACGACGCCCAGCGAGGCCAGGTGGGGGGTCTGCCACTGCACGTCGAGGAGCCGGTGCTCGGCGTGGTGGTCGCGCATCAGCTCCACGAGGCCGAGCAGGGCGACCTTGGAGGCGTCGGTCTCGCGGTGGAACATCGACTCGCCGGCGAAGAGGCCGCCGATGCCGACGCCGTAGAGCCCGCCAGCGAGCCGGCCGTCGCGCCACGCCTCCACGGAGTGCGCCCAGCCCAGCCGGTGCAGCCGGCCGTAGGCGTGCACGAAGTCGGAGGTGATCCAGCCGTCGGCGCGGTCCGGGCTGCCGCAGGCGGCCAGCACCTCGTCGAAGGCCGTGTCGACGCGGATCTCGAAGTCGCGGGCCGAGCGCCGCAGCGAACGGCTGACGCGGACGCCGTCGAGCGGCAGGACCCCGCGCTCGACGGGCGAGAACCAGCCGAGGTGCTCCTCGCCCGCGAGGCTGACCGGCATCGGGAACAGGCCCCGGGCGTAGGCGGCGACGAGCGTGCCCGGCTCGAGGTCCGCGCCCAGCGCGACGAGGTCGTCGTCGGGGTCCCAGCTCGCCTGCGGCGGGAACGCCCACGGCGTCGGAGCAGGGGCGATCGGCACGGTCCCCACGCTAGCGACCCGGTCGGCAGGACGAGCGCCTTCGCGCTCGCCGTACGATCGGGGCATGGGCCTCAAGCAGACCGTGAGCCGCCAGCTGGCGCCGAAGATCCCCGAGCTCGCCCCGGGTCTCACGACCACGTTCGTGCGCGTCGCGCTCGACCGCGCCATCCGGGGTGTCGGCCCGCTGGCCCCGGCCGCGGCGGCGGCCGACAAGCAGCTCGCCGAGCAGAAGGGCGACGTCGACCGGGCGATCCACGAGGTCATCGAGAACAACGTCCGCATGGCCGGCGCGCAGGGCTTCGTCACCAACGTCGGCGGGCTCGTGACGATGGCCGTCACCATCCCAGCCAACGTCGCCGGCCTGGCGCTGCTCCAGTGCCGCATGGTCGCCGGGATCGCCCACCTGCGCGGTCACGACCTCTCGGACCCGCGGGTGCGCAACGCGATCCTCGCGCTCCTGCTCGGTGAGGAGCAGGTCAAGACCCTCGTCAAGAAGAAGAAGCTCCCCACCACCCCGATGGCGCTGGCCACCGCCCCGGCCCACGACCCGTCGATCGACGGCATGATCTCCGCCGTCGTCGCCACCGACATCATCGCCCGCATCGCCGGCAAGCGGCTCGCGACGACCGTCGCGCGCCGCGTGCCCGTGGTCGGCGGCGTGGTCGGCGCCGGGGCCGACGGCTTCCTCACCTGGAAGATCGGCCGCTACGCCGACCGGGAGCTGCTGCCCCGCAAGCGCTGAGCAGGCGGGCTCAGTGGGCGAGCTTGAGGCCCACGACGCAGCCGACGAGCCCGCACAGCAGCAGCACCCTGGTCAGGCTGGCCGGCTCGTCGCCGGTGACCATGCCCCAGGCCACGGTGAGCGCGGCACCGATCCCGACCCAGACGGCGTACGCCGTCCCGATGGGCAGCGTGCGCATGGCGTAGCCGAGCCCGGCCATGCTGGCCGCGATCGCGACGAGGAACACCAGGCTCGGGGCGAGGCGGCTGAACCCCTCGCTCCGGCCGAGCGCGACCGCCCACACCGCCTCGAGCGCACCTGCCAGGACCAGCACGAACCATGCCATGACGACTCCTCGTGGCCGTCTTGTCGCGGTCCGGGTACGGCTCCCTCGTCCGGCAGCCGGGGTTCCCGGCTGACGGGGCCACCGTAGCCAGTCGCCGTCAGCGGCCCGCCGGAGGACGGACGGCGCTCGCTACGTACGGCCCCGCATGCGCCGGTAGGCGTCGAGCGTCCCGCGGCCGGCCGGGGACTCCTCGAGGGTGGTGACGACCTTGCGGCGGACCCGGAAGGACGGCGTCATCCGGGCCCGGTCGCGCTCCTCGTGGGCCTCGCGGACCTCGGCGTGGAGGCGCTCCTCCACCGCGCGCAGCCGCGCGCCCTCGACCAGCAGGGCGCTGATGGCGTCGAGGGCGGGCCCCAGCAGCTCCTCGGCCGTCGCGGTGTCGGGGTCGGCGAACGTGCCGGGGTCGGGACCGGCGAGGTCGTCGAGCGAGCCCACGACGTCGTAGCCCCGCTCCGCCAGCACGGCCACCCACTCGCGCGAGAGCTGCTGGGCCCACGCGTGGTCGTCGGGCGAGAGACCCAGCCGCGCCGACGACATGCTGCGGGACAAGGTCTGGTGGGCGAGGAGCTCGCGCACCAGCGGGCGGTAGTCCGGCGGCGCGATGACCGAGGTGACCCGCTCGTTGATGCTGCGCAGCAGCGAGATCTCCGGCACGCCGAGGGACGGGTTCTCCCGCTCGGCGGTGAGGTCGAGCGGGAGGTCGTCGAGGCCGAAGGTGCGCGAGAAGCGGCGCCACAGCTCACCGCGGTCCGAGCCCGAGGGCGGCAGGGTGACCAGGTGCACCCGCTCCGGGGGGAGCGAGCCGCCCCAGCGTTCCAGGATGTCCGGGATCTCCTGCACTGCCCAGAACCACGACCCGATGCGGGACTCGCGGGCCGGGTCGCGGATGGTGCGGAGGAACTTGGCGTAGGTGATGTGGCTGCGGTGCTTGACGTTCTCCTGCCACTCGGCGGGGATCTGGCGGACCAGGTCGCGCACCGACAGGACGAGGTGGACCTCGGCGTCCCCCAGCGAGGCGAGCGCGCGCTCGACCTGCGTCGGGGTGGCCCGCGCGAAGATCTCGTGGCTGATGATCGAGGTGCCGTGCCACGCACGCACCTCGTCGGCGAGCCGGTCCCACGCGCCGACCGCCTCGGTCTCGATGCCGCCCCACGGCAGCGTCATCAGGTCCAGCGCGGCGAGGAAGTGCGCGTCGAAGCGGTCGGCGGGATAGAGGATGTCGTGCTCGCGCAGCACGGACTGGTTGCGGAACAGCACGTCCTGCAGGTAGGACGTGCCGGTCTTGGGGCAGCCCACGTGCAGCAGCACTCGCCTGCTCACCGCTCCACCTGCCTCTCTGCCGTGCCCTCTGCCGTGTCCTCTGCCGTGCCCTCTGCCTGGCTCGTCGCCTGTCGTGCGGCCCGCTCGCGCCACGTCGGGTCGACGACCATCCTGATCGCCAGGTCGAGGACCCGGTCGTCGTCGACGACGCCGCTCGGGGTGGCGGACGGCACCGCGCGGGGCGCGAGGTCGGCGAGGTCGCCGACGACAGGGTAGCCAGCGCGGGTCAGCCGGCGGGTCAGCCGGGCCGCGGACGACGCGACCCATGCGCGCTCACGATCGGGCAGGCCGACCGGTGCGGCGCCGGTGTCCGGGATCCGGCGCTGGAGGGTCCGCATGAGGGCGGGACGCTCGGCGACCGGCGCCCGCAGTCCCACCACGGAGGCCACCCGCCGTCCGAGCTCGGCCTGCTCGGCCCCCGGCACGCGGACCTGGGGCAGGTGGCGTACGCCGAGCTGGCGGGGCAGCTGCTCGAGGTCGGTGACGACCCGCACGTAGGGCCGGCGCCCGCCCCAGCGGTGCACGGAGTCGTCGAGGTCCACCCGCGGCGGGAGCTGGTCGCGCTCCCGCCAGTAGCGCAGCCAGTCGCCCCAGGGCCGGGAGCCGTGCTCGAAGCACCGTTGCGCCCAGGCGTGCGCCAGCATCACGTCGAGGGGGGCGCCGACCGCGACGACGAACGGTCGCGGCCCACCCTCCGGGCGGCCTCGCCCCACCAGGTGCTCACGGGCCGCCGTGGTGACCAGGGGGTCCCCGACCAGCCGGAACCTCCGCCGCCACGGCCGCGCCCACCGCGTGCGGACCGGGTCGGGACCGAGGGCCACCAGGTCGTCGGCGACCAGCACGCTCGCGACGCGGAGCAGCTCGTGCGCGCTGACCGTCGCGGGGTCGACCGGCTGCGCGCCGAACGAGGACACCGGGAGGCCGACGAGCGGGAGGTCCGCCTTGCCCCGGCCCGCCGCGGTCGTGGTGAGGACCCGGTCCGCGAGGCGGGCGCGGAAGGCGTCGTCACGCCGGGCCGGGACGCCCGATGCCACGGCGAGGTTGACGCGGCGCAGCAGCTCGAGCTGCTGGGCGCCCGGGAGCCGAGCCCCCTCCGGGCCGCCGCGGTCCGGGCCGGCCGCGTCCGCACGTCCGGGCCACGCCAGCCACGGCGTCGTACCGCCGGCGCGCAGGTGGGCGACCCAGCCGTGTGCGGGCGCGGTCGACGTGGTCAACGGTCGCGCAGCCGACGCGCGGTCTCGCGGAGCCGGCCGCCCACCGTGTCGGCGGAGGCGCGGTTGGCGGCCTCCTGCGTCATCACGGTGAGCGCGTCGAGCGCCGCGCCGAGCTCGAGCTTGGCGCGCACGCGATCGGGGTTGCGCCACTTCTCGTCCTCATCGGGACGGCGCGGGCGCAGGTCCTCGACGTCGCCGACCACGTCGACGCCGCTGCCCTTGATCCAGTCGATCCACACCTGGGCGCGCTCCTCGGCGAAGTCGTAGCGCTCGGGGGGCAGCCGCACCGGGATGGCCGTGCGGGAGACCAGCACCTCCTGCGCGAGGACCTCGCGGATGAGGTTGTCGTAGGCCGGCTCGCGCCACACGCCCAGCTCGAGGCGGCGGTTGAGCTTGCGCAGCAGGGAGGTCTCGGCGATGCCGAGGGAGCGGTTGTCGCGCTCGGAGTCGAGCGGCGCCCAGGCCGGGTCGATGCCGAAGGCCCGGCAGAAGCGCAGCCAGAGCTCGTCGCCGTTGGGGCCGCGGTCGTGGGGGACGGTGACGACGTGGAGGCGCTCGGGCGGCAGCTTGGCGCCCCACTGCGACAGCACCCGCGGCAGGTCCATGGCGTTGAAGAACCACGTCTGCCCGCGCTCGACCTTGGTGAGGAAGCGGCGGAAGGGCCACTTGCGGCCCTGCTTGATCGACTCCTGCCACGCCGCCGGCAGCTGGCGGCCCAGGTCGCGCGCGGAGTAGACGACGTGGACCTCGTTGCCGGCCAGGTCGTTCATCGCCTTCGCGATCTTGTCGGGCTTGGCGCCGGCCAGGATCTCGTGGCTGATCACCACGTTGCCGTCGGAGCGGTTGACCCGCTTCACCATCGCGTCCCACGAGCCCTTGGCGTGCCCGGGGGCGCCGCCCCAGTCCTGGTCGAGCAGGTCGAGCGCGGCGCGGAAGTGGAACATGTCGGACCGGCCGGCGCGCGGCGACGGGATGACGATGCCGTGCCGCGCGAGCGAGGCCGCGTTGAGCATCAGGCGGTCCTGCAGGTAGGTCGTGCCGGTCTTGGGGGCGCCGATGTGGAGGTGGACGACGCGGCTCATGGCGCTGATTGTGCCCGAGTCGGGGTCGTCCAGTGGGAACCGGTCGTCGACTGGCGCCTCGGGCGACCGTTCGCCACCGGACTACCCCGCGGACCCGAGGGCTCGTACGACGGCGCTGGGGCTGGGGCGACCCAGGCGGCCGGCCATCCACACGCTGGTGGCGACGACGGCGTCGAGGTCGACCCCGTGCTCGATCCCGAGCCCGGTGAGCATCCACACCAGGTCCTCGGTCGCGAGGTTGCCGGTGGCCGACTTGGCGTAGGGGCAGCCGCCGAGCCCGCCCGCGCTGGCGTCGAAGGTCGTGATGCCGGCCTGCAGCGCCGAGAACGTGTTGGCGAGCGCCTGGCCGTAGGTGTCGTGGAAGTGCATCGCCAACCGGTCAGTGCCGACGCCGGCGTCGGCGAAGGCGGCCACGAGGGCCCGCACGTGCCCGGCGGTCGCGACGCCGATCGTGTCACCGAGGCTGAGCTGGCTCGCGCCGAGGTCGAGCAGCCGCGTCCCGGCCGTGACGACCTGCTCGATCGGCACCGCGCCCTCCCAGGGGTCGCCGAAGCACATCGAGACGTAGGCCCGGACGTCCATCCCGGCCTCGCGGGCCCGCGCGACCGTCGGCTCGAACATCGCGAACTGCTCGTCGAAGGTGCGGTTGAGGTTCTTGGACGCGAAGGTCTCGGTGGCGCTGCCGAAGATCGCGATGTGCTCCAGCCCGAGCCCGAGGGCCCGGTCGAGGCCACGCTCGTTGGGCACGAGGACGGGGAGGTGCCGGCCCTCCTCGCCGAGGTCGGCCATCAGCTCGGCGGCGTCGGCGAGCTGCGGCACCCACCGCGGGTGGACGAACGAGGTGGCCTCGACGATCGGCAGCCCGGCGGCGACGAGGCGTCGTACGAACTCGGCCTTGACCTCGACCGGGACGACCGACTGCTCGTTCTGGAGGCCGTCGCGGGGGCCGACCTCGTAGATCGTGACCCGCTCGGGGAGCCCGTCGGCGCGCACGGTCATGGGGAGGTCGCTCATGCGTCCGCCTCGACCGTGAAGAGGACGGCGCCGAGCTTCACGAGGTCTCCGGCGGAGGCGCCGACCGTGGTCACGGTGCCGGCGAAGGGCGCCTTGAGCGCGAGCTCCATCTTCATCGCCTCCATCACCCCCAGCGTCTCACCCTCCGCCACGGCCTGGCCCTCGGCGACGCCCACCGCGAGGACGGTGCCGGGCATGGGCGCGAGCAGGGTGCCGTCCCCGGCCGCGGCGGCGTGGTCGCCGAACGGGTCGGGCCGCACCCACACCCAGCGCTGGCCCCGGTGCACGACCTCGACGACGTCGCGCTGCACGTTGAGCACGGCGCGCTCGGCGCGGCCGTCGACGAGCAGGTGGACGGTGTGGTCGGCCGCCGACACCAGGCGTACGTCGTGCTCGCGACCGGCGCGCGTCACCCGGTCGCGGTGCCGGTCGACCAGCACCGGCTCGTCGCCCAGGACGACCGTGTCGGGTGCGGGGTCGGCTCCCATCCGCCAGCCGTCGGCCTGCCACGGCCCCTGCTGCCCCATCGTGTCGAGCAGCACCTCGGTGAAGGCCGCGAACACCACGGCGAGCTCGTCGTCGGGCGCTGGGACCTCGTGCCGGTCGAGCCAGGCGGTGTCGATCGAGGCGTCGCGGAACTCGTCGGAGGCGGCGAGCGTGCGCAGGAAGCCGGTGTTGGTGGTGATGCCGAGGACGGCGGTGTCCTCGAGGGCGGCGACGAGGGTGGAGCGGGCGGCCTCGCGGTCGGCGCCCCAGGCGATCACCTTGCCGAGCATCGGGTCGTAGGAGGTGCTGACCTCCTGCTCGGGCTCGAGGGCGTGGTCGACGCGGACGCCCTCGCCGGACGCCCACCGCACGATCGACGTGCGCCCGGCCTGCGGCAGGAAGCCGTGGAAGGAGTCCTCGGCGTAGACGCGGGCCTCGACGGCGTGGCCGTCGAGGCTGATCTCGTCCTGCCCGAAGGGCAGCGGCTCGCCGGTCGCCACGAGCAGCTGGAGCTCGACGAGGTCCACCCGCTCGCCCGCCACCCTGACGACCTCCTCGGTGACCGGGTGCTCGACCTGGAGCCGGGTGTTCATCTCGAGGAAGTAGAACTCGCCGGTCGCGTCGTCGAGCAGGAACTCGACCGTGCCGGCGCCGGTGTAGCCGCACTGCGCAGCGAGCGCGACGGCCGAGGACGTGATGGCGGCCCGCTGCTCGTCGCTGATGGTCGGTGCGGGCGCCTCCTCCAGCACCTTCTGGTGGCGGCGCTGGGTCGAGCAGTCGCGCTCGAAGAAGTGAAGGACGTGTCCGTGGCCGTCGCCCATCACCTGCACCTCGATGTGGCGCCCGGACTCGACGTAGGTCTCCACCAAGATGGTGTCGTCGCCGAAGGACGAGCGGGCCTCGCGCTGCGCGGCGGCGAACGCCTCGTCGTAGTCGGCCGCCGACCGCACGATCCGCATGCCCTTGCCGCCACCGCCGGCCGCGGCCTTGACCAGGACGGGGTAGGTGAACGTCGCGGGGTCGTCCTCGAGCGCGTACGACGGCACGACCGGCACCCCGGCCGCGGTCGCGACCTCGCGGGCGGCGTCCTTGCGGCCCATCGCGTCCATCACGTCGGCGGACGGGCCGACCAGCGTGATGCCGGCCTCGGCGAGCGCGCGGGCGAACGGCGCCCGCTCGGAGAGGAAGCCGTAGCCGGGGTGGACGTAGCCGGCGCCGCTGTCCCGCGCCGCGGCGACGACCGCGTTGACGTCGAGGTAGGACCCCACCCGCACCGCGAGGTCGGCGGCCCGCACGTGCGGAGCGCCGGCGTCGAGGTCGGTGTGGATGGCGACGGTGCGCCACCCGAGGCGGCGCGCGGTGCGCATGACCCGCAGCGCGATCTCGCCGCGGTTGGCGATCAGGACGGTGTTCATGGTCCTCACATCCGGAAGATGCCGTAGCGGGGCTCGGGGATGGGCACGTACGACGTCGCCGCCAGCGCCATGCCCAGCACCCGGCGGGTGTCGGCGGGGTCGATGATCCCGTCGTCCCACAGCCGCGCGCTGGCGTAGTAGGGCGAGCCCTGGGTTTCGTACTGCTCGCGGATCGGGGCCTTGAAGGCCTCGACGGCCGCCTCGTCCTCGAGGTCGCCGCGGGTGTCGTTGCGGACGGTCGCCAGCACAGACGCGGCCTGCTCCCCGCCCATCACCGAGATGCGCGCGTTGGGCCACATCCACAGGAAGCGCGGGTCGTAGGCGCGCCCGCACATGCCGTAGTTGCCGGCTCCGAAGGAGCCGCCGATGACGACGGTGAACTTCGGGACGACGCTGCAGGCGACCGCGGTGACGAGCTTGGCGCCGTCGCGGGCGATGCCCTTGTTCTCGTACTCGCGCCCGACCATGAAGCCGGTGATGTTCTGGAGGAAGACCAGCGGGATCCCGCGCTGGTTGCACAGCTCGATGAAGTGCGCGCCCTTGAGGGCCGACTCGCTGAACAGGATGCCGTTGTTGGCGACGATGCCGACCTCGTAGCCGTGGATCCGGGCGAAGCCGCACACCAGCGTGTCGCCGTAGAGCTTCTTGAACTCGTGGAACCGGCTGCCGTCGACCACGCGCCGCACGACCTCGCGCACGTCGTACGGCGTGCGGGTGTCGGTCGGCACGACGTCGTAGAGCGACTCCGGCGGCTCGTGCGGCTCCTCGACGTCGGCGGCCGGCTCGCGGGCCGGGCGGACGGCGGGCAGGGTGTCGACGATCGAGCGGACGATGGCGAGCGCGTGGGCGTCGTCCTCGGCGAGGTGGTCGACCACCCCGGACGTCCGGGCGTGCACGTCGCCGCCGCCGAGGTCCTCGGCCGTCACGACCTCGCCGGTGGCAGCCTTCACCAGCGGCGGGCCGCCGAGGAAGATCGTGCCCTGGTTGCGCACGATGACCGTCTCGTCCGACATCGCCGGCACGTAGGCGCCGCCGGCCGTGCACGAGCCCATGACGCTGGCGATCTGGGGGATCCCCTGCGCGGACAGGTTCGCCTGGTTGAAGAAGATCCGGCCGAAGTGCTCGCGGTCGGGGAACACCTCGTCCTGCATGGGCAGGAAGGCCCCGCCGGAGTCGACGAGGTAGATGCAGGGCAGGTGGTTCTCCGCGGCGATGGTCTGGGCGCGCAGGTGCTTCTTGACCGTCATCGGGTAGTAGGTGCCGCCCTTGACGGTGGCGTCGTTGGCGACCACGACGCACTCCCGGCCGGACACGCGGCCGATCCCAGCGACCACGCCGGCGGACGGGACGGCGTGGTCCTCGGCCTCGCCGCCCGCTCCGGCGCCGTACATGCCGTACGCCGCCAGCGGCGCCAGCTCGAGGAACGGGCTGCCGGGGTCGAGCAGCCGGTCGACCCGGTCGCGGGCCAGCAGCTTGCCGCGGTCGGTGTGCTTGCGGCGGGCGCTCTCCGAGCCGCCGAGGCGGACCCGCGCGAGCCGGGCACGCAGGTCGTCGACGAGCTCACGCATCGTGGCGGGGACCGGTGGAGGGGCCGGGGTGGCGCTCAGGGGCTCGGACACCCGGTCAGGTTAGCGATCGTTAACCTCACGCGTCCACCCCGGCGTCCTACGTCGCCCCTCCCGGTTAGCAGCCACTAACCTCGCCTCCGTGACCCCCCGTCGCCAGCAGATCCTCGACATCGCGGCCGAGCTCTTCGCCGCGCGCGGGTTCCACGGCGTCTCGGTCGCCGAGCTCGGCTCGGCCTGCGGGATCTCGGGGCCCGCGCTCTACAAGCACTTCGAGTCCAAGGACGCGATGCTCGCCGAGATGCTGGTCCGCATCAGCGAGACGCTGCTCACCGAGGGGCGGGCGCGGGTGGCCAAGGCCGACGGGGCCCGCGAGGCGCTCGTCGCGCTCGTCGAGTGGCACATCGAGTTCGCGCTCGATCACCGCGCCCTCATCGTCGTCCACAACCGCGACTGGAGCAGCCTGCCCGACGAGGCGCGCGAGCGCGTGCGCGCGCTGCAGCGGGCCTACGTCGACGTGTGGGCCACCGAGGTACGCCGCTTCGACGGCGACCTCAGCCCGGAGGCTTCGCGCACCCGGGCCCACGTGCTGTTCGGGCTGCTCAACTCCACGCCGCACAGCGGCCGGTTGCCCGACCCGCAGATGCACGACGTGCTGCGCGACATGGCCCACGGCGCGCTCGGGCTCGGCTGAGCCGGTCCCTCCCGGCATCCCGTCCGGGCGCCCCGTGCGGCGTCTCGTCCGGCGTCTCGTCCGGCGTCCCGTGAGGTGGCGAATGGGGCCCAGCACGCCCGATAGGGTGAGGTCATGAAGCTCAGCGAGAACCTCGAGCACGCCTTCAACGCCCAGATCACGCTGGAGTTCCAGGCGTCGCTGGTCTACCGCCAGCTCGCGATCGAGCTCGATCTGATGGACCTGTCCGGCATCGCGCGGTGGTTCCGCGCGCAGGCCGACGAGGAGATCCTGCACGCGCACAAGTTCATCGACCACGTCTCCGACCGCGACAACCACCCGCGCATCGGTGCCGTCCAGGCCCCGGTCGCCGAGGTCGGGAGCGTGCTCGACGCCTTCGAGGCGGCGTTCGCCCACGAGCAGAAGGTCTCGGAGTCGATCCGCAGCCTCTACCGCCAGGCCGAGGCCGAGGGCGACCTCGACTCCCGCCCGCTGCTCAACTGGTTCCTCGAGGAGCAGATCGAGGAGGAGGCGACGGTCAGCGAGATCGTCGGCCGGGTCAAGATGATCAACGAGGACGGCCCGGGCCTGCTCCGCCTCGACGAGGAGCTCGGCGCCCGGCTGCCCGTCGCGCCGGCCGAGCCGCGCTGACGCCGCGGGGCTCGTTTGTTGCCGTACGACCCCCCGTGGTGGCGGCACATCGCACCGCGGGGCCCCTCCAGCGTGCGATCCGCCGCCACCCCGCGCCGTACGCCCCCCGCTGAGCCGGAGCCCGCGTCACCAGGCGTCGAACGGGTGCTCCAGCTGGAGCAGCCGAGCGGCCCGCACCGCCGCGTCCTCGGCCACGACGAGGTCGTCGAGCTGGTCCGGCCCTCCGGCTGGCTCCGTCGCGTCCGCGCCGCCCGGACCGCCGTCGTCGCCCACGGCCACGTGTGGCGTCGTGATCCGGTGCAGGTCGCGCAGCACCCGCTCACGTGAGAGCCCGCGCAGGTGGGTCAGCACGAACGGATCCGCCTGGATGAGCCAGGCCAGCTGCGTCAGCACCGCGAGCGCGTGGGGGCACGGGTCCAGCCAGGCGTCGCAGGCGCACGCCGAACCCAGCTCGCCGCCGTAGGGCAGCAGCTCGACCCCCGCCTCCTCCACCGCCTCGACCAGGGAGTGCGGCAGCTGGCCGGTCATCAGGGCCCCGATGCGGCCGGACTCCGCCGCCACCAGCTCGGTGAACGCCGCCGCGTCGGACTCGTCGAGCACCGGGACGGTCACCTCGACGGTCCACGCGTCCTGGCCGTCGGTGACCGCGGCGACCGCCCCGCCCTCGGCGACGGTGATGGAGCCGACCGAGCCGGCGCGAGCCAGCGCGCGCCCCTTCCGCAGGTCCTGGGCGCTGAAGGCCGCCTCCTCGACGGCACGCAGCACCGCCTTGCTCCACCAGGTGCCGGCCCCGGCGCCGCGGCGCGCGGCCAGCCGGGGGTAGGTCGTGCCGCTGGCCGGGGTGGTCACCGGCGCAGCTCCACGAGCTCGCGCAGCTCGGCGTCGGACAGCTCCGTGAGCGCGGTCTCGCCACCGGCCAGCACCGAGTCGGCCAGCGAGCGCTTGCGTGCCAGCAGCTCGGCGATCTTCTCCTCGATGGTGCCCTGCGTGATGAAGCGGTGCACCTGCACCGGCTTGGTCTGCCCGATGCGGTAGGCCCGGTCGGTGGCCTGGTCCTCGACGGCCGGGTTCCACCAGCGGTCGAGGTGGATGACGTGGTCGGCGCGGGTGAGGTTGAGGCCCGTGCCGCCCGCCTTCAGCGACAGCAGGAAGACCGGCGTGCCCCCGGCCTGGAACCTTGCCACCATCGCGTCGCGCTCGCGCACCGGCGTGCCGCCGTGGAGCAGCTGGTGGGGCACGCCGGCCGCGGCGAGGTGGCGCTCGAGCAACCGGGCCATCGCGACGTACTGGGTGAAGACGAGCACGGCCCCGTCCTCGGCGATCACGGTGCCGACCAGCTCGTCCAGGAGCTCGATCTTCTCCGAGCGGCCGCGCATCTTGGGGTTGGGCTGGCGCAAGAAGTGGGCCGGGTGGTTGCAGATCTGCTTGAGGCCGGTCAGCAGCTTGAGCACGAGGCCGCGGCGGGTCTCCTCGTCGGCCTCCTCGATGCGGCGCATCGACTCGCGCACGAGCGTCTCGTAGAGGACGACCTGCTCGCGGGTGAGCCCGAGCAGGTGGTCGGTCTCGGTCTTGGGCGGCAGCTCGGGGGCGACGCCGGGGTCGGACTTGCGCCGCCGCAGCAGGAAGGGACCGATGAGGTCGGCGAACTGGCGCGCCTTGGTGGGCTCGAGGCCCGACTCGATCGGCCCCGCCCACACCTTGCGGAAGGCGTTGCGGCTGCCCAGCAGCCCCGGGATCGCCCAGTCGAGGATCGACCACAGCTCGGTGAGGTCGTTCTCGACCGGCGTGCCGGTCAGGGCGACCCGCGCGGTGCTCGGGATGGTGCGCAGCGCGCGGGCGGCGGCGGACCGCGAGTTCTTGACGTGCTGTGCCTCGTCGGCGACGACGAGGTCCCACGGCACCTCCGCCAGCAGCTCGGCGTCGTTGCGCATCGTGCCGTACGTCGTCAGGACGAAACCGCCGCTGACGCCGTCGAGGTCGCGCGCGCTGCCGTGGTGGCGGCGTACGGCGACCCCGGGCGCGAAGCGGCGGATCTCGGCCTCCCAGTTGCCGAGCAGCGACGCCGGGCAGACCACGAGCGTCGGGGCGCCACCGCCCTCCCCCGCCCGGTGGAGGTGCAGCGCGATGAGGGTGATCGTCTTGCCGAGCCCCATGTCGTCGGCCAGGCAGGCACCGAGCCCGAGCGAGGTGAGCTCGGCCAGCCAGGACAGCCCACGGCGCTGGTAGTCGCGGAGCTCGGCGTCCAGCGCGGCCGGGACGGCCACGAGGTCGCCGGTCACCGCCTCCCGGACCCGGTCGCGGACCTCGAGCAGGCTCGCGCCGACCACGGCCTCGTAGGGAGCGTCCTCGATGTCGACGACGCCGGTGAGGGTGGCGGCGAGGGCCTGCACGGGCGTCACCGTGCGGATCAGCCGCTTGCGGGCGCGCTTGATGACCGCCGAGTCGACCGCGACCCAGTTGTCGCGGAGCTTGATGATCGGGCTGGTCGTGCGCGCCAGCTCGTCCATCTCGTCGGCGGTGAGCTCCTCGCCGTGGAGGGAGAGCTGCCACTCGAACCCGAAGAGCGCCTGCGGTCCGAAGAGCCCGTCCTGCAGCGGCTCCTCGCGTCGGCCGGCGGCCTTCTGGTGCCCGAGCTCGACGCGCTGGGTCACCTCGCGGTCGAGGTACTTCGGCCACATCACCGGGTGGCCCGCCTCGGTCAGCGCAGCGGCGCCGCCGTCGAGGAGGGAGAGGATCTCGTCGGAGTCGAGGGTGATCTCGTCGGGGATGCGGAGGTCGAGCAGCCGGTCGAGCACCGACCACGCGTCGGCCGCCGAGCGCAACGCGATCGCGGCGTGGGTGCGGGCCCGCTCGCCGAACCCGTGGGCGGCGTCGGGGCCGGCGTCGGCCCACAGCTCGGAGGCGTCGGCGACGTGGGCGGCGTTGTCGACCGCGTGCACCTGCATCACCAGCCGCACGGCGCCGGCGACCAGCTCCTCCTCGTCGGCCTCGATGCGGAAGGAGATCGAGACGAGGTGGGGTCGGTCGTCGCGGCCGCGCGCCCGGATGCGGGCGATGCGCTGCTGGAGCCGGTCGCTGAAGTCGTCGGGGCTCGACGGCGGCGGGGTGCGCACGGTCGCGGCCGGGGCCCGGTGCCGCGACCGGCCGGGAGTCGTGCGGGGCATCGTGTCGACCACGGCGTCGAGGAGCCCGCGCACCATGCCCTCGGCGGTCGCCTCGTCGAAGCCGTCGGAGGCCCGGGCCCGGGCGAGCTCGCCGATGCGGCGCTCGTCGGCGGTGTCGAGCCCGGCGACCTGCCAGTGCCGGCCCTCCGGGTCCGGTGCGAAGCGGCCGGACGCGACGAGCTGCAGGCCCATCAGCGCGGCGCCGGCCAGCAGCGCGACCGAGGGGTGGATGTCGGCCCGGTCGCGGACCTTGCCCAGCACCGGCAGCGCACCGCGGATCGGCATGACGATCGTGCGGCGGTCGTCGGTGAACTCGACCGACCCCTCGCGGGGCGGCTCGCCCACCAGCAGCCTGGCGGGGCCGGTGACCGGGACGACACTCATCCGGTGTTCCTCATGCAGGCACCTCTCGCAGGACGGTCAGCAGGCTAACGCCCCGGACCGACAGGGAGTTCCCGCTACGGTCGGCCCATGGACGTCTCGGGCCTGCTGGCCGCCCACCCGGTCATCGACGGGCACAACGACCTCCTCTGGGCGGCGCGCGAGGCGACGGCGTACGACTTCACCCGCCTCGACGTCGGCGCCGGCGGCACCCCCACCCACACCGACCTCCCGCGGATGCGCGCCGGTGGCGTCGGCGCGCAGTTCTGGTCGGCGTACGTCCCCTGCCGGCTCACCGGCGACGCGGCCGTCAGCGCCACGCTCGAGCAGGTCGACGCCGCCCGCCTCCTCACCAGCACGTACGCCGACCAGCTCGCGTGGGCGACGACCGCCGACGAGGTCGAGCAGGCGTGGGCGACGGACCGGATCGCCTCCCTGGTCGGCGTCGAGGGCGGGCACTCGATCGCCTCCTCGCTCGGCACCCTGCGGGCGCTGCACACGCTCGGCGTGCGCTACCTGACGCTCACCCACAACGCCAACACGCCGTGGGCCGACTCGGCCACCGACGCCCCGGTCGCCGGAGGCCTGACCGCCTTCGGCCGCGAGGTCGTGCGGGAGATGAACCGGATCGGGATCATGGTCGACCTCTCCCACGTCTCGGCCGACACGATGCGCGCGGCGCTGGAGGTGGCGGAGGCGCCGGTCGTGTTCAGCCACAGCTCGGCGCGTGCGGTCACCGACAGCCCGCGCAACGTCCCCGACGACGTGCTCGAGGCGATGGCCCGCGGCGGCGGCGTGTGCATGGTGACCTTCGTGCCGCGGTTCGTGAACGCCGCCTGCGCGGACGCCCACCGGGAGCTCGTCGCGGCGGCGGCGGCCGAGGGGATCCCGGAGTCCGACGGCACCCGGTTCACCGCCTTCGAGGACGGGTGGGCCCTCGAGCACCCGCGGCCGACGGCCACGCTCGCCGACGTCGTGGCGCACTGCGAGCACGTGCGCGAGGTGGCCGGCATCGACCACGTCGGCCTCGGCGGCGACTACGACGGGTGCGATGAGCTGCCGGTCGGCCTGGAGGACGTCTCCACCTACCCCGCGCTGCTGTCCGGGCTCGCCGACCGCGGCTGGTCGGAGGGCGACCTGGCCCGGCTGACGTGCCGCAACACGCTGCGGGTGATGCGCGAGGTCGAGGACCGCGCCGACGACCTCCAGGAGCGCCGCGGACCCAGCCTCGCCCGCATCGAGGACCTCGACGGGACCCCCGCCACGCCCACCCAGGGGTGATGCAGGCCACCGCGAAAACAATTGCGTCGTTGTCGCACGCAACCAATACCGTTGTCCCCGTGACAGACACCCAGATCCAGTCCGGCGGGATCCAGCCCGACAGCTCCGACAAGCTCGACAAGAGCGTGCTGATGGTGGCCGGCGTCGTCGTCCTCGGCGCCATCATGTCGATCCTCGACATCACCGTCGTCTCGGTCGCGCTGGAGACCTTCCAGCGCGAGTTCGACGCCACGGCGGCCGAGGTCGCATGGACGATGACCGGCTACACCCTGGCCCTCGCCAGCGTCATCCCGCTGACCGGCTGGGCCGCCGACCGCTTCGGCACCAAGCGCCTCTACCTGCTGGCCGTGCTGCTCTTCACCGCCGGCTCCGTGCTGTGCGCGACGGCCACCTCGCTCGAGCTGCTCGTCCTCTACCGCGTCCTCCAGGGCCTCGGCGGCGGCATGCTGATGCCGCTCGGCATGACGATCCTGACCCGCGCCGCCGGTCCCGAGCGGGTCGGTCGCGTGATGGCCGTCCTCGGCATCCCGATGCTGCTCGGCCCGATCTTCGGTCCCATCCTCGGCGGCGCCCTGATCGACAGCGCCTCGTGGCACTGGATCTTCCTCATCAACCTGCCGATCGGCATCGCCGCGATCGTCTACGCCTGGATCGTCCTGCCGAAGGACTCGGTCGAGCCGTCCGAGACGTTCGACTGGCTGGGCATGCTGCTGCTGTCCCCCGGCCTCGCCGCCTTCCTCTACGGCATCAGCTCCATCCCGGAGGAGGGCACCGCCATGGCCGCCCGGGTGCTCGTCCCGATGGTCCTCGGCATCCTGCTCATCGCCGCGTTCGTCCCGTGGGCGCTCAACCGCCGCAACATCCACCCGCTCGTCGAGCTGCGCCTGTTCAAGAACCGCAACATGACGGTCGCGGTGCTGGCGATGATGCTGTTCGCGATCGCCTTCTTCGGCGCCTCGCTGCTCTTCCCGCTCTACTTCATCCAGGTCCGCGGCGAGGACGCCCTCGGCGCCGGTCTGCTGCTCGCCCCGCAGGGCATCGGCGCGATGATCACCATGCCGATCGCCGGCATCCTGGCCGACAAGATCGGCCCCGGGAAGATCGTGATGACCGGCATCACCGTGATCACCATCGGCATGGCGATGTTCACCCAGATCAGCGCCGACACGTCCTACACCTTCATCCTCGGCGCCCTCTTCATCATGGGCCTCGGCATGGGCGGCACGATGATGCCGATCATGACCGCCGCGCTCGCGACGCTGACCGCGCACAACGTGGCCCGCGGCTCGACGCTGCTCAACATCACCCAGCAGGTCGCCGCCTCGATGGGCACCGCGCTCTTCTCGGTGATCCTCACCAACGAGCTCAAAGGCAAGGAGTCCGTCGCCGTCGCCGGCGCGGTGCGTGAGGCGGGTGAGGACCAGACCGCGGTCGCCGCGGTGCTGGAGCAGTTCGGGCTCACGCCCGGCCAGCTCGACGCCGTGCTCGCCCAGGTGCCGACCGACATGGCCGACGCGTTCGCGACGGTCTTCATCGTCGCCACGGTCCTGGTCGCGTGCTGCCTCATCCCGGCCGCCTTCCTGCCCCGCAAGAAGGTCGCGCCCGTCGACCCGACCGCGATGATGGGTCACTGAGCCACCGGCACCACCCGTCGTACGACCGGCCCGTCCTCCTTCCGGGGGGCGGGCCGTCGTCGTACGTGGGGCGGGGTCGTGCCGCTCCCGCCCCCCTGCTGCCCGGCCGCCGCTCCTGCGCATGACGCAGCAGGCGGAAGCCTGGTACGACGACCCTCCCGCGCGCCGCGGAGCCGACCAGCGCCCGGCGGTCAGCCCTGCGTCGCCAGGACGAGCGGCAGCACGGCGGCGGCGCCGGCGTCGCGGATCGCGGCAGCGGCGACCGTCAGCGTCCACCCGCTGGCGACCTGGTCGTCGACGAGCAGCACGGTGGCGCCCGGCGGCACCTGGGCGTCGAGGCCGCCGCGACGGCGTACGGCTGCCACGCGCTGGGCGGAGTTGGACTGGCCTGCCCTCGGCGGGACGGAGCCGTCGCGGATCGCCCACGTGCCGACGACCGGGATCTGCATGACGCGCGCGAGGCCGTCGGCGAGGTCGCGGGTGAGCGTGGGGCGGGTCGCGGACTCGACGACGACGATCGCGTCGGGGCGCGAGCGCCACTCGGGCGACCAGTCCTTCATCACGTCCATGACGGCCTGCGCGAGGCCCGGCGGCACGGGCCCGTCGGGGGTGTCCTCGCGGAAGAGCGCCCGGAGGGCCTGGCCGTGACCGAGGTCGGTCAGCCGGGCGACGGCCCTGCCGGGCTCGGCACCCGCGGCGATCTTGCCCTTGAGGTCGAGGCCGAGGTTGGCGAGGGCGGTCGGCCACATGCGCCGCGGCTCGACGACGACCCCGGGTCGCGCGAGGCGGGCGTCCGCCTCGGCGACGGCCGCCTCGCTGACCTCGGTCGAGAGGGACAGGCCCCCGCAGTTGTCGCATCGCCCGCAGTCGGCGGCGTCGGGGTCGTCGAGCTGCTCGCGGAGGTAGCGCATGCGGCACTCGGTGGTCGAGAGGTAGCCGAGCATCGCCTGCTGCTCGCGCTCGCGGGCCTCGGCCACCCGGGCGTAGCGCTCGGCGTCGTAGGCCCAGGGCCTGCCGGTCGCCACCCAGCCGCCCTGCACGCGCTGCACGGCCCCGTCGACGTCGAGCACCTTGAGCATCGACTCGAGCCGGTTGCGGCCGAGCTCGACGCGGGTCTCGATGGTGGCCGTCGACAGCGGGCGGTCGGACTCGGCGAGGGCGGCCAGCGTCTCGCGCACCTGCTCCTCGCGGGGGAAGCCGAGGGAGGCGAAGTAGGCCCAGATGTCGCGGTCCTCCACCTGCGGCAGCAGGACGACAGTCGCCTCGTCGGTGCCGCGACCGGCTCGGCCGACCTGCTGGTAGTAGGCCACCGGCGACGCCGGTGCGCCGAGGTTGACCACGAAGCCGAGGCTGGCGTCGAAGCCCATGCCCAGGGCGCTGGTCGCGACGAGCGCCTTGACCCGGCCCTCGACCAGCGCCTGCTCGAGGGCGTGCCGCTCGTCGGCCTCGGTCTGACCGGAGTAGGCCGCGACCTCGAGGCCACGGTCGCGGAGGTAGCCCGCGACCTCCTGCGTCGCGGCGACGGTGAGGCAGTAGACGATGCCGGAGCCGGGCTGCTCCGCGAGGTGGTCGGCGAGCCAGGCGAGGCGCTGCTGCGGCGCCGAGAGGCGTACGACGCCGAGGCGCAGCGACTCGCGGTCGAGGGTGCCGCGCTGGACCAGCACGCTGGCGTCGGAGTCACCCACGCCGTCGGCGTGCACCCCCAGCTGCTCGGCGACGTCGTCGGTGACGCGGGCGTTGGCGGTCGCGGTCGTGGCGAGCACCGGGATGCCCGACGGCAGCTCGGCCAGGAGCGTGCGCAAGCGGCGGTAGTCGGGGCGGAAGTCGTGGCCCCAGTCGGAGATGCAGTGGGCCTCGTCGACCACCAGCAGGCCGCAGGTGGCGGCGAGGCGCGGCAGCACCTCGTCGCGGAAGCCGGGATTGTTGAGCCGCTCCGGGCTGACGAGCAGGACGTCGACGTCGCCGGCGTTGATCTGGTCGTTGATCGGCTGCCACTGGTCGATGTTGGTCGAGTTGATGGTGACCGCCCGGATGCCGGCGCGCTCGGCGGCGGCGATCTGGTTGCGCATCAGCGCCAGGAGCGGGCTCACGATGACCGTCGGGCCGGCGCCGCCCTGGCGCAGCAGCTTGGTGGCCACGAAGTAGACCGCCGACTTGCCCCAGCCGGTGCGCTGCACGACCAGCGCGCGACGGCGGTCGACGGCGAGGGCCTCGATGGCGTCCCACTGGTCCTCGCGGAGCACCGCGTCGTCTCGGCCCACCAGGGCACGCAGGTGGCGCTCGGCGTCCTCGCGGGCGGTGCGGCGTACGTCGTCGGTGACGGCAGGGGCGGTGGTCATGCCCCCTGTCTACCAACCGGCACCGACGACGTGCGGGCCGCATCCACAGGCGGGTGCCGCCGGGGTCAGCGACCCCTGCTGCGAGCGAGGAACCGGTCGAGGTCGATGCCGGCCCGGCGCGCGGCCCGACGGGCCTCCGGGGTGGTGAGGTCGGGACGGACGAAGCGCTCGGGCTCGATGCGACGGTCCGCGGCGGCGTACTGACGCTGGAGGGCGGCCTGGTCGGCGGCGGAGGCGTCGGACGCCGCGCGCACCCGGCCGGTCACGGCGAGCGCCGGGCCGACGACGGAGCTGACCACGGGCGTGTAGCCGGCGGAGTGCCCGAGCGTGTTGGGGTGGTAGCTCTCCGTGACCGGGCTGGAGAGACCGTTGAGGTATTCCGGGTCGTCGCAGACCGCGTGCCCGGTGAAGGCAACGGTCGGGTCGGCGAAGGAGAAGCCACTGGCGGCCGCGGCCGCCGCCGTCCTGCTGTTGAGCAGGTCGGCGGTCTGGTTGAGCCGCGCCTGCTCGGTGGGCGAGAACCACGTGAAGGCGTTGCAGTCCTCCCCCATGAACACGCGGGGGTAGCCGACCACGACGACCTTGGCGGCGGGCGCCCGGCCGCGGATGTCGGCGTAGAGGCCGGCGAGCTGCGTCGGGAGCGTGGAGCTGATGTAGGACTGCGCGGTGTTGATGGCACCGGTGCAGTTGCTCATCCAGCCGGGCAGCGCGCAGGTGGTCAGCACGTCGGCGAAGCCCGCGTCGTTGCCGCCGACGGAGATCGTGACGTAGGTCGTCGCCGGGGTGAGCGCGCTGAGCTGGGTCGCGGTGACGTCCGCGATCCGGGCGCCCGAGCAGGCACGGAAGTTGAGCGCGTAGCCGCGGGCCGCGGCGATCAGGCTCGGGTAGGCGCGGGTGGAGCGCTGGCAGGTGGTGCCGTCGCCGATGTAGGACCGGGTGCCGGTGCCCGAGGCGTAGGAGTCGCCGAGGGCGACGTAGACGGGGGCCGCCGCTTGGGCGGGTGTGGCCAGGAGCGGGGTGAGCAGACCGGCGAGTGCGGCACCGAGCACCGCGAGCCGGGAGGACGTGCGCTTCATCGAGGACCTCCGAGACAGGTGACCACCCGAGTGTGGTCACCGTCACACTAGGGCTCCCCACCGACGGTCGACACCCTCCCGACGTGCGGCCCTCCGTGACGGGAAGGCGCCGTCTGAGGCTAGATCCGGCGCAGGCGCGGGGTGGGCGGGTCCAGCTCGGTGGCGTCGCGGAACGACTCGCCGACCAGCACGGGCACGACCTCGCTGGCGTCGTGCTGCGCCGCGATCTCGACGTCGGCCTCGAAGCCGGCCTCGGCGAGCTCCCGTCCGCTCGCGCACTGCAGCAGGTCCAGCGGCAGCAGCGCGGCCTCCCAGGCCGCCATGGCCATCCGCGCCTCGGGGCTGGCACCGGCCTCGGCCTCCGCGTCGAGCGCCGCGAGGACCGCACCCGCTCCCCACAGGTCCTCCACCGCGGGCCGGAGCGTGTCGTCGTACCACCGCTCGCCCGCGGGTACGACGACCACGCTGGCGCCGTCGGACACCTTGGGCGCCAGCCACCGGGCCACCGCGCCGGCGTTGCGCAGGCACGCGCCCACGACCTGCGCACCGGAGGCCGCGAGGGCGAAGGCGATGCTCGAGCCGTTGGGCGAGGGCAGGACCAGGCGCTGGACGCCCTCGACCTCCGACAGGCTGGCCGGGGAGAGCGAGACGTGGCGCGCGTCGCCGCGCGACAGCGCCTCGAACCGGCCGACCGCGAGAGTCGCGCCGTGTCGTACGGCGTGCTCCGCGGCGCGGGAGTCGCGCCACCGGAACGGGAACACCTCGATGCCCCGCTCGACCGCGACGTTGAGCGTGGTGGTGAACGACAGCACGTCGACCACGACGGCATAGTCGGCCGGGACCGCCTCCGCGCCCGTCGGTCCCCACTCCAGGCGGAGCCGATAGCTGGACTGGTCGTGCCCCGGCAGCGTCACGGCGCCCATTCAACCGCCTGTGGCGCCGGTTGGCGGAAATCGGCGCCGCGACGGGCGGTGGCGCCGCCCTCCGTCACCAGATCCGGACGCGCCCCTCCGGCTCCAGCCACAGCCCGTCGCCGGGCTGGGTCTCGAACACCTCGTGGTACTCGTCGAGGTTGCGCACGATGTTGGCGCGGAACTCGGCCGGGCTGTGGGGGTCGATGGTGAGGTACTGCAGCTCCTGCTCCTTGCGGCGCTTGGTGCGCCACACGTGGGCCCAGTTGAGGAACAGCGTGCGGCGGTCCTCGACCGAGGCCTCGCCGCCCCGGCTGATCATGAACGCCTTGTGGGCGATGGTCAGGCCGCCGAGGTCGCCGATGTTCTCGCCGACGGTGAGGCTGCCGTTGACGTGCTCGCCGGGCAGGTTGCGCGGCTCGAAGGCGTCGTACTGCGCGATCAGCGCCTGCGACTTGGCCTCGAAGGCCGACTTGTCGTCGGCGGTCCACCAGTCGTGCAGGTTGCCGTCGCCGTCGTACTGCGCGCCCTGGTCGTCGAAACCGTGGCCGATCTCGTGGCCGATGACCGCGCCGATGCCGCCGTAGTTCTCGGCCTCCTCGGCGTCGGGGCTGAAGAACGGCGGCTGCAGGATCGCGGCGGGGAAGCAGATCTCGTTGGTGCCCGGGTGGTAGTAGGCGTTGACCGTCTGGGGCAGCATCAGCCACTCGTCGCGGTCGACGGGCTGGCCGACCTTCTCGAGCTGCCGGTCGGTCTCGAACGCCGACGCGGACGCCACGTTGCCGAGCAGGTCGTCGGCACTGATCACGAGGGCGGAGTAGTCGCGGAACTCCGTCGGGTAGCCGATCTTGGGGTAGAAGCGGTCGAGCTTGTCGTACGCCTTCTGCTTGGTGTCCTCGCCCATCCAGTCCAGCGCCTCGATGGAGCGGCGGTAGGCGGTGACGAGGTTGGCGACGAGCTCGTCCATCATCTGCTTCGAGCGGGGCGGGAAGTGGCGCTCGACGTAGACGCGGCCGACGGCCTCGCCGATGGCGCCCTCCACGAAGTCGACGCCGCGCTTCCAGCGGGCGCGCAGCTCCGGGGTGCCGTTGAGGGTGCGGCCGTAGAAGTCGAAGTTGGCCTGCACGAACTCGTCGGGGAGGTAGGCCGCGGAGCTGCGCACGACGCGGACGTGGACGATGTCGCGCCACGTCTCGATCGGGGTCTCCTCGAGCACCGTGGACAGGTGGGAGAAGAAGTCGGGCTGCATCACGATCGAGGTCCGCAGCGTCTCCTCGGTGCCGCCGAGGCCGGTGACGTAGGTGACCCAGTCGAAGGCGGGGCACAGCTCGCGGAGCTCGTCGAGGCTCTTGTGGTTGGTGGTCTTCTGGACGTCGCGCGTCTCGGCGGCCTCCCAGTGGCCCTCGGCCAGCCGGGTCTCGTAGGCCAGGACGGCGGCCGCCGCGGTCGACGGGTCGGGGTGCTCGCTGAGGGTGAGCAGCGTCGTCAGGTAGTCGACGTACTTGGCGCGGATGTCGGCGAACTTGTCGTCGCGGTAGTAGGACTCGTCGGGCAGCCCGAGCCCGCCCTGGGCGAGGTAGACGATGTTGCGCGAGGCGTCGACGCGGTCGGGGGTGATGTAGGACCCGAACAGGCCGCCGCCGCCGATGCGCTCGAACATGCCGAAGAAGGCCGCGAGGTCGGTGAGGTCGCTGATGCGGTGCGCTCGGTCGAGCAGGCCGCGGACGGGGTCCAGGCCCTTGGCGGCGATGGTCTCGGTGTCCATGAAGGAGGCGAACAGGTCGCCGATCTTGCGCTCGTCCTCGTCGAGCCCGTCGGCGGGACGGTCGGCGAGCTCGGTGATGATGTCGCGCACGTGCTCCTCGGCAGCGTCCGCGAGCGCGATGAACGCGCCCCAGCTCGACTTGTCGGACGGAATCTCGGTCTCGTCCAGCCAGTGGCCGTTGACGTGGCCGAAGAGGTCGTCCTGGGGGCGGATGTCGGGGTTCATGCCCTCGCGGGCGGCGTCGAGGATCGTCACGCGCCCGACCCTAACCCCGTCCGCCCAGCCCCTTCACCCACGCACCCGGGGCAGTGTCCCGTCCAGACCGGGAGCCTGCACCCGTGGCAAGCCCGAGCGGCGCGGCGAGGGTGGACTCAGGACCACCACTCATCGGGGGAGGAACCCATGTCCACACGCACCCGCGCGCTCGCGCTGCTCACCTCCGGCGGGCTCGCAGCCGCCGCCCTGTCACCCGCCGCCCTGTCACCCGCCCTCGGGGCCGCCGACGCGGCAGCCGACCGTCGTACGCCCGATGCGAGGGTGACGGGCGGCTGGCGGACCGTCTCCTCGGGCGCGGTCGACACGCTCTCCGAGATCACCCTCGCGCGCACCGCGGACGGGGTGCTGCACGCGGTCTACCAGCAGGACGTGGGGTCGGCCGACGAGCTCGAGCACGCCGCGATCGCCGCCTCCGGGTCGGTCCTCGCCCGCAGCAAGCCGGTGGGTACCTGGGCGACGCTCGTGCACAACCCCAAGCTGCTGCGGACGCCGACGGGGGGCCTGCGACTGGTGTTCAGCGGCCTGCAGGACACCGACACCGCCAACTTCTACTCGCAGGGCCACGCCTACGACACGGTGAGCGACGCGTCCGGGTCCGCCTGGAGCCTGCAGCCGCGCGCGCTGACCCGCTTCGACTACGCCTACTCCGGCTACGGCACCGGCGCCACGACGCTGTCCGACGGCACCGCGGTGACCGCGGCGTCGCTCAACAGAGAGACCCACTACCGCGTCGGCACGATCGACACGACCGACCCGGCCACCGCCTCGGCCGCGGCGCCGGACGGCGTCGCGAGCGCCGGTGCGGGCGGCTACTACTGGCACACCCAGCTCGTGAACAGCGGCGACACCGTGTGGATGGTGACGTACGTCGACGGTGCCAGCGAGGCGTCCGAGGGGATCTTCGCCCAGCAGGTCCACCCCACGCCCGGGCCGGTGCTGAAGGCGCCGGGATCGACGACCGGCGGCAGCTCGCTCAACCCCGACCAGACGGTCGCGGCGGTGGCCCGGCCCGGTGGCGGCGTCGTCGTCGCCTACAAGACCGGCTATCCCACCGCCGACGCTGTCTCGGTGTGGCAGGTCGGTGGCGGCGTCCGGAGGATCCGGTCGGACGACGTCGACCAGGTCGCGCTCGACACGGGAAGCACCGGGCGCCTCTGGCTCGCGTGGGTGGACGGGTCCGACGAGGTCCACGCCGCTCGCTCGGGTCCCAGCGGCCTCGGCTTCGGTGCGGTGCAGAGCCTCGGCCGACCCGGCTCGGGCGCGGACCTCTGGCGGATCGCCGTGGACGCCTCGTTGGACCAGGGCACCGTGCTGGTCAACGACGTCACCACGCGGCGGGTCTCGCTGCGGACGGTCGAGCCGGGCCTCTCGCTGTCTGCCTCGGGCGGGCTCCGGCGGAGCCGGACGGGATCGGTCAGGGTGAAGGTGACCGACGCCGGTGACGCGGTGAAGGGTGCCAGGGTGACGGGCGGCGGGGACTCGTGCACGACGAACGCCAGGGGCCGGTGCACCATGCGGGTGACGCCCCGCAGGGCGGGCAAGGTGTCCTTCGTCGCCGTCGAGGACGGCTACGGCAGCGGCAGGGACGTGGTGAAGGTCAAGCGGTAGGCAGGCGCCCGGGCCGGCCGGGCTCAGCGCACGCGCACGACCGACTTGCCGAGGGTGCGGCGCTCGTCCATGTCGACGAGCGCCCGCCCGAAGTCGGCGAGCTCGTACGTCGCGCCGATCGGCGGCCGGACCGTGCCGGCCTCGATCATCGGCGCGAGGCGGTGCCACTGCCGCTGCATGTAGCCGGGGCGGGTCATCGCGTAGGCACCCCAGCCGACGCCGCGGACGTCGGTGTTGCCCAGCAGCAGCCGGTTGACCTTGACCTCGGGGATGCCCTGGCCGGCGGCGAAGCCGACGACGAGCACGCGGCCCTGCTCGGCCAGGCAGCGCAGCGAGTCGGTGAACGCGGCGCCGCCGACCACGTCCAGCACGACGTCGACGCCCTTGCCGCCGGTCAGCTCCTTGACCGCGTCCTTGAAGTCGGGGCCGACGATCGTCTCGTCGGCGCCGGCCGCCCGGGCGAAGTCCGCCTTCTCCTCGGTGCTGACCACGGCGATGGTGCGCGCGCCGAGGCCCTTGGCCACCTGGAGGGTCGCGGTCCCGACACCGCCCGCCGCGCCGTGCACGAGGACCGTCTCGCGACTGCGCAGGCCCCCGCGCTCCTCGAGCGCGAAGAGGGCGGTGAGGTAGTTCATCGGCAGCGCCGCGCCCTCGTCGTACGACAGCTCGTCGGGCAGCGCGAAGGTGAAGATCGCCGGGTTGGCGACCTGCTCGGCCGCGCCGCCGTGGAGGTTGACGCCCGCCACGCGCTGGCCGACGGTGAAGCCGCTCGACTCCGGCGAGCCGGGGTCGAGGACCACGCCGGCGAAGTCGACGCCGAGGGTGAAGGGCGGCTCGGGCTTGAGCTGGTACTCCCCGCGGCTGAGCAGCAGGTCGGGGAACGCCACCCCGACGCTGTGCACCTCGACGAGCACGTCGCCGTGGCCGGGGACGGGCGCGTCGACCTCGCGGACCTCGACGTCGGCGGGACCGGTGGGCGTGACGACCTGGACTGCGCGCATGGGGTGAGGGTAGTGAGGCGGTGGGGTCGGGGGTGCTGGAGTCCGGCTGGCGGGTGGCTGGAGGGCGGCTGGCGGGCGGCTGGCGGGTGGCTGGAGTCACCGGATATCCGGGGACCACCGGGCTTGCAGGTGGAGATCTCCACCTCGAAGTACGCAACTCGGGTGCGAAGCACCGCCTCAGCGGACGGCCCGGACCTCGCTCAGCTCGAAGTGCATGGGGTCGGTCCAGCGCCAGTCGCCGCCCCACGCGAAGCCCCAGGTCTTGAAGATCGCCACCACGTCGCGGTCGATCTCGCCGACGGAGCCGCGCTGGTTGCCCGACACGTTGAGGTCGAGGGCGAGGCCGAAGGCGTGGTTGGAGAGCGTCGTGGTGTCGGCGATGAAGCGGGGGTAGAAGCAGCCGGCGTACTGGCCGGGGTCGATCTCGTCGGCGAGCCCGCGCTGCTGCACCTCGAGCAGCGCCGCGCGCAGCTGCGGGAACAGGTCCCTGTGGCAGGTCACGGTGCCGAGGATCGGCACCGCCTCGGTGCGGATGTTGGCCGCCACCCACGACTCCTCCGGCGCGATCCGACCGCCGCCGAGCACGCGGTAGCGGTAGGTGCCGACCAGGCTGCCGAGGGTGTCGCCGGTCGGGACCGCCGTCAGCCGGGCGTCGGGGTCGAGCCCGATGCGCGACGCCACGTCGAGCATCTGCACCGACGCGTCCTTGCCCACGAGCCGCTGCAGGGGCGTCCGGATGGTGGCCGGCGCGGCGCCGTCGGTGGAGATCAGCAGGCCGTTGCCGGAGGCCATCTCGATGTCCTCGGCCCACGCGGTGTTGACCACCATGTCGATGGTGGGGATCTGCGGCGTGTACGCGCCCACGTGCAGGCGGGGCGCGTCGGCGTCGGTGCCCAGCCGGATCATCCCGTCGCGGTCGGCGAGCCGCTTGGCCACCGACTCGTCGATCGCCATCTCGCCACCGGCGACGCGGTCCCACGCCTCCTGGAGGTCGGCGACCTCGGCGCGGGTGAAGTGACGGTAGTCGCCGGGGTCCACCGCGGCCACCGTGAGCACCCGGTTCTCCAGGCTCACCTGCCCGAGGCCGATGCGCTCGGTGCGGGCCACGCCCCGGAGCCGGTTGATCCGCCTCACGAGCGCGTCGTCGAGGGGCTTGTCCCACTGGACCAGGACGTCGGCGCTCCACAGCCGGCCCTCGCGCTCGCCCGGCGGGTCGACCGCGTGCTCGGGGTCGGCCACGGGCACCACGGGCGTCGAGGAGGTCGCGGTCGCCTCGCCCGTCGGGGACGGGGACGCCGAGCCCGACGCCGACCCCGACGCCGAGCCGGGGTCCGACCCGTCGGACCCGTCGGACCCGGCCGACCCGTCGGAGGCGCCGGTCCCGCTGCACGCGCCGAGCAGCAGGGTCAGGGCAGCAGCTGCCACCCCGGCCCGCCCGGCCCGCCCGGCCCGCCCGGCTCGGCGTCGTACGCGCATGCGACGAGCCTAGGCAGTCTCCGAAGCGGGCAGCGGTCGCACCCGGTGCGGGATCGCGAACCAGGAGATCACCCCGCCGATGGCGAGCAGCGCCGCGCAGGCCACCATCGCCGTGCCGTACGCCGGGTCGAGCTGCGCCGCGTCGCGGTAGTCGTCACCGGCGAGCCCGACGGCCGTCGGCAGCGCGGCGACCGCGAGCAGGGAGCCGGCGCGCGCGACGGCGTTGTTGATGCCGCTGGCGATGCCGGCCACCTCGTCGGGCGCCGCCGCCAGCACCGTGGCCGTGAGCGGCGCGACCATCAGCGCCAGGCCCAGGCCGAACACCGTGAGGCCGGGCGCCACGTCGCGCCACCACACCACGTCGGGGCCGACGGACAGGAGCAGGAGCGTCCCGGCGGCCATCACCAGCGGGCCGAACGTCATCGGGATCCGCGGGCCGATCCGCTCGGCGAGGGCGCCCCCGCGGGCGGCGAGCAGCAGCATGCAGGCGGTGATCGGCAGGGTCGCGAGGCCGGCCTCGAGGGCGTTGTAGCCCCCGACGGTCTGCAGCTGCAGCACGAGGAAGAACAGGATCGCGCCGAGCGCTGCGTAGACCAGCAGCGTCATCAGGTTGGCCGCGCTGAAGGTGCGGTCCCCGAACAGCCCGAGCGGCACCATCGGTCCCCGCGTCCGGCGCTCCACGACCACGAACGCCACCGCCGCGAGCAGGCCGACCGCGGCCGCCCACCACGTCATGGGACCGCCGGCGTCGGTGAGCGCCCAGGTGACGCCGGCCAGCGAGAGCGACGCCAGCGCCGCGCCCGTGACGTCGAAGCGTCCCTGCGCGCGGGGGTCGCGCGTCTCGGGCACCCACGTCTGCGCGAGCCAGACGGTCAGGGCCGCGAGGGGGAGGTTGATGAGGAAGATCCAGCGCCACGACGCGTGGTCGATGAGCAGCCCGCCGACCAGGGGGCCCAGGGCCGCGGCGATCCCGCCGAGGCCGGACCACGCGCCGATGGCGCGGCTGCGGTCCTCGGCCCGGAAGGCGCCCTGGATCATCGCGAGGCTCCCGGGCGTCAGCAGCGCGCCTCCGACGCCCTGCAGCACCCGCGCGATGATCAGCACCTCCGCGGTGGGGGCGATGCCGCACAGCAGCGAGGCGAGCGCGAACCAGACCGTGCCGATGACGAACACCCGCCGGCGCCCGAGCCGGTCGCCGAGCGCCCCGCCCAGCAGGATCAGCGAGGCGAGGGAGAGGAAGTAGCCGTTGGTGATCCACTGCAGCTGCTCCAGGGAGGCGTCGAGGTCCTCGCCCATCGAGCGCAGCGCGACGTTGACGACGGTGCCGTCCAGCAGGGTGAGCCCGGACCCGAGGGTCGCGGCCGCCACGATGCCCCGCGCGCTCGGCGTGCCCCACGCGACTCCACTCACGAGGAGAGACTAGGGCCCATGCACAGCCCATCGCATGAACCATCCGTGCGGGCGTCCGTGCCGAACACCGCCGTGACCGTCCTCCGCCCTCCCAGCGACGGCCCGTCCGCGAGCCTGTCCGCGCGCCCGTCCGCCCGTCGTACGACGCCCGCGCAGCGGCTGGCCGAGCACGTCGAGCGCCTCGGCGACCAGCACCCGCCGATCGACCTGGCGAGCGTCGACTTCACCGTCCGCGACCCGGCCGGCCTGTCCCGGCGCTTCGGCCACGTCCTGGACTACATGGCGCGCGTCGAGCTGGAGGTCGACCGCAACGTGCTCGAGCTGCTGACCCTGCTGCCCGACCCGCCGGAGGTGGACCGCCACTTCTACGCCGACGTGTGGCAGCCCCAGGAGGTGCGGCACGGGCAGATCCTCGACGAGCTGCAGGTGCGCATCGGCCGGCCTCCGGCGGCGCCGGAGCGCGACCACGTGTCGGCGAAGCTGCGCGTCCTGGGCGCGCTCGGCCGGCTCGAGGCGGTGCAGGACGTGAGCCGGATGCTCTACTACCTGACCGGCATGTCCACCGAGCGGTCGGCGGTCCTGGCCTACAACCTGCTGCACGACGGCGTGCGCGAGCTGGGCGAGCACGCGGTCGCCGACACCGTCATCGCGCCGATCCGGCGCCAGGAGCCCGGCCACTACGCGTTCTACAAGATGTCCGCGCAGGGCCTGGCCACCGAGCTGGCCGGGTGGCAGCGCTGGCTGGTGCGGCGCCTGCGCGCGCTGAGCTACGGCCCGGTCGGGGTCAACGACGACGCCCAGCGCGCCGACTTCGGCGAGGTGATGATCACCCTCGGGATCGACCGCGACGTCGACGCCTTCACCGAGTCGATCGCCCGGGTCGAGCGCGAGCTGCTGTGGGCACGCGGGCAGGGCATGCCGGTGCCGGCCTACGTCGTGCGCGCCTTCCGCGAGGCCGTCGAGGCGGCGCACGCCAGGCGCGCTGCCTAGCCCGTCGTGCCGGGCCCCAGCGGTGTGCCGGGGCCCTACGCGTGGCCCGCGTCGCCCACCCGGCGTCCGGCGGGCACCTTGGTCACGAAGGTGAGCGCCACCGACGCCAGCGCGATGACGCCCACCGTCGTGTAGGCCACCGTGTAGGCCTTGTCCTCGCCGATCAGGGCGGACGCGACGACCGGTCCGAGGATGCCGCCGAGGCTCCACCCGATGAGCATCAGCCCGTAGATGGCGCCGGCGTCACGGAGGCCGAAGTAGTCGCCCGCGGTCGCGGGCATCGTGCCGAAGGCGCCGCCGTAGCAGAGGTAGATGATCGCGGCCAGGACGGTGAACAGCAGCGCGCTCCCGGCGTGCGGCAGCGCGATGAGGCACACACCCTGCAGGACGAGGATCGCGGCGAAGGTGCGCATCCGGCCGATCCGGTCGGAGATGCCGGCCCACACGATGCGGCCGGCGCCGTTGAAGATCGCGAGCACGCCGACCACCGCGGCCGCGCCCGTCACGCTGAAGCCCGCGATGTCCGTGGCGCTGGCCTTGGCCTGCGAGATCAGCGAGATGCCGGCGCTGACGCTGAGGGTGAGGATGGCGGTCAGGAGGTACCACTGGGGCGTGCGCAGCGCCTCGCTGGTGCTGTAGTCCCCACTGCCGTCGCCGGTCGCGGTCGCGGCCGGTGGCTCGTGGCCCGGGACGGTGTAGCCCTCGGGCGGGTTGCGGAAGACCGACGCCCCGGCCAGCGCCATCACGAGGTAGGCCAGCCCCAGTGGCAGGAACGCGCTGGTCGGGTCCTGCGGGTCGCGGTCGATGAGCCACTGCGCGACGGGCGCGGTGATCACCGCGCCGAAGCCGAACCCGCCGACGGCGAGGCCGGTGATGAGGCCCTTCTTGTCGGGGAACCACTTCTGCAGCATGGCGATCGGCACGATGTAGGCGAAGCCGAGGCCGAACCCGCTGACCACGCCGTAGCCGACGATGAGCAGCCAGTAGTCGTCGGAGGTGTTGGCCAGGGAGGCGAGCAGGATCCCGCCGGCGTAGATCGTGCCGCCGGCGAGGGCGACCAGCCGCGGTCCGTGGTCGTCCTGGATCCGGCCGCCGAGGAAGCTGCCGATGAAGATCATCCCGACGCTGACGGTGAAGGGCAGTGCCGCCTGCACCTTCCCCAGCTGCCAGGAGTCCGCCTCACCGAGCGCCCCGCCGATCACCGACCAGGCGTAGACGCCGCCGATGGCCAGCTGCAGCAGCAGCGCGCCGGCGACGAGCAGCCAGCGGTTGCCCGTGCGCGCGGAGGGCTCCGACACGCCGGTCCCTGCCGTGTGGGTGTGTGCCATGTCGTCTCCTTCGCCCGTCCCCTCGGCTCTCCCCCAGGGGATCACTCGTGGTGCCGCACCGGTTCCCCGCGCTCGAGCCGCTCACGCTGGGGTACGACGGTGTACTTCGGGTCGCGCGCCGAGGCGATGCCCGCCTCGAAGACCCCCATCCGCGTGCACAGCGAGCCGGCCATCAGCGCCGCCCCCGACACGGCCGACAGCGCGCGGCTGCGCCGGCCCGCCACGGCGCCGACGGCGCCGGCGACGGTCAGGGTGATGCTGGCGCGGACCCAGCGGCCGGCGACCCCGTGGTGGAGGGTCTCGGCCGACAGGCCCATCGCCCGCTCCATCCGGCGCTCGGCCGCGAGCTCGACGAGGGCGCCGCCGACGGCGAAGGCGCGCGCCGGTCCGGCCTCGGCGAGCGGCGACCCGAGGAGGCCCAGGCCGCCCGACGCCGCCGCGGCCGACCCGCAGAAGACGAAGGGCAGGTCCTCGTGGGCCGCGTGCCACGCCGGCGTCGCGGTGTCGGCCAGCAGCACCGCGGTGTACGCCGCGACCGGGGGCGCGGTGAGCGCGCCCGCCAGGCCGGCCGGTCGGCCGGCGGCCAGCAGCAGGCGGACCGGTCCGCCCTGCCACCGGCTCGGCAGCATCCCGGCCAGCTCGGCCGCCGACGCCAGCGCGGCGAACGGCCCGTGGATCGAGAGGATCCAGGTGCCGACCGACATCGGGGAGGTCAGCTTGGCGACCCGCAGCATGTTGAGGAAGCGGCTCGGCCGGCCCAGGTCGTGGACGAGGAAGCCGATGCTGGCCAGCAGGCCGCCGAGCGAGCCGAGCCGGGCCACGCGACGCAGGCCCGGGCGGCCCGTGAGGTCCGCGCCGGCTGCGAGCAGCGAGCTGCCGGCCGCGACGCCGCCGGTGAAGAGGTAGTAGGCGATGTCGTGCTCCCACGGAGCCGCCTTGACGATCGGTCGACCGTAGTAGGACGTGAAGTCGGCGTCGGGCACCATCGACTGCTCCGCGCCGCCACCGCGTCCGCGACGCTTCCCGCGCCGGTGGTCGCGCTCCCGCCCCGGGCTGCCACCGTGGGTGACCTCGACCGTCGGCTCGGACGTCGGCCGCGTCATCGCCGTCGCCCCAAGAACGACAGCGCGGCGCCGCCGATCATCGCGACCGCGGCCATCCCGGCCTTCTTGTACATGGCGGGCAGGTCCTTGGTGGTGACGACCGGGTCCGGCGGGAGCCCGTAGACCTCCGGCTCGTCGAGCAGCAGGAACATCGCCCCCGTGCCGCCGACGCCGTCGTCGGGGTCGTTGCCGTAGAGGCGCGCGTCCATGACGCCCTGCTCGTGCAGCGTCGCGACCCGCGCGCTCGCCCGCTCCCGCAGCTCCTCCACGTCGCCGTACTGGATGGACTCCGTCGGGCACGCCTGGGCGCACGCCGGCCGCTGGTCGTCGGTGAGTCGGTCGTAGCAGAGGGTGCACTTCTGGGCGATCCCGACCTTGGGGTCCCCCTCCGGTCCCCTGCGCCGGTCGATCACGCCGTAGGGGCAGGCCGCCACGCAGTAGCCGCAGCCGTTGCAGATGTCGTCCTGCACCACGACGGTGCCGAACTCCGAGCGGAACAGCGAGCCGGTCGGGCACACGTCCAGGCAGGCGGCGTGGGTGCAGTGCTTGCAGACGTCCGACGACATCAGCCAGCGGAAGTCCGGCTTCTCCTCCTCCGCCACCCCGGTCGGGGCGGCGCCGACCGTCGGCATGCCGAGGTCGACCTGCTCGCGGGCGGGGCGCTGCGGGCGGCCCGCGGGCTGCTCGATGAACGCCACGTGCCGCCACTGGTTGGCGTTGAGCGAGTGGCTGTTGTCGTAGCTCGTCCCGAGCATCTCGTAGAGGTTCTCCGGGACGTCGTTCCACTCCTTGCAGGCGACCTCGCAGGCCTTGCAGCCGATGCACACGCTGGTGTCGGTGAAGAAGCCCTTGCGCTTCGGCGCGTCGACGTAGCCGGCGTCCGGTGCGGGGTCGAGTGGGCCGAAGAGGCTGTTGGGGCCGGTCACTGGTCCTCCTGCTGCTGCGGTGAGTGCTGGTCCTCGCCGTCCTGGGCGGCCGCCGACCGCTCCTGGGCGTCGGCGGAGGCGGTGACCACGACGTTGCCGCCGATGTCGAGGACGCCCGCCCGGCGGGCGTACCCCTCGACGTACTCGCGCAGCTCGGGACCGGTGGGACGACGTCCGGGACGGACGTCGCAGGTGCCGACCTTGCTCTCCTGGATCAGCACGTTGGGGTCGAGCGAGATGCCGAACAGGTCGTTGGCCGAGTCGCCGCTGACCAGGCCGCCCTGACCCCAGTGGTAGGGCAGCCACACCTGGTGCACGGTCCGGTCCTCCACGCGCAGCGGCCGCAGCCGCTCGGTGACCATGACCCGGCCCTCGACCGCCGAACGGGCCGTCACCACGTGGCACCAGCCCATGTGCTCGAGCCCGCGCTCGCGGGCCAGCTCCGGGGACACCTCGATGAACATCTCCGGCTGCAGCTCGGCGAGGTGCTGGACGTAGCGGCTCATCGCACCGGCCGTGTGGTGCTCGGTGAGCCTGCTGGTGGTGAAGACGTAGGGGAAGACCTCGGCCGCCCCCGGCTCCCGGGGGTCCGGGTTCAGCGGGTTGTCGGCGCGGCGGTACTCCTTGCGCGTCGGGTTGCCCTGCTGGCCGTGGAGGAGGTTGCGGAACGGCGACTCGACCGGCTCGTAGTGGGTGGGCATCGGCCCGTCGATCAGTCCCTGCGGCGCGTAGAGCGCACCCTTCCCGTCGCCCTGCATGATGAACGGGTCGATGCCCTCGATGGCCGCGACGCCGTCGGATCCCTCCGGGGCGCGGTAGGACGGCGGCTTCTTCTTCTCGAAGTCCGGCACGTCCTTGCCGGTCCACTCGCCGTTCTCCTCGTCCCACCAGACATAGGCCTTGCGCTCGCTCCACGGCCTGCCCTCGGGGTCGGCCGAGGCGCGGTTGTAGAGCAGCCGCCGGTTCATCGGCCAGGCCCAGCCCCACTCCGGGGCGACGTAGGACTGGTCGTGGCGCGACGTGCGGCGCGCGGCCTGGTTGACGCCGTCGGCGTAGACGCCGCTGTAGATCCAGCAGCCACCCATGGTGGAGCCGTCGTCCTTCATCTCCGCGAAGCCCGACAGCGGCCGACCGGTGGCGATCTCGTAGCCGTTGATCTCCTTGAGGACGGCCTCGGCGCTGGGCTCGCCCCAGCCGGACGAGGCCTCCTCGCCGTGCACGGGGTAGTCCCAGTTGAGGTCCAGCAGCGGTCGGTCGCGCTCGTCGGTGGACTCCGCCAGCCGCTCCCGCATCATCCGGCCGAGGTGGTAGAAGAACCACAGCTCCGAGCGGGCGTCGCCCGGCGGCTCGACGGCCTTCTCCCGCCACTGCAGCATCCGCTGGGTCTGCGTGAAGGTGCCCTCCTTCTCCACGTGGGAGGCGGCGGGGAAGAGGAACACCTCGGTGCGGCACTCCTCCGGCACGATCTCGCCGGTGGCGACCTCCGGCGAGTCCTTCCAGAACGTCGCGCTCTCGATCTCGAAGAGGTCGCGGACCACCACCCAGTCGAGGTTGGCCATGCCGAGTCGCTGCGCGCGGCCGTGGGCCGAGCCGACGGCCGGGTTCTGCCCGAGGAGGAAGTAGCCCTGCACCTTGCCGTCGATCATGTCGAGCACCGTCCGGTAGGTGCCGTGGTCGCCGGTGATCTTGGGGACGTAGTCGAAGCAGAAGTCGTTCTCGGGCGTCGCCGCGTCCCCCCAGTAGGCCTTGAGCAGGTTGACGCCGTAGGCGCCCGCGTTGGACCAGAAGCCCTTGCTGCCGGGGTTGCGGACGCTGTCGATCCAGTCGGTGAGCGTCTGGTGGCTCTCCGCGTTCGGCATGGGCAGGTAGCCGGGGAGGATGTTGAAGAGCGTCGGGATGTCGGTGGAGCCCTGGATGCTGGCGTGGCCGCGGAGCGCCATGATCCCACCGCCGGGGCGGCCCATGTTGCCCAGGAGCAGCTGGAGGATCGCACCCGCCCGGATGTACTGCACGCCGACGCTGTGCTGCGTCCAGCCGACGCTGTAGACGAGCGCGGTGGTCCGCTCGCGGCCGGAGTTCTCCGTCCAGGCCCGGCACACCTCGAGGAAGTCCTCCTGCGAGACGCCGCAGATCTGCTCGACGACCTCGGGGGTGTAGCGGGCGTAGTGACGCTTCAGCACCTGGAAGACGCACATCGGGTGCTGCAGCGTCTCGTCGCGGGGCGGGTGGCTGCCGACCTGCATGCCGTGCGACTCGTTCTGCATGCCGGCGGCGGTGTTGCGCTGCTCTGCGGTGTCCCCGGCGTCGTCGGCCTGGGCCGGGCCCAGCTCGCCGTCCTCGTCCTCCTGCGCGAACTGCCAGCTCGTCGGGTCGTAGGTGCGCGACTCGGCGTCGAACCCGGAGAACAGCCCGTCGAGGTCGTCGACGTCCTCGAACGCGTCGCTGACGATGTTGGCCGCGTTGGTGTAGCTGACGACGTACTCGCGGAAGTCGAGCTCGTTCTGCAGGACGTGGTTGATGATCCCGCCGAGGAACGCGATGTCGCTGCCGACCCGGATCGGGACGTGCTGGTGCGCCACGGCGCTGGTCCGGGTGAACCGCGGGTCGACGTGGATAATCCGCGCGCCGCGCTTCTTGGCCTCCATGACCCACTGGAAGCCCACCGGGTGGGCCTCGGCCATGTTGGAGCCCTGGATGACGATGCAGTCAGCCTCCGCCAGGTCCTGCTGGAACCCGGTGGCGCCGCCGCGTCCGAAGCTGGTCCCCAGACCGGGGACGGTGGCGGAGTGTCAAATGCGCGCCTGGTTCTCGATCTGGATGGCGCCCATCGCCGTGAAGAGCTTCTTGATGAGGTAGTTCTCCTCGTTGTCCAGCGTGGCGCCGCCGAGGCTGGCGATGCCCATCGTGCGCCGGACCTTGCGGCCGTGCTCGTCGATGTCCTGCCAGCTGTCCTTGCGCGACCTCAGCACGCGGTCGGCGACCATCTCCATCGCCGTGTGGAGCTCGAGGTCCTGCCACTCCGTGGCGTACGGCGCCCGGTAGCGGACCGTCGTCTGCCGCAGGTCGCTGGTGACGAGGTTCTTGCTCGCCGAGCCCTTGGGGCACAGCCGCCCGCGGTTGACCGGGCTGTCGGGGTTGCCCTCGATCTGGACGACCTTCTCGTCCTTGACGAAGACCTTCTGGGCACAGCCCACGGCGCAGTAGGGACACACGCTGTGCGCCACCCGGTCGGCGCTCGTGGTGCGCGGCACCACCTCGTCGGTGCGCTTCGAGCGCACCGAGCGGCCGCGGCCGAGGATGTCGCCGTCGGCGAGCTGGCGCAGGACCGGCCACGGCAGCAGCGACCGCTTGGTGCGTCCTGCCTTCTCCGTCGTCACCCGAGCCTCCTGGTGGACCGTCGTCCGGTGCCTGCGGCCGACCCTACGACTGCCGGCGACCCCGTGCACCGCCCCCCGGGGTGGGTCAGCGGACCGTGAGCAGCGCGTCGCGCGCCGGCACGACCTCGCCGATCACCGGATGACCCGGGAGCTCCCCGACCACCAGGAGCCCGCCCGACGTCTGGGCGTCGGCGAGGAGCACCAGCTCGTCCTCGTCGACGGAGGCGTCGAGGTGCTCGCGGACCCAGTCGAGGTTGCGCCGGCTGCCGCCCGGCACGAAGCCCTCGGCGAGCGACTCACGCGCCCCCGCGACGTAGGGAACCGCCGCGGCGTCCACCACGGCGGAGGTGCCGCTGGCCCGCATCATCTTCATCAGGTGGCCGAGCAGCCCGAACCCGGTCACGTCCGTCGCGGCCCGGACGCCGGCGGCGAGCGCCTGCTCCGACGCCTCGCGGTTGAGCGCGCTCATCACGGCGACCGCCTCCTCGAAGCGCTCTCCCGTCGCCTTGTGCCGGTTGTTGAGCACACCGAGCCCGAGCGGCTTGGTGAGGGTGAGCGGCAGCCCGGGACGCGCCGCGTCGTTGCGGAGCAGCCTGTCGGGGTCGCCCAGGCCGGTGACCGCCAGGCCGTACTTCGGCTCCGGGTCGTCGATGCTGTGACCGCCGGCGAGGTGGGTGCCGGCCGCCGCGCACGCCTCCGCGCCGCCCCGCATCACCTCGGCGGCGAGCTCGAACGGCAATCGGTCACGCGGCCAGCCGAGCAGGTTGACCGCGACCACCGGCGTGCCACCCATCGCGTAGACGTCGGACAGCGCGTTGGTCGCGGCGATCCTGCCCCAGTCGTAGGGGTGGTCGACGACCGGCGTGAAGAAGTCGGTGGTGAGGATGACGACCCGGCCCGTGCCGTCCGCAGCCGGGTGGATGCGCACGGCCGCGGCGTCGTCACCGTGCTCGACGCCGACGACGAGATCGCCCTCCCGCTCGCCGGCGTCCGGCACGGGCCCGGTCGCGCGGCCGCCGGTCAGGCCGCCCAGGACCCGCTCGAGCTCGCCGGGCGGGACCTTGCAGGCGCAGCCGCCGCCCGCGGCGTACTGGGTGAGTCGGACCGTGGCGTTCATGCGAGCCACGGTACGACGCCGCAGTGTCGGCTGGGGCGTGGGCGGCTACCAGGCGATCGTCCCGGAGGCGTCGTGGAACCCGCCCGTCTCGAGGTCGCCGGTCACGACGTCGGCGACCACCTCGGCGGCTTCTGCCGCGGACGTGGGTGCGGCTGCCCTGTTGGCCGCTCCGCCGAGGTCGGTGCGGACCCAGCCGGGGCACACCGAGCTGACGCGGATCCCGTCGCCCCTCAGCGCCTTGGCCATCGCGACGGTGACCCCGTTCAGGGCGGCCTTCGACGTCTGGTAGGCCGGCAGCACCATCGAGTGGTACGGCGATCGAGGATCGCCCTGGTCCGTGAGCGATCCCATCCTGCTCGACACGTTGACGATGCGGGCGTCGGCCGACACGCGGAGCAGCGGCAGGAACGCCTGCGTCGTGCGCACGGCGCCGAACAGGTTCACGTCGAACGTGTGTCGGAACAGGTCCGCGTCCATGGGCTGCGCCGCGTCCGGCGCGGTCGCCTCCGGCAGGATGCCGGCGTTGTTGACGAGGACGTCGAGGCGCCCGTGGCTGCGGCGTACCTCCTCCGCGGCCTCGGTGACGCTGTCCTGCGACGTCACGTCGAGGACGACGGGGTCGGCCCAGTGACCGGCCGCCCGGAGGTCGCGGCAGGCGTCCTCGGCGTCGCGCGACCGACGGGCGGCGACCAGCACGCCATACCCACGCTGGGCCAGGGCGGTCGCCACGGCGCGACCCAGACCGCGGTTGGCGCCGGTGACGAGGACGAGGGGACGGGGGCTCAGGTGCGTGTGGTCGTGCTCGGTGTCCATGCCCCTCATCGTGGGCGCAACGGCCACCGGGTTCCGGCGGGCATCGGACATCGCGTTCGGCTCCCCATGGTTAGGGTGGGCGTGGAGGCGGTTCTCGTCTGGTGACGGACGCGGTCCTCAAAACCGTTGTGGCCCAGCACCTGGGCCAGGCGGGTTCGATTCCCGTCCGCCTCCGCCAGTCGTGAGCACGGGAGGGTGTGTGGCGGATCCGAGACGGGCCGTTCCGCGCACCGACCTGCTCCTCGCCGATCCGCGGCTGCGCGAGGCGGCCGACCGGCTCGGGCCCGACCTCGTCAAGGCCGCGGTCGTGGCCGCCCAGGACCGGTGCCGCGCCGGTGAGGTCGCTCCCGACGACGTGGCCGACGCGGCCGTGGCGTCCCTCCCGGCCGGTGCCGCGTCGATGCGCCGGGTGCTCAACGCGACGGGCGTCCTGGTCCACACCAACCTCGGCCGGGCACCGCTCTCCGCGGCGGCGGTCGAGGCGGTGCGCACGGCCGCCGGCCCCACCGACGTCGAGCTCGACCTGGCGACCGGCCGGCGCGGGCGACGGGGGCGCGGCGCTCTCGCGGCGCTGGCCGCCCGGGTCCCGGCGGCCGGTGGCGTGCACGTGGTCAACAACGGCGCGGCCGCACTGGCGCTGGTCACCCGCGTCCTGTGCCGCGACGGCGGCAGCGTCGTCATCGCGCGCGGCGAGCTGGTCGAGATCGGCGACGGCTTCCGGATCCCCGAGCTGATGGAGTCCGTCGGGGCCCGGCTGCGCGAGGTCGGGACCACCAACCGGGTGCGCCTGGCCGACTACGCCGCCGCGGTCGACGACGACACCGCGTTCGTGCTCAAAGTGCACCCGTCCAACTTCACCGTCCGGGGCTTCACCTCGTCGGTGGACGTGCGCGAGCTGGCGACCCTCGGGGCGACCGTGGTCGCCGACATCGGCTCCGGCCTGCTCGCGCCGCACCCCCGCCTGCCCGACGAGCCGGACGCCGCCACCGCGCTGCGGGCCGGCGCCGACCTCGTCACCGCCTCGGGCGACAAGCTCCTGGGCGGGCCGCAGGCCGGACTGCTGCTGGGCCGCGCCGACCTCGTGGAGCGACTCCGGCGCGACCCGTTCGCCCGCGCGCTGCGGGTGGACAAGCTGACCCTCGCCGCGCTGGAGGCGACGCTGGCCGGACCGGTGCCGCCCGTCCCGGCCGCGCTGGCGCGGGACGTGGCGGTCCTGCGGCAGCGTGCGGAGGCGGTCGTGGCCGGGCTCCCTGCCGGGCTGGGAGCGGCGGTCGTCGACACCCGCGCCGCCGTCGGTGGCGGCGGTGCCCCCGACGTGGTGCTGCCCAGCGTCGCGGTCGCGCTCCCCGAGGAGCTCGCGCTGCCGCTGCGCACCGGCGAGCCGCCCGTGGTGGGCCGGGTCGAGCGCGGCCGGCTGCTCCTCGACCTGCTCGCCGTCCCGCCCGAGGAGGACGACGACCTCGCCGACGCCGTGCGACGCGTGGCCGGCGAGCCGGTCTGATGCACGTCGTCGCCACCGCCGGCCACGTCGACCACGGGAAGTCCACCCTGGTCGAGGCGCTCACCGGGACCCACCCCGACCGCCTCGACGAGGAGCGGCGCCGCGGCCTCACGATCGAGCTGGGCTACTGCTGGACCGAGTGGGCCGACGTCGGCGAGGTGGCCTTCGTCGACGTGCCCGGCCACGAGCGCTTCCTCACCACCATGCTCGCGGGCGTGGGCCCGGTGCCGGCGGCGCTGCTCGTCGTCGCGGCGGACGACCCGTGGATGCCGCAGGCGGCCGAGCACCTCGCGGCGCTCGACGCGCTGGGCGTGCGGCACGCCGTCGTGGCGGTCACCCGCTCCGACCTCGCCGACCCCACCGCGGCGCTCGCGCGGGCGTCCGCCGAGGTCGCGCGGACCGGGCTCGCGGGCGCGCCGGTCCTGCCGGTGAGCGCCCGCACCGGCCAGGGCCTCGACGACCTCCGCTCCGCGCTCGCGGCGATGGTGGCCGCGCTGCCCGCACCCGACCCGGCCTCCGACGTGCGGCTGTGGGTCGACCGCCGGTTCGCGGTCCGCGGCAGCGGCACCGTGGTCACCGGCACCCTGCCCGCCGGCACGGTCCGGCCCGGCGACTCCCTGGCCGTGGGCGAGGAGGTGCTGCGGGTCCGCGGCGTGCAAGCGCTGGGCCGCGACCGGGCCGAGGTCAGCGGGGTCGCCCGCGTCGCCCTCAACGTCTCCGGCCGCACCGACGCGCTCGAGCGCGGCAGCGCGCTCGTCACGCCCGACGCCTGGCACCACACCCGCGTGGTCGACGTACGCCTGACCGGCTTCGGCGAGCCGCCCACCGCCCCGATGCTGCACGTGGGAGCGGCCGACGTGACGACCCACTGCCGCCCGCTCGGCGACTCCTTCGTGCGGCTCACCCTCGACCGCGCGCTGCCGCTCCGCGTCGGCGACCGGGCGGTGCTGCGCGACCCGGGCCGCCGGCTGCTGTGGGGCGCCGACGTGCTGGACCCCGACCCGCCGCGGCTGCGGCGCCGTGGGGCCGCCGTACGACGCGCGCGGCAGCTGGCCACCGGCTCGCCCGGGCTGGCCGGCGAGCTCGAGCGCCGTGGGCTGGTGCACGCCGACCGGCTGCGTCGCCTGGGGATCGCCCGCGAGGACGCCGGCCAGCTCGAGGTCGGCCCCTGGCTGGTCTCCCCCGCGCTGGCGCGGGCCCTCGCCGAGCGGGTGCCGTCGCTGGTGGAGGAGCACGCCCGCGCCCACCCGCTCGACCCCGGCGTCCCGCTGGCCGTGCTCGCCACGCGGCTGCGGCTGCCCTCGCCCGAGCTCGTCCGCGCGGTGGTGCGGGCGCCGCTGCGCATCACCGACGGGCGGGTGGTCGCCCCGGGTGGCGGCGGCCTGCCCGAGGCCGTGCAGCGCGGCGTCGACGCCGTACGACGCGACCTGGCGTCCGCGGCGTTCGCGGCGCCGACCGCCGACCGGTTGCGCGAGCTCGGCCTCGACGAGCGGGTCCTCGGCGCGGCGGAGCGGGCCGGGCTCCTGCGGCGCCTCGGCAGCGGGATCGTGCTGCTGCCGGACGCCCCCGACCGGGCGGTGCACCTGCTGGGGACGCTCGACCAGCCGTTCACCACCAGCGCGGCACGCGAGCGGCTGGGCACCACGCGCCGCGTCGTCCTGCCGCTGCTCGAGCACCTCGACCGCGCCGGCCGCACCCGACGGCTGCCGGACGACCGGCGTGAGGTCGTCGGCTGACCCGCACCGGGCCGCGTCGGTCGACACGGAGGCTCTCTCGGTCAGGTGCCGGATCTCACCGGCGTGTCGCCCCCGTCACACCTGCGCTGGGCTGCCGATAGGTTGTGCGCCATGGAGCACCCCTTCGGCATCGACTTCGGCGGCACCGGCATCAAGGGCGCGCCCGTCGACCTCGCGATCGGCGACTTCGCACACGGCCGGGTCCGCATCGACACGCCCAAGCCGGCCACCCCGCAGGCCGTGGCCGGGGTGTTCGGCCAGATCATCGGCAACTTCGAGGCGGCGACGACCCCGGTCGGGGTGACGGTGCCGGGCATCGTGCGCCGCGGCGTGGTGATGTCGGCCGCCAACATCGACAAGTCCTGGATCGGCGAGGACGCCGACGCGATCTTCACCGAGGCCCTCGGCCGCGAGGTCCACGTCGTCAACGACGCGGACGCCGCCGGTCTGGCCGAGGCGGAGTACGGCGCCGCGAAGGGCCGCAAGGGCCTGGTCATGGTCATCACGCTCGGCACCGGCATCGGCTCCGCGCTGATCTGGGACGGCCAGCTCGTGCCCAACTCCGAGATGGGCCACCTCGAGATCGACGGGGAGGTCGCGGAGGTCCGCGCCGCGACGAGCGCCCGCGAGCGCGAGGGGCTGTCCTGGCAGGACTGGTCCGTGCGGCTCACCACCTACTTCCGCCACCTCGAGCGCCTCTTCACCCCCGACCTGTTCGTGGTCGGCGGTGGGGTGAGCAAGTCGTGGGAGAAGTTCGGCCACCTCATCCAGGTCGACACCGAGATGGTGCCGGCCACCCTGCAGAACCGGGCCGGCATCGTCGGCGCCGCGCTCGTCGCGCACCGCAAGGCCGGCCAGGAGGACTGACCGGTCGGGTCAGCCCTCCAGCACCTGCTCGAACGCCTTGACGGCTCCCCGCAGGTAGCGCTCGACGACCGCGCGCTCCTCGTCGGTGAACCCCCGGTCGAGCCGGTCGAGGGAGACGAACATCGGCAGCAGGTGGGAGACCACCTCGCGCCGGCCGGAGTCGGTCAGCACCAGCTCCGTGCGCCGGCGGTCCGCGGCGTGCGGGCGCCGCTCGACGTGCCCGCGCGAGACCAGGCGGTCCACGATGCCGGTCGCCGCGGCCGTGGACACCTCGAGCCGGCGGGCGACCTCGGCCGGCCCGATCTGCTCGCGGCTCAGGTGCTCGAGCGTCACCAGCTCCGTGTCGGTGATGCCGGCCCGCCGGGCGACCACGTGGTTGACCCGGGCGCCCGTGCTGACCAGGTCGCGCAGGGCGGTGAGCGCACCGGACTCGTCCCAGCCGGGGCGGGGCTCCTGGGGTGCGGTCACGGCTGGTCCTCCTCGGGCGATGCGTCAGGGCTTGCGAGTCCGCAGGAAGATCGCTAACTTACTTAGCAATCTACCTCGTGAACCACCTGATCGTAAGGACCTCTCGTGCCCGGTCACCAGTCCCCTGCTCCCGCCCGCGTCATCGCGGGGCGTCGTACGGCGTGGGTCGTGGCCCTCGTCCCGCTGTTCCTGGCCATCGCCGCGATCCTCTTCGTGCCCGAGGGCGAGCGCGAGACCACGGCCACCGACACGCTGCCGGCCGGCGCCGACAGCACGCTGGCGGTCGAGCTCGCCGAGCAGCTGCCGGACGACGAGGGCCAGGTCGCCATCGTGCTCTGGACCGCCGACTCCGGTGAGCTCGACCAGGGCGCGCAGGGAGACCTGACCCAGCAGGCGGTCCGGCTGCTGTCGGAGGCCGGCGGCGGCCAGGGCGCGCCCGAGGGCGGCGGCCAGGGCGAGGCACCGGGCGGGCAGCAGGGTGGCGCAGGCCAGCAGTCCCCCCTCGTCGTCGCCGAGGACGGCACCGCCGCCTTCGTCGCGGTGCCGGTCACGTCGTCCTCGGCCACCGACAACATCGACCGGGTCGAGGAGCTGCGTGAGCAGCTGCGCGACGACGCGCCCGAGGGTGTCACGGTGGAGGTCACCGGGCCGGCCGGGATCCAGGCCGACATCGGCCAGGTCTTCGACGGTGCCGACATCCGGCTGCTCGGCGCCACGGCGGCCGTGGTGGCGATCCTGCTGATCATCACCTACCGCAGCCCGGTGCTGTGGCTGGTGCCGTTGACCGTCGTCGCCGTGGCCGACCGCTTCGCCGCGATCGCCGCCACCAACGTGCTGGAGCTGACCGGCCTCGCCTGGGACGAGTCGACGGTCGGGATCCTCAGCGTCCTGGTGTTCGGCGCGGGCACCGACTACGCCCTGCTGCTCATCTCGCGCTACCGCGACGAGCTGAAGACCACCGAGTCCCGCCACGTCGCGATGGCGCACGCCCTCACCCGCACCACCGAGGCGGTCCTCTCGAGCGCCACGACGGTCGTGCTCGGCGTGCTGACGCTCCTCCTCTCGGCCATCCCGACGACCCGCGGGCTCGGCGCCGCCTGCGCGGTCGGCATCGTCGTGGCGGCGACCTTCGCCCTGGTCGTGCTGCCTGCCGCCCTCGTGCTCTTCGGGCGCTGGGTGTTCTGGCCGCGCGTGCCCCACGTCGGCGACGCCGTCCTCGTCGACTCGCGCGGCGTGTGGCGCCGGGTGGGCGACGCCGTGGCACGACGTCCGCGCACCTTCGTCGTCGGCACCGTCGCCGGGCTGGCACTGCTGGCCGTCGGCACGACGTCCATCACGACCGGCCTCGACCCGGCCGACCAGTTCCTGCAGCGCCCCGAGGCCATCTCGGCGGCCGAGCGGCTCGGCGAGTCCTTCCCCGCCGGCACCAGCGACCCGGTCCAGGTGGTCACCCGGGACGACCCCGAGCAGGTGCTCGGCGTTGTCGAGGGCGTCGACGGCGTCGACTCCGCCCGCGTGACGACCAGCGGCGACGGCATCGCCCGCATCGACGCCGTACCCGACGCGGCGCCCGGCAGCGACTCCGCGCAGGACGTCGTCGTGGACGTCCGCGCGGCCGTGGCCGACTTCACCGACACCCACGTCGGCGGCGGTGACGCGGAGGCCCTCGACGCCAAGGACTACGCCGCGAGCGACCGGCTCACGATCCTCCCGCTCATCCTGCTGCTGGTGCTGGGTGCGCTCCTGCTGCTGCTCCGCTCGATCGTGGCGCCGCTGCTCCTGGTCGCCACCGTCGTCGGGACGTACGCCGCGAGCATGGGCGCGTCGTGGTGGCTGTTCCAGACGGTGTTCGGCTTCGAGGCGATGGACACCGGCGTGCCGCTGCTGGCGTTCCTGTTCCTCGTCGCGCTGGGCGTCGACTACAACATCTTCCTCGTCACCCGGGCCCGCGAGGAGGCGGCCGAGCACGGCACCCGCACCGGCATGCTGCGCGCCCTGACCGCCACCGGCGGGGTGATCACCAGCGCCGGCATCCTGCTCGCGGCGGTCTTCGCGGTGCTCGGCGTGCTGCCGCTCGTCGTGCTCGCCCAGCTCGGCGCGATCATCTTCGTCGGCGTGCTGCTCGACACCCTCGTGGTCCGCACCGTGCTCGTCCCGGCGCTCGCGCTGACCCTCGGCGAGACGTTCTGGTGGCCCCGGAAGGTACGGAGCGACACGGCGGGCTGAGACGCGCGGACGTCATGGCGGCGGGCGGCTCGGGCGACCGGCTGCGGTTTCCCCGCATATGCGGGGAAACCCGAACTTCTGGGGGCGTACACACCCCCACAAGCTCGCAAACGCCTCGAGGAGTTCGGCCCCAGCGGCTCTCCCGGACCAGCCACCACGCTTGCGGCGATCCGCGGGGACGTCATGGCGGAGGGCTGCCCCGGCGACCAGCACCCATGACGTCCCGGTACGACGTCAAGGCGGGCGGCGGCCCGGGCGACCGCCGCCCATGACGTCGCTCAGCAGCAAGCGCCCTCAGCAGAGAGCCCTCAGCCCTCCCGGCCGCTGATCGCCGACGCCACCCGCTTGGTCACGTCGGGGTGGAAGACGCTGGGGATGATGAAGGACGGGTGCAGCTCCTCGGGCTTCACCGTGTCGGCGATGGCCTGGGCCGCGCGGAGCAGCATGTCGATCGTCACCTCGTCGGCGCCGGCGTCGAGCAGGCCGCGGAAGACGCCGGGGAAGGCGAGGACGTTGTTGATCTGGTTGGGGTAGTCCGAGCGCCCCGAGGCCACGACGGCGGCGTACTTGTCGGCCTCGGCCGGGTCGATCTCCGGGTCGGGGTTGGCCAGGGCGAAGACCACCGGCTTGTCCGCCATCGTCGGCAGCCACTCGGGGTCGAGGATGCCCGGTGCGGAGACGCCGACGAAGACGTCGGCACCGACGAGCACGTCCTGCAGCGAGCCGGTGGCGCGGCGCGGGTTGGTGGCGGAGGCCAGCTCGGTGTGGGCGGCGGACAGCGACCCGTCGCCCTCGGCCAGCGCCCCCTCGCGGTCGACGACCACGACGTCCTGGGCGCCCGCGGCGAGCAGCAGCGTCACGATCGCCGTACCAGCGGCACCGGCGCCCGAGACCACGATCCGCACGTCGGTCAGCTGCTTGTCGACGCAGCGCAGCGCGTTGGTGAGGGCCGCCAGCACCACGATCGCGGTGCCGTGCTGGTCGTCGTGGAAGACCGGGATGTCGAGCGACTCGCGCAGCCGGGCCTCGATCTCGAAGCAACGGGGCGCGGCGATGTCCTCGAGGTTGATGCCGCCGAAGCCCGGGGCGATCATCTCGACCGCCCGGACGATCTCGTCGGTGTCCTGGCTGGCCAGGCAGATGGGCCACGCGTCGATGTCGGCGAAGCGCTTGAACAGCGCGGCCTTGCCCTCCATCACCGGCATCGCGGCGCCCGGGCCGATGTTGCCGAGGCCGAGCACCGCCGAGCCGTCGGTGACGACGGCGACGGAGTTGCCCTTGATGGTGAGCTTGCGGACGTCCTCGGGGTTGTCGTGGATCGCCATGGACACCCGGCCGACGCCCGGCGTGTAGGCCATCGAGAGGTCGTCACGGGTGCGCAGCGGCACCTTGGAGGTGACCTCGATCTTGCCGCCGAGGTGCAGCAGGAACGTCCGGTCGCTGACCTTGTGGACGGTCACGCCCTCCACCTCGGCGACCGAGGCGACGAGCTCCTGGCTGTGCGTGGCGTCCGCCGCGGAGCAGGTCACGTCGACGGTCAGGCGGTCGTGGCGCGAGTCGGCGACGTCGATCGCGGTCACCACCCCGCCGTTGCGCGCGATGGTCGTCGCGACGGCGCCGACGACGCTGTGGTCGGGAGCGGTGTACAACCGCATGGTGATCGAGTACGACGATGCGGTTGCTGCCATGCCCCAGACCCTCCCCCTCCGGCGGGGTTACGCACAAGTCACGTCGCGCACGGCCGGTCAGTAGGCTCGGAGTCGGCACGTGTGCCGACGCTCCCTCCGGGGAACCCGTAGTCCGGCCCGGAAGCGAACGGAGGGTGCCGTGGCAGAGACAGACGTCGACGAGGCGGACGCCGTCGTCGCGCGACGCGTGGGCTTCGTCACCCGACCCCTGCGGGCGCTGGTCAACGCGCCGCACCTGCTGGTCGTGCTGGTCCTCGCGATCTGGGTCGGCTGCTCGCTCACCTACTCCGCGCTCGAGGACAAGGGCCCGGTCGAGGGGCTGTGGTGGGGCATCGTGACCGGCTCGACCGTCGGCTACGGCGACTTCTACCCCGCGACCACGGCGGGCCGCGCGGTCGGCGCCGTCCTCATCGTGTCGATGCTCGTCTTCGTGCCGATCGCCATCGGCCACGTCATCGCCAACCTGGTGCACGACAAGGAGTCGCTCGCGGTGGCGACCGTGCTCGAGGACGTGCACGAGCGCATCGACCGCCTCGAGCACCTCACCCTCGCCTCGCTGGAGTCCCAGCACGGCCGCGAGTGGCTCGAGCAGCAGCTCGCGGCCTACGACGCCGCCGACGCGGCACGCACCGACGTCGCCGAGGAGATGCTCGCCATGTTCGCCCGCAAGAACGACCCCATGGACCCTTCCGGAGGACCACGATGACCACCGCAGCACGCCGGCCCGTACGCCGCCGCATGAGGTCCACGAGCGTCGCGCTCGGGATCACGGCGGTGATGGCGTCGAACCTGACCGGGTGCTCCTCCTCCAGCGCCGACTACGCCGCGGTGTGCGTCGACCCGGAGACCCAGGAGCGCGTCGACGACGACCAGTGCGACGACGACCGGGACTACAACGGGGCCGGCACCGGCTTCTTCTGGTACTACCTCGGCGCCCGCGCGCTCGTCCCGTCGATCGGCCAGACCGCGACGGGCGGCACCTTCCGCGGCAGCACCCTCAACGGGACCGTGCAGCGCGGCGGCCTCCCGACGACCGGCGGCTCGACCGTGAGGTCCAGCACCACCAAGGGCGGGTTCGGCGGCAGCAGCCGCGGCTTCGGCGGCTGACCCGCCGCCGCCCAGCCACCCCGACGCCCCGCACGCCCGACGTACGCCCTCCGGCCACCACCGCCCACCAGGAGAACCCGTGTCCGACCTGATCACCGCCCTGCTGCACGCCGTCGCGTACGCCCTCGTGGGCGGCGCGATGCTCGTCGTCGCCTACTACGTGCTCGACCTGGCCACCCCCGGCCACCTCGGCACCCACCTGCGCGGGGTCGACGAGAACGGTGTCGAGTCGGTGCACGCCCACTCCCGCTCGGCGGGCGTCGTCACGTCTGCCTGGCTGGTCTCCAACGCGCTGGTCATCTTCACCGCGATCTGGACCAATGGCGAGACCTCGCTCGGGTGGGCGCTGGGCTGGACGGTGTCCTTCGCGGTCCTGGGCATCGTGCTCAACACGGTGATGTTCTTCGCCGTCGAGGCGATCACGCCGGGCAACCTGCGCCGGATCGTCACCGAGCCCGGCCCGGTCCGTCCGCTGGCCTACGTCGCCGCGTCCGTCGCGCTGTCGGTCGGCGCCATCGTCTGCGCCAGCATCGCGTGAGCGGGTCCCCCGCCATGTGGTCCCCCGCCATGACGTCCCGCGTGCGGAGGGCCGCCTGATGTGGCGGCACCGCTCCCGCCCCCGCCCGGACTGGCGCACCACCGTCGTCGAGCAGGGCCTGGTCTTCCCGACCACGCCCCGGCCCGACGGCTCGGAGCTGCCCTACTGGAACGAGGAGGCGTGGTACGAGCTGACGATGGAGGAGGTCGAGCTCCTCGAGGCCGCCACCGAGGAGCTGTGGGAGATGTGCCTCCAGGCCGTCTCGCACATGGCCACGACGATGACCGACCAGCGCCTCGGCCTGCCCGCCGGCACGCTCGACGTGGTGCGACGCTCCATCGCCGACGGTGATCCCGCGCTCTACGCGCGCTTCGACCTCGCCTACGGCGCTGACGGCTCGGTCAAGATGCTCGAGATCAACGGCGACACCCCCACCGGCCTCGTGGAGACCGGCGTCATCCAGTGGCGCTGGATGGAGGACGTGATGCCGGAGATGGACCAGTGGAACTCCGTCCACGACCGCCTCGTCGCCGGCTGGCGCAAGCTGCGCCGCTCGGGCCACTTCCCGGGCCAGCAGCTGCACCTGCTCTACGACCTCGGCGAGGAGGACAGCTACGACGGCGGCGAGATGGAGATGACCGTCGGCTACCTCATGGACACCGCGGTCCAGGCCGGGTGGATCGCGCTCGCGCACCCGATGGCGGAGGTCGGCTGGAACCCCGACGCGCGCGAGTACCGCGACGTCCACGACGACCCGGTCCGCACCGCCTTCAAGCTCTACGCCTGGGAGCAGATGCTGGCCGAGCCGTTCGGCCGCTTCATCGTGGACCGGGCCGAGCGGATCCCGACGAAGTGGATCGAGCCGGCCTGGAAGGTGCTGCTCAGCACCAAGGCGCTGCTGCCGGTGCTCTGGGAGCTCTACCCGCGCCACCGCCTGCTGCTGCCGGCGTACTTCGACGAGCCGCGCGAGCTCGAGCGCTGGGTGGCCAAGCCGCTCCACGGCCGCGAGGGCGACAACATCCGGATCCACCTCGACGACATGCTCGAGGACGTGGTGATGCCCGGCGACTACGGCGCCGAGGGCTTCGTCTACCAGCAGTACACCGACCTGCCGAGCTTCGAGGGCAACCGCGTGGTGCTCGGGTCGTGGATCGTCGACGGCGAGGCGGCCGGGATGCTGGTGCGCGAGTCCGACGGGATGGTGACCGACTACTTCTCCCGGGTCGCACCGCACGTCATCAGCGACGGCCTCGCCCCCACCGAGGCGCAGGTCGCGCAGTGGCTCGCCGAGCGGGTCGGCCCGGACGCACCCACCCTGCCTGGGCAGGGGCGCTAGCGCACGACCGAGTCGGTGATCGTCCGGCTCGCGCCGAGGAAGAAGATCCCCGGGATCGTCTCGAAGCCCTCGCTCGGGTTGTCGGTCAGCATCGAGCCGCGCACCGTCAGGGTGCCGGTGCGGTCGTTGGAGACGAAGAAGATCGCGCCGCCGCCCTCGCGGGCGTGGTTGCCGGTGATCGTGGAGTCCTCGACCGTGAGGTGGATGGCGTCGCCGTCGAGGTAGATGGCACCGCCCGACCCGCCGCCGGGCGTCCCGGGTCGCGCCGGGTTGGCCCCGCGTCCGACGGCGCGGTTGTCGGAGAACGTCGAGGACACGACGCGCCACGAGACGCCGATGCTGCTCAGCGCGGAGCCGTTGCTGCACCGGCCGCCGGTGAAGCTCGAGCGGCGTACGACGACGGGGCGGTCGCGGTGCTGGTCGAGCACCCGGACGGCGCCGCCGCCGAGGTCGGGGCCGGTGGGGTCGCAGCGGTTGCCGGCGAACTGCGAGTCGACGATGCGCAGCCGGCCGCCGCGGACGAAGATCGCGCCGCCGCCCCCGCCGTCGGTGGTCTCACCGGTCGCGTCGCCGTCGACGAAGCGCATCCGCCTGACCACCAGCCGGGGCTCGGCCTGGTCGTTGCAGTGCGACGTCGTCCACACCTGCGCGCGGTCGCAGGTGTTCATGTAGAGGATGCGGCGCTGGCCCTGGCCGCTCAGGGTGACCAGGCCGCCGCCGTCGAGCACGACCTTTGCGGAGGTGTTGACCACCTTCGCGGTCTTCTTCATCGCGATCGTGACCGGCTGGGGTCCGCAGTCGAAGGCGACCACGCCGCCCTTCGCGACGGCGCGGACCACGGCCCGCGAGGTGCAGGAGGCGGGGGTGCCGGAGCCGACCACCGTGTCGGCCCGCCGGGTGGCCGGGGCGTCGACCCCGGCGCGGGTCTCGACACGGGTCTCGACGGCGCTCGCCGTCGCAGGAGCAACCAGGCCCGCGACCGCGGCCAGGACCGCAGCGGCGACGGCTCCGGCCCGGGTCACTGCCCCGCCCCGAGCGCCTTCTCGATGTCGTCGGCCAGCTTCTCCGGCTCCGTCGTCGGCGCGTAGCGCTCGATGACCTGCCCGTCGCGACCGACGAGGAACTTGGTGAAGTTCCACTTGATCTTGCTGCCGAGCATGCCGCCCTTGGAGTCCTTCAGCCAGCCGAACAGGGGGTGCTGGCCCGAGCCGTTGACCTCGACCTTGGCGAAGAGCGGGAAGGTGACCCCGAAGTTGCGCTCGCAGAAGTCCGAGATCTCCGCCTCGTCGCCGGGCTCCTGGCCGCCGAACTGGTCGCACGGGAAGCCGAGGACCACCAGGCCGCGCTCCGCGTAGGTGTCGCAGAGCTGCTGGAGCCCCTTGTACTGCCCGGTGAACCCGCACTGCGAGGCGGTGTTGACCACCAGCACGACCTTGCCGGCGTACTGCGAGAGGTCCGCGTCAGTCCCGTCGATGGCGACCGCCGAGAAGTCGGAGAGAGTAGTCATGACGCCGAGTCTGCCAGTCCGTCCGGGATCGGCAGCTCGCCGAAGCGGCCGCGGAAGGCCCACTCACCCAGCGGGCGCCGCACCCGGTCGCGGTGGTCGCGCGCCGCGGTGCGCTCGTCGACGTCGGCGGGGTCGCCCTGCACGCCGACGGCGATGCCGGTGAGCAGCCGGTGGGTGGGGGGTACGCCGAGCGCGTCGGCGAGCGCGTCGTGGTCGAAGCCGGCGAACTGGTGGGCGTGCAGCCCCATCGCGCGTGCCTGGAGGGTGAGGTGGGCCGCGGCCTGGCCGACGTCGTGCAGGGCGTAGTCGCTGTAGGCCGGGGCGTCCGGCTCGGCGCCGGTGCGGACGTGGGCCGCCGTCACGAAGACCACCGAGGCCCGCGGCACCCAGCCTGAGTTGCCCCGGCTGAGCGCGGCGACGAGCCGGTCGTGGTTGGCCGTGCCGGGCACGCACACGAAGAACAGCCACGGCTGGCTGTTGCCCGCGCTCGGCGCCCACTGGGCGGCGCGCAGCAGGGTCTCGACCTCCTCCGGGGTCAGCCGGTGGGAGTCGTCGTACACGCTCACGCTGAAGCGCGACCGCAGCGGCTCGGCGAGGTTCTCGGCGCCGGGCTGGGGGGCTTGGGGGGTCACCCGGCGAGTATCCCCGCCGCCCGTGATCACTCGTCGAGGGCGTCCAGCTCGGCCAGCGCGGACTCCCAGCGCTCGCGGCGCTCGGCGTCGCTCTGCTCCCACCAGGCGGTGCCGCGCTCGCCGAGGCCGACCTTGGCCAGCTGGGTGCGGTGCCGGGTGGCCGCCAGCTCCGCGTCGTCAGCGGCCGTGCGGACCCCTGAGCGTCCGCGCCCGAGGTGCGACTTGAGCCGGGCCAGATCGTCGTCGGGGATCGAGGGATCCGTGCGCCGCCAGCGCCGGCCGTCGACCACCAGCCACTTCTCGTCCTCGGTCGGCTCCTCCACGCCACCAGTCTGCTGCCGCGCCGCGTCCGGCTGGGCACCCGCCGGGGTGTGGCTGCGGCGTCCCGGGGCGAGTACGACGGGAGGAACCGACTCCCGGAGGCCCCCCATGCCCCTGCGCATCCTCACCGGCCCGACCGCCCTCGCCCTGGTGGCCACCGCCCTGGTCGCTCCGTCCTCCGCTGCTGCTGGTCCTGCCGTGGACGACGCGCCGGCGCGCGGGGCGAAGAGCCAGTGGACGGAGGCCGACAAGGCGGGGTTCGGCACCGCCCGGACCCGGCGGAGCAACGTCTGGTTCACGCTCCAGGACGGCCGGGTGAGCGAGGTCTTCCACCCCGACCTCTCCACGCCGAGCACCCGCAGCCTCGAGCTCGTGGTCACCGACGGGCGCTCGTTCACCGACCTGGAGACCGAGGACGTCGACGTCATCACGACCCGCCCCGACGAGCGGAGCCTCCGCTTCCGGCAGGTCGGCACCGCGACGTCCGGCCGCTACCGGATCACGAAGACCTTCGTCACCGACCCGCGGCGGGACGCGCTCGTCGTACGCGTCCGCCTGGAGTCCCTCGACGGCGGCCGCTACCGCCTGTACGCCGTCCACGACCCGGCGCTGGCCAACTCCGGCATGAACGACTCGGGCCGCTCGGGGCGGGACGGACTGGTGGCGACGGACCGCTCCGAGCCGGTCGCCTCCGCCCTCGTGTCCCGGCCGCGGTTCGGCCGCACCAGCACCGGTGTCCTCGGCCGCGACGACGGCTGGACCGACCTCGAGGGCGACCACCGCCTCGACGACGGCGGGCGCCGCGCCGGTCCCGGCAACGTCGTGCAGACCGGCCGGGTCAGCGGCATCACCGGCCTGCCGGGTGAGCAGCGCGCGACGCTGGTCCTCGGCTACGGCACCGACGGGCGCGACGCGCTGCGCACCGCCACGGCGACCGTGCGCTCCGGGGCCCGCGCGACCGCCGCGCGCTACGACCGCGGCTGGCACCGCTACGTCCGCTCGCTGAAGCGGATCCCCGACAGCGCGGCCGGCGTGCGGGCGCAGTACCTCGCCTCCGCGCTCGTCCTCGCCGCGGCGGAGGACAAGCTCAACCCGGGCGCACTGGTCGCGTCGCCGTCGGCCCCGTGGGTCTGGGGCGACGAGGTCAAGGACCTCTCCTCGCCGTCGGGCGCCTACCACCTGGTCTGGTCGCGCGACTCCTACCAGTTCGGCACCGCGCTGTGGGCGATGGGCGACACGGCGGCCGCGCGTCGGTCGGTCGACTGGCTCTTCGACGTCCAGCAGCAGCCCGACGGCTCCTTCCCGCAGAACTCCGACGTCGAGGGCACGCCGGTGTGGTCGGAGCTCCAGCTCGACGAGGTCGCGCTGCCGATCGTGCTGGCCCACCTCGTCGGCCGCGACGGCCCCCGCACCTACCGGGGCGTCAAGAGGGCGGCGAACTTCCTGGTGCGCTTCCGCGACGAGGAGACCGGCCGCCGGGCGCCGTACTCCCCGCAGGAGCGCTGGGAGAACCAGTCGGGCTACTCGCCCAACTCGATCGCCACCCAGGTCGCCGGCCTCGTCTGCGCCGCCGACATCGCCCGCCGCAACGGCGACCGGGCCTCGGCGCGGCGCTGGCTCCGGCTCGCCGACCGGTGGCACGCGAAGGTCAAGGACTGGACGGTCACCACGACCGGCCCGCTGAGCGAGGCGCCGTACTTCCTGCGCATCACCAAGGACGGCCGCCCGGACCGGGGCACGGAGTACGCGATCGGCGACGGCGGGCCGTCCGAGGTCGACCAGCGCCGCGTGGTCGACCCCAGCTTCCTCGACCTGGTGCGCCTGGGCCTGCTCCCTCCGGACGACCGCGACGTCGCCTCCACCCTCGCCGTCGTCGACGCCGACCTGCGCGTCGAGACGCCCAACGGCCCCTACTGGCACCGCTTCAGCTTCGACGGCTACGGCGAGACCCTCGACGGCGGGCAGTGGGAGATCACCGAGGACGACACCGGCACCACGCTGGGTCGCGCGTGGCCGCTGCTCAACGGCGAGCGCGGCGAGTACGCCGTCACCGCCGGCCAGGACGCGACGGTCCACCTCGCCGCCATGGCCGCGGCCGCCGGCACCAGCGACATGATCTCCGAGCAGGTCTGGGACGGTCGGGCGCCCACCGGCGAGGCGTGCTGCCCCGCCGGCGAGGGCACCCGCGCCGCGACCCCGCTCACCTGGTCGCACGCCGGGCTGGTGCGGCTGGCCTGGACGATGGAGCGCGGCACGCCGGTGGACCAGCCGGACGTGGTGGCGAGGCGCTACCTGCGCTGACGACCGTTCGCGGGAACGCGGAAGATCCGAGTCACCCGGTGGCTCGGATCTTCCGTGTTGTCCCGGCGGTCCCCGGATATCCGGTGACTCCAGACACCGGAGCCCCCGCCCCGTCCCGCCACCGCGCGCCACCGGCCGCCCGTGCGGGAGACTGACCCGCGAGGCACGGCGCCGGGCACGGATGGAAGGCAACGCATGCTGGTCGCACAACGGCGGGACTTCCTGCTCGCCCGCCTGCGGGACGAGGGGCGGGTCGTCGCCAAGGACGTCGCCGCGGAGCTCGGCGTCACCGAGGACGCCGTACGACGCGACCTGCGCGAGCTGGCCGCGGCCGGGCTGTGCCAGCGGGTCTACGGCGGCGCGCTGCCCGTCTCGCCGGCGGTCGGCGACTACGCCGCCCGGGGCAGCGTGGCGACCGACAGCAAGCGGCGCGTCGCGGCCGCCGCCGTGGCCCTGGTGCCGTCCGGGTCGACCGTGCTCCTCGACGGCGGCACGACCGCGCTGGAGGTGGCCCGGGCGCTCCCCGCGGACCTCGCTGTGACCGTGGTGACCCACAGCGTCACCGTCGCGGCGGCGCTGGTCGAGCACCCCACCGCCGAGGTGGTCGTGCTGGGTGGCCGGCTCTTCAAGCACTCCGCCGTCACGTCCGGGGCCGCGGCTGCCGAGGCCGCGGCGGCGGTGTCCGCCGACCTGTTCTTCCTCGGCGTCACGGGCGTGCACCCCGAGGCCGGGCTGACCACGGGCGATGCCGACGAGGCCGCGATGAAGCGGCTGCTCGCCGACCGCGCGGCCGAGACCTACGTGCTGGCGAGCGTGGAGAAGATGGGTGCCGCCTCCCCGTTCGGCGTGCTGGCCCTGGACCGGGTCGCCGGCGTCATCACCGACGCGCCGGCGGACTCCCGCACCGTGCGGGAGCTGGCGGCCCTCGGGGTGCCGGTGGTCGACGCCCGGGCCGGCTCCGGCTGATGGCCGGTTCCGCCTAATGGGCGGTCAGCGCCGAGCGAAGGGCCCCGACAGGACCGCCCACTGCAGCAGCAGCACGGTCTTGGCGTCGGCGATCTCGCCGCCCAGCCGGGCGAGCGCGTCGTCGACGTCGAGCTCGAGCACCTCGATGTCCTCCCCCTCGTCGGCCAGCCCGCCGCCGGCGCCGGTGCGGTCGGCCGGCGTGTAGGGAGCGGCGTAGAAGTGCAGGCGCTCGGTGACCGACCCGGGGCTCATCCAGAGGTCGAACACGGGTGTCACCTCCCCGACCGTGACCCCGAGCTCCTCCGCGGTCTCGCGGCGGATCGCCGTCAGCGGGTCGTCGTCGTCGAGCAGGCCCGCCGCGGTCTCGACGAACATGCCGTCGGGGTGCCCGTTGACGTAGACCGGGAACCGGAACTGCCGGGTCAGCAGCACCGTGCGCCGGTCGCGGTCGTGCAGGAGGATCGTGGCGCCGTTGCCCCGGTCGTACGTCTCCCGCTGCTGCGTGCTCCATCCTCCGCGCGAGTCGCGGTAGTCGAACGTCGTGCGCCGCAGCACGTGCCACCCGGCGGCCAGCAGCTCGACGTCGCGGACCACCACGTCGGGGTTGCCGCCGAGGTCGCGCCCGACCTGGTCGAGGCCGGTGCGGCCACGCGCGTCGGGGACGTCGATCCCGGGCCGGCCCCTCACGTCTGTCTGCTCCATGGTCGGAAGTGTACAGAAACGTGGACAAACGCGCATCAGCATTGATCGGCGATGTCGGCGCACCACCCCGGAGAACGACGAAGGCCCCGGGGTGACCCGGGGCCTTCGTGGTGGTGCGCGAGGGGGGATTTGAACCCCCACGCCCTTTCGGACACTGCGACCTGAACGCAGCGCGTCTGCCGTTCCGCCACTCGCGCGTGAAGCGGGGCTCAGGTTACCCCAAGCCCGCGGGACGCTCCCAATCGGCTGGCGGGCGTCGACGGAGCCACCCGTACGGCCGCCCACACGGCCATCCCCACGGCGGGGCGGTGCCCGCACCTGCCCGTACGCGGCCGGTACGGTTGGCCGCACCGACCGGGCGGTGGCTGATGCCTGCCCACCACGACGAGACGTCACCGCGAGGAGAGGAGGCCTGAGGATGAACCCCCTGCAACGCTTCGAGCAGCGGCTGGAGTCCGCCATCTCCGGGGTCTTCGCCCGCGCCTTCCGCAGCGCCGTGCAGCCGGTGGAGATCGCCGCCGCGCTGCAGCGCGAGTGCGACAACAACGCCCAGGTGCTCAGCCGCCAGCGACGCCTGGTGCCCAACGACTTCCACGTCGAGCTGTCGGCCACAGACCTCGAGCGCATCGTCGGCCTGGGCCGGGCGCTCGAGCAGGACCTCGTCGACCAGCTGCAGGACCACGCGGACGCCCAGGGCTACGTCTTCACCGGCCCGATCTCGATCGCCTTCGAGCCCGCCGAGGACCTCACCACCGGTCGCTTCCGGATCCGCAGCAAGGCGCAGGCGAGCGTGACCGACAACGACCACCGCACGCGCACCCGGTCCTCCCACGCCACGCTCGAGGTCAACGGGACCCGCCACCCGCTGCGCCCGCCCGGCCTGGTGATCGGCCGCGGCACCGAGGCCGACCTGCGCATCAACGACCCTGGCGTCAGCCGGCGCCACCTCGAGCTGGAGGTCAGCATCGACGGCGTCGAGGCGGTCGACCTCGGCTCGACCAACGGCATCCTGGTCGACGGCACCAAGGTCGCCCGCGCCCGCCTGCGCGACGGCTCGACGATCAAGATCGGGCACACCGAGATGACGGTTCGCATCGACGGCGGACGCGACGAGGCCGGGGGATGGAATGTCTGAGCTGACCCTGTTCCTCGTCCGCCTGGCCTTCCTGGCCATCCTCTGGATCTTCGTCCTCTCGGCGATCTCGGTGATCCGCTCCGACATGTTCGGCGCCCGGGTGCCCGAGACCGCGCGCGGTGGCGCGCCCGCGCCCTCCGGTCGCAAGTCCGGCAAGGCCCCCAAGGTTCGGAAGCCCCGCCGCGGCGCCCCCACCCACCTCCTCGTGGTCGACGGCGAGAACAGCGGCATCCGCGCCGAGCTGGCCGACGCGCCCCTCCTCATCGGTCGGGGCAGCGATGCAGCGATCAAGCTCGACGACGACTACGTCTCCACCCGCCACGCCCGGGTGGTGGCCAGCGGCGACGAGTGGTTCGTGGAGGACCTCGGCTCGACCAACGGCACCTACGTCGGCCCCGTCCGGATCACGCAGCCGACCACCATCGGCATCGGCACCCAGGTCCGCGTCGGCAAGACGATCCTGGAGCTGCGCAAGTGATGTACCTCCACTACTCGGCGATCTCGGACGTCGGGCGCGTACGCCGCGAGAACCAGGACAGCGGCTACGCCGGGCCCTGGCTCCTCACCGTCTGCGACGGCGTCGGCGGCGCCGTACGCGGTGACCTCGCCTCGAGCACCGCCGTCCAGGCGCTGCGCAAGCTCGACCAGGAGCCCGACGACGACATCCTCGGCCAGGTCGCCGGCGGCGTGCACCGTGCCGACGACCGGATCGCGGAGCTGGTGGAGGAGGACCCCGCCCTCAACGGCACCTCGACCACCGCGACCATCGCGCTCTTCGACGGCCGCCGCTTCGGGATCGGCCACATCGGCGACAGCCGGGCCTACCTCTACCGCCACGGCGAGCTGCGCCAGCTCACCCACGACCACACCTTCGTCCAGTCCCTCATCGACGAGGGCCGCATCACCGAGGAGCAGTCGCGGAGCCACCCGCACCGCAACCTCATCCTCAAGGCGCTCGACGGCATCCGCCACGAGGAGCCCGACCTGTTCGAGGTCCCGGCCGAGCCCGGCGACCGCATCTTCATCTGCAGCGACGGCGCCTGCGGCACGCTGAGCCCGGAGCGGATGGCTGACATCCTCTCGACCGGCACCCCCGACTTCGCCGCCGTCGAGATGGTGCGCGCCAGCCTCGAGGCCGGCAGCACCGACAACGTGACCTGCATCGTGGCCGACGTCGCCGAGGAGGCACCCGACGCGGACCTCCAGCCGCTGCTGGTGGGGGCGGCGGCCGACCTGCCGCGGCGGATGCCGCTCGGCGGCGCCGTCGGCGGCCTGTTCCGCGGGCACCGCTCCGGCGACACCGGCGAGATCCCGCCCGTGCCGGCCGACGTGCCGGCTGGAGCCTTCGCCGCCGACCCGATCGACCCCGAGGCCGCCCGCTACGCCCCGCGGCCCCCGGGCCGCTACGCGTGGCTGCGCCGGCTGCTGGTCGCCGCCATCCTGCTCGGCCTGGCCTGGGTCGTCCTCGCAGCGGGCTGGTCGTGGAGCCAGCAGCAGTTCTACGTCGCCGAGCACGACGGCCGGGTCGCGATCTTCCGCGGCATCGACGCCGACCTGCCCGGCCTCTCGCTGTCCCACCCCTACGAGCTCACCGACGTCGACCTCGACCTGCTCAGCGAGATCGACGCCGAAGCGGTGCGTGACGGCATCGAGTCCGACGACCTCGACGACGCCCGGCTGACCGTGGACAACTACGCGGCGCGCCAGGACGTCAGCTCGGAGTGACGGGGGTGAGTCGATGAGCCAGAACGGTGCCCTCATGGGCTTCGTGCACCGGCGCCGCCGGGGCGCGGAGCTGTTCCTGCTCGTCCTGGCGCTGGCCGTCGGGATCGGGGCGTACGCCGCCGTCGGCCTCGGCGTCGAGGGAGTGGTCCCGGCCGACCTGGCCGGCTACGGCGGGTGGCTGACCGCCCTCATCGTGGTGGCCCACGTGACCGTGCGCATCGTCGCGCCCTACGCCGACCCCGTGCTGCTGCCGCTCGTCGCGGCGCTCAACGGCCTCGGCCTCGCCATCCTGCGCCGCCTCGACCTCACCTACGAGGCCAACGGGCTCGACCAGCACACGTTCGCCCGCCAGCAGCTGACGTGGATGACGCTCGGCGTGATCCTCTTCGTCGCCACCCTCGTCCTGCTGCGCGACCACCGCTCCCTGCAGCGGCTCACCTACACCTCCGGCCTGGCCGGCATCCTGCTGCTCATCCTGCCGTTCCTGCCCGTCATCGGCGGCGAGATCAACGGCGCCCGGATCTGGATCAACGTCGCCGGCTTCAGCTTCCAGCCCGGCGAGGTCGCCAAGGTGCTGCTCGTCGTCGCCTTCTCCGGCTACCTCGTGCTGCACCGCGACGCCCTGGCGCTCGCGGGGCGGCGGGTGGTCTTCGTCGACCTGCCCCGGGGTCGCGACCTCGGCCCGATCCTGGCGATGTTCGGCGTCTCGATGATGATCCTGGTCCTGCAGAACGACCTCGGGTCGTCGCTGCTGTTCTTCGGGCTGTTCCTCGCCATGCTCTACGTCGCCACCGAGCGGCCCGGCTGGCTGGTCGTCGGCGGACTGCTGTTCGCCGCCGGCGCGCTGGCGGCGTACACCTTCGTCGGCAACGTGCAGAACCGCTTCAACTTCTGGCTGCACCCGATGGACTACTACGAGGCGTCCCCCGGCAGCGGCCAGCTCGTCGAGGCGATGTTCGGCATGGGCTGGGGCGGGCTGATCGGCCGCGGTCTGGGCAACGGCTTCCCGGAGCGGGTGCCGTTCGCCTACTCCGACTTCATCCTCTCCACCGTCGGCGAGGAGCTCGGGCTGACCGCGGTCATGGCGATCGTGCTCTGCTACGGCCTCATCGTGGAGCGGGCGCTGCGCATCGCGCTGATCTCGCGCGACGGCTTCGGCAAGCTGATGGCGCTGGGGCTGGGCGCGATCATCGCGCTGCAGGTGTTCGTCGTGATCGGCGGCGTCACCGGGCTCATCCCGCTGACCGGCCTGACCACCCCGTTCCTCTCCTACGGCGGCTCCTCGCTGGTGGCCAACTGGGTGGTCGTCGCCCTGCTGCTGCGCATCTCCGACCAGGCCCGGCGCCCCGCTCCGCGCCTGGACCCGGTCGACGACTCGGTGGCCGACAGCGAGAGCACCCAGGTGGTGAAGCTGCGGTGAACAAGCCCATCCGCGTCGTGTCGGTCTTCTGCCTGGTGCTCTTCCTCGCACTCCTGGTCAACTCGACCTACCTGATGTACGTCCGCGCCGACGACCTGTCCGACGATCCGCGCAACCGCCGGGTCATCACCGCGGCCTACTCGCGCGAGCGCGGCGCGATCCTCGTCGGCAACGACGCGATCGCGCGCAGCGTGCCGTCCGACGACAGGTACGAGTTCCAGCGCACCTACACCCAGCCGCTCAAGTACGCCCCCGTCACCGGCTACTTCTCCTTCTACGGCCAGACCGGCATCGAGCGGTCGCAGAACGCCGTGCTGTCCGGCGACGACTCGCGGCTGTTCGTCACGCGGCTGGTCGACATGCTCAGCAACAGCGACCCCCAGGGCGGCAACGTCCAGCTGACGATCGACGCCGCCGCGCAGGACGCCGCGTGGGAGGGCCTGGAGAACCTGCCGGGCGACGCCCAGGGCGCGGTCGTGGCGCTCGAGCCGACGACCGGACGCGTGCTGGCGATGGCCTCGACTCCGACCTTCGACCCCAACAACCTCGCCTCGCACGACTTCGGGGCGGTGCGCGACCTGAGCGTCGAGCTCAACAACGACCCGCGGCAGCCGCTCATCAACCGCGGCATCGGCACGACGCTGCCGCCGGGGTCGACGTTCAAGCTGGTCACCGCCGCGGCCGCGATCGAGTCGGGCGACTACGACGCCGACTCGATGGTGCCCGGCGGGTTCCGGTTCCAGCTGCCGCAGTCCACCACGTCGGTCGGCAACTACGACGGCGGCGACTGCGGCGGGCGCCGGATCACCCTCACCCAGGCCCTCCAGGTCTCGTGCAACGTGACCTTCCTCAGCCTGGCCAACGAGCTGGGCGTCGAGGCGATGGCCGACCAGGCGGAGGCGTTCGGCTTCAACTCCACCTCGCTCGAGGACCTCGGGGGCCAGGCCACGTCGCTCTACCCCCGCGACATGGACCCGCCGCAGACCGCGCTGTCCGGCATCGGCCAGTCCAACGTGACGGCGACCCCGCTGCAGATGGCGATGGTCGTCGCCGCCATCGCCAACGACGGCGACGTGATGCGCCCCTACGTCGTCGACGAGGTGCGCGCGCCGAACCTCTCGGTGCTCGACCGCACCGACCCCGAGACGATCAGCAAGGCCATCTCCAGCACGACAGCCGACGAGCTGACCCGGATGATGGTGGAGACCGTCAGCTCCGGCACCGCCACGCCGGCGCAGATCCCGGGTGTCGAGGTCGCCGGCAAGACCGGCACCGCCCAGTCCACGCCGGACCGCCCGCCGTACGCCTGGTTCGTCTCCTTCGCCCCGGCCGACGAGCCGCAGGTCGCCGTCGCCGTGCTGGTGCAGTCCAGCGACACCTCCCGCAGCGAGATCGCCGGCGGCCGGCTCGGCGGCCCGATCGCCAAGGCGGTCATGGAGGCGGTGATCAGCCAGTGAGCACCCTCTCCCCCGGCGGCCACGTCGACGGCGCCGGCCGCTACGTCCTCGAGTCCCGCATCGCCACCGGCGGCATGGGCGAGGTCTGGGCGGCGCGCGACACCGTCCTCGGGCGCGCGGTCGCGGTCAAGGTCCTCAAGCCGGAGTACGCCGACGACGCGCTGTTCCGCACGCGCTTCGAGACCGAGGCCCGCCACGCCGCCGCGCTCCACCACCCCGGCATCGCCGCCGTCTTCGACTACGGCGCCGGCTCCGCCCCCGACGGGTCCGGCACCCCGCGTCCCTACCTCGTGATGGAGCTCGTCGAGGGCCAGCCGCTCTCGGCGCTGCTGCGACCGGGCGCGCCGCTCGACGCCGCGGCCACGCAGGACCTCCTCGCCCAGGCCGCCGACGCGCTCGGGGTCGCCCACGCCGCCGGCATCGTGCACCGCGACGTCAAGCCGGCCAACCTCATCGTCACCCCGGACCGGCGCGTCAAGGTGACCGACTTCGGCATCGCCCGGGCAGCCGAGGGGATGGCGCTCACCGAGACCGGCCAGGTCCTCGGCACCCCGGCCTACATCTCACCGGAGCAGGCCGAGGGCCGCACCGCAAGCGCGGCCTCCGACGTCTACTCCCTCGGCGTCGTCGCCTTCGAGTGCCTCGTCGGCCGCAAGCCCTTCGTCGCCGACACCCCGGTCGCCACCGCGATCGCCCACCTCCGCAACCCGGTGCCCGAGCTGCCCGACACGGTGCCCGCCGACCTCGTGCGCGTCGTACGCCGCTCGCTCGCCAAGGCGCCGGAGGACCGGTTCGCCGACGGCTCCGCCTTCGCCGCCGCCCTGCGCGACCCCGCCTCGGTGGACGGCACGGCCACCGTCGCCGCGACCCCCGCCGTCGCCCCCGCCACCCAGGTCATCCCCGCCGCTGCCCCCGCCGCTGCCCCCGCCGCTGCCACTGGTGCGACCGAGCCCGCGGCGGTCGCCGCGCCGCCGCCCGAGCGCGAGCGGCGTACGACGCCGTGGCCGCTCGTCCTCGGCCTCGTGGCCGTCCTGGCCGCCGTGCTGCTGGCCTTCTGGCTCGGCACGCGCGACTCCGACGAGCCCACGGACCCGGCGTCGCAGGACCCGGCTCCGTCCCAGACGCCCGGGAACACCCCGAGCGGGACGCCCACCGGGACACCGACCGACACGCCGTCGGACACCCCGAGCGAGACGCCCACCGAGACGCCCACCGAGACACCGACCGAGACACCGACCGAGACACCCACAGAGACACCCACGGAGACGCCGACCGAGACCGAGCCGGCCACCGTCGAGGTCGACCCGGCCGCGTTCGTCGGGCGGGACGCCAAGGACGTCGAGAAGGAGCTGCGCGACCTCGGGCTGACCCCCGAGCGCGTGGAGGTGGCGAATCCCGGTGACCAGCCGGAGGGCGTCGTCGTGTCGGTCGAGCCCAGTGGGGCGCTCCAGGAGGGTGACACGGTGACGGTGAGCTACTGGGCCAAGGTGCCACCGGGTCAGCAGAAGGACGAGGAAGAGGGCGACGAGGAATGACGCAGTCCGATCCGACGCTGATCGGCGGCCGCTACGAGCTCGGGGAGCTGCTCGGCCGGGGCGGGATGGCGGAGGTCCGCAAGGGCAAGGACCTGCGCCTCGGGCGCACCGTGGCGGTCAAGCGGCTGCGCACCGACCTCGCGAGCGACGCCACCTTCCAGGCCCGGTTCCGCCGCGAGGCCCAGTCCTCGGCGTCGCTCAACCACCCCGCCATCGTGTCGACCTACGACACCGGTGAGGAGATGGCCACCGACGGGTCCGGCGTCGCCCAGCCCTACATCGTCATGGAGTGCGTCGAGGGCCGCACGCTGCGCGACATCCTCCGCGAGGGCCGCAAGATCCTGCCCGAGCGCGCCCTGGAGATCACCGCCGGCGTCCTGTCCGCGCTCGACTACAGCCACCGCGCCGGGATCATCCACCGCGACATCAAGCCCGGCAACGTGATGCTCACGCCGACGGGCGACGTCAAGGTCATGGACTTCGGCATCGCGCGCGCCATCTCCGACGCGTCCTCCACGATGACGCAGACCGCGGCCGTCGTCGGCACCGCGCAGTACCTCTCCCCCGAGCAGGCCCGCGGCGAGACCGTGGACTCCCGCTCCGACGTCTACTCGACCGGCTGCATGCTCTACGAGCTGCTGACCGGCCGGCCGCCCTTCGTCGGCGACAGCCCGGTCGCCGTGGCCTACCAGCACGTGCGCGAGCAGGCCGCCCCGCCGTCCGACCTCGACGACCAGCTCGACCCCGAGATCGACGCGATCGTGATGAAGTCCCTCGCCAAGCGCGTCGAGGACCGCTACCAGAGCTCGGCAGCCATGAAGGCCGACATCGAGCGCTACCTCTCCGGCCACCCGATCCAGGCGCCGGCGGTCGTGCCGGCGGCGGAGACGGCGTACGTCGCCGCGGTCCCGCCGGCCGACGCGACCACGACGATGACCTCCGGCCCGCCGCCGCGCGAGCCGCAGGAGTCGCGCGGTCGTACGGCCTGGTGGATCCTCGGCGGACTGCTGGCCGTGCTGCTGCTCGGCGCGGGCGCGTGGGCGCTCAACGGGCTACTGTTCGAGGACTCGCCGGAGCGCCTGCCGGTGCCCAACCTGGTCGGGCTGACCGAGCAGGAGGCGCGGCTGAAGATCGTCGACGCCGGACTCCGGGTCGGCGAGGTCGACCGCGAGCCGTCGGAGACGGTCGAGGCCGACCTGGTGATCTCGCAGGACCCCAACCGCGACGTGTTCGCCGACCCGGACTCGTCAGTCGACTTCGTGCTCTCGCTCGGCAGGCCCGAGGTCGAGGTGCCCTACGTCGTCGGCACCCTCCGCAAGGACGCGCGCGCCGCGATGATCGAGCAGGGCCTCAAGGTGCGCTTCGAGGAGGAGGACTCCGACGAGCCGCGCAACCAGGTGCTCAGCACCGCGCCGCCCGCCGGCACCTCCGTCGCCGACGGCACCACGATCACGATCGTCTACTCCGACGGCCCCGCGCAGGTGCCGGACGTGCGCGGGCTGCGCCAGGGCGAGGCGGAGCGGACCATCCGCGAGGCCGGCTTCGTGCCCGACGTACGCGTCGACGCGGCGTCGGTCGAGCCGCGGGGCACGGTCGTGGACCAGATCCCGGTGGGCGGCACCGCCGACCAGGGCAGCACGGTGACGATCTTCGTCTCCGCCTTCGTCGAGCCCACCGAGACACCGACCGAGACGCCGACCACCCCGACCGAGACGCCGACCGAGACCCCCACCACGCCGACCGAGACGCCGACGCTCCCGACGGAGACGCCGACCACGCCGACGCCACCGCGGGTCGCTCCCGGGACTACTCCGGGATCGGCGTCGCGTAGGTGAGGTCGAGCAGGCCGGTGTAGGACGGGGCCGTCGCCGTCTCGAGCGGGGTCATGTCCCACGAGACGCCGCCGCCCGGCACGAGCGTGTAGTCGCGGTAGGTCGCGAGGATCGGGTCGGTGGTGAGCTCGGCCTGGATGGCGTCCGGGTCGCCGATGCCGACGATGACGTAGGGCGGGGAGTACGGCAGCCCGTTGAGCGTCACCTGGTTGCCCTCGCACTTGATGCCGGTCGTCGAGATGAGTCGCTGGCCCTGGATGGTGACGGCCGCCGCGCCGGCGTTCCACATGGCGTTGGCGACGGCCTGGATGTCCTGCTGGTGCACGACGAGGTCGTTGGGCTCCCCCTCGTAGGCCAGGCGGGCCTCGAGCGGGGCGTCGTCGAGGGTCACCTGCACGGCCGGGCCGGCCATGTCGGTGAGGCCCGCGGGGTCGACGATGGTCGCGATCTCGTCCTGCACCCGGCCGACGGAGCGGTCCCCGAGCTGGGCGCTGAGCGCCTCGACCTCCGCGTTGAGCGCAGCGGCCTGCGCGGTGAGGTCACCGGCCTCGTCGCGCTCGGCACGCACCACCGACGCGAGGTCGGTCAGCCGCCCGGCCCGGAGGTCGAGGCCGTCGCTCTGCTGGGCGCTGACGCCGAAGAGCACCCCGCTGACCAGCACGATGACCGGCGTCGCCACGCGCCAGACGCTGCGGCGTCCGGGGCGATCGTGGGACTCAGGGGGCATGACGACTACGCTAACCCCCCGTCGGGCGCCGCGCCGCCTTGCGACCGGTGCCGCCGAGCGCCGGAGAACCTCCCGCCGAGCCACAGGAGCAGCAGTGTCGAAGTCCCAGACGGTCACCCCCGACGCGAGGAGCACGCTCTTCACCGTCAGGTTCATGATCGCCCTGCTGCTCATGGTGGCCGGCATCGCCTGGCTGGTCTTCTACTACGTCCAGGGCCGCGGCAACCCGCTGGCGGTCCCGCCGGTCCCCGGCAGCCCGAAGGCCGTCTCCGACCTCGGCGACTGGAACTACGCCATCGGCTTCGGCCTGCTCATGTTGGGTCTGATCGTGTCCGCCCACCCCTCCACCCCGCTGGGCCGCGGCCGCGGCGTCGTGGTGGGCATGCTGGCCTGCTTCCTGATCGGCCTGATCTGGATCTGCACCTTCTACGTCTTCTCCGACGACCTCTCCAACCTGTGGGTCTTCAACGACCTCGGGCAGTGGAACCTCGTCGTCGGCATCGCCTTCATGGCGGTGGGCTTCAGCTTTGCCACCAAGTGGGAGTAGGTTCTCCCTCGGCTGGTCGTCACTGACCGGCCGGCACGACTGCACCAGCGCCTCGAGCGGTGAGTGAGGCGCCTTCCTGGGGAAGGGAAGGCGTCTCTCTCACCGCTCGAGTCATTTCGGGGGCCGTCCGTCGACTCGCGCGGGATCGATCGGCTGTGGAGCGGTGAGTGAGGCAGGTTCGGGGTACGGCGAACCTGCGTGGCTCACCGCTCCTCGGCGCAGAGATATCCACACTGTGGAGAACTCCTGTGGAGGAATTACACCGGTGTAGTTGTCCACAGGTGTGTGCACACCTGTGGGAACAGTGGGCCCTGACCCCCGGGTGCTCCCTCAGCGCCAGACGAAGGCGTACGCATGCGTGCCGGTCCGTATGACGCAGCCCGCCAGAGGTGAGCGGCGGGCCGCCGACCCTCAGCCCAGCGCGCCCACGCGTACGACGGCAAGCGCGAGCAGCACGACCGTCAGCAGTGCGGTGCCGCCCCACTGGAACAGCGAGCGGTGGGCCTTCGGGGCGTACGCGATGATCGCCGCGACCGCCATCCCGCCGAGCAGCCCGCCGAGGTGACCCTGCCAGGAGATGTAGCGCCATCCGACGACGGTGATCACGACACCGAGGGCGAGGTTCTGCATGAGCCACGAGGTGTCGAGGCGGGCCTTGCGGAACGTCACGAGCAGGCCGCCCAGCAGGGCGTAGATCGCTCCCGAGGCGCCGAGGGTGTAGCCGGTCGGGTCGGAGAGCCAGAGCACCATGACGCTGCCGGCCAGTCCCCCGACGAGGTAGACGAGCAGGAAGCGCGCCCGTCCCATGATCCGCTCCAGCGCCGGGCCGAGGATGTAGAGCGCCATCATGTTGAGCGCGATGTGCCACACGTCCACGTGGGTGAACATGCTGGTGACCATCTGCCACCAGGCGCCGTCGGAGACGCCGGACTGCCAGCCGGTGATCGGCAGGGTGGAGCACAGCTCCGCATCGCCGACGGAGGGGTAGTAGCGACCCGACCCGTCCGTGAGCTCGCACCGGCCGCGCGGGCTGAGCGCCAGCAGCGCGGTCAGCCGCGAGCCGCTGCCGCCGGTCGCCGTGATCGCCAGCCAGACCAGCGCGTTGATCGCGATGAGGACGTACGACGTCAGGCGCGGGTCGGCGCTGCGCTCGCCGCCGTAGAGCGCGCGGTTCTGGCGCGAGCCCTTGGCGGCCTCCTTGACGCAGTCGGGGCACTGGAAGCCCACGGCGGCGTCGCGCATGCAGTCGGGGCAGATCGGCCGGTCGCAGCGCTGGCAGCGGATCCAGGTCTCGCGACCGGGGTGCCGGTAGCAGGTGGGCACCCCGGTCGCGGCCGGGCCGTCGGACGGCTGGGTCATCAGGAGGTGGAGCTCGGCAGGGTGATCAGGAACGTGGTGAGGTCGACGTCAGCGCTTGATCGCGAGCGTCTCGATGACGACCGACTCCACCGGGCGGTCCATCGCGCCCGTCTTGGTGCTGCCGATCGCGTCGACGACGTCGCGGCTGGCCTGGTCGGCCACCTCGCCGAAGATGGTGTGCTTACCGTTGAGCCACGGGGTGGCGCCGAGGGTGATGAAGAACTGCGAGCCGTTGGTGCCGGGGCCGGCGTTGGCCATGGCGAGCAGGTAGGGCTTGTCGAAGACGAGCTCGGGGTGGATCTCGTCCTTGAACGTGTAGCCCGGGCCGCCGGTGCCGGTGCCGAGCGGGCAGCCGCCCTGGATCATGAAGCCCTCGATGACCCGGTGGAAGCCGAGGCCGTCGTAGTACTTCTCCCCGGTGCGCCCGGCGTCGTCGCGGTAGTCCTTGGTGCCCTCGGCGAGGCCGACGAAGTTGTCGACGGTCTCGGGAGCGTGGTTCGGGAACAGGTTGACGACGATGTCGCCCCGGTTGGTCGTGAAGGTCGCCTGGGGGTCGGCCATGGGAGTGCCTCTCAGCTGTGGGTACGTGTGACGTCTCGTTGTCGTGCGTGCGACCCGATCCTGCCACGCGGGTCCCACGCCCGACCCACGCAGCCCGGACCGGCAGCCCACGCCTGGGCCCACGCGCGGCGCCCTGCCCGCCCGGCCACCCACGTGCCGCGCGTCTCGCACACCCGGACGGGGCTGGCCGCGTCAGGGAGGGCATGGTGAGATGGACGGACACAGACAGAGGAGGTCACGCATGCCTTTCGGCCGCAAGAAGTCCCTCATGGACCGCGCCCACGACTACGTCGAGCAGCTCTCGGAGACCGTCACCGAGTCCGTCATCCCCCAGCTGGAGCAGGCGTGGGAGCAGGCCGTCGACAAGGCCGGGCCCGCCATCGCCGACGCGCGTGACAAGGCCCAGCCGTTGCTCGCCGAGGGTCGCACCGTCGCTGCCGAGAAGGCGGCCGCCGGAGCCGCGATCGCCGCCGAGCGCGCCGCGGAGGCCCGCGAGAAGGCAGCGCCGCTGCTCGAGGAGGCGCGCGCCCGTGCCGCCGAGACCGCGTCCCTGGCCGCCGCCGTCGCCGCGGCCCGTGCCGCCGAGGGCCGCGACCTCGCGACCGCCAAGGTCAACGAGCTGCGCGGCATCGAGCCCGAGCCGCAGGGCGGCGGCAAGCTCAAGAAGCTGCTGCTCCTCGGCGGCCTGCTGGCCATCGGCGGCGTGATCTTCAGCAAGCTGCGCGGCAAGCAGGACGCGGAGGCCAACTGGCAGTCGACCTACGTCCCCCCGGCACCGCCCGCGTCCTCGACCTCGTCGACCTCGACGACCTCGACGGCCGCCGCGGCGGCCGCGCCGGTGACCCCGGTGACCCCGGTGACCCCGGCGACGACCGCCCTGGCCGACCCCGTGGGCGACCCCCTCACCGACCCGATCGGGGAGGTCACCGCGGACGACGTCGTCACCGCGGAGCCCCCCGCGTCGGTGGACGTCGGCGGCGGCGCCCCCGGCGAGGCGATCAGCGACTCGGCCGAGGAGGCGCACGACGCCACCACGCCCGACGCCCCCGCGGAGATCATCGACATCGAGGACGTGCCGCGCCACACGTAGTCCGGCTTGCCCCGCCCCGGGCGGTGTGCCACCCACGCTCCTGATCCTCGGGACGTGGCTGGGACACCGCCCGCGGTCGTTCCGGGAGGAGTCGCACCGCTCAGCGGGCGAGGTCGACCGGCCGGTGCTCCTCGACCCAGTCGTCGATCCGCTCCCACCAGCCGTAGAGCCACTCGATCCGCGCCTCGCGGTCCTCGGGGATCTCCGCGCGCGGCACCTGCCACCAGCGCATGGTGAGCTGCTTGTCCATCGGCAGCTCGCGCCACAGGTCGCCGACCGTGAGCAGGTGGTCGAGCCCCGTGTGCGCCACCATCAGCACGTCGGCCTCCGGCGCCGCCTCGAGGGCCGCAAGCACCCCGCCGGGCCGTGGTGCCAGGACGTGGGTCATCTCCTCGGCGCGGACCGCCATCCGCTCGAGGCCGAGCCTGCGGAGCCGGGCGATCCCCCGGTCTCGGCGGGCCGGGGTGAAGTTGCCGCCCTCGGGGAAGATCACGAAGGCGTCGTTGTCGTCGAGCCCCGACGCGAGGGTGGCGATCTGCGACTCGAGGTCCTCTCCGGCGACCGGGTTCGGCGAGATGAAGCGCGCCGGGATCCGGTTGAGGATGACGTCGATCGCCGGGTCCCAGGCGAGGGTGTTCTTGAGGACGACCCGCGGCTCGCGGTGGTACCAGTGCAGCAGCGCGTACATCAGCGTGAACGAGTCGCCCGGCCCGGCGTGGCGGCACATCACCAGCACCGGCCCGTCCGGCACCCGCGGCGGGTGGGGGCCGTCCGTGCGGATCCGGAGGGCGAGCACCCGGCGGGCCTCCCGGAAGAACACGATCAGCGTCCCCTGCACCAGGTCGTAGTGGATCCCGGCGAAGTACGGCGACCGGATCCGCCAGCCGAAGCCGCTGGCGAGCCAGAGCCCGAGCAGCACGACGAGCAGCAGCGTCTCCATCGTGGCGTAGAGCAGCACCAGCCACAGCAGCCGCAGCGCGCGCCACCGCCCGGGCAGCACCGGCGACAACGCGGCCGCGACCAGCAGCCACGCGGGCATGGTCACCCAGAGCAGCACCGTCAGCCCGATGACCGCCGGGGCGACGAGGAGCCGGCGGACGGCCCAGACCGCGCGACGGCTCACGGACGGCGGTCCGGGCGGGGACCGAGGGCCTCGTCGAGGTGGCTGCGCGAGGCGGCGTACGTCGCGTCGATCCGGGCCTGCACGCCGGCGAAGTCGCGGTGCGCCCACAGCGAGTCGTCGCGCGACGACGTACCGGCGGCAGGCAGGACGTGCGCCTCCACACCGTCGGGGATCGTCGCCATGTCGCGGGTGAAGCGGTGCCGGCGGGCCACCTCGAAGCTCACCCGCGCCACCTCCCACGGCTTCGTCGGCGGCTTGAGCGGCCGGTCGATGCGACCCACCTGCAGCACGAACACGCGCGTCGCGCCGAGCTCGACCGCGCGACCGACGGGGATGGAGTTGACCAGGCCGCCGTCGAGGAAGTGCTCGCCGTCCACCTCGGCGGGCGGGAGCAGGCCGGGTACGGCGGCGCTGGCGAGGATCGCCGGCACGACCGGGCCGCTGGTGAACCAGTGCTCGGCCGCGCGCTCGATGCTGGCCGCGCACACCTCGAACCGCACCGGCAGGTCCTCGAAGCGGGTCTCGCCGAGCTCCTCCTCGAGGCGACGCCGGAGCGGGGCGGAGGAGTAGATGTGGGTGCCGGTCGTGACGGCCCGGCGCACCGTGCGCAGCGGCCGGTCGCCGTACACGTCGCCGCCCTGCGCCGTCTCGGCCCAGAGCTCGGTGAGCCGGTCGACCACCGGGAGCTCGGGCTGGCGCGCCACCAGGGCGCCGTTGAGCGCACCCACGCTCGTGCCCAGCACCAGGTCCGGGACGATGTCGCGCTCGAGCAGCGCGCGCAGCATGCCGACCTCGACCGCGCCCAGCACGCCGCCTCCGCCGAGCACGAACGCTGTGGTCATGGCCCGACCCTAGTGAGGGCGGGGGCGCGGCGGCTACGCGGTCTGCGGGTGCTCGGCGCGCACGCGCTGGGTGGCGCGGTGCTCCGCCCAGAACGACAGGACCGGGATGGTGCCGCAGACCAGCGTCACGAGGGTGAACGGCAGGTCCCAGCCGGCTCGGCGCGAGAGCAGGAAGGCGCAGAACAGGAAGATCATGTAGAGCCAGCCGTGGGCGACGCCGAGGTAGGTCGTGATGGCGTCGCCGAGCTCGTTGAGGTCCGACCCGGGCGTGACCCACATGGGCGTGCTGTCGAAGACGCCCCACATCGGGGAGCCGTCGAAGTTGGCCAGCGGGACGCCGATCAGGCAGAGCACCACGAGCAGGACCCCGACGATCGTGGCCATGACGCGGTAGGCGGTGAGGGTGCGGGACACGGCGCTCAACCTATCGGGGGGTCGGTTGCCCGACCTCGGTGGTGTCGAGCGCCTCGGCGACCTCCGGAGCCGTCGCGTCGCGCCGCCAGCGCCACCAGATGAAGGCCGCGAACGCGCCGAAGACCCACCACTCGAGCGCGTAGAGCAGGTTGCGGATCCCGGTGAAGCGGCTCGGGCTGGGCAGGGCCTCGAGCTCGGCGGGACTGAGTCCCTCCGCCGGCTCCTGGGCGACGAGGTAGGCGGAGTAGAGGTCGACGTCCACGCGCTGCACCGCGTCGGCCACGCGGATCTCGGGGAAGACGTCGTCGGAGGGGTCCGCGTCCGTGACCAGGCTGCCGTCGGGCGCCTGCAGCCAGCCGGTCAGGTCGGCGTCGCCGGTCGCCTCCAGCAGTGCCGGGTCGGGCTCCGCCGCCCAGCCGCGTACGACGAGCACGGCGGAGTCGTCGACCTGCAGCGGGGCCACCGCCCAGTAGCCCGCCTCTCCGTCGAGCTCGCGGTCGTCGACCCAGAAGCCCCCGTCGAGCCACTCACCGGCGACCTCGACCGGCCGGCCGAGGTCGGGCGCGGGGAAGCGGTCGTCGCTGCCCATCACGTCGGTCAGCGGCACGGGGGTGATCCCGGTCAGGTCGCGGGCCTCGGCGTCGCGGTGCGCCTGCCACGCGTCGTACTGCCACGTCCCCAGCATCGTGGCGATCGCGACCAGCACCAGCGCGAGGGCCGCGGCGCCGAGGTCGGTCAGCAGGCCGGGTCGGCGGGAGGCGGTCACGGCCTCGATTGTCCCGTACGCCGCCCAACGGCCCGCGACCGGTGGGAGCGGCTCGCGCCCCGGGTCGGGATGTGGCTCAGGCGTCGCCCTCGGCGGTGCCGAGCTCGTCGCGCCGGCGACGCAGGTACGCCGACTCGGCGCTGTTGCCGGCGAGGTCGATCGCGCGGTCGTACGCCGCCCGCGCGTCGGCGCTGCGGCCCAGCCGGCGCAGCAGGTCGGCCCGGGCGGCGTGGAACGCGTGGTAGCCGTCCAGCGACCCGGCGAGCGCGTCGACCTGCGCGAGCGCGACGTGCGGACCGTCGAGCTCGCCGACCGCCACCGCTCGGTTGAGCGCCACCACCGGCGAGGGGTCGAGGCGGACGAGCTGGTCGTAGAGCGCGACGACCTGCGACCAGTCGGTGTCGCGCGCGTCGCGGGCGTCGGTGTGCACCGCGTTGATGGCGGCCAGCAGCTGGTAGCGGCCGGGCGGGCGGCCCGACGCGAGCCGCTCGCGCACGAGGGCGTGCCCCTCGGCGACGAGGTCGCGGTCCCACGCGCCGCGGTCCTGCTGGTCGAGGGTGACCAGCTCGCCGTGGGGGGAGACCCGCGCCCCGCGCCTGGCCTCGATGAGCAGCATCAGCGCCAGCAGGCCGGCGACCTCGCCGTCGTCGGGCAGGAGCTCGCGCACCAGGCGGGTCAGGCGTACGGCCTCGGCGGTGAGGTCGGCCCGCACCGGGTCGGCGTCGGCGCTCGTGGCGAGGTAGCCCTCGTTGAAGACGAGGTAGAGCACGGCCAGCACGCCGGCGACGCGCGTCGGCAGGTCGTCGGCCTCCGGCACCCGCCAGGGGATGCCGGCGGCCCTGATCTTGGCCTTGGCGCGGGTGATCCGCTGCGCCATCGCCGTCTCCTGGACCAGGAACGCGCGGGCGATCTCGGCGACGGTCAGGCCGCCGACCATCCGCAGCGTGAGCGCGACGCGCGACTCCATGGCGAGCGCGGGATGGGCACAGGTGAACACCAACCGCAGCCGCTCGTCGCCGACGGCGCCGGTCGGCTCGGGAGGTCCGGAGAGCTGGTCACCGAGCATGAGCGCCTGCCTCTGCTTCTCGTCGCGCCGGCTCTCGCGTCGTACGCGGTCGAGCGCCTTGCGGCCGGCGGTGGTGGTCAGCCACGCGCCCGGGTTGGGGGGTAGGCCGTCGTCGCGCCACCGCTCGACGGCGGTGGCGAAGGCCTCGGCGGTGGCGTCCTCGGCGACGTCGAGGTCACCGAAGCGGCGGGCGATCGTGGCCACGACCCGGGCCCACTCGTCGCGGTGGACCCGGGCCACGACCTCGTCGAGACCGCTCACGGACGCAGGCTCAGGCGATGCCGTCGAAGGGACGGACCTCGATCTTGCGGCGGCAGGCCCGGGACCCGCCCTCGGCGAGGGTGAGCGCGACGTCGAGGTCGGGCGCCTCGATCACCCAGAAGCCGGCGAGGTACTCCTTGGTCTCGGCGAACGGGCCGTCCGTGACGGTGGTGTCGCCGGAGCGGGCGTCGACGACGGTGGCCGTGTCCAGCGTCTGCAGGCCACCGGCGAAGACCCAGTAGCCGTCCTGCTTGAGCTGGTCGTTGAAACGGTCGACGGCGCCCGGCTCGTCGGCGGGGCCGGGGTTGGCGGTGTCGTCGACCACGGAAAGGAGGTAGTGCATGGCAGTCATCTCCAGCGGTTGCGGCCACCCCTGCTGGGCGGCCTCTCACCCCTACCACGAACGGGACGGCGCGGGTACGACAGGTTTCGCGGCCTGATCCGCGCATTTCTCGCCGTCAGCGATCATCGCGGAAGTTCTGAGCCACCCGGTGACTCGGATCTTCCGCGATCTCCTGCACGAGCTCCTCGACCGGTCGCCCGGTGTCGACCCGCAGCACCGGGCAGGCGAGCCCGGTCAGCCACTCCTCGTGCACCGCCCGACTCCGGCCGTCGAAGGCCGGGTCCTCGTAGCCGGCCGCCCATGCGATGAACTCAGCGTGGGACTCCGCCAGGTCACCGCCCGGCTCGATGCGGTCGCCGTAGCGCACCGCCTCGCGGTCCCCCAGCCGCTGGAGGCGCACGTCGGGGGCCAGCGAGCAGAAGACGACCGCGTCCAGGAGCGGCACCACCTGCTCACCCCAGCCCATGATCGACCCCGACAGCACCCACGCCGGGCGGGGCAGGAACACCTCCTGCATCAGACGGATGCGCTCGGCCTCCGGCCGCTTGTCGACGTACGGCGGGTCGGTGGGCACCCAGAAGTAGTCGTCGGCGTCGGCGTGCGGGACGGCCCAACGGCCGGCGAGCGCGCGGGCCAGCGTCGTGGTGCCGGAGCCGCTCGCGCCCATGACCAGCACGCGCGCGGGGTCCATGGGGTGCTCCGTCTCGTCCGAGGGTCGCCGATCAGGCGGACAAGTCCTACCAGACTCGACAGCACGACGGGGGCGGACACCCGTCCGGTGCCCGCCCCCGTCGTCGTGAGTCCCTCAGCGGCCGCGGCGGGTGACCACCACGTCGAAGGTGCTGGTGCGGGTGTTGCCCGAGGAGTCGCGGGCGGTGCAGGTCACCGTGGTGGTGCCCACGGGGAACCGCGAGCCCGACGCCGGACTGCAGGTCACCCGACGGGGACCGTCGACGGTGTCGATCGCTGACGGCTCGGCGTAGCGGACCTTGACCGCCCGGTCGCGGCCGCGGACCGTGACGCGCACCGTGGGCGTGTCCGCGATCCGGGGCGCCAGCACGTCGGCGGGTCGCGTGGGCAGCCGGGACGGGTCGACGATCCCCCAGTAGGCCGGGGCGGCCTGCAGGTCGTCGTCGAAGGGCAGCGGGTTCTCCCACGGCCGGGGCAGGGGCCACGTACGCAGCCACGTGCGCGCGTTGCTGATGCCCCAGAACGTCACCGAGTCGATGGACCTCGACTGCCGCCCGAGCATCGCGAACAGGTCGCGGTAGTAGTAGCCCAGCTCGATGACGGCGTCGTCGTCATCGGCGAAGGCACGCTCGTACTCCGGCGTCTCCCCCGAGCTGACGTCCGCCCCGGTGTTCTGCTTCGACAGGTTGACGTCGAGCTCGGTGATGGCCTGCAGCAGGCGCGGGTCCAGCCGGCGTACGGCCGTGATGGAGTCCTCGAGCCACTGCACCGGACGCGCGACGTCGACGTGCGCCTGGTGCCCGACGCCGTCGATGGGCACGTGCCGACGCTGCAGTGCCTTGATCAGCGAGAGGTAGTCCGCTCGCTTCTCCGGCATCTCGGTGTTGTAGTCGTTGATGAAGAGCTTGGTGTCGGGGAAGTAGCGGTCGGCCAGCCGGAAGGCCTCGTCCACGAAGCCCTCGCCGAGGACCTGGAACCAGCGGCTGTCCCGCATGTCGTGCGGGTTGGCGTTGTCGCCGTCCGCGATCACCTCGTTGACCACGTCCATCGCCCAGATGGGGCTGTCGCCGTCGGGGTAGCGGGCGTCGATGTGGTCGGCGATGGCCTTGATGTGGGCCCTCATCCGGCTGCGCAGCAGCGCCTGGTCGGCCCGGCTGCTGGTGAGGTCGCGGGTGCCGTCCTTGAAGAACCAGGCCGGCGTCTGCGAGTGCCACACCAGCACGTGCCCGTAGACCTCGACGCCGTTCGCGTCAGCGAAGTCGAGCAGCTGGTCGAGGCCCTGCCAGCTGAACTGGCCCTCGACGGGCTGGACGCTCTCCGGCTTGCCGGCGTTCTCGGGCGTCATCGCGTTGAAGTGGCGCAGGAGCAGCTCGGCGGACCGGCCGGTCGTCTCCCGCTGGTCCACCGCGACGCCCACGTGCTCGATGCCGCGACGCCCCAGCACGTCCTTGAGACCCGGGATGTCCTGCTGCACCGGGGAGAGCTGCCCGCCCTGCGGCAGGGTGAAGGTCCACCGCTGCGCGACCTTCTCGGCCAGGACGGTCCGGACGGCGGCGACGGTGTTGTCGCGCACTCCCCCACCGTCGTGCGCGAGGACGACCGCCCCGCGCTGGACCGCCTCGCGCAGGCGCGCCGTCAGGGTCGCGACCGACTGGTCGTTGCCGTCCCAGTCGAAGATGACGTTGCCCAGCCCGAGGGGCTGCATGCCGAGCGCCGCCGCCACGGCGCCGGTCTGGCCCCAGCTGCCGTTGGGAGCGCGGAAGTAGGGCACGGGCAACCGTGGGTCGCCGACGGCCTCGCGGATGATCGCGAGGTTGGCCTTGAGGTCGGCCTCGACCTGCGTCTGCGTCCACTGCCCCATGTCGGCGTAGGACGTGGAGTGGTTGCAGAGCGTGTGGCCCTCGGCCACGATCCGGCGCAGGATCGCCGCACCGCCCGGGGCCTGGACGTTCTGGCCGATGACGCAGAACGTCGCCTTCACGCCCTGCGCCTCCAGGACGTCGAGCAGGTCCTCGGTCTCACCGGGGTTGGGACCGTCGTCGAACGTCAGGGCGGCCGTGTTGCCCAGTCCGCGCGCCGCGGCGAGGGGCTCGCTGGTCGGTGCGAGCGCTCCTCCGGGGACGAACGCGGGGTCCGGGGTCGGGGTCCACGTGTCGCCGGTGCCGCCCTCGATGACGAGGTCGTCGACCTGGTAGGCGTACGGCGCGGAGCTGCCGGACAGCGCCCCCGAGCCGAGGTAGACCGAGAGGCCGGCGGGGTCAGCGTCGCGCGGGACGGTGAACGTGCCGCTCACGGTGCTCCACGCGTCGCCGGTGACGGTGGTGTTGCCCACCCAGGTGTAGCTCGGCTTCACGACGAACCGGATGTCGGCGGAGCCGGTGGTCCCCGGTGCGAGCCGGGCGCGCATCGTCAGGGTGTACGTCCCCCCGGGCCGCAGGAGGCCCGGCGACTGGATGCCGTCGTAGTCGTTGGCACGACCGGCCACCTGCAGCACCCGGCCGGCGCCGGTGTCGACCACCGAGACGGTCGGCCCGCCGCTGACCGTCCACGGGTCGAAGCTGCCGTCCTCGAAGTCCTCGCTGCTCACCACGGGTGCCGCCGTGGCCCCCGTCGACGGGGCTACCGCAGCGGTGACGGCCAGTGCTGCCGCCATCACCCACAGCGCCGTCGTACGCCTCACTCGTCGTCTCATGTCCTGTCCTCCACAGCCGGTCGGTCGATGAGGCGGCAGGCCCAGCCGGCGCCCCGAGATCATGCTCCGAAAGTGTTTCGGAAACATTTCGGAAACAACGTCAGTGCAGCACGGGGCACCACCGCCGTCAAGGGTCGACGGGGTGGGAGAGCCGGTCGCTCAGCGCGCGGCGGTGCTCTCTCGGACCACGAGCTCGGTGGCCAGCTCGACGCGCGGACCCTCGATGGACTCGCCGCCGACCATGCGCAGCGCCATCTGGCTGGCCATCCGGCCGAGCTCCGTGAGCGGCTGGCGCACGGTGGTCATCGGCGGCGAGGCCCAGCGGGAGCTGGGCAGGTCGTCGAAGCCGACGACGCTCACGTCGTCGGGGACGCGCCGGCCGCTGCGGCGCAGGGCCTCGTAGACGCCCATGGCCATCTGGTCGTTGGCGGCGAAGACGGCCGTAGGAGGCTCGGCGAGGCCGAGGAGGTGCACCCCGGCGCGGTATCCCGACTCGTAGCCGAAGTCTCCCTCCACCACCAGCTCCGCCGCCGGCTGTAGCCCGGCGGAACTGAGCCCGGCGCGGTAGCCGTCGAGCCGGCTGCGGGTACACCACAGACCGGGTCGACCGCTGATGTGCGCGATCCGGCGGTGGCCGAGCCCGATCAGGTGCTCGGTGGCCGACACGGCCCCGCTCCAATTGGTCACCCCGATCGTGGGCAGGTCGAGCGCCGGCACGCCGGCCGGGTCGATCGCCACCGCCGGCACGTCGAGGCGCTCCAGCTCGGCTCCGAGCTCGCCGTCGAGGTCGGTCAGCACGAGGATGACGGCGTCGGTGGCCCGGACGCGGAGGTTGTCGAGCCACTGCCGTCGGTCGGAGGCGCGGCTGTGGATGGCGGAGACCACGGTGCCCGCCCCCGCGGCGTGCGCCACCTCTTCGACCCCGCGCACGATCTCGAGCGCCCACGGACTGTCCAGGTCGTCGAAGACCAGGTCGACCAGGCACGCATGCCCCTGGCGTCGCGACGGCCGGCGATACTCGTGGTGCCGCAGCAGCTGTTCGACCCGCTCGCGGGTGCCGGGCGCGACGTCCGAGCGGCCGTTCAGCACGCGCGAGACGGTGGGCACCGAGACGCCCGCCTCCGCGGCGATCGCGGAGATGGTGACGGCCCTGCCAGACGCGCGGCCCACTCGTCAGTCCTCTCGATCCGGTCCTGCGGCCAGCCTAGGGCAACGGGGTTGTGGTGCTGTCGCTGCGCGAGGTGGGACGGGGATCGGTGGTGGAGCCTAGGGGACTCGAACCCCTAACCCCCTGCTTGCAAATTCGGTTTAAGTAGGGGGTTAGACTCGCTGACCTGCGGAAACGCGAGACTGTGGGGGACAGATAGACCCTCTAGCGGACGTTCCTACCCCCACCAGTCCCCCACAGAATGGTCCCCCGCTACTGCGTTATGGGGTTAGGGTACCGAGATGGCACGGCGACGAGGGTTCGGCGAGGTGGAGCGGCGGCGCAGCGCCACCGGGGTGGTGACCTACCGGGCTCGGTACGCGATGGGCGACGGCACGCGCCACTCGCGCACCTTCACTACGAAGATGGACGCCGAGGCGTGGCTCGCCGCCGAGCGGACGCTGGTCGATCGTGAGGAGTGGATCCCACCGAGGGCGAGGCAGGTCGCTCAAGAGCAACGCCGTCGCGAAGCGGCCTACAACACCGTCGCCGGGTTCGCCGAGCGGTACTTGGTCGATCGGGGGCTGAGGCCCAACACGATCAGGACCTACCGGCAGCTCCTCAACACGCGCATCCTCCCCTACTTCGAGGAGATGCCACTGATCGACGTCAGCCTCACGGAGATCAAGCAGTGGCGAGCCTCGCTCGACCCGGACGCCGAAGCCGCGAACGCCGCCGCCTACCGCCTGCTCAGAGCGATGCTCCAAGCCGCTGAGGAGGAGGAGCTGATCGACCGGGCGCCACCGAAGATCCGCGGCGCCGGATCTGCTCCGGTGAGGCGGGTCGCCGTCCCGGCGACCCTGGACGAGATCGCGACGATCATCGAGGAGATGCCCGATCGGTTGAAGCTCCTCATCGTCCTCGCCGCGTTCGTCGGCCTACGCCAGGGCGAGCTGCTGGAGCTTCGGCGCTCCGATGTCGACCACAGGTCTGGGTGGATCCATGTCGCCCGCAAGATTGACAAGGACGTCATTGCCGGAGCGAGAGGCGCCTGCCCGAACTGTGGTCGGGCCATCAGCGCGCCCAAGACGATCAGCAGCGTACGCACGGTGCACGTACCGCCGCCGTTCCTCCCGATGCTTCAGGAGCACCTGACTGAGTACGCGGAGCGTGGCCCGACCGGCCTACTGTTCCCGGGCGACCGCACCGACCACATGAGCGTGCGCTATCTGATGGACCGCTATCGCCCGGCACGCGAGGCGGCGGGGCGTGCCGACCTCACGATCCACCATCTGCGCCACACCGCTCTGACCCTCGCCGGTCAGCACGGCGCCACGGCCGCCGAGCTCCAGGCGCGTGCCGGCCACGCATCACAGGCCGCGATGGCGATATACCAGCACGCCACTCTCGACCGCGACAGGTCGCTCGCGGAGAAGATCGGAGCGACTTACGACGCCTGGCGCGAGAGCCGACCGTCAGTTCCAACGGAGACCTCCGGTGGCCGACCTTGATGAGTCCTTGCGCCAGAATGACATAGCGCCGGGATCGGCGACCGGATGGGGTATCTAGCTGACTGCGAGCTTGATCGGCCTGGGATCAACCTGCACTTGCTCGTTGATGATCCGCGGCCCCTCTCGGTCCCATGCCTCCAGCCGGATGAGGTTTAGCCGCTCTCCCGCATCCGTTGGGCGCATCTTGCGCGCCAGAAGGTCGGCAAAGGTCGCATCGTGAGTCGTGACGATGATCTGGCGGTGAGACTGGACCCGACGAAGGAGGTCGACCAGCCCAAGCAGGTGGACGTCGTCGAGATTTTGAAGGGGGTCGTCGAGAATAACCGAAGTTACGCGAGTGGGTTGGAGTCCGAGGTTGAAGGCCAGGAACAACGTTACGGCAAGCGCGTTGGCTTGCGATGTCGAAAGAGTGCGACCAGGGTCGTCCACTCTTACATCGGCGGCGGAGTCGACCAGTACAGGCGAAAGGCGGTTCTTGCCATACCAGCTTCTTGTTTCGAGCGACATTCCCCTGAGCGTGGGGTGCGGGTCTATTGCGGCATACAACTGATCAAGAATGGGCTGAATCGCGCGAAGTCGTTCATTCAAAAAATTCTCTGAATCTTTTCTCAGGCCACGGAGAAGCGATTCGGCAAGCGCTTGGGTCCGCTGGCGGGCCTCTACTCCTTGGCGCGCGCGGGCGTACTCGGCCCGCCGCCGCGACTCCTCCTCCACGAGGGACGCCATCCGGTCCTCGGTCGATGTCAGAGCGAGGGCGGGCTCCAGAGTGCGGAACTCGTTTAGCATTTCGCTCGCCGCTGCAATCCACCCATCAATTGCGAGCACCGCATCGTCGGGGACCGGCTGCGTTTCCTGAGAATTAGCCGGCAGGGCGTTGTGGACAATCCGTCCTACCTCATTTCGGAGCCTGGCCAACGCCTCAGTGTCAGTCGCCCTCGCCAGGTCGGCGCGCCGCTGTGCATCCCTCGCAGCCCTTGCTTCTTCAAGCTCTGTGGTTGCGGCACGAATCGCTGTGAGCACGGCATCGCGCGCTTGATTTGCTTGGGCCAGACGCTCGCCCTCTCCAGCCAAACCGATCGCGGTACCACCACCAATGGACTCACTCAATCGAGCGATTAGTTCGTCTGGGTCTACATCTTGGCCGCAGGTCGGGCACTTGTCGGAAACGTGCCGAAGTGCCAGCTCGGCTAATGCCCGGAGTTCCTCAACACGTGTTTGCGCTGCTTGGAGCTGCTGCCTGGCCTCCTCGACCGTGGCTGTCGCCTGCAGTCGCACTGTCTCCAGTCCTTGGAGGTTTCGTTCTAAGGCCAACACGTCAGACTCGCTGACCGACTCGCGCTGGGGTGGACTCGCCAGACGGGACTGAATGGTGCGCACCTGCTCCTTCAGGCGGTCCAGGTCGCGACGCATGGCGCCTTGGGCAGCGATACTTCGTTCGAGCAACGAAGCGAGCTCGGCCGGGGACGAAGCTACGCCGGTCGACTCGTCCAGACCGAACGCCGCTAGATGGCTGAGAACCCGGCTGGTCCACGCTTCGAATGTGCTGAATCCGAGCGCCCGGGCGTTCTCAAGCCGTCGCTCGGTGGCACTGATCTCAGCTCCGACGGCATCGACGGCCGCCCGCAGGCGATCGACGTCCGAACTTTCCTGCGCCACAGATTTCGTCCATGCCCGGTTTGCTGAATCGAATGCAGCTACAAGATCGCTGAGCGCTCGTGCGCCCACCATCTGAGATAGTGCCGCGAATCGTTCGTCATCGGAGCGGGTGGCGAGAAAGGCACGCAGACTGTCTTGCTGCAAGTAGAACGAGTCCGTCTGCCCCGTAATCGCCTTGTCCTCCAGCTCGCTGTCGAAATCTGCACCCCCTGTCGCATTCTGCAACCAACTTGACAGCCACCGGTCAGCCTCGATCCCACGAAGTTGCTCTCGCTCCCGCCGAACGATGACGGAAGTCTTTAAACGCTTCAACGACTCTTCGCCAGGGTTCGAAACGATGCGCCGGACCGTCGCTGCTTCCGATGCCGAAGTCAGAACCTCCAACTCGACGAAGGTCTCTCCGGACCCGTACCAACTCCGCGGATCGGCGCCACGAGGGTGAGCACCGGTCAGAGCCCACGCAAGCGCATCGCAAATTGTGCTCTTCCCGAACCCGTTGGAGCCGAGCAGGACGACAACTTGGGCATCGAGGTCGACGGTCACAGACCTCGCGACGCCGGCAAAGCCGGAGATGGTGGCTCTTCGGAACTTCATGTGCCCTCGTGTCCGCTGGTTCGCTCATGTAGGACCTGGATCAGCGGCCGACTCTCCCGGTACGCACTGACCACCGCGTCTATGTCACCAGCACTCAACCCGGGGACCTGAACTCTGGACCCGAGACCTGCCAGTGGATCGGCCATCCCCGTGCCCAACGGCAACTCCAAGGGAGCAAGCGCTGCCAAGGAACGAGCAACCCCGGTTGCCAGACTTCTTTGCCCAATGAGCTGGACGTCTTCTCCTAGGACTAGCAGTTTGCGTAGGCGACGGGTGTTCGACCTGATCGCGGTCAGTTCAACGGACTGGTCGGATGTCGCGCCTTCCGGAGTCGCCAAGATCAGATACCCGTCCCACGCCTTCGCGCCAAGATCGAAGTCGGAACGACTGATCACCGTCGCCATTTGATCTTGGGCGTCCATCCAAGAACTCAGCAGCTCGCCTACGGTTTGGTAAACGACATACCCGACGACAGTCAGAGCATCTTCAAAGATCCCGTGTAACGGTCCATCCCCAGTTCGGCCTCGCGCTACAGGGTGCGAACCAGAGGACTCGAGAAACGATCGGATCTCGCGGCTCAGGATGACAGCGGCGTCATCTGGTGATTGATTAGTCACGACACCAACCGCCCAAGCAACGCATCCCGGTTCAGCGTCTTTGAAGTGAGTTCGGATGCCTTCCAGAGAACCACCGCTTCTGGACCGCGCACCAGGTCGTCTGAGGTGGGGCTCCCCTCGACGAGGTCGTCAGGTAGGGCACGCGACTCCTCCACCACTCCTGCGGCAATAACGACCCGCGCTCTACCCGAGCCGAGCCGGCGCGTCGTGCGCATCTCTAGCCGAGCAAGCATTGCTGACCACGTGTGGAGACCCATGCCGTGGACGCATTGGGCGGAGACCGTACGACCACTATCGCGGATCACAAGCTCGCAGAGGCCGCCATCCTCCGTGATCTCGAGGTCCGCTTCGAGTGTCAGCATCGCAGCATTGAGAGCCAGGGCTAGGTCGGCGAGGTGCGCTGATTGTGGGCCATCTTGACGAGGGGAGAATTGCTTGCTGTGTAGGAGCCAGGCCGACCGCAATCGGCCTAGGTAGACGATGCCGATCTCGCCTAGAATCTCGCAGACCTTCTCAACATGATCGTGCTCGAGGCCAAGGGCCTTGGCCCGATCCCTACAGTCAAGTTCCAGTTGCTTCGCCTGCGCGGTGGCGGCGCGCACGGAAAGCGCACGCATGAGCTCCACCCAGCCCAACTGCAGGGCTGCCGTGAGTTGCCCCGATAGGGCCTGCTCAAACGCCCCACCCCCGTATGGGTCGGCGAGGTAGTACTTCGATCCCAGACCGGCAAGGTTGCCAACGGTTTCCGTCAGTACCGCGGCAGGGCTGCCTAAGCCTGCGAAAAGGGTGACGGGAGCGTACAGAACGCCAGCGGCGATCATCGCTTCCCAGCCGCCCCTCCAACCCTCGTCAAGGTCCGCCTTGCGCAGAACCCAGGTCTCTGGATCGGACTCGGCACTCCGGTGAAGGTAAATCAACGATCGGCCGCTGAGTTTTGCGTGATCTTCCGGCCCCTTGGCGATCGTGACCTGGCTAGGCGCCCCAAGTTCTGACAAGGCGGCCTGAAACGCCATGTCGTAGTTCAACGTGACGATGGCTCGGACAAGACCGTCAATCAAGAGGGCGGCGGCGATCCTGTGGCCCTCGTTCGGGGAAGCGTTTCTCCAGTCAGATCGAGGCAGCCGGTCCGTGAGATTCTTCTGGGATCCGTAAGCATCGAACACGGCGTCCGCTACTAACGACAGGTCGCGGGGCTGATCACAACTATCTGACGCTAGGAGTTGGTCCTGCACCAAAGCAGAGAATGCCATCTCTGAGTACTCGGCCCCCGACCGCAGACCTGTCGGCCAGTCCATCGACGAGCCTGCGCCGGTCACGATCACTAGGCGACCACCACTGTTGTCAGAGACACAACCCAACAGCTCTGGTGGCGCCTCGCTCAGACGCAGGAGTGCCGGCGGCTGGCTCGCCTCGGCGCTAGGACAGTCGGCGTCCTGTTCAGTCAAGGCCGAACCTCCTTCGCTGGCATCACTGGAGTCACGACAATAGAGGCGCGACCGCTGACCGTTTGTGATTCGAAGCATAGGCAAGGACTCAGCGCTAGGACTGCGGCCTCCGATGTGGTCGGCTCTCCTATGTTGCTATGCGGGTTGACGGCAAGTCAGAGTCTCAGCAGTTCGCGCGTCTTGACTACTTTGCCCGTGCCAAGTTCGGCGGTCATGTAGATGCCACTGACTGAGTCGTTCAAGATCTCGCGACTGGACGTGGCCAGACGGATCGCATCGGAGGCCGCGACGTACCAGTTCTCATTGGTGCCGGGCTGCAGCACATGCGGAAGAGGGGTGCCAATGAGGTTTCCAACCGGGTTAAGCGTCACCCTCCCACCTCGAGCATGCACTACGACGCGACCGATGGTGACAGGCGCCCGGCCGTGGTTGACGACGCGGATCCCAACGACCTCCTCACCACCGAACCCTTGGCTGCGCAAGCTAGACAGGTCATGCAGCTTGCCGTCCTTTACCGGTCCGGAATAGCTGGCGGTCCCCTGCATAGTGCCGTGCAACAGCGTCGCCTTGGCTCGTCCCGCGGACAAGAGCCATTGGAGGATCTGCCAGCCTAGCGACATGCCGGCGAGCGCAAGCGAGAGTGCGGAGATCAGCAACGCCGTCGACGAGGTGTCCATAGTCGGAAAGCAGCGATGAGGTACGAGACCTCCCCGCTACGCAGTTCGGCTTCAAACCCGACCCGAGGCCTCGGCAGGTATGGGTCGCGCGCCATCGCCGGCATCTCGGTCGGGTTGTTGGCCAAGTGACTTGTCGATGTCTCACATGCGTGGTCGGGACGCCCGCAAGGACAAGTTGGGATTCAGGACAAGCGCGTGGCGTACTCAGACCTTCTCGCCGCGTGCACAGAGGTCGCGGACGCCGAGCACGATCATCGCCTACTCCTGGCAAAGGAACGCCGTCTCGACGATGCGGACGGCTGGGACGCCGAGGAGATCGACAACTACAACGCGGAACGCGAGCGCATAGTGAACCGTCGGGCGGATTCCTACCGCGCGGTGACCCGCTCCGCCGCGACCGTCGAGTTAGTCGCTCTGCCGAATGTGGTTGCGGCAGCCGACCTGCTTGTCGCCGGCTGTCACCACCCACACCTGTATCACCTCAGAGTTGATGCTGAGCGCTCCCAGGTGGACGCGGTTAGACGCGAGTGGAAGTACCTGACGACACCCGATCTCGCCTGTGTCACCTATGAGCCGTATATCGAGTAGGACAGTCCTGACAGCGGCGTGGGAGAGTCGGAGTGGAGTCAGCCTCGCTCTGTCACCGATGCGTAAAGCAGGGGTCTTTCCGCCAGCCTGAACGTCACGACACCGACGATGACTCGGCGTGTGGAAGGAGTGCGTGCGGTCGATCCACTAACTGGTCTCTTGTAGCGCCTGCTCGTACGCGGTGGACACCTCTTGCGCGAACCCCAGGAGCGCGCCGACGTTCTCGGGGGTTAGCCATCCCGCGCTGGTCCGTGCCTGCTTTTCCGTGCCAGCAAAGTGGAAGAGCCCGTTGGCGCCGGTGCGGAATGAATCGGTAGTCAGTGCGTCTACGGCGATGCCACTGTTCTGTCCCGCATACGAACCGAAGGGAACCATGACAGCTCCGTCGTTGAAGACCGCAACCACTGTGCGCAGACCGTTCACCGACGGACCCTTCGCCATGAGCACCATGTGGTTTGAGCCAAACCTGCGCCGGTGACCCGCCGCTGTCCACTGGGTCTCGAGGATGGTTAACGCGTCTCTGAGCGGGTCGTCACCGACCTGCGACAGGAACTCGTCAAGAGTCTTGACCGTCGTCTCAAGTTGCTTCGCCTGCTCGACCGTCGCGGTGAACCTGTTCGGCTGCACCACCGCGGTGAAAAGTGGTGCCCACTTGCTCTCCTCGATGCGGACCGCCCTTGCCTCCACGAGCCAAACAGCTATTCCGCGCTCGGGAGAATGTTCAGCGAGGTCGTTCAGGTACTGCGCGACGGCGCGAAACTCGTCCCGGTGCTGCTCAGCGACGACGACTAGTCCCCTCGCTTCCCTAGCCACCGCATATGCCAATCCTCGCGTCAGGTGGTCATGATCAGCACGCCCGTACTGGTTCTCAACGACAAACTCTGATCCGCCGTCGTCTTGCGCAACGATGTCGATACGCCGCCCCCCAGTGGTCGGCACCTCTGACTCGCCGAGTGAGGTCAAGTCGACGCCGATCGCATCACCGAGCGCGTCGAGCTGTGCAGCAAGCAGAGGCGTGAAGTCGGTGGCCTCGCCTTTCCATGCCTCCGTCAACCTTCCAAAAGTCAGCCTGGCCATCGAGGCCTTCTCGATGATGTTGGATGGCGTCGACACGGGGGGTTGCATCTGCATGGCCATATGTGATCATGTCGACGGCGGGCAGCGGTAGGCGCGCGGTCCCAGTTCCGACAGGACATAGCTGCGCAATTCCCGCCGCGATGCCGCCGCGACCTGTGCTCCGGGCAACACCGGGGGCCTAGCGTCAGGCAAGCGCCTCTCGCCATTTGTGCGGCGAACGCTGCGAGGCTTGGCCGACCCGCCAGGTGAGATCCGTGAACACCCTCCTGCCCTTCAAACCGGACGCGATGACGCCGGCCCAGCTCGCTGCCGTGTCGTACCTCGCTCGCTACTCCGGGCGTACCCACACCCCATGTACGCCTCCCAGCTGCGGCAATTATTCGCCTGGTGCGAGACCAACGCATTCGACCCGCCCACCCGGGATCCCGCGCACCCACATCGAGCTATACATCCGGCACATCGGACAGGCCGGGCTGATGGCGTCCTCGGTCGGCACCTACGGAGCATTACGACCGTGCCTGCGCAAACCTCGACCGCCACGGCGTCCACTTCCTCACCGCGTACGTCGCTGGCGTCTAGGCGGCACGAGGGAATCGGGCAGGAGACTGCAAGCCCAGACTGCGTCTCGCCGGCGAGGCCACACGTCGCCAACAATCAAGCGGCCTTTGTGTCAGTGACTGCCACGATTCCGTGTTACCTCGGTCAGACTTGCTCCAACAGTCGGAGAGCGGGGAACTTGATGGCCACATCGCAGGTCGGGACATGGGAACGAGCAGGAATCGACTCGGTAATCGAGCGGCCACCGGTGAGCAGGCCAATTGTCGTGGTGCGAGGAACCCTCGACATCCTGCCTCTTGACCAACTCGAATGGACTGACTTCGAGGGACTTCTCTGGCGTGTCTTGCGCGACGTCGAAGGTCTCCGAAATCCACAGATCTACGGTCTGCCCGGCCAGAAGCAACTTGGACTCGACATGGTCGCCGAGGAGGCTGATGGTTCTGGCATCGCACTGCAGAGCAAAGACGTCAAGCAGTTTGGGCCCGCCAGAATTGCTGCGGCCGTGGACGCCTTCCGATCCACGACGCGGCCGTTTCCCGTCTCAAAGTTCATCATTGCGGTGAGCTGCCAAGTAAGGAGCACAGCTGCGGTCGACCGATTCAAGGCGCTCCGCGCAGAACTGAGGCCAATTGACCTCATCATGTGGGACCAGCGAGAACTTTCCGTCATGCTCAAGGGCGCGCCTCACATCGTCATCGAGTACTTCGGCAATCTGGTCGCCGAGGCATTTTGCAGGCCGTTCGTCGTCGGAACCACAGTCGTACCGAGCCATGATGTCGTTGCCATCCGCGAGGCGATGGCACGCACTCCTGAGGTCACCACAGGAGCAGGCGTCATGATTGACGAGGCCAAGCGCCTTGCTGGAGCCAGCCCTCAGCACGCACTTGATCTAGTCAATCGCGCCCAGGGTGCTCTGGAAGAGGCAGGATTCGCCGGCCATGCGGCACGGCATGAGGCGCTCCGGGCGTCGCTCCTGGTTGACGTTGGTAGAGGCACTGATGCAACTCGTCGAAGGCTGGACCAGTTCTGGGCCGCGCTAGGTCAGGGGCAAGGCATCCATGCCAGCATCGCGGGCAGCGAGATTCGCACACTTGCAATGCAGGTGAAGAGAAGTGCCGCGCGAGATCATTCTGCCGTCGCCGAGGCTGCTCTCGCACTGTACGAGAATCCTGTCGCACACGTACCGCCCCTTAAGGAACTCTTGACCGGCGAGCCAGACGACCGAGCACGGCTCGCCGCCCTAGCGGGCGAGATCGCCCTGTCGGACGACAATCAACCTTGGTTGGCCGCAAACGCGACGCGACTTCGCCAACTTGCAGACAGGGTTGCGGATGAACGGGACGGTGATGTGTTGCGAGTTCGCCTGCGACTTCTCGCCGCCGAGGGGTCCGGTCGCTGGACGGAGATTCTTAAGGATGCGAGAACTTTAAAGTTCGGGCACGAGCTCATCGGGCTCGTGAATGCAAGGCACGCGAGGCACCTCGCAGGTCAGCAAAACTTCGAGGGAGCGGACCTCGCTTGGGACGAGGCGTCTGGAGCTGCCTGTCTGGCGAAGCACTGGACCGACGCTGCTACGTGGACGTTCAGCCGCCGAGCGTTTCGCACTAGGTGGAGGCTGTTCACGAGCGAGGAGTTGCTGCCAATTCAGACGGCGCTGCTCGCCAAGGGGCCTGATGCGACTGTTCTGCCGCGCGACGAGGACGCCCTGGAGCAAGCGTTGACCCAACTGGGTGAGGACAAGCTCCGTCCGGCCGCCATCGCGGCACAGCGAGCACTTCGGGACGCCGTCACTCTTGCCGACTGGGCGGGTGAGAGCAGGGCTCGTCGCGTCCTCGCGGACGTCTTGCAGGCATCTGGCGAGCCAGGTGAAGCCGCTCATCACTTGGTGCGTGCCGGCAACACTGGCGGTCTTAAGCGTCTTGCCAGTGAGGTCGGCGATGTTTACCTCGACGTGACTGAATATCTCGACGCAAAGCCTTACTGGGTCGTTGGAGCCGCGTACCGATTGTTGGCGCATCAAGCTGATCTCGTCCCGGATGCTTATGCCGCCGTCGTCGCGGACGCCGTGGTTCGAGACCTGCAATCGGCGCGAGCCAACAAGCTGGTCGACATGACCGTGACGATGGACTCCCGGTTCCTGGGTGCCATCGCCGCAATTGGGGGGCTTTCGGAACGTCTGGATGACGTTCAGGCGGAATGCGTTCTTGCGTTCTTCGAATCCCAACCGGCCGTGGACGAGAACCACTATCGGTACCACGACGATGACGAGGCTCAAGCGGTGGCGGGCATCCTCAGCACGCACCTGGAGTTGGAGGACAGGGCTCTATCACACCTCGTGGCCCACCTAGCGCGTTCATCCACCTCGCGCAAGGACAAGGCGTATGCCGCCGTTACAGATCGGATGGACAAGGCCCGACCTTTGCTCGAGGCCCTGGCCGAGAATGGAAACCTCTGGGCTCGGGAGACGTTGGCCGCTGAACGTCCGAGCGAGATCACAGTCGAGGAAGCACACGAAGCTCGTCTTCGCTTGGAAGCATCTCTCGAGTCAGTGCCAGGGGTGACCACAGTGGGACCGGGGGCGGGCGCACTTTCGGATTCCATTCTCGTGCGCAGCCTTTCGCCGACCCATCAGGTGGCCGCGCTGAGGCGGATGCTCGCCAACGCCGCTGACTTGCACGTTGATTCAATTGACCGTGGGGCATACCTCCTGGCCGCTTCGAATCTTGCGCCTCCCCGCGCTAGGACGACTGCCAAAGAGCTCTTCGAGCAGGCGCTCGCGTTGGTCGTATCGCCACCCCGATACGTGACCGATGCCTCCGATGCACGCTTCGCCCATCCACTTGGCGGCTTCAGGATCACCGGCAAGACTGATAGCCGTGCCCAGGCTGCATACGTCGCAGCTGGTCTTGCAAAGACGGCGTCCGAGAAGGAGCGGGTACGTTCGGCCGCCCTTTCGTTGATCGGCGATGCGGCTGCATCGGAGGTTTGGACTACTCGTGCTCTTCAACGACTAGGTGAATCGATGGCCCCTGACATCGGATTCCTCAGCGGGCAGGGGTGGGCTCTCAGGTCCCTTGCTGCCATCCTCTGGGCCCGGACTACCGTGCCAGCCGCAGTGGGTGATCGCCTCGCATCCGACCCTGATCCGCGTGTGCGCCGTGCCTTCGCAGCCGAGCTGGTGACATGTCAAAACAACGAGGGCGCGGGGAAACACAGCGAGAGCGCCCGGAAGCGCGCAACTGCAAGCCGCCGTGTGGCTCGATCGAGCCTGTTGGCCAGGCTTCAAGACGATCCGCGCTTTAGCGTAAGGGTCGCTGCGCGCCTGTAGGCGGTGACTTAGGCGTCAGAGCCTTGCCGGGATTGTCGGCGCGAGTGGCTGCCCCGTCCGTTAGGTGACGAATCTCCCCGTTCGATGATGCAATTGGCGGTGTGTCCGAATATTCGTTCTTAGGCGTCCCGTTCGGTCGCGAGCAGGTTGCACATCTACTCACCGCCGACACGGGCACCTGCTGGTGGTGTCAAGAACGGCCAGCAACCACTGGGGAGCACAAGTTTAAGCGCACCGACCTCACGAGGATGATGACTGACGACTTGGCCTACTGGCGCGACCACGAAGGCAACGTTCGTCCTATCCGAGGCAAGGGCGGCGCCGCGCGCGATCGCTACGGTGTCGTCAAGTTCGTGAAGTCGCTCTGTGCACCATGTAACAACGACAGATCGCAACCGTTCGACACGGCGTACGATGAGTACTCCCGGTTCGCCAGCGACGTTTGGTCTCCGTATCTGCCAGGCGCAAACTTGGAGCGCCTCTACGGTTACTCATGGCCAGAGCGAAACCTCGACTTGGCGCGCTATTACGCCAAGCACTTTGGCTGTCGGATGGTTCGTACAGGAATTCCCGTGCCCGACTCGCTGCGGCAGTTCTTGGATGGTGACTCCGACATGACGGACGCTCACATGGCGTTGGTGACCACGGCGAGTATTCGGAAAGCCAACCCCGACGGACTCACAATCAGCCCCGATGCAGTTCGCACCGACGAGGGATTCACGCGGTTCACGAACTACATCTTCGTGGCCTACGTCGGACCGCTCGGCGTCCGCTACGAGTGGAGGGACGATGGGTTCGCGGCTCGGTCTCAGTTCTTCCACTACCCGAACCCGATTGTGAACCGCTTCCATGACGAACCCGCTGTGTTCGATGGCCGCACCCGAAGAATGGGCCCGGTCACGGCGACGATTCAGATCGTCGAGAAGGGCCGCGCCTGGATGCAGCGATCCCGGGGCCGGCAAAGCTAAGAAACTGCGGCTGCGCGCTCGGTCCACGTCGAGATGACGGCCGCACAATGGGTCAGTCGGCGTGATCCGGCACCGAAGCGCCTGGGTTCCTCTAAGGGAGGGTAGAGAGACCCGACTTGAACGAAGGACAGTCGCTCTCGCTGCCGAGGCACTACGAGGTCCGCAACAGCCCCTCGACCCGGGGCAGTACAACCTGGGCGACGTACTGGTGCAACTCTTCAAGCAGCAGTTGCACGGGCTGGTCGTGAGGCCAGGGGCCCTGATCTCCGAGCGCGATGAAGTTCGAGCCGCTCGCCGTAACCTCAAGGTCCGGATGAATCTCACCACCTTCGAAACGGAACACTCCTAGAACCCCGTCATCTCCGACCGCAGTTGTTTGGAGTTGGCCGCCGACCATCGCCGATCCATCCGGCATGCTGATGAACACTTGCGTTCCGGTAGCGAAGAGCGCAGTGAGGTGCAGATGCCGATGCTTGTCGATGTTCCATAGTTCCGTCAGACGATGGAGCGGATGTGCCGCCGCATCCGTTCGCTGGTAGGGCTGGAACTCTTCAACCGCTGCCATGGCTGCGGGTGAGACACCACCTTCGATCCGGAGGCCACCGGCGGGGCGGGTGGTTAGGACGGGGAAGGCAGTGCGCCGCGTGGGCGTGTTGCCAGCCGCCAAGACCAACGCATACGCGAGGTGATCCAGGGCGGACCTCATCTGGTGCGCGATCTCGCCAACCAGCAAACCCAAGTTCAATGGAGCGGGGTCGGTCACCCGGAGTGCGATGACCAGCGTCTCGCCGTCGGGTTGAATCTCCTGCTGGAGGCGAATGGGATCGGCGTCCAGATAGTTGTGAAGCTCATCGTCGAGTTGAAGCAACAGTTCGAGCGCGCGCGCGATCTTGGCGCGGGCGCCTTGAGCCGAGGTCACGCCGCAAGACTGGCGGTAGCGTGCCCGTTCAGCAAGGGCCTTGTTGGCCAGCAATGTTGCCTGTGCCTAGCGAAGCGATTCAAGAGGATCCGCGGGCAGTTGCGCGCGTCATACCGGCGCGTCATACCGCCGCGATCCGTTCAACAACCTGCTGAGATGGCACATCTGATGCACCCAGGCCGGTTGGGAATCAGCTGGCTAGGGGAGGTTGACTTGACGCGCACGCATCGTGCCGGGGAGTGCACGATCGGAGATGTCGGCTGATGTCGACAGAATGACGCCCATGACGAAGAAGCGGGGCGGTGGGGCGGGCGGGAGTCGCAAGCCCCCAGCAGACGAAGAGGTTGAGACGCTCGAGTTCGAGGGCGGTTCGGCCATCCGTGTAGGTCGTCACATCTTCATGGAGTCGCACACAGACCCAGAAGACTTTGGACGTCGGCTCGAAGCACTCCGTGTGGGGGTCACCGAACTCGAAGCCGCACGAGAGTCGACCCGAGACCGACTCGACAGCGTTCTCGCAGACGCCGACCCGCTCGAAATCCTCGCGCACGCTAGCGCTGTCTACCTCTACAAAGACCCGGACACCTACCGCGAAACGGACGACACCAACTTCCCCACCCACATCGAGTTCCTGGCACTAACCGCGCTGGGCGCCCAGGCGAATCCTCCCGCGGTGAAGGTCTCAGACGACGTTGAGGAAACCGCTGGCCGCAACGGCACACCGAGCTCCGCCACCACTACGACGGCTTACACCGGCGGTGACGCCGACGCCAGCACGAGCGAGAACGACGCTGCTGCGGCGGTGCAGGAGAGCGAGTCCGAAACACATCACGGCGGAGAGCCGCATTGGCTATCTGCCGCTTATGAGACGTACGCGACGACGAATCGTGCCATCGGAGCCGTCCGTGAACTCTTCGAGCAGTCGACCGACCTGCTGTACATGCGATCGATCCTTAAGGTCAACGAGCCAGGAGTGGATGTCGGGTTCGAGGACTTCCGCCGAGAGACCCTCCTGCAGTCACTGAACATTCGCGGGGCGGCCTATGCCGAACACATAGCCGCCGTGCTGGACGGGTGCCTTGGTCCATTCGACGCAGATTGCAAGACCATCCTGGGGTTCACCGCAGATGAAGCCTGGTCACTCTCGGAGGCTGTGAACGTCGTCATCGTCGAACGGGTTGAAGGACGCCTCGCGACGATGTTCACGAACTACGCCAGCCACGAGAAGACTCTAAAGAGGCTCCGTCTCAAGCGACTCCTTCCCAAGTGGATGGCCGCGCTTACCCCCACCCAGCAGAAGAACTGGCTGAAGAAGCGCCTGCAGATGGAGGCGCTTAAGGACGCGTTGCCCCTGATGACCGTCACCGCAGCAGATCTCAGCGCCCAAACCCACCGCGGCGCTGACCACGATGAGTCACTCGATGCCCGTGTTTTCCCGGGTCACAGGCGCACCGTCCGCGTCGATGAAGCATCGGCTGACGCATGGCTGCAGGCCTTCACCTGCCCATCGGACGCTTACAACGAGATGTTCCACCGGCAACCGGCTGGTGGTCACCCGATCACGCAGCGTCCGGTCCTCGAAGTCCCCAACGGCTACCTAGTGCCCGTGCCTACGGCACTTTGGGAGGCCCTACGGCCGGTGATGGAAGACGCTCTCAGGGAGGCGGGGGGCAGGGTGTGGGCGCGTTATGAGCGACACCGGGCCATATGGGTCGAACGCACGGCCACTGAAAGGATCGCTGGGGCCCTGCCTGGTGCGAAGTCCTGGGTCGGGGTCGAGTGGGCGTCAGACGACGACTCGAGCGACCTAGACGGTCTGGTAGGCGTTGATGACTTCGGTGCCCGCATCCAAGCCAAAGCCGGACGTATCTCTCCTCCCGCCCGTCGTGGGGCACCCTCGATGGCCGAGGACGTGAAGACAGTCATCAACGACGCTGCCCACCAGCATGCCCGCCTCGCCGACGCCCTCGAGGCTCACACATCCGCCGAACTAGGGTTCAACGCCGACCAAGCTGCAGCGCTTGAGGCGCCCCTGTCTGTGGAGATCGTTGTCTGCCTCGACGATGTCACCGTCTGGGCCACCCAGACACACAAGCTTCGACGCCTCGTGGCTCTGCCCGACACTCCTCAGGTGCCGTGGGTGCTTTCTCTGACGGACCTCATGGCGGTGACGGACCTCCTCGAAGGTGCCCAACTGGTGCACTACATCACCCGGCGGCTCCGACTGGAGGCGGAACAAAGGGTGGAGACGCACGACGAGTTGGACTGGGTCGGCAACTACCTCGCCCACGGATTGTTCTTCGATGACATCTTCGAACGACCGGATGCGCCAGACGTGCTACGTCTGACTTCCTTCACGGGCCCCATCGATACCTGGTACTTCAGCCGTGCCGGAGTCTTGCGCAAGCCGTTCCCGAAGCCCGAACAACCGATGCCTGATGAGATCCGGCAGCTGCTCCTTGCCCTCGCACGGGACCGGCCAGACCACTGGCTTACCGCGAGTTTGCTCATTCTCAACGGCGACAACGAGGTGCGCGAGAGGCTTGTGGACGCAATGAGCCACACCACGATTCGCGCCCGAGAAGTGGGGTGGTCCGCATGCACCTTCGTCTTCGCCGACTACAGCGTGACGCTCATGGTCGACCAACTGAACTCCGGGCGCCCGTTGCGCCGGCGAATGCGTCAGCATTGGGAGGAGAAGGTGAAGCAGCACGGGCGCCCGAACGCTGTCGCCGTCGGTCTCGGCGCTGACGGGACGCTTGTAGTCGAGTTCATCGAGAACGACCCGGCGCTAACGGTCGGCCACGTGCTTCTCGCGCGAGGAAACCCGGGCGAGCCTGAGGACCTCACCGACGCAACTCGTCCCAATGGCACGGAGAGTCCGTCCACCGACCTGCAGCGATGAGTCCTTGAACCGCCTGTCAGCGTGCCGTTCAACTTCCGAAGCTAGCCGAGATCCGGACGGTCTCGGGTGCGTCACCCGCCAAGTGCGCAGGACCTGCTGCTGGGCTCATACCCCTTGGCTGCAGATGCCCCGTGGCCGCCTGAAGGTCCACAGGGCGTGGTGGACGGCCAGGACATTGCTCGGTCTGACCACGTGGACGCGGTTGGTCCATAGGCCTGAAGCGGCTCGGCGAACACCGCCGGCAACTCTTTGAGGACGCGACGAACCGTGCGCGAGCTCGACGGGCCCGAGGTCCTGCACCGCCGCTTCGGCCATTCCAGCTCGAACACTATTGTTCCGTATGGCAGGCGCAGGTCCAGGCCCAGCCGAACTCAAACTCATGGATGACCTCTGCGACGCGTAGTGGGAGTGAGTAGTCGTCCGACTCAGAGTTGTCGGCGATCTCGGTCGTGCAGAGAACCAGCGCTGACCGCGAATGCTCAACTTTCCGCCGCCGCGCATGACGTTTCTGGAGCCGAGGACCGGTATGAAGTCGGCGACGCTGCAATGCGAGGGTTGCTGTAGGGCTTGGATCGTCGCGGTGTCCTAGTCTCGACCATGCGCAATCAATGGGTGGCGGGACTGCAGGATCGAGTGAGCGCCCGCCTGTTCGACCTAGCCCGACGTCGAGACGAGACCGCTCGCAGGGCGAATCTCCAGCGTCGAATGGCGTCGCTGGCCGCCACGTGGACGGAGCGGACAGGAATCGGCCTCGAACAGATGGCCGTGGGTGTCAACCCAGACGGCCCTCTAGAACAGGTTCTTCTCGGGTTGCGTCTGGGAACGTGCCAGCTCGCGCTTCCCTGTCGGGTCGTCGACGTCGACGCCTCCATTACGGTGACCTACGACGCCCTGCGAGGGAGAGACCTGCGTGTGGTCATGCGGCCACGCGTACCGCTTCAAAACCAGCGCTGGCCCCAGTCCGCCGGCCTTATGCCCGAGGTGCGGCACGTCGAGGCGGATACAAACCCACCCGTCCTGATCGACGGCGTGTTCTTCAATCACCGGACTGACGACGACGACATCGACTCCTACTTGACTGGAACAGCGGAGCTCGTCGAGATCGGCGACGCGTCCGTGTCATCGACGCACTGGGTTGCGCATCTGATCGGCCCGTTCGCGCTCAGTGACCACTGGAATGGCAGCGTGTCCGACGTTGAGGTGTCGCTGGCGGCGTACCCAGTGCCGGACCGTTATTCGGGGATCAGTGCTTGGGCGCGACGCCCTACGCTCGGCTCCTTCCGCGCCCCGGCTGAATGGGCGACATGGCGCAGGGCCGATCTCCAACCCGACGTCGCTCGACTGCTTCGCGTCGAACTCGCGTTCTCGAAGCCGACGTCGGGCCGGGACGCGGAACTGTTTCTCCTCGACCCGGTGTGCCGCCTGCTTCAGCTGTACTCCGGGGCGCGGCCAACCCTCTGCGGTCTCTGGCACCCGCAGCAGCGAGTCGGCCGTCTGCTCGACCTTGGCCGCAGTCTGGTCTCGCGACCACGCCGATCGGTCCACATGATGGTCGTTCTCTCACGCTTCCTAGACGAGGTCGCCCCCGCCTGGGATGCCCTCCCAGGACCAGAGCAGCACGCGCTGAAGGTCGCGATGGACTCGCTCGCAGCGATCCGTGGCGACCTGGAGCCGGGAATCGCCGGCGGCGCGATGACCTTGGAGTTCCTCGCGGACTCCTTCCTTCCGCCTACGAAGAACAGCTACAACCTCACCAAGCCGCAGAAGGACGCCATCCGGCTGGGCTTGGCCACCGTCGCCGCACAGGAGGCGCCAGGAACGACCTGGGAGAGCGACCTGCCGAAGATCGACTCCCGTCTGTTCTTCCCACCCGCTGGCGACCGGCTCGCCCAGCTGCTGCAGACGTTCGGCGTGCCAGCGACAGCCGCCGAGCTTCGCGCCTATACGTCGGTCCGGAACGACATCATCCACGGGCGTCCAGGCGGGTTGCACCTGAAGGACAAGACCGCGGCCCTCCAGTTCGAGCTATTCGCGTGCAGCTTCGTCGTCCTTCGGAAGGCCGGATACACGGGTCAGGTCCGCGACAGCCGGTCAGGGAAGCTCCTCGGCCCACGCCAAGGCAGTCACGTCGTCTGAATAGGCACCGCCGACACTCGAAGGCGGGCTCGTTCACGTGCCTACTTCCTCGGTCGACCCGAGCCGCTGCTCATCGACGGTTGGACCTTGGTCGGCGGTCAGATGGGGCAGTTGCACGGCGAGTTGCGAGACCGAGTCGACTGACGACATTGACAGTGTTGTCAACGTGCGTGCCGAACCCGCATTTGGATGGTGATGAGGGCAGATGGCTGGTCGACCCGGCTGTTCGGCCACCCTGGCTGGATCGGCGCCGGCAGTGGTCAGGTCAAGCCGCCTGACTCCACCGTTCGCTCAACAGTAGGTGCGGACGCCGTATGGGTCCGAAGCGAAGAGGTTGTGGCGGAAGAACTCAATCGACTTCCGTTGCCTCTTCTACAACTTCTCGGACCGCTCGTAAGTCGTTCCTCGAACCGCGCAGGGCGCGGTCTGCGGGGCGCAATTGAGCGCAGCGATCGCTGACGCCGCGTTCCGATCGACCCGCGTTAAGTCGAGTCACTCCGCCGCGGCAGCCTTCTCGCGAGTCGGCCTAGTTGGTCAATTCTGGTGACGCGGCTGACTCTGATGCTGCGGCGGTCAACGAGGCCGTGATAGTCGTCAGGCACGTGCCCGAACATCCTGTCCGGCACTCGAATCGGCCTGGCGGGCATCGAGCCTGATCGATCCGTGTGGACGTCGGTCGGGTTCAGACAGACCTACCATTGAGTCGACGTTCTGCTGCATCACCACCGCGCTGACGGGATCTGCCGCGGAGTCGCCTCCAGGTCCTCGAGCTTGATCCGGATGGCCCGTTTGCCGCAGCGGTAGGCGGGGAGGGTGCCGGCTGCGATCCAGCGGCGGATGGTCTTGACCGAGACCGACATGGCCTCGGCGGCCTCGTCGAGGCTGAGGTAGACCGGGATGGGAGGTCGCTCAGTCATCGGATCGCCCATCCGCGCGTGGGTCGGTGGCGGCGGCAAGGAAACGTCGGGCTTCGGCGACGGTGATGTAGAGCCGGCCGACGCCTTGGAAGCGGGTCCAGCGTGGGCCGACGCCTCGGCGGCGCCAGTCGCGGACGGTGCGCTGTGGTGTGCGGATGAGGTCGCAGAACTCCTCGAACAGGATCAGGTTGTTGTCGTCCCAGTCGTCGGGGATGCCGATGGGTGTCACCATCACGTCGCCTTTCGTCGTGGCCGCTGACGGATTCGGCGACCTGGCCGGAGAAGCAACCGCGCGCTCGCGGATCGGGCATCTGGTGACCGCCGCTGTCGAGACGGGTGCCTCTCCCGGTCTCCTATGTCCTTCAGGCCTTTCCGGGCGATCACTCGAGTCGAGGAAGTTGGTCAGCGACCGATCCCGTGGGAAGTGGGCGGGGAGGTCGGGATCGGCTCCGGCCGCCGCTGTTGGCGATCGCGCAGCGCCGCGGCCTGCAGTCCGATGGGCGCTGGCGGCGCACTGGGTCCGTGCCTGTCGATGTCGTTCGCGGCCCTGTGCGCGGCGTGGCTGGGCCCGAGGTCGGCGCGGTCGCGGCTGAAGACCTCGACCCATTGACTGCGAGCGTCGCCGACCGTGTCGGCGACGAGATGGGCGACGTTGTGGTGGCGCCCTCGCGTCATGGCGACGTACGCGGAGGCGGCGCCGGTGGTTTCGCCGAGCGCAAGGTGAGCGGAGTCGACCGTCTCGCCTTGGGCTCCGTAGGCGGTGGTGGCGAAGGCGAGCTCGACGTGCTCGCGGAAGTACTTGGCGGGCAGCGCGCGTTGGCCGGCGCGGCCCGTGACGAGCAGGCTGCCGTCCTGACCGATCCCGGCCACGGTCCAGGTGTCCCGGTTGGCGACCGCGAGGTCGCGGTCGTTGCGTCGGGTGGCGACCCGGTCGCCGAGACCGATCCGCTCACCACGGCGCGTGATGGGCTCACCAGCCCGCTCACCAGAGGGCTCGCCAGCCTGTTCACGTTGCTGCTCACCGAGCGGCGCGCCGGCGCCGTGGCGGCAGTCGCTGATGGCGGCGTTGAGTGCAGCGACCTGGTCGCGGGTGTCGGCGATGACCAGCAGGTCACCATCATTGGCACCCGTGTGAGCATGGTTGGCGCCGATCGCGGCGAGTGCTGCTGTGCGTTCAACCTCGCTGGCATGGAGGACGAACTGCCCGCGCTCGAGGAGGGCGTCGAAGACCTCACCGGGCCGCTCGCCAGTGCGCATGAGCAGGCTGAGGTCGGCGTACGCGGGATCGCTGAACCGGTGCACGGACTCGAGCTCTAGGTGGCCTGTGGGTGGCACCCAGCGGGCGGCGAGGTCGAGGACGCCGCCGCGACCGACTGCCGGCAGCTGGTGGCGGTCGCCGAGGAGCGCGACGACTGCGTGTGCTCGATCGGCGATCGCGAACAGTGCGCGGGCGGTGTCCTGGTCCAGCATGCCGGCCTCGTCTACGAGCAGGACGTCGCCTGGGAGCAGACGTGCGCGGGCCTCGGGTGCGGCGTCGGTCTTCGACCAGTGGCCATCGCCATCCCAGCGGTAGCCGTGTTGGTGGATGAGCCAGGCGGCGGAGAAGGCGTCGGCACCGACCTGCTGCCGTGCTGCCTGGGCGGCCTTGAGGGTTGGGGTGACGACCACGAGCCGCCGGTCCGCGTCGTCGAGTACGTCGCGTGCGGCGGCCAGCGTCGTGGTCTTCCCGGTGCCGGCCGCGCCTTCAATCACCAGCAGACCGGCGTCCCCGGCCAGCGCAGCGACGACGCGCCGTTGGGCCCGGTCCAGATGCTCGATGCCGCGGAGCCGGACAGCGCCGCTCACCGGCTGAGCGGCGCGTCGAGTAATGCTGTCGACCAGATCGGCTTCGACGGTGAGGACTCGATCGGACGTCAGGCTCCGGACGTGCTCGGGGACGTCGTCGCGGTCCAGCAGCGGCACGCACTGTGTTCGGGCACGCTCGGCGATGTCTTTGACCAGCTCGTGCCGGATCGCTCGGTCGGCGACCACCCCGACGGAGGCGACCAGCCGTTCGGCCTCGCCACGGATGTCGGCGGCGTTCCACGCCGACCGCTTGGCGCCGAGCCGGCTGAGCACGAGGTCCGCGGCGACGTCGCGGTTGAGCCGACCGATCTGGACACCCGGCTCGGTCGCCGGGATGGATGGTGAGGTGAACCCGAGGTCGCGCAGCTCGTTGTTCCACGCGGCGACGAGGTCGGCGCCGCTGTGCGGCACGACCTTGTCCGGTCGTGCGTCGGCCCAGGCACGGCGGTCCCAGGTACGCCGCAGGCGCGGCCCCGGCTCCTGGCCGGGATACTCTGCTCGCCAGTCGGCCTCGTACCGGTCGACGTTGCGGTTGATCTGGGCGGCGCGCTGGCTGAACCCACCGGCGTACGGCGCGAGCTGACGGATCTCGCCGTCGTCGTCGAGCGTGTAGCCGCGCGCGGCAAGCGCCGCCCGGAACTGCCGGTCGCACATCACGGCCGCATGCCCGATCCCGTTGAGCGCCTCGATGCTGTCCAGGACACCGACCGAGTGCAGTCCACGCCACGCCCCGGCCGCGAAAACGCGTGCGTTGATCTGCACGTGCAGGTGGCGGTGCGGGTCGCCGGCGCGCGAGGTGTAGTGGCGCACGACGGCCGCCTCGACCATCTCCACCGGCACCTGCACCTGCCGGCCACGTGGCCCGACCCGGGTGGTGGCATGCTCGGCCACCCACCCGATCACCTCACCAGCCGCTCGATCGATCGCCGCGTCGTACGCCGCCGCGATGTCGGGGTGCAGCGCCGCGGCCAGCGACCACGACTTCGGCCCATTGACGACGACCTCGACGAACCGCAGCCCGCGTGCGTCGTCACGCAGCCGACCCTTGGCCGCGCCGGTCAGCACGTCGTACCCGGCGACCCAGCGCTCGTATGCCGCGCCGTCGAGATCACCGACCCGCCGCACCGCGCCACGGCCGGCGATGTAGTGCTCGGCCAGACCCGTTCCCTCGGCCAAGTAGTAGTCATCGGCGCGCGAGTGGTCGGCCTCGACGTAGGCGCGCGCGGCGGCCGCAGAGCCCCGATAGAACTTCACTCCACCGTGCATCGGCCTCGTCACCGCCCGTCAGCACTCGTCACCTAGCCTTGAAATGACGCTCGGCCCGCCCCGAGGGGCGGACCGATCTACGGACCTTCGTAGCATGCGTGCCGCTCGGTTTGAAGGCTCCGATGCACGGGATAGAGCGGCGACCTACGGACTCGTCATTGTTCGGTCAAACGCGATGCGCGTGGGCCTTGAGTTTGTGAGTTGTGACCGCTGCCAGCCGATGCCCTCTTGGCGAAGATGAAGAGCGAGGCCGCGTGCCTCGACCTAGACCGACGCTTCGCCCCGCCCTCGATCTATGGAATGGCTGTCCAGGGGCTACGCGGTCGATATGTCGTCACCTGGCCGCCCACGCTGAGTACGAAGGGTGGTCACCTGTGTAGTCCAGCTGGAACCGGCGAGGTCACCTAGCCCACCACCAACTGCATCAGCTCGGTGTAGTCGGTGACGACGTCGTACTTGACGCTCTGATCCTGCTTCTCGCTAAGAGCGGCGAAGAACTTGCGCGCGCAATCGATCTTCGCCTCCTCGACGCCCTTGAGCTGGAGGGTTGACAGGGATCCTTTCGTCTCGGCAACGAAGTAGACGTGCTTGACGCTTCCCTCAGTGAAGGCGACTGCCCAGTCGGGGTTGTAGTCGCCGACCGGGGTCGGGATGAAGAACCCGCGAGGCAGCTTCGCGTAGACCGCCACCTCCGCGCTGGTGTCCAACTCCGTGACGAAGGCGCGCTCGATCTTGGAGTCAGTCACCACGTAGTCGTAGATGTGCTTGGTGAGTTTCTCCCCCGCTTTGGAGAAGTCCTGCGCGGTCTGGCTTTGCGTGAAGATCGCGGCGTCGAACCGGTCCTCGAGTGCGTCGTACGCCAGGTGCTCGACAATCACAGTCGCTTTCTGCTCGTTGATCAGCCGCGCTGCCTCGGAGATGAACTGTTCAGGGTTGAGGCGGAACTTGGCGAAGGTCTCCGGCGCCACCTTGCTTAGCATCGCTGCGGCCGTGCGCCTGGTTAGTTGGGTCTTCTCGGTGATCTCACCGAGCAAGTCGTACTTCACCTGGGAGCCAGCAGAGACGGTCTCGGTGTGTGTTGCCGTGCGGCCGAGGTCAAAGCCAGCGCGATTGGCAAGGTCGTCCACCCCAAGGGTGTCTCGCTGCGAACCTGCCTGGATCACGTACTGCATCGCCGCGACGTTGAGGTGCTTGTCGAGTGCCTGTACGCACTTGGCGATCAGCTCGGTGGAGTCGAACTCGACCTGGTAGACGGCCTTTTGATTTATGCGGCTCCAAAGCGCCTTGAACTCCTCCCTTGCGAAGTTGGCCTCGTTAAGGGGGATCTTCTTGGGCTTGCGGTCGTTGGTCGGGAGCGGGAAGTCGATGTAGAGCGCGTCAACCAGCGGCCAGACGAAGTCGATCACAGGCCTGAGTACGTCAGAGGTCGGCTCAGCTAGCGTGCCTTCCTCCTTCGCGGTCTTGTAGCCGTCGGAGACGGTGTCGTCATCGTTCAGGTAGTCGTTCTTGATCAAGTACTTGTAAAGGGCCTGAGCAAGGACGTCTTCGACGACGCTCTCGCCGTCCTCGGTCCGGTAAGTCTTGCCCACGAAGTACTTCACGCTCGCCTTGCGAGGACGGGCAGCCAACGACTCGGCGATCTCCTTCTGAAGGCCGTCGACGAAGTCGGTGTACGACTCATCGGTCACGACGGTCAGCTTGTTGATCTCGTGAACGGTGATGGGGTTGTCCATGCGTTCGCCGTGCTGATCGACCGCGAGCCGAAGACCACGTCCAATCTCCTGGCGCCGCGAGATCGTGTTGTCGCTCTTCTTCAGCATGCCCATGACGAATACGTTGGGATTGTCCCAGCCCTCCCGCAGCGCTGAGTGGGAGAACAGGAAACGCACCGGCTCCTCGAAGGAGAGGAGGCGTTCCTTGTCCCTGAGGATCAGGTCGTATGCATCCACATCCGTCGACTGCCCCGCGTCTTCCCCCCGCCTAGCCACAGTTGGATCCACCTGCCGCTTGGTCTTTTTATCGACTGAGAAGTAGCCCTCATGAACTGCACTGACCCGGTCGCGGCGCAAATACTCCTGATACGCCCCCGTGGGCTCGTCCAGTTCCAGCTCGTCGAGGACGTCCTGGACGATTTGCGCGTACTCCTCCTCGAAGACACGGGCATAGTCCCCCAGGGCGTCCTCGCGTTCGTAGTCGCGGTACTTCGCGACCTCGTCAATAAAGCACAGCGACAGCACCTTGATGCCCTGGCTGAAGAGGTCGCGCTCCTTATCGATGTGCGCGCGGATCACCTCACGGATCTGGATGCGACGCTTGGTCTCTTCAGTGACGTCTCGGTCGGCGAGCTGGCCAGCCACGACCACATCGCCATTACTCAAGGTGATGGTGTCGTCGATGGCGCTGACGTCGGTGACGACGATGTCCTTGTAGGCCTCGATGCCGTTGGCGAGGTCATGCAGTCGGCTGCCCTTGATGACTCGCTTGGGCTGTCGTTTGATCTGCCCGTTAGCGGTGGCGACCTCCATCTCTACGCGGGCACTGGGAAGTTGGCCCTTCTTGACCTCGATTGCATCCAGGTAGAGGTACGCGGAAAGACCGTTGAGGCCTTTCACTGTGATGCCTCGCACGGCAATCTTCTTGACGAGCTTTTGGTTGTACGCGTCCAGCGCGTCCAGTCGGTGGACCTTGACGTGCTCGACCTTATGGGTGGCTGAGTAGCGCAGTACGAAAAGTGCCTTGAACCGCGAGAGTGCCTCCAGCGACTTCGCGGCTCCGATCTTCTGCGGCTCGTCGATGATCACGATGGGCCGGTTGGCGCTGATGACGTCGATGGGCCGCCTCGACTGGAAGTCGTCCAGGACGTCGTAGATGCGACGGTTGTCCTTGCCTGCCGCGTTGAACGCCTGGATGTTGATGATCATTACCTGCACGCCAGCGTCAGAACTGAACTGCTCGATCTCGTGCAGCCGGGAGGAGTTGTAAATGAAGGAGCGCGGCTTAGTGCCGTACGTCTGCTGAAAGTGCTCGGCAGTGATGTCGAACGACTTCTTGACACCCTCGCGGATCGCGACAGAGGGCACGACAATGATGAACTTCGACCAGCCGTAGCGCTTGTGCAGTTCCATGATCGTCTTGATGTAGACGTAGGTCTTGCCCGTACCCGTCTCCATCTCGACGTCCAGGTTGGGCGCACCCGGTGCAGCTTTGCTGTCCTTGAGCTCCTTGGAGATCGGCAGGTTGCGTGTGCGCTGCCCCTCTTGGACGTTCGCGAGCAATTGCGGCTTGCTCAGCGCGATCTCAGCGTTCCGAAAGCCGGAATCCGCGAAGAGCCCTTCATCAGCCTTGGCCGACTTCGGGGTGCGACCTGGATCGATCCGGTAGGAAATGCCGTCTGCCTTTGGTTGACCGGCGAACACGTCGACAACGGCGTCGACGGCCTTGGTCTGGTACTGCTGGACCTTGAACTGAAACTTCATTGTCTACCTACACCGTCGCCAGGGTCGTGCTAGGGCTCAGTTGCTTGAGGAGCTGCTCGGCGTTGATCCGCTCGGAGTCGGAGGCGAATGCCGAGTCGCGGACGATCGCGCGGAGCGGTTCGGCCTTGCCGATTGTCGTGAGTAGTTCGCTGCCGAGCTCAGAGGAGAAGCAAGCCAGAAGCGCACCGTCATCGACGTTGTAAATGACCGCACCATTTGCAGCCTGCTGTTGCTCGATGGGCAGGCCGGGGTCCAGGCCAAGGTCGAGCAGTGCGTCGAAGAGAAGATCCTCCTCGGTACGATCCGGCTTCACCGTTGCTTCGAACGTGAGCAGGACATCCTGGGTGGTCTCGTCGGGCGTGAGCTCGACGTCCGAGCGGGAACTGCTGTCCAGCCTTAGGGCACGGAACCCGGTGTCTCCGGCGAACCCCGACTTCACAAGCGCGACTCCGGCTCGCCGAACCCGCTCTCGACCGATAGCCGCAATCGTCGTATAGCCCTCATCGGCTGCGGGACTGCCGGGAGCGCATGGCTCATCCAGTTGGACCATGACGAATCGACGGTTGCCTCCATCGTCAGCGTTGCGGCGCATGACCGCTTCCGCAGCCGCTGCCGAGCCGGCGAAGAAGTCCAGCACGATATCGTCCGGCTCTGTCGCGACCGACACAAGCGTCTCCAGTAGGGAGACTGGCTTGGGTGTGTCGAAGAGCCGACCGAGTCCGAGTGCCTCCAAGTCGGCCTGGCCCGTAACGGTCGACGGACCGATGATGACATCTTTCATCGTCATTCCGTCGACGTCGCGGATCTTGGTGCGGATCCGGAGTTTGCCGCCGCTGGTGTCGAACTCGAGGTCCTCGGGCTCGGCCAGAATCTTGGCGCGACTCCAGCGCCACGCGTGCCAGTTCAGCCCCGGTCTTGCGTTGGTGTGAGGCATTGCAGTCATGAAGCCTTCGAACGTCGTGGGATCGTCGATGTCGCTGACCTTCACGTCTGCGGTGTCTGGGTTGTAGTGGATCCGGAAGATCATCGTCGGGGCGGTGCGCTCGTTGAACTTCGAGTTGGTGTTGTAGAGCTCGTTCTTTGTTACGTACGGTCCCTTGGCGTCGTGCTTGAGCGCATAGCCGGCACCCTTGTAGACATCCGGCATGAGTTTGCGGAACCCGGCCCCGGAGCCCCGGAACTGCCCGATGGCCTCGGCATTACGGGCAAAGCAGAGGATGTACTCGTGGGTGCCCGCAGGACCGCCGTCGGAGATCTGACGTCCCTTGAGGTTGCTCACCCAGGCAATCGTTGCGACGACGTTGCCGGCCCCGAAGATCTCGGTGAGTAACAGTTTGAGCTGCGCGACCTCGTTACCGTCGATGCTGACGAACCCGACGCCATCCTCGGCCATGAGCGAGCGCGCGACCTTCAGCCGCGGGTACATCATGCTCAACCACGCCGAATGGAATCTACCGCCGGTCTCCGAGGTCGACACCAAGTGAGTGCCCGCCTCGTCGACCTGCCCGGAACGCTGCAAGTAGGCCCGTCGTGAGTCGGCGAAGTCATCGGCGTATACGAAGTCGCTTCCCGTGTTGTACGGCGGGTCGATGTAGATCATCTTGACCTTGCCGAGCAGCGGTTCCTGGAGAAGCTTGAGGACCTCAAGGTTGTCGCCCTCGACAAAGAGGTTCTGTGTCGCGTCGAAGTCCACCGACTCCTGTCGCAGAGGCCGCAACGTCCGGGCTGTTGCAGCGTTTGCCGCCAGCAATGCGTCACGCTTGCCCGGCCACGTGAGCTGGTATCGCTCGGCGGGACCCTCAACGACCCGTTCGCTGAACTCTTGACGGAGGGCATCCCAATCGACGGACCTGACGAGCGTGCCGTCAGCCGCCAAGGACTCGGTGATCACATGTGGAAAACGATCGGCCAGGTAGACGAGGTTCTCCTCGAGCGTGTCGTGCGAGGTGAGATCCAGTCGCTCCATGTCAGATCGCCTTCACGTCGGTCGAGGGGGAGAGCTCCCGGAAGATCTGCTCGGCGTTGATCCGCTCGGCATCCGAGTCGAAGCCTGAGTCCCTGAATACAGTCCGGAGCGGCTGACGCTTGGCCATCGTGCGCACTACGTCAGGGCTGACGTAGGAGTCGAAGCAGGCAACTAGCGCGCCATCCTCGACCGTAAACACCTCTTGGCTATGGAGCCTCTCTAGGGAGATCGGCATCGTCAACTCAAGTCCCCAATCGAGTAGGACTTGGAAGAGCAGGTCCTCGTTGCTCCGCCCGGGTTTGACGCTGTCGTCTAGCCCGGCGAGGGCCTCCTGATCCGTCTGGTCAGGGGTGCGCAGGACGTCCGCCATGTTGGTGGTGTCGACTCGCAGTAGCCGAAAGCCGGTATCGGGCGTGCCACTGAGGCTGGGCTGATTAATCAGCTCCTCGGCAACGTTCTTGATCCGGGTCAGGCTCATGCCAAGGATCGAGTCGAACCCGGGCTCTGGGATACGCAGAGGTTCGTGGACCTGGACACCGATGAATCGGCGGCGGCCGCCATCCTCTGCGTTCTGCTTCAGCACAGCGTGGGCCGTCGTGCCGGAGCCCGAGAAAAAGTCGAGCACGATGTCGTCGGATTCCGGCGCAGTGGCCAGTTGCAGGATCCGCTGCAGCAGTTCTACTGGCTTGACCGAGTTGAGCACGTTCTCGGTGTGCTCGAAAGGGATGTACTTGAGCAGAGTCTTCTTCGCGTGCTGGGTGTGTCCGACCTCTTGGTAGGTCCACAGGGTCTGCGGTGTCTTGCCTGCCCGCACCTCGGAGAGGAATCGCTTCAGTCGAGGGACGTTCGAACCATCTACGCCCCACCAAATGCGCTTGTCCGCGTCGTACTCCCTGAACTTCGCTTCTGAGATGCGCCAGTAGCTTCCGCGTGGGGGACCTTCGATTGCGCGCCCGGATGGCGTCGTGACTGGATAGAGGCCCGCGTCGTAGCGGTTGCGAGCGGCCATGTCTGATGAAGTCCAAGGTCCGCGCGGGTCATTGTCGGGGTTCCTATACCGGGCAAGCATCTCCTCGGTCTGCGGGAGGAGGTTGGGCGTCCAGGACTGTGCGTCGCGGGAGTACACCAGGATGTAGTCATGGTCTTCGGAGAACCACCGCGCGGAGTTCTTTGGCGCAAAGACCTTCTGCCAGATGATCTGTGCAACGAAGTTCTGGGCTCCGAAGACCTCATCGCAAAGTTTGCGGAGGTTGTCGACTTCGTGGTCGTCGATAGATATGAAGATCACGCCGTCGGTGCGCAGCAGGTTGCGCGCGAGCTTGAGGCGGGGGTACATCATCGAGAGCCAGTCTGAGTGGAAGCGCCCGTTGGCCTCGGTGTTGGCAACCATGCGTCGGCCCTCGGCGTCGCGCTCGCCAGCACGTCGTTCATAGTCGGCGATCGACTCGGCGAAGTCGTCGTCGTAGATGAAGTCGTTGCCAGTGTTGTAGGGCGGGTCGATGTAGATCAGCTTGACCTTGCCGAGGTAAGACTCCTGCAGCAGTTTCAAGGCGTCGAGGTTGTCGCCCTCGATGAACAGGTTTTGGGTGGTGTCGAATTTGACAGAGCCTTCCCGCACCGGGCGGAGGGTCTTGGCGATGGGGGCGTTGGCTGCGAGGCCCGCCGCTCGCTTGCCGGGCCAGTCCAATTGGTAACGCTCTTGCGGACCCTCAACAACGTGGTCGGAGAGCTCTTGGCGCAGCAAGTCGAAGTCGACGGAGCGAACGGGGGCGCCGTGCCCGTTCAGGGACTCGGTAACCACAGTGGGGAACAGCTGGGCGATCTTGTCGACATTGGCCGCGGTCATATCGGGGGACGTCATGCGGAGCTTCTCCACCAGTTACCTCTGCTGCTCGAGTTCTGCTTGCTTGGTCTTGAGGGCGCGCCGGAGCGCGACCTTGCGGTTGAGCTGGCGCTCGTTGCGGAGCCGGCGCTCGAGTGCACCGATCTCACGCTCGAGTTGGGCGACCCGCGTCATTCTGCCGATAGCCTCCGACAGGTCTTCACCCGGACGTGCGCTGAGCGGCAAGAGGGCGGCCAGAACTCCGTCATAGAGCCCGCCGAGGTCGAGCGCTGCTGGTAGATCGGAACGCACGGCGTCCCCAGGTCCCCAGTGGCTGCGGAAGTAGGAGCTGAGCTTGGGCCCACGTTGGCCGAGCTCCTTGCGTGCAGCGGCCACCTGGATCTCGGCGTGGCCGGCGCGGTTCCGAATTAGTTCGAAGATCACAGGTGATGGGACTGCTCCGTCGATCGTTTTCAGGACCTGGTCTGCCACATCGTCCGCCTTGAGCTCTACCTCGAAGATCTGAAACTCCGTCATCGAGTCGCATGGCTTGAGTGGCAGTGCCTGTTCACCGATTTTGTACGCCCAGGTGACGCGTTGGAGGTCTTCGACGAATCGCTGCTTGACCCGACTGGTGATGCGCGCTTCGGCGTATAGCCTTTCCTTCGGGATGGTGCGACCCACGCGACCCTTGGACGGCCACCGGAAGAGCGGCCCGGCGTCATCCATTAAATCGGGTGGCGGGATCGACCACGGCGATGAACGCGAGTAGCTCGAAGTCCTCAAGGCCGGCAAACGTCTGCGTCAGAGCCGTGGTCTTGCTCCCGGAGAACAAGCTGTCGATGTCGCGCTCCTCGGTGATATCGATCAGCGACCGGATCGCCTGGGTTAATAGGTCGGAGTACGCCGTCATGTCGGCTCCTTCCGAGGTTGCCTTGTTGAAGACGTGGTATGCCGCTGGCACTGGCTCGGACACTCCGTGGCAACTGTTACGGACGAGATCAAGGAGGTGCTTGACCTCCGTGTGGTCCGTGATCACATGGCCGGACTCATCGAGGTAGATGAGGTAGTAGGGGTGCAGTCGGTTGTGCCGGTTGATTTCGACGTTTTCGTCGACGCTCCGAAGGGCGAAGATGACTCCGGGCTTGAGTCCTTTGGTGAGGTCGGCGGGGACAGCCGCATGGAGGCCCTTTGGGGAGGATCCGAGATCGCCGTACTCTTTCACGTACGCAAGGAGATCCATGCGGAACTCGTTGAGGCCGAGGTCCGTGATCGAGACGCCCGTCCGGACGTCTTCAAGCTCTATCACTTCTTCTTGCAGCTTGCGGAGCTGTTCGCGCCGAAAGGCGGTCTCGCTGCCCTCCTGGGTGAGCACATTGTCATCGGCGGTCGCCGCGAGATCCGCGATCACCATGCGGTTCTCAACGCGCTCCTTGAGGTTGATGTACTCATCGAGCGAGATGTCGGGCCAGAAATTGACCAACTGGATGGTCGCGTTCGTGGAGCCAATGCGGTCGATGCGGCCGAACCGCTGGATGATCCGCACCGGGTTCCAGTGGATGTCGTAGTTGATCACGTAGTCGCAGTCCTGGAGGTTCTGGCCCTCGGAGATGCAGTCCGTCCCGATGAGGACGTCGATCTCGCGGCTCTCCGCCGGCATCACAAGCGCTTTGTCCTTCGACCGTGGCGAGAAGAGTGTCAAGATTTCTTGGAAGTCCAAGCCCTTGCCGAGCGAGGTGCTGTTCGAACTGCCGGTCACGACGCCCAGCTCCAGGCCTGCCTCCGAGAGAGTCGGGGCCAGTTCGCGGTAGAGATAGTTGGCCGTGTCGGCGAAAGCCGAGAAGATCAGGACCTTCCTGTTGCCGTCGTTGATCGGGTGCTGGACCTTGTCTCCGACGTGCTGAATGAGGCGCTGGAGCTTGGAGTCGTGGTCTGGAGTGATGCGCTCCATTTCGTCGATGAGCTCGCTCAGGGTCTCGCGGTCGTTCCACAGGTCTCGTCGCCATGACACCGTGTCCATGTCGGCCAGCTCTACCTGGAAGTTCCTGCCGACGCTCCCGGATTCGGGGACCTCGAAGTCGTCGTCTTCGGCACCGATGTCGGCGAAGGCTGCCGCGAGGTCTTCCATGGCGATGTCGTGATCGTCGATGACGGCCAGGGCTGCGTCGACGGCGGTGTAAACCTTGTTGAGCGTGATCCGGAAGGCTTCGACCGAGCTTTCCAACCGCTTGAGCAGGTTGACGGTCATGAGCTTCTGGATGCCGCGTTCACGACCAGCGTGATCTAGGTTGCCGCGGGCAGTGCCGCCTCTGACGTTGTAGAGGTCGACGTACTTCTGCAGCTTGCTCGGGAACACGTAGGACAGGGGGGCATAGATCGCGAGGGTGAGCTCCTGGAGCTGTTCGAAGATTTCATTGAACGTCGGGGCGTGCTCGACATCTGTGAGGGGCTCCCGAAGCGACAGTGGGGGCCGCCGACTCGGGAAGACGCCGATTTCAGCGGTGTCGTAGAACGCCTGGATGTGCTTGCGGCTTCGGGCGATGGTGACCGCGTCTAGTAGTTCGAAGAAGTCGAACTCCAGCATCGACAGGATCGAGTTGGCGGTGCGCTCCTCCGGGGGCAGCGTCGACCACTTGCTGAAGGCAAGTTGCGCCTGACGGAAGACCTGTTCGACGGTGGTAGAGATGTCGAGCTTGGACGAGAGGTTCTCCGACTCGCCTTCATACGCCAGCGCGAGCTGGTTCTTGAGATCGAGGAATCGGTTGTTGACCGGGGTGGCCGACAGCATCAGGACTTTGGTCTTCACGCCCTGTCGGATTACCTGCCTCATAAGCCGCTGGTATCGTGATTCCTTCTCTTCGGCGTAGTCGGCGTTGCGGAAGTTGTGAGACTCATCGATCACGACAAGGTCGTAGTTGCCCCAGTTGAGGCGGTCGAGACGGATCTGGCCGGCGTACCCGCTCGTCCGAGTGAGGTCGGTGTGGGCAAGGACGTCGTAGTTGAGCCGGTCCTTGCCGAGAATGTTGGTCGTCAGGTTGCTGTTGTAGGTCGTCCAGTTGTCTTCGAGCTTCTTGGGCGCCAGCACTAGGACCGATTTGTTGCGGAGCTCGTAGTACTTGATCACTGCCAGCGCTGTGAAGGTCTTTCCGAGGCCAACGCTGTCGGCGAGGATGCATCCGTTGTAGGTCTCCAACTTGTTGATGATTCCCGTAGCTGCGTCCTTCTGGAAGTTGTAGAGCCGGTTCCAGATCTCGGTGTCCTTGTAGCCGGTCAGGTCGTTTGGCAGGACGTCTTCGCTCACCTCCTCGAGGAACTCCGCAAAGAGGTTGTAGAGCACCAGGAAGTAGACCCGCTCGGGGCTGTTCTCGGCGTAGACAGATGCGATGTGCTCGTGCACCAACTCGGTGACGTCCTGGACCTGCTGGGGGCTGTTCCAGATGGCGTCGAAGGTCTGGAGGTAGGCCGCGGTGAGCGGGGCTTCGTCGATCTTGTTGACGAGGTTGGAGACGGCGTCGCCACGCTCGTAGCCGAGGTCGGTGCTGGTGAAGCCCTGAAGTGGTGTGTACGCCGCTTCGTTGTCGACAACGGCGAACTGCTGCATGGGGGCACCAGTGGTGTTGGACTTGAATGTGACCTTGGTCTTGATCCAGTCAGCGCATTCGCGAGCGATCGCCCGCTGTGTCAGTTTGTTGCGGAGCCTGATCTCAAACTCCGAACCGTAGAGGCTGGACTCGCGCTTGGCCTGGGGGATGAAGAACTCCCGGCGCTCCTTTTTGACCTTGTCAGTGGCCTGGCCGGCGACGAAAGTCGGCGCCGTGAAGATGAACTCCAGTGCCTCGACGCCCTCCAGCTCCTTGCGTAGTGCCTCGAACGCGTAGATCGAGAACGTTGAAGCAGCGACCCTGACCTTGGAGCCGCGGCTTATCGTTTGCTTGAGATCATCCCCAAGCAAACGGTTGATGTTGTCGATGATCTCCACGGCTCAGACACTCCCGGCGGTGTCCGTGGCCCGGTCGTTGCGGACCCAGTCGTCGACCTCAGAGACCTTGAACTTCCAAAGACGCCCCACCCGATGTGCGGGCATACCCTTCTTGGCGATCCAGGCGTAGACGGAGTCCTTGGTGACGCCAAGGTGCGCAGCGATGTCGTCGGCGGACACCCAGGGCTCGATCACGGATCGAGGCTACTGCCGAGACTTGCCAACCTCTGCCGATTTGGGCGAATCTCTGGCCGCGAGTGGCTATTTCGACAGATCCTGGGTCCGTCAGGGACGCCAGGACATGGCTCGGTTGAGAGTCTCGAGGTCGCGTTTCATCTCGAACCTGACACCGTCCGCAGCGATGCGGACCGAGCCAACATTCACCGTCGTAGTGACGCCTGAAGATCGATGGATGAGCCCGTGATGCATCATGCACAGCACAACCAGATTGGCTGGAGAGTCGTCGCCCCTGAGGCTGACCGACATCAGGTGATGTACGTCAACGAGGCTGTCGCTTGCGGCGGTCTTCGAAACGGCGTCTTGCGTGCTGCATCCGACGACCTGGCATCGTGAACCCCAAACGCCCCGAACGAATCGGCGGAGAGCCGGGTCGCGCTCCCATCGACTGAACTCCTGACGCTTTCGGTCTCCGGCGAGCCCTTTGGTCTTCGGAGCCCTGGCGAGAAGTGACCTTCTATCCTTCGAAGACAGGGCGGCTGGAGATGCTCCGAGTAGTTCAAGTCGAATCTTGTCTGCAGTCCCAACCGGGTGCACAACGACGCGCGCGCTCTTGGTGTCTGGAAGCCATGACTTGATCCACCGAATGAGTTCTGGACCATTCACATTGAAAAGGTCCCGATTACCGGCGAACTTGCCAGCGACCACTCGACCGTCGGGGAGCTCGATCTCGCACTTGCGTTCTGCGGGAGGTAGCGACGCCGCGTCGGTCTTGCGGAACCGGATGAAGGTCCCTGTGTGATGGATGAGCGTCGCATTCAGCGGCTTTGCCACGATCGACATTCCAACTCCGTCCTGGCTGCCGTCTTTGCCGGCAGGCATTGCACATCCTGCCGTTGGCACCGCGCCTGGGGGACGATTCACGAAAGTAGTATTCGCGGGCCTGGACCGTGGTCAGGCTGGTGGCAGGGCGGACGCCAGCCGTCGGTACACAGGCTCGACGCCATCGACGTCCGCAGCATCGCCGGCCCGCAACAACGGGTACAGCTTCTTGGGCCACATCACCTCGACGCCGCGTGTGGTGAACGAGCCCCCTAGCAGTGGCCAGTCAGCTTCGACGAAGCAGAGCACGCCTTGTACTGCGACATCGTCGCCGAGCATACCGCGGACGACGTCGATCTGCCTCAGCATCCCGTCGACGAGCTTCGTGCAGTTGCGGCTGCCGACCATCAGCTTCTCGACGCGCGGCCGGAGGAGCCCGCCCTCGACCTTGAGGTGCGGGCGGCCGGCGTACTTCTTCGCGTCGATGACGAAGACCCCGGTGGGGGTGACCGCAAGGTGGTCGATGTTCGCCCTGGTTCCAGGAATCGTCCGGTCGTGCAGGACTCGGAGGGTGTCGGAGGCGAGCTCGTTGAGGCGGCTGCCGAGGCGCTCCTCGCCCAGCGCGCCGGAGTCCCAGGCCTTCGTCGACTGCGGCTCGTCGCTGAAGGCATGGATGAGCCCGCCCAACCTCGGGTGCTTCTCGCGGATCCGTCGTTCCCTGTTCTGCTCACGGCGCTCGAACTCCCGACGAGCAGAACCACCCGGAGTGCCGGCGCTGATCGGTGCTTCGACTGTCACCACATCGACACCCGACTTCTCGTGGCCCAGACAGCGCACGGTCTTCGTCGACCGCTCGTAGATCGCCTCGGTCTTGGCGGGCAGCGCGACCTCACAGACGCGGCACGCCCCGGCGTACCGCAGGCGCATTCGCTTCTCGCCCGGCGTCCCCGCGTCGTCCATGCTCAGGACCGTAACGACGACCATGCGGCCGCGCTTCGAGTTTGCCAAAGGAGCCGACCCACGGTCGATCCCGTGGTCTTTCCCCCACCAGTCCCCCTAGAGGCCGATCTCGAAGTCGACCGGAACACTCCAGAAAAGAGCAAAACCCCAGGCTGACCTGGGGTTTTGCTGGTGGAGCCTACGAGACTCGAACTCGCAACCCCCTGCTTGCAAAGCAGGTGCGCTACCAATTGCGCCAAGGCCCCTGGTGTGCCGACCACTCACGGACGAGTGGCGGCGAACAACGACTGAGCGTCAGGCCCGGTCGACGTTGTCGGTGGCCTCGGCCCAGAGGGCCTGCTCGTTCTTGCCCTCGTCCATCTTCTTCTTCGCGAGGGCCGCGCCGGCGGCGGCGAGGACGACCAGCAGGAGCTTCTTCACGGGACTCTCCTCGGGATCGCGGCGATCGGACGAAGGTGATGCGGGTGGAGTGGGCCTAGGAGGACTTGAACCTCCGACCTCTTCCTTATCAGGGAAGCGCTCTAACCGTCTGAGCTATAGGCCCGCACGCTGCAGCAGCAGCGACGCCGAAGATTACCTGACCCCGGTCGGGCGGTGCCAATCGAGGGTCGGGATCACTTCTCGTCCTCGGCGAGCGTCACCTCGATGCCGCCGAGGAGGGCGGCGGCGAGGTTGTAGAGGAAGGCCGTCAGGGTGGCGATCGCGGTCAGCAGGATCACGTCGAGCACCGACACCAGGAGCGTGAAGCCGAGCACGCGCGACATGCCGACGTAGTCGGTCACGTCGAAGGTCGAGTTGCCGCTGTCGCCCTCGACGATGCTGGCCACGGCGGAGTTGATCGAGTCCCACACGCCGGCGGCGCCGAGCACCGACCAGACCATGAAGATCGCCACGAACGTCACGACGCCGAAGGCGACCGAGAGCAGGAAGGCGGTCTTCATCACCGACCACGGGTCGATGCGGGTCAGCCGCAGCCGGGCACGGCGGGGCTGGCGCCCCGGCTCACGACGGGCGCGGTTGCCCTTGGCGCCCGAGGGCCCCGCGTTGGCGCGGTGCTCCTCGGCAGCGCTGGACAGCGTGTCCTGCAGGCGGCCGGTCAGGGACCGCTTGGCAGGCTCGTCCTCAGACGTACGACGGGGAGTCGCGGTGCGTTCCGACACGGGATCACTCACTCCTCGGTGCTCTCGTCGGCGGGCGCCTCGACAGCGTCCTCACCGTCGATTGTTGCATCGTCGACCACGTCGGGCGATTCGGCAGCGGCCTCGCGGGCCTCGGCCTCGACCGCCTCGGCGGTCTCGGCGGTGAGCTGCTCGACCTCCTCGGCGATCTTGGCCTCCACCGAGCGGGCCACGACGGCGACCGAGTCCCCCGACTTGGGCGCGACGAACTTCACGCCCATCGTCGAGCGGCCGGTGGGCCGGAAGTTGGCGTCGATCGGGCTGCGCACGACCTGGCCGCCGCTCGTGATCGAGAGGACCTCGTCGTCCTCCTCCACGATGAACGCGCCGACGAGGCCGCCGCGGTCCTCGTTGGCCAGGGACATCGCCTTGATGCCGATGCCGCCGCGGGTCTGGAGGCGGTACTCACTGATCCGGCTGCGCTTGGCGAAGCCGCCGTCGGTGATCGTGAAGACGTACTGCTCCTTCACCTCGTCGGAGTCGGCGGCGTCGCCCTCGACGGCCTCCTCGGCCGCCACCTGCGCGGCCCGGATCACCGACATCGACAGCAGCGAGTCGCCGTCGCGGAACTTCATGCCGCGCACACCACCGGTGGCGCGACCCATCGGCCGCAGCTGCTCGTCGTCGGCCTTGAAGCGGATCGACTGGCCCTTGCGGGAGACCAGCAGGATGTCGTCGTCGCCGTTGACCAGCTCTGCGCCGATCAGCTCGTCGTCCTCCTCGCGGAAGTTGATCGCGATGACGCCGGCCTGGCGGGGGCTGTTGTAGTCGCCGAGCTTGGTCTTCTTGACCAACCCGGTGCGGGTGGCGAGCACGAGGTAGGGGGCCTGCTCGTAGTCGCGGATCGCCAGCACCTGGGCGATGTCCTCGTCGGGCTGGAAGCTCAGCAGGCCGGCCACGTGGCCGCCCTTGGCGTCGCGGGCCGCCTCGGGGAGGTTGTAGGCCTTGGTGCGGTAGACCCGGCCGGCGGTGGTGAAGAACAGCAGCCAGTGGTGGTTGGTGGTCGCGATGAAGTGCTGCACCACGTCGTCGCCGCGCAGGGTCGCACCGCGCACGCCCTTGCCGCCGCGCTTCTGGAGGCGGTACTGGTCGGCGCGGGTGCGCTTGGCGTAGCCGCCGCGGGTGATCGAGACGACGAGGTCCTCGTCGGGGATCAGGTCCTCCATCGACAGGTCACCGTCCGCCGCGATGATCTGCGTACGGCGGTCGTCGCCGTACTTGTCGGTGATCTCCTTGAGCTCTTCGGAGACGATCTGCCGCTGGCGCGGCTCGCTGGCGAGGATGTCCTCGAGGTCGGCGATGACGCGCTCGAGCTCGGCGAGGCGGTCCATGATCTTCTGGCGCTCGAGGGCGGCAAGCCGGCGCAGCTGCATCTCGAGGATGGCATTGGCCTGCACCTCGTCGATGTCGAGCAGCTCGATCAGGCCGGTGCGGGCCTCCTCGACGTCGGGGCTGCGCCGGATGAGCGCGATGACGTCGTCGAGGGCGTCGAGCGCCTTGACCAGGCCGCGGTAGACGTGGGCCTGGCGCTCGGCCTCGGCGAGGCGGAAGCGCGTACGCCGCTGGATGACCTCGATCTGGTGGGTGACCCAGTGGGAGATGAAGGCGTCGATGCTCAGCGTGCGGGGCACCCCGTCGACCAGGGCGAGCATGTTGGCCGAGAAGTTCGACTGCAGCTCGGTGTGCTTGAACAGGTTGTTGAGCACCACGCGCGCGACGGCGTCGCGCTTGAGGATGATCACCAGGCGCTGGCCGGTGCGCGAGGAGGTGTCGTCGCGCACGTCGGAGATGCCCTGGATCCGGCCCGAGTCGGCCAGCTCGGCGATCTTGAGCGCGAGGTTGTCGGGGTTGACCATGTAGGGGAGCTCGCTGATGACCAGCATCGTGCGGCCCTTGGCGTCCTCGTCGATCTCGACGACGGCGCGCTGGGTGATCGACCCGCGCCCGGTGCGGTAGGCCTGCTCGATCCCCTGGCGGCCGACGATCAGCGCCCCGTTGGGGAAGTCGGGGCCCTTGACCCGCTCGAGCAGGGCGTCCTGGAGCTCCTGCTTGGTCGCATCAGGGTGCTCGAGCGCCCAGGTCGCGCCCTCGGCGATCTCGCGGAGGTTGTGCGGCGGGATGTTGGTCGCCATGCCGACCGCGATGCCCGCGGAGCCGTTGACCAGCAGGTTGGGGAAGCGCGAGGGCAGGATGGTCGGCTCCTGCGAGCGACCGTCGTAGTTGGGGCGGAAGTCGACGGTGTCCTCGTCGATGTCGCGCACCATCTCCATGGCCAGCGGCGCCATCCGGCACTCGGTGTAGCGCATGGCCGCGGCGGAGTCGTTGCCCGGCGAGCCGAAGTTGCCCTGGCCGTTGATCAGCGGCGCGCGCAGCACCCACGGCTGCGCGAGGCGGACCATGGTGTCGTAGATGGCCGAGTCGCCGTGGGGGTGGTACTGACCCATGACGTCACCGACGACGCGCGAGCACTTCGAGAAGCCGCGGTCGGGGCGGTAGCCGCCGTCGTACATCGCGTAGAGGATGCGCCGGTGCACGGGCTTGAGCCCGTCGCGCACGTCGGGCAGCGCGCGCCCGACGATGACGGTCATCGCGTAGTCGATGTAGGACTGCTGCATCAGCGTCTGCAACTCGATCGGCTGGATGCGCTCGTCGCCGAAGCCGAAGCCGCCGGCTCCGGTGCCGGTGGGGGTCTCAGTCATCTGGGGTTCTCTCCTGCGTTCTATCGATGTCTAGGGCTGGGCGTAGAGACGGCTAGCGACCTAGATATCGAGGAATCGGACGTCCTTGGCGTTGCGCTGGATGAAGGAGCGCCGCTGCTCGACGTCCTCGCCCATGAGGATCGAGAAGATCTCGTCGGCCTGCGCGGCGTCGTCGAGGCCGACCTGCTTCATCAGGCGGGCGTCGGGGTCCATCGTGGTCTCCCACAGCTCGTCGGCGTTCATCTCGCCGAGCCCCTTGTAGCGCTGGACCGGGTTCTCCTTGGGCAGCTTCTTGCCCTGCGCCAGGCCGTCGGCGAGCAGCGCGTCGCGCTCGGCGTCGGAGTAGACGAACTCGTGGGTCGCCGGCTTGTTCCACCGCAGGCGGTAGAGCGGCGGCTGCGCCATGTAGACGTAGCCGTGCTCGATGAGCGGCTTCATGAAGCGGAAGAGCAGCGTCAGCAGGAGCGTGTTGATGTGGTGGCCGTCGACGTCGGCGTCGGCCATCATCACGACCTTGTGGTAGCGCAGCTTCTCGAGGTCGAACTCCTCGTGGATGCCGGTGCCGAGCGCGGAGATGATCGCCTGGACCTCGGTGTTGGCGAGCACGCGGTCGATGCGCGCCTTCTCGACGTTGAGGATCTTGCCGCGGATCGGGAGGATCGCCTGGATGCGCGGGTCGCGGCCCTGACGGGCGGAGCCACCGGCCGAGTCGCCCTCGACGATGAAGACCTCGCACTCCTCCGGGTTGGTCGACTGGCAGTCGCTCAGCTTGCCGGGGAGGCCACCGCCGCCGAGCAGGCCCTTGCGGCCGCGGGCGAGCTCGCGCGCCTTGCGGGCGGCGATGCGGGCGCTGGCGGCGGCCTGGGACTTGCGGACGATGTCGCGGCCCTCGGCCGGGTTCTGCTCGAACCAGGCACCGAGCTGGTCGTTCATGATCCGCTGGGCGAAGCCCTTGGCCTCGGTGTTGCCGAGCTTGGTCTTGGTCTGGCCCTCGAACTGCGGCTCGGACAGCTTGATCGAGATGATGGCGGTCAGGCCCTCGCGGATGTCGTCGCCGGAGACCCGGTCCTCCTTCTTCTTGATCAGCCCCCACTCCTCGCCCCAGTTGTTGACCAGCGAGGTCAGGGAGGCGCGGAAGCCCTCCTCGTGGGTCCCGCCCTCGTGGGTGTTGATGTTGTTGGCGAAGGTGTGGACCGACTCGGTGTAGGAGGTGTTCCACTGCATCGCGACCTCGAGGCTCATGTGCTGCCCCGTGGCGCCCTCGGCCGTCTCGGCCTCGAAGGAGATGACGCTCGCGTTGGCCGCGGTCTTGCGGCGGTTGAGGTGCTCGACGTAGTCGACGAGCCCGCGGTCGTACTTGAAGACCTGCTCGAGCCCGCCCGTCTCCGCGCGCTTGATGGCGTCGTGACCGGCGTTGTCGACCTCGCTGTCGACGGTGTCGTCCTCGACGGCGTCGACGCGCGACTCGGCCTCGGGCCGCTCGTCGCGCACGACGAACTCCACGCCCTTGTTGAGGAACGCCATCTCGCGCAGCCGCGAGGTGATGGTCTCGAGGTTGTAGGTGGTCTCCTCGAAGATGTCCTCCGAGGCGTACCAGGTGACCGTCGTGCCGGTCTGCTCGCCGGCCTCCATCGGCCGGACCTGCTCGAGGTCGGCCTCGGGAACGCCGAGCCGGAACGTCTGGCGCCACAGGTGGCCCCTGTTCTTCACCTCGGCGACCAGGCGGGTGGACAGCGCGTTGACGACCGAGACGCCCACGCCGTGGAGTCCACCGGACACCTTGTAGCCGCCGCCACCGAACTTGCCGCCGGCGTGGAGCATGGTCAGCGCCATGGTGAGCGCCGGCATCTCCTGGCCCGGCGCCGTGTCGGTCGGGATGCCACGGCCGTTGTCCTCGACGCGCACCCCGCCGTCGGCCTGCAGGGTCAGCACGATGCGGGTGGCGTAGCCGGCCAGCGCCTCGTCGACGCCGTTGTCCACGATCTCCCAGATCAGGTGGTGCAGGCCGCGCTCGCCGGTCGAGCCGATGTACATGCCCGGTCGCTTGCGGACCGCCTCGAGGCCCTCGAGGACCGTGATCGCGGAGGCGTCGTACTCGACGCTCTTGTCGACGGCCGTCGACGAGCGCCTCTCGGCTGCCGGCTCGTCGGCGGACTCCTCGACCGCCGCCGCGAGCGCAGCGGCGCGCTCGGCCTCGGAGGGCTGCGGGTCAGGAGCGGAATCGGGGGTCGGGGCTGCGGTGGACTCGGGATTCTCTTCGCTCAAGGCACGGCCTTCTGCTCATCGCCCCGGCGCGTGGTCCGGGGGCGCTCGACATGAGTCGAGTCGCTGCGGTTGCGGGGCAACACGACGTGCGACTCGTAGGCCCCATGCTACCCCTCAGCGGGGCTTCACCGAAGTAACCGCCCCGGGCTGGGGATGGATTCGGCGGCAAACATGCCCCCAGCGGCCCCATGGTGCCCGTTCACAGGCCCGAACAGGGGGGTCGGTGGGGCCCCATACGGTTCGGCGGCTCCCAGATCGGCAGATCGGGGCTCCCGGCGTCACCCGTAGGTGTCGCGCGGTCCGCGTCCGTCCCGGCTGGAGAGCCGGCCCTTCTTCCAGCTCGGCAGGTGCGGGCCGAGGACCTCGATCAGGGTGACGGTGCCGTGCCCGAGCTCCTCGTTGAGGCGTCGTACGACGGTGGGTGCGAGCAGCTTGAGCTGGGTCGCCCACGCCGTGGAGTCGGTCCGCACCACCAGCCGGCCGTCGTCGAACGACTCCGGGGTGCAGTGGTCGGCGACCTCGTCGCCCACCAGCTCGGCCCAGCGCCCGAACACGCCCTGCACCTTGAGGTCGAGCTCCCAGCCGTGGTTGGCGACGAGCCGGCCCATCGCCTGCCCCAGCAGCTGGGGGTCGCGGTCGTCGGGCCGCGCGCCGGACGACGTCGTGGTGGTCCGCCGCCGGGTGCGGGAGGCCGGCCGCCGCGCGGGCGGCGTACCGGCGCTGGCAGCCGCGGCGCGGGCAGCGGCGCGCGCCAGGTCGAGGCCGTCCGGCTGGTGCTCGGGCTCGGGTGCGGCTCCTGGCTCGGTTACGTCGTCCCCGTCCGCCTCGTGTGGGGGATCGGGGCGCTCGTCACTCATCGCGCGTCACGGTCCCGTCGGCGACCAGGTAGCGCACTCCCTGCAGGGACGCGGGTACGTCTGCCGCGACCGCCGCGGTGACCAGCACCTGCTCGGCGCCGGCGACGAGCTGCGCGAGCTGGCTGCGGCGCTCGGTGTCGAGCTCGGCGAAGACGTCGTCGAGGACGAGGATGGGGTCGTCGCCGTCGGCGCGCAGCAGGTCGTACGACGCCAGCCGCAGCGCGAGCGCGAAGGACCAGGACTCCCCGTGCGAGGCGTAGCCCTTGACCGGGAGCCGCAGCTCGGCGTTGCCCAGGGTGAGGAGCAGCTCGTCGCGGTGCGGGCCGACGAGCGAGATGCCGCGGTCGAGCTCCTCCTTGCGCTTCGCGGCGACCGCCTCCAGCAGCGCGGCCTGCAACGCCTCCGTGGTGGCGGCCACCGACGTGAGGTCGATGCTCGCGCGATACTCGAGGTCGGCGTCGTCGCGGCTCGCGCCGCGTGCGACCGCCTCGTAGGCCTTGCCGAGGTAGGGCCGCAGGTCCTCGACCAGCGCCAGGCGGGCGCCGAGGACCTCGGCGCCGACGCGCGCGAGGTTGTCGTCCCAGATCTCGAGCGTCGACAGCGCCGCGTCACGCGAGGAGCCGCGGGCGAGCCCGGCCGTCTTCAGCAGGCTGTTGCGCTGCTTCAGGATCCGGTCGTAGTCCGAGCGCACCCCCGCCAGGCGGGGCGTACGCAGCATCAGCAGGTCGTCGAGGAGCTTGCGCCGGTCGGACGGGTCGCCCTTGACCAGGGTGAGGTCGTCGGGCGCGAAGACCACCGTCCGCACCAGGCCGATGATCTCGCGGGGGCGCGGCAGCGGGGAGCGGTTGATCCGGGCGCGGTTGGCGCGACCCGGGTTGAGCTCGACCTCGAGGAGCGCGGTGCGACCCTCCTTGACCACCGAGGCGCGCACGATCGCCTGGTCGGCGCCGGCGCGGACGAGCGGCGCGTCGGTGGCGACACGGTGGGAGGACAGCCGCGAGAGGTAGTCGATCGCCTCGACGAGGTTGGTCTTGCCCTGGCCGTTGCGGCCGATGAAGGCCGTCGCCCCCGGCTCGAGCGCGACGTCGATGTCGGCGTAGGAGCGGAAGTCGTGGAGGGTGAGGTGGGCTACGTGCAAGGCATGGCCCTAGCTCTCGCTGGGCTCCTCCGTGGTGCCGGCGCCGGCCTTCTGCGACGTCTCGGTCTGGGGAGCCTGGCCGCCGCCCTCGGCGTCGCCGCCCTTGGGGGCCGGGGTCCGCACGGCGTGGCCGCCGAACTGGTTGCGCATCGCCGCAACGGCCTTCATGGCGGGGCTGTCGTCCTGGCGGGAGACGAACCGGGCGTAGAGCGCCGCGGTGATCGCCGGGGTGGCGACCGCGTGCTCGATGCCCGCCTCGACGGTCCACCGGCCCTCGCCGGAGTCCTCGGCGTAGCCGGCTATCTTGCTCAGGCCGGGGTCGTCGTCGAGCGCCGCGACCATGAGGTCGAGCAGCCACGAGCGGATGACGGTGCCCTCGCGCCAGGACCGGAACACCTCGGTGACGTTGTCGACCATGTCGACCGCCTCGAGCAGCTCCCAGCCCTCGGCGTAGGACTGCATGATCGCGTACTCGATGCCGTTGTGGACCATCTTGGAGAAGTGGCCGGCGCCCACCTTGCCGGCGTGGACCGACCCGAAGTCACCCTCGGGCGCCAGGGCGTCGAAGGCCGGCTGCACCTTGGCGATGTCGGCCTCGTCGCCGCCGTACATCAGCGCGTAGCCGTTCTCCAGGCCCCACACGCCGCCGGAGACGCCGCAGTCGACGTAGCCGATCTTCTTCTCCGCGAGCAGCTCGGCGTTGGCGAGGTCGTCGGTCCAGCGGGAGTTGCCGCCGTCGACCACGACGTCGCCCTCGCCGAGCAGCCCGGACAGCTCCTGGACCGTCGCGCGGGTCGGGTCGCCCGCCGGCACCATGACCCACACGACCTTGGGGCTCGGCAACGCCTCCACCAGCGCCTCGAGCGAGTCGACGTCGCTGACGTCGGGGTTGCGGTCGTAGCCGACGACCGTGAGTCCCGCGCGGCGCATGCGCTCGCGCATGTTGCCGCCCATCTTGCCCAGCCCGATGAGTCCGATGTCCATGTCACGAGACTAGCCGGGCGCGAGGGACGAGTGCACGGCGCGTCGAGGGAGGTCGAGTGGCGCCACGACCCAGGGACGAGGTCGCGACGTGCTGTCTCGAGACCCCCTGATCAGGAAGTCTCCAAACACCGCTTGTGCCTCGCGGCTGTTCGACCAGGTTACGAGAGCAGGCGGCGCGGCATCAGCAGGTAGCGGAAGGTGCCCGCGTCGTCGGCGGCGTCCGTCCCGGAGATGACGACCGGCTTGGTCGCCTGGGTGAAGGCCAGGTCGACGAACTCCCCGTCGATGGCGGTCAGGCCGTCGAGCAGGAACTGCGGGTTGAAGCCGGTGGTCAGGTCGTCGCCGTTGATGTCGGCGTCGACGGCCTCGGTGGCCATCGCCTCGTCGCCGGACCCGGCGTCGAGCACGATCTGGTCCTCGCCGAACTTCATCTGGACCGCGGTGTTGCGCTCGGCCACCAGCGCGACGCGCTTGACGGTCTCGATGAGCTCGGCCTTGTTGACCTTGGCGACGGTGAGGTGCTCGGCCGGGAACAGGGACCGGACCTTGGGGAACTCCCCGTCGAGGAGGCGCGTCGTCGTACGCCGCACGCCGCCCAGGCCGGTGCCCTCGAAGCCGATGAGGCCCTCGCCGGCGCCGCTGGCGCTCAGCGCGATGGTGACCTCGGCGCCCGAGGTGAGCGACTTGGCCGTGTCGCCGAGGACCTTGGCCGGCACGAGCGCCGCGACCGACTCGTCGGGCGACTGCGGGTTCCAGGTCAGCTCGCGGTGGGAGAGGCGGAAGCGGTCGGTGGCCAGCAGCGCCATCGTGGAGCCGTCGATCTCGATGCGTACGCCGGTGAGCACGGGCAGCATGTCGTCGCGACCGGCCGCCGTGACCGCCTGGGAGACGGCGTGGGCGAAGTCGGCGCTGGACACGGTGCCGGTGGCGGACGGCATCTCGGGGAGCGTGGGGTAGTCAGCGACCGGCATGGTCTGGAGGCTGAACCGGGCCGAGCCGCAGGTCAGTGAGACGCGGGGCCCCTCGAGGGTCAGCTCGACCGGCTTGGCGGGCAGGCTGCGGCAGATGTCGGCGAGGAGCCTGCCGCTGACGAGGGCCTTGCCCTCGTCGTTGACCTCGGCGGTCAGCGTGGCGCGGGCCGAGGTCTCGTAGTCGAAGGTGGAGAGCACCAGGCCGGCGTCGCTCGCCTCGATGAGCAGCCCGGCGAGGACCGGCGAGCTCGGGCGGACCGGGAGGCTGCGGGCCGCCCAGGCAACGGCATCGGCGAAGACGTCGCGTTCGACGCGGAACTTCACAAGGGTCTCCTCGAGGAGGGGTGGAGCGTTCGGGTGGCAGGCAGGCAGGAACCACACATGAGCGTGTGGGAAGTGCATCCTGCCACGCGCCGCGGTGGCCGCGGCAGGGTTCTCCCCAGAGGACGGGCCGTTCGGTGTTGGTGGGAGAGGGGACCAGTCTTCAGGTCCATAGTCGTCATAGGGTCCGTGGAAACTGTGGATGAGCGGCGTTCGTGCAGGTCAGGGCACCGAAACCATGTGGATGACGGGTGTGGACGCAGCACGGCCCCGCTGGTGGCGGGTGTGGACGCCGGGCCGGTTCGTGTCGTTCGTCCCGGCGCATCCACAGGGGGTGGGGACGACGGGCCGGGCCGAACCACATGTTCTCCACACGCCAGTGGCTGGCGGCGCGGTCCGCAGGACCGGCCGCCTCGTGGGGGCGGGCCTCAGGCCTGGCGGGCCTGCATCTTCACCCGGTTGGTCAGCTCGCTGACCTGGTTGAAGACAGCGCGGCGCTCGGCCAGCAGCTGGCGGATCTTGCGGTCGGCGTACATGACCGTCGTGTGGTCGCGTCCACCGAACTCGCGCCCGATCTGGGGCAGCGACATCGAGGTCAGCTCGCGGCAGAGGTACATCCCGATCTGGCGCGCCATCACCAGGTGCCGACCGCGCGAGGGGCCGGTGAGGTCCTCGAGCGAGACGCCGAAGTAGGCGGCGGTCTGGGCGATGATCAGCGCGTGGGTGATCTCCGGCTCGCCGCCCTCGGGGATCAGGTCCTTGAGGACGATCTCGGCCAGCGTCATGTCGACCTCCTGGCGGTTGAGGTTGGCGAACGCCGTGACCCGGATCAGGGCACCCTCGAGCTCGCGGATGTTGGTCTGGATCTTGGAGGCGATGAACTCGAGCACGTCCGGCGGCGCCGTGAGCCGGTCCATCGCCGCCTTCTTGCGCAGGATCGCGATGCGGGTCTCGAGGTCGGGCGGCTGGACGTCGGTGATCAGCCCCCACTCGAACCGGTTGCGCAGTCGGTCCTCGAGCGCCTCGAGCCGCTTGGGCGCCCGGTCGGAGGTCAGCACGATCTGCTTGTTGGCGTTGTGGAGGGTGTTGAACGTGTGGAAGAACTCCTCCTGGGTCTGCGTCTTGCCCTCGAGGAACTGGATGTCGTCGATCAGCAGCACGTCCACGTCGCGGTAGCGCCGCTTGAAGCGGTCCTGGCGGTCGTCGCGGATCGCATTGATGAACTCGTTGGTGAACTCCTCGCTCGAGACGTAGCGCACCTTGGCGTTGCTGTAGAGGCTGCGGACGTAGTGGCCGATCGCGTGCAGCAGGTGGGTCTTGCCGAGGCCGGACTCGCCGTAGACCAGGAGCGGGTTGTAGGCCTTGCCGGGCGCCTCGGCGACGGCCACCGCGGCCGCGTGCGGGAAGCGGTTGGACGACCCGATGACGAACGTCTCGAACGTGTACTTGGGGTTGAGCCGCGTCTCCAGGGCTGACGGGCGGCGCTCGCTGGGGCCGGGGCTCGGCTCGTGCTCGACCATGGCCGGCGGGGTCGGGTCGAAGGCTTGGTGGTCGTTTGTCGACAAAGAGACAGATCGATCTGGCGATTCATCGACCGGGACCAGCTGTTCGGCGTCCTCGAGCGCGGGGTTGACCGTGACGAGCATCCGGATCTCGCGACCGAAGGCCTCGCTGAGCGCGTCCTCGATGTGGTTGCGGAGCCGGCCCTCGAGCTGGTTGCGGGTGAAGTCGTTGGGCACCGCGATGATCGCCGTGTTCTCGTGCACGGTCATCGGGACGCTGGGTCGCAGCCAGGCCCGCTGGTTGGGCTGGAGGTCCTCGACGATCTGCTGCCACGCCGTCTGGAGGTCTACCTGCTGCTCATCCACCGGATCGCCTTGCTTTCCACCGTCGTCGTGCCCTGATGCCTGACCCGGTGCGTCTCGCACGGGCTCTTGCAGCCGCAACAGTCCACAGAGTTCTCCACAAGCTGTGAAC